>NZ_CP151076.1:3524164-4880828 GCF_038096165.1 Pseudomonas sp. G.S.17
GCAGTTGACCGCGCCAGATGACGCGGACCTGGTCAACAGCTCGCTGTGCTACGGGTTCGTCTTTGATATCTGCGCCCTGGAAATTGACCCGGTCACCGGCGCGATCCATATCGATCGCTACATCACCAGTCACGACGCCGGACGCATGCTCAACCCGGACCTGGTGGATGGCCAGATCCGTGGCGGTTTCACCCAGGGGCTGGGCGCCGCATTGATGGAAGAATTCGCCTACGGCGCCGATGGCAGTTTCCTGTCCGGCACCTTCGCCGACTATCTGGTGCCCACCGCCCCGGAAGTCATCGAGCCAATGATCCTGCACATGGAAACGCCCTCGCCTTTCACTCCGCTGGGGGCCAAGGGTGTCGGCGAAGGCAACAACATGAGTACGCCGGTGTGCATCGCCAATGCGGTGGCCGATGCGCTGGGTCGTGACGACATCCGCCTGCCGCTGACGCCGTCGAGGGTTCGCACCCTGATCGGCATCGACGAGCCGCCGCGCCCCGCTGGCATGGAACAGGACGACAGTTTCCCGGCCGAAGCCACCGGCGGCCCGGCTCTGCGCGCCAGCGATTCGGTGGTGATCCCGGCCACGCCGCAACAGGTATTCGACACCCTGCTGGATCCGCAAACCCTCAAGGCGATCATCCCCGGATGCCATGCACTGGAGCTGGAAGGCGAAAACCGCTACAGCGCCGATGTCACCGTGGGCGTCGGCATGATTCGGGCGCGCTTCGAGGCCAAGGTGGCCCTCAGTGATCTGGACCCGCCGCACTCCCTGCGCCTGTCCGGCTCGGGCAACAGCTCGATGGGATCGGCCATCGGCCACGCCAAGGTGCGGTTCGTCGAACTGGAAAATGGCCAGACACGCCTTGAATACCACTATCAGGTTTCGGTCAGCGGCAAGGTCGCCGCGGTGGGCGGGCGCATGCTGCAAGGTGCTTCGAAAGTCATCATCGGTCAGATATTCACCCGTCTTTCCCAGCGGGTCACCGGCCAGGCAATCAGCGGCAGCTGGTGGACACGCCTGAAAGCCACCGTTGCCGCGCTGCTGGGCAAAGGAGGTGCGCAATGAAGCCGGCCTCGTTTGATTACGTACGCGCCAGCAGCCGTCGCGAGGTGCTCGACCTGCTCGCAGAGTATGGCCAGGAGGCCCGGATCATTGCCGGCGGCCAGTCGCTGATGGCAGTGCTGAACATGCGCCTGGCCCAGCCAAAACTGCTGATCGACATCAACCATGTGCCAGACCTGAACTTCATCGAGCGGCGCCGGGATTGTCTGGCAGTGGGCGCGGCGATACGTCAGGCGCAATTGCTGGAACGCCCGTCATTGACCGATGAAGTGCCGCTGCTGGCCCTGGCCATGCCGTGGATCGGGCATTTCCAGACCCGCAACCGCGGCACGGTCTGCGGGTCCGTCGCCCACGCCGACCCCAGCGCCGAATTGCCGCTGTGCCTGGTCACCCTTGGCGGGGAAATCGTTTTGCAATCGAAAAAAGGTCAGCGCAGCGTCAAAGCCGACGAGTTCTTCCAGGGAATCCTGACTACCGACAAGCGTGCTGACGAGCTGGTGGTCGAGGTGCGCTTCCCCCTCAAGCGCGAAGGCATTACCTACCGCTTCCAGGAAATTGCCATGCGTCACGGTGACTTCGCCATGGTCGCCCTGGCGGCGGCGATCGGTGAGGAACAGGTGGAGTTCGGCATCGGCGGCGTCAGCGACCGGCCGCAACATCGGCGCCTGGTCCGTGGCGCCACGCTCAAGGATGCATTGAACGAAGTGGCCTGGTCGCTGGACGCTCAGGACGATGTACACGCCAGCGCCGCCTATCGCCGACAGCTGGTTCGCGAACTGGGGCAGCGCCTCATTGAAGGAGTCTGATCATGCGCGTCAATGCCGACCAAGCTTTTCTCGTCAACCTGAAACTCAATGGCCGCGACCGTCAGGCAAGCACCGAACCGCGCACCCAGCTGTGTGATTTCCTGCGCCATGACTTGGGCGCCACTGGCGTGCATGTCGGCTGTGAACATGGCGTCTGCGGTGCCTGCACTGTGCTGGTGGACGGTGTGGCCATGCGCTCGTGCCTGATGTTGGCGGTGCAGAGCCATGAGCGACGCATTGACACCGTGGAATCGCTGGCCGAGGACGATGTACTCAGCGATCTGCAGCAGGCATTCCGCCGTCATCACGCGCTGCAATGCGGCTTTTGCACGGCGGGCATTCTCATGTCCTGCGTGGACTTCCTCGAACGGGTACCCGTCCCGGACGAAACCCAGGTTCGCGACATGCTGTCCGGGCATCTGTGCCGTTGCACCGGTTACACCGGCATGGTCCGGGCTGTTCTTGAAGTGGCATCACAACGTCAAACGAACCAGGAGGTAAAACAATAATGTTCGATCTCGGACGCAGCTTCCTCGCTGCCGTCGAACGCCGTCCCGATGCAGTGGCGGTCAGCGATGCAGCCCTGAAAAAAACCTACCAGCAGTGGTTCATCGATATTCAACGTGCCGCCCACGGCCTGGAACGCCTGGGCCTGAAACGCGGCGACCGGATGCTGGTAGCGATGCAAAACCGCTGGCAAATGGCGACCCTGCACTGGGCTTGCCAATTTGCCGGGATAGTCGTGACTCCGCTGAACTGGCGCTCTACCGGCGAAGAACTGGCCCATTGCATCACCGATGCGCAGGTCAAGGCCATCGCCTATGACGACGCCACCGCTGCGGCGCTGGCCGCCTGCCCCAGCGCCGCCGCCCTGCCGCGTATCGCCAGCGGCGAACGTGTGGCATCGGATGACCTGAGCTTCGAGGAGCTATGCGCCGAAGCCCCAGCCGCCACCATCCTGCGCGCCACGGCCGAGGATTTTTCCCTGCTGCTGTATACCTCCGGAACCACCAGCAAGCCCAAGGGCGTACCACGCCGCCACCGTGCCGAGCGCGCGGCAGCTGTGGCCCATGTCGCGCAGAATCTGTACCGGCATGACGAATGCACGCTCGGCGTGATGCCCCTGTATCACACCATGGGCGTGCGCTCGCTGCTGTCCATGGCCTTGATCGACGGACATTTCGTCTGTGTGCCGCGCTTCGATGCGGAAGCGACTTTGCAAGCCATTGAGCAGCAGCAGGTCAGCAACCTGTACCTGGTGCCGACCCTGTATCACATGCTCATCGAGCATCCGGGCTTTCGCAAGGAACGGGTCGCCAGCGTGAAAAAAATCGGCTTCGCCGGTGCGCCCATGAGTGACGGGTTGATGAAGCGCGTCGAGCAGGCCTTCAAGCCGGAATTGTTCGTCAATCATTACGGCTGTTCGGAAATCTACACCTTCACCATCGACCAGCACGCCCATCACAAACCGGGTTCTTCCGGTCGGGGTGCGCTTAATCAGCGCATCCGCATCGTGCCACTGGATACCACCGACCCGAGCATCGCGTCCCGCCAGGGTGAGGAAGGCCAGATCATTGCCGACCTCGCCAGCGATGAAGCGTTCGAGGGTTACCTGAATCGCCCGGATGCCACGGCCAAAGCACTGCACGATGGCTGGTACTTCACCGGTGATATCGGCTACTTCGATGCAGACGGCGACCTTTTCGTCACTGGCCGGGTCGACGACCTGATCATTACCGGCGGCGAGAATGTCAGCCCGGTGGAAATCGAAAGCCTGCTGTCTCTGCACCCCGCGATTGAAGAAGTGGTGGTGGTCGGCCTGCCGGACGAGCAATGGGGCAAGATCATCGCGGCCTTCATCAAGCTGCGTTGCGCCGTCAGCCAGGCCGAACTCGATGCGCACTGCATCGCCTCGGGGCTGGCCAAATTCAAGCGTCCGCGTCACTACCAGTTCATCGATCAAATCCCGAAATCGCCGGTCGGCAAGGTGTTACGTCGCGTGCTGCTCGAAGAGCATCAGGCAAAAACCTTGAAGACCGCGTGCTAATCCCCAGGAGGACATTCACATGCAACTGCAATCGATCCAGCAATTTCTCGACACCGAATTCGATGGCTTTCAGGTCGTGGTCGATACGGCCCGGCAGCGCGCCGACATCATTCTCAACCGCCCACCGTTGAACGTGATCGCCATGCCCCAGCGCGATGTGCTGCGCCAGGTATTCGAGGCCCTCGACGAACATCCGGGAGTTAGGGTTATCGTGCTGCGCGCGGAAGGCGAGCACTTTTCCAGCGGCGGTGACATCAAGGGCTTCCTTGAGGCCTCGCCGGAGCATGTCTCCAAGCTGGCCTGGAACGTGGCAGCGCCTGCCCGCTGTGAGAAACCGGTGATTGTCGCCAATCGCGGCTACACCTTTGGCGTGGGTTTCGAGCTGTCCCTGACCTGTGATTTTCGCGTCGCCTCGGAGACCACCCGCTACGCATTGCCGGAACAGAATCTGGGGCAGATTCCCGGTTCGGGCGGCTCTGCCCGCCTGCAGAAAATGATCGGCATCACCCGCACCAAGCACATGGTCATGCGTGCCAAGCGCATCAGCGGGCAGCAGGCCTACAACTGGGGTATCGCCACTGAATGCGTCCCGGATAACGAGCTGGAAAACACGGTCGACGCCCTGGTGGAAGAACTGTGCCGCTTCTCGCCCCTGGCCCAGCGCACTGCCAAGCGTCTGATCAACGACAACGAAAACTCGCCGCTGACCGTGGCCATCGAGATGGAAGGCCATTGCTACAGCCGCCTGCGCAGCTCCCAGGATTTCAAGGAAGGCGTCGAGGCATTTCATGGCAAGCGAGCAGCCGTATTCAAGGGCGAATGACAGATCCTGCGCAAGCGATACCGGTGCAGCAGCGAAGCTCCTGCACCCCCCTCGTTTCGCCAGTGCTTGTTTGAGTATGTTTCTCCCTGATAACTATAAAAATCGGAGTCACTGTCATGGCAACAATCGATACCAGCACCACGACGCACTCAACCGCCTCGCCGCCGGACGCGCCCGCCGCAGGCTATCTACCTGCACGCAAGGCATTGCTGGCAGGCTTCGCTTCGACCTTCGGCTGGGCGCTGGACCTGTTTGACCTGTTCATCCTGCTGTACGTGGCGCCAATCATTGGCCGACTGTTTTTTCCGTCGGACACGCCAACCCTTTCCCTGGCCGCCGTCTACGCATCGTTTGCCGTGGCGTTGCTGGTACGTCCGCTGGGCTCGGCGATCTTCGGTGCCTATGCCGACAAGCACGGGCGCAAGCGCGCGCTGATGGTGTCGATGGTGGGCGTTGGCATATCTACGGCGCTGTTCGGCGTGCTGCCAACCCTGGCCCAGGTCGGCGTCATTGCGCCGGTGCTGTTTCTGATGCTGCGGATCGTCCAGGGGATTTTCGTCGGCGGCATCGTGGCCTCGACTCACACCATCGGCACCGAATCTATCTCGCCGCGCTACCGGGGCCTGATGTCCGGCCTGATTGGCGGGGCCGGAGCCGGTATGGGTTCGTTGCTGGCATCGTTCGCCTACCTGGTGCTTTCCGAAGTCTTCCCCGGCGCCGAGTTTGACGTGTGGGGCTGGCGCTGCATGTTTTTCTGCGGGCTGATCAGCACGGTGTTCGGCCTGCTGATGTTTCGCTTCCTGGAAGAAACGCCGGTATGGCGCCAATTACAGGAAACGCGCAAGAACACCCCGGCGAAACCGACGCAATCGCCGCTCAAGCGCCTGTTCGGTGTGGAATACCGCAAGGTCATGCTGATCAACCTGCTGATCACCTTCGGTGGCGGCGCTACCTATTACCTGGCCTGCGGTTACTTGCCGACGCTGCTCAACGTGGTCGCCAAAGTGCCCCACACCGAAACGTCGCAACTGTTGATGTACGGTTCGCTGAGCACCATCATCGGCTCACTCGCGTTCGGCTATGTCAGCGACCTCATAGGTCGCAAAAAGACCTTCATTGTCCTGGGCGTGCTCAATCTGGTCAGCCTGCCGCTGATGTTTCTTCACGTCGCCGAGCCCGGCTCGCTGCTGCGAACCGCGCTGTATTGCTCGGGGATCGCCTTCATGGGTGGAGCGATCATTGCGCCGATCCTGATCTTCCTCAACGAACGCTTTGCAACCGAGCTGCGCGCCAGCGGCACCGGGCTGTCGTGGAATATCGGCTTCGCCCTGGGCGGGACCATGCCGACCTTCGTCTCCCTGGCCAGCAGCAGCCCGGCACAGATTCCTCAGGTACTGGCGATTTTTGCCGTGGTGCTGTCGCTCATCTATCTGGTCGGCAGCCTGGTGGTGCCGGAAACCAAGGGAAACTTCAATTGAAGGCTGGGGAATCCGGCAACGCCAGAACGAAGTCGCTGATCAGCTGCAAGGTCTGCTCGGTGGCTTCGCGCTGGGGAAAATGCTGGCAATCGTCCAGCAGGACACAGCGACACGTTGCGCCCACATGACGTTCGATGACCGCCAACTGTTCCGCCGTGGCGTATTGATCGTCACGGCCCTGGATAACCAGCAAGGGCCGAGTGATGTTCTTGAGCCGCGCCACCAGCGGCTCAAGACTGAAATCCGGGTGCAGCCAGCTGTCGCTCCAGCCATGGAATGCGCCAGTTGCGTTATCACCATGATGACGCGTCAGTTGCTCGCGCAAGGAGCCTGTATGCCACAGCGCCGTGGTCTGGCGCACGCCCGCGAGGGTTTGCGCTTCGACCAGCACGTGGGGAGCCAGGGCGATGCTGCCACGCACGCGGGGATCATTGAGCGCGGCATAAGCCAGAACAATCGACCCGCCATCGCTGTGGCCCAGCAAAACCACATCGTGCAGCGCCAGTGCATCCAGCAGACGGGCCAGTTCCGCCGGACCGTCATGGCTCAGATAGTCGAGGCCGCGAGGCAGCGTCACCGGACTGGATCGACCGTAACCCTGGCGACTGTAGACCAGCACGCCGCACCCGGTGGCGCTGCGCAGCCGCTCGGGGTAGTCGCGCCACTGAGCGGCGCAGCCCAGGCCTTCGTGCAGCAGCACCAGGGTTGGTCGTCCGGCAAGGGTTCCCGGCAGATGCCGGTATTCAAGGTCGATCTCGCCGAGCGCGAGGCGGCCGGTGTTGGCAACGGATTCACAAGACATGAGGGGGCTGACACTGAAAACGAGAGCCGAAGATTACCGCAGTCGCCCTGGGTCAGGTGAATCGGCATGCAACTTCTGGATGTGCAGGCCATTGAGCAGAAGATCGCCCTGCCACCCAAATCTGTCTGGACGCGGGCCGTGGTCTACGGGATATTGAACCCTTGGCCGCGCTGTCGATCTGCTATCAGACAAGCGCGCACAACAGCGCCCCGCCAGACAGAGCAACGACTGCCCTACTCCTTCGGTGCAGCCGCAAAATAACAGCCGCTTCAAGCGAGCGAGGGAGTTACCCAATGTCGATTGCCCAACGAGTGTTTCACGGAAAATTTGGCCGTGTCGCGTTGCTCAACATGGATCGAGCCTTGGTGACTCACACCCATTCCGAATGCCACGTGCTGGTCAAGGTTTCCGGGGAAGACACCTACTTCAACGTCAATGGACGGCGAGTTCCCCTGGCGGATCGCAGCGCAGTGCTGGTCAATGCCTGGGAGCCGCATTTCTATGACCCGCAACCCGGGGCCGGCAATACCCTGATCCTGGCGCTGTACATCGAACCGGCATGGCTGGCCACCGCTCAGCAGTCGCTGGCGCTGAGTGCACGGCCGGACTTCTTCCCGCATCCGTGTATTGACCTGTCGCTGCAGATTCGCACCCTGGCCGATATCCTGATTGCCGAGATGCACGGCTACGGGTTGGTCCCCAAGGAGCGCATCGAGTTCCTGCTGTTCGATTTCCTGATCCAGTTGATCGAAGACTTTTCCCAGTGGCGCCAGCTATGGCGCCAGGGTGCGCCGAGTCATGGCGAGTTTCGCGACGCACGCATCCGCCGTGGCACGGCTTACTTGCTGGAACATCTTGAACAACCCGACCTGATCGACAACGCGGCGCGTGCCAGTGGATTGTCCAGAGCGCACTTCTTCGCCCTGTTCAAGAAAGACACCGGCATGACGCCGACCCTGATGGTCAACGACGCCCGCATGCGCCGCGCGTTTACCTGGCTGGAGCGCGAGCGCAGCGGCACTCTCGGACTGCTGTCGGAGAGTCTCGGGTTCTCTGAGCAGGGCCATTTCACCCGCTTCTTTCGCCAGCACATCGGCGCCTCACCGAGCCAGTACCAGCGTGTGGTGGACAGCTACGCCAACAGTTGAGGCCCAGCTGCAGGTCGAATTGCCCCACGGATCATGGTGTCACTGAAGATCGGACAATCGACGGGATCCGACAACACCGGCGGCTGGCGTAGACATGGCGGATTAGGCCAGTCGCCCCCACGTCTGAACCAGCCCGACAAGATGGGTAATACCGAAAACGATGCAGATTGCCGAGCTGATCCAAATGAATCGCCTGGTTCGGCCGGTATCCTTCAATAGCAAAGGCCCGGCGAAACCGCGTAGCAGGTAGATGACCGTAATGACGCTCAGCGCTGGGCGCAGCAGTGGTAACGGACGAATCACCGCCGCGCCGGACAAGGCATACGCCGCCCAGACCATCAGGACCAACGCGATTCCAGTCGTGATGATTGCCGGAAACGCTCTTCCCGCCTCTGCCGCGCGAATAAAGCGTTTGCCCGCGCCAGCAAGCCGATACCCGGCAGGACCCGCAATGACAACCCCCACATGCAAAACGGCAGCCCCGGCGCTGAACGCTGCGCTGATGATCAGTGCCAGATTGTATTCGTCGCCCACGCGTTTCTCCTTCCCTGGATAGCCGAGACAGGTGCATCTCGGAAGCGACTCCGCATCGCCATGTACTCGGGATTGTAGACATCCTCGACCGATGTGCAGCCAGGCCCGAAGCTTTTATTGCGCCTCGCCAGTAATATCAACCATCAACCGATTACGACCGGCTGCCTTGGCTCTATACAGGGCCTGGTCTGCCGCTTCGATCAATTCAAGTTGTCGGCCCAGAAGCTGCGCTCCCGGTCTGGACGCCACACCAATACTGGCCGTAACCCTTTGGAATGGGCTTTCACCATGCAGAATGTTTAAATCCATTAGTGTCTGCAGAATATGCTCTGCAACAATAATGGCACCTGTAAGATCAGTGTTCGGCAGGATGACAGCCAATTCTTCACCGCCATAACGCGCGACGAAATCCGCAGGGCGCTTCAGGCAACACCTGATTGCCTCGCTTACCGCCTTAATACACTCATCACCGGCGACATGCCCGTAAGTATCATTAAACCGTTTGAAATAACAAGCATGCTGCCTTCACGGTGAGCACGATTGGTTTCGCCGGCCAACGTTTCGTCAAAGGTTCTGCGGTTGGCGATGCCTGTCAGTTGATCTCTGGAAGCAAGCACTTTAAGTTGTTTGTTGATTTCAAGAAGTGCCTCACGGGCCTCCGTCAAATCAGCTTCAGCCTCGATCCTGCGTTTAATATCTTTAATCAAGAGCCAACCGATTCCACTTACAGCAAACAGCAAGACCAACACCACTCCGGCCGAAAGTGCAGACTCGCTCCGCCATGCGGTCAGTGCCTCGCTCTTTCCGATTGCCACGGTCGTCACCAGCGGCAGACTCTCATTTCGACGGAATGCATAGAGCCGCTCTACACCATCGAGACTGGAAACATAAGATGCAGTTCCAACCGAACGATCGACCAGGTACCGCGTATATAACGGCGAAGTGGAGAAGTTGCGCTCCATGTCCTGCTCTCTAAATGGATAACGCACCAGCATCTGGCCATCCGTATAGGTCAACCCGATAGCACCATCCTGTCCTACATCGATTTTTCCGAACAAGTCCAGGAAGTTTCTGATCCCCAAAGTAACCGCCACTACGCCTGCGAACTGGCCTTGTTGATTGTCGATGCGTCTGCTGACGGTAATGACCCAGTTATGCGTAGAGCGACTGCGAATGGGCGGACCGATAAAAGCCTCCCTTGAAGGGTCGTTTTGATGATGGATGAAAAATGCCCGATCACTGCTATTGGCAAACGCTCCCTTTTCTCCACCGGTGGATGCCATAAGCCATTCGCCATTCTGGCCGTAAATAGTAATACCATTAACTTGGGCGAGCAGATATTGTTGTTCGCTCACCAACTTGCGAATGCGTTCGATTTGCGCCACATCAATTTCTTCGCTTTCCAAGCGCTCTACCAGGCCAAGTAATAGCATCGAACTCTGTTTGATAACGCTCTCAGAGTAGGTATCCAAAGCCTGGGTCAGGTTAAGGCTATTGACTTTCACCTCATTGAGCGCCCGTTCTCTGGACGCCCATACCGTCCACCCCGTCAATAACGCCAAGGAGAAAAAAACGACAAACACGAGAGTGACAGCAAGACGGATACCATTTTTCAATTTCGCACCTGATGGAAAGTTCTACATCCAAGTTGAACCGAGCCTGCTACCCAACCGCAGCCAGGTGAAAGCGCGAGCATACTACGCCACCTGTAGCGGTCCGTTGCTGAAAAATACTACAACTACTGTCGTCCATTAGTTGAAATGAAGATGCGACGTGCGAGATGCAGAGACAGTAGCCCATTACGAAGCGCTGATCTGCGGGCTTGATTGCCGCGCCTTCGCTACCGTCTAGCCAACACCCTCGCCAGCACAAAAGTTGCCACGACAGCCAACACGACGGCGGTAGTGATAGACGCAAACGCGCCCCACTGCAAAATTGAGTTTTTGAGGGTCAGGTAGAACCCGACTACGCCAACAGCGCCAATGGCGTTGCCTCGGACGATTGCACTGAGTTCGTGACGCCCGCCCTGGACGTGGGCGAACACTGCGAGAGGCCAGGCGATCACCGGGATCGGCGCCAGCAGCCCACTGAACACCGGCCCGAGCCACTTTGCGCTTGCGGTAATCGCCAAAAGCAGCAGCGTGGCCGTCAACATGCGCATCGGGATGACCCAACGCGGCACCGGGACATAGGGCGCGGCGCTGGTCTTCGCCTGTTTCGACGTGGCTACTATTATCAGGATGACCAGCAGCAGCGTGGCAATGACGGACAGTGCCAGCAATCCCAAACCGCTCATCAACAAGGCAGCTGCAGCGTAAAACACCACGGCCGCAATGCAGCCAGGCAACGCCGAAACTCTCAGGGTCACCAAGAGGTAAAACAAATAGGTCGCCTGAATCGCCGCCAGTCCGGCCAATGCCCCTGGTACTGCCGCCGAGGCAAATGCCGCGCCCTGCTCAAGGCTGAGAAACAGCATGACCAGCGCCGAGGTGATGGGCAGTCCCGAGAGAAGCCCGCCGATTTGCGTGCCCCAACGCTTGGCAGCCAACGAGATGGCCAGCATCAGCGCGGGTGTGATGAGTAACTTGAGGTAGAAGGCAGTCATGGACAGGTACGTCAAAGCTAAAGGTCCGGAGGAGCCTATAGCTTTCAAGCGCTGTTTGCCTGACGAATGGGTTCGCTATAGCGGTTTGAATCCATACAACCTGGCTGGATTGTCCACCAGAATCCGGCGTCGAACGTGGTCATCAAGTGCCCACTCGCTGAGCAAATCCAGCATGGCCATGTCATCGGGCGCGGGGCTGCGGCCCGGATGCGGCCAATTACTCGCCCAAAGACAGCGCTCTGGAAAGGCCTGCACCAACGTTCGCGCCAGCACGCTCACGTCTTCGTAATGGGGTGGTCCTGACTTCGACGTCTCGTACGGCGCGGACACTTTGACCCAGACCTTGCCCGAATCCAGCAGACTCAACAGGCTTTTGAACCCGGCGTGATCAATGCCGACCGGCTCGAGAAACTTGCCGGTGTGATCGATGCTCACCAGGCTTGGCAATGCGCGGATACGCGCCTCGAAGTCGGGCAACTGTCGACCGTCGACCTGAAGATTGATCACCCAACCCAGCTCGGCGATCCGCGCGGATATCGGTTCCAGCGCGTCCCAACCCAAGGCGCCCTGGGCGTCGGGAATGAGCATGAAGCGTACGCCGCGCACGCCTGCGCTGTGGAGCCTGGCCAAGGTTTCGTCACTGGTATCGGGCGCGATGACAGCGATTGCCCGCGCAGCGTCCCCTGCTTGCGCCAAGGCATCGAGCAGGCAATCCATATCGAAACCGTATCCATTGGCCTGAACCAGTAATGCACGCTCCAGACCCAGACGCCGCTGCACTTGCTGGTAATCACTCCAGCTCGCGCGGGCGATCTGTTGCGTCAGGGGAAAACGCTCAGGCTCGTAAATATGCACGTGGCAATCGCAAGCGCCCGGCATCGGGCTCAAAGAGGATTCACTCATGGGACAGCTCCACGCTTGAGTTGCTTTTCACGCCGAACAGGCGCGAGGCCCGGCTGGCGTGTTCGAGGTTGACCGCATCAGAGGGGACTTTGCCGGCCAGCAGGGCCTGGACCTGGCGAACGGTGTCCATTGCCTGATGCTCGCTGGCTTGAGGGGTAAGGCCGCCGATGTGCGGGTTGGCGATGATTTTCGGGTGAGCCGCGATTGCCGGTGTGGGCATCTGATCTTCGGCGCGCCCTACATCCAATGCGCAACCCGCGATGACCTGCTCATCGAGGGCAGCGACCAGCGCTTGTTCATCGACGAGTTCGCCACGGGATGCATTGATGAAAAACGCGTGAGGCTGCATGGTCTGGAATGCCTTGCGACCGAACAGGTTCGCGGTTTCAGGGCTGGCCGGCGCCAGGCAGACGACGTAGTCCGAAGCGGAGGCCACCTCTGCGAACGACGCCTGTCTGATCCCCGGTTCATGGGCCGAGACAAACGGATCGCAGACCAGCACATTCATCTCAAAAGCCCGCGCCATGGTTGCGAGTTTCCTGCCGATGAAACCGTAGCCGACGATGCCCAGGGTCGAGCCGCGCAGTTCCCGGCCCATGGTGACTGCGGGGATCCTGCCTTGCCAGTAATCAGCGGCAGCGCGACTGATGCCGCGACTCAGATCGATCATCACGCCCATGACCCATTCGCTTACGGAAGTATCGAAACCGGGGGTAGCACGAGTCACCAGTACGCCGTGGGCACTGGCGGCCTCGACGTCGATGTTGCGGATATCCACCGCCACCCGACAAAACGCCGCCAGGCCCGGCAATTGTTCGAACAACCGCGCGGGTGCGGCCGTTTCGCGACTGGAGACAATGATCTGGCACCCTTGCGCCGCCTCAATCAGCTCATCAACCTGCAACAGGTGACGCGAAGTATTGAGCTTGACCGTGGCGCACTCGCGTAATTGGTCAAGTGCACGCTTGCTGTAATAGTTTTCCAGCGTTTGAGGTGAGTGCGTCAGGAATATCTTGGTCATGTCATTCAGTCCCTTTATGAATTTGCCGGAGCGGCTACCGACTGCCGGCACACCAGGTCGGGTTGGAAAATCAGATTGACCGGGGTTTGCTCCATCTGCCGGGAGCGCTCCACCACGCGTTGCACCATGGCATCGGCCATTGCATCGAGCGGCATCGCCACCGAGGTCAGGCCGGGGTTGGTGAACGCCGCGATGGACAAGCCGTCCATGCCCACCACCGAAATATCCTGAGGTACGCGCAGGCCGGCCTGATGCAGGCCAGACATGAAGCCGATGGCGAGCAAGTCGTTGACCGTGACAATGCCGGTGGGCATCGGGCGCATGGCCTTGATCTGACTGGCCATGGCAAAACCCAGGCTGGCCAGCTCGGAATCGCCGAAGATCTCGGCCACCTGGCCTTCGATCACTTCGCTGCTGTCCTGCAACCCAGCCTCAGCGACCCGTTTGAAAAAGCCGGCAATTTTGTTGGAGCGACTCACGGTTTTGCCGCCTGGAACCAGAAATGCCAGACGCGAATGCCCATGAGCGATCAAATGATCTGCGGCGACGTAACCGGCCTGAAAATTATCCGGCGACATGTGATCGACCTGGGAATGCTCGGCCAGGTCGATGCTGCGGTCATAGCTGACCACCGCCAACCCGCGCGACACCGCATCTTCAAGGTGGCGCTCGTCATCCATCGACGAGACCACAATCACCGACTGCACGCCAAACGAAAGCAAGTCTTCGAACATCCGTGCTTCGTGCTGCTTGTCACGATGGGTATTGGCCAACAGCAGGCGATACCCGTAACGCTCCTGCGCTGCGGCTTCGATTTTCAGGGCCAGTTGCCCGTACATGGGGTTGGCGGTCGACGGTACCAGCAGGCCAAGCATCGGTGTATGCCCGGTCTTGAGCTGCCGTGCCGCGCGGTTGGGCCGATAATTCAGTTGGCTGATCGCCTCCTCTACCCGGCGATAGGTCGCTGCACCCAGCTTGTCGGTTCGGCCGCTCAGGACGTTGGACACTGAGCTTACCGATACGCCTGCCAGGGCTGCTACATCGTGAATCGTTGCCATCTTTTTGCCTTAACCCATATTAAAAGTGCGTGGCAGCCACAACGAAATCGAGGGCACCAGAACAATCAGAACCAACATCATCGCCAACAGCAGCAAGTACTTGAGCATGCGCCGCGACACGTCTTCGACCTTGGTGCCGGTCATCGCGCAGGTGGCGAACAATCCCAGGCCAAAAGGCGGTGAAAACAGTCCCAGGCCCATGGCAATTACCGACACGGTACCGAAGTGCAACGGATGAATACCAACCTGAACCGCAATCGGCACCAACAACGGGCCGAAAATAATCAGCGCGGGCGCGCCTTCTAGCACCGCACCAAAGACCACCATGATGATGACCGACGCGAAGAGAAACGCCAGCGGGCCATAGTCATGTGCCAGGGCGAGCATGAAATCGGAGATGATCGCCGGGATTTGCAGGATCGTCAGCGCGAACGCCACGCTGGACGCCGCGGCAATAATGAACAGGATGCCGGCGGCCATCGCTGCCGAACGTACGAACAGCGCGGCAATTGCGCGAGGCGTCAGTTCGCGGAAGGTCACGCCGCCGACCAGCAACGCGTAGACCACGGCAAACGCCGACACTTCGGTGGAAGTCGCGACACCGGACGTCACGCCCTTGCCGATCATCGCCACCATGATCAGCGCCACCAATGCGCCGCCCATCAGCCGCAGCAACGGGGTACGCAGGGGAAACGCTTCATTGGGGTCGACCTTGCGTCCGAAGATCACCGCTAGGGTCGCCAAACCCATGGCCAGCACCACAGCGGGCACGATCCCGGCCAGGAACAGCCCGCCAATGGAGATGTTCGCGACAAAGCCCATGATGATCATGTTGATGCACGGTGGAATGGTTTCCGCCATCACTCCGGAGGCCGCCAAGACGGCTGCGGTTTCGTTGGGATCCTGACGCGTGCGGCGCACGGCGGGGACGACGATGCCGCCAACAGCGGCGATATCCGCCAGTTTCGAACCGGATACGCCGGAAAAGAACGCCGTCGCCAGAATGGTGATCAGGTTCATCGAGCCGCGCACGCGTCCAAATACCCTGACAAGTAACTCGATCAGGCGCGCGGACATCCCGTTGACCTCCATCACCAGGCCTGCCAGGACGAAGAATGGAATGGCCAGCAACACGAAGTGATCCATGCCCGCCATGACTTGCTGGGAATAAATGACCATCGGCAACGACGGGTCGCCCATGAAATACAGCAGCGCACACATTGCCAGGACAAAGGCGATGGGCACGCCGACCAGTAATCCGCCAACGAAGCCCAACAGCAGCAGCGCCCAGGGTTGCAGGGCCAAGGCTTCAAACCGGGTATTCCAGCCCCAGACTGCGGCGCTGACGACGATGCAGCCCAGCAGGCTCAGCCACGTACTGCGCGTTGCACCGTTAATGGCATTGGCAACGCCGACGATGGTCATCAGCAGCGCGCCGACGAACACTGGCAATACGTTCAGCCATTGCGGAAGCCCCATCGGCGTCGAAACATTGGCCGAGTCCTCAAGCAGCAACCAGGAAGAGAAAGCCAGTCCCGCTGCCGTTCCCGCGACCGCCCAGCCGCCAATCTGCAGCGCCACTTGCTGCCAGCCAGCCGGCAACAAGGCGCGAAAGAAATCGACATGCACGTGCTTGCCTCGGGCGAGCACCGTGGCACCGCCGAGGAACACCAGCATCACCATCAGGCCACGGGCGACCTCCTCCGCCCAATCCACCGGCTGGTGAACGAAGTAACGCAGGATCACCGAGGCGAACACCACGGCCACGTCGACAGCCAACACCACCGCGCACAGACGTTCGGTGAAGGTACACAGCGCAGCGAGGAGCCGACCACTGGCCGCCCGGTTGTTGAATCCCCACTCCTGAGTGGGGACGAGCAGGCCCGCAGCGTCCAGCGGGCTTTCGTGCCCAGGTGGATCCGCGGCGACGGTTACGCTCAAGGATGGGTTCATCACGGGTATCTCTGATTGTTATTGTCGATAGCTGCGCAATTGAAGTCGCGGCACCCTGAATGAGCCGCGATCAACTCCGTGACGCTTCGATGGCCGCCAGCACCGGGGCAGTGACGGGATTGCTCTGAGTGAACGGTACCCAGAGTTTTTCGCGCATCAGCTGCCGGGTGGCGTCTCGCTCGCTGTCCGCCATCGGGAAAAAGGTCATGCCCGACTTGGCAAGGGCGGCAACTGCTTCAACGCCCTTTACTTTCGCAGTTTCGCGCTGATGGATGCTGGCGTCCCGGGCAGCCGCGATAAACGCTGGCTGAAGATCAGCAGGAATCTTCGCCAGGCCACGCTTGCCGATCACTGCAATGCACGGGCTGAACAGGTGATTGGTTTGCCAGCAATTGCGCACCACTTCATCGAGCTTGTTGGCCAACACGCTGGCGGCATCGTGTTCAAAGCCTTCCACGACGCCAGTCTGCACTGCGGTATAAACCTCGTTGAACGCAATCGGAGTGGGAATGGCGCCCAGCAACTTGAACGTCTCGATGAACGCCTGAGTCGGCAAGACCCGCAGCTTGACGTTCTTCATGGCTGCCAGATCCTTGATCGGCGCCTTGGTGTAGACACTGCGCGCGCTGAAATGCGAGCCCCAGCCGATGACCGAACAACCGGTCCGTTCCTGCAGCAGCTTGTTGTAGATATCGCCGACGCCGTTATCCACTGCCTTGGCTACATGGGCATAGCTGTCGAACAGGAAACCCAGGTCGAGCAATGCCAGTTCGGGCAACGCCGTCGCCCAGATCGAACTGCCAGTGACCATCATGTCGATCGACCCCAGGCGCACCTGCTGCACCACGTCGGCTTCCTTGCCCAATTGACCGTTGGCAAAAAAATCGATGCGCACTTTGTCGCCCAAGGCTTGTTGGAGATTCTCGGCAAAGCGTTGGTAAAACAGGAAATGCGCCGAGTTCTGATCGGACGGCATGGTGGAAGACAGTCGCAGCACGGGAGTCGCAGCACGGCTGAAGGTTGGCAGAGACAAAGCAGCAGCGCCAAGGGCTGCCGACTGAACGAAACGACGGCGGGTCAGATTCATAGTGTTCTCGATGGTTTTTGTTATTTTTAGTAAAACGTTTTACTAAATCGTTTTACAGAGAGTAGTCCTCATGTCGATTTTTTCAATAAATAATTTTATTTTTCATGCAAAGGTGGGGAATTCGCTGGAACGCGCCATGGTGTTCCAGAACTACGCGCTGTCCCCGCACATGACCGTCGCGCAAAACCTGGGTTTCAGCTTGCACCTGCGCAAGGATTCGCCTGAATGTATTTAAAAAGCGGCGCAGGAAACAACGACCAAGATTTATCTGCGCGCGTCGTTTCTGATTGAACAACTAGGCCTGAGTCCAGCATTGACAAGGCTCGAATGAATATCGAGCCTGAGGTTACGCCTTCCCTGGCAGCACCCATTGATCGCGCCGCATGTCAGTGCACGTATTCGCACGAACGCATTGCACGTTTATCCCACCAGTAACAGACCGCCAATTCCAGCCGAAACCAGGCCGATGCTGCGAATGAGTGGTACGCCAGCGACAGGCGTCCAGCGCGACAGCGCATAACCAGCGGCGTGCAACGCGGATGTCGCGATGACAAAGCCTGCGGCAAATCCCATGGGGCTGCTCATCTCCGGTAATTCCAGACCATGAGCAATCCCGTGGATCGCTCCGAAAAGTCCGCTGATCACGATACTCACGGCCAGCGGCGGACGTGCAGCCACTGCCACCAGCAAACCCAGAGCAAGTACCGAGGCCGCAATGCCGGTTTCCAGATACGCCACGGCAAAGCCGTTGAATCCCAGCAATCCGCCCAACAACATACAGCCGACAAACGCCGCAGGAAGCATCCAGCGGGCGTTGGCCTGTTGCTGCGCCGTCCAAAGACCAACCGCAAACATCGCCAACAGGTGATCCATCCCGCTCAGGGGATGAACCACCCCGGCCAGCAGTCCTGATTCATCATGTCCGGGATGGGCAAATGCAAACATCGGTAGCGCTGACAGTGCGCAGCACAGGGCCACGCGGGTAGCTCGAGTCATCAGCATGGAAGGCTCCTCTATTCTGAGTCGACGCAAGCGCCAGCGAACCTGTCGCCAGCGCCATGTCCGGGGGGATTCGCTTACGCGCGCGGTGGTTTAGGGAATGCGCCGCGGGCCTGCTCGTAGGCTTGCGCAACTCGCAACGCCACGGCGTCCTTGAAACGCGGTGCGACAATCATCATCGCGACCGGCAGACCGTCCGCCAGACCGGCAGGAATCGACGTCGCCGGGTGTCCGGTCAGGTCGAACGGCGCCGTGTTGGCCAACATGTTCAAGGCGCTGTGGACGTACTCTTCCACAGGCGCATCCGGCGCGGTAAGCGGGGTTGCCACGAAGGGCATGGTCGGCATCACCAGCACGTCGAAATCCTTGAACGCTTCGTCATACTGGCGGGTCAATTCCGGCACCAGCATCCGCGCCTTGGCATAGTAGGCGCCATGCAGGTTTTTCAGGCTGTAGTGACCGGTCAACGCCACGGCCCGCACGCTGCTGGACAGTGCATCGGCGTGTTCGCGACGCTTCTCGCCGAAATAACTCATGATGTCCGGATCGTAATAACCATCGACATTCATGCCATAGCCATTGCCTTGCAGCATCTGGTAGGCAGCACCGTCAGTGGCAATCACGTTCCACAGATCCATGGCAACCCCTGAGTGCCATGGGGCACTGGCTTCGCCAACCGTGGCGCCAAGTTTTTCCAGTGGCTCAACGGCCGCCTTGACCAGCGCATCCACCTGGGGTTCAGACATGCCGGGAATGGCAAAACCTTCGCGCAACAAGCCGATTCTCAGGCCGGCAACGCCGTCGTCCAGAGTCGCAAGGCAGTTGACCGACGGCGGATTTTTTTGCCGTGAATCGAGGCCGTCGGCACCGGCGATGACATCAAGCATCACGGCGACATCGCGGACGTTATTGGCCATCGGGCCGACGTGATCGATGGTTCGCTCAATCGGGAAAGCGCCGGTGTAGGGCACCAGGCCGTAAGTCGGTTTGTGGCCGACGATACCGCTCCAGGCCGAAGGCATGCGGATCGAGCCGCCCTGATCGCCGCCGATGGCCATATCGACTTCTTCAAGGGCAACCAACACCGCACTGCCGCTGGACGAACCGCCGGCATTACGCGTCAGATCCCATGGGTTTTTCACCGCTCCGCTGGCTGAGGTGAAACTGGCGCCGGAGAAACACAGGTCTTCACAGACCGACTTGCCGACCACCGTTGCGCCCGCTGCCAGCAGGCGCTTGACCACCGTGGCATCCTCGGACGGCACGTAGCCGTCCAGGCTCAGCGAACCGTTGGCCATTGGCACACCCGCCACCGAGACGTTGTCCTTGATCACCACCGTCCGGCCGGCCAATGGGCCTTGCGCCGCACCGGCGATATGGGTTTTTACGTACCACGCGCCGTGCACGTTGTCGGCGTCCGCCGCCTTGCTGTATTCGCGCTTTGGCGGTTGCTGCGCGACGTTGGCGGCATATAGCGCGTCAATGGCTTCGTAAGAGTTGAGGGTTTCGTCGGCCAGATTGAGGAAGGACTCCATCTGGCTATCGGTAAGATGGTAGCCGTGGTCTTCAGCGGCGATCAGAAAGTCGGCTTTGCCGGGGCGTTTTACGGACATGGTGTTCTCCAGATAACGTTAAGGACTGCCCGAAATCGGGCGATCATCGACTCGAACCGGCCATGCTCGATGCACAGGCTGCGGTTCGTTCCGGAGGACTTCGTTGTCCACGCCGGTCACCACGCGGTGTTCCATACCTGCCGGGTAAGGGCGTATGGCAAACGTCCACGCAGAAGAGGATCAAGCCGTCAGCGGCTTGATGCTCAAAGGCTGTTCAGGAACAGGCTCGTTGAAACAGTTCATGGGCCTTGACCAGCGCCTCGGCAATTTTCTCCACCGGTTCGCGCTTGGCCATGGCTTGATCACGCAATGCGTTGTAGGCGTCGATTTCCGACATGCCCTTGGTTTCAATCAGAATGATTTTCGCCTGCTGCACGGTACGCATGACCGCCATGCGTCCTTCCAGACGCTTGACGTGTTTCTCACGCTCGCGTGCCTTGCGCGACTGGCTCAAGGTAATCGCCAGCGCCGTCAGCAGGCCGAAGGATTTCACGGGTGACGGGATCACCGAGCAGGCATTCAGCTGTACCAGCGCTTCGACGATGATCGGGTTCTCGTAGGCAATCACCGGAATGATTGGCGGCGTGCTGGCGTGCAGCAGGCACGGTGTATTGGTCGAAAGGCTTTCCGGCGACACCGCCAACACGATCACGTCCGCCTCGATAGCCAGGCGTTCCGGGATCGGCCACTGCACGCGCACCTGACAACCGATGCGTTGCAACTGCTCGATCAGGTTGCGGCCGTCTTCGTCATCCGGATGCATCACCAGCACACTGACATCGCGCAAATCCTTGATGCCGCTGGCGCTGTCGTTGCGCAGGCGTTTTTTGGCGGCACGCAAGGTCATGGTCGACTCCCGGCAGAGCTGGACCAATCATTGAAATTGGGCGCGATGGCATATGGGTCGGGCTTGAGGGCGCTCTCGCTCTCATAAAGGATGTCGAACTGGCCCTCGGCGTTGGCTCGGCCGATGCGCGAAAACAGGTACGTGTGGTGGTTGTCCGCGTCGACCCGGATGCGCCCTTGAGGTGCTTCAAATTCCAGGCCGCGCATGGCTTGCAAGACGTCTTCCACTTCGGTGCTGCCAGCCCGCACGATTGCCTTGGCCAACAGATGGACCTGAAAGTAAGCGGCCTCCCAGCATCGGTCGGTGACCTGATGCTGACCGAACAGCTCGCGGTACCGAGCGATGCATTGGCGATTGTTCGGCGTGTCGACCGACTGGAAATAGGTCGCTGCCGAAATGTGCCCGGCGCCCAGATGAGCGCCCATTTGCTGAATATCCGTTTCGCTGGTCGTCAGGCTGGCGATGGGCATCACGGCGGGGTCAAAGCCCGCGTCGGCGTAGGCTTGATACAAATGCCCCATGGTTTCGCCAACCACCGTGGAGAAGATGAACGACGGCTTCAGCTCCCTGGCCTTGACCATCAACCTGGCGAAATCTTCCGGCCGGGCGTTTTTCAGCGGCAGGTAGTATTCGCCCAGTTTGGTGCCGCCGCGCTCGTACAGCAGGTCGCTCATCAGGCGGTTGGTTTCGTAGGGATAGACGTATTCCGAGCCGATCATCAACACGCGATTGCCGAAGTTATCCAGCATGTAGTTGCCCAGCGGCAACGCGTTATGGTTTGGGGTCGCGCCGGTATAAATGATATTGCGTGAATATTCGAAACCTTCGTAATACACCGGATACAGCAGCAGCGCGTCATAGCGCTCGACGATGGGCAATGCCGCCTTGCGCGCCGCAGAGGTGTAGCAACCGAAGAAAAAACGCAGGTGCTCTTCGCGGATCAGTGACTCGATGTGCATGGCATAAAGCGCAGGTGTCGAATCGGGATTGCGGGTAATCAGTTCCAGAAGCCGGCCATCGACGCCACCGGCGGCGTTGATCTGCTGGATGGCGAACTGCGCGCCGCGCATTGTTGAGCACTCGGCAGCAGCGGTGACGCCGGTGTCGGAAAACAGACCGCCTATGCGGATCGACTGGTCAGCCATGCCTATAAACCTTGTTCAGCGTGCGCCCAACAGTTCGGTGGCACGCAGCGTCTTCCCGAGCCGATAGAGCGCCAACGTCGCCGGCTCCAGATATTCGGAATCGATACTGCGCCCCGTAGCGGCGGCAATGGCGTCGATCCAGGCAGCTGTGTTTGATGACCAGAAGCGTCCATTGAGCTCGACAAACGCATCCCAGCTCAGGCCGATGTCCGGCTGCATTTCTTCGACCCGATGGCCCAGCAGCTCAAGATTGCGCGCCGTCTGCATCAAGGCGGCCTCTACCGCAGGATGCAGCGCTTGACCGTTCAGCGGGCGAGTTTGCACGCCGATACGCAATGCACCGGGCTGACGCCGGGATTGCTCCAGAAAACTTGTTGCAGGGGCGGGATACGGAACGGGTCACCTGATGCGCAGCCATGGATGGCGTCCAGCAATGCACTGGCCGAACTGCCAGACGCTGAGCACCCGGCCCGAACGCTGATTCACACCCATAAACAGCGGCAGTTTCGTCGGTTAGTCGCCCTTTGCTCTCAGCTGGAACTGAACGAGCCGGAGCAGATTGCCGAAGAACTTACCCTGTTGATGGAAGGCGCCCAGGTGGTGGCGCAGAACAAAGGAGTCGAGAAGGTAGGCGAACGCCTGACCCGGATGGTACAGCGGCGGCTGCAGACCGCCGCTTGAACTGCAGGGCCTTGCACCCCGAAACGCGTTGATTCAGTCCAGCCGGCGACACAGATAAGCCTGGGTCTGATAAGGAAACTCAATGGTTTCACGGCCGCGCAAGGCCGGGTGAGTGCGGATCAACGTCCGCAACTGAGCAGCCACCGCCGCTTTCTCTGCAGAAGGCAGAGCTGCGATAAAACTCACCGACAGAAAACGATCCAGGATTACGGCTTCGGGCGAGCCAGTATGGGTGTACTTGAAGCAGGTCAGTTCCGGCGCCGAGAAGTAGCGACCGTTGAACGCCAGTCGCCAGTTTCCAGTGTGAAAACGCGGAGTATCACCTTCGTAGGGCGTGATGATTCTGGTAATGGCTGCCACCCAGTCCACGGACTCATCACGCACATTCCAGATCAGCCCAAGCCGGCCACCGGGTTCAAGCACTCGGTGAATCTCGCCGAGCGCCGTTTCATTGGCAAACCAGTGAAACGCCTGGGCGCATACCAGCGCCTGCGCTGCGCCAGCATCGAGTGGAATAGCTTCGGCAGTGCCCGGCAGAATCCTGATGTTCGGTAGATGCCTGGCAAACTCGGCTCGCATGGCTTCGACCGGCTCGACGGCAATGACCTCAATTTCCATTGTTTCCAGCAGGAGCGTGAGCTTCCCGGTACCGGCGCCCAAATCAATCACCGTCGAGCCAGGGCTGATGCCCAATGTATCGCTAAGCCATGGCCGTATTTCGCCTGGATAGTCTGGGCGGCCCTGGGTGTAGGTACCCGCTTCTTTTGAGAAACCTTCTTGAGCCGCCTGATGCACAACTGTCATTCCAGCGATCCTCCATGTGAATGAGTAATACACAGCCAGTGCGCAAACTCCTCCAGAAGGCCCATTCCAGAGCCATCACAACTACTAAACATTTCCGGCAACACTAAAGTCATTGACAGTATGGCCGATAGAGAGACTGGCAACTAGCCACCTCTCGTCGAGAGATAGCTCAGTGTGCTCCTCCCTAAATATGTCAGCAGGATGACCGATGAGCTGGATCAATGACGCAAAACTCTCGACCAAACTGATCACAGCCTTCGTGCTGTGTGCGTTCATCACACTGGGCGTAGGCGTCCTGGGCAGCCAGGGAGTTTCCAGGCTATCGGAGAACCTGAAACTGGTGTTCACCAACAATCTGGTGTCTGTCTCCAACACCGCGCAAACCAAAACCAAGGCGGTCGGACAAAGCCGCGATCTTTACCGGTTGTACCTGGCCACTGCCGCCGGTTTGCCACAAAGCGTGAAAGATGAATTCATTGCATCGATGAACGCCAACCGACTGGCCAGCGAGAAAGCATTCGCCGACTACCGAAAAACACCGCTTGCCGATGACGAACGTGCCGCTGGCGACAAAATGCAACAAGACTGGCCGGTTTATCAGGCGATGGTGCAAAAGTACGTCAGCCTGATGCAGGCCGGCGATCTGGAGAACGGCCGCGCCCTGCTCTTGGGCGACTTGCAAAAGACTTACCGCTCGGTCATGGACGGGTTGACAGTGATGGTCGATTCCAATGACCGGCAAGTAGGTGAAGGCGCCGAAGATGCAAGCCGTCTGGAGTCATCATCGAAGACTTCGCTGTATGTTGGCATCGCAGTGGCATTCATTGCCGCAATCCTGCTCGGAATGTTTATCAGCCGCCTGATCAGCCGCCCCATTGCCAATGCCGTGGCGAGCGCTCGCAGCATTGCCGAAGGTGATCTGACCCAGCACATCATCAGTACCGGCCACGATGAGGCCGGCCAGTTGTTGACCGCTCTGGCGGACATGCAGAGCAGCCTGAAAAGCACGATTCAACAGATCGCCAGCGCATCGGACCAACTGGCGTCGGCTGCCGAGGAGCTGACCGCCGTCACTGACAATGGCAGCCGTGGTCTGGTCCGCCAGAACGACGAGATCCAGCAGGCGGCAACCGCCGTCACGGAAATGACCTCGGCTGTCGAAGAAGTCGCACGCAATGCCGTCTCCACCTCCGAAGCGTCCAGAACCACCAGCGAGCAAGCCAGCAATGGTCGCGACCAGGCCCGCAGCGCCGTCGCCGCGATCAACAGCGCAACCACTGAAATTGCCGCGTCCACTGACATGGTCAAGAATCTCGCCGTTCAGGTGCGCGACATCGGCAAAGTGTTGGACGTGATCCGCGGGATCGCCGAACAAACCAACCTGCTGGCCCTGAACGCTGCCATCGAAGCCGCAAGAGCGGGCGAACAGGGCCGTGGCTTTGCCGTGGTGGCCGATGAAGTTCGCGCCCTGGCGGCCCGCACCCAGGCCTCGACCGGCGAGATTGAAGGGATGATCAACAGCGTGCAAGCCAGTGCTGATCAGGCGGTAAGCTCCATGGGTAAAAGCCAGTCACTGGTAACCGATACCCAATCGCTGGCCCTGGCCACAGGCGAGGCGCTGGAGTTGATTGCCGAAGGCATTTCGCAGATCAACGATCGCAACCTGGTCATTGCCACAGCGTCCGAAGAGCAGGCCAACGTCGCTCGGGAAGTTGATCGCAATCTGGTCAACATTCAGGATCTATCGACCCAGACAGCGGCTGGCGCCCATCAGACCAACGCCTCGACCCAGGAGCTTTCCAGCCTGGCAATTTCATTCAATACGCTGGTCGGCCGCTTCCGGCTGTGAGGCCGACGGCAACGCTGTAGCTCAAAGAAGCCGGATGATTTTCTACCCCCAACCATGAGCCTCCTCGATGAAGTGAAGCACTGCACTGGAGCGCTCATCGATGCGTGAAATGAGCGAAAGCTCACTGACCATTTCTACCTGGGGCAGCGGTATGACCCGCACCCCAGGCATGGTCAAGCGGGTCATCGCTTCGGGCACGATGCTTAAACCGATACCCGCTGCGACCAATCCCGGGATGCTCATCAACGAAGGCACATGCATGATGTTCTCGGGATGCAGTTGATTTTGCCGACAGGCCTGAAGCGTGTGTGACGTCAGGCCGATGCCGGCCGGGTCCTGGAGAAAGACGAACTTCTCGTGCCGCAGCATCGCCAGTTCGCCGGTAAAGCTATCCACCAGCTCATGGTTGTCCGGCAGCAGCAGGACAAGGTTGGACTGACTGAAAGGATGCGTGCGCAGACGGTCCGGCAGGTGATCCTTGAACACCCTGGCAAAGGCCAGATCCAGCTTGTGGTCGAGGAGCATTTCGAGTTGCTCGCGAATGCCCGCGTCCACCAGACTCAGTTTGACCTCGGGGAAAGTGCTGAAGTAATGCCGCAGCAATTGCGGCAAGTTAGCCTCGAACAACGCCGAGTGATAACCGATGTTGATTTCGCCCACCTCACCTCTTCTGGCCCGGCGTGCCGCCGCACTGGCCAATTCGCTGGACTCGATGGATTGCCGCGCATGGGGCAGGAACGCCATACCCGCAGCGGTCAGGGCCACGCCGCGGTTCTCACGTCTGAACAGCGCCAGCCCGAGTTCGGATTCAAGGGTTCGCATCAATTGACTCAGTGCCGGTTGCGCGATCCCCAGTTGCTCGGCCGCCCGGCTGAAGTGTTGCAAGTCGGCCGCCACGACGAAGGCCTTCAGGTGTCGCAGTTCCATAGCTCGTACTCATAAGTTCAGCTTATGCATTTGTACAGATTTCGATAATTATTCTGCAAGCAGGATGCGTTAACGTCTACCGACTTCGACGCTTCCTGCCAATGCTGTTGTCCAAGCGGAATCGTGTGAGCACCTCATAACCATAAAAACAATGACGAGCACCTCTTATGAGCACGATCAGCAACGAGAGTCATGACCAGCGCATGCCTCGCAAAGCGGTAACGGCCGCCACCATCGGCACCGCCCTGGAGTGGTTCGATTTCACGCTTTATGGCCCGATATCGGCGACCATTCTGCCCAAGCTGTTTTTCCCGGCGATGGAGCCAACGGCCGGCCTCCTCGCCTCGCTGGCAACGTTCGGTGTCGGTCTGGCTGCGCGGCCATTGGGCGCTATTACCTGCGGTTACCTCGGCGACAAACTGGGTCGGCGCAATCTGATGCTGGCCACCGTGACCATGATGGGCCTGGCGTCAGTGCTGATGGGCCTGTTGCCCACCTACGGTCAGATCGGGGTCTGGGCACCGATTCTCCTGGTGCTGCTGCGCGTCATCCAGGGGTTCGCCCTGGGCGGTGAATCCACCGGGGCGCAGCTCATGGCGCTGGAACATGCCGCGCCCGACCGTCGCGGACGTTACTCGGGCCTGTTGGGTTTGTGTTCGCCACTCAGCCAGATTTTAGCCAATGCCGTGCTTTTGGGGCTCGCCGCCACGCTTTCCAGCGAACAGTTCGAAAGCTTCGGCTGGCGCATTCCGTTTGTGATGAGCTTCATATTGGTGATCGTGGCGATTTTAATCCGTCTCAAAGTCGCTGAAACACCGGCGTTCATTGCCCTGAAAAAAGCGCCAATCAAGCAGAACACCAGCCCGCTGAAATCCGCACTGGGCAGCCACTACAAAACCATCCTGCGGCTGATGCTGTTCTTCTGCTCCCCGGCCGCGCTGTTCTATCTGATCGTGATCTTCTCGCTGAGCTACCTGACAAAACACCTTGGCATGAGCCAGTCGATGGGTTTCATGTCACTGATGGTTGCCAACATCTGCGCGATTTTCGGCGCACTGGCGGGCGGCTATCTGTCAGATCGCTGGGGTCGCAAAAAGGCCTTGATCCTTGGCTCGTGCATGACGCTGCTGATCCTGATGGTGTACTTCCCGATTCTGAACACGCAAAACGTCTCCGCGATCATGGCCATCATGGGACTGTTCCTGGGCTTCACCCAGTTCCAGAGCGGCATCCAGCCAGTGGCCTTCGCTGAAGCGTTTCCCACCGAGGTGCGTTACTCCGGCTCGGCCCTGGCCTACACCGGCGCCAACCTGCTGGTCGGCGGCCCGATGCCGATGATCGCCGTCTGGTTAATGAGCCAATCCGGTAACTCACCGTGGCCATTGGTCGCGCTGTGCGCCGTCATCAACCTGATCTCGCTGGCCATGATCGTCATCGGCCCGGAAACCCGAGGCATTGACCTCAACGCCGTCGCCGCACAAGACCCGGTTGACACCGCCTCCACCGCCATCCTCTCCAAATAACGCAGCAGGACGACCATGAACCGAACTGTCTTCATCCTCAACGGCCCGAACCTGAATCTCCTGGGCCGTCGCGAGCCACACATCTATGGCCACACCACGCTCGAGCAGATTCGCCAGAGCTGCGTGATGCTGGCCGAGGAACTTGGCCTGGCCTGTGAATTTCGCCAGACCAATCACGAGGGTGTGATGGTCGACTGGATTCAGGAAGCCTTCGAACAAGGTGCCGCACTCATCATCAACCCGGCAGGCTTTTCGTTTCATTCGATCCCGGTACTGGATGCGTTGAAGCTGATCGACACGCCGCTGATTGAATTGCACCTGTCGAACATCCATGCACGGGATGAGCTTCATCGCCACTCGATCATGTCCGGCGTCGTCGATGCGGTGATCTGCGGCCTGGGGGCCGACGGTTATCCGCTGGCGCTGCGGGCCATCGACGATCTGCTTCGCCGCAGGAGTCTCAACAACTGACCCAACGCATTGATCGGGCCTGGCCGGTTAGTGGTCGCCGCAAGGCCCGCTCTCTGCTAAAAGAACAGCCATCTCTCTCAGCGCTTTAAAGGACGTCGACGGTGGTTCCTCCGGTTCAAGAGTCAGCGGCGAACGTCGGAACGGGCATCAGCTTGCAGACCCGACTCATCGCCATTGTCGTCGCAGTCACGTTCTTCATGGAGAATCTGGACGCCACTGTCATTGCCACCGCGCTGCCGAAAATGGCGGCTGATTTTGCGGTGAGCCCGGTCGACATGAATGTCGGGATTACCGCGTACCTGCTCGCCGTCGCGATCTTCATACCCCTGTCAGGCTGGGTGGCGGATCGCTTTGGCGCGCGCCGGGTCTTCACCGCAGCAATCGTGACGTTTACGCTCGCGTCGCTGCTTTGCGCCATGAGCACAAGCTTCGAGGCTTTCGTCGCATCCCGCGTGCTGCAAGGCATTGGCGGGGCGTTAATGGTGCCGGTTGGACGGCTTGCGGTGCTGCGCAATACCGACAAAAAAGACCTGGTCAAGATGATCGCGGTAATTACCTGGCCCGGCCTGGTCGCGCCGATTCTCGGGCCGCTGGCGGGCGGTTTGATCGTCACCCATTTTGACTGGCCATGGATTTTTTATCTCAATTTGCCCTTGGGCGTGCTGGCCTTGATTGCCGCGTTATGGCTGGTGCCCGCAGGCAAGGAGGAGAACGTACGCAAGTTCGACGGTAGAGGATTTTTGCTGCTGTCGGGCGCCTGCGCGACGATTCTTGGCGGGCTGGAATGGCTCGGCAGTCATAACGGCAGTGGGTTACTGGTTGGAGCGGGAGTTCTGGCGTCTGGAATAGTGCTTGCCGCTCTGGCAATCCATCACTGTCGTACCCACGCGAACCCACTCCTGGCGCTCGACACTCTGTCCATCCAGACCTTCAGGGTCAGCGTCTTCGGCGGATCGATGTTCAGGATGGCGATCAGCGCTTTACCCTTCCTGCTCCCGCTGCTGTTTCAGGTTGCCTTTGGGCTATCGCCGGTTGAAGCAGGAACCCTGGTGCTGGCCGTCTTCGCCGGGAACCTGGCGATGAAGCCGCTCACCACCGCCATCATGCAGCGCTATGGTTTTCGTCGGGTGCTGTTGCTCAACGGGATCATCGGCGTCATGTCCATAGCGGCGTGTGCGTGTTTCACGGCGACCACACCCTTCTGGTTGATCGCTGTCGTCCTGTTCGTTGGCGGGCTGTCCCGATCAATGCAGTTCACCTGCTACAACTCAATCGGCTTCGCTGATGTCGAAAAAAGTCGCATGAGTGAAGCCTCTGCACTGTTCAGCATGTTCTTCCAGCTGGCGATGGGCATCGGCGTGACAGTGGCCGCATTGCTGCTGCGTTTCTCCATGTCCCTGCGAGGAGGGGAAATCGTCGCTCAGGCGTTCGATTTTCGCGTCGCGTTTCTGGGCATCGCCGCCTTGGGGCTTCTGGGGTTGGTCGATGTCGTGCGGCTGCCCGCGAATGCCGGCGACAGCGTTCTGCGAAAAAGTTGAAGTGATCGACTCGACCCGTTTTTGATTCTGCGTTATCGATCCTTGATGGCTGGGTCCGCGTTCAGCTCGCCCGCCATCTGCAGGCCTGCGTAAGTGGCCTTGTCGGCGGCAAATTCGCCAATGATCATTGCTGCAGAAGTGGCGGCGTGACACCCACGATGACCGGGGAGAACCTGTCGCACAGCGCGCCGCAGACCGGAAACGCCAGAAAGCGCGGCAACGATTCGACGAAGAACGCCAAACCGGCCAAGGCGGCGCTATGGGTGGTCTGAAATACAACCTATGGCACGATGAACAACAGAACCTGATCCGCCAGCCGCGACAGGAACAAGGACGTGAAAAACGCCAGGTAATCCTTCTTCACGCAAAACTCCTGTTGGCGTGGGTAGAGGGTGAGGATGGTATCGACGAACCGCGAGCCCGATACGCCGCGCGAAGGATACGTCCAAAGGTCTGTCAATGCATAAGCGGCAGCGGATTGCGACTGTGAAAACGCTGAACGCATGCTACAGGCTTGCAGAACAAACACCGCCAACCCTAGAATGATAATCAATCCTAATTGCATTATTGATCTGCCCCTATGCCCACCCCTTCCCCTTTCAAACAGCAGGTCAGCGTTTTTTATCGCGATCATCATCGCTGGCTATTTGGCTGGTTACGCCCGCGTGTAGAGTGCCGTGATCTGGCAGCCGATCTGGTGCAGGACGTTTTCATCCGGGTGCTGACCGCCAAGGATGCCGCTGCCCAACTTGAAGCCGTGCGTGAGCCAAAGGGTTATCTGGCGACTATCGCGCGCAGGCTGATGATTGATCATTTTCGCCGCGCGCGCCTTGAGCGGGCCTGGTTTCAGGCTGTCGCCGAACAACCGGAAGCCGTGACCATCAGCGAAGAATCCAGAGCGATTCTGCTCGAAAGTCTTTATGAACTGGATGCGATGCTCGCGGGGCTGGGCGCCAATGTGCGGCGCGCGTTTCTGCTGTCCCAACTGGATGGCATGAACTACAAGGCCATTGCTGCGCAATTGGGCGTCTCCGTCGTGACCATCAACCGCTACATTGCCAAAGCAACGCAGCATTGCATGCTGTATAGCCTTGGCGTGGAGCGCTGATCACGATGACCACTCTGAACCCTCAGCAGCGAGTGGCGCTTCAACAGGCCGCACACTGGTTCACCAAGCTGCAAAGCGAGGATGTTACCTGTGCGGATCAAGGTGCCTGGGGCGAATGGCTGGCCAGCTGCGCAGAAAACCGCTGGGCCTGGGAACAGGCGCAGCAATTGCAGCAGCGCCTGCACGGTCTACCAACGGGCGTGACGGGACGCGCATTCAGCCTGGCCGATCAACCGGAACAAAGCGGTCGCCGCACGTTACTCAAAGGCCTGGTCCTGGCGGTCGGTGGCGGCATGCTCAGCTATGGCGGATATCGACAAGCGCACACCGCGGGCTGGACGGCGGATTATCGTACGGCCACCGGCGAACAACTCAGAATCGTATTGGCGGATGGCACCCAGTTGCAGCTCAACACCGCAAGCGCGGTGGATGTCGCGTACGACACCAACAGCCGCCGACTGGTGCTGCGCGACGGCGAGATCCTGGTCACCACCGCCCGGGATCCTGCTGGTCGACCGTTTTTTGTGCAAACGCCGCAAGGTATCGTCCAGGCGCTCGGCACACGATTCTCGGTGCGCAGTGACGACGGTGGTGCACGGGTTGCGGTATTCGAGCATCAGGTTCGCATTACTCCGCTCGCCGGCTCGCCGCTGGTAGTGGATGCCGGGATGCAGTGCGCGTTCGATAGCCTCCAGGCGCAAGCTCCCTCCCCCGTGACACCGGGTCAGGATGCCTGGAGCAAGGGCGTGCTGGTCGCCAACGAGCAACGTCTCGACAGCTTTCTCGCGGAACTGGGCCGCTACCGCTCCGGCTGGCTGCGCTGTGACCCTGCAATTGCCGGGCTGCGCATCAGCGGTGCCTTTGCCTTGAACGACACTGATCAGGCCTTGCAGGCGCTGACCACCAGCTTGCCGGTGCGGATAGAAGAAAAGACCCGCTACTGGGTAACCGTCTTGCGGCGTTAAAAAAAATCACTGTTGATGATAGGTTTTCTCATTCTCGTTCGACTCATTGAGCAATGGGGTACACAGCCCGCCCGCCAATCAAGACGACGAGACATCCACAGATGAAAATACCCTTCAAGACCGGCCGCCTCACGACGGGTCTTCGCGGCGCCCTGCTTTGCTCTACCTTGCTGGGGATCGGCGCTTCATTGCCGGCTTATGCCAACGAGGGCAGCGTGCGCGAGTACCACATCGGCGCGGGCGACCTGGGGACGGCCCTGACCCGCTTTGCAGCCGAGGCAGGCGTTGTCTTGTCGTTTGATCCGGCGCTCACGCGGGGGCTGAGCTCTACAGGGCTGGACGGGAAATTCGCCATGACCGAAGGCCTTGAGCGTTTGCTGGCCGGTTCAGGCTTACGGGCGATTCAGGAAAGTGACGGACGCTATTCCCTGCGCCCCGGAAACTCCCAGACCTCGGCAATAGAGTTGGGCCGCACGGACATCGTGTCCAATGAACTGGGGACCATCACCGAGGGCTCTGGATCCTATACACCGGGCACCATCGCCACCTCAACGCGCCTGGTCCTTTCCCCGCGCGAGACACCGCAATCGATCACCGTCGTCACGCGCCAGCACATGAATGACTTCGGTCTGAACACTGTCGACGACGTGATGCGCCATACACCGGGCATCACCGTGTCGGCGTTCGACACCGAGCGCAGCAACTACTATGCCCGCGGGTTTTCGATCAATAACTTCCAGTACGACGGTGTTCCCTCCACCTCCCGCAACGTGGCGTATTCCGCGGGTAATACCCTGAGTGACATGGCCATTTACGACCGCGTCGAGGTGCTCAAGGGCGCGACCGGGCTGTTGACGGGTGCCGGATCGCTTGGCGCCACGATCAACCTGGTGCGCAAGAAGCCCACCGCCGACTTTCAGGGACATGCCAGCCTGGGTGTCGGTTCCTGGGACAACTATCGCAGTGAGCTGGACGTAAGTGGCCCCCTGACCGAAACCGGCAATGTCCGCGGCCGCGCCGTTGCCGCTTATCAGGACAAAAACTCGTTCATGGACCGCTATTCGCGCAAGAGCCCGGTGTACTACGGGATCATGGAACTCGACCTGTCGCCGGACACCATGCTCACGGTCGGCGGTGACTACCAGGACAGTCTGCCCAAGGCGTCCACGTGGTCGGGAAGCTTCCCGCTGATTGATGCCAATGGTGATCGCAACCACGTCTCGCGCTCGTTCAACAACGGTGCCGACTGGAGCAGCTGGGAGCAATACACGCGCACTGTATTCGCCATGCTCGAGCACAACTTCGATAACGGTTGGGTCGGCAAACTGCAGCTGGATCACAAGATCAATGGTTATCACGCCCTCATGGGTTCCATTCAGGGCAGCACGCCAAACGCCGATGGCACCTCATCCATCACGCCGGGTAAATACACCGGCGAAACCGTCAGCGACTCGGCCGACCTGTACGTCACCGGACCGTTCAGCCTGCTGGGCCGGGAGCACGAACTGGTAGTGGGCGGCTCCATTGCCACGTCGACCTGGAAAGGTAAAGGTTTCTGGGATTACACCACCTACGGCCCCAACGTCGTGGATTTCAACAATTGGCACGGCAACTTCCGCGAACCAGATTGGGGCTCGCAGACGCAATGGATCGACGACACCGTGCGCCAGACAGGTGCCTACGTCACCACACGCCTGAACATCACCGACGACTTGAAGGTGTTGCTCGGCGGGCGCGTAGTCAATTACCAGCTGACCGGTATTACCCCGTCGTACAAGGAAACCGGCCGCTTCGTGCCCTACGTCGGCGCGGTCTATGACCTGAACGACACCTATTCGGTGTACGCCAGCTACACGGACATTTTCATGCCGCAGGAAAACTACAACCGCGACCGCGACAACAAAATCCTTGATCCGGACGAAGGCCAGAACTATGAACTTGGCATCAAGGCCGAGTTCTTCGACAAGCGATTGAACGCCAGCGCCGCTTACTTCGAGATTCGTGAAGACAATCGCTCGGTTTCCGACGATGACTACAACAATCGCCAGCCCACCCCTTCCAACTATGCGTTCAAAGGCACCAAAGCCGTCACCAAGGGTTATGAAGTGGAGATGTCCGGCGAGCTTTCGCCTGGCTGGCAGCTGCAGGCTGGCTACACGCACAAGATCGTGCGTGACGATAACGACATCAAAATCTCTACCTTCGAGCCCGAAGATCAAATCAGCCTGTATACCTCCTACAAGTTGAAAGGCAGTCTCGACAGGCTCACCATCGGCGGCGGCACCCGCTGGCAGAGCGTTGCATGGCAGGATATCTACAACTCCCCGCATGGCCGCTACGAGGAATTCTCCCAGAAAGCCTATTGGCTGGTGGACGCCATGGCCCGTTATCAGTTCAGCGACAATCTCTCGACGACGCTGAACGCCAATAACATCTTTGATAAGTCTTACTACACCAACATCGGCTTCTACAATTCTGCGGCCTACGGCGAACCGCGCAACTTCATGCTCACAACTCGCTGGGACTTCTGAGAATTTATTCGCAGACATTCCGGACTGACGCACGATGACGCCTCGCCAGTTCATCGTGCAACCGGCATAGCCGTGCGGGATACGAGCAATGCCAGCACGGCAGCTATCAGGAGAAATACCCCGCTGGCGATGAACGTCGCCTGGTAGCCAACGCCGTCATAAAGCAACCCGCCCACGGTCGCGCCAAAAATAATTGCCAGCTGAATCCCCGCGACCATCAGCCCACCCCCGGCCAAGTCAGGATTGCCCGCAATGCCGAGCTGCTTGCCCTGCTCGACCGCGATGGCCTGGATATGGCGTTGGCCTGGGACACCGAACATAAGTCCTCCCATGCGACCCGCCTGGGCGAAACGCAGATGTACTGGATAGGCGCGCGTAACACGCCGCCGGTCAAACGTCTTGCTGACTCACCCGTGCCATTGATCATGTTTGACGCCCCTTGCGTGCTGCGCAGTGCCGCCACCCAGGCGCTGGATGGGGCGGGAATTGCCTGGCGAATCGCATTGACCACCCCCAGCGTTGGCGGAATCTGGGCTGGCGTTGCTGCCGGATTGGGCGTGACACTGCGAACCCGCGTTGGACTGCCGAGCCATCTCAGCGTCATTTCCGGTTTACCGCCGGTGCCAACCCTGGCCTATGTGCTGCACTTCAATGGCGAACACTCCACGCCGGCCGCCAGACAATTGGCTGCGTTGATTCAAACGAGCCTTAAAGAACAGGCGTTCAGTTTCACCAACACGAAATAACGCAATGCATCCAGACATCGGCCATCAGTTCGATATGGGGGAAGGAGACAGAGGAAGCGCTGGCGAACGCCTTGGCGGCGCAACTCGGTCTAACCTGCATGACATGACCCTAAAAACGCTTCAGCCTCTAGATGCACAGGAAATGCAATGACCGGTATCACAATGCGCCGCTGTTCATCATGGGCCCTGCTCTCTTTGCTCGCCATCAGCCTGGCGCTGATCGCGGGTTGCTCAGGCACCACGCCGACCCAGGGTTCGAACTGCTACGCAAAAGCGCTGCCCAGCGTCGGCACAGTTGGCCTGGCCTGGGGCTCGTCCTTGAACATGGCGCGCAAAAAGTCTCTGGATAACTGCAAGCGCTACGCCGGGCGATCCGGCGGTACGCCCAGTACCTGCGAAGTGGTGTTGGCCAAGTGCAAGAATTAGCCTTTAACAACTCCAGCAGCCTGTAACGCCTGAATCTCTGCGTCGGAATAACCCATCTGGGTCAGCAGTTCAGTGGAATGGCTGCCAAGTTCGGGAACGTTCAGGCGTGTGCCGAAGCGCTGACCATCCATTTCGAAGGGCAACATGGGCACCTTGACGTTTTCGCCATCAGGCAGCGTCAGCGCCGCCATGCCACCCGAGGCATTCAAGTGGCGGTCTTCGAACAGATCCTCGGGGCGCTGGATCGGCGAGAATGGCAGCCCTGCCGCTTCGCAACGGGCCATGACCTCGACCTTGCCCATGCCGCCGAGACGCTGGCTGACAAACGGCAGGATCTGATCACGAGCCTGCACCCGTTGGTTGTTCTGCACCAGAGTGGGGTCGACAGCCCAGTCGCTGAAGTCAAAGGCCTTGCAGAAGCTTTGCCATTGGCCGTCGCTCACAACGCCCAGAAACACCTGCTCATCATCGGCCGTGGTGAACACGTCATAAATGGCCCAGGCCGACACGCGATTGGGCATCGGCGCGGCGGCCTTGCCGGTCACGACTTTCTGCATCATGTGTTGCGCGACGAGGAAGGCTGAGTTTTCGAACAGGCCGGTCTGTACGAACTGACCCAGGCCGGTCGAATTACGTTGGTGCAACGCGGCCAGGATTGAAATGGCACTGAACATGCCGCCCATGACGTCATTCACCGACGCGCCAGCCCGGAGTGGACGCCCCACCGGCCCGGTCATATAGGCCAGGCCGGTCATCATCTGCACCACCTCATCCAGCGCTGTGCGTTGATCGTAAGGCCCGGGCAGAAATCCCTTCATCGAGCTGTAGATGATCGACGGTTTGATCGCCTTGACCTGCTCATAGCCCAGCGCGAGTTTTTCCATGGCGCCGGGACGAAAGTTTTCGGTGACCACGTCCGCGCTGGCGATCAGTTTGCGCACGGCCAGCATGCCCTCCTCGGTTTTCATGTCCACGGCAAAGCTTTTCTTGTTGCGGTTATAGGTCATCCAGTAGCCCGCGCCCGAACCCCGCAAACGCCGGGTGTTGTCGCCCGCTGGAGCCGGCTCGACCTTGATGACTTCGGCGCCAAGATCGGCCAGGACCAGACCACAGGTCGGGCCCATGACCATGTGCACGAATTCGACGACGCGGATGCCAGCCAGTGGCAGGGTCTTTTCGGAAGTCTGCTGCATGTTCATAAGTCCTTGCTTGCGTAACGAAAATTCTTGCCGACCCCGGCGTCAGGAATGAAGCCGTACAGCGGCTCGCCCGGCAGGCCTTGGTGCAGCCATTCCCGTGCCGCAACCAGCCGATCAATGTCGACGCCGGTGCGCAGGCCCATGGACTCAAGCAGGTAAACCAGATCCTCGGTGACGATATTCCCCGAGGCTCCCGGCGCGTAAGGGCAACCGCCCAGACCGCCTTGCGAGGCGTCGATGGTGGTCACGCCGACATCGAGCGCCGCAACCACGTTCGCCAGCCCCTGGCCCCGGGTGTTATGAAAGTGAGCGCTGCCCGCGACAGGCCCCAGTTCGTTGCGCAAGCGGGTGAACAGGCGACGCACCTGCGTGGGGTTGGCATAACCGACCGTATCGGCCAGGCCCACCTCCTCCAGGCCGAGTTCGGCCATCTTCAGTGCCATGCGGATCACGTCATCTGCCGGCACGACACCTTGCAGCGTGCAGCCGAACACCGTGGAGAGTCCGGCTTCGATCTGCACATGAGGGAAGTGCTGGTTGCGCCAGGCAACGACCGAGCGAACCTCCTCGATCACTTGCGCATGCGTCTTGCGGATGTTTGCCAGCGAGTGCGGTTCACTCACGGAAATCGGCAGGGTGATCTTCTGCACACCCGCCTCGAACGCCGCCTGGGCGCCTCGGAGATTGGGCACCAGCGCAGTGACGAACAGCCCCGGCAGCGTGCGGGCGTGGACGACCAGCTGTGCGGCGTCCGCCATCTGCGGCAGCAACTTTGCCGGGACGAACGAGCCAATCTCGATCTCTCGCAGGCCAGACGCCGCCAAGGCCGAAATCCAGTTTATTTTCAGCGCTGTCGGCATCGTCGCTGACACGCTTTGCAGCCCGTCCCGTGGCCCTACTTCGCTGATCAACACATCAATGTCGGGATTGTTTTGCATGGTGTTGCCTCTTGTTCGTTTCAGGGCGTCGGCGCGGTCGCTCAATGCAGGATGGACAGCGCGCCGATCATCAGCGACATCACGAACATCACGCCGACCGTGCCCAGCGACCATTTCAGGGAGATGCGCTGGTTGTCCGCATAGTCGACATCCAGCAGCCCGCACAGCAGGTAGGTCGAAGCCACCAAGGGACTCAGCACATGGACCGGCTGACCGATCAGCCCGGCGACGGCCATCTCCATGGGACCAATACCGTAATGGCTGGCGGTATCGGCGAGGATCGGCAGGATGCCGAAATAGAACGCGTCGTTGGTCAGCACGTAGGTGCCCGGCATGCTCAACAGCGCGGTAATCAGTGACATGTACTGCCCGGCCCACTGCGGAATGATGTAGATCAGGCTTTCCGAGATGGCCTTGATCATGCCGGTGCCGGTCATGATGCCGACGAAAATCCCTGCCGCGAAAATCAGCAACGACACCAGCATCACGTTATCCGCGTGGCGGGCGATCAGGGCTTTCTGTTCTTCGATTTTCGGGAAGTTGACCACCGCGCCGAGGCCGAACGCGAGCATGAACAAAATCGGCAGGGGCAACATGCTCATGACCATGCAGGCAATCAATGTGATGGTGAGCACGGCATTGAAGGCGAAGCGCCAATCCCCAGGTCTGGACTCCTTGAAATGATCCATGCCCTCGCCTTCGCGCAGCTCGATCACACCCAGACGACGCTTCTCCATACGGCCCAGCAAAAACGCCACGAACACCACCCACGCCAGCGCGGCGAGCATCATCGGCAGCATTTCCATGAACAGACTCGCGATGTCCACATGCATCGCACTCGCGGCGCGGGAAAACGGCCCGGCCCAAGGCAGCATGTTCATCACGCCGTTACTCAGCAACAAGACGGTCGCCATGACTTGCAGGCGAATGCCAGTGCGCCGGTACAACGGCAAGAGCGCGGCGGTGGTGATGATGTAGGTCGTCGCACCGTCACCATCGAGACCGACGCAGATACCGAGAATGGCGCTGCCGATCACGATTTTCTGCGGATCGCCCTTGACCACTTTGAGGATCAACTTGACCAGCGGATTGAACAGGCCGGCATCGGTCATCATCGAAAAGTACAGAATCGCGAAAGTGAGCATGATGCCGGTGGGTGCGAGCATCTTCACCCCGTCGATCATCATCGGACCAAGCCCGGCGGCGAAACCGCCGATACAGGCGAAGACCACCGGGACCAGCATCAGCGCCACCAAGGGCGAGAGCCGGCGGCTCATGACCAGGTACATGAAGCAGGTGATCATCGTATAGCTGAGGATCGTCAGCATGGGTTCCCTCTTTTTTTTGGTTTTATCTGGGTGACGTTTTACGGGTGCAACCCGGCAGCCATCAGCAGCGATGACCGAGAGCGTGTTGAGTGCGAGGTATCAGTGCAATGAGCTCAGACCGGCAGGCCTTTGGCGCGCAGCAGCGCGTCGAATCGTTCAGGGTTCGCTGTACCGAGGCGGTTGGTTTCGCGGATTGAAGCTTCCCGCTCCAGATGAGCGAGGGTTTTCGGCAGCAGCGCGGCAACGTCGGCCTGCGGCACCGCCAGCACGCCATCCGCGTCGCCGAGCATCAGGTCGCCCGGCATCACACACAAACCGGCGCAGGCAATCGGCACGTTGATTTCACCGGGTCCGTCCTTGCTTGGGCCCCGATGGGTATGCCCCGCCGCGAACACCGGGAGGATACCTTCGGCCAATTCCTCAAGATCACGAACGGCTCCGTCAATGACGATCCCGCCCAGTTTCACGCGCAATGCGGTGGTGCGGACCAGGCCGCCAATCACCGCCTGACTGAGATCGCCAGCGCCGTCGATAACCAGCACATCACCGGGCTGCACCATCATCAGCGCCTTGTGCACCATCAGGTTGTCGCCGGGCCGGACGCGCAGGGTAAACGCCGGGCCGCAAAGCTTGAGTGTCAGGTCGCCGTGGTAGATGTGCAATCCCCGGGCGCCGATGCTGCGACCCAGGCAATCCCCCGCAACCGCTACCGGAATCGTGCGAAAAGCGGCAACCAGTTCACTGTCCAGGCCGTCATTGCGCGGATTGATGCGGTAGCCGGTTGGCCAGTCATTGAGAGCAGAAGTGGTCATGGGTATCTCCGGTCAGAGGGGAAGGATGTCGGCGTTGACACAAGACGTACGCGGCACAGGCTTGCCACTCAAAAAATCAGTCACATTGGTTGCTGCGTCCCGAGCCATGGCGGCCAGCGCCGCTGGCGTCGAACCGCCGACATGGGGCGTCAGCAGCACGTTGTCCAGGCTCAGCAACGGGCTGTCGGCAGGGAGTGGCTCGATGGCCATGGTGTCCAGGCCGGCGGCGTACAGCCGACCGCCGCGCAAGGCCTCGACCAACGCCGCTTCGTTGACGACTTCGCCTCGTGCGGTATTGATCAGGACGGCGTGCTCGGGAAGCAACGCAAGTTCAGCCGCGCCAATCAGGTCCCGGGTTTGCGCAGTGAGCGGTACGTGCAGGCTCAGGACATCGCTGAGGGGCAATAAAGCCGCCAACGAGCCCATGCGCTCGGCGCCCATCAGGTCGCTGTCGGCGGCGAGGAATGGATCGTAGACGCGCACGGCCATGCCCAGCGCCTGACACACCGTGGCGACTTTTCGCGCGACCTGTCCGAAACCCACCAGCCCCAGGGTGCGACCTTGCAATTCCAGGCCGTCCTGAGCGCGGGACCAGCGACCGGCGCGGATTTCGTGGTCCATCCAGCTCACTTTGCGGGCGGCGCCAAACATCAGGGCCAGGGTCATTTCGCACACCGACTGCGCGTTGGCGCCCGGAGTGACATAAACCGGGATTCCCCGGGCGCTGGCCGCCGCAACATCGATGTTGCTCACGCCAACGCCGTGTTTAGAGATGACTTTCAGGCTCGGGCACGAGGCAATCGCCTGTTCGCTCAGCTCGAAAGTGCGGGAGATCACGGCGTCCACCGGGTGGGTCGCCATCAGGTGCTCGATGTCGGCGACTTCCTGCCCTTGACGCACGAACAGGACGCGGCAGCCTTGCTGGTTGAGGATGTCCAGTCCTGCAGGGGCCAGGCGCTCTGCAGTGACGAGAATGCTGTAGGTCATAGTGGACGCCTTGTTTTGATTATTGGCATCGGTACCGACTTCACGCATCGTCGCCTACCGCCATGACCCCATGTTTAACCTATTCCTCGTATAAATCTATTTCCGCTTTTTTATTCAACTATGAATGTTATTGATAGAAATACCCATGCTTCGCCCATGCTGGGGAAATGGGTAACACTTGCTGGATTATTCAGTCCTGCTCGGAGTGATCAGTGAACAACGCCGTCCCTTCTCGCTTGAGCAAGTCGACGATGTAAGCAGCAGGCGGCGAAACGTAAGCTTCGCGGCGCATCACCAGGCCGAAACTGCGTTTCATGGTGGTTTCTGCAAGCGGGACTTCACGCAACGTTGCGCCGATCTTGCCGACCCCCAGGTTATGCCTGGAAATGAAGCTCAACAGCGGCGTATGAGCGATCAGTCGCGGCATCATATTGATGGAGTTGGTTTGAATCTGGATCTGCGGCATATCCAGCTGATGATTGAAAAATGTGTTGTCCAGCCAGCGCCGCGTTGCCACGGTCGGCGCCGCCAACACCCAGCGCCAGTTGCACAGGTCGGCCATGCTGATCGGTTGTTTGAACAACGCATGGTCGACGCTGGCAACCACCACCACTTCGTCCTGCAACAATGCGAAGGTTTCGAACTGGGCGACATCCACCGCCGATAACGGACAGATCAACAGGTCCAGTTGTCCCGTGCGCAATGCATTGAGCAGCATATCGTTCTGCCCGGTGACCAGCTCCAGGGTCAGGTCCGGCGCGGTCTCCAGCAACAGCGAAACCAGGCTGGGCAACAGGTATTCGGCGGCAGTCGGGCCGCAGCCAAGCCGCACATTGCCCACGGTGCCTTTGGCGAAATCCTGAATTTCCCGACGGGTTTCCTGCACGCCCTGACGCAGATGTCGCGCCCGCATCAGAAGCAATTCACCTGCGGGCGTAAGGCGCATCCGACGGCCCTCGCGGAAAAACAACGCGGTACCGAGGGTTTGCTCCAGGCGCTGAACGCTTTTCGACAGCGCAGGCTGTGTGCGATGCAGCTTGTCACCGGCGCGACCGAGATTGCCCAGATCAGCGATGGTTTCGAAATAGTAGAGGTCGCGTAAATCCATCGAGACAAATTCCACTTTGGTTTGGGCAGCAAGCTTGATCCGTTGCCCATTGGGCGGACCGGATGGCGTGTATTTCCTGAAGAGCATGTTACTCCGCAGGTTCAAATCAGTTATTGATCCTGTCATCGGGAACAACGGCACTCAGCGTCATTCAAACAAACTGAGCTTGCGTAATTTGATACTGTGTCATCGGATTTTTCGACGCAAACGCATTTTGGTGATTTTCTGCTCGTTACTTGAGCCTGCTTCACCCGTCTCAAAAGCCTTCAAAGGGAAAAATTTTGACCGCTATCGACACTGAAGCATCGCTGCAAGCCGCTATCGATAATTGCGCTCGGGAACCTATTCGCATCCCGGGCAGCATCCAGCCTCAAGGCTTCCTGATCGTCATTGATGAAGCGGCGATGAAGATCGTCCAGATCAGCGAAAACATTGCGCAATGGCTGAATATCGAGCAGACATCCCTGTTGGATATGGAGCTGGATGCGCTCGTCGAGAATGGCTCAGCGTACGTGGCCCAGCTGGGTGAACTTGACGAAGATGCGTCGCAGCCCTGCCACGTTGGTGATGTCACTTTCCTTCAGGGCGATCAATCCGGCCACCCGGTCGCGATGATGCTCCATCGCAACGATGACGTGTTGATTGCCGAGTTTGAACCTGCCGGCGACACGGCTTCCGCTCACGGCCGGCTGTATCCGTTGGTGCGTTCGTTCATCAGTCAGATGCGTGAAGACGAAAGCGTTGACGAACTGTGTAATCGCTCTGTGTCCTTCATCAAGCGCATCACCGGCTTCGGGCGGGTCAACAGTTATCGATTCGATAAAGACGGCAACGGCGTGGTCAACGCCGAGCTGGCCAACGATGGCTACCCCAGCTATCTGGGCCTGTGCTTCCCGGCGTCGGACATTCCCCGCCAGGCGCGCGAGCTCTACTGCGCCAACCGCATCCGGATCATTGCCGACGCCAACTACGTGCCCTCCGCGATTATCCCGGCGATCAACCCCAGGACCCAGCGCCCTCTCGACTTGAGCTATGCGACCCTGCGCAGCGTTTCGCCCGTGCATCTGCAGTACATGCGCAACATGGGTACCGGGGCATCCATGTCCATCTCGATTGTGGTTGAGGGTGAACTGTGGGGGCTGATTTCCTGCCACAACTCAGAACCCCGCTCTGTCAGCTTTCAGACCCGCTCGGCCTGCGAACTGCTGGGCAGGGTGCTGTCATTGCAGGTGGAAACCAAGGAGGCTCACCTGCGCAATCAGCGCATGCTGGGCCTGCGAAGAGACATCGTCCAGATGTTGGCGGCAATGGCCGATCAGGACAGCGTGTTCAACGGGCTCAAAGCCCTGCCTGATACGTTTATCCGTTTTGTCGGTGCCACCGGCGCGGCGGTCGTCTCTGATAACGAATGCGACCTGTACGGCCAGACACCGCCGGAAGGACAGGTTCGGGCGCTCGCCGCCTGGCTGACCAAACGCAATGGAGCGGATGTCTTTCACACCGACAATGTCGGGGTGGAAATTCCGCAGTTGCCCGGGCTGGCCAAATCCGTGAGCGGCGTTTTGTCCGTATCCATCTCCGTGCTGCATTCGAACTTCCTGATCTGGTTCAAATGCGAGCAGGCCCGTACCGTTCATTGGGCGGGAAGACCAGAAAAAGCCATTGATCAAAGCGGCTCGTTAAGTCCCCGTCAGAGCTTTGATCTCTGGAAACAAAAGGTCGAAGGCTTCTCCACGAGCTGGGACGCAACCGAACTGGAAGGTGTCGCCGAACTACGCCTTGCTGTGCTCGGAATTGTCTTGCGCAAGGCGGAGGAAATGGCCCAGCTGACCATCGAGCTCAAGCGCAGCAACAAAGAGCTTGAAGCGTTCTCCTACAGCGTTTCCCATGACTTGCGCGCCCCGCTGCGCCACATTGCCGGCTATGCCGAGTTGCTCACGGACATGGAGCAGGGAAACCTCACCGAACGTGGCCAGCGTTTCCTGGGCACCATCGGCGAGTCAGCAAAATTTGCCGGGACGCTGGTGGACAACCTGCTCAGTTTTTCCCAAATGGGCAGATCGGCAATGCGTCAGTCAGAGGTCGATCTGACCGCCATGGTCGAGTCGATCCGGACTGAAATGCAACCTGACTACGAAGGCCGGACGATCGAGTGGGTGGTTCGGGACCTGCCGGTCATCATTGCCGACCCTGCGTTCCTGCACCTGGCGATGCGCAACCTTATCGCCAACGCCATCAAGTACACCCGCACCAAAACGAACGCCGTCATCGAGATCGACGCCTTCAAACGCGACAACGTTGTCGAGGTCAGCATCCGTGATAACGGCGTGGGCTTTGACATGCAATACGCAGACAAACTGTTCGGGGTCTTCCAGCGCCTGCACCGGATGGAGGAATTTGAAGGCACTGGCATCGGCCTGGCCAATGTCCGGCGGATTATCGAGCGTCATGGCGGCACCGTCCGGGCGCAAGGCGTGCTCAACCAGGGCGCGGTCTTCTCCTTCACCCTACCCATTCAAACCCTGAGTCCAGTTGCCTGATTGAGGAACAAACGTGATGCTCAAACCCATATTGCTGGTCGAGGACAATCCCCACGATCTGGAGCTGACCCTGATCGCTCTGGAACGCAGCCAGCTCGCCAATGAAGTGATCGTCGTTCGTGACGGCGCGGACGCGCTTGATTACTTGTTCCGCCGCAATGCCTACGCGCAAAGGCTCGACGGCAATCCCGCAGTACTGCTGCTGGATCTGAAATTGCCCAAAGTCGATGGGCTGCAAGTGCTGGAAGCCGTTCGCCAGTCGGAAGAGCTGCGCAGCATTCCCATTGTCATGCTGACCTCGTCCCGTGAAGAGCCTGATTTGTCGCGCGCCTATCAACTGGGCGTCAACGCCTACGTCGTCAAGCCTGTGGAGTTCAAGGAGTTCGTCAGCGCCATTTCCGATCTGGGTATTTTCTGGGCCGTACTGAACGAGCCGCCACCCGGATCGGTCAGAGCTCAACGTCGTCCCGGTTCCTGACCCTTATTGATAAGCGCAGTCGACTTAATGCCATTGAATGCACTGAGAATCCTCCTGATTGAAGACAGCCCGCACGATGCGGAGCTGGCACTTCTGGCATTGGAAGCCAGCGGCATCGAAGTTGACTCAACTCTGGTTCACAACCACCACGGCGCGGCTCAAGCCCTGAGCCAACAGGTATTTGACGTCGTTCTGTGCGACTTCCTGCTGCCGGGTTCCTCCGGCGCAGACGTGCTGAAAATCGCCCAGCAGCTGACCCCCAAGACCCCTTTCATTTTTCTGTCAGGGATTTTCGGTGAGCAGCAGGCAGTGGAAATGATGCGTCTGGGGGCGGTGGATTACGTCCTCAAGCAAAACCTGAAGATGCTGCCCAAGGCCGTCAAGCGGGCTGTCTCCGAGGTCCGCGAACGCGCACAACGCAAGGCCGCCGAGTCGGCGCTGCAAGACGTTGAAGTACGTGCCCGGTTGGCCATCGAGGCGGCAATGATGGGCGTCTGGGAGCTTGAACCGTTGACCGGGCGGGTGCTGTGGGATGAACGCTGCAACGCCTTGTACGAAATACTCCCCAACAGCCCCGTCGACCTGCCGTTTCTTCTGGCCCGCTGTCATCCGGATGATCGAGCGCAGCTTGAGCTGAAAATCAACGAGGCCATGTCAAAGGAAGCCGACTACCAGATTGAATACCGGGCGCTGATGCCGAGTGGTCGATCACGCTGGTTGTTTTCCAATGGACGCTCGGTGTTTGAAAATGGCCAATGTGTACGCTTCACGGGTGTGATGCAGGACATCAGCGAGCGTAAGCAGGCGACCAGGGAACTGGTGGAACTCAACAAAGCGCTGGGCGCACGCGTTGAACTGCGAACCCGTGAGCGCGACCGCACCTGGGAGTTGTCCCGGGAGTTGCTGGCCGTGTTGCAGCTCGACATGACGCCCATATCGTTCAACCCGGCGTGGGAAGCGGCTTTGGGCTGGTCCAATCAGCAGATCAGCCAGATGCGCCTGTGGGAATTGATCCACCCGCTGGATCTTGACGCCACAGTCGCAGAAGTCGCGAGCATTGCACGCGGCAATATCTCGACCCGCTTCGTCAATCGCATGAAGCACCGCTCCGGTGACTATCGCTGGCTCTCCTGGACAATCGTACCCGAGGACGGACTGATGTATGCCGCCGTTCGCGATATCACCGAAGAACGCGCGGTAATAGATGAACTTGCCGCTGCCAACAAACTGCTTCGCGCGCAAATCAGCGAGAAAGAGCGCATAGAAGCCGACCTGCAGCAGATGCAGCGGCTTGAAGTGGTCGGCCAATTGACGGCTGGCGTGGCCCACGATTTCAACAACCTGCTGACCGTGATCCTGACCAGCACCGCCTTCGCTATCCGCGATATCGAACGCGGCACACTGGACAAGACCATCAACCGTTTGCAGAACGTCAAGGATGCCGGGGAACGCGGCGCACGGCTCACCGCTCAGTTGCTCTCGTTTTCGCGCCGGCAACGGTTGCAGCCTGCGGCGATCAGCCTGAACGACACGATCCGCAGCATGGGGACTCTGCTGGTCCGTGCATTGGGAGGCAGCGTCTGGATTGAAACCGATCTGGCCACCGACCTCTGGTACGCCATGGGTGACCCGACGCAGACTGAAATGATCATCCTCAACCTTGCCATCAACGCGCGCGATGCGATGGCAAAAGGTGGTCCCCTGTCCTTCTCGACCTTCAACGCAGAAATCACCAGGCCTGCAGTGCGCCCCGAGGATCCGGAACCGGGTAAGTATGCGGTTCTGGCCATCAGCGATTCGGGGAGCGGGATGAGTGCGCAGACGTTGAAGCGCGCATTCGAGCCGTTCTACACCACCAAGGATGTCGGTAAAGGCTCAGGGCTGGGCCTGGCCCAAGTGTTCGGATTCGCCAAGCAGTCAGGCGGCGGCGTCATGATCGAGAGTGAACTGGGCGTGGGTACCAAGGTGATGGTCTATCTGCCCAGTGTGGCCAAACCTGAGACCCTGCCGAAAGAAATCCCGGCAGAGCCAGATCCCGCACACGAAGCCGGTTCGCACACCATTCTTCTGGTCGACGACGACCCTGACGTCCGCTCCGTTACCGTGCAGATGCTTGATTCCATGGGTTACACCGTGAAACAGGCGCAGGACGGCGTCGAGGCTCTGGAAATGCTCAATCATTCCATCGATCTGGTGCTGACCGATTTCGCCATGCCTGGCATGACAGGTGGTGAGCTGGCCGCACTGATCTATGAAAACCATCCGGAAATACCGGTGCTTTTCGTGACCGGCTATGCCGATACCGATGTGCTGGGTCTGGAAGGCTCGCTGGTAGTACAAAAGCCGTTCAACGAAAGCGATCTGCAGGCCAAGCTGCATAAAGTGTTGAGCAACAGCAAACGTTAACGCCGGAGTCGCACAACAGACCGGCCGGTCAAGGCTCGACAGGCTCAGAGGTCCCGTTCGCCCAGTCCCGAACCGTTTGAGCGAACAGCCGCAACGCCATCAGGGGATGACGATTGGCGGGGTAATACAGGCAGAGTCCTGAATAATTAATGACAGCAGCAAACTCGGGCACCTGGTCGCGCTCGCCCGACGAGGCGATACATTTAGTAATCATTTGGTCCACTGCGCAAGACGCATGTCATCTCCGCGAGCAGGCGCGGTTTGACGAGATAGCAGATACCCATGCATGCCCGCGCAGGCCACCTTCGTACCGAAAGCGGCCGCTTTACTTGCGCTCAGTACGGGCTGTGCAACTTGTAGCCCACCCCGTGATGGGTGTGCAGCAGAGGTATGTCAAAAGACTTATCGATCGCCTTGCGCAGCAGGTAGATATTACTGCGCAAACTATCGGTATCCGGAGTATTGGTACCCCAGATCGCTTCTTCAAGTTCCTTTCGTTTTACCACCAAAGGACTTTTGCGCATCAGCAATTCGAGAAATACCAGATTGGTCGGGTTCAGCTTGAGCAATTTGCCGCCACGACAGACTTCGAGAGAGTCCAGATCGTAGGTCAAGTCATGAACTTGAAGCATGCGATTACTTAACCCTGTTGAACGGCGGGCGACCGCTTCGACGCGAGCAAATAGTTCGGACAGGGCGAACGGCTTGACGATGTAGTCATCCGCACCCACTTTGAACCCGGCCAGCCGATCACTCAATTCATCCCGGGCTGTAAGCATCAGGATGGGAACCTGTTGCCTGGTATTTTCTCGCAGGTTTTTACACACCAGATTGCCATCCATGCCGGGCAGCATAAGGTCCAGTATGATGGCATCGAAGTTGCCTGTTACTGCCAGATGTAACCCTGCCAAGCCGTCCAGGGCGCCGACAACTTCACAGCCTTTAAGTGTGAAGTATTCGGTTATATTGGCGAGAATATCCTTGTGATCTTCGATAACAAGTATTCGCATATATCCCTCTTCATTATTATTCAAATGCGGCTCTGCCAACCCCTGTCGATAATCCGGACAAATACGTCTGATTGTCGAATTGACTTTATACGCAGCCATTCGAATCGGCCTGCAGGTAGCGTTGAACCAGACGCAGGCCCACCAGCGGTAGCCCGACACCCGCAACAAACACGCTCCACACAATGCTTTCGAGGCCAAACGCAATCAACGCTGTGCCCACGAACGCTGCCGGCAATACCGGAAACAGCGCTAGACAAATCAACAATGCGTGAGGACCCAACAATTTTTTTAGTCGGCCTTTCGCGTTGAAGATGCAGACTATCCAGAGCAAAGCCCAAACACCGATGCTCACTAAATAAAGGGCTAGATGAAGTAGATCCCCCACCATTCCATACCCATGCATATCCATTCCTCCATACCCGCTTACGGCTTAATCCTTGAATCTGTAGACGGTTGCCTGCGTAGCGTACTCCATTTCCGGACAGTAAATGCGCAGCAATCCGTTGCAGGCAGCCGCGCCTGCCAATGATCACTGTTTAGTTGGCGTTTAAACGACAGTGAACTAGTGAACAGCTGCAGGAAAAAAACCAACTGCAGCACTCGTAGCGTTTGGCTGTAGACAGCCGTGTTTACGGTGAGAAGAGCTAATACTCAGGCAAAACTGCACAGCCCCAGGCTCGAAGGGGGAATCGAGCCCGGAGCGTTTAAATCAGGCTGCCGCAGCCTCTTTTTTGAGGCTGTTCATGGCAATCACGAATCGGTACTTCACATCACCTTTGAGCATGCGCTCGTAAGCTTCGTTGATGTTCTGGATGTCGATCATCTCGATATCCGAAACGATTCCGTGTTTAGCGCAGAAATCCAGCATGTCCTGGGTTTCCTGAATGCCACCGATCAACGAACCGGCCAGGCTACGCCGCTTGAAGATCAGGTTGAACACAGTCGGCGATGGGTGTGGGCTGTCAGGCGCACCGACGAGGGTCATGGTGCCATCGCGCTTGAGCAGCGAGAGAAACCCGTCGAGATTATGCGGTGCGGCCACAGTGTTGAGAATGAAATCCAGGCTGTTGGCGAATTTCGCCATTTCATCCGGATTCTGCGACACCACGACTTCATCGGCACCCAGACGCAGGCCGTCTTCGCGCTTGTCAGGCGAGCTGGTGAACAGCACCACATGCGCGCCCATGGCGTGAGCGATCTTGACGGCCATGTGCCCCAGACCACCCAGACCGACAACACCGACTTTCTGGCCTGGCTCGACGTTGCCGCCAACTGCGGTTACGCAACCGACAACTTCATGACCGGGAACCGACGGGTAAAGGGTGTTCTGCCACTCATTGCGCACGGTGTGCAGGTCGGAATGGCACACCCCGCAATAGAGAATCTCGATCTGCACATCGTCGGCGCTCGACGTTCGAAGGTGAACGCCTTGAGCGATTCTTTGGGAATCTGCGCTGCTTAGCTATAAGGCTTGGCCATTGCAATCACCTCTTGATAGACGTTGAGTACTAGCTGACCAGCATAGCGGCTCAATCGTTTAAGTGAATGACAGCCCGATCCCCGACTACATTGCCGCCTTCACCAACACCGGCTCAGCCTGATAACGGTCAGGATACAACTGCTTCAACTGCGCCACTTTGGGCAAATCGTTGATCACGATGTACGGATGCATGGGATGGCGGGTCAGAAAATCCTGATGTTCCTGCTCTGCCGGGTAGAACCCGTTGAACGATTCGAGCCTGGTCACAATGGGCTTGTTGAACGAATGCGCGGCGTCCAGTTGAGCGATGTAAGCCTGGGCAACACGTTGCTGTTCGCTGCTTTTGGTGAACAGTGCCGAACGATACTGGGTGCCGCTATCCGGTCCCTGGCGATTGAGTTCGGTTGGGTTGTGGGCCACCGAAAAGTAGATTTGCAGCAAGGTCCCGTAACTGACCTGAGCGGGATCGAAGGTGACTTCGACGGATTCCGCATGGCCGGTATCGCCCTCACTGACCCGCTCGTATTGGGCGGTGTCGGATGTGCCGCCGGCATAACCGGAAACGGCTTGCTTGACACCTTTGACATGTTCGAACACGCCTTGCACGCCCCAAAAGCAGCCACCGGCAAACACGGCCGTTTCACTGTGGGCCTGGGTGATTTCGTCAATGGCTGGCGGCGCCAGGCGCACCGCGTCCTCAGCGGCAAAGGCGGCGACGGAGCATTGGCCGATAAAACCGGCTGCGGCCAGTTGCAACACAATCCGGCGCAACGTAAATGGGGTTTTCATGAGACTGACTCCTGAATCAATGAATGATGATCAACCGAAAGTAAACGCATACGCCGAGACACCCGGATCGAGAAATTCGATGCTGAAGGTTCGGTCCTGCACGCTGCCGGGCTGGCGCACCAGCTGATACAAGCGTTGTTCTGTCACGCTGCCGCTGCCGTCAGGGGCTACGTCGGTACCGTGGGCGTCGCCGGGCGCTTTGCCGTCGATCAACACCTTGAAGCGCACCGGTTTGCCAACGGCTCCAGGCCCGAGCACCAGATGCAGGTCCCGCGCATGAAAGCGGTAAACAATGCGACTCGCCGAGGCGTCGGCAGCGGCCTGTTCGGAGCCGACGTTCCATTTACCTTCCAGGCTCCAGTCATTGAGCGCCAGTTGCGGCGCCGGGCTGTAGCTCTTCACGGCGTCCGGCAACAGGCCTTGGGCAGGAACAAACTGTTCCGCGCGCTGGTAACCGACATAGGTTTCCGGGGATTGCACGTCGTTCATGTCCGCCGCCTGTTGCACACCCTGGGCGTTGGCAGTGATCAGGCCGTCGGCGACCTTGGTGGCACCCGCTTCACGGAGCAGTTGCTGGATGACGCGTTCCGATTCTGCGTAATCGCCTTCGCCAAAGTGGTGATAACGAATGCGGCCCTGAGCGTCGGCAAAATAGTGGGCCGGCCAGTATTGGTTGTTGAAAGCACGCCAGATCTTGTAGTCGTTGTCGACCGCCACCGGGTAATTGATACCCAGGTCTTTCATCGCCTTGGTGACGTTGCCGATAGTGCGCTCGAAGGCAAATTCCGGCGCGTGTACGCCAATCACCACCAAACCCTGATCGCGGTACTTCTCGGCCCAGGCTTTGACATAAGGCAACGTGCGCAAGCAGTTGATGCAGGAGTACGTCCAGAAATCCACCAGCACGACTTTGCCTTTCAACGCCTCGGCGGTCAGCGGCGGCGAATTAAGCCACTGCACGGCGCCGTCCAGCGCCGGTAGATTGCCCTCGACCGGCAAGCTGTCCGCCGCCTGATTGGCGGCTTTCATCATGCTCCCGCTGCCTGGATTCTGCGCCATCATCGCCCCGTTGCTGCTCGGCGACTTACCGGCCAGTCGGCCAACCAGTGCCTGTTCGATGCCGCCGGTTGAGGCCGTCGATACCTTGGCCAGAATTCCGGTATCCAGCCCCAGCGCAATCGCTGCCACGCCAGCCAGCATGGCGACGCCCAAACCCCGTCGCACCCACTCGCCAGCACCGATGGAACGTTTCATCGCCGCAAAAACCTTACCGCCCAGCAGCAACGCAACTGCGAGTGAGGTGCAGGCACCTGCGGCGTAAGCCAGCAATAACAAGGTCGTGCCGATACTCGCGCCTTGCAGCGCCGCGCCGGTCAGCACCAGGCCCAGAATCGGTCCGGCGCAAGGTGCCCAGAGCAAGCCGGTCGCGACGCCAATCAGAAACGACGCGCCAGGACGCGGCCGGGGATCATTGCCCGCAGCTTCGGACAGTCGACCGCCAGCTGCCACCAGTGGTCGGGTCAGGCGTTCGGCCAGTTTTGGCAACACGAGCGTCAGGCCGAACAAGGCAACGAACAGCAAGGCCAGCCAGCGCCCGTATTGATTGACCTGCACCACCCAGCCGCCGCCCACCGCTGCCAGCGTGGCGACGAGGGCGAAGGTCAGCGCCATGCCGGCCAGCAATGGCAAGCCGCTTTTCATGAACGGCTGCCCGGTGCGGGCGAAGACAAACGGCAGTACCGGCAAAATGCATGGGCTGACAATCGTCAGCACGCCGCCGAGATAAGCAAGGACCAGAAGCCACATAAATTCGACCTGCATAAAATGAATAAAAAAAAACGGTTCAAGCCGCCTGGGGTTTGAAGTTCATCGCCACGCCGTTCATGCAATAGCGCTGCCCGGTGGGTTTGGGGCCGTCGCTGAACACGTGGCCCAGATGGCCGCCGCAGCGCGAGCAATGCACTTCATCGCGTGATACCCCGAAAGACCGGTCGGTCTGCACCGCCACAGCCTTGTCCAATGGTTGCCAGAAACTCGGCCAACCGGTGTGGCTGTCGAATTTGGTCGCCGAGGAAAACAACGGCAGATCGCAACCGGCGCAGACGAAAACGCCGTCCCGATGCTCATTGTTCAGCGGGCTGCTGTAAGGTCGCTCGGTGTCCTGTTCGCGCAGCACCTGATATTGCTCGGCGCTGAGCAAGGCGCGCCATTGCGCCTCGCTGTGCGTCACCTCGAACACCTGCGCTGCGCTGGCTTCATCGACCAGCACCGGGAACCGGCTCGACGCGCCGACGGCCAATGCTGCAAGGCCTGCCCCGCCGCTCACTATCAGAAACTGCCGCCGTGAAAACATGATCTTCTCCGAAACATCCAGGTGGTTGGCATGGAACACAGCCTAGGCGCGCAGTGATCGCCAAATCCTCACGTGAAGTTAAACAATTCGTGATAACTCGGGCCGCGGAAAACCCGCACAATGGGGCCATTGCGTTGAAGGATTGAACTGAATGGAACAGAGCAAACGGGTTCTCGTGGTCGAGGACGACGTGCATATCGCCGACCTGATCTGCCTGCATCTACGCGATGAGCAGTTTGAAGTCGTGCACTGCGCCGATGGCGATGAAGGCATGCGTCTGTTGCAGCAAGGGAATTGGGACGCGCTGATCCTCGATCTGATGCTGCCCGGCGTCGATGGCCTGGAAATCTGCCGCCGCGCCCGCGCCATGGCCCGCTACACGCCGATCATCATCACCAGCGCGCGGTCCAGCGAGCTGCATCGGATTCTCGGTCTGGAGCTGGGCGCCGACGATTACCTGGCCAAACCCTTTTCCATGCTTGAACTGGTGGCGCGGGTCAAGGCGCTGCTCAGGCGCGTGGACGCCATGGCTCGCAACCTGAAGATGGACGCCGGCAGCCTGATCATCGGCGGGCTCAATATCGACCCGATCACCCGTGATGTGTCTCTCGAAGGCCGTCGCCTGGAGCTCACGCCTCGCGAGTTCGACCTGTTGTATTTCTTCGCCCGCCAGCCCGGCAAGGTGTTCTCGCGCATGGACCTGCTCAACGCGGTGTGGGGTTACAGCCACGAAGGCTACGAACACACCGTCAATACCCACATCAATCGCCTGCGGGCGAAGATCGAAGCCGATCCGGCACAACCGGCGCGCATCCTTACCGTATGGGGCCGAGGCTACAAATTTGCCGCCGCGGAGGAACAGCCATGAGGCTGACCCTGAGCAAACGCCTGTCGCTGGTGTTCGCCGTGTTGCTGCTGGTGTGCTGCGGTACGTCCGCGTGGATGCAGGTGCGCGCCAACCGGATGCATGAGCTGGAAGTGGTGCAAGGCCTGTCACGCGATCTGGCCCAGCACATCGCCCGTGACACGGTGCTGATGGACAGTAATGGCATGATGCCGGGCGCGGTCCGCGACCTGTTCAATCAGCTGATGCTGGTCAACCCCAGCGTCGAAGTCTATCTGCTCGACACTGATGGGCGGATCGTCGGCAGCGCTTCGCCCGAGGGCAGGATACGTCGGGACAGAATCGACCTGGCACCCGTGCACCGTTTGCTGCAAGGCGACGCCCTGCCAATACTCGGTGACGATCCGCGCAGTGATCAGGCGCGCAAGGTGTTCAGCGCAGCGCCGCTGACCGTGGATGGCAAGCCGGCAGGCTATCTCTACGTGGTGCTGCTCAGTGAAGAACACGATCGCCTGGCCGAGCGCGGCGCCACCAGTGCGGCACTCAATACCGCTTTGCTGTCCATCGGACTGGTCGCGCTGCTGTGCCTGATCGCCGGCCTCACGGCATTCGCGCTGATCACCCGACCGTTGCGGCGTCTCACCGAAACCGTCAGCCAGTTCGATATCGACGGCGCTCCGGTGGCACCGCCGACAACAGCACCCACCGAATACGCCGCCAGTCACGATGAAATAGCCATGCTTGACGCCGCATTCCGGCAAATGCAGGCACGCCTGAGTGCTCAATGGAGTTCGCTGACCCGCCAGGATCAGGAACGCCGCGAATTGGTTGCGAATATCTCCCACGACCTGCGCACGCCGCTGGCTTCGCTGCATGGCTATCTGGAAACCTTGTCGCTCAAGGACGCCACGTTATCCCCCGCCGATCGCCGCCGCTATCTGGGCATCGCGCTGGATCAGAGCCGCAAGGTCGGCGGGCTGGCGCAATCGCTGCTGGAACTGGTACGGCTGGAGCACGGTTTCGTGCAGCCGGTGCTGGAGCGTTTCCCGCTGACCGATCTGGTGCAGGACATTTTTCAGAAATTCGAACTGACCGCCGAGGCGCGGCGCGTGGAACTCAAGGCGTCCTTCGCCCCCAACGTGTCTGCCGCCTGCGCTGACCTGGGGCTGATCGAGCGCGTGCTGACCAATCTGTTCGACAACGCCTTGCGCCACACGCCCGAAGGTGGGGAAATCGAGCTCAGCCTGCGCCCGCATGGCGCCGTTATCGAAGTCACGATCAGCGACACCGGCCCCGGCATTGCCGCTGAACTGCGCGAAGGCCTGTTCCTGCGACCGTTCAACATCGGCGGCGCACGTCGCGATGGCGGCCTGGGGTTGCGCATCGTGCATCGCATCCTGCAACTGCACGGCCGCGATATTCAGCTGGTCGACGTTCCCGGACGCGGCGCGACGTTCCGCTTCTCCCTGCCGGTGGATCAGCAAACGGCGGAGCAATGGGCGGTGCGCTCGATGAATGTGAATTCACTGGGAAGTTAGCGGGTTGTTACAAGGCGAGGTTTAAACCACCCATTTGATCTTCGCCGGTAATCGGGCAATAAAAGCTGTTCCCGCCTCCACCGTCGACGTCACAGTGAGGCTGCCGCCGTGTGCGCTGACAATCTGCGAGGCGATGTAAAGCCCCAGGCCCAGCCCTTCCCCGCGCTGTCCTGCTTCCGAACGGGTGAACGGTTCGAACAGCAACGGCATCAGTTGAGTCGGGATCGGCGGCCCTTGATTGACCACGGACAGCACGACCTCATCATTGTCCGAATAGGCCCGAACCTCGACAGGTGTCCCGTTTGCCCCATGAGTCACCGCGTTGCCCAGAAGGTTGGACAGGAGCTGCGTGATACGCAGCGCGTCGCAGTAGATACCCGCTGGCAGGTCCAGATAATGATCCAGGATTGCAAACGGGTGTGAGGCCTGCACTTCATCCACCGTCAACTTGAGCGTATGCCCCAGATCGTCGACCAGTTGGCGCTTGACGGGAATTCCGCCGCCCATCCGTCCACGGGCGAAATCCAGAACATTCTCGATCAGGACGCCCATGCGTACCGAGCTGTTGCGGATGGCGGAAATCAGATTGAGTGAGCGCTTTTCCGCTGTCTTGCTTTGCAACAGATCCGCACTCATCCGGATTGCACTCAAGGGCGTGCGCAAGTCATGCCCCAGGACAGCAATGAACTGGTCTCGCAGCATTCCCGTTTCATTGGCGTTGACCAGCGCCGCCTGGGTTGCCTCCAGGTTGCTCTGGGTATCGAGACTCATCGCAATCAACTGGGCGAACAGCGTCAGGGTCTTGACGATGGCCGGTTCTTCAAGATTCGCCGGTACCGAATCGATTGCACATAACGTTCCGAAGAAATCGCCATTGGCCTTGATGATCGGGATGGAAATATAACTTTCCAGTCCATACAGCTTGGGGGTGTGGTGTGACGAGAAAATCGGATGTGCGCTGGCGTGGCCGAAGATCACCGGCCTTTGGTGCTGCCGAATTTCATGACAGATGGTCGACTCCAGCACCAGCTCGCCACCGGGTTTCAAACCAAAATTGATTGAATCATCGACAGCACACGCCACCCAGTTTTTTTCAGTGACCCTGGCGACAGCGGCGAAACGCATCCCGGTCAGGTGTTTGACCATGCTCAAAATGACCGGAACGGCTTCAATAGAGCCGACGGCTGCAATATCAACAGAGAATTCAGATCTGGTCATCGGTCAACAGGTCAAATGAACGGGTGGCAAAGATTAGCGTGAAACCTGGAGAGACGCCTAAACAAAGGTGGTTGGCAATCGCCTGAAAGCCAATCGCTGCGAACGAACTCATCGCACAATCGGCTGTTGCTGCATCAACTGCAGCAGTGGCTCGTATTCTTCATGGCTGGCCGGGACGATGCTGGATGCGTTCTGAGCCTTCAGAAATGAGGCAAGGCCCTGCTGATCGTTCAACATCGCGGCGCGAATTCGCTCTTTCAGCAATGGACACAGGCTGCCGCCGAACACGTAAGGATCGTAGTAGATCGGCGTCGAGCGCCACAGCACGTTGAACGTGTCGCGAGTGATTCGTCCGCTGTTCAGATACGCGTCAACCCGTACGCTTGCCACAAATGCCGCGTCCACCCGGCCATCCAGCAGCGCGTCCAGAGACTTGTCGTGGGAACCGGAATACACCACAGAGCTGAAAAACTGCGTCAGCGGTAGCCCCGCTTGCGCGGAAAACTCGGCATTGGGCACGACACTGCCTGACGTGCTCGCCGGGTCGCTCAATGCGACCTGACTACCGCGCAATGCCTCAAGGCTGCTGGCGTCCTGGCGCCGCGTCAGCAGGAGCGACTGATAATGATGCCCCGCCGGGGTGAAATAGCCGGGGCTTATGGTCAGGCTGGCGAACGGTTCGATACGGGGGTCGCGCTGGCGGGCGAGGATGTAGGACGCCGGTCCAAGCCAGGCGATATCGACACCACCGGAGACAATTGCATCGATCACGCTTTCATAGGAAGAAGCCGGGACTATTTCCACCGGGATGCCCAGCGCAGTGCTCAGGCGCGTGAGCAGCGGCTGATACTCAAGCAGCAGGACTTCCACGGTTTTATTGGTCTTCGGGATGATTGCGAAGCGCAGACTCCGTTGACTGCACTCGGCATCAGCCAGGGCACTGGACAGCATTGTCATCAGCAGAACAGTCACAACTATTACTGCGCGCATGCTTTTTCCATCGCGTTGGTGAAGGGGGGATATTCATCAAGCTGGGCTGCAGACAGCGGTCGACTGAAGTGATAACCCTGAACCATGTCGCAGCCGGCCAGCTTCAGGCAAATGACCTGCTCGCGGGTTTCCACGCCTTCGGCGACCACTTCCAGCCCCAGGCGTTTGGCCAGAATGATGGTAGAGGCGACGATGGGATTGTCATCGGGGCTGTTGGACAACGGCGCAATCACCGCGCGATCGATCTTCAACTTGGTCAACGGCAGCGATTGCAGATGAGCGAAACCTGCATAACCCTGACCAAAATCGTCCAGGCTGATAGCCAGACCTGCGGCGCGCAGGGATTTGAGGTGCTCGATGCCCTGCCCTTCATGATCCAGCACCGAGGTCTCGGTAATTTCCAGCTCCAGTTGCTGCGGCTCAATGCCGTAACGTTCAAGTTCGCTGAGTAGCTTTTGGCTGAAGTCGGCCTGGCGCAGCTGTATCGCCGAGATATTGATTGCCAGTCGTGCGCGATTGCCCTGTGCCTGCCAGCGCGCCAGGTCCTCGCACGCCAGGCGCAGCACTTCCCAGCCAAGCGCAGTGATGAAACCGCTGCGCTCGGCCAGGGAGATAAATTGATCCGGATAGAGCAATCCGAAGTCAGGGTGCTGCCAGCGCACCAATGCTTCGTAGCTTTCCACGAGCATGGAGTCCAGACGGATCTGCGGCTGATAGTGAAGCAAAAACTGTCGCTCGCTCAGCGCTCCGGCAAACGCCTGCTCCAGCGTGAACTCCTTGATGTCCGCGACGTTAAGCGACGGGTCGAAAAACCGATATTGTCCGCGCCCCGCTCTTTTCGCCGAATACATTGCCGCATCAGCGCAGCGGATCATGCCCTCGACGTCCTGACCGTCACGCGGGCAAATGCTCACGCCAACACTGGGACTGGTACTGAGTTCATGCTCTTCCAGCGAGTAAGTCGCCGAAAGCTTGTCCACCAGCATTCGAGCCCAGGCATCGATCTGCTCCTCGCTTCGCTCTCCGGCCAACAACACGACAAATTCGTCGCCACCGAAACGCGCCGCCGCGTCACAGGGTTCCAGCAAGCGGCTGATGCGCCCGGCAATCGCCTGCAACAGCAAATCACCGGTGCGATGCCCCAGGGAATCGTTGATCGATTTGAAGCGGTCCATATCGATGAACAGAATGGCCAGCAACTGCCGCTTGCCACGCTGCTGCGTCAGAACCTGTGTCGCAACTTCCATGAACTGGCGCCGGTTGTGCAGACCGCTCAAATGGTCCGTGGCGGCGGCATGACTGCTGCGTCGGTGCTCTTCCTCCAGCCGGCTTATCAGGTCCTGATTGATCTGCTGGGCCTGTTCCAGTTCCGCGAATGCTTCCTGGCGCCGGTGTAACACGCGCAGGGTCCAGATCAGGCTGCCGAGAATGAACAGCGTCATACAGAGATTCAGCCAGAGCTGCCGTTCATAGGTGAGTTGCGATGGGGCAAGGATTTCGTCGCGCTGTTGACTGACGATCACGCTGAAGCCGCGCTGTGACGTCCGGCGATACAGGCTCTGGAATTGCGCGGTAGAGGAATATTGGGTGATTTCCCCGGACTCAACGCCACTGCTCGTCAGTTCCGGGTTGAGTGCCACTCCGGCAACCACAACGCCGCTGCTGGTCAGCCGCAACCGCTCATGGCCGTCGTTATCGAGCAAACGCATCATGCCGCTACGGCCCAGGTCAATGTGCTCGAAGAGTGCCGCCAGATAACCGATATCCAGCTGTACCAAAAGGATGCTGTCGAGCTCGCGCATCGAAGGGTCGGCCAACGGCAACAGGAAAGGCAGGCGCCAGTTCGGCGGCGCGGATTCGTTTGGTGAGTCGGGCAAGCCCGGCAGGAAGGGTTTGAGGCCGTTGCGATCAATGTGGCGCTGCAATTGCGCCAGCCAATCCCCGGGCAGTTGCTGTGGCTCGTCAACATGAGTGCCGGAAAGTAGACGCCCCTCCCGGCTGTACAGGCTCATGCGTTTAAGTACCGGATCCTCGGCAAGCATCCGCACCAAACCCCAACTGCGTTGGTCCCGGTCTTCGATGTCACTGCGCGCAACCTTGCCGATGGCCTGGGCGCGGTCGACCAGCTGACGCAGGTTTTCCGCAGCTATCGTAGCCAGGTTCAGATGTTCGGCTGCCTTGGCTGCCAGCGCTTCGTCACGAGAGGTGGCTTTCTGCTGGAAGAACAGCCCCCACAGAAATACCAGTGTGGCCGCGCACAGCATCACCAGGAGCAGTCGCAACAGGCCCAGCGAGGAAGAAAAAAGGCGAATCACAACTATTCTTCCAGCCGCGAGAAAGCGCCAAATTACTCCCGGTATGTAACGGAATTATTACAGTCGGACTCATGTTGCTGCCGAGCCTGATCCGGATCGCGTTTCGAACTGAAAGCCCGCCGCTACGCCCCTCACAGGTCGCTACATACTTATTACCCACTCATTTGCCTAGCCCTTCATCCTTCCCGCCCACGCCGCAAACTTTGAATATACATATCGAATATGCATAATGACTTTCAGAATCCAGTTTGACCCTGCCAAAGGCCGAAAAAACCTGCTTAAACACAATGTTCGCCTCGCTGATGCAGAATCCGTTTTGTACGACGACCATGCACTGACAATAGAAGACAACGATCACGACGAACCGCGCTGGATCACCATTGGAGACAGCGGCAAGGGGCAGATTCTGGTAGTGGCGTACACCTACCGCGATCCGAACTTCATCAGATTGATCTCGGCCAGGAAGGCTAGCGCCCGGGAAATCAATCTTTACAGAGGCAAATGACTGATGAAAGAGCATTACGACTTTAGCAACGCCAAACGCGGACCGGTTGCACCTGTCAAGGGCAAGAGCCGCATCACGATTATGCTGGACGATGTGGTGCTTCAGGCGGCACGGGAACGTGCCGACGAGCAAGGCATCGGCTACCAGACACTGATTAATGGATTGTTGCGGCAGGTGTTGAAGGTCGATACCAAGCAGGATGCAACAGAAAAACGCCTGCTGAGTACGGGGGACGAATTGAGCGTCACCGCTTTCAATCGCCGTGAAGTTGAAGCACTGGAGGCTCAGCTAAACAGCATGGCCAGCTCACTTCATGTGCTTTTGAGTGTTCACAGTAAAGCCTCGTCGACCTGAGACATATTGGCCAAGGCCGAGCCAGCCGCTTGCGGGCTGACCAGGCTCAAGCATTCCACACCTGATGAAACCCTCGCTATTACGGCGCGGCATCTTCCTGAGACAACTGCGTGATCAACGCCACGGTCAGGTAAAGCCTCGGAGCAATGCTCGACAGTTAGATGTATTCATCATCAGCGTGCAAGCCGGCGCCGACTACGCCCATGGTTTCCAGCACAGCCGGTTTGGCGCTGTCCGGCACGTATGCGTAGCCCGCATCGGTGCCGAAACGCATGGCGATAGGCTCAATGTTGTGACCGATTTCGCCATAAAGCGCCTGTGCGGTTTTTGCCAGCTGCTCGGAGCCCGGATTTTTCGCCAAGGGTGGGCGGCCTTTTTCCAGGCGCAACGTCACTTCAGTGCCATCAATGAGTTTTTTTGCCACGATGCGTTGGGCATCGGCGAGTACCCGGTCGGTTTCACTCAGGTCGGAGTAACGCATGTCAGCCTCGGCCGAGGCGCTGGACGGGATGATGTTGCGCTTATCGCCGCCCTTGATCAGCGTCCAGTTGACCGTGGTGCCTTTGGCCGGATCGCCAAGATCCTTGAGCTGCAACATCTGGTGCGCCAACTCCATGGCCGCATTGTGCCCGGCTTCAGGCGCTGAACCGGCGTGGGATGACTTGCCCTTCACGTCGAGAATCAAACCGTTGATGCCGTTGGTGGCGACAGTCACTGCGTCTCTGTCTGGCGGCTCAAACGAGAATACGTAGTCGTGCTGTCGAGCGAGCTCGGCGATGATTTTTTTCGAACCAGCGGAACCGGTTTCCTCATCGGGGTTGAACAGCACCGTGAGGGTACCGAAATCCTTGAACTTCTCATCCTGCAGCAGCCGCAATGAATGCAGAATCATCGCCACGCCGCCTTTGGCGTCAGCAACACCGGGACCATAGGCGCGCTCGCCGTCGACCTTGAACGGACGTTTCGCGGCTGTGCCTGGCCCGAACACCGTGTCGTAATGGACCATCAGCAGAAAATTCTTGCTGCCAGTGCCCTTGATAGTGCCGACGATGTTGTCGCCAGCGGACGGGCTCGCAGGTGTCGTGGTGACTTCAGCACCCAACGCCTTGAGCCGCTCGACCAGCACCGCGCTGACGGTTTTCAGGCCAGGCGCCTGGCCGGTTCCGGTATCAATGTCCACCAGCTGTTTGACGGTGGCCAGATAGGATTTTTGTTCAGCCTCGGCTTTTTTCAGCAGTTGAGCGGGTGCCAGGTCGTTAGCGAACGCGGTACAGGACAAGAATGAAAACGCGAGCGCGACGGCGATGGGTGAGCGTCGAATAAGCATGCTGGTTCCTTCAGATCATTGCGAATTGAAGGTCCATCTTTACCCATCGATCCCCTCAATGCCACCCACCGTTTCAGGTGCCCACGTAAATCGATGAAAAAATACCGGGCACTCATCGTCACTCGCGCAGTCTGCTTAAGACACTGCAAACCCGTCACTGGAGAGCTCATGATTACCGTCCACCACCTTAACAACTCCCGCTCGCAACGCATCCTCTGGCTACTTGAAGAGCTGGGCCTGCCCTACGAGATCAAACGCTACCAGCGTGATCCGAAAACCAATCTCGCCCCGGCGGAACTCAAGGCCATCAACCCGCTGGGCAAATCTCCGGTGATTGAAGATGGTCCCCACGTACTGATTGAGTCAGGTGCCATCGTCGACTACCTGATCCGCCGCCACGGCAATGGCAAACTGCAACCGGACCCTGCGTCCGCCACCTACGACGAGTACGTGCAGTGGCTGCACTTTGCCGAAGGCTCGGCGATATTGCCGCTGATGCTCAACCTTTACGTCGGTCGCCTGGGTGATGCCGGCGCGCCGCTGCTGCCACGGATCAACTCGGAACTGGATAACTACCTTGGCTACCTGAACAACGCGTTGGGCCTGACGCGGTATCTGGTTGGCGAAGAACTCAGCGGTGCCGACATCCAGATGAGCTTTATCGGCGAGTTCGCCAAAGCGCAGGGCAAAATTGGCCCCTACCCGCATCTGGCCGCCTGGGTAGAAAGGTTTCAGGCGCGACCGGCCTATAAAAAAGCGATCAGCCATGGCGGCGAGTACGCGTTCGCCAAATAAGGGGTTCGCGCCAGGCTAGAATCTGTTTTCCCTGTGGAGAGGACTTCCCTGCCGATTAACCACGATGCGTGGATGACGCGATCACCAAAGCGCTGTTGATTGCAGGGGAGGATTCAATAAGCTGGTGCGCGCATAACACTGTAGCGCGAGTCACCGCCAAGGGAGTCATTTCATGTTTACCGGATTCCACAAAGACACACGCCAGGTCAACGGCGTCGAGATCAGTTACCGCAAAGGTGGCGAGGGTCCCGGCCTGTTGCTGCTGCACGGCCACCCGCAAACCCATGTGATCTGGCACAAGATTGCCGAACAGCTGGCTCTGGAGTTCACTGTGATTGCCGCCGACTTGCGCGGTTACGGCGACAGCAGCAAACCACCCGCCAATGAAGGGCACAGCAACTATTCGAAACGAGAAATGGCCCGGGATGGCGTGGAATTGATGCAGGCGTTGGGTTTCGACGAATTTTCGATTCTGGCCCATGACCGTGGTGCGCGTGTCGCCCATCGTCTGGCGCTGGATCATCCCCAAGCCGTGCAGCGTATGGTGTTACTCGATATCGCGCCGACCCTGTCAATGTACGCGCAGACCAACGAAGCCTTCGCCCGCGCTTATTGGCACTGGTTTTTCCTGATACGTCCGGCGCCGTTGCCAGAAAGCCTGATCGAAGGCAATCCCGAGATGTACTTGCGCAGCGTCATGGGTAGCCGCAGTGCCGGCCTGAAACCCTTTACCGATGAAGCGTTCGCCGAATATCTGCGCTGCCTGCAACTGCCCGGCGCGGCGCGAGGTATCTGCGAGGACTATCGCGCTGCCGCGACCATCGATCTGGAACATGACCGCGCCGACATTGCCGCGAACAATCACCTCAGGCTGCCACTGCTGGTCATGTGGGGCGCCGAAGGCACTGTCGGCCGCTGCTTTGATCCGCTCAAGGAATGGCAGCAAGTGGCAACCGATGTGCGTGGCAAAGCCTTGCCAGCGGGGCATTACATTGCCGAAGAAGCCCCTGAATTGCTGCTCGCCGAGGTCCTGCCCTTTTTTCGTTAAGCGCAGCACGGCGATCGAATCTGCAATGCCTGCCCCCGACTTCCCCATGGGAAACCCGCAAAAAATACGAAATGTGAAAATTTCGTTATTGAGTGATAACAATTTGCAATCACGACTGATAGTATTTGCGCCTAAGAATCAGTCGTATTGCCAAGGAGGCTTTTCACCATTCTCTGCACTTCAGGTATTCGCCCCATGGTTTTCGCATTTCCGTCGCGCCCAACCCTGCTCGCACTCTGCTGTTCCGTCAGTTTCATGGCCCACGCTGCCGAGCCGGTGGTCGAACTGGGTGCCACTGATGTCAACGCCGAAGCGGTCAAGGCCAATTCGAACACGCTGCCTGAAACCTTCGCGGGCGGTCAGGTAGCACGAGGCGGCCAAATGGGCGTACTGGGTAACCAGGACAACATGAACGTGCCGTTTACCATGACCAGCTACACCTCGAAGCTGATCGAAGACCAACAAGCCGAAGACGTTGGCGACGTGCTGCTCAACGACCCATCTGTGCGTCAATCCTATGGTTTCGGTAATCAGGCTCAGGTGTTCGTGATCCGTGGCCTGCCGCTGAATGGCGATGATATTTCCTACAACGGGCTGTACGGCGTACTGCCACGCCAGATTCTGTCCACCGACGCCATCGAACGCGTTGAAGTGTTCAAAGGCCCGAATGCCTTCATCAATGGTGTCAGCCCTACCGGCAGCGGTCTTGGCGGTAGCGTCAATCTGCAACCCAAACGCGCCGGTGACGTTCCGACGCGTCGCTATACCCAGGACATCAGCTCCGACGGCCGTATCGGCGAGCACCTGGACCTCGGCCAGCGTTTCGGCGATGACAACCGCTTCGGCGCGCGCGTCAACCTCAGCCAGCGTGAAGGTGAAACTGCGGTCAACGATCAAGATCAGCGCACCAAGCTGTTCGTCGCCGGCCTGGACTATCGCGGCGACAAATTCCGCGTGTCCACTGACTTCGGTTATCAAAAACAGCGCGTCAACCATTTGCGCAACACCGTGCAACTGGGTACCGCAACCCGCATTCCAACCGCGCCTGACGCCAGCCATAACTACGGCCAGAGCTGGACCTACACCGAGACTGAAGACACTTTCGGCATGATGCGCGGCGACTGGGACCTGAACGACAGCTGGACGGCCTACCTGGCCGGTGGCGTCAAGCACACCCGTGAAACCGGGGTTTATGGCACGCCAGCCCTGGTGGGTAACACTGGCCGGGCCACCATCAGCGGCTCGGAAATTCCGCACAATGAAGACAACACCAGTTTCGCCGCAGGCCTCAATGGCCGCTTCCAGACTGGCCCGATCAGCCATCAGATCGCAATTGGCGCCACGACCATCTGGACCGAGCAGGAAAACGCCTACACCTTCTATCGACCTACCGTAGGCAATACCAATATCTACAACGCGAACAAACTGGCCAAACCTACCGACGGCTACTTGACCGGCGGCGACATGGGCGATCCTGGCGTCACGGGTAAAACCCGCAACCGCAGCCTGGCGATCTCCGATACCTTGGGTCTGTTCGACGACAGCCTGTTGCTCACCTACGGCGTGCGTCGCCAGCAACTGCGCGTGGAAAACTACCTGTACGACGGCAGCACCTTCAATGGCGTGGCTAACCCTGCCAACGACGGTAGCCGCAGTTCGATCTACGACGAGGCCATCACCACACCGGTGTACGGCATTGTCTACAAGCCCACCGAAATCATCTCGCTGTACGCCAACCGTATCGAAGGTCTGGCCAAAGGGCCGGTTGCGTCAGGTACCGGCATCACCAACCTGGGTGAAGCTTTCCCGCCGGGTCGCACCAAGCAACTGGAAGCCGGCATCAAGCTGGACATGCAGAGCTTCGGCGCCAATCTGGGAGTGTTCCGCATCGAGCGGCCTACCGACGGCTTCGTGGATGCCGCCAGCCGCTTGTATGTGCGTGACGGTCAGCAGGTCAACAAAGGGATTGAGTTGAGCGTGTTTGGCGAGCCGATCGAAGGCCTGCGTTTGATGGCCGGCGGCACGCGGATGACCTCCGAGCTGAAAAACACCTCCGGCGGTCTCAACGACGGCAATCACGCGATTGGCGTGCCGACCTTCCAGCTCAACGCCAGCGCAGACTGGGATATCCCTGGCCTGGAAGGCGCAGCGCTCAACGCCCGCATGCTACGCACTGGCGGTCAGTATGCAGATCAGGCCAACAACCTGAGCCTGCCGACCTGGAACCGCTTTGATGCTGGCGCACGGTACAAGATGCGGGTTGAACAGAAAGACCTGACCTTGCGCGTGAACGTGGAAAACATCACTGACAAGAACTACTGGGCTTCCGCCAACGGCGGTTATCTGACCCAGGGCGAGCCGCGTCTGGTGAAATTCTCGGGCACCATCGATTTCTGATTCACCCGATCCGCAGGACCGGCTTCAGGGGGAGATTGGTCTCCCGGCTAAAGTCGGTCCTACGGCAATCATGGTGTTGCAGCGGGTTCCACGTTGACCTCCAGTGGCTCGGGAAAATCGACGTGCTGCGCGACTGGCACATCCCTCGATTGCTCCAGCAAATCGCTCAACTCAGCATGCAACCGCTGCAAAGCACCTTCCTTGTCGACCCACCATTCGGTGGACCACAACCGCAGCAAATCCCAACCTAGACCGCGCAGAATCGCCCCGCGCACCTTGTCGCGGTCACGGGCGGTTGCCGCGCTGTGATAGGTCGCGCCGTCGCATTCGACACCCGCGAGGTAATCGCCCGGACGGTCGGGATGAACAATCCCCAGATCAATGCGGAAACGTGACACGCCGATCTGCGGCACCACCTGCCAGCCCATCCGACGCAGCCCTTGCGCCACAGCTTCCTCGAACGGCGAATCGTAGCTGCCCACCGAACCCTGCACCGCCTCGGCCAATGCCCTCGGGCCGCGCTGGGCAAATTCGATGAAGTGTTTGAGATCCCGCACCGCGCGAGCGTTGGTGCGATTGAGATCGATCATCGACGGATCGAAGGACGAGAACACCAGCATCTCGCGACGCGAACGGGTAATGGCGACGTTCAAGCGCCGCCAGCCGCCGTCCTTGTTCAGTGGCCCGAAGTTCATCGACATCACTGGCGCACCCGGCTCGGTAGGTCCGTAACCAATGCCGAGCATGATCAGATCGCGCTCGTCGCCCTGTACCGTTTCCAGGTTCTTCACCACAACCGGTTCAGTCTGGCTGTCCTGAAAGAAGGGTTCGATCTGCGGGTATTGCTGACGGGCAGCGTCCATCAGGTCGTTAATGAGCTTCTGCTGATCGGAGTTCAGCGTGATGATGCCGATTGAATAACCCGCAGCAATGAACACCGGATCAGTCAGACGCTTGACCGTTTCCTGAACGATGGCCTCGGCCTCCACCTGATTGCAACGCCCCTTGCCCTTGGCATAAACACCTTCGACACGCCGCCACTCGACCGCGCTGGCCCGGGTTTCAGCGGCCGGAAAGGTGATCAGGCTGCTGTCGTAATAACGGTGGTTGGAAAACGCGATCAGGCTTTCATGGCGGCTGCGGTAGTGCCAGCTGAGGCTGTGACTTGGCACACCGGCACCCAGGCATTCGTCGAGAATGCTTTCCATGTCTTCGGCCGTGTCGTCGTCCTCGGCATTTGCACTGCGGTTGAAGAAATTGGTTGGCGGCATCTGGCGTGGGTCACCGGCAATGACCACCTGTTTGCCCCGCGCGATGGAGCCGACGGCGTCCCAGGGCGCGATCTGTGACGCCTCGTCAAAGATCACCAGATCGAACGGCGGCTGATCGGCCGGCAGGAACTGGGCAATCGACAGCGGACTCATGAGCATGCACGGCGCCAGCCGGTTCAGCGCATCGCCCATCTCGATGGCCAGCTGACGCACCGGTTTATGCCGCCGGGACTTTTGCAGCTCATGCTTGAGAATGGCGAAGCCGCTGTTCTTGGCAATGTCGTTCTTCGACGGAATCAGGCCACACAGCTTTGCGCGAATGTAGCGCACGGTGAGTTTCGCCAGCTCGTCGTCCAGACGGTTGAACGTGGCGATATCGCTCATATGCTCGGCAGCGACGAAGGTTCTCAGCAATGGCTCGCCATCAATGCCTACTGTGGCAAACCAGTGGGAATACGCAGTAACAAACGTCGCTTCGATGGCCGAAGGCGGCAAGCTGCCCTGCTCCAGCGCCTGAGCCAAAGGCGCGAGCCCTGCTTCGCCCGCCTGCTCGCGGACCCGGCACCAGTCGCACCACGCCTTGAGCTGTCCTTCCTGTTGCTCAATAGCGGCACACGTCGCACGAAGCTCGGCAACGCTCGGCAGCATTTCGCTTTGGGTCACGGCCAGCTCGGCAAATAGCCGGACGGCGTCATCGTAGCGGGCCACGGCCTGCTGCAAGGTCGCCAGTGCCGTAGCGATCTGGCCGCCCGCGCCAAGCATGTCATTGGCGTCAATCACCAACCGTGACACGGCACTGCGCAACGCGATCAACTGCTCAGGTGACTCAACCAGCGCCCTGAGCCGGGCACGCAAACTTTCCGCCAGTACCACGGCTTTAAGCGTGCGGGCGCTGTCACTGGCAAGTCCGTTCCAGCCGGGAATCGATTGCAATTCGGGAGCCAGCTTGTCCAGCTCCAGCAATTGCGCCTGCAAACGTTCAAAGATCAGCAGATCGCCTGGCACGTCCGGCAAACCCGCAGCACCACCCACCAAAGCCAGCTGCGTGGCGACTTTCTTTTTGCCGAGGTTAGCGAAGAACCAGAACTTGCCCTCGGCCTCTTGCCAGTCCCTGCGCATGGCCTCGACAGGAACCCGGCGACAGGCTTCGTCGGCGTAGTTCAGCGACAGACTTTCCTCCAGCTCGCGGTAATCGGCGAGCAACTGGCAAGCGTGCCGGCCGGCTTCGATACGCGCAATGGCATCCGGCGCGAAGGCGAACGACAGGTTCAGGCCGTGGCATTCAACGAGCAGACCGGCCAGATCATTCAGCTGTTGAAGGTGCGCCACTTCCGTTACCGGCAACGACAAGTGCGTCAACGCCAGTATTCTTTCAGCAGCGCTGATCAGGGCATCAAGTGCTTGGGGCAGTTCGCGGGCGCTGCTGACGATCTGCGCTTGCCAGGCGTTGGACCATTGGGTCTGCGCCAGCACACCAAACTTGCCCGACAGGTCACGCGCAGCGGTGCCATTCAGTCCCAGGCGGCGGGCGAGATCCAGCAAACCCGCGTACTGGTCCGCATCGTGTTCAATGCCTGCCGACCACGCCAGACGCGGCGTCGCGGGGCCATGGTCGCGCACGACACGACCAATGGCCTGATGCAACGACAGGCCGTTCGGCCAACGTCGATGCAACACTTCGACCATTTGATTGAGTCGCGAACGCAGCGTCTGTAACCGGTCGGCCTCACGCTGCCACTCCTCGGTGCTCAAGGTGTCGCGTACATCCCAGGCGCGGTCCAGTTGTTTGAGGACCTCGACCTTGGACGCTTTGCTTGAATGCAGCTCCAGGCAAAATTCGCCCAGGCCTTTCTCTGCCAACCGGCGATACACCACGTCGAGTGCTGCACGCTTTTCCGCCACGAATAGCACGCGACGGCCGAGTGCCAGGTTGTGGGCGATCATGTTGGCAATGGTCTGGGATTTGCCGGTACCGGGCGGCCCGTCGAGCACGAAGCTGTGTTTACCCGCAGAAGCCACCACTGCCGAGAGCTGCGACGAGTCTGCCGCTAAGGGGGTGAACAGCTGTGCCGGTGTTACGGTCGCGTCGAGCTGCTCGGGGCGCGGGAAATCATCAGAGCCGGCAAAATCTTCACCGCCTGCATCGCGCTCCAGCAAGTGCCGGACCAGCGGGCTTTGCAGCAGCTGTGCTGCGTTGGCATTGAGATCTTTCCACATCAGGTACTTGGCAAACGAGAAGGTGCCGAGCACCAGTTCGGTACTGACTTCGAACCCAGGCACATCGCGGACGGCGCGGCGCACCTTATTCCAGATGCCCTCGACATCAATGCCGCTATCATCGCTCGGCAAATCGCCGTCCAGCCCCGGAATGACCAGCTCGAAATCGTGGCGCAGAAGTTCCAGCAACGTCAGGTTGAAGCGCGGTTCTTCGTCCAGCAAGCTCAGGGTGACCCCCGACAAGGCGCTTTTGCGTTCGAGTTTGACGGGCAGCAGAATCAGCGGCGCAGAGTAGCTTTTCGGGTCGTCGACACTTTTCTTCCACTTGAGAAAACCGATTGCCAGGAACAGCGTGTTCGCCCCGCCCTCCTCCAGATCGCTGCGTGCCTTGCGGAACAGATCAATCAACGTCGCTTCGAGTTTGGTTTTTTCCAGACTGGCAAGCACTTCGCCGCGAGCCAACGCCTGACGCGCGACTTCATCGACCAGACTTTCATGATTCTGCTGTTCATAGAGTGCGGAGTCACGGCCACTGCTGTTCAGGTCCGGCACGGCCAGCACGCGGATACGCTGGCCGCTGGACAGCAGATCTTCCAGAGCCGCCGGATCAGGGCACAACAAACGCACACCTTTGGCACTGTCCGGCAGGTGCAGCAAGCGATTGCGGGTGGTGAGGTCGAGCAGTTTGCGCTGCCAGAGCGTCAGCTTGCCTGCTGGCCCATCGCTGCTGTCGTTGATTTCCACGTCGAAGCCGGGCAGTAACGGCGCTTCTTCCAGGCCTTCAACAGCCGGTGGCGTTGCATCCGCCTCGGCTGGCGAATTCGGGCCGGGGGCCAGGGCTATCGGGCGAATCTTCTGCATCCGCGCGCGATGCACGTCGATGGCCATGATGAACTGTTCATCGTCCAGTTGCCGCTCAGCAGCGGCGACTGCCTGACTGAAACCCGGCACCGGTGCCTGAGTCGCCAGGGTGGTTTCGAACACCACCATTTCCTTCAAGTCCAGGCGCTTGCGCACCGCCGACGCCTCGTCGGTCAACAACTGCGAGAACTCCTGAGGCTGCAGCCAGACACCCGCGAAAGCGTGGCCTTTGGTCATGATCAGCAAGGCATTCAACCCGGCCTGCTCCAAGGCGGCGGCAAACAGCAGCGCGGTGTCCAGACAGGTCGCCACGCCGTTTTCCAGGATCATGCCTGGCGGCCGGATTCTCTGGCCCTGCTGCTCGAAACTGGCGGGTGGCAGCGCGTAGCTCAGCTTGAAACCGCAGACTGCGGACCAGATCGCGGAAGCCAGTTCCCAGGTCCGTGTGCGTGACTTGCTTTCATAGCCGTCAATGCCGTCTTTCTTCCCGGCGCGGCGCAATACCTGCGAAGCGGCTTTGAGCACGCGGTCGACCGCAGGATCATTGGGCATGCAGAACGCAGCCAGCAACTCAGGCATGGCGCTGAGACCGCCCCACTCCGTGCGCGCCAGCAGTTCGGTCGCAACGCGTTGCTCGACGATCAGTTCGTCGCCCCGAGACAAGCGCAGCACGACTTCGGCGCCAAGGCTTTCAGTAAGGCCAGCCAGATAACCGGCGTTGAGCTTGATATCGCGCTCGTTGATGCTCAGACGATCGCCGGGATTCAAGCGATCGATGTTCCAGGTCCGGATCTCGACAAAAGCAGGGTCGGTGCCGAGGCTCAGCACCAGCTCCTCAAAAGGTTGTTCGCTCTGGTTCCAGAGGCTCAGTTCACGTACCAGGGGTACGGCATTCTGATGGGAGGCGAAGCCGATCTTGCGGGCGATCAGCGCCTCAATCTTGATGCTCATTCATGGGCTCCTCGAGCGGCCTGCGCTCGCCCCCTACCGGTAGGGGGCGAGAAAAAGACGCCTATAGTCCATGACTGTCTGATGATTTGAAATGATTTATCCCGCAGGCCAGATGAAATCCGCCCAACGTCAGCTCAGCCTCGTCACGCTCTAACCCAATTCCTAGCCCAATTCGCGCTTGAGCTGCTCGCGATCCAGCACGCCATCCCAGCGAGCGATAAAAATAGTGGCAACGCCGTTGCCTATGACGTTGATCAGCGCGCCGCCTTCGGAAATGAAGCGGTAAACGCCAAGCACCAGCACCAGCCCTGCTGCCGGAATGATGTCCATCGAGCCCAAGGTCGCCGCCAGGGTTATGAACGCCCCGCCGGTCACGCTGGCGGCACCTTTGGACGTCAGCAGCAGGATGAACAGCAAGGTGATTTGATGGTAAAGGGAAACATCAATGTCCAACGCCTGAGCGATGAATATCGCGAGCACGGTCATGTTGATGCAGCTGCCGTCCAGATTGAAGCAATACCCGGACGGGACTACCAGTCCGACTGTCGATTTGTCACAGCCCAGTTTCTCGAGTTTGCCCATCAGCCTGGGCAGCGCTGATTCAGATGACGAAGTACCCAGTACCAGAACCAGTTCTTCGTGAATGTATTTAAGAAACTTCCACAAACTGAAGCCGGCCAGTTTCGCCACCAGATTCAAGACAACGAAGACAAACACAGCGGCAGTCACGTAATAACAGATCAACAAGTTGCCATAAGCGGCCAGCGACCCAACGCCGTACTTGCCCACGGTAAATGCCATCCCGCCGAATGCCCCCAGCGGCGCCACATACATGACGATCTTGAGCATTCGAAAAAACGCACCGGCAACCAGATCAATAATGTTCAACAAAGGCCTGCCTAAATCGCCCATCAACTGCAACGCGAAAGCAAACAGGATCGAGATAAACAGTACCTGGAGGATGTCACCCTCGGCGAAGGCACCGAACACGGTCGTCGGAACGATATGCATCAGGAAGCCCACAACACTTTGATCATGAGCGGCCTTGGCGTAACCGGCGATGGCCGTTGCATCCAGCGTTGCCGGGTCGATATGCATCCCGGCGCCCGGCTTGAGCAGGTTCACACCGATCAAACCGATAATCAATGCAAGGGTCGTCAGAACTTCAAAGTAAATGATCGCCTTTAAACCAACGCGGCCGATGCGTTTCAGATTCTGCATACTGGCAATACCACTTACCACGGTGCAGAAGATAATGGGCGCAATCAGCATCTTGATCAGTTTGATGAAGGTATCGCCCAGCGGTTTCATTTGTTCGCCAACAGACGGCGCGTAATGCCCCAGTACAATTCCCAGGGCAATGGCTGCGAGCACCTGAATATATAAGTGTTGGTAAATCGGCTTGCGGGCGATAGGTGAAGTACGGGTATCGGTAATTGAAGAGCTGATTATTTTTGTCATGGCTCTGCCTCGATGAACATAGTATTGGAATGGCTGAACGGATAGATCAGGACACCACGTTGACTGGTTTGCCCTCTGCATAAGCCGCGATATTTTTCAGGAGAACGGTCTTGAGCCGTTCGACGCTGCTCTGACTGGCCCAGCCTACGTGCGGGGTAATCAACAGATCGGGATGATTGCAACGCAAGAGCGGGTGGTTGGCTGGCGGCGGCTCAACCTCAAGCACATCCAGCGCAGCGCCGCCCAGCTTCCCGCTCTGAAGGCCGGCCAACACAGCGCTCTCCTCAACCAACGGACCACGGGCGGTGTTGATCAGGATTGCGCCGGTCTTCATGCGCGCGATTTCCGGCGCCCCGATCAAGTGATGTGTCTGAGGCGTCAACGGGCAATGCAGCGTCAATATGTCGGCCTGCTCCAGCACGTCTGTAAATGCCTGGTAACCGGCGCGGACCGTCGCCGCGCCACGGTGCTCGGCGAACAGTACTTTCAGGTTCAGCGCCTTGGCCAGACGCGCGACACGACTGCCAATATCGCCGCGCCCGACGATCCCCAGCGTTGCACCTTCCACGTCAAGCACCGGCTGGTCATGGACGCAGAAATGCGCCGATCCAGGCCATTGCTCGACAGCGGCCTGTCGATAGGCCAGCAGATGTCTGCGCAGGACGAATATGGAGCCGATGACCGATTCCGCCACACTGACAGCGGAATACGCAGGCACATTGCTGACCGTGACCGCCGCGTCACGGCAAGCCGCGAGATCGATACAGTCATATCCAGTGGCTGCCACGCAGATAAGCTTCAGCTGTGGCAGTTGCTCTAGTGCCGTCCTGGTGATCCTGACCTTGTTGGTAATGGCGACCTCAGCCCCAGAGAGCGCTGTGACCACATCGTCTGGCGAGGTCGCGTCATGCTCGGTCCAGCTCGATGCGGCTGGCGGGCGTGGTAGAGCGCAAGGCAGACTCGCGCTGTCAAGAAAGACTATGTTCATGTGCACACTCTTGTTGTCAGGATGAAGGTCATGCCTTTTCGGCGATCTCGATCAGATTCAAATCAGGGTCACGGACGTACACCGACCGAATGGGCCCCGTCGCTCCGGTGCGTTGCACCGGCCCTTCCAGAATTGGCCAGCCCTGCGCGTTCAAGTGTTCGATCACGCGCTGCAGCCCGTGACTGGCGATCAGGCAGATATCCAGCGAGCCGGGCACCGGCAAGTGGGCCTTGGGTTCGATTTCATGGCCACGGACATGCACATTGATTTTTTGCTCGCCAAAATGAAACGCCAGCCGGCCATTGCCGAAAGTCTCCATACGCAGGGCCAGCACGCGGGTATAGAAGTCCTTGCAGGCATCGACATCGCAGGTCGTCAGTACCAGGTGGTCGAGATGGGCAATCATGAAATGCGCTCCGCTGAGTTCGAAGGCAGCTGTTTGCTGAGCGTATGGACGTGCTCCGGGATCGGATGGAGGTCCAGCCGACGACCTGCCTTGAGAATCTGACTTGGAGTTTCATGGCCGATCAGACCTGGCAGCAGCGCGGAAGCCGCCAACACCCGGTCCAGATCAAGACCCGTGTCATAACCCATCAGCTGGAGCATATGCACCAGGTCTTCTGTGCAGACGTTGCCGCTTGCGCCGGGTGCGTAAGGGCAACCGCCAAGACCGCCCAGCGATGAGTCAAAACGATCAATCCCGGCTTCCAGCGCACCCAGTGCGTTGGCCAGCGCCATGCCCCTGGTATTGTGGAAGTGCAAGGTCAATTGCAATTCAGGAAAGCGTTCGATAACCGCTCGGGAAAGTTCGCGGACCTGCGATGGAAAAGCCATCCCGGTGGTGTCGCACAATGTGACGCCGCGCACGCCCAGATTCGCGAAGCGATCAACCCAGCGCAGCACCTCGTCAGCGGCGACTTCACCCTGCATCGGGCAACCGAACACGGTGGAGAGCGAAACGTTGATGGCCACAGGACCTTGCCCGATCACGCCGATCACTTCGCTCAGCTGAGAAAAAGACTGTTCCCGGGTCATGCGCAGGTTGGAACGGTTATGCGGCTCGCTGACCGACATCACCAGGTTGGCTTCATCGATACCGCATCCAAGCGCGCGCTCGGCACCGCGAACGTTTGGAACCAGCACGGTGTATTCGACCCCGGGTTTACGGCTGATCCCGTGCATCACCGCTTCAGCATCACGCAACGACGGAATCGCCTTGGGCGAGGTAAAAGACGTGACCTCGATTTTCGCGTAACCGCATTCACTCAACTGGTTGATCAGGGTGATTTTGTCGGCGGTCTCAATAAATACCGCTTCGTTTTGAAAGCCGTCGCGGGTCGCGACTTCCTGCATGAAAAGCCGTTTCATGACGTTACCCTCAGGGTTCAAATGATGCCGCGGCTGCGCCAGTCGGCACGGGTGTCGGCGTCGACGCCGTGAGCTTCAAGCACCGAATCGGTGTGCTGTCCCAGGCTGGGCGCCGGGGTGCGCACCTGTCCGGGCGTGATCTGCAATTTCGGCACGATGCCGGGCAGCGTCACCGGGGTGCCATCGTCGAGCGTGCTTTGCAGCAACATGTCGCGTGCCAGGTAGTGGGGGTCGCTGGCTATATCCGCTGCGTCGTAGATCTTGCCCGCAGGAATTCGCGCTTCGTTAAGTGCCAGCAGCACTTCGTCGAGGGAGCGCTCAGCGGTCCAGGCCGATATCGCTGCGTCGATCCGCGCGACATGTTTGACGCGACCGTCGTTCTGCTCCAGCGCAGGATCAGCCGCCAGATCCGGGCGCTCAATCTTCTCCATCAAGCGGCGGTAGATGCTGTCACCGTTGCCGGCAATCAGCGCGAACTTCCCGTCATTGCAGCGATAGGCGTTGGTGGGAGCGATGCCCGGCAGGCTGCTGCCGGCGGGCTGGCGAATGCTCTGGAATACCGAATATTCCGGCATCAGGCTTTCCATCATGTTGAACACAGATTCGTATAGAGCGACGTCAACCTGCTGGCCGTTGCCGTGGTTTTGTTCACGATGACGCAACGCCAGGAGCACGCCGATGACGCCGTGCAGCGCTGCGAGAGAATCGCCGATGGAAACGCCGACCCTCACGGGGGTACGACCGGGCTCGCCGGAAAGGTGCCGCAAGCCACCCATTGCCTCACCGATGACGCCAAATCCCGGTCGGTCGCGGTATGGTCCTGTCTGGCCGTAGCCGGACACCCGCAGCATGATGAGCTTCGGGTTGAGTTCGTGCAGGGTTTCCCAACCCAGCCCCCAACCTTCCAGCGTCCCGGGCCGGAAGTTCTCGATCAGCACATCGGCGTCCTTGACGAGCCGCCGTACCATCTCTTGCGCTTCCACCTGGCGCAGATCCAGCGTGACCGACTGTTTGTTACGCGACTGCGCCGCCCACCACACTGAAGTGTCGTTATGAATGAGGCGCCACTTGCGCAATGGATCACCGGTCAGCGGCGGCTCGATCTTGATCACCTCGGCGCCGAACTCGGCGAGGATTTTCGCGGCGAAGGGGCCGGCAATCAGTTGCCCCATCTCGACTACTTTGATGCCATCCAGGGGTAGGCTCATGACGTTTCCGTTGTTGTTGGAAGTTGTGCCTGGATAGTCCCCCCAAAAACAGCTGATGAAAATTTCGCAATTCGCCACTACTCTTTCCATTCTGGAAACACGGCGGAGCCTTGATGATCAATCCCCTGCACATTGACCTGCTGTCCCTCAGGCTGCTGGTGGTCGCGGCAGATACCGGCAACCTGACCAAGGCCGCTGATCAAACCAACATGAGTGTTTCAGCGGCCAGCAAGCGATTGGCAGAACTGGAGCGCACGACGCAATGTGCGTTATTTGTCCGCCTGCCGCGCGGTCTGGCGCTGACGGCGGCTGGCCAGGGTATCGCCGAACATGCCCGGTTCATCCTGGAAGGCGTGCAGCGTATGGCCTGTGACGCCAGCGACTACGCGGTCGGGGTTCGCGGGCACGTGCGCCTGTTTGCCAACACCTCGGCGGTCATCCAGTTTTTACCCAACGACCTGGCCACCTTCCTGGCATCCAATCCCAATGTGCGGATTGGATTGGAGGAGGCCTTGAGCGATGCGATCATCCAGGCGGTCGCCGAAGGCAGCGCCGATATCGGTATCTTCGCCGACAACGCGCCTGCCGATGCGCTGCACAAACGGCCCTACCGTACAGACCAACTAGTCGCGCTGGTGCCCACTGATCATCCATTGGCGGCGCGGGAGAGCGTTGCGTTTGTGGACACGCTGGAATACGACTATGTGGCGCTCAATCAGGGCAGTTCATTGCTCAGGCGAATCAGCGACGCGGCGGTCAACGCTGGAAAAATGCTCAAGGTGCGCATTCAAGTGAGCAGTTTCGACGGCATCTGCCGAATGATCGAGGCAGGCCTGGGCATCGGAATTCTGCCGTTGGCATCGGTCCGGCCAGGCCTTCTTGGGCGCAAGCTGTGCGCCATCCCCCTGACTGATGAATGGGCGATCAGGACGCTGTTCGTGGGTGTGAGCAAAGACACGAAGCTTCCGCCGGAAGCTGCGAATCTGTTCGAATACCTGAGCCAGGTCGAACCGCTTTCTAACGGCGAATAGAGTCCGGATGCTCGGAATCGTCGCGCACCATCAGCATGATCGCGTCGCGTTTTTCCAGGAGATGGTGACGCAGAATGCTGCTCAAGCGCTTGCCGTCCCGCGCCTGCAAGGCCTCGATCATTTCTTCGTGATCGTGCAATGCCCTTTCCCACTTCGGCGCCTGTTGATTGGACAGGAAACGCAACGCATGAATACGCCGGTTCAGTGACAGATACACCTGGCGCAACGCCGAGTTGCGTGCCGCAAGGTTGATCAGGTCGTGAATCGCCCGGTTGCGCTGGTAGTAACCCGGCAGGTCGTTCTGATTCTTGCTGACCACCATGGCGTAGTGCAGCGCTTTGATCTCATCAAGCTCTTCAACTGTGATGCGTTCACAGGCCAGCTCGCCAGCGAAGGCTTCGATGCCGCTCATCAGTTCGAAGGTTTCGCGAATTTCCAGTTCCGACATGCGCGCAACACTGGCACCGCGATTCGGATTGATCTCGATAAGGCCTTCCACCGCGAGCACCTTGAGTGCCTCACGTAACGGTGTCCGGGAAATGCCCAAGGTTTCGCACAGTTCGCGCTCGTTGAGTTTCCTTCCGGGTGCCAGCACGCCCTCAGTGATAAAGCTGCGCAGGTGCTCCACGACCGTGTCGTGCAAGCGTTGGCGTTCGACCTTGACCATCGGCCGGGGACTGCCAAGCTCGACCAGACCCTCAATATTTTGCATGCAAAATCCTCATCTGCATCGCTTGAGTGCGATGCCTTATTCGATAACAGCCCAACTAATGCCGAATATTAGCCCAAATATGACGTTTGACACAGCAGAAAGGCGTGCTAACGTATTTTGAATTCAAAATACAAAAACAAGAAGGAGTCACTCATGCTGAAGCTTGATTACCATCCCGCCGGCCGTCACTTCCTGCAAATTCCTGGCCCGAGCCCGGTCCCGGACCGCATTTTGCGCGCCATGAGCTATCCCACCATCGACCACCGTGGCCCGGAGTTCGGCGAACTGGGTCTCAAAGTGCTGGACGGTATCAAACAGATTTTCAAGACCCGTCAGCCGGTGGTGATCTACCCCGCGTCCGGTACCGGAGCCTGGGAAGCAGCGCTGTGCAACACGCTGAGCTCAGGCGATCAGGTGCTGATGTTCGAAACCGGCCATTTCGCGACGCTCTGGCAGAAAATGGCCCTGAGCCTGGGCCTCAAACCGCAATTCATCGGCCATCCGGGCATCGAAGGCTGGCGCGGCGGTGTCGACGCGCAAATGATCGAAACGCACCTGCGCGCGGACAGCAGTCACGCCATCAAGGCAGTCTGCGTCGTGCATAACGAAACCAGTACCGGCGTTACCTCTGATATCGCTTCGGTGCGCAGGGCCATTGACGCCGCAGGTCACCCGGCGCTGCTGTTGGTGGACACCATTTCCGGCCTCGGCTCAGTCGACTACCGCCATGATGAATGGGGCGTGGATGTCACCGTGTCCGGCTCGCAAAAAGGCCTGATGCTGCCTCCGGGTATCAGCTTCAATGCGGTCTCCCCCAAAGCGCTGGAAGCCAGCAAAACCGCAGGCTTGCCCCGCAGCTTCTGGGCCTGGGACGAAATTATCGAAATGAACAAAACCGGCTACTGGCCGTACACCCCCAACACCAACCTGTTGTATGGCTTGTCCGAAGCTTTGGACATGATCCTTGGCGAAGGGCTGGACAATGTGTTCATCCGCCACAACCGTCTGGCCCACGCGTGCCGCACTGCGGTGAATGCCTGGGGCCTGGAAATCCAGTGCGCCGATCCGGCGGTGTACAGCCCGGTGCTGACTGGAGTAATGACCCCAGAAGGCATCGACGCCGATGCCGTGCGCAAGATCATCTACGAGCGCTTCGATATGTCGCTGGGAACCGGTCTGGGCAAGATGAAAGGCCGCATGTTCCGGATCGGCCATTTGGGCGACTGCAATGACCTGATGCTGATGGCAACCCTGACCGGCTGCGAAATGGGCCTGCAGATGGCCGGCATCAAGCTGCAATCCAGTGGTGTATTGGCGGCCATGGATTATCTGGGAGGGCAATCCGTACCGTTGCGGCGCGAATGATGTGAAAGGAGCTGCGATCACCCGAATATCGCAGCTCCTCGATGTGACTCAACTATCCCGAATCATCGCGTTGGTCAGCGATAACAATAAGAAACTGGAGATAGATCATGAAGTTTTTACGTCTGCGCCCCACCACGGCGGTGCTGTTCATGCTGTGCGCCATGTACTTCATTACTTACCTGGACCGCGTCAACGTCAGTACGGCGGCGGTCGGTTTCGGCAAGGAATTCAACCTCACCAAAACGGAGATTGGCATTGTCTTCTCCGCGTTTGCCTATCCCTACCTGGTCTTTCAAATCATCGGCGGCTGGGTCAGCGACCGGTTCGGTGCCAAACGCACGCTGATTGTCTGCGGACTGATCTGGGCCGGCGCGACCGTCTTGACCGGGCTGGCCGGCGGTTTTATCTCACTGATCGTGGCGCGGGTGCTGCTGGGACTTGGTGAAGGTGCCACCTTCCCGGCTGCCACGGCGGCGATGTCGCGCTGGGTACCCAAGGAAAAACGCGGCTTTGCTCAAGGCATCACCCATGCATTCGCCCGTCTTGGCAATGCGTTGGCCCCGGCGGCGATGATCGCTGTCATGGCCACTTATGGCTGGCGGGAATCGTTCTATGTCTGCGCCGGGATCAGCTTTGTCTGGGTCATGCTCTGGGCCCTGGTCTTCACTGAACTGCCAAAGGACCATCCGCGCATTTCGCAACAAGAGCTGGATGTGTTGCCGGCTCCCAAGGTGAAAAGCACCGTTCCGCTCGCTTGGGGACGACTGTTCAAGCGCATGGCGCCGGTGACCATCGTCTATTTCTGCTATGGCTGGACGTTGTGGCTGCTGCTCAGCTGGGTGCCGATGTACTTCATGAACATGGGCCTGGATCTGAAAAACACCGCCATTTTCTCCTCGACGGTGTTCTTCGGTGGCGTGGTCGGCGATACCTTGGGCGGCATTGTCAGTGATCGCATCTACACCCGCACCAAAGACCTCAACAAGGCACGCAGCCGCATGGTTGCCATCTGCCTGACGCTGACGCTGATTTCCCTGATCCCGTTGATGTTTACCAAGGACATGCATGTGTCCCTGGCCTGTCTGGCCATCGGCTTTTTCTTCTCCGAGATGACGATTGGGCCAATGTGGGCCATCCCGATGGACATTGCGCCCGATCATTGCGGTACGGCCAGTGGCATGATGAACACCGGCTCGGCCATGGCCGCGATTGTCAGCCCCGTGGCAGCAGGATTGTTGATCGACAAATTCGGCAACTGGCAGCTACCCTTCCTGGTCAGCATCGTGCTGCTGGCGATTGGGGTGATTCTGTCCTTCCGCATGAAGCCGCAGAACAAATTCGAGTACGCGAAACCTGCGGCCACGCGAACGCCCGATCCGCAAGCTTCGACCATCATCAGCAAATAACCGGTAGCCAGCCTCCGCCTGCGGGCGGGGGGCTGGACGCAATTGGAGCGACCCCTTGAACTCAGCAACCTCACCTTCGCGCCTGGCGCAATTGCTTGTCGATGCACACCGAGAACACAGCCCATTGGGCGAATTCGACGCTGACCTGCAGCCAACTGACAAGGACGCTGCCTACCAGATCCAGCAGGACGTCCTTCACTTGCGTGGCGTGACGCCTGGCGGCTGGAAGATCGGCTCGAAATCCCATACCGGTCCGATTCAGGGATCGCCGCTGCCACAGAACTGCCTGTTCGCCTCGGCCAGCGAGTTTGATCGCGCCGGTTACCCGCAGGTGGGCCTGGAACTGGAAGTCGCCTTTCGCTTCAATCGCGCGTTCACCCCGCGCGACGAGGCTTACAGCGACGATGAGGTCATGGCGGGGATTGGCGAAATGGCCGCGACCATTGAACTGGTCTCCAGCCGTTTTGCTGCCTGGCCGAAAATCGAACCGCTGACTCAGCTGGCCGACCTGCTCAATCACGGCGCATTGATCGTCGGCGAATTTGTGCCTTACCAAGACGGCTTCGATTTCGTTAATCCAACCCTTGAGCTGACGCTGAACGGCGCCAGTATCGTGCCGTCGGCGGTCGCAAATCCGGCGGGTGATCCGCGTCGCTTGCTGGCGTGGCTAGTCAATCATCACACCGGCCAAGGGTTGACCGTGCCCAAGGAATTCGTGATCACCACCGGTTCCTACACCGGGATATTTTTCGCTGAAAGTGCCGGGAAAGTCAGCGGCAAAATCCTCGGTTTGCCGGCGATTTCCCTGACGCTGGTGTAGCGGCTCATAGCTTGTCGATACAAAAATCCCGCCAATCCGGCGGGATTTTTTATGCCTCGGAGTTTACTCCGGGCGACGCTCGTAGTTCCGATAGACCGGATACCAGAAATGCTCATCGATGGCGTCTCGCAGCGCTTGCTCAGACGCGGGCTCGGCGACCAGATCGCGCTGCGCAGCCAAACCCACCGCCAGGGCAATACGCTTGCTCACCGCCTGGACATCCCGCAACGGCGGCAACATCTGCCCTGCCCCGGCGCTGTCGGCGAGTGCCTGGGCCGAAGCCATGAGCATGCCGTCGGTAATCCGCGTTGCCTTGCTGGCAATCGCGCCCAGGCCAATGCCGGGGAAGATGTAGGAGTTGTTGCACTGCGCGATGGGGAAGGTTTTGCCAAACAGCTCGATAGGCAGAAACGGGCTGCCGGTAGCGACCAGCGCCTTCCCGTCGGTCCATTGCAGGATGTCTTTGGGATGGGCTTCGATCTGCGACGTCGGGTTGGACAGCGGCATGATGATCGGCTGCGCACAATGCGCATGCATGGTCTGGATGATCGGCTGGGTGAACAAACCGGCCTTGCCTGACACGCCAATCAACACCGTGGGTTTGGCATTGCTCACAACGTCCTGCAGCGACGGCCAGTCTGCGTCGAAATCCCATTGCGCCAGCGACTCGCTGGAATGCGCCAGGCGTTGCTGGAAATCATAAAGATCCGGCTGGCGATCGGTCAGCAAGCCTTTGCTGTTGAGCAGGAATACCTGGCTGCGCGCCTGGGCTTCGCTCAAGCCTTCCAATTGCATCGCCGCAATGATCTGCTCGGCAATCCCGCATCCTGCGGAGCCGGCACCTACAAATGCAACGGTCTGGTCCGACAGACGCTGACCCTTGACCTTACAGGCCGCAAGCAAAGTACCTACGGTGACAGCGGCAGTGCCCTGAATATCGTCGTTGAAGCAACACAACTGGTCGCGATAACGCGCCAACAGCGGCATGGCATTGGTCAGGGCAAAGTCTTCGAATTGCAGAATCGCCTCAGGCCAGCGGCGCTGAACGCCCTCGACAAACGCCTGAAGGAAAGCATCATATTCAGCGCCGCGAATGCGCTGTTCCCGGCGTCCGAAGTACAACGGATCAGCCAGCAAACCCGGATTATTGGTGCCCACATCCAGCACCACCGGCAAGGTGTAGGCCGGACTGATCCCACCGCAAGCGGTATACAACGACAGCTTGCCGATAGGAATGCCCATGCCACCAACACCCTGATCGCCAAGCCCCAGAATGCGCTCGCAATCACTGACGACGATGACTTTTACATGGTCCTTGGTGACATTGTTGAGGATCTCGTCGATGCGGTCGCCGTCGGCAATACTGATGAACAAGCCGCGATGACTGCGATAGATCCGCGAGAATTCCTGGCAGGCCTTGCCCACCGTCGGCGTGTAGATAATCGGCAGCATTTCATCGAGATGCTCGTCGACCAGGCGGAAGAACAGGGTTTCATTGAAATCCTGGATCGAGCGCAGCAGAACATGCTTGTCCAGATCGGTCGGGCATCCCTGGAACTGGTGATAAGCGCGCTGGACTTGTTGCTCGATAGTTTCAATCTGCTGTGGCAGCAGGCCTTGCAAATGCAACGTGTCGCGCTCGTGCTGGGTAAACGCCGTGCCCTTGTTCAGCAGGGGCGTACCGAGCAACGTCGGACCAACAAAAGGGACTAATAGGGCTTGATCGGTGGAATCACTCATTTCAATCTCCTGCGTCGTTTTTGTATTTTGAATTCAATATACACCGATGAATTCGGATTGAAAGATGACGTGCAGCAGAGAAGATAGTCAGGTTTCGAAATAATGGGCGGATGTGCCTACCGATTCGCGGGCAAGCCTCGCTCCAACGGGATCGCTCGGTCTTTTGATGTTCGCTTTTCCGTGCCGCGATCTGGAAAACACCGCCAAACGCGCGTCGGGAGGCCGAGTGGAGGTGTCGTGGTGGGGTGCACTCGGCATGGATGCCGAGCGAGCGCCGTTGGGCCATGGATGGCCCGTCGGCGCGTCGCCCCACCACGGCACCGGAAGGAGGGAACCGCTGCGAAGCAGGGGCCGGACGTCAGCGCATAATGGTTTCCCCCCTTTGCCGTAACAAAGGGGGTCGACCGTCAGGGCGAAACCGAGATTAAGCCGCAACGCGCATGCTGTTGGTGCCACTCGATTCGACACGCAGCGCCAGAAAAATGCTGCCTGACCGATGTCTGTTGACAACATACAACAGCAAACCAGGTCGCGAAGGGCTTCTTCGGTTTCGAAATAATGGGCGGATGTGCCTACCGATTCGCGGGCAAGCCTCGCTCCAACGGGTCAAGGCGGTTCGCAAAACCCGGCAGAGGCCGGGCCAACACATTGCACGTCAGCCCAGCCTGTCGGTTACCGCTACAACCTTACGGCTTGGCGATGTCCGTGCGCGACACCGCTGGCGACTCCTTCGGCAGCGTGTCCCGCAGCTGCTTGACCTGCACCGCATTCACCGCCGGCGCCTGATTACCCCAGCTGCTGCGGATGAAGGTCAGCAGTTGCGCCACCTCTTCGTCCGACATACGCCAGGCGAAACCCGGCATACCCAGTTCCGAAGGTGCAGTCGCGGTCGCGGGCAACTTGCTGCCTGCCAGGACCAGACGAATCATCGACACCGGATCTTCCGAAAGCACCGAGGAGTTGCCGGCAATTTTCGGGAAGACTCGCTCGTAACCCTGACCGTTGGTGCGGTGGCAGGCGGAGCAGTTGTCGACGTACAGCTCGGCGCCACGACTGCCCTCTTCCCCGGCAGCCAATGCTTTGGCGGTAGCTGGATCGGCCTTGAAGCTCGACACCTGACGATCGCTGGCTGGCAGCGTTTTCAGGTAAGCGGCCACCGCTTGCAGGTCGCCATCGTTGAGGTGCTGGGTGCTATGAACTACCACGTCGCCCATTGCGCCACCCAATACCGCATGGGTCGAGCTGCGTGCGCTGCGCAGTGTCGCGACGATATCCGCGGCGCTCCAGTTGCCCAGGCCGTCCGCTGGATTGCCGCGCAGGTTGACCGCCAGCCAGCCATCAATCACCGGCCCGCCTGACAGGTAAAGCGGACTTGACTCATCCAGCGCCTTTTCCTGCAAGGTCACCGCACGCGGCGTGTGGCAACTGCCGCAATGCCCAAGGCCTTGAACCAGATAGGCACCGCGTGCCACCTGGGAGTCCTTGTAGCCGTCGGCCTTGAATGCCACGGCATCAGGCACCGGCGCGAACACCTTGCGCCAGATCGCCAGCGGCCAGCGCATCGACAATGGCCACGCGACATCGTTGGCGCGGTTTTCGGCATTGACCGGCGCGACGCCATGCATGAAGTACGCGTACAGCGCCCGCAAGTCGTCGTCACTGATCTTCGCGTAGGCCGGATAAGGCATTGCTGGATACAGGCTGCTGCCATTGGCCGCGATGCCGTGACGAATCGCGCGGTCAAAATCATCCAGCGAGTAAGCGCCAATGCCGGAGGCCTTGTCGGGCGTGATATTGCTGCTGTACAGCGTGCCAATCGGCGAGGCAATCGGCAGGCCACCGGCGAACGGCTGACCACCTTTGGCCGTGTGACAAGCCGTGCAATCGCCCGCATCCGCCAGGTAACGGCCCTTCTCGATCAACGCCGCCTGCTGCGCTTCAGGTGCAGCCTGCAGCGCACGGGTGTGCGTCGGCCAGAACGCGAACGCCAACAACACAACCAGCACCACGACGCCCAGTCCAACCAGACTCAGGAGAAACTTTTTCATGGGTTTCGCTCCTTATGCCTGAACCAGCGGGCCGGGGTTTTTCAGGTACTGCTCGCGAATGGCCTTGGCAGACCAGTACGCCAGCGCACCCACCATTCCGGTCGGGTTATAGCCGTTGTTTTGCGGAAACGCGTTGGCACCGATGGCAAACACGTTATGCACGTCCCAGGATTGCAGATACCGGTTCAACGCCGAGGTCTTCGGGTCGCTGCCCATGATCGCGCCGCCACAGGTATGGGTGCTCTGGTACTTGGTGATGTTGTAATGCTCGCCCGGTTTCTTCGCGTCGCCGGCAACGGCAGTCGGGTTGAGGATTTTCGACATTTCCAGCGCCTTGCCTACCAGGAATTGCGAAGCCTTGATTTCATTGTCGTGCCAGTCGAAGTTCATCCGCAGCAGTGGCCGTCCGAAGCCGTCCTTGTAGGTCGGATCAAGGCTCAAGTAATGCTGACGGTACGACATGCATGCGCCCTGCACTTCGAAATAGAACGAGTGACGGAACGCATCGCTGGCCGCCTGTTTCCACTGCGTGCCCCAGGCTGGGGTGCCCGGCGGTACGTTGATCCCGCGCACCGGACCGGCACCTGGCTGACGGGCCCAGATGATACCGCCACCGACAAAACCGGCCTTGGCATTGTCCAGTTGATTGCCGTTGAGATTGTCCATGGTCGTGCCCGCGCCACCGATACCGATGAACTGGTTGGCTTGCACTTCCTTGCCGAAAAACAGCACCACGCGATTGAGGTTCTGGTACGAGTAATTGCGGCCGATGGTGCCTTCGCCAGTCTGCGGGTCGTAGGGTTTGCCGATACCCGAGAGCAGCATCAGATGCACGTTGAACAGGGAAAATGCGCAGAGCAGGACCAGATCGGCCTGCTGCTCGACTTCAGAGCCCTGGGCATCCAGATAAGTAACGCCGGTCGCCTTCTTGCCATCGCTGTCGAGATTGACTTTCAGGACCTGCGCATTGGTGCGCAAGTCGAAGTTCTTGCGCTGGCGCAGCACGGGCAGAATGCTGATGTTCGGGCTGGCCTTGGAGTAGTTCAGGCAACCGTAATCGCTGCAGAACCCGCAGGCGTTGCACGGCCCCATTTGGCAGCCATAGGGATTGACGTAAGGCGCCGATGCGTTGGACGCCGGGATCGGATACGGGTCCCAGCCCATCTCGCGAGCCGCGCCGTAAAACATTTCAGCGCCGAGATAATTAGGGTTCGGACCCAGCGGGAATTCACGCGAGCGCGAGCCTTCAAACGGGTTGCCGCCCAGCTGTTTGGCGCCTTGAATCACACCGGCCTTGCCGGAAGTGCCGCACACGTATTCGAAGTGATCGAAATGCGGTTCAAGGTCTTCGTAGGTGACCGGGAAATCCTGGATGGTCATGTCGCTGGGAATGAACTTCGCGCCATAACGCTGCTCGACATTGCTGCGCAGCTTGAAGTCTTCCGGCAACGCGCGGAAGTGACAGCCAGACCAGTGACTGCCCGCGCCGCCCACACCGGTGCCCGGTTTGAACGAACCCATCTGCCGATACGGCACGGCGGTGGACGTCAGGTTATGCCGCGCAGTGACGGTTTCCTGGGACAGGCTTTGCAGATAGCGGCGGTGCACCGAACCTTCGAGTTCATCGACGACTTTCGGATAGGCAAAATCAGGTTGCGTGTCACGATCAGCGCCGCGTTCCAGCACCACGACCGTAAGACCGGCATCGGTGAGTTCCTTGGCCATGATCGCCCCGGTCCAGCCCATGCCGACAATCACTGCGTCTACTTTTGGTTTAACGTTCGCCATGCTCAACCCCTCCGCCCGGCCAGATCGACCGGGGGCAGCGGGTACGGCTTGTCACGCACCGTCACCCAATCCATGTAATCGGCGCGCATGCCGGGATAACCGATCATTTTCCACGCGCCCATGTTTTTGTTGCCGCCGTGTGAAGGGTCGGCGAAGTAGCCGTTACGCACTTCGTTGAGCAAATTGGTGAAGAACAACTTCGAAGAAATGTCCTCCAGCACCAGCTTGCCGCTCTCGGCATTCTTCAGCAGTTCTTCCTGCTGGGCTGTCGTCAGCTGGGCGAAGGTCTTGCCGGAAAAGGCTGTCTTGCAGCTGGCGTCAAAGGCCTTGATGCCAACGCGCAAGGTTTCGCGCAGCGTCAGGCGGCCCTGGTAACCGAATTCCGGGGCGGCCTGGATGAACGGGCCCTGCATGTACCAGATGCCGCCGTTGGCATAGGGCGTCTGCATGTGGCGGTCGAGAAACTCCGGCACGCCCAGTTCGACGGCGCCGGGACCCACCTGGTCGGACGGGATCAAACGGTCGCAGGCGGCGATCAGGAACGCCCATTCTTCGGGTGTGAAAAACGTGGGTTTGTAATCGCTGGTTTTGACTGCCAGCGACGTGCCTGACTGAGCGTCACTCGCGGGAGTCTGGGCGAAGGCTGAGCTGGGAAGGCCAGCACTGGCCAGGGTTACAACGGGGATCAGCGTCAACGACTTACGCAAAAAATCGCGACGGCCTGGGGAGGTATCGTTATCGGACATCGGTTACTCACTCCTGGGTCTAAACACGGGCGTATCTGGTGTTTCTGATTTTTTTATAAGTTGCCGCGTGGGCGGCAACTGGATTGCTGCCTAATAATGATCAAGCTAACTAATCAGGCATGACTAAAACAGTTATTGCCGCCTGTTGCCAGGCAAGCGGCAACTTAAACGTTTCATCAGATCTTGAATTGGCGAACCAGGCTGGCGAGGTTAGTGCCCAGCGATGACACTTCGCGCATGGTGCGTGCGCTCTGCTCGGTTTCGTCGGCAAGGCTTTCCACCGCACCGGCGATCTGATGCACACTGCGGTTGATCTCTTCGGCGACCGACGTCTGCTCTTCCGCTGCGCTGGCAATCTGCGCGTTCATTGCGTTGATCGTGCCGATCAGGCCCGAGATCGAATCCAGTGACGCGCCGACCGCATTGGTCTGCTGATTGGCACCCTCGCCTGCTTCGGTTGAACGCTGCATGGCGGCGACCGAAGCCGTAGTACCCGCCTCAAGGCGGGTAATCATGCCCTGGATTTCCTGGGTGCTCTGCTGGGTACGACTGGCCAGCGCGCGCACTTCATCGGCAACTACCGCAAAGCCACGACCGGCTTCACCGGCCCGTGCCGCTTCGATTGCGGCGTTAAGCGCCAGCAGATTGGTCTGATCGGCGATGGAGCGAATCACGTCCAGCACCGAAACAATGGAGCGCACGTCTTGTTGCAGGCTGTCGAGGCTGGTGCCGCTCGACCGAATATCAGAAACCAACGCGCTCACGCCGAGAATATTGTTGCCCACGACTTTGCGCGCGGCATGCCCTTGCTGATCGGTCTCAGCGGCAGCTTCTGCGGCACGCTGGGCGCTCGTCGCGACTTCCTGGGCAGCGGACGACATTTCGTTGATGGCAGTTGCGACCTGATCGGTCTCGTTGCGCTGGCGCTGCATGGCTTGCTCGGAGCGCAAGGTCTGCTGCGTCGCCTGGACCACTAGGCCGTCCAGCTCGGTAGTCATCTGCGCCACCTGACGGACCATGGCGTGGATTTTGTCGACGAAACGGTTGAATGACGCGGCGAGATCGCCCAACTCGTCGCTGCTGGTGATGACCAGGCGATGCGTGAGATCGCCGTCGCCCGCCGCGATGTCATCCAGATTGGTCTTGAGCATGCGCAGTGGACGCACCACACCGTTGGCGGTCCAGATACCCGCCGCGGCAGTCACCAGCAACAACACCAGGGTCACGAGGAAGATGCTACCGAGCAGGTTGCGGGTGCGCTCGGTAACCGCGGCCTGCTCCACGAGCATGGCGGCATCGATGTCATCCATGTTTATGGCGCTGCCGAGCACCATGTCCCACTTTTCCAGGTAGACCGTATAGCCCAGCTTGGGAACCTGGACAGTCTCCTGGCCAGGTTTGGGCGCAGCGTAATCGACGTAGTGCTTACCGTTTTTAGCCACTTCCACAAACGTCTGGTAGTGGTAGGAACCGTCGGGATCCTTGGTGTCCCAGAAACTCTTGCCTACACCAGCTGTACTGTCGCCACGGAAGATACGCACGCCTTTGCCGTCGTAGCCGAAGAAGTAACCTTCGTCCCCGAACTTGACCGGCTTCAGAATATCCAGCGCCTTGTCCCGCGCAGCCATATCGCCATTCGCCGACGCATCATGCAGAGGCTTGATGGTGGTCAGCGCGATGTCCACGTAGTTCTTCAGGATTTCGCGATTGCGCTTGACCAGGCTGTCGCGGGTTTCAAGCATTTCCTGATCGGCGCTGCTCTGTAACATCCACGATGCAAGGCCGCTGATGATCAACGCGAACAACAAAGCGGGGACGATGGCTAAGCACAGCAACTTGTGTTTGACGGTGAGTTTCATGAACTGGATGCCCTCCTGGTTAGTGTGGTTTTTGAGAGTATCGGCGCTGTGAGACCTATCTTGAAAAAATAGCTGGAATTTTGGCGCCAATATTCAGTTGATGGCTATTTAACATCATGGATCGCCTGTTTACAACAAAAGCAGCAGCGAAGCGCCACAGACAAAGGCCCCAACCAGAGACGTCGCGAAGGTAAAACCCAGTACCCGTTCCGGCCATCGCTACCACTGGTGCGGCCCAGAATGGTTGCAGCATGTTGGAGAGCTGTTTGCCCATGACCACGGCCATGGTGGTGTACGTGCCAGGCTGATCAACCGGGTAATCCGCTGCACCACTGGCGCATGGGCCAACGGATCACCGAGCACCAATACCAAGGTGATCTGCAAGGCGAAGGTAAAAATGTTGAATAAGCCTTTGTACCCGCCAGACAAACGTCCGTGACCAAGGCATGGCAGTTGGTGTAATGCGCAACGACGCGAATATTCTGGGACAGCGACTGGCCCCACGTGACGGAAGATCGCAAAGCTGACGACACCGTGCAGACCAGCAGGCGGCGATCAGCCATGACCTTCTCGAATTGATCAACACGCTCCAGCGGGTCTCAGCCTATCTGGTCGGATGCGTCTGGGGCGCAAGACTCACGACGTCATGAAAACCGCTGTCTCACCGGGTATTGGGAAGAAATTTGGAGGCTGCACGTTAAGTTCGGCAGTTGGCATCAATCTCTACCTTGGCTCAGACAAGGTAGAGATTGAGCCCGAGTAACTTGCGCATAGAGCTTTTCGAAGTAAAAACAGGATTGCTTACTTTGTTTGGCATTAGATCATTCGTGGATTGGTCCTTGCCTATTATTGCGGCGCTTCTATATTCAACTGAGTTTTGATACTTCTCACTCAATGAAGAAGCGTTCATGACACAACTTGACTCACTGATCATTTGCGAATATTGCGACGCGGTCTACGACACTGCTCCGCTGGTCAAACAGCAGAAAGCCTATTGCGTTTGCTGTGGTGCCGTCATTCAGCGTTACTCCGCCGTTACGCTGCAACAGCGAATGGCGTTATGTGTAACTGCCGCTGTCCTGCTGGTCTTCGCCAACTTCTATCCCGTGATGAGTATCAGTTTGCAAGGGTTGAAAAACTCGGCGACGTTATGGGATTCCGTCGCTGCCCTGAGTAACGGCCCCATTCTGTTCATTGCGCTGGTGGCTGGCATTTCGATTATTGTCGCGCCTGTTTTGCAGGTCATTCTATTGATCTGGGTGCTGGCGTTTGCCCTGGCCAGACGGCGCTCGCCGGCATTCAGCTTTTGCATGCGCTGGCTGGAATCCTTGCGCCCCTGGAGCATGCTCGAAGTCTGCCTGCTGGGCGCCATGGTCGCGGTGTTCAAACTGGCCGGATTGCTGGACGTGGTGCCGGGTATCGGGCTGGCCGCCCTGGCCGCACTGAGCATTCTGATGATCAAGATCGCCGGACGTGATGTCCGGGTTCTATGGAATCAACCGTGAACACGCCGCCGCGGGCCGTGGATCTGAACCTGTGTCTTTGCCACAGTTGCGGGCGGGCTTGCGACGCCACCGACCACCCGCAGCAGTGCGACCGCTGCGGGGCGCCCTTGCATGCGATCAAACCCGATTCATTGACGCGCACCTGGGCCTATTTACTGGCCGCATTGATTCTCTATGTGCCAGCCAATCTGCTGCCGGTGATGAACACCAGCATGCTCGGCAGCGGCGCAGACAGCACGATCATCACTGGCGTGCTGGAATTCTGGGAAGCCGGTGCCTGGGACATTGCCGCGATTATCTTTATCGCCAGCATTGGCGTGCCTGCGATCAAGTTTGGCGCATTGACGCTGCTGCTGATCACCTCGCAACGGCGCAGCTCTTGGGCTTGCCGGCAACGTTCGAAGTTATTCCGTTTTGTAGAACTGGTGGGCTACTGGTCAATGCTGGATGTGCTGGTGGTCGCACTCGTGGCTGCGTTGGTCAAATTTGACGCACTGGGGGACATCGAGCCTCGGGTCGGGATTCTTTTTTTTGGCATGGTCGTGGTGTTCACCATGCTTTCGGCGATGAGTTTCGACCCGCGCCTGATCTGGCCAAACGCGCCGAACAAGGATGTCCGAGATGGCCCATGAAACCTCGAAGGGCCCGCCCGCACCAGGCGCGATCAAGACTTCCAGCCGTTGGAGCGTTTCGCTGGTGTGGATCGTGCCGATCATTGCCTTGCTGGTCGGCATTTCCCTGGTGGTTCACAACAGAATGCAGGCCGGTCCGGAAATAACCATCACCTTCAAGACCGGTGAAGGCCTCACCGCTGAAAAGACCCAGGTCAAATACCGCAATGTGGTGATCGGCCATGTGTCGGAAGTCGAGCTGAGCGAAGACCAGAAAAGCGTCACGGCGACCGTCAAACTCGCCAAACAAGCCGCGTCGTTCACCCGGGAAGATGCCAAATACTGGGTGGTGCGCCCGCGCATCGGCGCCGGTGGCGTGTCCGGGATCGACACGCTGCTGTCGGGCGCCTTCATCGGCGCTGATTCCGGCGCATCGCAACGCACCGTCAAGACCTTCATCGGGCTCGAAGCACCGCCGCCGATTACCTACGGCGAACCGGGAAAACGCTTCACCCTGACGACCAAGGATCTGGCTTCCCTGGATATCGGCTCGCCGATTTATTACCGCAAAATTCCGGTGGGTCAGGTCGTCGGCTATGCGCTGGATAAAGACGGAAAAGGAGTCGATGTCGAGGTTTTCATCAATGCACCGAACGATTCCTACGTCACCAGCAATACCCGTTTCTGGAACGCCAGTGGCATCGATATCGGCGTGAACGCCAACGGGTTTTCGGTGAAAACCGAATCGCTGTCAGCGGTACTCATCGGTGGCATCGCCTTCGGCGCTCCCGAATATGGGCTTGCCAGCGCCGTCGCGACCGAGGGCAGCCGATTCGATCTGTTCACCGACGCACAGACCGCCCTCGCTCCGCCGCCGGGTAGAGCGCAATATCTGGCATTGCGCTTTGACCAGGCGCTCAGAGGCTTGAAGGTCGGTGCGCCGGTTGAATTTCAGGGCCTGGAGATCGGCAAGGTGGTATCGATCAATCTGGATTTCGACCTCAAGACCCGAAGCTTCCCGATCATTGTCGGCATCGTCATTTACCCGGAAAGCATGGGGCAGGCGCACGTCAAGATGCTCGCGTTGCTCAAGCATGATCCCAGCGATCTTGAAGGAGGGATCCGCATTATCGGCAGTTTCGTTGAACACGGGTTGCGCGCCCAGGCCCGCTCGGGAAACCTGTTGACCGGGCAACTGTACATATCCCTGGATTTTTATCCGAAAGCGGAAAAAGTCACCTTCGACCCCAGTGCCCGTCCGGTCATGTTGCCAACTGTGCCCAGCAGCCTCGAACTCTTGCAGGAGCAACTGCAGGCAGTCATCGAAAAAATCGCCAATCTGCCGCTTGATCGTATTGCCACCAATCTGGATGGCAGCCTGAATGAGCTGCGTAACGGCCTCAAACAATTCAACAGCCAGACACTGCCGGGCGTTCGCACCACCCTGGACGACGTGCGAAAAACCTTGAAATCGGCCAGCGCGACTCTGGCCGACGACTCGCCACAACGTGAACAGCTGAGTGACGCGATAGACGAACTGGGGCGTATGTCGCGCTCATTGCGCGATCTATCCGACTATCTGGGCCGCCATCCCGAGTCGCTGATTCGTGGTCGACCCAAAGACTCCCAGTTCGACTCCCAGCCTGAGAAGCGCAGTCCATGAACCGACCACTCAAAGGAGTGAACCCCCGATGCGGGCGACTTTCAACGCACCTTTGCTCATGATTGTTCTGTTGCTGGCCGCCTGCCGCAGCGACCCGGTGCATTACCACACGCTAACGCCGTTGCACTCCGGCGCCCCGCGCTCAGCTCAGGTCGGCGACAGCCTGCGGATCGAGCGGGTCATGGTGCCACCACAAGTTGATCGCTCGCAGATCGTCATCCGCCAAGGCACCAATGAACTGGTCCTTCTGGAAACCGAATGGTGGGGTGCGAGCCTCGCCGATGAAGTGCAGAGCGCGCTGATCAATGAGCTGAACAATCGGCCGGGGGGCAGGGAAAAAATGACCTTGCGCATCGAGGTGCAACGCTTCGATCTGGTCCCAGGCCAATACGCCTTGCTCGACGCCCGATGGCGGATGCGCGCAGGGCAATCCACCGACCAGAACAGCAACGAATTGATCTGCCAGACCATCTTGCAGCAACCTTCCGGGGCTGCGGTCGAGGATCTGGTCATGGCGCAACAGGCCAATCTGCGCAAGCTGGCAATCATTGTCAGCGATGCCAACCGCGCAGGTGCCACGCGATGTCCATGACCGGTCGCGGGTTAGAGCTGTATCAGCTGGCGCCCGTCAACAGCAGCTTTTCTACCTCAGGCGACAGCTGGTTGGCAGCCCCCAGATAATCGATGAGTTCCGCCGCCCTGCTGCCGCGCAAACCGGCCGTGGTCAACTTGCCATCCCGAACGTAGGTATAAAGCCCGGAAACAGCGAAAGCCTTCAACTGACTGATGTTTTCGGCCTGTGCGGACAGCGTGTTCAGGAAAGTCGGGCTGTCGAAGAAACGGCGCCGTGCCAGCGGATTTTCGAATGCGATTTCCAGTATCGCCAATTGGCTGCGAACCGCTGTTGCCGTGTGCGCGACATCAGGCGCAGGCGGATGAGCGCCGTCGTTATCAAAGGCTGAGCAAGGATGCAGGACCAGTTTCAATACCTCATCAGCCTTGGCAAGGGCTGGCGCGAGGTTACTGCTCAGGTAAGCGTGCAGTTGCCCCAGACTTGCGCGAGGGCTGAAGTGCACATGGATGCGGTCAAACCGGTCCGGGCCATTGTAAGTCGCGTCGTCCAAACGGGACCCCGCTCGCCCAATGCAACCTTGGATGCCTGCACCCGGGCACGCGCCAGCTTTAGCCGCGAGTCATCTTCTGCCGACTTCGCCTGCCTGACCTCACGGCGCGCAGACATCAGCTCGCTGACCAGTTGCTGACGCAGTTCTTCCGGCAGCGACGGATTGCTGCAACGCCACAGTTGACCTTTGACCACAAAGTAACGGCCATCGGGTGTTCCGGGATAGGTGGGCATCATTGATCCGGCCGTTAGACAGCCACCTGAGTGACGAGGCTCTCACCAGAGATCGTGCAGGCGATGTGGTTCAGTCGTACTTCGCCCTCTTGAAAAATCTGCATCATTCGTTGTATTGCCTGAGCATCCGCTGAGTTTCCCGCAGCCTCAAGCCGCCCGGCGATACGGGACAGCTCTACCGAAGACCATTTCAGATCTGAGCTGATTCCTTGCAAGTCACGTCGTATCTGGGAGTTGCTGCCAGCCACTTTCATCGGGTTTCCGTCCGTTGCTCATAGGATGATGGAGCATGCGAGTACTGGATATATGTACAGCAAAGACAAATGTACTCCAATCAGTGCTCGGCGTTCAAGCAAGCATCGATAAATGGCGAATTTATCAACAGGCTGCCATTCAAGGTTTCAACACGACTTTAAGCAGTGGATCGTTGAGGTACGCGACATTGAGCCTCGTCCAGGGATTGATCCGCGACTGCTCCGGCGAAAAAATATGGCCGGGCGCGATCATGAATCCCTTGGGCAGCAATTTTCGGGTCAGCTCCCGGGCATCGTCGATGTGTGCAAACCTGGCCCATAGATACAGACTCTGTTCCGGGCGATAGAACACCTCGGCGCCGATCTCATCCAGCATTTGCAGGCCCTCTGCGGTTGCCGTTTTCAGGCGCTCCTGGAGGCGGATCAAATGCCGCAGGAAATGCCCCTCGGTGAGAATCACATCCACCGTGCGCTCGCAGAACTCCGAAGAACTGGTGTGCAGCAACATCTTCAGATCGCCCAGCTCATCGATCACTTCCTTGCTGCCCGCGATGAAGCCAACCCGCAGCGCCGCTGAAACCGACTTGGAGAAACTGCCGACATACAGCGAGTGTTTCAGCTGGTCGAGCGCCGAGACCTTGATCGCCGAAGCCGGTTTGAAATCGGCCAGCGCGTCGTCGTCCACCAGAATGAAATTATGTTCCTCAGCCAACTGCACCAACCGGTGGGCTTTACTCGGTGACAGGTCGGAGCCCGTTGGGTTGTGGCCCACCGACTGGATAAAAAACAGTTTCGGCTTATGCACACGCAAATACTGCTCCAGCACGGCCATGTCCGGCCCGTCGGGCAAGCGCGGCACCGCGAGCATTCGTGCGCCTTGCAATTGCAGCTTGCCGAACAGCGGGTAGTAGCCGGGATCCTCGACGAGCACCGAATCCCCTGCCGCCAGGAAACGGCGGATGATCAGGTCCAGGGCGTGATTGGCGCCGTGGGTGGTGACGATTTGTCGGGGGCTGGCAGCAATCGAATAGGTCGCCAGTTTCTGCACCAGATGCTGCCGCAAGCCGGCATTGCCCAAGCGGTTGCCATAACGAAACAGCGTCGTCACGCCAGTACGCATGATCTGTCGGGTGAATTTGTCCAGGCGCAGATCCATCAGCCACTCAACCGGCGGAAAACCCTCGCCCAGCGGCGAATGACCCGGCTCGCGAACGAACTGTTGGCGCATCAGCCAGATCGTGTCCATCGCCCGGGCATAAGGCAACGGCTCTTCCGGCTCAGCGCTGCTGGGCGCGCCTTGTTTGACGAAAAAACCCTGTCCGTGACGCGCTTCGATCAGCCCTTGGGAAGCAAGGGACTCGTAGGCGTTGATCACGGTGTTTTTCGAATGACCCAGCAACCGCATGCATTCGCGCAGCGACGGCAAACGGTCGCCGACACGATAGGTGCCATTGGCAATCTGCTCCGCCAGGGATGCCGTCAACTGTTGAGCCAGCGTCAACCGCGCCATGGTTCGGTCCTGAAAAAATATTCACTGAGGGTACAGCTTAGGTACTGTCTGTCCAAACTGTACCTTCTTTGCCGGTACAGACCGGTCTAGGGTGGCAACACTCAAAAACAAAAATCTGTACAGGACCCCTCTCATGAGCATTGACTCACGCCTTCCCATGTTCCGAGGCATGTCCCCCGCCGAACGCCTGGACCACCTGCGCGAACTTCTTGATCTGCCTGCCGACGACGTCGCCCTCCTCCGTGACGCGGGTGCGCTGCCGCTGGAAATCGCCGACGGCATGATCGAAAACGTGATCGGCAAGTTCGAGCTGCCTTATGCAGTGGCGAGCAACTTCCAGATCAATGGCCGCGACGTCATCGTGCCGTTGGTGGTCGAGGAGCCTTCGGTGGTTGCGGCGGCTTCGTTCATGGCCAAGCTGGCTCGCGAAGCTGGCGGTTTCCAGACGTCAAGCTCGCTGCCGCTGATGCGTGCCCAGGTGCAGATCGTCGAGGTCTGCGACCCGTACAACGCCCGCTTGAGCCTGATGCGGCGCAAGGACGAAATCATCGAACTGGCAAACCGCAAGGATCAGCTGCTCAACAAGCTGGGCGGCGGCTGTCGGGATATCGAAGTCCACACTTTCGCACAAAGCCCCCGTGGCCCGATGCTGGTGGCGCACCTGATCGTCGACGTGCGCGATGCCATGGGCGCCAACACCGTGAATACCATGGCGGAAGCGGTCGCGCCGTTGATGGAGGAAATCACCGGCGGCAAAGTCAGGTTGCGGATTCTGTCCAACCTCGCTGACCTGCGCCTGGCCCGCGCCCAGATTCGTATCGCCCCGCAACTGCTGACCACCACCACCTTCAAGGGCGAGGATGTCATCGAAGGCATTCTTGATGCGTACAACTTCGCGGTGATTGATCCCTACCGGGCCGCCACCCACAACAAGGGCATCATGAACGGCATCGACCCGCTGATCGTTGCCACGGGCAATGACTGGCGCGCGGTTGAGGCCGGGGCTCATGCGTATGCCTGCCGCAATGGGCATTACGGCTCGTTGACCACCTGGGAAAAAGACGGCCAAGGCAATCTGGTGGGCACCCTGGAAATGCCCATGCCGGTTGGGCTGGTCGGCGGCGCCACCAAGACCCATCCGCTGGCGCAGCTGTCCTTGCGTATCCTGGGCGTGAAGACCGCTCAAGAATTGGCCGAAATCGCCGTCGCGGTTGGTCTGGCGCAGAATCTGGGTGCTTTGCGCGCGCTTTCCACCGAAGGCATACAACGCGGGCACATGGCGTTGCACGCGCGCAACATCGCGCTTTCGGCCGGCGCCAAAGGCGATGAAGTCAGCTGGCTGGTCAAGCAGATGGTCGACGCGGGGGATGTGCGCTCCGACCATGCCGCAGAACTGCTCAAGCAAAAGCGAGCCCCGTGATGAGCTGCGCTGGCGAACAGGCTGTCCGGCTGGTTGAAGTGGGCGCCCGCGATGGCTTGCAGAACGAGCCGCGGATACTTGCGCCGCAGCTGCGCGTGCAATTGCTGGAGCGTCTGGCTAATGCAGGATTGCGCACCATTGAGGCGGGTGCTTTTGTTTCGCCACGCTGGGTGCCGCAAATGGCGGGCTCGGACGAGGTGTTCAACGCCTTGCCGGTGCGTTCCGGCGTGACCTGGACAGCGCTGGTGCCCAATGTGCAGGGACTCGAAGCCGCGCTGGCCGCAGGTTGTAGTGAGGTGGCGGTATTTGCCGCCGCATCGGAAGCTTTCTCGCAAAGGAATATCAACTGTTCGATTGCCGAAAGCCTCGCGCGTTTTCAGCAGGTCATGCTGCGCGCGCAAGAGGCCGGCGTCCGGGTGCGCGGCTATGTTTCCTGCGTCATGGGCTGTCCGTTTACAGGTCAGGTCCAACCCGATGCCGTCGCCGCCGTCAGCGCTTCGCTCTACGAAATGGGTTGTTATGAAATCAGCCTGGGCGACACCATCGGTGCGGGTACACCAGCGGCAACCAAAGCGCTGCTGCAAGCCTGTAGCGAAGTGGTCCCCGTAAGCGCGCTGGCGGGTCATTTTCATGACACGTACGGGATGGCCATTGCAAACATTTACGCGGCACTCGAGGCCGGTGTGCGGGTATTCGACAGCTCCGTGGCGGGTTTGGGTGGTTGCCCTTATTCGCCCGGCGCAACGGGTAATGTGGCCAGCGAAGACGTGATCTACCTGCTGGACGGCTTGGGGTTGAGCCACGGGGTCGACCTTGATTCATTGATCGAGACCGGCGAATTCATCAACGCCGAGCTGGGCCGCGAAACAGCGTCCCGGGTATCCCGCGCGCTGCTCGCGAAACGTCGAACGTCAGCACTGGCTTAAGCTGCATCTCTTCACCTTCATAACAATAAAAGCCCGCAAGGGCAGTGGGAGAATCCTTTGAAATCCGAACTGTATGAAGTTTGGGGCGACACGGTAGACGGTCGTCATCTGATCTACGCCATCGCCATTGGTGCCATCGTCAGCCTGGGGGCGTTTTTCATCGCCAGGCACCTGCTGGTCGGCTGGGTTGCTTCGGCGCAAATGGCTCGCGCGTATGCCATGTTGATCGGCATCGTTGGTTGCCTGGCAGGCGGCGCCATCAGCGCCACGCTGTTCAAACCCAAGCGCCATGTCACGGAGCATCAGGCCGATCCAGCCTGGCGCGCCCAGGTCTTGCTCGAACTGCAGAACGAGTTCGGCGATCTGGGCAAACTCTCCGACTTGCCGCCGGCCACGATTGCCGAGCTTCGCGAGATGGACCTGTATGAACTGTTTGCGGACTATGAGCGGGCACAAGTCGTCTCGGCTAATGGCCCGGAACTGCCCGCGCTGGATGTCGAGGGCGCTGTGAGCATCAAAGGTGGCCAGTCATGATGGCGCCTTTGCTGGATCAGCTGCTCATCGCCTTGGGCATGGGCATTCTGGGTGCGGTGATCTTTGCCGGGATCGGCCTTATCTCTGGCAGCGACGAGACCACGACCCTCGCGCCATTGACCTTGCTGGTCGTGCTGCTCGGGGTTCCTGCGCCGGGCATCCTGACCTTCTTTCTGGCCGGCGCCGTCGCCAAGCACATGACCCACGCGGTACCGACCGCGCTGCTGGGGATTCCCGGCGACACCATGGCCACGCCGCTGATGCGCGAGGCCAACTTCCTGCGCAACCTCGGCGTTCCGCACATTGCCCTGCGCAAGATGATTTCCGGCGCCGTGATCGCCGCGTTGATCGCAGTGCCCATGGCCGTGCTGTTCGCGGTGATGCTCGCGCCGTTCGGCGACATGATCAAGCGTGCCGCGCCGTGGGTATTCCTCGCAGCGGCGGTTGCCATTGCCTGGTTCTCCAAGGGTCGTCTGGCAGCGGTGCTGACCCTGATTCCGTTCGTCATGATCATCGTCGGCCTGCAAAGCATGACCGGGCAGTATGGCGTCAAACTCAGCGTCAGCTACTTCCTCGGCATCGCCATCGGGCCATTGATTGCAGCGCTGTTCTCGATGCTGGCCCCCGCCGAACGGGAAAAAATGCGCAGGCAGGATGTGCGTACGTTCTCCTTGTCGCCGGACGTCAAAAGCTGGGGTGGCTTCTTCCCGAATCCGCTCAAGGTCCTGGACAGCAAGCAAAGCATGTGGACAGGCATTACCGCCGTGATCTCCAGCGCCACCTTTGTTTTCAGCCCAGTGGCGATGACCGTGATCATGGGCGAAATGGTCGGGTCGCGGGTCAAACATGTCTACCATCGCCTCACTACCGTAATCACCGCGCGCAACGGCGTCACCGAGGCGACTTACATCGCCGAAGCGTTGATACCCCTGATCGCCTTCGGCCTGCCGCTCAGCCCGGTCGCGGCTGGCCCGGCCGCGCCGCTGTTCAATGCGCCACCGCGTTTCAGCGTGGATGCGGCAACCGGCCAGGTAAACAACCTGCACTCGATGCTCAGCACCTGGGAGTTTCTCGGCTACGGCATGCTGGCCGTGGTGGTCGCGATCCTGATCGCCTACCCGTTCACCATGAATTACGCGCATCGGGCCGCTTCTTATGTGTCGCGCAAAATCAGCCACGAAGCCGTCATCGCGACCTTTGTCGGCCTGATTCTGGTAATCGGCATCTGGGAAGGTGGCCTGCTCGGGCTGCTGGTGATCATCACCATCGGGTTGTTGGGCGGATTCTTGTCACGTTTTCTGGGCTTCAACATCGGCGTGCAATTCATGGGTTATTACACCGCCGTGCTGACCGTGCCCGCCCTGGTCGCCATGCTGGGTGCATGACACGGGGCAAACAGAACAACAATAATCAGGTGATTTTCAATGCATAAGCACATTCTGGCGTCCATGTTTTTCCTGTTGAGTGCGGGCGCGATCAACGTGCAGGCCGCAGAGTCGATTCCGACGCTCAGCTACCCTGCCGAGGGCCAACAGTTGCAGGCTATTGCTGCGGCGGAAAAAGACCTGCCCACCGTCACCGCCCAGCAATGGCTGAAGGTGTCGGACAAAGGTCTGCAACTGGAAGGACCGTCATTCGACCGGGAAGGCAATTTGCTGTTCGTGGAAGTCTTCGGCGGCCAGGTGTTCAAGGTCGACACCCAGGGCAAGCTCAGTGTCGTGGTGCCGAAAAATGCCTTGGGTTCAGCCGGGCTGGCGATTCATAAGGATGGTCGCCTGTATGTCGCGGGGCTGGGCGACTTCAAGAACACCGGCAATCTGACTGCCTACCAACCCGATGGCTCGGCACCGCAAGTGATGATTGCCGGCAACAAAAACTATCTGGTGGATGATCTGGTGTTCGACAGCACCGGCGGTTTTTACTTCACGGACTTCAAAGGCACTTCCACCGAACCCACCGGCGGCGTTTATTACGTGCCCGCAGACGGCAAAAGCATCGTGCCGATCCTGCCCAGGCTGGCGATTGCCAACGGCATAGCCTTGTCGCCCGACGGCAAGACCCTGTGGGTCACCGAGTTCGCCACAGGTTTGCTGCACCGCATCGAACTGAAGGACGCGACGACCATCGCCCCGTTCGGCGAGGCGGTGATTTATCGCTTCAACGGCCCTTCCCCGGATTCGATGCGCGTGGATCAGGATGGCAATCTGTACGTGGCGCTGTACAGCCAGGGCCGGGTTCTGGTGCTGAATCCGAACGGCCTGCCTATCGGCCAGATCCTGATCCCCGGCCGCGAAAAAGGCCACTTCCTGCGCTCGACCAGCCTGGCAATCAAGCCTGAAACCAACGAGGTATACCTGGTTGCCAGCGACGGTGATCTCGGCGAAGGCAGCGCCATATTCAGAGCCCAGGGGTTTGCCAAGGCGCTGAAGCTGTATTCGCATCAATGATTTCAGCCGACTTTGATCACGACCTTGCCGAATGCGCCTCTGGCCAGATGCTCATAGGCTTCGCGGGCCTGCTCGAATGGGTAAACCTTGTCGCTCAGTTCCCGCCCTTTATCGAGCCGATCAGTAACCCACTCCGCGCACGCCGCCTGAGGCCCGGATGGATTCGCCGGTGATCCAATGCGAGTCCCCGGATGCGAGAAAAACCGCCAGCGGCGCGATGTCTTCCGGCTCGCCGAAACGGCCCAATGGCGTACCCGCGATGAGTTTTTCGCCGAACGCACCGGCAAAGTTGCCGTCAGTCGCAGGCGTATTGGTGTGGCCAGGCAAGATGGAATTGACCCGGATACCGCGCGCGCCCAGCTCTCTGGCCAAGGCGAAGGTCAAGGTATCGACGGCGCCTTTGGTGGCGGAATAAACGCTGGAAGCCAGATAGGGATCGGTACTGAGAATGGAGCTGATATTGATGATGCTGCCCGACTCGCCGAACAACTTCACCGCCTCCCGAACCGCCAGCAGATAACCCAATACAGATGGATGAACTGCGCAGCATCGTGATGCGCGCGCAAAACAAGTGGACCGATACCGGGCTGCCGCGCGTGGCGATGGTCCGGGCCGAAGCCTGCGCGGATCAGATTTATCAGCCAATGCTGCACCTGGTGCTTCAGGGCACCAAGACGCTGTCGATTGGCGACCAGCTTTCGAGTTACCCAACCAACAGCTATTTCGTGGTTCCCGTGGATGTTCCCGCCACGGGCCAGATTCACCCGTGCGCGGCGGGCTTGCCCTATCTCGCGATCAGCCTGACCCTGAACCCGTGCGTCATTGCCACGTTGCTGGATGACGAGGTGAAAACCCGCGCGCAGCCAGTCTCGAGCTGCTTCGCTGCGGTGCCTGCGCCCGCCGACATGATTGATGCGTGGTTGCGCATGATGCGGCTCATGGACCGCCCTAACGAAGCGGCGGTGTTGGCGCCGATGATCGAGCGGGAGATTTTGTTTCGCGTGTTGCAAGGCCCGTTGGGAGGCATGCTGCGCGATATCGCGCGTCCAGATGGGCGATTGGCGCAGATCCGTCGCGCCACTGAATGGATTCGCGAGCACTACACCGAACCCTTCCGGGTGGAGCCGCTGGCAGCAATGGCCGACATGAGCGTTGCGGCGTTCTATCGGCATTTCAAGGCCATCACCGCCATGACCCCCATTCAGTACCAAAAACGCCTGCGCCTGCTGCGAGCGCGCTGGCTACTGTTGTTCGATCCGCGCGACGCAGCGTCCATCGCGTTTGCCGTCGGTTATGAAAGCGCCTCGCAATTCAGCCGGGAATACGCCCGCCTGTTTGGTCTGCCGCCTGCTCGCGACGCCGCGAGATTCAAATCCCCTGAGGTGGCGCATGTACCACCTTTTCGCGAATAAATTCGCTCCCACAATCTGGAAATCGGCGCGATCCTGTGCAGACTGCGTGGGACCGGATTTATCCGGGAAGGCGTCGGCTCAGACAACACATTGCTAAAAATCGCTGATCGTCGTCCCGACGATGGTCTCGGCAAATCCGCCACCGAACAGTCGAGCTGGGGTTTCGAAGCCGGTGCGGCGTTCGCCGGCCAGAACCCGTCGCGCGGCTTCGACGGCGGCCAGCGGCGTATAGGAATAACCGTTGACGGTTTCGATCACTGATCGCGCAACCCCGCCGTCGGCTGCCGTGACCTCAGCCACGGCTCTGGCCCGATGAGCGTCACGCTCCTGGGCAGTCGGCCCATCAGGCAGCTGCGATGGATCCCCTTCAGGAAAAGCATCACCCGCGATATGCACGAACATGGCGATGTTGGGGATTCCCGTCGAATGCCAGCCGGTGACCAGATCACCGAACGACAGCGGAAAACACAGCACCGGACCCTCGCCAAAATCGAAGTGACGCGGTTGCGCATCCGGAGTTGGAATGATTTCCCCGTCGACCCGTGCCAACAGGCCCGCACCAATGATTTCGCTGACGCTCAGCGCCGAACCTCGCGACATTGAGCCCGGAACCTGCAGCGCAATGTTCAGCGATTGGGGATCCTGCACCCGCTGTGCGATATGAACCGCCAGGCAGTCAGTCGGCACCACGTCCCAGCCGACGCCGGGCAGCAGCATGACACCCGCGTTAACCGCTTCTACGCCCAACTGCTCCGCCAGCCGATAGACATTGATCTCAGCCGTAATGTCCAGATAATCGACGCCCGCCTTCAGGCATGCCCGCATCAGCGGTTCAGCAGTCTGCGCGAATGGTCCGGCGAAATTCAGCAAGACATCGATGCCAAACAGAGACTGGTCTGCGTCGGCATCGGCAGCAAACACACGCATGGGCACGTCCAGTTGCTCGGCGAGATCTACCAGTTGTAGTCGATTGCGTCCGGCGATCACGAAATCCAGCCCCAAGGCTTTCGCCCGCTCTGCCGCCATGCGCCCGGTATAACCTGTCGCGCCGTAGATCAGTAATGTGCTCATTGCGCGTGCTGCCAATTCTTGTAGACGAACTCAAGGCTGTAACCGTCAGGATCCAGCACGTTTGCCGCGTAATAGTTCGGGTCGTAATGCAGACGAGCACCCGGAGCGCCATTGTCGACCGCACCGTTTTCCATGGCCGCAGCGTAGGCGGCATCGACCTCGGCCTTGCTGTTCGCTACGAAACCCACGTGAACCGCTCGCCCTTCCACAATGCCCTCGCGTAACCAGAAGAACATTCGCCCATCGGCGCCGAAGCCCTTGAGGTCCGGATGTCCCGGCGGGCCGTCCTTGCCGTCGAAATCATGTCGAGCGGTAATCCCGAGCGGCGTTAGCGCCGCTTCGTAGAAACCCACTGAGCGTTCGATGTCACTGACAGAAATGAAGATGTGATCCAGCATGTCATCGCCTCGCGATTCAGATGATATAGCCGCCCGCGACTTCAATAGTCTGAGCATTGATCCAGCTGCCTTCTTCGCCAAGCAGCATGGCGATAACGCGCGCCACATCCTGCGGCTCACCGACTCGGCCAAGGGCGGTCTGCGATGCCAGCAGCGCTTCGAATTCGTCATTCAGCCCGCCGCCCAATTCGGTGCGGATTGCCCCCGGCGAAACCGCATTGGCACGGATGCGTCGGTCGCCGAACTCCTTCGCCATGTACCGCGTGAGTACGTCCAGCCCGCCCTTGAACGCTGCATAGGGAGCGACGCCCGCAGTTGCGACCCGAGTCGTGGCGCTGGTCAGATTGACGATGCTCGCGCCCTCATTCAGCGACGGCAGCAGGGCTTGAGTCAGGAAAAACGGGCCTTTGAGGTGAACATTGAACAGGCCGTCGAATTGCGCTTCAGTGACCGATTGCAGCGGATTGAACAGGCCGTAGCCCGCGTTATTGACCAAGCCATCGAGCCTGTCTACGCCCCAGGTTGTCTGCAACGCCTGCACCACGGCCTGGCGAAAACGCTCGAAGCCGCTGACTTCAGCAACGTCGAGCTTGAGCGCAACGGCCTTGCCGCCCGCCGACTCAATTCGGCTTACAACGGTTTGCGCAGCCTCTGGATTGCTGTTGTAAGTCAGGATGATGCCCATGCCACGCTGAGCGCAAAGTTCGGCAGTGCTGGCCCCAATGCCACGGCTGCCGCCGGTGATAACAATAACGCCCATGTGCTGCTCCACTGTCGATGAGATGAGTCACCACGTTACCGATGACCTTCGACGCCAGCGCAGCCATTTCTACCCGAATCCTGCCTGTTTCTGCTTTTTGCTTGCGCGGTCCATACGCCTGCGTTCAGCATGGCCGTCATGAATACTGCGCTGATCAACCATCAACTTACCGAACTGCGCGCCCTGGCTGCCAGGGCCGAGAACCGCCGTACGGAAACACGCATCCCGCGCGTGGCCATGGTTCAAGGCAAGATCCCTGAGCACATGTTGGCTGCGGTCTACGACCCGATGATCAACCTGATCCTGCAGGGCAGCAAAGCCATGACGGTTGGCGACCGCACGTTGCGCTATGACCCGGCGACGTATTTCGTCATGTCCATCGAGTTGCCCGCAGTGGGCTCGGTGCACCCGGCAGCTTCCGGCGAACCTTACCTGGCGGTCAGCCTGACCCTTGAGCCAACGGTGCTGGCGACGTTGCTGGCCGATCTGCCAAAGGCCACCGACCGTTACGAAAACGAAGCCGGATTTTCCGTGGCAGCCGTCACGCCGGAGTTGATGGACGCCTGGCTGCGCATGCTGCGGTTGATGGACCGGCCCGAGGAAATCGCCGCCCTCGCCCCGGTTTACGAGCGCGAGATTCTCTACCGGGTTCTGCAAGGGCCCCATGGCTGGATGCTGCGGGAAATCGCCGCGCCGGACACAGCCATGGCTCGCGTCAGCCTGGCGATCCAGTGGATACGGCGCAATTTTGCCGAAACGATCAGAGTGGAGACGCTGGCGCAGCGTGCGGCAATGAGCGTGTCGGCCTTTCACCGGCACTTCAAGGCGGTCACGACGTTGAGCCCTTTGCAGTATCAGAAGCGGGTTCGCTTGCTCCAGGCGCGGATGCTGATGGTCGCCAGCGCCAGAAGCGTCACCAACGCCGCCTTCGAGGTCGGCTACGAAAGCGCGACCCAGTTCGGCCGTGATTATGCGCGGATATTCGGCCTGCCCCCGGCACGGGATGCGGCGAGAATTCTGGGCGAGACCAAAGGCTCCGTCAGCTCTCGATCAGACTCTTGATCCGCACGGCCAGGCCTTCTACCGAGAAAGGCTTGGTCATTACATGCATGTTGGCATCGAGATCGCCGCTGCCGATGACGGCGTTTTCTGCATAGCCGGTGATGAACAATATCTTCAGATCCGGACGACTGGCGCGGGAATAATCAGCCATCTGGCGACCGTTCATGCCGCCTGGCAAACCGACGTCGGTGACCAACAGATCAATCCGGGCATTGGACTCGAGAATTCGCAGCCCGGACGCGCCATCGGCGGCTTCCAAAGCGGTGTAGCCCAACTCTTCCAGAATTTCTGCCACCAAATGACGCACTGTGGGTTCGTCATCGACCACCAACACCGTTTGCCCCTCGGACGCCCGGGGCATTTCCAGGGGTTGCGAAGGGACCTGCTCGACGTGTCGGGTCGTTTCCTGCGGCAGGTACAGTCGCACGGTAGAGCCTTTCCCGACTTCCGAATAGATTTTCGCCTGCCCGCCGGATTGCCTGATAAAGCCGTAGATCATCGACAGGCCCAGGCCGGTCCCCATACCCAGCGGCTTGGTGGTGAAAAACGGCTCAAATGCCTTGGCCACTACGGCCGGGCTCATGCCGACGCCGGTATCGATAACGCTTAACGACACGTAGTTTCCCGGGGAGAGATCAAAGGCATCGGCGGCGCGAACGTCCAGGGCACAATTGGCGGTTTCCACCACCAGCTTGCCGCCTGCGGGCATCGCATCACGGGCATTGATACAGAGATTCAACAAGGCATTTTCCAGCTGATTGCCGTCGACGTTGCTGGTCCACAATGCCTCATCGAGGAGCATGCGGGTTTCAACCGCCGGACCTACGGTACGAACGATCAGATCCTGCATGCCGGCGACCAGCCGATTGATATCAGTCGGCTTGGGATCAAGTGTCTGTCGCCGGGAAAACGCCAGAAGCCTGTGAGTCAAGGCGGCCGCCCGCTGGGACGATCCGTGCGCCGAGTTGACATATTTTTCGAGCTCATTGATGCGCCCTTGCCCTATCCGGGTCTGCATCATCTCCAGGCTGCCGGAAATTCCGGTCAGCAGGTTGTTGAAATCGTGGGCGATGCCGCCGGTCAACTGCCCTACCGCCTCCATTTTCTGGGATTGGCGGAGCTGCTCTTCAGAACGCATCAGTTCCTGGGTTCGGTCCTGGACAAGCTGCTCCAGGGAAGCGTTGAGCTGCCGCAGATCGTTTTCAGCCCTGCGCCGGGCGATGGCGCTGCGGGTGCGGCCCGCTGCATCTGCGGTAAAGCGCATTTCCCCTGCCGTCCAGGCATACGGTTCATTGCGCATAGCACACAAAGCAGCCACGGTTTTGCCGTTTTCCACCAATGGCACGCTGAGCAGCGCCCCTATGCCAGCCCGCAACAAGCCCTGCGCATTGCAGGAACCGGGATCGTTCGCGACATCAGCGATCGACAGTGGCTTGCCCAGTGCCAATTGACTGGAAAACCAGTCCGATTCATTGTCGTTCCAGAGACCATCCAGCGTGGATTCCGCAGCGTCGGGCCAGCTCCGACCGCTCAGGACAAGCTGCCCGTCAGGATTGATCGACAAATAACACGCAGCGTCGCATTCAAGGACGCTGCCCAAGGTCGCAGAAACGCTACATGCCATGTGTTCGGGTTCTGGCATGTCGCGTAACGCGTCACTCAGTTCGAGCAGTGCCTGGCGCCTGGCTAGTGCACGGTGAGCCTCGGTCACTTCTTGAAAAATAATCGTGAATCTATCGTCTTCCAGTGGATGCACACGGCCCTCAAACCAGCGTCTGATGCCCGCAACCGGATGATTGAACGCTGAGGTTTTTTGCTGATTGACCGCCGCTGCGACCTCGTCAATCCAGAAACTCTCAATGTCTGGAAACAACTGCCGGACTGTTCGGCCCCGCACTTCTGCGCTGGTCACGCCGACAACCTGCGCCTAGGCAGGGTTAACGTCCAGATATCGCCAGTCGCTGACCGTACCATCGGCCTCACGAATGAGCTCACCGAGGATGAACCCGTCGTCGAGCCGCTCGAAAATACCCCGCCAGTACTCTTCACTTTGTCGCAGCGCCAATTCCGCATTGCGGCGCGCGGTGATATCCGTGAACAGCACTGCGACGATCTTCTGCTCAGTACTGATAGCCGTGGCATGCACTTCAAACCACCGACGCAGCGCCTCGCCGTAATGTTCGAAGCGTATTGGCTCGCCGGTGTCAGCCACTTTGCCGTAGACGTCGAACCAGTGCTGGTCCTGATCGGGCACCATGTCCCGAATCCATCGGCCTTTGGCATCGGCCAGGCCGGAATGCTGTTCGAAAACGCGATTGGTCTCGATAAACCGGTAATCGCACGGACGCCCATCGTCATCAAATTTCATTTCGATGATGCAAAAGCCGGTTTCGATGGAATCCAGCAGTTGTCGGTATTGTCTTCGCGCAACGGCCAGATCGGCCTTTAGCCGTTCGTTTTCGGTTTGAAGAGTATGGGTGTCAGCGTGACTCATGTACGTCCCTGTGGGTGACGGTATTCGGTGCCTAGGCTTGTTTAGCTTGAAGAGCCTGACTTTATCATCCAATCATTCGGCCTGACCCGCAGTTTCTAATGACACTCCCTGAGCACCATCACGAATGACCTCGATGAACGCTCTCAAGCCTCTCGGTACATGGCGATGGCCCGGATAGTACAAACACAATCCGGTGATGTCTGGACACCAATCCTCCAACACCGTCACCAGTTGTCTGTTCACCAGATAACGGGCGGCGGTCTGCTCCGGCACATAAGCAATGCCCAGCCCGCGAGCGGCTGCGTCGGCCATGATTTCGGCGTTAGCCAGCGTCAGCGCTCCAGAGACCTCCAGCGTCAACGGCTGGCCGTGCTTTGCAAACTCCCAGCGATAGGGTTTGCCGCTTGGCAGGCGAATGCAAATACATTGATGACCACGCAGATCGTCAGGGGTTAGCGGCGCCGGATGCTCATGCAGATAAGTCGGCGAGGCCACGGCGAGAGAGCGCGTATCCGCCCCCAGGCGCACGGCGATCATGTCCTGCGGCACCGATTCCCCCAGACGAATGCCGGCATCGAAACCCTCAGCAACGATATCGACCAGTTTGCCATCAGTGACCAGATCCACCGCCATCTGCGGAAAGCGTGTCAGGAACGCCGGCAGTATTGCTTCCAGCAGAAAGCGCGCTGCGGGCTCGCTCGCACTGATCCGCAACGTGCCACCGGGAAGATCGCGGAACTGGTTGACCTCTTCCACCGCCAGCTCGAACTCGCGGAGCATTGCCGCGAGCCTCGTAACCAAGCGTTCACCTGCGGCAGTAGGCGCGACGCTGCGCGTGGTGCGATTGAGCAGACGCACGCCGAGGTTGGCTTCCAGCGTGCGCATCATGTGACTCAGGGTCGATGCCGAAAGCCCAAGTTCATCGGCGGCCTTGCGAAAGCTGCGATGGGAGACGATCAGCGCCAAGGCGCTCAGCTCGACAAGGGACAGGGGCAACTGATTCATGGGTTTATTTCACCAGTCCATCCGGAATTGACCGGATAGTACCAGCAGTCATCGCGCACTAGTGTGGTCTTGCCGATGGGCAACATGCTCAATCACCAGGAGATTACAGCGATGAATAAAACATGGTTAGTAACCGGAAGTTCTTCAGGAATTGGCCGGGCGCTGGTCGAACAGTTGCTGCAACGCGGTGAACGGGTGGCGGCCACTTTGCGCAAAACAGAGGCGCTGAGTGACCTGAAAGCACGTTATGGCGAACAGTTGTGGCTGGCGGCGCTGGATGTAAACGACCCACTCGCCATTCGCGAAGTGATGCGACAAGCGTTCAGCGAATTGGGGCGCATCGATGTAGTGGTCAGCAATGCGGGTTACGCGCTGTTTGGCGCCGCCGAAGAAGTCAGCGATGAGCAGATCGGCCAGCAACTGCAGACCAATCTGATCGGTTCGATGCAGGTTATCCGCGCTTGTCTGCCGTATCTGCGAGAGCAAGGTGGCGGCCGGATTTTACAAGTGTCGTCCGAGGGCGGCCAACTCGCTTACCCCAACTTCAGTATTTATCACGCGAGCAAATGGGCCATCGAAGGTTTTGTGGAATCCGTGGCTCAAGAGGTTGCGCCGTTCGGTATCGAATTCACCCTGGTGGAACCGGGCCCGACCCGTACCAACTTCGGCGCGGCGCTGGTCAGCCCGCCAGTGATGGACGTCTACGAGCAAACCCCTGCAGGTGAAGTGCGCCGCGCGATCACCAGTGGCGCATTCCCCCTCAACGGCGACCCGCTGAAGATGGCCAACGCCATGATCGAAGCTGCCAACGCCCAGCCTGCCCCGAAACGGTTGTTGCTTGGCAGTGATGCCTATGACCGGGTGCACGCGACGTTGACTGAGCGACTGCACCAGCTCGAACAGCAGGAGGCACTTGCCCGGAGTACCGAGATTGATTGAGTAGGCGGTCACTCGCCCCCACGCTTTCGCAGATTTTTCTGCAATGACCTTTCACTTCCCCCGAACGAGAAATATCTCCTTCGGCATCTTGAACCCCCGCAACTTGAGCAACGCCATCGGCCCCGCGCCCAGTTCGGTGCGCAGATGCCAGGTCAAACCGAGGCCGTCGGGGGCGGTGAGGACCATGCGGTAACGACTTTCGCCGTCGTCCAGCAGGGTCATTTTGGCGTTCTCCAGCAGGCGGATCAGGCCCCAGGTGCCTTGATAGTCGCCGAACAGGCGCTCGCCGGTGTGCACGCTGGTCCACGTGAGGCTCGCGCCCGGATGGTCGCTGCGGCCCGGCCAGTTGAAGCGTTGCCATTTTTCCCGCTGATTGAAGTACTCGTGTTTTTCGCCGTTGAGGGTGAAGGTGGTTTGCACCACGTTGCGCACGGCTTTGCCACTGAGCTCGAAACTCAAGCCCATGCCGCCGTCGGTGTAGAGCACGTCGGCCAGATGGCTGAGCTGGTTGATGGCGGTCAGAAATTGCGGATTCAGGCGCAAGCCCTGGCTATGGCGCGTGTCTGCCACCCACTGGCTGCCTTCCTTGCGCAGCACGCCGCTGAGCTGGCGCTGCAAGAATTGTTCGATGCGCCCGGAATCGGCGCGGATCATTTGCCCGAGCATGGGCAGCGAGATGTCGCTGGCGGTGGCCGCAAAGGGGTAACGGCCGGTGAAGGCGCTGTCCCAGTCGCTGACAACCGCACGCTGCCACTGTTTGTTGAGGCTCGCCGCCGAGGGTTGCAGGACTTTTTGCCAGGCTTGATCCAGCGGCTGCACAAACAAGGTCTGGCCAATTCCGGCCCATTCGGCGCCCAGACTCGCGGCGATCAGACGGCCATAGGATTGGGTGTCGGTCAGGTCGATGCTGTTGCCCTGAAACACCGTTTGCGCCAAAGCCTGGGTCATTTCCAGCGGGTCGGGTGCGTTGCTGATTTGCTGCAACTTCAAGCGCACGCGGGTCACGCGGGTGAGAAACGCCTGCACGCTCAGGCTGTCATCGCTGGCCGCACTTTCCGGGCCTTTGCCGAGCAGGGCCAGCAAGGGACCAAAGGTTGCATCCAGCGGCCCGCGCGGGCCGAGTCCTAGCTGGTCGATGACGGGGGTCGCGTCCTGTTTGATCAACTGCTGAGCCGACTGAATCAACGAGTCAGCCAACGCCTGCCCACGCGTGCCAGCCTGTCCTTGCCACGCCAACGTATTCATCAACGCGATGACCGGCGATTGGCGCACATCGCTCATCAGCGTCAACTGGTCGATCACTTCGGCCAGACTACCGGCACGCTGCCAGCGCAGGCTGTTGAGAAACGCCAGCCACGCACCGCTGTAATCCTGAAAGTAGCGTTGGGTGAGGCGTTCGCGCAGCACGTCGGGGGTCAGTTCGGCGGCGATGTCCGTCTGGCTGTCGCTGAGCACCCAGTCGATTTGCTCGCGGCGTGCGTCGGCAATGTCATCAATCGCCTTGCGCACCTGGCCTTCCCAGGCCTGACGGGTGAACACGCCGGGCACCTCGGCGCCCGAGGACAACAGCGTCAGCGCATCGGTGTCGCCGACCATGTCGTGCAGGCTCAATGCCGGAGAGTGATTGGCCGCCGCGTCGAGCACCTTCTGGTACAGATTGGCTTCGGCATTGCGCTGGCCCAATTGACCCAGCAGCACTTGCCGCGCCTGCGCCACCAGCGTCGGATTGGCTTCAATGCGCCAGTCCGGATGCGCGGCCAGGTGCTCGCTGTAAAACTTCCAAAGTCCGGGCGACAAACCTTGCCACAAGCCCGGCGAAATACCCTCACGCTCAGGTTCGGCATTGCCCAAAGCCTTGGTCAGAAAGGCCGCATCGACTTTTTCCGGACGCGCCATCATCAGGTACGCCTTGAGCTGTTGGTACGCGTCGTTGGCACGCTTGGCACGCTCGGGACTGTCCGGCGCCAGCTTGACCAACGCCCGAAGTTGGCGCTGCAGATTCGCTGCCGCCGGGTCGCGCATCAGGCGATTGTTGGCTTCGATATAACGCGGCCACAGCGCATCGAGCAGCGCCTGATTCTGGTTCAGGCCAAAGCGCTGATACCAGGCCGCGCCGTGTTCAAGGCGATAATCCAGCCGCGCCATTTCCCGCACCCAGTCGTTCAGCGCTCGCAGCTGTGCATCACCATTGCCGGGCTGTTGCAGGGTCGCGAGCGAGGTGTGCAACTGGGCGATTTGTTGGCGATTGCTGGCGAACGACAACAGCATGCCCGCGCCCCACAGCAGTGCCAGGCTGAGCAGCAGGACATGAGCGATGCGGGTGGCGGGCCAGCCCAAGCGACGCACGTTGACGGCCTGGTCTTCAACTACGCCACACCACGCCGGATCCAGCAGCCAGAGGTTGGGGTAATCACTTGTAGCTCGCGACACCGGCAGGCTGAACCACACGCCACGCAGCGGCAAACCCCGAGCGAAATCACCGAGCAACGGCGCGAGCGCCTGGCGCCAACGGGCGATGCCCTCGGTTTGCAAGTCGCGAGACAAACGAAACAGGAAATCATGCTCAAGCGCGGTTTCCATCTGCGCCAGGCCCGCCAGCCGCAAAGGCTGCGGCAACTCGCTGAGACAGCTTTCCAGCTGCGGCGCCGTCAAGCGCGCCGGCAACAGACAACCCACCGAATCGGTCGGGCGTTCAAGTTGCGACCATTCACTGGCGCAGACCTGCCACAGGTGCAGCGGCAACTGCCAACACAAGGCACTCGCCAGACTTTTCAGGTTGCGCGTCCCCGTATTCATCGCCGCAGCATCGGCGCTCTGCGCCTTGCTCAACGCCCAAACCACCCCATCCAACGGCCGCCCCCGCGTCAAACCGCGCCACCGCGCAACGAACGATTCATGCAATTCAACCTGCGGACTGCCGCCCCACAACAACACCGTGCCCTGGCCTTCCTGCCAAAGGTCTTTGGCCAGGCCGGGAGCGATGGCTTCGATCTGCTCGGGTTCGCCGACGATGAGTAAAAGGCGGAAGTGGCGGCGCCAGAAGAAGTGGGAGCGGGCTTGAAGACGCTCGCGCAACGTTGAGCAGACTTTCTGAGAAGCCGTATCGGTTTGCTGCGTAAGCGGTTGCGGTTGGCGCGCATCATCTGGTTTTTGCCCTTGGTAAACCGTGCCTCCCAGTTGAGTCACCAGCAGCCAGTAGCAACCGAGCAACAACACCCCAATCAACGTTGTGATCCACACCACCAAAAGCCAGATGGTTTGCGCGTCACTGCCGGGCTGTATACCTAACCATTCGGAACAACGCCAAATTATCGTTCCTAGAATCACGCCAGCCAGTAACAGCGCAACCGCTAGCACACTCATCCCTGAAGAGCGTCGAAACTGCATTCGATAGTCCTACGTTGAAAGCGGCGTTGCCGGTGTCAAAACCGTGCACCACAACCCCGTATCGACGGAATTGCCACCGCTAAAAATGAATTGCGCCTCGGCGCAGCCTTGAATGTTTTGTGTTGCAGCAGCGATAGCCAGCCAGGGCGCTGCTTGACCTGAATCCCCCAGTAACCCGTCCATATCGCGAAATGCCGGGGTGTGCTGCGCAGGCATCGAAACCTCAGCCAGTGCCGTGGCCAGTGCAGCGCCACGCTGCGCTACACGGCCCGCTGCCCAAACCTGTCGGATTGAACTTGCTGGCAATGGCACCCAGTCCAACGCCTGACGCACGGCGTAGAGCAGGTGTTCGGCGCTCTGCCCCTGCTCCTCTTCCGGGCGGTGTAGATAGGCAAGCGGCGGCAAGGCAACCTGCGTCAGGCTATTGCCAAACAGCAGCCCGACCGCAACCTCTGCCGTACCTTCGGGAGATAGCAGCGCGAATTGCAACGCCACCACCATCAACAGTGCTTGATCGGCAATACGCTGGTCGAGCCAATGGTCCACTGCGGCCAGCCCGAACCCCTCCACGGGCGCAATTGGCTGGCGGATACCCGACTCGCTCCAGGCCTGTTGCCATATCTGGCTCAACCGGCTTGCAGGCAGACCACTGTCGAATTCAAGCAACAGGGCCAATGGCTGATCATCAGGCAACTGCGCCAGGGTTTTGGCCATGTCAGCAAGCAATGGAACCAGCACGCGCAGCAGTACGGATTCGGGGTATTCAAGCGTATCGCCGGGCAAGCTGCTCTGCAGTACGTCAACTTCGGCCAGTCGGGATGGTTGAATTTTCAGCGCACTGGTTCCGCCAAGTAAGGCATCCAGCTGTGTGGCGGGCTGCTGCCCCCGTTCTCGAAGCCCGGTATATAGGCTCGTGCCCAACACTTGTTGGGAACGCCGCCCTCGCTGCATGCTGTGATTGATATCCTCCTGCCTAGACTCGTCCCAGCCATCGGCCACACCTTGTTGACCGACATACAACAAAGCCCGTCCAAAACCCAGGACACACCAGCCCAACAGTGGAACGCCCAAGAAACGCATCCAGAAACTCGCGGGTTGCTGGTGCAACGGCTGTGCACCGAACAGCACCGCCAGCCCTATACCCAGCAGCAAAAAAAGCACGAGCAAACCCAGCCACACTAAAACTCGAGGTCGGGTAGGCCGAATTGCCATCGCCGGAACTTCATTCAGTCGAACAGACATGGTTAGCTCGCACCCGCATCCGGCAATGAAGAAATCAGCATGCAACCGCACGCGCATAAATGCCCTTGAAACGCGACGGGCACGCCATTGTCTTTAAAGGCCGGATGCCCTTGGGCAATCACGGTTGGCCCATGGCCGGGAATCAGACAAGACACCGGATCGCCTTCGCGAGCGACACCAATGCCCTCGAACTTCATGTCTGCAGAACCGGAGAGGACGGAGCCGCCTCCGGTGGTTAGGTCGCCGATGCGGATGATGTTTTTCATATATTGCTCCTGATAGTTACGCTTCCATTGTTAACTTGACGCACGCATCAATAATTCTCATGATTGATTTTTACACTGTAACCACATTGCGAGTGGTTTCTCTACAATCACGTCTTCACCTTTGGCTGGATACATTCTTGTTGCTTCTTCATTTTTTATGAACATCCGCCGACCTGCTTCATCTCAGCAATTGTAATTAAGATCACTACATTTCAACCATCCTTCGATGACAATGTTCCCTGAAAGCCTAAACTCAACGATATTTTCACCTCCAGATAACTTTTCAAATCCCAGCAAAAAAACTTCATCACCTCGTACCAGATTTTTTTCGGATGACTGCATCGCATCTGGGGCGGAATAAATTTCTGCCAATAAAGAGCTTACTCTAGCTGTGAGTGGCGTTCTTTTTTCGAAATCAATATCATCAGATACTAGAAACTCAACAATGGTCCCGTCGGAACCATATTTCTTCCGTCTCACCTCACCGCACCCTATACAACTGTCGGAAACAATAGCGTTTACCTTCTCTCCTTGCAGGGTGTAAATATCTTCACTCCAAGCAGCACCGTTCTTGTAGGAGCTAATAATAAAACCACGTCTAACTTTGAAATTACACAAATTTCTATCACCAAACCTTAACTCATTCAAGGATCTGTTCGTTTTGTTGTAGTGCAATATTTTTGAACAGACGTTCACACCGTTCGTCGCTAAGCGAACAACAATCTCCCCAACTCCATCGTCACTCAAATCTTCGACATAGATATCGTCGTAGACTCCCTGGGGGTCATCATTAAAACCTGTAGGAAGCGACACCGGGTGTAATTTCCCCTGCTCTGAAATATACACGGCGAAAGGGGGTATGCTGTCAACTATTATTTCTTCTTTAGATGCATCATCTATTGTTTTTTTATGATCTTTCAAGCTGGCACTGGTTAGATCTGAGAGAAGTAGCAACAAAAAAATCAATAGTGATTTAGTCATTTTCTAGAGCATCCGCATCGATCGAAAGCATGTTTTTCCATTTATTCAAGTACATTCGTTAGAATCTCAGATCATTCAGGTAGCGACTTCTTTCAGCGCCCTCTCTCGCAAAACAGTAGTTTTTGGTTGTTTCAAAGGCCTGCGTTCCAGACTCGATCACAAAAACCTCAATAGCACAGTTTTCATCCCTCAATTTAATCCAAGTTAACTGCGATTTCTTGACAGTCGATTTCAGCTTCTCTCCTAGGCTAGGCATGGACTTATAGTCTTTGGAAATCATGTCGTTCAACCTTTTATACGCGGTATTCAAATCTTGATCAGCAATTTTTTTATTATACTCTGAGCACTCATAGATGGCTTGACTGCTCAGGTTGCTTGCAGCACATATCCTGGGAAGCAAAACCTCTGCGTGACAGATGCCAAAAGAGAAGAGCGGTAGTATTAATAAAAATCTAGTACGCATCGATATTTCCTATCAATTATTTCTAAGATATTTTGCCCGACGTCGACCGGGCTCATATTGACTAATTGCAGGCGTCCCTTCGACATATGAAATCATCTCTGATTTACTGTTGCGCATTCCCGCCTTCATTGGATTGGGACCACCAGTAAATCCTTGATAGACAAAATCAACCAACACATCCTTGATTGTCGGATCAAGGCTTTTCCACTCAAACCTGTCACTTTCAGCAGCAGTCCATTTATTGTAGTTTAAAATGGCTCTCTCGACGTACGCAGGGTAGATGATATTGAATAGTGATATTTGTTGGCCAGTTGTGATCTCACCAATAAGTAATTTATTGTCTTTAACAAAATCGCTCGCGCCCCCCCCTTTCAAACCATAGGCCTGCGAAATCCTTTGAGCCTTTTCATCTTCAATGCCAGCCTGTAACATATGTGCATATATTTCGCCCTTAGTTCGATTCCCCATGTCGTACCCTCGACCTAACGTCACACCAGATAGGTCATTACCTGGCCAGTGGATAACTCGGCTGTAGTGCATTGAACTTGGAATATCATTGCCTTCAGCATCGAAGGTGATCTGCCCTGCAAGGATTTTCACACCCTGAATATTGGCAAAACACCCCACCAACCCCACCGGATGAAAGTGACAAACCTTCGCCCACGAATCCAGTCCCACTTTCTCCGCAACTTCATCCCACCAACTCAGTTGTTTGATGCGCTCTTTTTCTGCCAGCCAGTTCAGGTGCGGGGTTGAGCCGCTGTGGCCGAGCATTTCGTCCATGGCGTCCCACTTGCGTGGCCGGTGAACCCATTCGGTTTCGTAGTCGATGATCAGTTGCGAGATGGATTGGGCGTGGGCCGGCAGGTTGAGGGCGGCCTGTATTTCGTCGCCGGACATTTTGCCGTCGCGGTCGCGGTCGATGATCTCGAACAGGCGGCTCATGACTGGCCCTTGGTCCACATCGTCGGCCAGGGCACCGTATTGCGCGAGTTGCGCTTCGCTGAACTGGTTGACGGCGCGCAGGTAGGAGGCGAGGAATTTGCGCGGCACGTCGTAGTTGAAGATGACGTCGTAACCTTCCCATGCCCACGGACTGAACCACGGGGTAACGCCCACTTCCTCGCGGACCCAGCCGTCGAGCAAAGTGTTGTTGGCGTCATGCAGCAGACCATCGAGGCGATACCAGTTACAGGCCTTTTTGTCCGGGGTGGCCGCGACCGCGATTTTCTTTTCAGGGGGCAGCCCGTCGAGCAGGCTTTTTGGAACGAGCAGGTCAGCGTCGCTGAGGGCGTGGGGCGCGTTCAGCGTGGGTGGCTGTTTGGCGTTGAAACGCTCTTGATGGGTCACCACGGCGCTGCCCTTGGCGAGTTTCAGCCAGGTCTTGCTGGTGACAGGTAAACGCTGCGCCCAGGCGCGACTGGCGGCGATAAACGCTTTGACGTTATCGCCGCTGAACATTTCGAGGTGCAGCTTCTGTTCCGGCTGGTCCGCGTAGCAGTCCTGATACTGACCAATGTGGCCGATCAGGTCGCCGGCCTTGATCGGCACGGGCTTTTCCAGCACCACCACCTGATCGTGAGCCTGGGGTTCAAGGGCACTTAACAAGGACTTGAAATGAACGTACTGGTTAACGCGCTCCAGCTTGCGGTAGTGGCCGGTGCCGCTGACGGTGACTTCTGTGCCGTGGGGCAGTTCGCCGATGACCTTGCTGTCAAAGTTCGCTTCGGCCCGGACCCTGAGCGAGCTGTCGCATCTGATCCGATACTCGCCTGCGGCCAGGGGCTCCAGATAATGGCTGGCGAGGTAGCCGAGCAATTTCCCGTCACCATCTTGCAGAAAGGTCGGCCCCGGGGTGTTTTCCAGTTTGCGGAAGTCACCCTGGCCGCTGATCGTGACCTCAGCGCCTCTTGGCAGCAGGTCGAGCACCTTGCCTTGCCAGTTCTTGTTGCGCACGTTCAAGCCCACCTGCTCCGGCTGACCGGGACGGGGGTCTTTGACGTCAGACTTGACCCGTCGAATCGCCGCTTCGGGCCAGAACGGCGGTCGGGCGATGGCAGGATCATCCCGGTAAACCGCCCAGTCCTGCAGGTGCATGTACAGGCTGAAGAAGGTCAGGCTGGGCGGCGTATCGGCGCTGCCGTCGATCTTCGGCGCCTGAAGACGGTGCCGCACCAGCACAAAATTGCGCGAGAAAGGTTTCTGCACCGAGAGCTTGTTGACGAAAAACCCCGTGGTCGGTGAATGCTGATCAATGCGATAGGCCACCACCTCGCCATCGGCCAGACAATGCACGCTGGACTGATCGAGTGTGCCAGCGGTACCGCCATCGAAATGCACCCCGCCGTGCCACAGGCCGCTGCGGCCCAGCGGATAAAAGCCGGCCGCCGCTTTGGCCATCTGGGTCAATTGCAGCAACGGGTCGCGCTTGTCCCTGAAGGGGTGGCTCCAGTTCTTCACCGCAGGCAGTGCGGCGATAGCGGCATCGACGGGTGAAGAAGGGCGAACCGGGCCTGCGTCGGGGGTGGGCAGGACGGGACGAGGATGGGTTTCTGACCTCGTTTTTCGATCAGGGGCGGGATGCCAAAACAGCCAATCGAACCATTTAGCCATAGCGTATTTGCTCCTTGCATAAGGTCAGCCAGAGAAGTGCCGAAGTCCTTGGGATTCGGTGTCGTGCTCGGTGAGTTGGGGGGATGGCGGCATGGCCGGGGCCTGACTGGCTGCGCCGGCCTTGTATTCAAAACTCGCCGACTTGACGTTGTAGTCCCCCGCCGAGCCGGATTCGATGCTGTTCGCGTCGAGGGTGATGTAGCTGCCGCCGCCGTTGAGGATGATTTTCTTTTTGGCGGTGATGTGGATTTCATCTTCGGTGCTGGTGATCTTCAGGCCATGCCGGGCCAGCAGTTCCAGGCGGTCGTTTTGTGCCTGGATGTTCACCGGCCCCTGATTGGCGATCAGTTTGATGCCCATCTTGCGCACGAACAGGCTCATGCCTGCGCCCACGCCGATAAACAGGCGTTTCACCACGCTGATGTCGGCTTCGGCGCCCGCGTTGAGCATCAGGTTTTTCTGCGCCGCCAGTTGCAGATGCTGGCCGCTGGTCAGGGCGATGCCTTTTGGGGCGCTGAGCAATAACACCGAGGTCTTGAGCTGTTCGAGATCCTGTTTGAGCAGGTTCAGTTGCGCCTGAACATCGGCCGGATCGGCATTGGCTGCTTCCGCGTCGACCGACAGGTTTTGCAATTGCTCGCCAGCCTGTTGCAGCCGGTCGATGGCCTTGCTTATGTCGAGCACCTGGCCTTGGGCTTTGGCTTGTTCATCCGCACTAATAAAAATGCCTTTGCCACCCCGAATCGCCCCCCAGCCATCGGTCCGCAGTTCAAACCCTTCGCCGCGTTTTTTCTTCTCGGCGTCCACCAGATGCCCAAGATTCAGCTGGCTTTTGCCGCTGTGTTCGGTGCTGAGTTTGATGTGCTCGGAGCCGCGCAGGTCTTCCATGCGCAGTTTGTTGTTGGCCGGGGTGCGCAGGACGTTGCGGGTGTAGTCGCGTTTGCGCAGGGTGACGTGGTCCGGGCGGCGGTCATCGTGCAGGGCGTGGGCGATGTAAGGTCGGTCGGGGTCGCCTTGTTCGAAGGCGATGGCCACTTCGGTGCCGGCAATCAGCGGCAGATGCAGGCCGTGGGTGTCGCCGGCATAAGGGCGCGCGAGGCGCAGCAGCATGCTTTCCTGGCCGGGTTTCCAGCTGTCGCGGTCGAACAGGAAGTTGACCCGATAGTAGCCATCCCGGTCGATTTCGGAGTAAGGGGCGTTTTTCTGCGGGCTGGTGACACGCGCCGGTACGGTGCCGGCGATTTGCGGCTTCGCCACCAAGGGCGGGCGGAAACAGACGGTTTCCGAATAGGGGATGGCCTCGAAGGTGACTTCGAAACTGCGATCACGGGCGGCGCAAGTGTTCAGTTGGGTAATGACTGCGCCCGGCGCGAAGGCCTGCGGAGCGCCGGTGATTTTCAGGACCTGACCGAGGCCCAGCGTCGCGCTGCTGCTGGCACCGCTGAGTTGGGTCTGGCCGTTGAGGTAGCGCTCGTGACGCAGGCGCGCGTAGAAAAAACCGCTTTCGCTTAACAGGTCTTCATCCTGAGCAATCCGGTCGCCGAGTTCTTTGTAAGGTTCGGCGTAGTGGTACGCCTCGCCGTAGGTGGTTTTTGCGCCTCGGGTCTGATCGACTTCGCCGTTGAGCCAGGCATTGGCATCGCGATGGTGATAGGCGCGGAAGTTGATGTTTTTTTCTACCACCTTATGGCTGGTTTGCAGTTGCCACACGCCATCCTGCCCGCTGCTGGTAAAACCAGACGGCGAACGCAAAGGCAGTTCGACGCCGAACTGGTAATGACGCTGGTCGTCATGAAACTCAACAACATCAATCTTCAGACGTTGGTCGACGGTGAAGCGAAACCAGATACCCACTTCGGCCAGCAGCCGGGTAATAAACACCAGATCGCTTTCGCCGTATTGCATGACCTGTTCGCGCCTGGGGTAGTCGCGCGCCAGTTTGAACAGAAAGTCCTGGCCTTCGAAGTTGTGCCGACTGCGCAGAATGCTCTCGACAATAGTCGGCACCGACTGGTGCTGATAAATGCGGAACTGCTTGCCCTTATCGAGCAGTGCCAGACGCGGTTGCAGGGTCAGAGCGTAATGGGCTTCATCGTTGGAATCGGACAGGCGCTTGAAGCCGGTGACCACGCCATGCAACGTGCGCAGCGGCGGCTCGGGCACGACGGAAAGGAAATCCGGCGTCATCTTCGGGTACTTGGGCGGCAAGCCATGCAGACTGAACGTCGCGGCCCGACCGAGCATCTTCTCGACCGCAATGTCCTGCTGCGCAGAGGTGAACTCCACGTCGTACTTGAACGGCTGGCTCAGATGTTCTTCGCCCTTGAAAGTCAGGACGTCGAGGGATGCATCGACATCACTTACTTGCAGTTTGTGACGGCTGTGGTCGAAGAAAGCGCGCAGTGCAGTGGACATGTTCAGGCCTCCGAACGAGTGTTTAGCGGGTTGCTGCCAAGCCGATAAATCTGCGCAGTGAACGCAATACGAACATCTGAAAATGCTGATTCAACAGACGAAGGTTCACCGCAACGCAGCGCAAGAAAACAATGAAGGGACATAGAATGAACATCCTTTTAAACAAAATATTTATATGCAACGAATGAGCATTGATATTTTCACATGCCACAAAAAGGCAATGAACTTAAATGCACTCATGCAACTCGCCCCAGCTTGCGACAGGTGATGTCGGCGACTCTGCGCAGACATCAAACGGAGTGTTTATGTATTAAATGTTTGAGAGAGGTCCGGACAATGAAGTACTTCAGGCCTCTATTCCAGCCCCTGAGAGAGATATGGGAAAATTCCGACGCACTCTCGGAAATAACTTACAAACAGCCACTAAAGGATCACTGAAATCTTCACGTAGAACTTGTCGACATCAACCGATTGATCGAAAAACCTTCTCATATCGATTGAATCCGCTACTCACGCATCATGCGGGGCACCGACCGGCGCATGCTTTGCCATCAACTCGACAACCCAATCGATGAACACACGCAGCTTCACGCTGATGTGCCGGTTCGGGGGAAATGCCACGTACATCGGCATCGAGTCCAGGCGCCAGTCTGCAAACAGCGGCACCAATTCGCCTCGCGCGACACTGGCCAGGGCCATGTAGTCCGGCAACCAAAGCACCCCGAGGCCCGCCAGGCCTGCGGCGAGATAGGCATTACCATCGTCGACGGCCAGAACGTAGCGGCCCTGGATATGCACGCTTTCGTCGTTCAGGCGCATGGCATAGGGCAGCGCCTTACCGGTGCGTGCCCACAGAAAACCAACGATGCGATGCTGCGAATCTTCCAGCTCTCGCGGATGCACTGGCGTACCGACGCGCGCCAGATAACTCGGCGCCGCGTAAACACCCAGCTGGAGAGTGCCAACCCGGCGGGCCATCAAAGACTGGTCGGTCAGCTCGCCGCCACGCACCACGCAATCGACATTCTCTCCGACCATATCAACGATCCGGTCGCTCACGCCCAGGTCGATCTGGATGTCCGGATAGCGCGCATGAAAGGCGGGCAACGCCGGCACCAAAATCATGCTCGCCAGCGGGCTGGGCACATCCACGCGCAGCCGCCCCCTGGGCGATGTCGACGCGGCGGACAGGCTGGTTTCGGCGTCGTCCAGATCAGCCAGAAGCCTGACCGCACGCTCATAAAACACCGCGCCATCGGCCGTGATATTAACTTTGCGCGTGGTGCGATTGAGCAATTTGACCCGCAAGCGCGCCTCCAACTGCTGGATCAGTTGCGTCACGCTGGTCTTGCTCATATGCAGCGTCTCGGCGGCCTTGGTGAAGCTGCCCGCCTCCACCACTCTGACGAAGGCCTGCATCGCGTCAAACCGGTCCATTTTTATCCTCTGCGGGCTGGATGACTGCCTTGATTGTTTCGAATTTTCAAACAGTGTTGGCTAGAGTTGCCTGTTTATCGGGCCGGAACAAGTCCCTAAAGTCCCTTCATCGCTGAGCGGGTCGCCTTCGACTCGCTCCCTAATCCCCTGAAGGAGCTAGACATGACAATCCGTGACGCAGTTTTTCCACCCGGCCGCCAGGCGCTTTATGAGCGCAATCGTTATTCGCCGGCCATCAAGTCAAATGGCTTTTTGTTCGTCTCGGGGCAAGTCGGCAGTAACGAGGACGGCTCTCCCGAAGCGGATCTGGAAAGCCAGGTGCGGCTGGCCTTCAACAATCTCAATGCCATTCTCGGCGCGGCCGGTTGCACCTTTGATGATGTCATCGACGTGACGGTGTTCATTGTCGATCCGGAGGCGAAGTTTGAAACCATCTGGAAGGTGATTCCGGAGTTCTGGGGCAACGCGCCACACCCGACGCTGACCGGAATTGGCGTGACCTGGCTGTATGGCTTCCAGTTTGAAATCAAGGTCATCGCCAAGCTGCCGGAAAACGCTGCGGCATGACCTGACAGGCGATTTGGACGGCAGGTGTGCGGACTGCAAGCTACCCTGATCTCAATGCAGATTACCGCAGCGAGATGAAGACATGCCTAATGACTCCCGCCCTGCCGTGCTCGGATTGATCGGCAATACGCCGCTGGTGCGCGTCACCCGCTTCGATACCGGCCTGTGTACGTTGTTCCTCAAACTCGAATCGCAGAATCCCGGCGGCTCGATCAAGGATCGCATCGGCCTGGCGATGATCGATGCCGCCGAACGCGATGGTCGCCTGAGCCCCGGAGGCACCATTATCGAGGCGACGGCTGGCAATACCGGCCTGGGACTTGCCCTGGTCGGTCGCGCCAAAGGCTATCGCGTGGTGTTGGTGGTGCCGGACAAAATGTCCACAGAGAAAGTCCTGCACCTCAAGGCGATGGGCGCCGAAGTGCACATCACCCGCTCCGACGTCGGCAAGGGCCACCCCGAATATTATCAGGACGTCGCCGCGCGGCTGGCGCAGGAGATTCCCGATGCGTTCTTTGCCGATCAATTCAACAATCCCGCCAACCCGCTGGCCCACGAATGCAGCACGGCGCCAGAGATCTGGGCGCAGACCGAACATGATCTGGATGCAATCGTCGTCGGCGTCGGCTCGGCAGGTACGCTGACCGGGCTGACGCGGTTCTTTCGCCGGGTGCAGCCGGACCTGGTCATGGTGCTGGCCGACCCGGTTGGCTCGGTCATGGCCGACTACAGTCGCGGCTTGCCACTGCCCACGCCCGGTTCCTGGGCCGTGGAAGGCATCGGCGAAGACTTCATCCCTTCAATTGCCGACCTTTCCAGCGTGCGCCACGCCTATTCCATCAGCGACGAGGAAAGCTTCGATCATGCCCGGCAACTGTTGCGCGCCGAAGGCATTCTCGGCGGCTCTTCGACCGGCACGTTGCTGGCGGCGGCGCTGCGCTACTGTCGCGAACAAACCGAGCCCAAACGCGTGGTCAGTTTCGTCTGCGACACGGGCACCCGCTACTTGTCCAAGGTGTACAACGATCAATGGATGACCGATCAGGGCTTGCTGCAGCGCAAGCGTTATGGCGACCTGCGCGACCTGATCGCCCGGCGTTTCGAGGATGGGCGGGTGATCAGCGTGGGCCCGGATGACACCCTGCTGACCGCTTTCCAGCGCATGCGGCTGGCCGATGTGTCGCAGCTGCCGGTACTGGTGGATGGCCAACAGCTGGTCGGCGTTATCGACGAATCCGACATCTTGGTCGGCGTCCATCAAGACCCATCGCATCTGCGTATGACTGTGGCCAGCGCCATGACCGGCAAATTGGAAGTTCTGCCCCCGGACGCCAGTCTGGTTGAGTTGCAAAGCAAGCTTGATCGAGGGCTGATAGCGATTATTGCTGACGCGGTGTGCTTTCACGGCCTGATTACCCGCGTCGATCTGCTCAATCATTTACGGAGATCACTATGAGTCAACACGATGAAACCACGCCGCCACAGGCCTTCGCCACCCGAGTGATCCACGCAGGCCAGGCGCCGGACCCTTCCACCGGGGCATTGATGCCACCGATTTATGCCAACTCCACTTATCTGCAACAAAGTCCCGGCGTGCATAAGGGGCTTGATTATGGGCGTTCACACAACCCGACGCGCTGGGCATTGGAGCGCTGCGTGGCAGACCTGGAAAGCGGAACCCAGGCCTACGCCTTCGCCTCCGGGCTGGCGGCGATTTCCACCGTGCTCGAATTGCTCGACGCCGGCGCGCACATCGTTTCCGGCAATGACCTGTACGGCGGCACGTTCCGACTGTTTGACAAGGTGCGTCAACGCAGCGCCGGGCATCGTTTCAGTTATGTCGATCTAACCGATCTGGCGGCATTCGAAGCAGCGTTGCAGGATGACACGCGGATGGTCTGGGTCGAGACGCCGAGCAACCCGCTGCTGAGTCTTACCGACCTCGCCGCCGTGGCGCGCATCTGTCGTGGACGCGGCATTATCTGTGTCGCCGACAACACCTTTGCCAGCCCGTGGATTCAGCGTCCGCTGGAGCTGGGTTTCGATATCGTGGTGCACTCGACCACCAAATACCTCAACGGCCACTCCGACGTGATCGGTGGCATCGCGGTGGTAGGCCAGAACCCGGAACTGGCCGAGCGCCTGGGGTTTCTACAGAACTCGGTGGGCGCCATCGCCGGGCCGTTCGACGCGTTTCTCACCCTGCGCGGCGTGAAGACCCTGGCCCTGCGCATGGAACGCCATTGCAACAATGCGCTGACGCTGGCGCAATGGTTGGAACAACAGCCGCAGGTCACGCATGTTTATTATCCGGGCCTGGCTTCGCACCCTCAGCATGAACTGGCGCGGCAGCAGATGCGCGGATTCGGCGGCATGATCTCCGTTGACCTGAACACTGATCTAGCCGGCGCCAGGCGTTTTCTGGAAAATGTACGGATCTTCGCCTTGGCCGAAAGTCTCGGTGGCGTGGAGAGCCTGATCGAGCACCCGGCAATCATGACCCACGCAAGCATTCCGGCAGAAACCCGCGCGCAGCTTGGCATCGGCGATGGGCTGGTGCGGTTGTCAGTGGGCGTCGAGGATATCGAAGACCTGCGCGCGGATCTGGCCCAGGCGCTGGCCAGCATCTGACGGGCTTTACTTTGCCGGTGCTCACGGGCGCGCTCGAACGGGGATTGGTCAGCGAGTTTGCCGATCGCGAGGCAGCTGTTAAATGGTACGAAAGCGTTGAATATCAGGCGCTCATCGAAGTACGCAACATTGCCTTTGACAGCCGCTTTGTGTTGATCGGCTAAGCTGCGCCCTTCGCGTCTGGGTCGCAGCTGCCTGACTGACGATTCAGCCCTTGGCCGCCATCGCGGTCACTTCCACGCGCATGCCTTCAACCGCCAGCGCGGCAACGCCAACAGCGGCGCGAACCGGCCAGGGCTTGCTGAAGAAGCGCTGATAAACCTCATTGAAGGCCGGACGGTCGGCCATGTCGGTGAGGTAGATCGTCAAATGCAGAACCCGATCCATGGAGCTGCCGGCTTTTTCCAGTGCAACCTTCAACGCTTGCAGCGTGCATTCGCTCTGCGCAACGATACCGCCCAACTCCAGACTGCCGTCGGCACGGGTCGGAATCTGCGTGGAGACCAGCAGGCCGCCGACACCGGCTACGTCAGAGGAAATGGATTCCGGATCGGGGTCAGCGACAAAAGTAAGGTCGTGGTTTGCCATGGGGGATCTCTTGCTTGAGGGCTAGCGGGAATTTTGCAGGCCGCCAGTCTACAACCCCATGGCAGGTTCGTGAATTAGCGGCGCAGCCGACACCAGCGCAGGCCGCGCGATGACCAGCGTGCGCTGGCAGGCTTGAAACCTCCAGGCGAACCCAGAGCAAGGCGGTTGGTCGACGCCTGCCCTGTCTGCTCGCGATATTGAAGGTATGTCTGGTCAGGCGATTGATTTCTTGGGGGTGGTATTACCTCAAGGACCGACGGATCGTCATTCGAAACCAGCCGGTACGTTCCCGATGAAGTCTGCCCCATGGCCTGCTCACCCGGATTTGTTTAGCATCGGCAGACCATTCGCAAGGAATTGCCCAGATGGATTGCCTGATTCGAAGCGCAACTCGCGAGGACGCCTCGGCCATCAGCACGGTCATCGTCAACGCCTTACGCCAGTCCAACGCCCACGATTATTCACCCGAAATCATCGCCCGGGTTGAGCAAGGCTTTGCCCCGAAGGCAATCCTCGATTTGTTGATTCAGCGTGAGGTCTACGTGGCGATGGTCCGCGGTCAGATAGTTGCAACAGCAAGCCTGGATCGGGACGTGGTTCGAAGTGTGTTCGTCGACCCGGCCCATCAAGGGGCAGGCATAGGACGACAACTGATGGCGATGCTACTGGCAGTGGCCGTCGGCAACGGAATAGAACGATTACTTGTCCCCTCTTCCATCACCGCAGAAGGTTTTTACGCTTCCCTTGGCTTCAACAAAATTCGAGACGAATTTCATGGAGCCGAGCACACGATCATCATGGAAAGGATGCTTGGGCTCGCGTGAATCGCTCAGTCGACATGGCCGGATCCTCGGCGTCCTGATATCAGGTATCCGAGGGGCGCGGCAGCCTGACATCAGGGTCTTTCAGTCACGGATTCCCGTTGTGCCTGTGACTCTTCGAGCTGGGCAGGCTGCTTGGGCTTCAACTCTGCCAGCGACCGGCGGATGCGGCTTGCCAGCGAACTACGGCCATGCACATTCTGATAGTGAAAAACGGCAGTCGAGCGAATGACAGTAGGATCGGCCGGAAGATTTGTGTGCAACGAGCGATAACCCCAGAACAGATACATATCGCCCGGCCGCATCCGTATCCGCACGAACTGCTCGGCATGTCTGGCGTGACGCTGGGCCAGGCGTCGTTGCGACCATCGATTGTCGATCAGCAACTTGTCCAACAGGTTCAGGGCATAATTTTTTCGAATAGGCCGGTGATTGGGGAGCATGATCAAATCACCTGGGTCACTCTGATCGGGCATACAAACAGGCATGATCGCCGTCAGCACAAATGAATCGTAATGGAAGATCAACGACTCTCGCTGGCCGCGCTCGCCAATAAGGCAGCGTAATACTTGATGCAGATCCGGCTCGCTGGGTCGCTGTCCTGTTCCTTTTGCCACCACACGTTGGCATAAATCGAGGAAGTCGGGGGAGCTGCCCCACTCGTGCAAAAGCGAACCGGCTACGGCCTGGCTGCCGGTCAACGCGACGTATTGATTACCTGCGGCACTGACCGTCTGGCTGACCATCGCTTGTAATTCAGCCAGCTCAACGTCGCTCGCCCAACCACGTAGAACGGCGAAGCCATCAGTGTTGATCGCATCGACCAGCGTCTCGATCTGCGTTTCAGAGAACTTTTGATATTGCATCGGGTGCGTACTCGCGGCGGTGGAGTGAGCATGTCCGCCTGTACCAACCCTGACGCCGGGATAGCGATCAGATGATGTTCAGGCTGACTTAAACCGAAAGCACACACCGTCTCACTAACCGGATGTTGTCTGGCAATGAAATTTGCGACGCCCGCTGCCTTTTTGAGACAGCGCAAGCAATCGTCGTCAGCTTAGTAGAATGATACGCATTTGGTAAAACAACTTTCGTATCTTCTGCTTGACATGATAGCCCGTGGCCGCCTGTAAAGGAGTTGTTCAGCACGTGGTCATCCCCTGAACCTATGCAACGGCGTCAATTATTGGAGCACTGCGATGGGCGTTAGCCAGTTGTGACAAAACGGCATAAAGCGTCCTCGCTTGCCTCCCTCCCTGGAGAGCCCGTAAAGCAACTCTGACTGCCTTGTATGACAATTGAAAATTGAATCCAGAAAATGGGAAACGTCGTCTCTGCGTAGAACCCCAAGGAGGTAATCGTTAGACAGGCAGCCCATAAATCCAGCGATACAGGCTGACAATATATTGTAAAGACAGCTGGCACGTGGTGACCGCTTGTCCGTTTCACAACAGCCTTTTACGTTGCCAGGCCTGTCACCCGCCAGGGCTTCGATATCATCCCTGAAGTGTTCCGCGTAACTACCTGACACCGATCAAAATCCACGTGACTGGAAGGTCATTGCCAAGGTTTGCCCTCCGTTGAAGATCAAGCCGTAACCAGGCGCAGGCGGCTGTGCGAAGGCGGCATGGATTCGTATTTTCCCCAGATACGCCGTAAATGCCGCGCCGACCCGAAACCTGCGCGTTGTGCCACCGTTTCCATATCCAGGCTTGAATGGATCAGCAATTCCCGCGCAAGCGCTACCCGCAGTCGATGCAGGTAATCCAGTGGACCGACTCCTGCATATTCATGGAACAGCCGCCCTAGATGACGGCCACTGGTGCAGGCAATACCTGCCATTTGCTCTACCGTCCAGCCGCCGCCGGGGTCAGCAGCCACTGCATCCTGCACCCGGTGTAGCGCGGGGTGCAGGTGATTACGGCCCATGATCCAGGGCGACAACTGCGGATCGGCACCGCCCCGACGCATATACACCACCATATCCCGCGCGACGGCACACGCCACCCGTGGCCCGCTCAACTCCGCCAGCACCTGCAGCATCAGGTCGATACCCGCTGTGATGCCGGCGCTGGTGCTGATTCGACCGTCAGTGACATACAGGCGGTTTTCCAGCACCCGGGCCTTGGGGGCGAGTTCCTGCAACTTCGCGCACAGGGAGTGATGCGTGGTGCATTGGCGACCATCAAGCAAACCGGCTCGGGCCGCACTCAACGCCCCCGCACACACGCACAGCAACCGCTCGCCGCTGGGAGCCAGAACCCGTCGAAGCCATTCGGTCAGAACAGCGCTGCTTGCTTCGAACTCACGCACCTGCGCCGCGGATATTGCCGACGTTGAACCGACCAATACCACGAGCGTTCCCGGCAACAGGCTTTCCGGCAGCGGCGCCAGCCCCACCAAAGGCAGACCGATAGACGTTTGCAAGTCCGCCATCGGGCTGACGTATTGCAGCTCAAACGCCACGCGCTCCTCGCCTTCTGCATGACCCTCTCCAGACTCGATCCGGGAGGCGAGGCTCAGCACTTCGGCCGGGCCCGCCAGATCCAGCATCAGCACATTGGGCAGCAGCACGAACAGCACCGGAATCGCCATGGTTTCAGCCCTCCAGCGTCTGCGCGACCGTGGCGATGCGTGCGAAACGCCCTTCCAGCACCAGCTCGGTACGCTCGCGAATCTCGGCGGCGCTGTAAGTGCGCTCACTGCGGGCGTGGGTCATGGCGAAGGTCAAGGTGGCCTCACTCACATAGTCCACGGCAAAACCGCTGTCCGAGGCGTGGCGCGTGGTCGTTTCACAACATTGTTCGGTGCGGATGCCGCTGATGATCAGCTTGCCGATCCCCCGCCTCGTCAGCCAGGCTGCCAGTCCAGTGCCGGCAAGTGCGCTGTGATAATGCTTGTGGAAAATCACGCTCGGGCTGATCGACAGCTCTTTCAGCGTACGGACGTGGCCCGACGCCAGGGAAAATGGCCCGTGCTCGCCGACGTGGAATATCTGCACCACCGGAATACCCTGCTCTACACAGCCGTCAATCAACGCCTGCTGTTTTTCGAGGAAGTCAGACAGATCAGTTTCGGACCAGTAAGGTGCGTGACGAAAGGACTCTTGTACATCGATAACGATAAGCGCGCTGAGGGTCATGTTTAGCTCCGTGGCGTTTGCCATGCTGGTGATAATGTCTGCATGGTAAAGCGTGCACAAGCACTGTAATAGACGTGAGCAAGACCAACGGAGGACGTTTTCGGACATGCGTCGCCAGATGGGAGCCGGAGAAAGCCGTATCGCACAATACGGCACCTGAACCTGAACCCTGCAAATTGTCTGCTAAACCTTAGAATTGCTGTTGGTGAAGCTCAAAAACAGGCCGCTGAAATGGCAGGCCCCACCCCTGAAGGAAATCACAAAATGTTCAATAACTGGTCCGAACTGCTGCCCACCATCCAGAAGTCTTTCGCCGCCCTGGGCAAAAGCAACCCGAAAATGGTCAAGGCGTATATGGCGCTCGATGAAGCCTCTGCCGAGAACGATGTGCTGGATGCCAAGACCCGTGAGCTGATCTCCATCGCCGTGGCCATCACGACGCGCTGTGACGGTTGCATTGGCGTACATACCGACGCGGCAATCAAGGCCGGCGCTACCCGCGAGGAAATCGCGGCGACTCTGGCGACCGCTATTTCGCTGAATGCCGGTGCCGCCTATATCTACTCGCTGCGGGCGCTGGAGGCGCATGACGCACTGAAAAAATAAGCAGCGCCGTCTTGTACAGACTGTGTAAGAGCGAACCTGTTCGCGAGGGGGTTTGTCTGGTTACGCAGGACCATCCTCTCGCCAACAAGTTGGCTCCTACAGAGATTGGCATTGCTGTATCAGGAAAAAACCTTGAGCAGGATCGTGGCGATAATCACCGTGGCCGCCCCGCCAATCCGGGTCGATATCTGGGCGAACGGCATCAGTTGCATGCGATTGGCCGCCGAAAGAATCGCGACATCGCCTGTACCGCCCAGCCCGCTGTGACAACAGGTCACGATAGCCGCCTCGATGGGGTACATCTTCATCAGGTTCCCCACCAGGAATCCCGCAGCGGTCATCGACACCACGACGGCAAGGCAGACCACCACATAACCCACCGAAAATACCTTCACGACGCTGTCGAGTGGTACGTAGAGCATTCCCAGGCCAATCATCACCGGCCAGATAAATGCCGACGAGACAAGTTTATAAAAAGTATGGGCACCCTTCTCCAGACGCTCCGGCAATACCCGAATGTATTTAAAAGCGACTGCGGCAAGAATCATCATCACCGGACCGGGGATACCCACGACTTTTTCCAGCAGGCCGCCAAGCACGAAGAACGCACAGATCAGCAAGACACCTGCGCCCATCAAACGGAAATCGACCGGGCCTTTATCTTCTTCCTTCACCTGAAACTTGTCGTTCTCATCCTTGGCCCGAATCAGTGTCCCCTCACCGTTCAACGATGGGCGCTTGAGCGCGATACGAGCCAGCACTCCGGAACAGATGATGGCGATGATGTTGCCCACCACCGCAGCCGGGACCAGTTGGGCGACGTATTGATCCGGGCTTCCACCCAGAATGGCCGAGTAAGCCAGGGACAGCGGCAGAATCCCTTCACCGATACCGCCGCCCAGAATAGGCACGATGATGTAGAAGAACGTGTGGTGAAACGTATAGCCAAACAGCTCGCCCACCAGTAACCCGGCTGCTAAAGCCGCGAACGTACCCGCGAGCAGGGGAACGAACATTCTGATCATGCCTTGAACCAGAGTGAATCGACTCATCCCCAGGATGCTGCCGACCACCAGGCTGGCGATCACGAAATACAGGAAATTGGCATCCTTCATGAGCATCTTGGTGGCATCAATTGTGGGCGCACCGAAAAAACCGAAGAACACCAGAACCGACGGCAACATCAGGCACAGAATCGCCCCGCCACCGAACTCTTTCAATATCGGAAGACGCTGCCCCACCTGACCGAAAAACACGCCCATGGTCATGATGACGGCCAGGCCACCGATCATGTTTTTCGGCAGTAAACCCAAATGGGCCGACAGGAAAACGATGAAAGCGATGCCCAGGAATATCGGCAGCGGAATCACCCCGATCTCATAGGCACACAGGCTGTTCAAGCGATTGCGTAGACCCGAACCGGCTAAACTGCTGACCTTCAGAGATTGCTCATAAGGTTTGTTCATGCGTGTATTCCTCTAGTTATTTTTATCGAGGATTTATGTAAGTCACGGAGAGCCCGATACGATTAATCAAGCGTATTTCGATGTTATCCTTGCGCCAAAACATGATAAATAGCGAAGTCATGAGGCCTATGAACACGAATCGTGAGCAATCCCTGCTACCGGATGACCTTCGGGTTTTTCTCACCGTGATCCGCAAGAATGGTTTCAACCATGCCGCCGAGGAGCTGGGCTATTCACCGGCCTACGTCAGCAAGCGCGTGTCGATTCTGGAGGCGACATTGGGTGCCAGGCTTCTGCACAGGACTACCCGCCGCGTAGCACTGACCGATGATGGCGAACGGGTTCGCGTCTGGGCCACGCGATTTCTGGGGGACATGGATGATTTCATCAGCGAGCTGACCGACGCCCGACAACAGTTAAGCGGCAGCCTGCACATCTGCAGTACATTCGGTTTCGGTCGCAATCATGTGGCGCCGGCGATAACCACGCTGTCCCGTCTGTATCCCAAACTGGAGATTCGACTGGACGTATTTGACCGTGTTGTCGATATCGTCAATGAAGGGTTCGATCTGGAAATTCGGGTAGGCGATGATTTGCCCAATCAATTGCTCGGAAAGAAGCTGGTAGCCAATCGCAGGGTGCTCTGCGCGACTCCGGACTATCTGCAGCGACGTGGCAGACCGAACTCGCTGGACGACCTGTCCGATCATGATTGCCTGGTCCTCAAGGAACGCAATAATGCCTTCGGCCTCTGGAGCCTTACCAAGGGTGGAGTCGAAGAGTCGGTGCGGGTCAGCGGGCCACTGTCATCGAACAATGGTGAGATTGTGTTGCGCTGGGCATTGAGCGGCGCAGGGATCATCCTGCGATCTTTATGGGACGTGAAACCCATGCTGGAAAGCGGTGAACTGGTTCAGGTGCTCGACGAGTACACGCAAAGTGCCAATGTCTGGGCGGTGTACCCGACGCGGGTCAGCCAGTCGGCAAAACTCAGGGTCTGCATCGAGTTTTTCGAAGAGCATTTCCGCAACTTGTCGCTGGTTTGATCACAGGAGAACTGTTGTTCCCCTGTGATAGCCCAGCGCCTAGCTCAGCCAGGGATTCTCTGCGAGGTGCCGGGTTTCGAAATCACGAATCTGCGCTGAGCGTTGCAGTGTGTTGCCGATGGCATCGAGCCCCAGCAGCAGCGATTGCTTGCGTAAATCGTCTATTTCGAAGGCGATCACCGAACCGTCACTCAAGCGAATCACCTGGTTGGGCAAGTCGACACTGATCGTCGTGGTTGCCGCGTTGCTGACCACCTGGCCGAGCCTTTGGTGTTCAGTCTCGGATAACTGGATCGCCAGCACGCCGTTACGCTGGCAGTTGTCATAGAAAATGCCGGCGAAGCTGGTGCCGATCAGCGCCCGGATACCCAATTGCTTGAGCCCCCAGACCGCATGTTCACGGCTGGAGCCGCAACCGAAGTTTGGCCCGGTCACCAGAAAACGCGCACCGCTCCAGGCTGGCTGATTGAGGACGAACTCTGGATTCGGCTCACCCGACCCGAGGAAACGCAGGTCGAAAAACAGGCCCTTGTCCAACCCGCTGCGGTCGATGCCCTTGAGGAACTGCTTGGGCATGATGACGTCCGTGTCAACATTCGACGCGAGGAACGGGGCAGCTTTGCCCGTTACGGTATCAAAAGGTTGCATGGTTCAAGCCTCCTAGGCAAACGAGCGAACATCAGTCAGATGGCCACGGATCGCCGCCGCCGCCACCATCGCCGGGCTCATCAGATGGGTTCGCGCACCCGCACCCTGACGCCCTTCGAAATTTCGGTTGGTACTCGACGCGCAGCGGTCACCCGGCGCCAGCACGTCGTCGTTCATGGCCAGGCACATGGAGCAACCGGACTGGCGCCACTCGAAACCGGCATCGAGGAAAATCCTCGCGAGCCCCTCCTCTTCTGCCTGATTGCGCACCAGGGTCGAGCCCGGCACGATCATCGCCCGCACGCCGGGAGAGACCCGCTTGCCATGGACAACCCGCGCGACGTCGCGCAAATCCTCGATTCGCGCATTGGTGCATGAGCCGATGAATGCATGGCTGATCTTCACCTCGCTCAACAGCATCCCGGCCTCCAGGCCCATGTATTTCAGCGCCCGCTGCATACCCTGGCGCAGAATCAGATCAACTTCCCCGGCAGGATCCGGAACGGTGCTGCCGACCGGGGCGGCCTGATCGGGACTCGTGCCCCAGGTGACCATCGGTTCAAGTGCATTCACGTCGACCCGCACTTCGCGATCAAACACCGCGCCCTCGTCGGTGTACAGCTCCCGCCACTTCTGCTCGGCCGCCGCCCATTGCTCGCCTTGCGGTGCGCGAGGTCTGGATTTGACGTAGGCGAATACCTTATCGTCCGGCGCCATGAACGCACCGCGTGCGCCCGCCTCCACCGCCATGTTGCAGATCGTCATCCGCGCTTCGACGCTCAGCGCCGAGATGGCCGGACCGGCGAATTCGATTGCGTATCCCGTGGCACCCGAAGCGCCGATCTGCTGGATCAGGACCATGATGATGTCTTTGGACGTCACGCCCATGCCGAGGTCGCCGGTCACGGTGACGCGCATGGTCTTCAAGCGCTTGTAGACCAGCGTCTGGGTGGCAAGCAGGTGTTCGATCTCGGAGGTTCCGATACCAAAACCAAATGCGCCGAGGGCGCCATAAGTCGTGGTGTGGCTGTCGCCGGCGGCAACCACCATGCCGGGCAGAATAAACCCCTGCTCGGGAGCGACGACGTGCTCGATGCCCTGGCGCTTGTCCAGCACATCGAACAGCTCAATGCCGAAATCCCGGCAGTTCTCTTCGAAATAGGAGACTTGCAGCGCCCCACCGGCGTCCGGCATCGCGGCAACACGCTCAGGTGCTGTCGGGTTGACGTGGTCGACAACGGCCAGGGTCGCCGAAGGCCGCCATACACTGCGTTTGGCCTCGCGCAGACCGCTGAACGCTTGCGGACTGGTGTATTCATTGGCGACCTGCCGGTCGATGTACAACAGGACGTGGCCCTGATCATCCAGCGTGCAGACGGTATGGCTGTCGATATGTTTTTGATAAAGGGTACGTGGGCTAATCATGGCGATGCACTCTTCTCATTGTTATGCGAGATCACGGTTACTCATGAACCCAGCATATTCCGAATGAAAACTGCATCAATGGCCTTGAAGTGATCATGCAGAACACGAATTGTGAACAATCTGCTGGCGGGCAGGCGGTGCTGGAAGTCTGCGACCCGTTCGGCAACCGGATTCGGTTCTGCCAGAGCTGACGCGCGACGCTGGACGAATGAGGTCAGAAGTGGAACAACGGCAGTGTCAGGACAAACTCGCTGCCTTTACCATCGCCCTCGCTGGTGCCCGTTACTGTCCCGCCATGGGCTTCGACCAGCTCGCGCACCACCGTCAAACCAATGCCCAGCCCCACGCCATTGAAGCCAACCGCGTGGGCATCCTGCACAAAGGGCTCAAAGATAAAGGGCAGCGCCCGGGCAGAAATGCCGATGCCGTTATCCCGAATCCGTACCTCCACACTGTCCGCATTGTTCGATACCGAAAGCACGACAAGACCGCCTGATGGCGTGTATTTCGCAGCGTTGCCGAGCAGATTGCCGAGAATCTGCGCCAGACGCACCGGATCTCCATTGACGATCAGCGCACACTCGGGTTGTTCGACGCGGAAATCCAGGTGCTGGGCGACCATTACCGGGCTGCAGATCTCGATGGCTTCGCGGATGATGGGTGACATGTCGACCAGGCGGCAATCCAGGCGAAACTTGCCAGTGTTCGCGCGTGATACGTCGAGCAGGTCTTCCACCAGGCGCGACATGTGCTGAACCTGACCTTCGATCAACTTCTGCATGCGCGGCAGTTCTTCCCTGGGCACCCGCACCAGTCGCCCGGCAATCATGCTGATGGGGGTCAGCGGATTGCGCAGTTCATGGGCCACCAGGGTCAGGACCTGGCGTTGCCGCTCCAGAGCGTGTTCGGCCAGATCCTGCAGGTGTTGCGCGCCGAGGGCAGCGATCACCAGCTGTTCGTTGGCCTCACGAACCTGCAGGGAAGAGCGTTGTTCTTCCAGCGTGTGCGGTAATTTTTCCGCATCCGCTTGCGCCAACAGGATCGCCAATACCAATTGCTGATTGGCCTCGACCAATTGCTCAAGCTGCCGGCTTTCAGCCATGCGCTGGTTGGTGTCACTCAACTCTTGTTGCAGCGCCGCCAGAACTGCCTTTGCTTCAAGAATTTCCTCCTCGAGCAGGAGTAATTCGCGAGCGGCGTTCGCCGTAACGTCCTTGTCCTCGGCGTTGGTCATGAGGTTGAGTTACTCATTGTTGATGTCCGGGCGCTGCCGGGTCGGCCGGCCGCCCAGTAAACCTTCCTGATCCGGCAGCATCTCGCCGATCTGCAACCCGTTATCGTCGATGCTGTACAAACGCAATTCATCGGAGTGGGCGCTGGCCCGAACCTTGACCACGGCCATGATGCGCAGCAAGCGGCTCTGCACTTCGATGTAACGCTGAACGATGATCGCGTCAGTGAGAAATGCCGTGCCGTAAGGGCTGAAACGCAGGTCGGTGTAGCGGTCTTCCAGTTCTGAAGTCATCAACACGCTGACTCCCGCGCTGGTCAGCGCAGTCACCATGCGCGACAGCGATTCGCGAAAGTCTTCGCGGAAGGTCGGCGCCAGCGCCAGCTCAAAACCTGAGAGCGAATCGATCACCACACGAGTGGCTTTGAGTCGACTGATCTCGCTGAGCAGCAACTGGACAATTTCGTCAATCGACAGATCTGGAGCACGACTGTCCACCAGCCCAACCATTCCACTCTGGATCAAGTCAGAAAGCGTAGCGTTTTGCGAGTGATTGGGGCGCTGTTCGAAGACGGCGATGACACCCCTTTCGCCATTGCGCGCGCCCTCGGCCAGAAAGGACGCTGCCAAAATGCTTTTACCCGAGCCCGACGGCCCCGCCACCAGCAAGGAGTACCCGCGAGGCAATCCGCCGCCGAGCATGTCGTCGAGCCGGGGCACGCCCATTTTCAGGCGTTTGACCGGAAACTCCAGAGGCGCCTCGTTCACGTTGCGCGCGGCCGGCGCGAACACTTTGATCCCGGACGTAGCGATGCGGAAGGTATGCAGCCCCGGCAGGGTCGGCTGGCCGCGCATCTTCATGATTTCCATCTTGCGCACCATGGAGTTGCGCTGGACGCTCTGCCGTAGCCAGATGAGACCGTCGGCCACAGTGAAAATCGGGTTGGTGTCGGTTTCGGTGAAATACTCCCCAATCAGGAAGGTGGTCGCCTGCCAGGTGGTCATCAACATGCCCAATTCCTGAATGAACTGCGGCAGATTATTGTTGGGATTGGTCTGGGTCTGACTCGCCAGCACCACGGAACGGAACGAGTCGACGAACACCAGCGACGGGTTATGAATCTCAACCTCACTGACGATACGGCGCAAGACTTCGTCGAGATCACCAGCCAATGTGTCGTCGACCAGATTCACGTAGCGAATCGACTTATTTATCGCGTCACTGTCGAAAAAATCGAACTGCTGCTGATAACGCAGCATCTTCAGCGGCGGCTCGCCCAGTACCGTAAAGAACAAGGCCGGGCGCTCGGGCGTCGCCAGGGCAAACATCATCTGATGCGCCAGGGTGGTTTTACCGCAGCCAGGCGGGCCCGCGATCAGATTGAACGAAAACTCCGGCAAACCTCCGCCCAGCACCTCGTCCAGTCCTGGCACGCCGGTGGCCAGGCGGTTGATAGTCACTTTGGTGCTCATGGCGATTTTTCCTGCGAAGGAGTGTCGCTCAAAGAAGGTTCCCACACGGAGCTAAGCAAACGCGCGGTCAGCGAAGGCCCGATCAGCGTGGTCAGCAACCCGTAATAGGTGGTCAGCAAGACTTTGCCAAAAAACAGCGCATTGGTTTTGCTTTGCTCGACGAGTACGGCCGCGATGGCAGTCAGAATAGGCGATGCCTGCAGGCTGCCATAGCTGGCAGCCAGACTTGGATGAGTCGTTACGCAGAGATGAAGGCTGCGACGCAGCAACGCCGCAGCCCCTTGTTGGCCGATGACAGGCGTGAGCGCCGCGTCCATATCCTGCAATATGGAAACGACCGCTTGAGCAATTGTTGCAATGTCAGCGTTGGGGCCAACGCGGTGCGCCAGAGAAGCTACGATCTGACGGCTCTCTTCGCTGAGCGTGGGCATGGCTAACTGATATCCGAAGGACAGACTCAGATGGTACACCCTATTGCCGGTTACCGAGCACTGATTGATAAATGCAGTGTAACCGGCTGATTTAAATCAAATCTTTTGATTATGGCCAAATGCCTTAATCCGACAAAGGCAGTCGAATCGCTCGTAATTCAAACGCTATCGAAAATGACTTGGCCAGCGAATCCAAAACGCCATCATGCCGTTGGCGTTTGATGAGCGTGGGTCAACAGCAGAGTGAATCGGATATCAGACCGGCTCGGACATCGTCACCCGGTTTTTCACGCTCTCACGCTCCTGCATCCTTGCGTACCAGGCGTGCAGTGCCTGACATTCTTCAGGAATCGCCAGCTCGACAAGCCCCGCGAAGATCAAACCGCCAATAACGGTGATATCGGCCATTGAAAACGTTTCACCCGCCACGAACGGCCGGGTTTGCAGAACGGCATCGAAGTAATGCATGCCGCGCAGGGCCTTGTCGCGCTGGCGAAAACCCCATTCGGCATTCTGGTAAAGCTCGACGTCAGGACCCAGCCCCGGCGTGGCGTGATGGAAATACACACTGACGGCGTCCAGCAGCTCCAGTTCGGCGCGTTTGCTCATCATGTGGATCAGGCCTTTTTCCAGCGGGGTGCTGCCGGTGAGCGTGGGTGCGCCATCAAGGCTGTCGAGGTATTCGGTGATCGCAGTGCATTCCGCAATCAGGGTTCCATCGTCGAGTTCCAGCACCGGGAGCGTGCCGGAGTAGTTCTTGGCCAGGAATTCCGGGGTCTTGTGCTCGCCTTTCCAGAGATCGATCGAAACGAAACGGGTGCGCGATTGCAGGTTTTTCTCTGCCAGGGCGATGCGTACACGCGCCGGATACGGGCCTGTATGCCAGTCGTAGATGGTCAGCGTGCTTGTGTCTGACGGGGTGTTGGAGTTCATAATAATATTCTACCTGTCTGCCAGTTGATAGGTAGAAGATAACGAGTGAAAAGTTAACGGTCAAGGGCTTTGTATCGCTTAAGATGCCCAGCCATTGAACCGAGGAGACAGTGAAGTGAGCTCAAACCATCGAGAAGCCATTCTGGCCGCCGCCAAGGATGCCGCGCAGGCCCGTGGCTACAGCGGTTTGAATTTTCGTGATCTCGGCGAAGTCGTGGGCATCAAGAGCGCGAGCATCTACTACCACTTCCCGAGCAAGGCCGATCTGGGCGCAGCCGTAGCTCGACGCTATTGGCAAGACACCGCCGCCGAACTGGAAACCATGCTGGCCGAAATGCCGGACCCGGCCAGCTGCCTGCGCCGCTATCCCGAGCTGTTTCGCCGCTCGCTGGCGAACGGTAACCGGCTGTGCCTGTGCAGCTTCATGTCCGCCGAATTCGACGACTTGCCGGAACCGGTCAAGACGGAGATCCAGACCTTCGCCGACATCAGCGTGGCCTGGCTCGGCAAAGTCCTGGCTGCTGCAAACGGTTCCAGCCCCGAGGACAACCAAGCACAGGCGCGCGCGATCTTCGCTGCGGTCTCCGGCGCTCAGCTCATGGCAAGAAGCCGCGCGGATATCGGGCTCTATGACACGCTGATCGAAAGTTATCGTGTGGCGGGACTGCTGCCGGCGTAAACACAAAGCTTCGCGGCTTCCGGCAGCATCGGTCTAGTGGTGGCTAAGCAAAAGCAGGCAGCCTATTGACCAGACTCGGTGTGAATTCCGTCATCAGCTGGCAGGCATTGAGGGTTGGACGAGAAGGCTGAACCGCTACCGCCAACCCCGAAAAACGCTGTACCTCAGCAATCATTGAAGTGACGGGCATCATGAGCGAACAGCTGGCGAATGTAGAGCGAGCCATTGAAGTCCCACGCCCGCAATTGGGTAATATGGCGATTGTCGGCGCCATAGCGGCAACGTGTGTCGGGCTGCCGGGTTGGGTCGCGCCGACTGCGTCCGAATGGGTTTTGCTGGGCATAGTCTCGCTGACGGGGGTGGTCGCTCAACTGCTGCTCATTCAGTCCCTTAGATATGCAACAGCCGGAACCCTGCAACCGTTCAACTACGCGTTGCTGGTGTTCGCGACCCTGATAGGCTTGGCCGTGTTCGGCGAGATTCCTGATACCTGGACGGTGGTCGGCGCGGTATTGGTTATTCTCGGGGGCATGTATTCCATCAAAACCAAAAGCTGAATGCCGCGCCTGGCATTTGCTGAAGTATTGAGCGAAATCGGTCAGGGCTGTGTGAGCGAATGTGTCCTGAATATGCCTGTGTGGAATGATTGTTACCGGATTGAAATATACGACCGGGCCATTTATTTCACTTCGATTAGGACTCATCAATCGCCCTGACTGACCCTCGTGAGCAAACTTCTGATCGTCGACGTCGAAATCCTCGATCTGCAGGTCAGTCGGTTGCGCCGCGAGATCGAACCCGACAGCAAGCGCCCCGACATCATCCGCAGCGGGCGCAACGGCGGCTACAACTCACCGCTGATGTAAGCCGGCGATGAGCGCTCTGGACGGATCCAGGGACACCATCGTGCGCTGGATCGCGCTGACGATCATCGCCGTGTTAGTTGAATCTGCAGAAACTTCCCCTATTTACGCGCCAGCTCGTGGTTGATGCACTGCTCTAAATAGGTCTGCTTGATACCGGCCGGCTTCAGGCGTGAAGCACTTTTATACGTCTGTTCGGTGATGCCCATGGCCGTCATGCGCATCCAGGGTTGGGTAAACTTCCGGGTTTGCAGCTTCTTGCGTGCGCCATAGAGGGTCACTCCCGCAAGCTTCGATTCCTGCGCGCCTGCCGCAATGCCCGAACCCCAGGCGCAAATAACCCGCCCATTCATGCTCGGCTCTTTCGCCTGAGCCGTTAGCGAAACATTGACCAAGACCAACGTCGCCGCAATCAATCCAAAGATCCGCATCAAGCCAGCACCTAACATTCTGAAAAGAAAGACAGTTTGACGGGCAATCCGAGATTGCGGGGCCAGCAATATGCCTTATTTCCTGGTGAAACTGCTGACGGAAGCTGGCGGTTAGCCATTTATTCTGGATAACATGACCACAGTCCAGTCGTCAGGTCGCGCCCATGCTCAAAGCCAGTCTCCGTAGCCACCTGACCCTCTGGTTTGCCGGTCTGTCCCTGCTGACGCTGCTGATCGTCGGCGTGTATGTGGGCCATATCGCCACCGAGCAAATGAAGCAGGCGAGCGGCAGCGCGTTGGCGAGCACTGCCCGATCAGCTGCGGCGCTATTGGGCATCCAGTTGCGGGAACGACAACTGGAAATCTTTCTGCTCAGCCGCGAACCCCATCTGGTGCGAGGCAACCTCGATGACCCGGACATATTGCCGTCGATGGAGCTGCGCAGTCAGTCGCGGTCCGAATACGCCTGGATGGGCGTGGCGGACACCGATGGGCGGGTGCGCCAGGCGGTGAAAGGCCTGCTGCTGAATCAATCGGTGAAAGAACGCCCTTGGTTCAAGGCCGGATTGCTCGGCCCGTACACCGGCGATCCTCATGAGGCGCTGCTGCTGGCAAAAATGCTGCCCTCCAATACCAACGGCGAGCCTCTGCGTTTCATTGATTTTGCAGCGCCCATTGTCAATGTCGACGGTCAAGTGGTCGGCGTCCTCGGCGCACATGCCCATTGGAGCTGGGTGACGACGATTGTTCAATCCGCCGTCTCGCACACCGACATGAGCGCTGACACGCAGGTGCTGATCGTCAATCAGGATGGGCGGATACTCTATCCCGAGCAACTTGCCGGGCAGCAGCAAACCAATATGCCTGGATCGCCACTCACCCTCTCCGATGCCTCCGGCTGGTCGGTGGACAGCGAGTTTGTCAGCAGCGTCATTGCAGTGCAGACGCCGCCCAACTCGGGGCTGGCCTGGAACATTGCGGTCCGCCAGCCGCTGAACACAGCGCTGCAACCCGCGCGCATCCTGCTTTACAAGCTGCTGGGGCTGGGTGTGCTTGCCGCGCTGCTGTTCGCGGTGGTGGCTTACTATCTGGCGCTGACCCTCAGTCGACCAATCGAGCAACTGGCCAGATCCGCCAAGCGGGTCCAGGCCCATCGCACCGACGTGTCCTTTCCCCTGCATCATCCCGTTCAGGAAATCGCGCAACTGGGCCAATCCATGCAAAGCATGACCGAGTCGTTGCTGGGCAAGGAGCGTGAATTGCAGGCCGCGAACGCGTCTCTGGAAACCACCGTCGCGCAACGCACCGCCGCCCTTACCCAGGCCAATGCCGAACTCTTGAAACTGGCGAGCCACGACGCCCTCACCGGGGTTTACAACCGGCGTCGGCTGGATGAGAAGCTGGTCGAGTGCAGCCTGCTCTTCAAGCGCACCGGCCGTGCATTCGCCTTACTGTTGATCGATGCCGACCATTTCAAGCGCATTAATGACACCTTCGGACACGCCACCGGTGACGAAGTGCTGGTGCAACTGGCGCAGTTGATTCAATCCAGCACCCGCGCCACTGACTTTGTCGCCCGCTATGGCGGTGAAGAGTTCGCCGTGCTGTTGCTGGAAATCGAAGGCGAACAAAGCCCGTTGATTGTTGCCCAGACCATCTGCTCCGCCATCGCCCAGGCCACGTTTGCCGTGGTCGGGCAAGTCACCGTTAGCGTCGGTATCGCACTGGCGCGGGCCTCGGACGCCAATCCGGCGGCGCTGATCAATCGCGCTGATCAGCAGCTTTACCAGGCGAAGCGATTAGGCAGGAACCGGGTCGCATCGTTTGAGCGAAGTTCGTGACTCAGGTAAAGGATGCCACCGGGGTCAACGCCTTCATGCACTACACGCCGATCATTCTCAAGAACACCGGGATTGGCACCAATACCGCGCTGACCGCCACTATCAGCAACGGCATCGTCTCGGTGATCGCCACCCTGCTGGGTATCTGGGCGATCGGCCGCTTCGGGCGTCGTCATCTGTTGATGTCGGAACTGTTCCCGACGCAGGTTCGTGGCCTGCTGACCGGTACCGCCGTGTCGATGCAATGGCTGTTCAACGCAGCGGTTGCCTTTCCAATGGCCCTGGCAGCGCTGGGAAACCCGACCTTTTTTGTCTTTGCGGTGATTAACGTTGGCTCTTTGCTGTTCGTGTTCTTCTGTCTGCCGGAAACCAAGGGCAAGTCTCTGGAACAGATCGAACGCCACATGAAGAAAGAGCTGGTTTAATGTCGCCCGCCATACTCAATTTTTGCGAGGTTTCATGACTACAACTGCCGACACGCAACCCACCAGCTGGATCAGTGTCTGCACGCTGGCCGTCGCTGCGTTCATCTTCATCACCACCGAGTTCGCTCCGGTGGGCTTGTTGAGCGCCATCGCCAGCAGCTTTGACATGACCCCGGCGCAAGTGGGCCCCATGTTGACGGTCTATGCCTGGACCGTGTCTCTGATGTCGCTGCCGATGATGTTGCTGACCCGTAACGTCGAGCGGCGTCTGTTGCTCAAAGTGGCCATCGGCACGCTGATCGCCAGCCATCTCATCCTCAGCCTTGCGCCCAGTTTCACCATCGTAGTGATCAGCCGTATCTGTATTGCCCTGGCGCACTCGGTGTTCTGGTCGATTACCGCATCGCTCGCCGTGCGCCTGGCGCCAGCCGCCAATCATGGCCGCGCGCTGAGCATCCTGGCCATGGGCTCGTCCCTGGCGATGGTGCTGGGCATCCCCATTGGCCGTCTGCTGGGTGAAGGCATGGGCTGGCGCGCGACCTTTGTCGCCATCGCGCTGGTGGCCTGCCTGATCTGGTTTTTGCTGGCCAAGAAGTTGCCGCTGCTGCCGAGCCAGAACAGCGGCAGCCTGACCAGCCTGCCTGTGCTCTTCAAGCGTCCGGCGCTGGTGTCGCTGTATGTCATCACCGCGCTGGTGGTGACCGCCAACTTTACCGCCTACACCTACATCGAGTCGTTCGTGCAGTCGGTGGGCGGCTTCAGTCAATCGACCACCACCTGGCTGCTGCTGTTGTTCGGTCTGGCTGGATTGCTCGGCTCGATTTTCTTCAGCGTCTTGCATACGCGCTTCCCGGCGACCCTGACTCACATCGCGATTGGTTGTCTGTGCCTGTGTCTGGGGCTGATGTTCTGGGCATCGTTGAGCGTTTACGCGCTGGTTGCCGTCTTCGCCGTGTGGGGCCTGGCGATGCTGTGCTTCGGCGTGCAGATGCAGTCCCAGGTGATTCGCATGGCGCCGGACGCAACCGACGTTGCCACCGCGCTGCACTCGGCGATCTACAACATCGGCATCGGCGGCGGTGCGTTGTTGGGCAGCATCGTGGTCCATCATTTCGGCGCGGCCTGGGTAGGTTTTATCGGCTGCCTGGTGGCGATCATTGCCTTGGCGATCTGCTGGGTGACCAGTCGCCGCTACAGCAGCGCCATCTGATCTTTTTCAGGCGTTTTGCGAGTGGCTCTTGCGGGCCACTCACCAGGCGTACTGCTCAATCACCCGCCGCACTTCCTTGAGCGCTACCTCAAGCGTCGGCAAGTCGACGGAACCCAATGCCAGCCGAATCCCGTGGGGCACCGGGCCAGACGCGACAAAAGACTCAGCCGTCGAAACCGCAACATTCGCCCGCAACAGAGCCACGGTGACCTGATCGGCGCGGACCTCTTCCGGCAGCGGCAGCCAGAGAAAATAGGAATTGGGGTGACCGATGCAGCGCAGACCGGCCAGCACCTTTCTGGCAATCGCCTGCCGGGTCGAGGCATCCTCGCGCTTCTCGGCTTCGAGGCGGGCGACGGTGCCATCCTCGATCCAGCCACAGACCATTGCCGTCATGACGCCGGGGGTGTTCCAGGTCGTCGCTCTTATCGCGCGTTCGAACAGTGGCACCCAATCCAGCGGCGTGACGACGAAGCCGACGCGCAACCCCGTGGCGATGTTTTTCGAGAAACCGGAGACGTACACCGTCAACTCGGGTGCCAGTGTCGCCAAGGGCGTCGGCGGGTTCTCGGCGAGAAAGGCATAGGCGGCATCCTCGATCAGCAACAGGTTGTGCTGTCGGGCAATACCGACCAGTCGTTCACGCCAGGCCAGATCCAACACCCAGCCCATGGGGTTATGCAGCGTCGGCATGCTGTAGACCGCTTTGACCCGTCGCCTGGCGCACAAGGTTTCAAGGGCATCCAGATCAGGTTCCCGGTCGGTGATCGGGATCGACACCAGCTCCAGACGATGCGCGTCCGCAACTACCTTGAATCCCGGGTAAGTGAGCGCGTCGACGGCAATCACATCCCCCGGCTTGAACAGCGCCATGACGGCGATTGCCAAGCCGTGTTGAGCGCCGCTGACAATCAGCAGCTGTTCAGCGGCAACCGCCAGGCCACGACAGGCCAGATAACGCGCCAGACACGCGCGCTCGTGCAGACGGCCGGCGTGGGGTTGATAACGCAGCAGTGCTTGCAGATCCCCCGCCACCGCCAACTGGCGCAGCGCACCGCGCAACAGCTCAACCTGACCGGGCAGTGACGGGTAATTGAAACTGAGATCCAGCATGCCAGCCGCCACTTCCTGCTGATCAATGCCGCGCCCCGGCGGCAACGTCGTTTCCCGGACAAAGGTGCCCCTCCCGGTTTCGCCGCTGATCAGGCCCATGGTCTCCAGCTCGGCATAGACCCTGGACGCGGTCACCAGCGCCAGCCCTTCGCGGACGGCCAGTTCCCGGTGAGTGGGCAAGCGGGTACCGGGCGGCAACGCGCCCGAACGAATGTCGGCAGCGAATGCATCCACCAGGGTCTTGTAGCGAGCACGGGCCATATGAAGATGTATCCATGACGATTTTTTGATTGTCATGATCTTCAGCCATACGATAGCCAGACGCAACCGGCATTACCCCGACCACAGTGAGTGAAGCGCTATGCAACAGACCTCAAACCCGGCAATCCATGCCGACACCAAGCTTGCCAGCGGATGGCTCAACGGCCTGATTGGCGTCGTCATTTTCAGTGGTTCGCTGCCTGCGACGCGCTTGGCGGTCATGCAATTGGACCCGGTGTTCCTGACCGTGGCCCGGGCAAGCATTGCCGGGGTATTGGCGCTTGGCATGTTGATGCTGCTGCGCCAGCGGCGACCGGCCACCCATCAGCTCGTGCCCCTGGCAATAGTGGCAATGGGCGTGGTGGTCGGGTTTCCATTGCTGACGGCGTTGGCGCTGCAATATGTAACGTCAGCGCACTCCATAGTTTTCGTCGGCCTGTTGCCGCTGGCCACGGCGGTGTTCGGCGTGTTGCGCGGCGGCGAACGCCCGCGTCCGGTGTTCTGGCTGTTTTCAGTATTGGGCAGCGCGCTGGTGGTGGGATTTGCCGTGTCGCAAGGCCTCAGCGTCGCGCCAGCCGGCGACATTCTGATGTTGCTGTCCATCCTCGCCTGCGGACTGGGCTATGCCGAAGGCGCCAGGCTTTCAAAGACATTGGGCGGTTGGCAAGTGATCTGCTGGGCCTTGGTGCTGGCGCTGCCGGTCATGGCGCCGCTGGCGTGGGCCTTGAGCCCGCCGTCATTTTCCGGCATTGATCTGCCGGCGTGGCTCAGCCTGGGTTACGTCTCGGTGTTCAGCATGCTGATCGGTTTCGTGTTCTGGTATCGCGGACTGGCCCAGGGCGGGATCGCCGCAGTCGGCCAGTTGCAACTGCTCCAGCCGTTCTTCGGCCTGACCCTGGCGGCCACGCTGCTGCAGGAACAGGTCAGCATCGGCATGCTTGGGGTTTGCGTAGCGGTGATCTTCTGCGTGGCAGGGGCGAAGCGGTTTTCCCGCTGATCAGGCCTGTCGGCTGGGCCGGTACACATGACTGGCGGGTTGACCCGGCACATCGTCAAGGGAGTCGATGCTCTGCCCTGTCAATTACTCGCCACCTGGCCGGAGGTCACCAGCGCCTTCAATGATGCGTCGAACTGTTTCAGTGCGTTCACTTGCAGCTCGCGTTGCTGGTCCACTTGCGCGGCAATCTCCGCAGCGGCCTTGTCGTGAACCCACACCGAGGACATTTGCTTGGCGCCATAACCTTCAGCCTTGCCGATGTATTGCAGATTCGCATCGTAGAACCTGGCGACATAGCGCGCTTCGACCTGGGTATTGCGCTGAGTGACCAGTTGGTTATAGGTGTCGAGCATCACTACCACATCGGGCCTGGCCTGCACCAGTGAATCGAGATCCTTGTAGACGGTGACCGTGGCAAATTGCGTATCCAGCGACTCTTTGAGCCAGCCGATTGCCAGTTGCGGATCTGAACTGTCAATGAACGCCGAGCTGATCCGCGGATCCAGCACGCCGCTCTTCTGACCTTTCACAGCGACTGAGTGATATTGCTCAAGATAAGCCAGGTTGCTGACTGTGTTTTCGCTGTAGAGCACGCCCACCGACTGGGAATGCTGCAAGCTCGCCGAGCTGGCGGCCACCGGCAGCAAATGGCAGGACTGCGCGTCGGCAGCGTAGGTAGGTGCAGCGACAGCAACGCCACCGGTCAATACGGCGACAAGAGCCAGCAGGGTTGAAATTCTCATCGCGCGCATTCCTTCAAAAGCTTCCGGCGGAAGCAGGTTGGGTATGACGCTATCCTCCTCCTTTGCCAAAAAAACAGAACTCGCAATAGATGATGGTCACTATCAATTGAACGAATGATGGCGCGGGTTTTGTTGCGCCACGGTTTGTTGCTGCGGAGCGTGGGCATGAAGCGATCCGCGCGTATAATGCGACTCATTCTCAAGCTAGCTTATGCCTTCTCTCATACACACACCCTCCTGCAACGATTGTCTGATGACTGCGCCGGCGCTTTCCGGGATAGAGTGGAAAGCCTCACTCAGCCCGAAAATCCCAGACAATCTCCACGATGCGAAATGCCAGGATCAGGTACACCACGCAAAAAATCACTTGCACCGCCCGATGATGGGGAAGCCTCGCAAGTCGGTTCAGGCCGTCGCTGATGTTAAGCAGCATCAGCAGCGCGGAAATCCCGATCAACACCCACCCGGAAATAGTTGCCCCCGCCAGCCCCATGAACACTTCATGCCGAGAACGCAGGACGTTAGTCCCTGCCGCAAACAACAAGGCGCAGACCAGCAGATTCTTGACGTTATCAAAGATCTTGGTATTGAGGTCCAGGTCCAGCTGGTGCACATAACGCTTCCAGATTTTTCGCATCATCACGGTCTCAGGTTGGATGGCTGCTGACGCTCGTGCTGTTTGGGTGGTGAATAAACCGTAGCTGACAGCGCAGGACGCGCTGCCAGATTTGTTTCGATCTCTCCGGACAAGTAATAGACCGCCGCCATGACGCCGGTTTCCCGGTTCTTCATGATGCCCAGCCATGCACCGTCGAAAGCGGTACCCAGGTTGTGCCGCAGTTGGGCTTCCATTTCCGCTCGGTCGCTTTCGTGAGCCATTGCGCGAAATCCCGCCACGCCCACGGAAATCAGCAAGCCGGCTACCCGGCCGGCCGCCGCTGCCGCAGCGCTCGCTACGCCCCGGCTGGCAAACTGGGCCTGGAGTTTTTCACTGGTGCGTTTGGCGACCGAGGCCATGGCCGCCTGGGATGACTGGACCCTGGCCGTGTGGATCTTGTCCTGCAATGCCAGCCAGGCGGGAAGCACCGTCAGTGGCTCGGAACGAACCAGCTGATACAGCGAGGCATTGCGCGGCGGCGGAGGACCGAGGGTGATCGCCAGCACGCCATTCAGATGCTGGTTCATTTGCTCCGCCGGCACGCCATGGCGCTGAGCGATGCGTTGAAAGTGCTGGCCCAGCAGCTGCACATAGAATTGCGTCGATTGCTGCATGATCGCGTCCGGATCAATCTCCACCGCGACCGGCGCGAGGACACGACCGCGATATTGTTCCTGCAGATAGACCGCCAATCGATTCGCCGAGGCGTCCTGATCGTCCCCCGCGCTCATGCTGTACCAACCGACTTTCATCGCCAGCCATTCCTGGGTCCAGTAGCTGCTGAACCACGGGATGAACGTCTCTTCGGTCTGCTCGTACACCCGCAACCGCCAATGGTCCATGGAACCACGGGCATAAACACCGGCCTGCCCGGCCGCATCCTGCGATGCGGCAATGATCTCGACGTCGACCTGCCGCCAGGTGTTCTGCGAAATCACAATCGGCGGCGCTGGCGGGGCACGCGGTGCGGTTGCGCAGCCCGTCAGCAGCACCACCAGGCCAACGATCAAGGCAGTGCTTACGGAGCGCAGATTCAAAATTGCGATCTCCTGCAAGGTTGAATGCGTGTGAGCCCTACCCGCCCGGATGGGTTTTAGCCACGCTGCGTTGAGTATAGGTGGACAATTTTCGACGAGAAATTGCCTGACCAGACGCCATTGCGGGCTGGCCTCTAGACCAGTCGCGGCCCCGGCAGCGGGTTCTGCACAGCCGCATCACCAAGACGCCCCTGGACAAATGCCCGCGCCTGTCGGGTCATCTGGTCCAGATGCCGGTCACGCTGTTTCTCGGCATCGACCATGGCCCGCTTGCCATGTTGTTGCAGCAAGTAGGTGTGAATCTGCCGAACTTCCAGCGAGTTGTAGATCGGCGCGACATCCAGCACCGCCAGCAGGCCGTCGGTGCCATGGTCGCGGGTGTTCATCAATACCTGCGGACCGCGCGCGCCCACTACCTGAAAGCCCAGCGCCTCGAAATACGGCACTTTGGCAATGAAGCATGCGAGTTCAGCATGGGGATATCGGCTGATTACCGTCTGCAACATCGCCCGGGCAACGCCCTGACGACGGCGGCTGGCCTGCACCGCCATGTAAGCCACTGCACAGGCTTGAGGGTCGTCCTGCACCGGCAAATACAGCACAAACCCGATCACGGTTTCCGGGTTCTGCTCGTCCGTGGCGACGATCAGTTCAACCGGTATGCCCCGGGAACCGTCCATGGCCTGCAAGTACAGATGCACTTCGTAGCCAATGCCGTATTGATAGAGGTTGTACAGCGGATTGCTCGGCGCGATGGCGACCATGCTGATATCGGTCACATAATCGACCACCATCTGCATGATCTGACTGTTGATGGCTTCTGGCGGCGGCGTTTCATAGCGGGTGACGATGGACATGCGCGATTGTGGCTCCGGGAAGGCTGAATGCGCCCATCATACCCGTCTGACTTTATTGGCCGTTACCGCAAACGTTGCTTTAATAAGGCAATCCCAGCCCAAGGAGAGCAGTAGATGGAACGTCTCACCGCAAAAGATTTTTCCCCGGAACTGCTCGAACTTTACGATTTCTACGCCCATGGCAAGATCAACCGTCGGGAGTTTCTCGACCGTGCGGCGGCGTTCACCTTGGCCGGGCTGACCGCTGGCGCCATGCTCAGCGCCCTGAGCCCCAATTACGCGCTGGCGCAACAGGTGGAATTCACCGATCCCGAGATCGTCGCCGAGTACATTGCCTACCCGTCACCCAAGGGCCACGGCCAGGTTCGTGCGTATCTGGTGCGCCCGGCCAAAGCCAGCGGCAAAGTGCCGGGCGTGGTCGTCGTGCATGAGAATCGCGGCCTCAACCCCTACATCGAAGACGTTGCACGGCGCGTGGCAAAAGCCGGGTTTATCGCCCTGGCGCCGGATGGCCTGTCCTCGGTCGGAGGCTATCCCGGCAACGACGACAAAGGCCGCGAACTGCAGGAAAAGGTTGATCCGGAAAAACTCATGAATGATTTCTTCGCCGCCATTGAATGGCTGATGGCCAACAAATCAACCACGGGAAAAGTCGGCATCACCGGCTTCTGTTACGGCGGCGGCGTCGCCAACGCCGCTGCGGTGGCCTACCCGGAACTGGCGGCGGCAGTGCCCTTCTACGGACGCCAGCCGAAAGCTGAAGACGTAGCCAGGATCAAAGCCCCGTTGCTGCTGCACTACGGTGAACTGGATACCCGCATCAACGAAGGCTGGCCGGCCTATGAAAAGGCATTGAAGGCCGCTGGAAAAACCTATGAAGCTTATATTTACCCAGGCGCCAATCATGGATTCCACAATGATTCCACGCCCCGCTACGATGATGCCGCCGCCAGACTGGCATGGGACAGAACCCTGGCCTGGTTCAGCAGGTATCTGGCTTAGGGAACGAACTTATAGGGGAGCAAGCTTGCCAACAAGTTGACTCCCACAACCCGGTTCCTGCTGCTTTATTGCCTTGCCAAATATTCAATATAAACAATGGTGAATTGCCCGCCCGCGGATACTTTTATACAACTAAGGCGCTTTATTAAGCCTTGTCGCCACTGCCGTTTACACCTTGCGTTAAACACAAACAGTCCTAGAACTGCCAGCACCGCTGCACTATTTTGAATACCGCCTTGTACCACCCGAATCGCCTATTGCGCCGTCTCATCCGGCCAATCCTTATTTGCGTGCATGAGGTAGTCAATGTCATCTCGACGATTTCAAAAACTGGTAATGAGTGCAGCGGTTGCGCTGGCGCTGTCCAACGCAGTGGCAGCAGAAGTAACCATTGATCCAAAGATCAATTTACCCGCGAGTCTCCAGGCCAGCAAAACGCTGAAAATCGCGTTGTTTGCGGGGTTTCCGCCCATGGCATCCAAAGTTCCGGAAACCGGCGAACTGGTCGGCATCGATGTTGACCTGGCGAACTACGTTGGCAAGCGTCTGGGCGTAGCGATCCAATGGGAGGACGTGTCCTACGAGTCGGCAATCAATTCGCTGATGACCGGCCGCGTCGACATGGCCTTTAGCTTGCTGGATGCGCCTGAGGCGGCGGACCGCCTGGATTATCTGCCTTATCTGACGTCCGGCATGCAGCCTTATGCCTTGGCGAGCCACGCGCCCATCGCCACTGCCGAGGACATTTGCGGCCTCAAAGTCGGCGCCAATCGGCGTAATGCGTTCGACGCAGCGATGAAAAAGTGGAGCGAGACCCACTGCGTTGCCAAGGGCAAACCGGCCATTGAAGTCCACTCCACCGACGGTACTGCCATGGCCCGCCTGGACCTGAAACAGGCGCGGGTCGATGTTGCCGTGCAGAGCAGCGAATCGGTTCCCGCCACCATGGCCCTGGAGAAAGGCACCTACGTCACCATCGGCAAGCCGCTAAGCTCGCTGTTTATTGTTGCCGGTTTCCCAAAACAGTCACATGAATTGCGCGACGCGGTGTCCGCGGCATTGCAGGACGCGGTCGCAGACGGCAGCTACGCGGCAATGCTGGTTAAATACAAGCTGACCGACAATACGGCCGCGAATACCATCACCACGCACTGAAAGACCCTTGCTGGTCAGGAGTGAATGCATGTCCAGCGCCGAACTGTCGTGGGGCCGTTTGTATTACGAAGACGCTGGAAGCGGCACGCCGTTGCTGCTGATCTCGGGACTAAACGGTCTGGCGCGTCCCTGGACCGGCATCGTGCCAGCACTGGCCACGCAGTTTCGCGCGATTACCCATGACCATCGCGGCCTTGGCGCCAGCGATGGCTGGGACGGGCCTTACAGCGTCGAGCAAATGGCCGGCGATGTGCTGGCGCTGATGGATCATCTGCACATCAACCGCGCGCATATCGTCGGCCATTCGCTAGGCGGTGCCGTAGCGCAAGCGCTGGCAGTCGAGCACCCCGAGCGCGTGGCCGGGCTGGTGATCTACGCCAGTTGGTGCGGGCCGGAGCCTTATTTCTGCCGGGTCATGAACATGCGCCGGGAAATGCTCACCGGGCTGGGCGTCGAAGCCTTCGTGCGCAGCGGCCCGATCGGGATTTACCCGCCGGACTGGATCGCTCGCAATGACGCCGCGCTGAGCGCTGGATTCAACGCGTCCTGCGCAGCCTTTCCCGGTACCGACGTGATGCTGCGGCGCATCGATGCCTGCCTCGCCCATGACCGCCGGGCAAGCATTGGCCAGATTGCTGCGCCTACGCTGGTGCTGGGGTTACAGGATGACATGAGCACCCCCAGCCATTGCTCGGCGGAAATTGCCGCGCTGATCAGCCATTCACAACTCAAGCTGCTGCCTTACGGTGGGCATAACGCGCATCTGGTGGTGCCGCGATTGATCCAACAGGCGATCAGCGAGTTTCTGCTCGGATTAAGCGTAAAGTGTTGAACGCCTGAAGCCCGCGCCAAGCTGCTGTAACCCGGTTGAATTTTCGTGTTTGCGGGCTTTTCAGGGGAACGATTTAGCCCGAGCGAAATCCCTTTGTGCCTGATGCGAGAAAATTGCGCATGATAGGCGCACTCGACTCAAGGGAGAGGTTCATGGCATTCATTTCATCCGCGCTGCGTCTGACAGCGTTTTTGCTCGGGCTGTTGCTCGCCACTTCCGCCGTGGCGAGCGAGGAAACGCAGTTGATCGACACGATCAATGCCTACCGCAGCCAGGGTCAACGCTGCGCAGACCAGGTTTCCCTGGAGTTGCCACCTCTGGTAAGCGATCCGCGTCTGGTGCTGTCCGGCAACAGTGTCGGTGACCTGCAAAGGGCGCTGGCGCGGGCGACGTATCCGATGGTCAACGTGCAAGCAATCAGCCTTTCCGGCCCCCGCGATGCCAAGGCGGCCATGGGCGTGGTGCTGGAAAGCTTCTGTCAGGTGGTGCTGGACCCGCAGTTTGTCGATATTGGCGTCAGCCGGGAGGGCCGTGACTGGCGCATCGTCCTGGCGCGGCCACTGCTGGCGGCGCGTCTGGGCGACTGGCAGGCAGAGGGCCAGAAGCTGCTGGAAATGATCAACCGTGCGCGCACTCAGCCACGTCAGTGTGGCGGCCAGGAGTTCGCCGCAGCCTCCCCGCTGAGCTGGAATGCAACCTTGGGCAGCGCAGCTCAGAGCCATAGCCGAATCATGGCCAACAACAATTTCTTCGATCACATCGACCGTGATGGCCGCACTCCGGGCGATCGGGCCGAGCTGGCGGGTTACGTCGGCCAACAGATCGGTGAGAACATCGCCGCTGGTCAGGATTCAGTGCACAAGGTGCTGGATGGCTGGTTGGCAAGCCCAGGTCACTGCGCCAACCTGATGAACCCGCAATACCGCGACCTGGGCGCCGCCTATGCAACCGACCCGAAAAGCGATGCCGGAATTTACTGGACGGCGATGTTTGGTAGTCAGTGAGGCGTTTGGCACCACTCGGTCCAGCGGTCCAGCGGTCCAGCGGTCCAAATACTACTTCGCCTTCAACTTCAAATACGACTGATGCAGGTCCGACGCCCAACCATCGAGCACCGCTTTGACGTCGTCTGGCTTCATGACCTGTGCCGAACTCTCCAATGGGCTGCCGGAGCCTTTGCGCACCACTTGGGCGATGACCTTGTTGGTGTCGGCATCGAGGAACGCCGCTTCGGTGGCGATGGTGGTTGCCTGGTCACGAATCCCCGATGCGGTGCTGACCGCTGCCGCCACCAGGGCGATGGGAATCACTTCGTAGGGTTTCAGGCCTTCAGTCTTGCTGGTGACAGCAGTAATTGCCGGCCTGACGATAATCGTGCCTGGACCGGGCGACGCTACAATGGGTAGCGATTTGCCCAGCTCCCGCTTCAACGCCTGGTCGTAATACCGGGTGATTCCTTGCAGCGTGCTTTGCGGGATTTTGTCGGTGGCTTGGGGCTTGGGATAAAACTGGCTCGGTTCGATGTAGGCGTTGGTGTATTTCGCGAGATTGAGCTGCGGATCAATCCAACGCATCACGTCGGCACCCGAGGGTGATTTCTCCTGCTTGAGCTGGCTGTAGTCCTTGAGAAACCCGGAATACTCATCCGGTTGGGTCACTGAACTGGCACATCCTGCAACCGTTATGGCCACCAACCATAACGAACTCAATTTAAGGGCAAGTGTGGGCATGGCTTCACTCCGTGAACGGTCAGGCGCTTGGGGAATTAGCAAGTCACCGACTAGGTATAGCCGAGAAAACCGACTCGCGAACGCACACCTGTCCATCGAAGATCAACCGCGCGGTGCGCACCGTCGATACAAGTCACTTGCACGCCGTCGATGCGGTCGACGGGATTACCGGTGGGCAGCAAGGCGCCGCAACTGGAACCGGCAATATCGTCGAACTCCACCACCACCGCCGCTGCGGTGCCGGGAACACCGTCGATCCTGACGTCGCCGTCATAGTTCACCGCGCCGTCAGGGGTCTGAATGATCGCAGTGGCAGTCTGGCCAGTATTCTCCATGTAGATCCTGACCCGGGTCTGCGCGTCCTGCACGGCGACCAGACCGCGCTCAATCGCAAACGGCCCGACGCCCGCCAGGATATTGCCGCAGTTCTGCCTGTGGAAGCGCATTTCAATCAGCGCTGGTCTTTGACCGCCTCAATCCATGCCGGATCAAACCGGGTTTGCTCCGGGTTGATGCTCAAGGCTGTCATGCGTTCCTTGTGTTGTTCGCTGTCCCTGAGCAGTTCGCTGTGGGCGCCGGTATTGCCGTCGAGCTCATGCATTTGCGCCAGCGCCAGATGGTAGAAGCGCAGCAGTTTGATCGCTGCCGGATCATCGGCCGCCACGCCGGACTTAATGTGGTGCATGACGTTGGTAATGCGCATCAGGTTGCGCTTGAGTTGCCAGCCATAGACCGCCGCCGCCATCCAGGGCTGTGGCCAGAAGATGAAACGAACCAGGGCAATCATCAGCAGCAACGCGACGATGACGCCGCTCAGGTTCAGGCTGAAATTATCGCCACCGGGCACACCGAACAGGTGCACCGCGAGGCTGGAAAGCGCCACCGCCAGCACCGCGAAGGTCACGGCGATGATCAGCGTGCTGCGTCGGGTCTGGCTGCGGTAGGTTTGTGGGTTCAGCGGTTTGATCTCGAACATCACACGTGTGGATTCCGTGGTGGTTGGCAGGAGCGGCAAGCGGAGCATTATCAACGCTAAACGATGCATTACACACCCGATACCCCGCCTCCCGCTTGTCGCCGGTCACTGAAGATGCCGAAACTTCAATGATCGCTGCCTAGAAACTGAAGTCCACCTTGGTCCACAAGGTACGCCCCGGCTCATTGAGCGCCCGGTCGCCGGCAAATCCGAAGCCAGCGTCGCCCGCCAGATTCAGATGTTCGGTGTAGTTCTCGTCGAACAGATTGTCCACGCCGGCGCTGACTTTCAGCTGCTTGCTCAGCTTATAGCTGCCATTGAGCGAGAACACCCCAAAACCGGCGCTCTTGCCAAAGTCCTGGCCGACCACGTTGCCCTTGCCTTCGGCGACCCGGTTTTGCTCCGCCACCAGCCGCCATAAAGCACCGGCACTCCACAGCTCACGCTCATAGGTCAAACCGAGCTTGCCTTCCAGTGGCGGCATTTGCGGCAGCGCCTGTCCATCCGAACTGTTCTTGCCCCAGGCATAAGCCAGTGTCGCGTCGGTTTTCCAGTTGGCATCCAGGCGATAGGCGAAGCCCAATTCGCCGCCCATGATCCGCGCGTCCACGTTGGATGCCTGGGACGTCGTGGTACCCATCATGTTGGTGCTGTAGTCGAACAGAATGAAGTCGCGCACCTGCCCCACATAGCCGGACGCCCAGGCCCGCAAATCGTCACCGTTGTACTGTGCGCCGAAGTCCAGCTGGGTGGTTTTCTCGGGCTTTATGCCGTCGAAGGCGTTGCGGGTGCCGCTCGGCCCGCTATTGGGGGAAAACAGCTCCCAGTAATCAGGAAAACGCTGCACATGACCGATGCCGGCATACAAGGTGATGGGCGAGTCCGCAAGATCATATTCGTAACGGACGAAACCACTGGGCAATGTGTCGGACCGGGTATCGTCGGCCGTGGGGTTGGTCGCTTGGGTAGACATGCTGCGCAGAGTGTCGCGGTAATCCTTGGCCGACGCCCGATCCAGGCGAGCGCCGCCGACCAGCCGACGACGCTCGGCGGCGAACCAGGTCATTTCGGCAAAGCCGCCGTAATCGTGCTCCACCGCATCGGTATTCCAGGCCACGGCGTCCGCGTCGGTATAGAACCCGGTCATCATGTTGTAGCTGGAATTACGCGTGCGATGTTCGCTGCGCATGGCGTCGACGCCGGTCACCAGTTCCACGTCGGCCCATTTCCAGGTGGCGGCCAGACGCGTGCCAAGGGTGCGTCGATCAACCTGCGAAGCCATGGGCATACTCATCATGCTGCTGGGATCGGGGGTGCGTAGCCGAAAATTGTCCATGATGTGGTCGGCATAGTTGTAGTAGACCTGCGCTTCCAGCTTATCCAGCACACCGCCGAGGTTACGCTTCTCGAAGCGCAGCCCGAGGCTTTCCCGGGCCAGTTGCGAGCTGTCCATGCCCCGCCCGCCCAGGCGCGCCTCGCCATCGCCCTTGCCCGCCGTGAATTCCAGCAACGTATCGGCATCCGGCGTCCAGCCCAGCGCGATGTCGGTATTCCATTTGTCCCAGCGCGACGGCACCGTATTGCCACCACCATCCTTGTAGTCATCGGCACGGGACTGATTGCCCACCATGCGCAGATAACCTTGCGGTCCGCCCACCGCCCCATCGAGCACCTTGTCGAAGCGGCCGTTGGAACCCACCAGCACGCTGCCGTCAAGGCGACTGCCCAGCTCGCCGAAATGCTCGGGGCCGCGCTCGAACAGCACCGTCCCGGCCGAAGCGCCCGGCCCCCATTGCACACTTTGCGGGCCTTTGATCACAGTCAGTTTGTCGAAAGTTTCTGGAGCGATGTAGGAGCTGGGCGCATCCATGCGCGCCGGGCAGGCACCCAGCATCAGTCCGCCATTGGTGCGCAGGTTCAAGCGCGAGCCGAACATGCCACGCAGCACCGGATCGCCGTTGGAGCCGCCGCTGCGGATCGCGGAAAAACCCGGAATGGTCTTCAGATAGTCAGTGCCGTCGCTGGCCGGTACCGGCTGCCGCGCTTCTTTCGGGTTGGTGACGATGGTCAGCGGTGAGCTCTGTTGCACGGCGGTGATGACCAGAGGCGACAAGTCCAGCGCCGCCGTCGCCGGTTCTCCGTCAACAGGTGCAGCGTGGACCATGCCGGGCAGCGCCAGGCCGAGAAACAGGCCAAAGGCGTGACGCCAGCGTAGACGGGGTAGATCCAGGTGAAAGGCAGGCTCGTTCTGAGTCGAGTACATAAAGACATCCGATGAAAAGTCAGGTGATGGCTGCCAGCAAAACGGCAAACAACGCACGCACAGACTTGCGTCGGCGCATGGGTCGATTGAGCGTTGTTCAGCAGCGGATGGCGGTGACGTTCAGCGGGAGGAGATCGGCGGCGCCCGGCTCCGAGCGCCGGGAAACACCGGTGCGCGGACTTGCTGCGGGGTAAACGAGGTTGCCAGGAACGTCGCCGGCACGATGCCCAGCGGCGCGACAATCAGGTTGGATTCGGTGAGCGGTGGATGCTGGAACAGCAGCGTGCAATAGCCGCATTTTTCCCAGATGACCAGATCGTGATGGCCGCCCGGCGAGACAGGCTTTGCAACCTGCGCCATGCCTGGCATGTCGTCGCAGGCCATGTCGTGGGCCATCGGCGCGCCCGTGCCATGAACCATGCTCGCGCCTTGGGAAATCAGCGGGCCGACGAAGATCATCAGCATGGCGAATATGCCCAGCCAGGCGCCGATACCGTGCCGACTGGCCGCGCCTGCGCGGCGCTTGATCAATCCCGTGCGCAGTTTTTCAACGCCACGCGTGCCCGTTGCGGAGGGCTGATGCCTGGCATTGAGCAATCGGTGGATGGCAGGGACGTTCATGACCGGGAAATGTAACACCGCCGCTACAGGTTCAACATCGCCCGGCACAGGCTTTGCGCAGCTTCAATGCACCCTGTTCCGCGCAAAGCCACGGCGGGCAAGCGCTGCGTCACACCTTGCGACATAAGCGCGCAGCGGGGAACTTTTCCGTTGTCTTCCCGGCAGCGTGGCTGCCTTATGCGGTCAGGTACACGACGTTGAACGTCTGCGCCAATCCGCTTTCAGAATCCTTGTTAGTTCTTCATCACCGAGCGCGACAGCCATTGCGCGCTCCCAACACGAGATGCCTGCACATGAAAATTCTGATGGTTCTCACCTCCCACGACCAGTTGGGCGATACCGGCAAGAAAACCGGCTTTTGGCTGGAAGAATTCGCGGCACCGTATTTCATCTTCAAGGATGCAGGCGCGCAACTGACCCTCGCCTCACCCAAAGGTGGTCAGCCGCCCCTTGATCCGAAAAGCGATGAGCCGGACGCGCAAACTGAAGCCACCGAACGCTTCCGCAAAGATCCCAACGCCCAGGCCGCACTGTCCAGCACCTTGTTGCTGCAAGACGTCAGAGCCAGTGACTTTGATGCGGTGTTCTACCCCGGCGGCCATGGTCCACTGTGGGATCTGGCTGAAGACTCTAATTCCATCGCGCTGATCGAAGCCTTCCAGTCCGCAGGCAAGCCAGTCGCTGCCGTCTGCCACGCCCCCGGCGTACTGCGCCACGTAAAAGGCGCCGACGGTGAGCCGCTGGTCAAAGGCAAGCGCGTCACCGGCTTTACCAATACCGAAGAAGACGCCGTCGGCTTGACCGATGTCGTGCCGTTTCTGGTGGAAGACATGCTCAAGGCCAACGGCGGCGACTATTCCAAGGCCGGGGATTGGGCCAGCTATGTCGTTGAAGATGGCCTGCTGATCACCGGGCAGAACCCGTCATCTTCAGAGGCAACTGCGCAGGCGTTGTTGCAGCGTTTGTAACGCAAAAAGCCCCGATTACGGGGCTTTTTTTCAACCGAAAAAGCTCAGGCAGCCGCAACCGCCTGGGCCCGCTTCATGCTCAGCATTGCCAAAACTGCAACCACCGCAACAATGGCGCTGAACAACTCGCCGACATGCCGCAGGCCAAACACCGGGACGCTGACGCCGACCGCGATGACCGGCAGCGACATGGAGAAATAAAACACCACAAACAATGCCGAACTGACCGCAGCCTTGTGGTGCGCGGGGCTCGCCGCAGTCACTGCGCCCATGCCGGCGCGGAACACCATGCCTTGGCCAATCCCGGCCAGCGCGCCTGCAATCATCAGCAAACTTAATTGTTCGGTAGAAATGCTCAAGCCCAGGGTCGCCATGCCCAGGATCAGCCCGGCGCAGCCGGTGGTCATGTGCAAGCGCGCAGGCAACCACTGCAATGCGGCCTGGCCCAATACCGAGGCAGCGAAAAACGAGCCGACCACCGCGCCAATCACCACGCCATCAGACTGGCCCATTACCTGGCGCATGATCGACGGCACCATGCTGGTGAACAGCCCGGCAACGCTGAATCCAGCCATCCCGGCAATCGCTGCCGGAATGAACATCGCGCGTACCCCCGGCGGAATCGACGGACGCATGACCCGCAAGCGTGGCACGGGCGGACGCTCGACGGTTTCCTGAGCCAACGCGATGCCCAGCATCGCAAGCGCCAGACATCCCAGATGTAACCAGAACACCAGATGCAACGGCTGCGGCAGGTACTGCGACGTCAGCCCGGCCAGCAATGGGCCCAGACCAAGGCCGAACATATTGGCTGCGGTGGCAATCAACGTTGCACGTTTGCTCCAGCTTTTCGGCGCCAGTTCAATAATCGCCACAGTGGCGGTGCCGGTCATGATCCCGGCAGAAAACCCGGAAAACAGCCGCCCCAGCAGCAATCCGCCAATGGAATCGCAGAACAGGAAAATCGCCGCGCTGATCGCGCCCATCAGCAGGCCCGCGAACAACATCGGCCGCCGACCTATCTGGTCCGACCAACTGCCAACCGCCAGCAACGCAGCGATAACGCCCAACGCATAGATGGCAAAAATCAAGGTGACCCAGGTTTCGCCGAAGCCCATTTGCTGCTGGTAATACACGTAAAGCGGCGTGGGCAACGTGGTGCCGATCATGGTGATCAGCAAGGCGCAGGCAACCAGAAAGAAGCCTCTGCGCGAAGGTGAATCAGGCTCGGTCATGCTCCGTCCCCGGTTGAAATCCATTGTGGTAATCCCGGCGGATGGGCCGGGGCCGACAATAGTAACGAGGGCTTGGATACAGCGGCAGGGAAATGTTGCAAATAAATTCCGGCGGTCACTCGGAAATATCGACCAGCGCAATGGCTTGCTGCTCATCGCTACTGGCACTTTTGTGTTCCCGGCGCTCATTCATCCAGCCATCGACCTGGCTGAAAAATACCGGCGGCGCCTTGCGTCCGAACCGTCGGCCCAGATCAAGAATGGTCTGCTGCGCCAGGGCTTCTTCCATGCGTTTTTGCGCGACCAGCATCGCGCCATGAATGCCGCAAGTCCCCTCTGTGGCCCAGGCTGGCGGCTGTCCATCGAACACCGCGCAACGGCCACGAATGTCGCGACATTCAAAAATGGATTTCTTGCCGTCGATGGCCGTGACGATATCCAGCAGGGTGATTTCGTCAGACGGACGCGCCAGTTTGAAACCACCGCGCACGCCTTCGGTGGCGACCACCAGTTTCGCCCTCGCCAGCTTGGTGAACACCTTCGCCAGGTATTCGTGGGGCACACCTTGCAGCTCGGCCAGGTCACGCACGCTGGCCTCCCGACTGTCGCCGCGATCATCAAGCAAAAACAAGAGGCAATGGATGCCGTACTCGACTCCTGCACTGTAAAGCGCCATGACTATCTCCGACTGATTCAGTCGCCAAATGTAGCAAAAATCCTTGACTCTAACAACGATCAGCAGCTCACCGGTAAAGAGCTGAGAATATCCTGACGTTCGGAACACACCCATAACAGACGTGATAGAGCGGTTATCTGGGCTTTCAGCGAGGAATGGCAGATTTAGCGATAAAAAAATAGCTTGCCTGATTTAACTACGACTAATAAAGTCGTAGTTATCGAGTAAGCAGGGACGCAGCGCTAACGCAACGATTCGCGTCCGTCCTCTCCGTAGTCAGGGCACTACGAACTCGACTCACTCAATCGATTCATCTTTGAAGGACACAACCATGAAACAGCAGATCTTGATCGTCGGCGCAGGATTCGGTGGCATGTGGAGCGCGCTGAGTGCAACGCGCCTGATCGATCAACATGGCCAGCAGAACATTGAAGTCACGGTCCTGGCGCCGCAGGCACAATTGCGCGTCCGTCCGCGCTTCTACGAGGCCCAGGTGCATGGCATGCAGGCGCCGCTGGGCGAGTTGTTCGAAGCCGTCGGCGTCAACTTTGTCCAGGGTGCCGCGGACCAGATCGATGTCGCTGGCAAACGTGTCGGCTACACCGATGCCAACGGCGTCAAAGGCACCTTGAGCTATGACCGCCTGGTCCTCGCCAGCGGCAGCAGCGTGGTACGGCCGAAGGTGCCGGGCTTGCTGGAGCACGCGTTTGATGTGGACCGTATTGAAGAGGCGAGCCGACTTGAAGCGCATATCAATGCGTTGGGTCAGCTGCCTGAATCCGCAGCGCGCAACACCGTGATCGTGGCCGGTGGCGGTTTTACCGGGATCGAAACGGCGACCGAATTGCCGCATCGTTTGCGGGCGGCGCTGGGCGAAAACGCCAATATCAAGGTCATCGTCGTCGACCGTGGCACGCGAATCGGCGCGGCACTGGGCGAATCGCTGCAACCTTTGATTGCCGAGGCCAGCGCCAGTCTTGGCGTGCAATGGCAGGTCAATTCCACCGTTGCCGCAGTCGACGCTGGAGGCATCACGCTGGCTGATGGCCAACGCATCGAAGCCAATACCGTGGTCTGGACAGCAGGCGTTCGCGCCAGCAGCCTCACCGAACAGATCACTGCCGAGCGCGACAACTTCGGCCGCCTGCATGTGGACCGCAATCTGAAGGTGATCGGCCAGGACGCAATCTACGCCACCGGCGATGTGGCCTATGCCGCAACTGACGATCTGGGAAACTACGCGATGATGACCTGCCAGCACGCCATCGCCCTTGGCCGCTCGGCCGGTAACAACGTCGCAGCCGATCTGCTGGGCGTCGCACCGATCCCCTACAGCCAGGTGAAATACGTGACCTGCCTGGACCTCGGCGCCTGGGGCGCGGTGTACACCGAAGGCTGGGATCGCCAGGTCAAATACGTGAAGGAAGAAGGTAAACAGCTCAAGATGCAGATCAACACCCAGTGGATCTACCCACCAGCGGCCAATCGCGCAGAAGCGCTGGCGGCGGCTGATCCGTTGATTCCTGTGGTGCCGTAAATGGCATAGACAGGTAGGAGCGAACGGTGTGGGAGCGAGCTTGCTCGCGAAGTGTATGGCCTGCGTAATCTGGCAGACCGCCTCGCCAACAAGTTGGCTCCTACAGCGCTAGAGCCTACTGCTTACGAAAAAACAACGTCACTTGCCCCAACTCTACCCCAAGCTTGCTCATGTAAGAGCGATTGGCCAGGGTCTGGTCGTCGAGCAAATACATCCAGTCATCAAAACGCACTTCGTAGATCTTGCCGTCCACCGGCAGGTTCAGCACGTAGTTCCAGTGGAAGGTATTGCCGGAAACTTCGCCAAAAGCCTCGCCCACCACATCGCTCGCCGTGCCTTTCCACTTGTCCTGCCCGGTCGGGACCAACGTCCAGACCCGGGTTTGTTTAGTGCCGTCGCTGTAGTTGAAGGCTTCGTGCATGATCAGCTTGTCGCCTTCACTGCGGCCATTGATCACCACATGAAATCGCTTGGTCACCTCCCCCGAACGCTTCTGGAAAATCCCGGAAGCCAAAACCTGCCCGGTGAAATAGTCGCGCAGGTCGAGTTTCGGCGTTTCCTGGCTGTATTGACTGACCTGCACTCCGCTGCAACCCGCCAAACCGATACACAACATTAAAACGATTCTTTTCAGCATGGTGCTTTCCTTATTTCCAGAGGCCATATTTTCAGAGCGCGCAGATTACGGAGCAGCCGTGCCCAACAACTGTTCGCGCAGATTGGAATTGCGGCTGTCAGCGGCCAGCCAGATATCGAAGAAAGCCTTGGCAAACGCCGGATCCCGCACGACCTGATGCAGCCTGTCGCCAACGTAAAAGCGTGCCTCCTGACCGGGCACATTCACGCCGACGATCCTAGTACCCTCCTGCACATCGACAAACGCTCGCTGCATCTGCTCTCGCCAGATAACCAGCTGCGCAGGGCTGACCTGCGCGCCAGACGTGCGCTTGATCTCATCGATGCTGGCGTCCACCAGATCCTCGCGGGAAATGGAACGGTGATACGTCAGCTCCAGGGCGAATGGCTTGTCGGTCTGCAGAGGCTTGTCGGTGCTCCACATCCGCGCGGTGTAGATCCTGAAGCCGAACATGCGAAACTCACCGCTGCCGACCACTTGCGCATTGGGCAACGCATCCTGCCAGCCTGCCGCCAGGCTCGTGCCGCTCAACAACCAGACTAACCACAACCATGGTCGCGTCATGTAAGGCCTCACTGACAGCTGCAACATAAAAACGGCGCACAAAAAAAGGCCAGTAACGCGGTGCAAGGCCAAGAGACCACTACAACACCTTGCTACCGACCCAGAAGATTAAAACCTATACGACAAATAGCCTCTTGTACAACATTAAGTGAAGTTTATTCAAACACTCGATTGCCCAGCAAAGACCGGCTCACCCAGATTGAGCATCAAGCGGTTGGCCCAGGCGAAGATTGAAATAGCGTGAATCAGATCCAGCACCTTGCCGTCATTCAAGCCTTGATCCTGCAATGGCTGATTGGTGCGCGCTCTCAGAGCTCGGGAGCAAGGGTCAGATCGATGGCGAGGTCGGGTGTCCTTCCTTGAAGATCGAAATGAAGAGTCCGTTCTCCTCCGGACAACCTGAAACAGGACGAGAAACGCCAGCAAAGCCTAACCATAGTTTCGATCAGCGTCGATGACGTTTGACAGCCGCCGTCCTGCGCCAGGCCTCAAGGGCGCGCTGCGGCGCTCAATCCACGGAAATATTCACCGAAGTTTCCGGCTTCGCTGCCGCAGGCTTCTTGGGCAGCGTGATATTCAGCACGCCCCTGCTGAAATGCGCCTGAATATGCTCGGCATCCACACCTGTGGGCAGGCTGAAGGTTCTTTCGAACTGCCCATAACGGCGTTCTGTCAGGTGATAGTTGGCGGATGAGTCCGACTTTTCCTCGCGCTTTTCGCCCTTGATCCGCAGATTGCCGTCGATGACCTTGACGGTCAGGCTCTGCTCGTCCGCGCCGGGCACTTCAGCGGCGATTTCGTAGGTGGTTGCGGTTTCCCGAATATCCACGGCAGGCGCCTGGACGCCGGAAAACTCCCCTGACCAGAACGGCTGCACATCAAACCGGCCGCTGCGGGAAAGGATTGAAGGCAGGCTATTGAATTCGTTCAGCAGATGGTCGAACTGCTGACGAATGCGGTCCAGCGGATGCCAGTTGCCGGGGCGGGTCGCCGGCTTTTTTTCATCTTCAGGCGTCGGAGTTTTTTGCTCGGAATCATTCATGGCACATGTCCTCCACAGAACAGCTGACGGGTACGCAAACCTGATTCTAGTACATGGCCAATTCGAGGGAGGCAGCAGCGATGCGGAGGGTAATCGACGGTTCGAGATTGCTTAACAAACACCCATAAAAAAAGCTCCCGGATATTCTCCGGGAGCAAGAAGCGAAACAACTCATTATTAATCGTTATAGGTATAACTGTTTATCAGTAGAGACGATCAACAACACGGACGTCGGACTGTTGTTGTGTGGCGATCCATTCATTCTTCAGGGTTTGCAGAACCCGGTTCATGAACACTTTGTCGGCGGCGGCTTTCTTGCCAACGTAGCCATGGCCGCGACGGTAGGTCCGCAGACGGGCCCGCATTTCCGGGTGGCTCTTGCCGAATTCGTTTTCCTGGCAAGTCAGCGGATCGACATGAACATCGCCTTCGTCGCTGATCCACAATACATGGCTGTCCAGACTGTCTTTGCGCGCGGCGAACAATTGGGCCAGTTCATCAATAGTAGGTTGTTTGTTCAAATTCATTTGAATGCTCCTTGACCGCTCGTCAACCGGGTTTAATTAGTTAGCTAATACACATGATTAATCGGCCAGTGGATTTGTGTCGCTGCACCTGCATGACATTCGCTATCAGACAACTTGCAGATCCGGCCCATGAATAGATGCGTGTAGCCTTGATAAAACACTGCTGCGCAAGAGCACCACAACGAGAGGAGAAGTTGCGAAAAGTCTTGATTCAAAAGGCTATTACAGCGCTGACAACTAACAATTGACTGTCAACCACAAGCCTCATGAGGACGTTTCGCCAGCATCTCGAATCCGGTCAGGGATCATGCCAGGTCAGCTTCATCAATCTGCCTTGTGGGCAGCACACATCCGGGAACATCACGACGGCTCGTCGTGCATGTCAGAACACCCTTTTACCGCTCTCCCGATCAGGGAGACAGCTGCATAATGCAAGGCGAAGGGGGAAGCGTCAACCGTTATGTAGTGATTTTTTCAGAGCACTACATGTTTTTATTCTGACCGCCCGGTCACCCGTTTCCCGGCCTGGCGCACCATGCTGTGCCACCGGACTGCCCTCAGAGAGCCGTCGGTGAGCTCTCGAGCATCTTGCGGACTTTCTCCAGCAGCGCGTTCAATTTGAACGGCTTGATGACCATATCCATGCGTTCGCCGAGGAAACGTTGACGGTTTACCGCGTTTTCCGCGTAACCGGTCATGAACAGCACTGGCAGGTTTTCCCGCCATACCCGTGCGCGGTCGGCCAGTTCCCGGCCGTTCATGTGTGGCAGGCCAACGTCGGACAGCAACAGATCCACCGAAGGATCGTTCTCGAGAATATCCAGAGCGGTGGCGACGTCTGCGGCCTGCGTGCAGCGGTAACCGTTGTCCACCAGCAGCTCGCTGACGAACATTCGCACCGATGCCGTGTCCTCGACGATGAGAATATGCTCCCCGGTACCCGGCTGGACCGGCATTCCGGGTTCCGCTTGTGCAGGCAGGACGTCGATGGCTGCCGGAATCATCAGCGTCACTTCGGTGCCATGCCCGGCAACGCTGCGAATCAGTACGTCACCACCGGACTGCCTGGCGAAGCCGTAGATGGTCGAAAGCCCGAGCCCGGTGCCTTCGCCAATGGGTTTGGTGGTGAAGAATGGATCGAATACCTTATCGATCACGCTGTGATCGATGCCGATGCCGTCATCCTTGACCGACAACGCGATATACGCCCCGTCAGCCACACGCTGATCGCCTTTGGAGTGCGCAGCAAAGGTCGTGACGCGCACGTTGCCGCCGCCGGGAAGGGCATCCCGCGCGTTGATGACAAGATTGAGTATCGCGCTTTCCAGCTGGCTGGAATCCACCAACGCTACGGCTGATTTTGAGGTCAGGTCCAGGGTCAGCGTGATGCGCTTGCCGATGGTGCGACTGAGCAAATCTTCCAGGGAACGGATGTGCTCGTTGACATCGATCGGCCGGGCATCCAGTGGCTGCTGGCGAGCAAACGCCAACAATCGATGGGTCAAGGCCGCGGCGCTCATGGCCGAAGCCAGGGCCGCGTCGGCATAGCGCGCGACCCGTTCCGGACGATTTTCAGCGGTGCGTTTTTTGATCAGCTCGATGCCGGTGATGATCCCGGTCAGCAAGTTGTTGAAATCGTGGGCAATGCCGCCGGTTAGCTTGCCGATGGCATCCATCTTCTGCGCCTGCAACAGCTGTGCTTCGGTGCGTGCGCGCTCGGCGACTTCATGGGCCAGCCGCGTGTTGACACTGTCGAGCTGGCGCAGATGCGATTGCTCACGCTGACGATGCTCGGTGACATCCTCGACGAAAACCAGACTCAGTTCCGGCGTGCGGTACGGAGAAATCTGCCACTCGGTTTCCCGGACTTCGCCTTTGACCGACATCAACAGCGTGCCTCTCCAGCGCTCTCCCGCCAGCAGTCCGGCGCGCAGTTGCTGAATGATGTCGTCCTGATCTGCCGCCAGGGAGTCGAGCATCGTGTGCTGGGAAATACTTTTCTGAATCAGCTGGGCGAACGCGTGGTTGCACTCATGCACTTTGAGGTCGGCGTCCATCACCGCAATCGGCGCGGAAATGTTGACGAAGATTTCCCGAAACCGTGCCTCGCTCTCGCGCAGGGCGTATTCGGTGTCGCGCACTCGCAACAGCGTGCGCAGGGTTGCCAGCAAAACATCGGCATCCACCGGATGCACCAGATAGGCATCCGCACCGGCTTCAAGACCGGTGACGATATCGGCCGTCTGGATCGAGGCCGCCGACACATGTACAACCGGCAACAGCGCCGTGCGCGGCTCAGAGCGCAGCAGGCGCACGATGTCAAAACCGCTCATGTCCGGAAGGTTGACGTCGAGAATCAGCGCATCCGGCGCTTCAGAAGCAATCAGCGCCAGGCCTTCATTGCCGGTGCCGGCCTCAAGCACGACAAAGTCATGAAGCTCCATGCGCCTCCGCAAGGCATAGCGCGTGGCGGCGTTGTCATCGACGATCAACAGCCGGATTTCACGCCTCATCGGCAGGCTCCCCGGCAATTGCCAGCGGAATGATGATGAAGAAGGTCGAGCCGACGCCAGGCTTGCTCTGTACCCCTACCCGCCCGCCCAACAGCTCGGCGAAGCGTCTGCACAGCGACAATCCAAGGCCGGTGCCGCGCCATCGCTTTTGCAGCGGCGAGTCGATCTGCGAGAAATCCTCGAACAGCTCACCAAGCATTTCTTCCGGGATACCCACGCCGGTATCGGTGACGGCGAAACGCACTTCGTGATCATTTTCCAGGCGAGCCGAGACCCGAACCTCACCGCGCTGGGTGAACTTCAGGGAGTTGGAGATAAAGTTACGCAGGATCTGCCCGAGTTTTTTGTCATCGGTGAACAACCGTGGCAAGCCAATGGGCTCTTCGAAAATCAGGTCCACCGAAGACATATTGACGATCGGGCGGAACATGCCGCGCAAGGCTGCAAACAAGTCAAACATGTCGAACCAGGCCGGGGAAATGGTGATGCGTCCGGCCTCGATCTTGGCCAGATCCAGCAGATCATCGACCATGTCGGACAGCTCACGTGCGGCAGTGCTGATAAACGCAACCTGCCGATGCTGCTCGGTGGCCAACGGCCCATCGATTTCATCGGTGAGCAGGCTGGAAATACTCAGGATCGAACCCAGAGGCGTGCGGAATTCGTGGCTCATGTAGGACAGGAAGCGGCTTTTCAGATCCGAAGCCTGGCGCAGTTCATTGGCCTGATTGTCCAGTTCGGCATACAACGCGAGCACGCCCTGATTGGTTTCATCGAGTTCGGTGCGCAAGGCATCGGCTTCAGCCTGCACGCGGGCCAGCTCAAGAGCGAGGGCATTCGAGTCGGCGGGGGTTGACTCAGGCATTTGCAGTCTCCAGGGCAATCACTAAAACAGTCACATCATCACGACCCCGGCAAAAATCGCGATGCAGCACTGCCGCGATGACCGCCGGATGGCGGAACGCCAACCCGGCATACTCGCGCAGATCCCAACGTGATTGCAGTCCGTCGCTGTACATGATCAACAATTGGCCACCGATCTGAGGGAAGTCGAACGTCTGGGCCTTGCGAAATTGCAGCCCTACGATACCCGGATGAGAAGCCAGGCCGCGAGGTCGCTCTGCGCCGATCAACGTACCGCCAATATTGCCGATACCGACGAATCGCAATGAATCGCCGACACCGTCAAATTGCGCAACAGCAACGGCGCCGCCTCGGGTGCCGCGCATGGCGTCGTGCATTTCTTCTAATGTGAACACTGGAGAGGCAAAAGGTTGTCTGGCAAATGCATTTTCCCCTGCCCGTGCCGCAAGCTCCGCGTCTTCGCCATGGCCCAGGCCGTCAATCATCAAGACGCTGATCCAGCCCTCCTTGATCGCAACTGACCAGACATCGCCGCAGGCCGGGTCGCCACCCAGCGAATGCTGGCTGACGCCGAACCTGACGTCGCTGATCGATTGTCCACGGGGAAAGAACCGCGCCAGCACCACCGAGCCACGCGCGTCGGAATGGACATCGAAGACATCCGCCTGACGGGAAATCGCGCCCAGCCCGATGCCTTGGGTACCACGGGTGGAAAACCCGTCCGTCAGGCAATCATGCACATCGAAGCCAGGGCCACGGTCGACTGCAATCACCTCGATGCCTTGCAAGGAAGGCGAGCGGAACGTGCGCAAGTGCAGCTCGCCGCGCGTCGCATGCTTGAGCAGATTGCTGGCCAGCTCGGTGGTCACCAATGCCGCGCGACCGGCATCGGCTTCGCAGAAATCCAGCGCCTCGGCCAATTGCTGAACCGTGCGCCTGGCGTGTCCAACCTGGCTGCTGTCTTCGATCAACAACACCTGCGTCAGGGTGCTGCGCAGCATCATACCCATCGGGTAATCATCACCCGAGTGCCCGCGCCGGGCGCGGTGTCCAGTTCAAACTCGTCCACCAGACGCTTGGCGCCGGTCAGGCCCAGGCCCATGCCTTTGCCGGATGTCCAGCCATCGGTCATGGCCATTTTGAGATCAGCGATGCCTGGGCCTTCGTCGCGGAACGTGATGCGCAAGCCGGTACGCAGATTGTCATCGAGGATTTGCCAGTCCATATGCCCGCCTCCGCCGTACACCATAGTGTTGCGGGCGAGCTCACTGACCGCCGTGACCATTTTGGTCAGGTCGATCAGGCGCATTCCGCACTCCTGGGCGAGCCTGCGCGCCGTCTGGCGCGCCAATACGACATCTTGTTCGATCAGCACGGGTTGGGAACCCTCGCTTCGCACGGTCATTGGGCATGCGCTCGCTCGTGCAGCAACTTCATGCCACGCTCGACATTGAGCGCGGTGCTGACGCCGGGCAAGGTCATGCCCAGTTCGACCAGTGTGATCGCCACGGCAGGCTGCATGCCGACCAGCACGGTTTCGGCGTCCATGATCCGCGACAGGCCGGAAATCGTGCCGATCATGCGTCCGACGAACGAATCGACAATATCCAGCGCCGAAATATCGATGAGCACACCACGCGCGGAAGTCTTGCTAATGAGTTCGGAGAGGTCATCCTGCAGGTTCAGGGCGAGCTGATCATGCATGTCCACTTGAATCGTGACGAGCAGGTAAGCGCCCATCTGCAGAATCGGAATACGTTCCATGGGCCTACACCGCCTTGGTGACGGTCAAACCCAGACGACGCAGGGCCAGCGCCAGGGCGTCGGCAAGATTGGCCTTGGTGACCACGCCTTGCAGATCCAGACCCAGGTGCACGATGGTCTGCGCGATTTGCGGGCGCACGCCGCTGATGATGCAGTCAGCACCCATCAAGCGAATGGCAGTCACTGTTTTCAACAGGTGCTGGGCAACCAGGGTATCAACGGTTGGCACGCCGGTAATGTCGATAATGGCAATCTCGGAGCCGGTGTCGACAATCCGTTGCAGCAGCGATTCCATGACCACTTGGGTACGTTGTGAATCCAGAGTGCCGATCATCGGCAGTGCCAGCACGCCATCCCACAGTTTCACCACGGGCGTGGACAGCTCAAGCAGTTCTTCCTGCTGGCGCTTGATCACCGCTTCCCGGGATTTCTGGAAAGTACGAATGGTGTGCATGCCCAAGGCATCCAGCAGCTCGGACATTTCCAGAACCTGCTCGGCAAGCAGCGTCGGGCTGTCTTCGTATTCGCTTTGCAGCATCGCGAACAACGGGCCTTTTAACGAGAAAATAAAGCTGGCGGTCTGTTGCGAATCCTGGCCGCTAAGGGCGCGACTGTGGGAGAGTTTTTCCAGGAACAGACGAATATCATCCCAGTCGCTGCCACCCAGCGACTGATGGCTGCCCTTCTCTGCCACGGAAATCACCAGACGCAGAAAGTCACCCGCCTGCAACCTCAGATCTTCTTCCTTGATATTGCGCGTCGCGCCACTCGCTTCCAGGCTGGCAAGCCATTTGGAGGTCAGCCCGGCCTGGGATTTTTTCAGTGCTTCAACGGTACGCTGCTGCAGTGCTGCCATGTTCTTGAACTCCTGGAACAGTGCGGTCTTCACAGCAGAGCTGGAAGAAAAACGAAATAGTGGCTTTTTGACGAAAAAACAGTCGTTGCGCGGAATTCTCTACACATTGCGGCTAATTGCAAGTATGACAGCGAGGCTGCACGTGGCATTCAAGACACTTTTAAAATAACTAAAGTTCAAATAAACACATTTTAATCAATCCATTTGGATAGATTACGCTAAATATCAGCAGCATGTTCAATTCAAACAATTATGTGTCGGTGCTTGTTCTGGACCACGTTAGTTAAACCCGGCAAACTTTTCGACGATTTTTTCGATGACCGCACGCACCCGGGCGGTATGGCGCAAGTCCTCATGGGTTACCAGCCAGACATCATAAGTCGTCAACCGGGAACGCTCGGGCCAGATCCGCGCAAGGCCATCCATTTCCCCCAGACAAACCGGCAGCTCGCCAATGCCGATCCCGGCCGCAACGGATTTACGCATCATCAACCCGGAATTCACCGTGGCGACCAAATGCCCCTCGGTGATGGGCTCGGAGCACATGGTCGGAGGCTTTCCCGTCTCCAGATAAGGCTGATACATGATCAGGTCATGCCCGGCAAACCCGGCCGGCGGTTGACCACGACGCTCGACGTAGCCCGCCGATGCGAACAATCCCACCGGCCAGCGGGCGATGCAGCGGGCGATCAGGTCCGGATTCTCGGGTTTGATGTTGCGGATCGCGATGTCGGCTTCACGCTTGGACAAGCTGGCCACTTCAATCGAAGTGTCGAGCCGGACTTTGATGTCGGGATGAACGTCATGCAGGCTGGCAATGGCCGGAATCACGAAGTCGACGGCGAGGGAATCGGTGCTGGTGATACGCACTTCGCCAGTCAATCGCTCGTCGAGACCGAGAATCTGCCGTTGCAGCTCCAGCGCCGACTGTTCCATTTTCTGTGCCGCTTTCAGCGCGGCTTCCCCGGCCATGGTCAGCACATAGCCGTCCGACGTGCGCAGGAACAAGGTCGTGCCCAAGGCTCTTTCCAGTGCGCCAAGCCGACGGCCGACCGTGGCCTGATCCACGCCCAGCACCCGCGCCGCGCCGCGTAACGTGGCTTTGCGGCATATCGCCAGGAATACCCGGGTGTCATCCCAGTTCATACGTCTCCCTTAGCGATGCATTTATGCATCTTAGTCATGAGAAATCACTGCAAGTCTGCATCAATAATCATCGTTACCATGGCCTCAGCCAAGCACTTTTGGTGCTTTCACCTGATTTGCGGGAAATTCCATCATGCTCTCGACCACTGATTCCGCTTCACCCCGGCGTAATAACGTCTGGCTGCACATTCTCGCCGGGCTGTGTGCCAGCCTGGTCAGCATCGGCCTGGCGCGTTTCGCCTACACCCCGCTGATTCCGTCGCTGATCGGCGCGCACTGGTTCTCCGCGTCCGACGTGATCTACCTGAGCGCCGCGAACCTGATCGGCTACCTGATCGGCGCACTCGCCGGGCGCCCCATCGCCGCCCGCCTGTCCAACGGCCATAGCCTGCGGCTGATGATGCTGCTGGCGACCGCTTCGTTCTTCGCTTGCGCCTTTCCCCTGTCGATCACCTGGTTCTTCAGCTGGCGCCTGTTATCCGGTATCGCGGGCGGCGCAATCATGGTGCTGGTGGCGGCGACAGTGATTCCCCATGTTCCGGCCGCGCGAAAAGGCCTGGCCAGCGGTGCGATCTTCCTCGGCGTCGGCCTGGGCATCGCGGGCTCCGGGACGCTGGTGCCGTTCCTGTTGTCGCTGGGTCTGCGCGATGCGTGGATCGGCCTTGGGCTGGTGTCCTTGCTGCTGACCGCCGTCAGCTGGTTCGGCTGGCCTTCGGCGAGTGCCACTGCGGCGGTCAATGCGGCTGCGGTGCAGGATGTTCAACCCGGCAAACCAGCGCCACTGGACCCGGCGGTTTATCTGCTGTTCGGCCAATACGCGTTGATGGCGGTAGGCCTTGTACCGGCCATGGTGTTTCTGGTGGATTACGTGACCCGAGGCCAGGGCGCCAGTGCGCACATCGGTGCATTGATCTGGGTGATGTATGGCGTTGGCGCGATCCTCGGGCCGGTCATTTATGGCTTCCTCGCCGATCATCTCGGCGCGCGGAACTCGATTCGCCTGGTATTGCTGGTTCAGGCGCTCGCCGTCGAAGGGTTGTGCATGACCCACTCTTATCCGCTGCTGGTGTTGCTCGCCGTGATCATTGGTTCGTTTCCGCCGGGCATCGTCCCGCTGGCCTTGGCCCGCATTCACGAACTGGTGCCGGGTCATGAAAAGCAACAAGTCGCCTGGAGCCGCGCGACGGTATCGTTCGCCACCTTCCAGGCGCTGGCGGGCTACGGTTATTCGGTGGTCTTCAATGGCAATGGCGGGCATCACGTGATGTTGTTTGCCATCGCCGCCGGAGCTATCGCAGTCGCGTTGATTGCCGACCTGGGACTGGCGTTGATCAAAGGTAAACGCGTGTCGGCAAAGCAGACACCAAGCCGGGACGCGACTGCGTAGGAGCGAGGCGCCGGCCCTGCTTGCGTCGCCTGTTGAACCGGGTGGCACCAATGGCAGCGGCGGCGCTGCGTAGATCGGTTTCGCCCTGACGGTCGACCCCCTTTGTTTCGGCAAAGGGGGGAAACCATTTTGCGCTGACGTCCGGCCCCCGCTTCGCGGCGGTTCCCTCCTTCCGGTGCCGTGATGGGGCGACGCGCCGACGCGCCATCCCTGGCGCAACGGCGCTCGCTCGGCATCCATGCCGAGCGCACCCCACCACGACACCTCCACTCAGCCTCCCGACGCGCGTTTGGCGGTGTCTGCGAAATCGCATTTCACTGTAGGAGCGAATTTATTCGCGAGGCGATCTTCCGGAATGGAACACGACCCCGTTGGAGCGAGGCTTGCCCGCGAATGGTTTTACCAGTCGCTACATGTGGCGACTGACCTGCCGCCTTCGCGGGCAAGTCTCGCTCCAACGGATGATCTCGTCGGCACAAAAAAACGGCGCCGCTCTCGAAGGAGCGGCGCCGTCGGGTCAGGCAATTACTTGGCAGTGAGTGCCGAGTAGCTGTTCATCAGGTTGCGATAGTTCGGGATGCGTGGCGACAGCAGGTTGGCCAGGCCTTCCATGTCGTTGCGCCAGTCGACTTGCAGCTCGCAGGCGACCGAGAACCAGTTGACCAGCTGGGCGCCAGCGGCGGTCATGCGTGCCCACGAGGCTTGCTGCACGGTTTCGTTGAAGGTGCCGGAAGCGTCAGTCACGACGAACACTTCGAACCCTTCAGCCAGCGCCGACAAGGTTGGGAAGGTCACGCAGACGTCGGTTACAACGCCGGCGATGATCAGTTGCTTGCGGCCGGTGGCTTTTACCGCCTTGACGAAATCTTCGTTGTCCCAGGCATTGATCTGGCCTGGGCGCGGGATGTACGGCGCGTCCGGGAACAGTTCCTTGAGTTCTGGAACCATCGGGCCGTTCGGACCGTTTTCGAAGCTGGTGGTCAGGATGGTCGGCAGTTTGAAGAACTTGGCGACGTCGGCGAGGGCCAGCACGTTGTTCTTGAACTCGTTAGGCTGGAAATCCTGAACCAGGGAAATCAGGCCCGTCTGGTGATCCACCAGCAGAACAACTGCGTCGTCTTTGTTGAGGCGCTTGTAGGGGGTGCTCATGGTTGACTCCTTTGAGATTTACGGTCGTCTGGGTAATCAGAATGCGAAACACGAACAGCCAAACGCGCCCCAGAAACCCTGGAAGTCGCTGACCGGTACGCTGGACATGCGAGCGCGTTCGTGGCTGTGGGAATGCACGGTGCACGGGCCCGCGCACTGGTGAACCTGGGCCAGCATCGGCGAGTTCTGGCGCCAGTGGCCAGGAACTTTGACCACCGGCGACCAGTCGGGCAGTACGGGTACGCTGGGCGGTGCGAGTTTTTCGAAATCGCCGCTGCCGTACACCACTTTGCCGTCCACTACGGTCAGCACCGACTCGATCCACTTGATGGATTCCTCGTCGACGCTGAAATAGTCCGCCGACAAGGCCACCAGATCGGCCAGCTGACCAACTTTGATCATGCCCTTCTTGCCCTGCTCGGACGAAAACCAGGCGCTGCCGTGGGTGAATAGTTCCAGGGCGATGTCACGAGACAGGCCTTCCGGATACAGCTCCAGCCCACCAACCGTGCGGCCGCTGACCATCCAGTACAGGGAAGTCCACGGGTTGTAGCTCGACACCCGAGTGGCGTCGGTGCCGGCGCCGACGGGTACGCCTTCGGCCAACATGCGCTTGATCGGCGGCGTGTATTCGGCAGCCTTGGCCCCGTAACGCTCGACGAAGTATTCGCCCTGGAAGGCCATCCGGTCCTGAATCGCGATACCGCCACCCAAGGCTCGCACGCGTTCGATGTTCTTCGGCGTGATGGTTTCGCAGTGGTCGAAGAACCACGGCAGACCGTTGAACGGAATGTCGCGATTGACCTTCTCGAATACGTCGAGCATGCGCGTGATGGATTCGTCGTAAGTGGCATGCAGGCGGAACGGCCAGCGATGCTCCACCAGATGGCGCACCACAGGTTCCAGGTCCTGTTCCATGCCAGCCGGCAAATCCGGCCGTGGCTCAAGGAAGTCCTCAAAGTCGGCTGCGGAGAAGGCCAGCATTTCCCCGGCGCCGTTATGGCGCAGGAAATCGTCGCCCTGATGCAGCTGAACGGTGTTGGTCCAGTTCTTGAAGTCGGTCAGTTCTTCTTTCGGCTTCTGGGTGAACAGGTTGTAGGCGATGCGGACGGTCAGCTGCTTTTCTTTGGCGAGTTCTTCGATGACGGCGTAGTCATCGGGGTAGTTCTGGAAACCACCGCCTGCATCAATGGCGCTGGTCACGCCCAGGCGATTGAGTTCGCGCATGAACTGACGCGTCGAGTTGACCTGATATTCCAGCGGCAGCTTCGGCCCTTTCGCCAGGGTCGAGTAGAGGATCATCGCGTTAGGCTTGGCCACCAGCATGCCGGTTGGATCGCCGTTGGAATCACGCACGATCTCGCCACCCGGCGGGTTCGGTGTGTTGCGGGTGTAGCCGGCAACGCGCAGCGCGGCACGGTTGAGCAAGGCGCGGTCATAAAGATGCAGCACGAATACCGGTGTATCCGGCGCCGCCTGGTTGAGTTCTTCCAGGGTCGGCATGCGTTTTTCGGCGAACTGGAATTCGTTCCAGCCGCCCACCACACGCACCCATTGCGGCGTTGGCGTGCGGTCGGCCTGATCCTTGAGCATGCGCAAGGCATCGGCCAACGACGGCACGCCTTCCCAGCGCAGTTCGAGGTTGTAGTTCAGCCCGCCACGGATCAGGTGCAAGTGCGAGTCGTTGAGGCCAGGGATCACCGTGCGTTTTTGCAGATCGATCACCTGCGTCGCGCTGCCGCGCAGCGCCATCACTTCCGCTTCGCTGCCCACGGCGACGAAACGGCCGCCGCTGATGGCCACCGCACTGGCGGTTGGCTTTTCACGGTCGACGGTATGGAATTGTCCGTTGTACAGAATCAGCTCGACGTTCATAGCGGTTCCTTCGACAGAGGATTGAGAGGCGCCGGCATAACCGGCAAAAGGCAAAGAGGGAAACAGTGCGGCTGCAGCACTGAGCAGCGTGCCCTTGGCGACGAAGCGGCGTCGTTCCAGATCGGTTTTGTCGTCACTCATGGCGTTACTCCACGGGTTTGTTTTCCGGAGCAGCATTCAGCCATGGCGCAAACAGGCGCGTTGCTGCGGGCATCAAGAGGTAGACCACCAGCAGGACGATGGTCACGGTGACCAGCGCGGTGCTCACGACGTAGTTGGCGAGAAACGGGCTCAAGGTAAAAACCGGATGCCAGATCAGCGGAATGAGCAAGGTCAGCGGGCAGATCACCAGGAAGGTCACGCACGCCTGCTTCCAGCGTGGCGGCGGCGATTTCGACGTTTCCGTGGAAGGTGTGAACCAGAATTCGTTGTGCGGATTGACCTCGGTGTGATCGCCGTCGGCGAGCATCGGCTGGGCTTCTGGCACCAACCGGCTGCGTTCGTCGGAATCCAGCCAGCTCTGCATGGCGTCGGTGGAGTGAAAACGCAGCACGCAGGTAAACAGCTGCAGACCGTCGGCCTTGCTGCGGATGACATCCACGCCGAGATGACCCGGATAGCTGCCGGCAATCGACACGATGCGCCGCAGCCAGGCTTCATAATCGGCCTCAAGCCCGGCCTTGATCCGGTGCTTGATGACCAGAGTGACCACTTCGTTGAACACTGGCTGGCTGACCACAGCCGCCTCGGCGGTAAAAAGTGAAGGTGCATCAGACATAACGTACCGCTCCGCTAAAACGTGCGTTGAGTGCCAGCCGTCCCGGCCCGGCCATAAACACAGTAGTAAAGATGATCAGCAGCAGCCAGCCGAACTGCCCTTCTTCCAGGCTCCATTGCGGATGGACGACCACCAAGGCCACCAGCAGCACGACGATGATGGGCAGGCACGACAGGCGCACGAACAACCCGGCGGCGATGAAAATCGGGCACACCACTTCAGCGAAGATCGCCAGGATCAAGGTCAGGCTTGCGCCCATGTGGAAGGGATCTTCGATCAGCGACAGCTGCGCCTGGAAGTTGAGCAGCTTGGGCAGCCCATGGACGATCAAGAGGAACGCGGCGGCGCTGATCCGCAGGAACAGCAGACCGATATCCTGAGCGTTTTTTTCCAGTGTCGAATTGTTCATGGCGCCACCAGCAAATGGGGGAATGGCCAGACCACGATTCGCGTGTACTGGCCAACTCTGAATTTGATAGTGCCCATCGGGACGCGTTGAAAATTGAATGCTTGTGCTTTCTTTGCCGAACAGCTTCGACGGCTAGGGCGCGACGTCCAGCGCCTGGGACATGAACTGGTTGATCCGCGCGCGCAGCCAACGTTCGGCCGGATCGTTATCGTGCACCCCGCTCCAGACCATCGACAGCTCGGCCTCGTTGATCGGAAACGGCGGGTCGTCAGCGCGCAACGCGCAGCCCTCAACCAGCGCGCAGGCCGCGTAGTCAGGAACGGTAGCGATCAGCTCGGTACCCGCCAGCAAGGCCCGCAAGCCGTTGAATTGCGGGACTGCCAGCACCACCTTGCGTGCCCGCCCGACCTTGGCCAGATCCAGATCGATATTGCCGCTCAGGTCGCCCGAGAACGACACCATCGCATGGGGCCGTGCGCAATATTCGTCGAGGGTCAACGGCCCCGGCCGGGAATCGCCACGCAGCACTTTGCAGCCGATATCGCGGAGTTTCTTGCGCTTGGCATTGGCTGGCAGGTCCGTGGTGTAGCTGACGCCCACCGAGATTTCTCCGGACGCCAACAAGGCTGGCAGCAATAGATAGTTGGCCCGTCGCACCACCACGATGATGCCCGGCGCCTCCTCGCGAAGCTGCGTCAATAGCGGCGGCAGCAAACCAAACTCGGCGTCATCGGACAGCCCGATGCGAAACACCTCGGTACTGGTCGACGGGTCGAAATCCTTGGCTCGGCTGACGGCTCCGGAAATGGTGTCCAGTGCCGGCTGGATTTCCTTGAGGATGTCCAAGGCCCGTGCGGTCGGTTCCATGCCCCGGCCATTGCGCAACAGCAGCGGATCATCGAACAGATCCCGCAGCCGCCCCAACGCCGCGCTCACCGCCGGCTGCCCCATGAACAGTTTCTCCGCGACCCGGGTCAGGTTGCGCTCGAACATCAAGGCTTCAAAGATCACCAGCAAGTTGAGGTCGACACGGCGCAGGTCGTTGCGATTCATGAATTGGGTCCAGAACGAAGAAAATGAAAAGGCAGCCGGGCTTATCTGCTGCTCAAGTAAGCACTGCCGATGGGGGCTTGCCTTGTACGGGTGTGCTTTTGATTCGCATAAATACAACGTGATCTGTAGGACCGGCTTTAGCCGGGAGAACGTCCTCCCGGCTAAAGCCGGTCCTACAGAATGATGAGGCGAGCCTCAGCTCTAGCACCCGCAGACAATTTTGCGCACAGCCCGTCAATTCATGCCAGCCCGTTCCTGTCAGATTGAGCCGCGCTTGCCGGAGATTCGGTTCAGCGTAGTCGCTTCACTCAAAAGGGCATGAATATGCGCAACCGATTTACCCTGCTGACTTCCCTGGCGCTGCTGACGTCAGGTCAGGCTCTGGCTGTCCATGCCGAAGAGCAACATGGCTTTCTTGAGGACTCGACCCTCAATCTGTTATCGCGAAATTTCTTCCTGCACAACGATTACCGCACCGGCCATGAGCAGAAGAACTACAAGCAGGAGTGGGCACAAGGTTTTATTGCCAATCTCAAATCCGGCTTTACCCAGGGCGAGGTCGGCGTTGGCATTGATGCCCACGGCTTCTATGGCTTGAAGCTGGACAGCGGGCGCGGGCGCTCCGGCACCGGGTTGCTGCCGCTGGACAGCCAGGGCCGCGCCGAAGATGACTATTCCAGCGCGGGCGCTGCGCTCAAGCTCAAGTATTCGCAGACCACCTTGAAGTTCGGCGAAATGGAAGTCGAAACGCCGGTGTTCGATACGGCCGACAAGCGTTTGCAGCCGGAATACGCTACCGGATTCTTCCTCGACAGCCAGGAGATTCAGGGCGTCAGACTGGTGGCCGGGCACTTCACGGCGTTCAAGAATCAGGATGCCTCGACGACTCACGGCGATTTCGACGGATACGGCGCAAGTACGCGCAACGCCAGCATCAGCCTGGCCGGGATCGAGCTGTCGGGCGACGGTCCGCTGGGCGGTTCGCTGTATGCGTCGCAGCTCTCGGACACCTGGCGGCAGTATTACGGCAACCTGCACTTTACCCGGCAACTGTCCGCAGATAGCTCGGTGCTGCTTGACAGCAACCTGTACCGAACACTGGACACCGGCAACGCCGAGGCAGGCTCGATCAACAATACGGCGTACAGTTTGTCGGCCAAGTATCGGCTGGGCAGTCAGGCGCTCACCCTCGGTTATCAGAAGATTGACGGCGACACACCGTTCGACTTCGTCGGCGGCGATTCGATTTATCTGGCCAACTCGATCAAATATGCCGACTTCAATGGCGCGCACGAGCAGTCTTATCAGCTGCGCTACGACCTGAACTTCGCAACGCTCGGTGTTCCGGGCCTCAAGTTCATGACCCGCTATGTCACCGGTCGGCAGATCGACGGGACCAAGGCCCAGCAAAGCGGCGCCTACAATCCGTTCGACTCCGACATTGATCGCTACGTGCCGATGCAGGGCAAGGGCGGCCGTCACTGGGAACGCGATATCGACCTGAAATACGTGGTGCAATCGGGCCCCGCCAAAGACCTGTCGCTGGACATTTCCCATGTGTCTCACCGAGGCAATACCGCTCAGGCAGGTGACGATATCGATCGGTTGTATCTGGTGGTTGAATACCCGCTGGATCTGCTTAAGTAATCAGCCCGCGCGACGGCTGGCGACCGGCAGTGACCGGCGCCAGCTGAACGGTGTCAGGCCGATTACGCGGGTGAACACCCGGGTGAAGTGTGATTGATCGGCAAAGCCACAATCCAGGCTGATCCGGGAAATGGTCAGCTGCGTTTCAGTGAGCAGCCGCTTGGCCTTGTCCAGACGCATCTGCAAGAACCAGTCGCGGGGCGAGACGCCGGTATTTTTCTTGAAGGCCCGGGAGAAATGGCTGCGCGACAACGAGCACTCGCTGGCGATCTGGGCGATGGACAGGCCGCGATCCATATGACTGGCCATCATTTCCTTGGCGCGCCGCTCCTGCCAGGGCGACAAGGCGATTTTTTCGCAAGGCGCTTTTTCGCTCTGAAGAGCCTCGTGAGTCACTGGCTTCTCGAAGTGCGTGGACAGATGCGAACACAGCACCAGCATGGCCCGATCCACCGAATCCTCGACCTCCCCCTGCCGATTGCGCAACGCCGGCAATAACGAGCAGATCAATTGGTAAGCCAGCGGCTCGATGCCGGAGGACGTCGGTTCAGCCGACTCAAGCAAGCTGATGCGCCGGGCGTCTGCCTCGTTGCGCGACCATGACTTGATCAGCTCATCCAGGGCAGACGACAGCCGCGCCAGCGTTTGCGGCGATGGGGCCTGGGCGGCGACAGGAGATTCGATCTGGCGTAAGGGCGATGGGCTGACGGTATTCATTTCAGACTCTCCTGAGCAAAAGGGGTTGGTCAGGTTCCGAGTCTGGAGTTGGCAGTCCTTAAAGTCCTTCTCCGGACATTAATCGTTCTGAAGCGGGCTACGATGCTTTGTTATGGGGTGATCAGCAGCCATTCGGTTAAGAACATTTCAGGTGGGCGCCAAGGACTTGAGCGAACGGGCGGCCTACTGTTGGCCTTCTCATTTTGTTCTCGACTCTCAGGAGAAACCCATGCCCACGATCACCACCGCCGACGGCACGCAGCTTTATTACAAGGACTGGGGCACCGGCCAGCCGATTATCCTCAGTCATGGCTGGCCGCTGAACGCCGACATGTGGGAATACCAGATGAACTTCCTGGCTGCGAACGGCTTTCGGGTGATCGCCCACGACCGTCGCGGCTTCGGGCGTTCCAGCCAGCCGTGGCAGGGTTATGACTACGATACCTTCGCTGATGATTTGCACGCGCTGATCACAACGCTGGATCTGACTGACATCGTGCTGGTGGGTTTCTCCATGGGCGGCGGCGAAGTGGCGCGTTACATCGGCCGCCACGGCACCCGGCGCATCGCCAAAGCGGTACTCGTCAGCGCGGTCACCCCGCTGATGATTCGTCGCGAAGACCATCCCGAAGGTATGGACCCGGCGATCTTCGACGGCATCCGCGCCGGGTTGCTCAATGACCGCGCAGGCTTCCTCGACGCGTTCGGACCGATCTTCACCGGTGCCGACCAGCCGGGCTCGACTGTCGGCAAACCCATGCTGGACTGGACCCAGTTCATGGCGCTGCAAGGCGGCTTGAAAGGCACTCTGGATTGCGTGGCAGCGTTTTCCGAAACGGATTTCCGTTCCGACCTGGCGCGTTTCGACGTGCCAACGCTGGTCATCCATGGTGATGGCGACGCCGTGGTCAACATCGACGTGACCGGCAAGGCCGCAGCAGCACTGGTCAAGGGCGCGGAACTCAAAATCTACCCAGGCGCACCTCACGCGGTGTACTTCACCCACAAGGATCAGCTGAATCAGGATTTGCTGGACTTCGCCCAGGCCCGCTGAACCCGCGACCTTGACCCGTCGCCGCGACGGGTCACAGGTCCGTGAGACGGACGATCGTGAGGTATGCACGTGAGGGACGACAATAACAATGACATCGCCAGCATTCGCTTGCCGGACAGCCCAATGGCCCAGGCGGCTGTCGAACTGATCCGCGATGCGCACTCAACGCTGATGCTCAACCACTCGAAACGGGTATTCCTGTTCGCCACCTTGATCGGCGAGCAGCGCCAGGTCCCGTTCGATGAAGAGTTACTTTATGTCGGCGCACTGTTCCACCGCGTGGGCCTGACAGCACGTTATCGACGTTCGCAAAACCGCTTCGAAATCGATGGCGCCACTGCGGCACGGGAATTTCTCAAGGGTTTCGGCTGCTCCAATGACGATGCCCAGGAAGTCTGGGACGCCATTGCCCTGCACAGCACTCCGGGCATTCCGGAGCATAAATCCCACCTGGTCGCGCTGATCGCTGCCGGTGTGGATACCGACCTGTATGGCCGACATCGCAGCGCGATAAGCTCTGCGGAACTGAAGCAAATTCTGCAGCACTTCCCCCGCGAACCGGGCTTCAACGCCAGGTTGCTCAATGCTATGGCAGCGGGCCTCAAGCATCGTCCGCATACCGCCTTTGGCACCGTAAACGCCGATGTTCTCGAACGCCTCGATAAACAGTACAAGCGAGCCAATTTCTGCACCCTGCTGCTGGAAACGCGCTGGCCGTTTGAATAGCCCTCAACATTGGATTGACGACGGCCCGTTGGAGATTCTACGTTTGGGGGCAACCCACAGACGCCGCAGATGTGTCGGGTTTACCGACCTTTTCGCGAGCAAGCTCGCTCCCACGGATTGTGAGGTGGTGGACCTGAACACATGCTCGACTGTAGGCCTCGCTCCCACGAAATTGATAATTGTTCGGACAACATCCTACACCGGCAGGGTAAACACAAAAACCGTTCCCCTGCCGCGTCCGGCAAACGCATAAAGCCCGCCGTCGTGGGATTCGATAATGGATTTACAGATTGCCAGGCCCATGCCCATGCCTTTTTCCTTGGTCGTGTAAAAGGCGTCGAACACGCGCTCGAGATTCGCCTCGTTGATTCCGGCCCCATTGTCCTGAACGCTGACCACCACATAGTCACTGCCCACCGTATCGCAACTGATCGACAGCCGACGCGGGCCGTCATGGACTTCGCTCATGGCCTCCATCGCGTTCATGATCAAGTTGAGAATCACCTGTTGCAGCTGCACCGCGTCACCTTCGATGCTCAGCTGCGGCCCGCTGCTGTGCCGGATCAGCAGCACTTGCCGGTGCTCGATTTCACTGGCGGTCAGCTGCACGACCCGGCGGATGACTTCGTTGATTTGCAACGGCTGTCGGGTGGACGGCGTCTGTCGGGCCAGTGATTGCAAAGCACGCACGATGTCGGCCGCGCGCTTGCTGTCATTGACGATGTCGCCCAGCCCCGCGAGGGCTTCGGCAACCACCGGCTGGTCGCGCTTGAGCCAGCGCACACTGGCGCTGGCATTGGTGATGATGGACGCCAGCGGTTGATTGATTTCATGGGCAATGGACGCTGCCAATTCGCCCATGATCGTCGCCTGGGACACGGTGGCCAATTCCGCTCGCGCGTGGCGCAGCGCTGCTTCGGTGGTGCGTCGCTCAGTGATATCGCTGGCGACACCGACAAAGACATCTTTATCGTCAATGTCCGGCTCGCCGAGTAATTCCAGGTGGCGGATGCTGCCGTCCGGCATCACCAGACGAAACTCATGCTGGAAGGCGCTGCTGGTGCTTACTGCGCGGCTGAGCATCGCGGAAAACGCGCTCAAGTCCTCGGGATGCACGACGCGCTCCAGCTCGTGCAGTGAAGGCGGCGTCGCCGCAACCGACAGGCCCCAGACCGCAAACAACTGATCGGACCAGACGGACTCATCCCTGCCCGCGTCCCAGCGAAAACTCCCGGAATGACCAATGCGCTGGCCCAGCGCCAGGGAAGCCTGACTGGTGCGCAAGGCCGACTCGATCGCCCGTCGCCGGGTGTTTTCTTCCACCAGTTCAGCGTACAGCCGGGCGGTTTCCAGAGAGATCGCCGCCTGCCCGGCCAGCAGTTCCAGGACCGTGGTGCGATTGGAGGTGAATACCCCCGGCGCAAGGTTGTTTTCCAGATAAAGCACGCCGATAACCTGGCCCTGCTTGACCAGAGGCAGGCACAACACCGAGCGCGCCTGGCGCTGTTGAAAATAAGGATCATCGACGAAGTCACTGGCTTGCATGGCATCGTCCAGCACCACTGATTGCCGGGTACGCATGACGGTGTACAGCAGAGACAACGGCAAATGCTGCGCCGACGGCACTGACACCGTCAGATCGATCTCGATGCCATTGTCCTGCGCCCGGCCTCGTGCACAAATCTGCGGCTGATCCTGTTTGACCAGCAGCAACAGCGCCTGCTGTGCGCCAGCATGAATGATGGTGTTGGTCAGCAGCGTACCGATCAGCCGGTCCAGGACGATTTCCTCGGACAAGGCTTGAGACGCCTTCATGACCGAGACCAGATCCAGCGTGTCTTGCCCGCCGGAAATACTGATCGAAGGACGAGACAACGAAGCTTGCTCGCGCAGAAAACCGGCACGGGCTTCGAGATGGGCGACCTTGCCATGCGCGCCCCAGCGCTGATAGCAATCCCGGGCACTGCGCATATGGCTGCGTGCCGAGGTGAACAATCCACGGCTGTGATGGAATTCGGCGGCGAGTTCATGGCCCAACGCCTGCACATGCACGAAACCGGCGTTGGCCGCTGCGGTAATCGACAGCTCATACAGGTCCAGCGCGTTGAGCGTATCCCCGGCCACCCGGGCCATTTCCGCTTCGACCAGTAACGCCTTGTCGCGGAATATTTGCGGATTGAGCGCCGCCCATTGGTTGAGCTTGTCCAGATGAGACGCCATGGCCGTCAGAATCCGGGCAGAATCCAGCGTCCGGTCACGCCCGCTGGCGAGGTTGAGGGCGCTGAAAAAATGCAATTCGAGCAGATGCACATGCGCCGGCGTCGACCAGGCCAACGCTTCGGCTTGTTCCAGGCAGTGCGTTGCGCCGGTGAAATCGCGGTACAGATAGTTGGAAATACCCTCGAAAAGCCACCACCAGAACGCTACCGGCGTCATGGCACTGTCGCGACCGGCGCAATCCTGAGTCGCGCTGGACGCCGACCCCGCGACTGGCCCCACGCGTAATGCCGCGACAAATCGCGCCTGAGTCTGCAACGCGGCTTCCACGTCGCGAAAGCGCGCACGACGAGAGAACTCCAGGCCATTGTCGACTTCCTCCTGCACGCGCTCCAGGTATTCACCCATGACCAGCAGGTCGGAGACGATGTGGTTGCAGGCATAACAACTCATGCTGAGATTGCCGGCGGTGTGACTGCTGGCAAATGCGCCACGCGCGTAATCCAGACAATGGCTCAGCGGCTGAGTCCAGACGCTGACCTGATCAAGCGCAACCAGCACCATGCTTTCGGCACCGTCATAGCCGTGGCGCTTGACCAGCTCGTGTGCCAGTTGCGCGTACTGCGCGCCTTCCTGATAAAGCCCTTGTCGCTGCGCAAGCACCACACCAAACCAGGCGAATCCCGATGCGGATGCAGCACAGATTCCGTAGTCGAGGGAAAGCTGCACCATTTCGCAAGCGACGACGAACAGCACATCCTGATCGGTAAAGGATGCCGGAGCGATCATGCTGGCGAGCATGCCCACGGCGGCCTCGAATGACGCGTCCTGCATCACCGGCAGCTCGATCAGCGATGCGATTGACCGGTTTCCGACGGTTTGCAACAGGAGCTGATAACGCTGTTCGATTTCCTCGCGTTCGATCTGCGGGGCAATCTGGATGCCGAACATCCGTAGCCCTTCCAGCGCCGTAATGATGGCGTCGCGGTAGCAGGACGAGAGGACCTGCAACTCGACCTTGAGCATGTAGATCGCCGCGCGCGGCACCACCGAATCGATGTGCTCCAGCAACTCGGCGAGCACCCGGCTTGCCGGCTCGAACTGCGCATCGAGAATCAGGCACTGCGCCTGAAGCAGACCGGCCTCGTAGCTGATCGCGGCGTGTTGCTGCCAGCGTTGCAACTGGGTCAACGACCTGACCGTCGCCAGGTAACCCAGCGCCGACTGAATCGCCGCAGCCTTCATTGCCTGCCGCGCAGCGCGCAACAATAGGTCGCTGAACAGCTCGACCTCGGTGGCGTCCGGCTCGTCGGGCCGCACCCGCTGCAAGTGCGAGGCAATTTCGAAAATCTGGTCGGCGCGCCCTTCCCCGTGCAAGTCCGCGAGGAGAATCCGGGCGATTCGCGCATGTTCGGCCGGCCGCACCGCAGGCGGCGTCAGGCGGTACGCTGATTCCTGGACACGATCGTGATAAAAGGCAAAGCCATGGCGGCTCTCGGTCAACAGCCCGGCCTGCACAGCGGTCGCCAGGTGGCGGCGTAAAGACTTCTCTACAGTGCCGCTGATTCGCGTCAGCGTCCGGATGTCGACGGACGGTCCGATACACGCCATCTGCCCCAGCAACGTACGGGTCTGGGACGGCAAACGAGCCATTCGCGCCACCATCAGGTCAATCACGTTATCAGCGCAGCGATGGCTATCGATGGCATCCAGATTCCAGATCCAGCCCGATTTTCTGCGGTCCATGACAATCAGCTGCTCGTCGAACAGGCTGCGCAGCAACTGGCCGATGAAGAACGGATTGCCGCTGGTTTTTGCATGAATCACCCTGGCCAGCAGCATGCTTTCGGCGGGTTCACATTCCAGTGCCAGCGCGACCCACTGGCAAACGTCGTCAAGGCACAGGGTCGGCACCTTGATTTCGGTCAAGTGCGTCGGACTCTCGCGCAAGGCCGCAAGGAAGTCCGAGAACATTAGCGTTTGCGGGACTTCGACGTCGCGATAGGCACCCACCAACAGAATGTTTCGATAGTGACCGGCGCTGAACGAAGCGATAAAGGCCAGCGTCGCATCGTCCAGCCATTGCAGGTCATCGAAGAACAGGATCAGCGGGCGTTGCGGGCTGGCGAAGCTGTTCAGGAAGCGATGCAGGACCAGGTTGAACAGGTTCTGGGTTTCATTGGCGGGAAGATCGGCCAAGGGCGCCTGTGGTCCGAGGATCAATTCGATTTCCGGGACAAGATTGGCGATCAACCGGCCGTGACCACCAAGCGCAGCCAATAATTGCTCGCGCCAGCGTTCCAGCTCGTCGGCGCTCTCGCCGACCACCCGCATGATCAAGGAACGCAGGGCCTGGGCCAGCGAGGCATAAGGGGCGTTGTATTGAGCCTGATCGAATTTCCCTGAGGCAAACAGCACCCGATTCAACGCCAGATCCTGCTGGAGCTGGCGGACCAGGGTGGTTTTGCCGGTGCCCGAAGAACCCGAGAGCAGCACCATTTCACAGCCGCCGGTATGACTGACCCGCGAAAATACGGCATGCAGCGCCTGCAACTCTTCGCAGCGGGCAATCAATCCCCTGCGCTCGTGGCCTTGGGGTAAATCACGCTGCAGGGCCGGTTCGAATGCGGCGATGTGCTGAAACTCGCTCCATTGGGCCAGACATTCGCGCAAATCCATTTCCAGCCTGAAGGCAGTTTGATAACGGTCGGCGGGGTTCTTGGCGATCAGCTTGAGAATCAGCTGGGCCAACGGCATGGGAATGTAATCGCGAAATTGGCGCGGCGACGGCGGCTGCCTCGCCACGTGGCAATACACCCACTCCACCGCGTCGCTGGCTTCAAATGGCAACTGGCCGGTCAGCCATTCATAGAAGGTCATACCCAGGGAATACAGATCGCTGCGTTCATCGGCCTGACGATCCACTCGCCGCGCCTGTTCCGGCGACATATACGCCAGCGTGCCGCAGATCGAGTCCGAGACGCTGTGCGGGCCGCCAGGCTGGCGCTCGACCGTCACGCCAAATCCGGTCAGGCGCACAAAACCGTCGTCACCCTGAATGAAATTGCTGGGCTTGATATCACGGTGCAGCAAACCGTTGCCGTGAGCCTGACTCAGGGCATGTGCGGCGCCAATGGCCAGGCGCAGAAACAGGCTGATCGACAGGCTTCCGTCCGCCACTTCGTGCAGGGATTTGCCACCTGGATCGTTGGCGACCAGCAGCGGGCCGTCCGGCGTGTGCAGGACCGCCAGCGGCATCAAGGCCCAGCCGGGATCAAGCCGGGGGGCGATCGAGAATTCATGTTCGATGCGACGAAAGCCACTTTCGACCAGTCGGGCCGAGCAGCGTGCAATCAGCCAGGTGGGTGAACAACCAGGCACATGCACCCGGTAATGATCGATCTCGCCGTCGGCATACAGCAGTTCCCAGGAAAGCAGCGCCAGCCACTGCAGGCTGAAACCTTCCGGTTGCTGGTCAGGGAGGCCCCGCATACTCAACGTCGGCTCTGCTCTGATGCCACTCATAACGGGTCCTTACCTGCTTAACCTGGCTTCTCAAGTGCCTGCTTTATCGATTCAAGCAACGCTTCCTCGGAAAATGGCTTGTGCAGGAAACCCAGGGCGCCCGCCTCGCGCGTGCGGCGCACGATGACTTCATCGTCATGTGCGGACATGCAGCAAACCCCGACGGTCTTGCGCGCAGTTTTCAATCGCTCAAGCACTTCCAACCCTTGCATGCCTTTCATCTTGAGATCGAGCAATACGCAGTGCGCTTCGTCGCTTGCGGATGAAGCCAGGAACTCTTCCCCCGAAGCAAAGCCCACAGTGCGATAACCCAAAGACTTGAGAAGATTACCAAGGCCATTTCGCACGGAAGCGTCGTCATCAACAACGCAGATGAGGATCATAGGCTGAACTTCATGACAGGAAAAGTAATTAGAGGAGAATACGCCCTTGATTCAAAGAGGGGGATTGTCTCTATGTATAATTGTGCTGTTTTAATCAATTCACGGGAGCTACTTGCTCCCACATCTTGACTAGGTCAATTAGAGTTCGTGCATTCATTTTTGTCATTATGTGCCGTTTATGAACTTTGGCTGTTATTTCACTGGTGCCCAACTCGTGGGCAACCTGCTTGTTCATCTTGCCTGTCACCAGTTGGGCCATTACCTCTCGCTCGCGGGGCGTCAGGGTTTCAAAACGGCTGCGGATGCTCTCGACCTGAACCCGCTCGATCAGCCCGCGCTCATCGTGTTCGAGCGCCTGGCGGACCACTTCAAGCAATTGATCCGGTTCGAAGGGTTTGGTCAGAAATTCGTGGGCGCCGGCCTTGATGGCTTTGACCGACATGGGAATGGTGCCGAACCCGGTCATGAAGATGATGGGGAAACGAAGCCCGCGGCGCAGCAGTTCATCCTGCACGTCAAAACCACTGGCGGCGGCAATATTGACGTCCAGCAACAGACAGGTGGGTTGTTCGGCGAACGCCTGCTCCAGAAACTCGTGAGCCGTCGCAAAGCACTGGGCGCTGAGGTCGGCCGAGCTCAAGAGTCGGGTCAGAGAAGCACGAATCGAGCTCTCATCGTCGACCACATAAACCATGGATGTCGCAGGCATAAACAGTAATCCGGGAGCTGGGTGCTACTGGCTGGTCGCTAGGACGCGTTGGTGGTTACGGTGAAAATGGTCCACTTCCTGCTCCACTCGGGTCGCGCGCAAGGTGCTCAGTGAAGCCGGCGGTGCGCTGAACGCCAGCAGTTCGATGCACTGCCCTGCCGAGCGCGTTGACGTTGCCGTACCCGGTGCCTGTTTGAGCCTTTGCACCAGGCAGATCCGGGTTGCGCCCAACAGGCGGTAGAACTTGAACGGTCCTTCGGTCAGCACGGCCAGCAGGGATTTGAGCGCCAGACCGACAATCGCGTCCATGACCTGCGCTCTGGAAATATCCAGCGACTGCGCGACCTCGCAAGCCTGATCCAGGGTGAACCGCCCGTCAAGCAGAGTGATCCGCCCCAGCACCTGACGTTCATCATGGGTGAGCAGGCGGTAGCTCCAATCCACCGAAGCCAGCAGGGTTTGATGGCGCTCCGGCGCGCTGCGTAAACCACCGGCCAACAGGTGCAGGTCGTCCCGCAGGCTGGCGAAAAGTTCATAAAGCCCCAGGGCCGACGCCCGGGTAGCCGCCATTTCCAGGGCCAACGGGATGCCGTCAAGGGTGCGGCAGACCTGGGCAATCAACTCGACGCTCTGGTCGTCAAGGCCGTCGCTGTCATCGCTTGGGAAGCAGGAATCCAGCGCACGCAATCGGGTCAGAAACAGCTGTGCGGCATCGCTGCACAGGATGTGCGCTCTACTGACGCCCGGCTCCGGTACATCGAGGGGCGCGACGTTCATGCTGCGTTCGCCATTGATACGCAAGGCTTCACGGCTGGTGGCGAGGATTTTCAGGGTCGGGCAGCGCTGGGCAAGATGCGCGCACAAGCTCGCCACGGCCTCGATCAAATGCTCGCAGTTGTCGAGGACCAGCATAGCCTCTGCCTCGTTGAGGCGGCCGACCACCGCGTCGAGCGTCGATTGCCCCTGAACGCCACCGACATCCAACGCACAGGCCACAGCGTCGATAACCCGCTCGGAGCAATTGAGTTGCCCCAGCGCGACAAAATACACCGGCACCGATTGCGTCCGGGACAGCCGATGAGCAACTGCCACTGCCAGCGACGTCTTGCCGATGCCACCCGATCCGGTCAGGGTCAGCAACCAAGCGCTTTCCAGGGCCTGACACGCATCGTCAAGGGCCGTTACCCGACCAATCAGCGCGACGTCTTGGGGCAAATCGCTCTTGCGCAGCATCGGACAGCCAAACGGGCTGGTCAGGACACTTTCACCCATGCCCGCACCGGCCCGAGCATTATGCGTCTGATCCTCATCGCCGCTGATCAGCATGTAGCCGCGACCCGGAATAGTGCGAATCAGGTCGCGGTCGGTTCCCAGCGCCTTGCGCAGGGCAGAGATGTGAACCTGCAGATTGTTTTCTTCGACAACGGTTTCGGGCCAGACTTTTTGCAGAATCTCGTCCTTGGTCACCAGACGGCCGGGACGATTGATCAACAGCTCCAGGATATCGAACGCCCGCGCACCGATACGCAACGGCGTTCCGCACTTGAATACTTCTCTTAGTTCCAGAGATACATGGGCTTGACCGAGACTAATCATTCTATTCACGCTGTCCTTAGGGTGGCGGTGATTTTCTGCCGCAACACGGCAGTGCCCTGGGGATCGATCGCTATCAAATGGCATTCATCACTGACGGTAAACCCTATATAACCCGGTAAATCCAACGCCCGATATTATCTATAGGGATAGTCCAGGAAAATACCCGAATATCACAAAGTTTGAACTGCGCACAATAATACAATTAAATAGCGGTTTAACTTAAAGTACTAGCCATGCGCCACAAACGCTTTTTATATCCGCCAGCGCGGCAAACCAACCGTTGCACCGCCCGGAGTGCGCTTTATGCAATGCTCTGTTGCGCAGGCGACGGATTCTCCAACCCGATGCGTTCGCCTAAGGTGCGTTCCATATCGGTTCCAGGCGGAACTGCCCTCATCACAGACATGAGCTAACGTGCATGACCCAATCGAGCGTTACACCGCTGCATGCCTCGCAGCACACCCTGACCCGCGGCCTGGTGCTGTTGTTCGCGTTTTGCTGCGGGGCCATCGTTGCCAATATCTATTACGCGCAACCCATCGTCGAACTCATTGCACCGGACGTCGGTTTATCAGCCCACCGCGCCAGCCTGATCGTGTCCCTGACCCAGATCGGTTACGCCTTGGGGCTGCTCTTTCTGGTGCCGCTGGCCGACCTGCTGGAAAACCGCAAGCTGATGATCGGCACCGCCGTCATTGCCACCGGCAGTCTGTTCGCCGCCAGCATGAGCCAGCACCCCAACGGTTTCCTGATGATTTCGTTGCTGATCGGTTTCAGCTCGGTGTCGGTGCAGATGCTGATCCCGCTGGCCGCGCATCTGGCCCCGGAAGAAACCCGTGGTCAGGTCGTCGGCAATATCATGGGCGGCCTGTTACTGGGCATTCTGCTGGCGCGTCCGATTTCCAGCCTGATCGCCGATCACTTTGGCTGGCGTGCGGTATTCATCAGCGCTTCGGTGGTCATGCTGGCGATCATTGTCTTGCTGGCTTTGACCATCCCGCAACGTGCTCCCGATCACAAGGCGAGCTACGGCCAACTGCTTGGCTCATTGATCACATTGCTGCGCAGGCATTCGGTGTTGCGTCAGCGTTCGCTGTATCAAGGCCTGCTGTTCGCCGCATTCAGTCTGTTCTGGACTGCCGCGCCCATCGAGCTTTCGCGCCACTTCGGCTTGTCACAAACCCAGATCGCCCTGTTTGCCCTGGTGGGCGCCATTGGTGCCATCGCCGCGCCAATTGCCGGTCGACTGGCCGATGCCGGGCATACCCAGCGCGCTTCACTGCTGGCTCTGACGCTGGCACCGATTGCGCTGCTGATTGGCCTGACGCTGCCCGGCTACACCGTCATTGGCCTGGCGGTTACCGGCGTGCTGCTGGATTTCGCGGTGCAGCTGAATATGGTGCTCGGCCAGCGCGCTGTCTACGCGCTGGACCCCGCCAGCCGTGGCCGCTTGAATGCGCTGTATATGACCAGCATCTTTATCGGCGGCGCCGTTGGTTCGGCGGTGGCCAGCAGTCTTTATGAACAAGCCGGCTGGCACGGTGTAGCGCTGCTCGGCGCTGGATTGCCGCTGATTGCACTGGGGGTGTTTTTGCTGACCGGGCGCCGGGAAAAAATCGCCGCGTGACCCGAGCCTCAGCTCAATAAAACGATGGCTCCGCGCTGCCGACCGCGCCAGACGCTGGGGCTGGTCCCCACCAGACGGCTGAATACCCGCGTCAGATGCGGCTGATCAGAAAAGCCGCATTGCCTGGCGATCGCCGCTAACGGCAACTGCGGTTGCGCCTGGAGCAATTCCTTGGCCTTTTCGACACGCATCTGCAGCAACCAAGTGTGCGGGGCAACACCGGTCGCTTGCTTGAACGCCCGGGAAAAGTGACTGCGGGACAAGGCGCATTCCTGGGCAATATGCTCCACAGACAGATCATTGCCCAGGTTGCCGGCAATCATTTCCTTGGCCAGCCGCTCCTGACGAGGGGTCAGCGTGGTGGTGAATTTGCCAGCAGTCGAGGCAATTCGCCCGTAGTGCTGAATCGAATGCGCGCACATCGCCAACAGGATGTGATCGATGAACAATTGATTGGCCATTTCCGGACGTTGCAACGCCGGCAACATGGCTTGAGCCAGGTGGTACAACACCGGGTCCTGAGCGCCCTGCTCGTAACGGAACCCGTCGATCTTTCGCCCACGGTTCTCCGCCTGATACTCATCCAGGGTTTGGCGGGGAATGTTGAAGCGCAGATTGTCATACGACGCGCGATGCTGGCAGCGCAGCTCATCGCCCATGAACGGCAGGGACACGCTGCCTTGTCGATAACCGCCGGAATAACTCAAACGTCGCCCGCGCCACAAACGGTGCTCGGCGAAATCCTCCAGCTGAACGATGATCGAAAAGGCATCGACGCAAGGAATATCAATGATTTTGTCGGGATCGGGACGTGCTTGAACCACCCGAGTGGCAGTGAATTTTTCGCCGTTCAGATGAGCAATCGCGGGGGCGTTCACAGCGTTCTTTATCCATCGGTTAATCGCAGCGGCCTACTGTAACGCCAAACCAGTAAGGCCGCGAGCGTCCGGGATAAACGCTTATTTGATCAACGGCACGTGCGCAGCGCGCTGGTAAGGACCGTATTCGATCGGCACCCACTGGAAATGCTTGTCGATGGCGGCGATATGGCCAATGCCTGGAAATGGCAGATGCGCCGCCGCTACCCAGATGCCCTTGGCCGCTGCCGAGCTGAACACCTGCTCGCGACTGGCCCTGGCTTGCCGGGCATTGACGTCAAAGCCGATGGTCACTTCCGGATGATCGAACTGCACGGCCAGGTTATGCACCAGATCGCCCATGAACAGGATGCTTTGCCCTGCGGAGCTGAACAGATACGTGGTGCTGCCTGGCGTGTGCCCTGCTTCAAGCGCTGTTTGCACTTCAGGCACCGGCGACTCGCCTGGCTTGAAGGTCTTGAAGCGGCCAACCGCTATGTAGGGCGCGGTTGATTGCTGGGCGATCTTGAAAAACTCCCGGGCTTTTTCCGGAACGCGAGCCATCGCATTCGGATCGAGCCAGTAATCCGCCTCGGGTTTGGCCGCATAGACCGTCGCATTGGCGAAAACCGGCTTCTGCTGAGCATCCACCAGACCGCACACATGATCCAGATGCAGGTGAGTCAGCAGGATCGTGTCCACCTGCGCCGGTTCATACCCTGCCGCCTTGATGTTCTCCGACAGGAATCCTGCAGTCTGGCCGATGCACGCCCCTGCGCCGGTATCGACCAGGATCAGGTGTTTGCCGGTATTGATCAGGAACGCGTTGAATGCCGTCTGCACGCCGGGGGTATCAATGGAGCGACGCGCCAGCAGCGCGCGAATCTGCCCTGGGCTCAGGCCCTTGAGCAAGTCCGGCGACAGATCGTTGTAGCCGTCAAACAGCGCCGTCACCTCGTAATCGCCCACCGCAAGACGGTGATAACCCGGCACTTGGGTCTTCTGTTGCACTGGTGGCTGGGCAAGCGCCAGTCCGGAAGTTGACGCCAGGGTCGATGCAAGGATCAGCGCAAGCCCCCGCAGGAGGGGTGAAGTGGACAGACGCATGAGTACCTCTCAAGCATAACGGACTGGAATGGATCCGCATGATGCGAGGCACGTCAGGGTGACGGATTGAACGCTTGTGCTGGCTTTTCTGTTGCAGCGCATAGCGACGGACATAATCCTGAATTACACCCAACGGCTGAACACGGGCATCCTGTGGGACCGGATTCATCCGGGAGGGCGTCGGTGCGGTCAGCGGGATAATTGGAGCCTGCCCCGGCCTCCTCGCGAATGAATTCGCTCCTACGATTGCGAAATCGGCGCGTTCCTGTAGGACCGGATTCATCCGGGAGGGCGTCGGTGCAGTCAATGAAACAGTCGGAGTCGGCCCCGGCCTCTTCGCGAACAAGTTCGCTCCCACAATTTTCGAAATCGGCGCGATCCTGTAGGACCGGATTTATCCGGGAGGGCGGCGGTGAAGTCAATGAAACAGTCGGAGTCGGCCCCGGCCTCTTCGCGAATGAATTCGCGCCTACAACTATCCTTCAGCGACTCAACCCCGGACACTCCGTCAGCGCTTCCTTGAGAAAATCGATCAGCGCCTGCACCGGCCGGGCGCCTTGGCGATGCTGCGGATACACCGCTGACAAGGCCAGCGGCGGCGTGCGGAACGCATCCAGAACCCGGACCAGCCGCCCCTCTTCCAGCGCCGCGCCGACAATGAACAGCGGCAGATAAGTGATGCCCAGTCCGGCAATCGCGGCATCACGCAGCAGCTCACCATTGTTGGCGCGCATTCGCCCGCACAGGCTTACGGCGACAGGTTTTCCCTGACGTTCGAAGCGCCATTGCACCTGACGGCTATGACCATAAGGCAGGCAGTCATGGCCCTTCAACGCTTCAGGTTCAGTCGGTTCGCCGCGCAGCTCAAGGTAATCCGGGCTGCAGCAATACACACGTTCGATATGTGCGATATGCCGACCGATCAGGGTCGAATCCTCCAGCACGCCGATGCGCAACGCCAGGTCGTAGCCTTCGCCCAGCAAGTCCACGGAGCGGTCGCTGAGGTCCACCTCTACCGAAACCTCCGGGTAGCGTTGGAGAAAAACCGGCAGCAAGCGGCCCAAATGCTCAATGGCAAAGGACAACGGCGCGGTCAGGCGAATGGTGCCGCGCGGCTGGTTGTTCTGCCCGGCGATGCTTTGTTCGGCCTGCTCCACATCCGCCAGCAGCCGCAGCGCAGAGTCGTAATACGCCTGCCCCAGCGGCGTGACGTCCAGGCGCCGCGTGGAGCGATTGAGCAGGCGCACGCCGAGACGCTCCTCGAGCTGCATCAGGCGCCGACTGACGAACTGTTTGGACAGTCCCAATTGATCGGCGGCCGCCGTGAAACTCCCGGACTCCATTACCTGGGTAAAGATGCGCATGTCTTCAAAAGGGTTCATTGTCGCTCACCGGTTGACAGTCAAACACGTTCTACCAGCTTTATCACACTCCTGCACAGCATTAATCTGGCCATCACGGTCATCTCTCACGCCAAGGAATTCGCCCATGCTCGCCTTCATTCAAACCTATCCGCTGGCGTGCAGCGTCCTCCTGATCCTCGCTGATCTGGTGAGCTGGCACGCGGTGCCGTATCAGCACCGCTTACCGAAAGTCGCCGCGCGCCTGGGCTTGTTCCTGTTGTACAGCGTGGTGATCATCAGCGCCGGCTTGAGCCCGCTGGATACCGCGCCGTGGGAAGACGACAGCGCCCGGCATCTGGCAGCGACTGCGCTGGAAATCATCTGGTGGATTTTCGCCTCGCGAACCCTGACCGAAGTACTCGGCCTGTTGCTGATGCAGCGCATCGGGCACAGCGGGCGTTTGTTGCAGGAAGTGATCGGCGCAGTGATTTTCCTGATCGGCATCGTTGCCGCCGCAGGTTACGTGCTGCAATTGCCGGTCAAAGGCTTGCTCGCCACTTCCGGCGCCATGGCGATCATCGTCGGCCTCGCCCTGCAAAGCACCTTGAGCGATGTGTTTTCCGGCATCGTCCTCAACACCACCAAACCCTATCAAGTAGACGATTCGATCAGCATCGACGGCGTCGAAGGCAAGGTCGTCGACATCGATTGGCGCGCCACGCATCTGCTGACCGGCACCGGCAGCACTGCCGTTATCCCCAATTCGGTGGCGGCCAAGGCCAAGATCGTCAACCTCAGCCGTCCCAAGGATATGTTTGGCGTGTCGATCAACATCATGGTTTCGCCGCATATCCGACCGCGTCGCGTGCTGGATGCACTGGACCGCGCCTTGCAGGGCAGCAGCGCTCTGTTGCCCTTCCCCAAGGCCCGCGCCACAGTCAAGGAGGCCAGCCCGACCACCATCGAATACACCCTCACCGGCTACATCAAGAATCTGGATAAAAAGGCCGATGTGCGCAACCTGCTGTTCGACCTGGCCTATCGTCATCTGGAAGCGGCGGGCATTGCCTGGCAATCGGACGTGACGGTTGAACCGGCATCCCGGGCGCGCATGCTGCTGGATGAGGTCAAGGTGTTGCGCGGATTGAACAGCGAAGAGAAAAACCATCTGGCGCAGAACATGTCATCACGGGAATACGCCGCCGGACAGGTGATTCTGGAAGAAAACGAAGTGACTGACAGCCTGTTGGTGATCGCCACCGGCGTCGTCTCGGCAACGGTATCCGATGGCCGCAATTACATTGAGGCCGGACGCATGGGACCCAGCGAAGTGATGGGCGAACAAGGCGTGCTCAACGATACGCCGTCCGAGGCACGCTTCACCGCGCTCACCTCATGCGTGGTCTACCGCATCGACAAGGCAGTAGCTCGCGAGACCATGGAGCAGGAAGGGCAAATCAGGAACGCCTTGAAAAAGCTCCAGGCGGTTCGCCAACACAGCAGCCAGTCGCTATTGACCGAAAAACCGGCGGCGATCAAAAAAGGCAGCTTCCTGGGCTGGTTGCAGAAGCGTTGATCAATTGGCCGGGGCCTGGAACACCGCGCGCAAGCCTCCTGCCGGCAGGTTTTCCAGGCGGATCTGCCCGCCCAAACGCTGGGCAATGGTTTGCACGATGGTCAGCCCCAGACCAACGCCCTGATCGTTACCCCGACTGTAGAAGCGCTCGAACAAACGTTCACGCTCCGCTTCATCGATGCCGGGACCTTGATCCTCGACGCTGAGCGAAAACGTCCGGTCATCGAAGCTCAAGCCAATCCTGACCTGGCCGCCCTCGGGTGAAAAGTTCACCGCGTTGGTCACCAGGTTATGCAGCGCGATGTTGATCAATCCTGGATCGGTCTGGACGAAATGTGACTCTTCACTGCAATCGAATGACAACTCAAGTCCTCGACTCAGCACCCAGTGAGTCAATTGCACCAGGCTCTCGCGTACTGCCTCGACCAGATCGATGGACGCCATGGGCGTAACGCTGGCTTGTGGTTCCAGGCGTGCAATGGTCAACAGTTGATTCACCAGTCGGGTGGTGCGATCCACACCGATGATCAGATAACCCAGGGATTCTTGACGCTGCTCCTCGTTGCGCGCTTCCAGAACGTTTTGCGCATGGACCCTGAGCACCGCCAGCGGGGTACGCATTTCGTGGGCGGCGTCGGCGATAAAACGGCGTTCGCGGTGCAAGACGTCCTGGATCTGGCCGAGCAATCGGTTCAATGCCGCCTGCATCGGCTCCAGCTCACTGGGCAGCGGTGCCAGTCGCAGTGGCTCAAGCGACCCTGGGTTGCGAGCGCGCAGGGTCTTGGCCAGATCAGCCAGAGGTTTGAGTCCCCAGCCAATCGCCAGCCAGATCACCGCGACCAGCAACAGACTGCCGATCAGATTCGGGCCCAGGGTGTGCCGCACAATCCGGTGGACCAGATCGGTGCGCACATCGTCCCGCTCGCCAACCCAGATACGCATGCCGTTCTGGCTATCGTCGAGAACGAAGGCACGCCAGCCGTGACCGGTCAGATCCGTCACATCGCTGAAGCCCGCTTTCTGCGGCACTTGAACGAAGGTCGGTGCGCTGGCGGTATGCACCAGCAACTTGCCACCGTGGTCCCACACCTGAAAGGCAATCTTGCTTTCGTAAGGATGGCCATCAACTCTGGGTTCAGCCTGTCCCAGCGCCGTATTGAAGGCTTGATACAGCTGACTTTGTTCGGTGCGGGCCAGAGGCATCCTCATCACGCCCTGCAACAGCCGTGCGTTCTGAGCCAACTGCGCGTCGTACACCTCGGCAATCTCATGGTTGCTGTCATGCACGTTGAACACGCTCAGGATCAGCAAACCCACCAAAAGCAAGCCAATGATCAGCGTCAGGGTACGCCGCCGTATCGAGTTCAACGCTGCTCCTCCACCAGGTAGCCAACGCCGCGAATGGTGCGGATCAGATCGCTGGAGAACTTTTTGCGCAGGTGATGGATATGCACTTCCAGCGTGTTGCTCTCGGCCTCTTCGTTCCAGCCATACAACAGCTGTATCAGACGATCGCGAGTCAGCACCCGGCCTGGCGGTGACAGCAATTCATGCAGCAACTGGTATTCCTTGGGAGTCAGCAATACCGCCTGATCGTGATAGGTGACCTGTTGAGTGCCGGGGTCCAGCGTAATGCCCGCGTGTTCGATCAACGCCCGCGCCCTGCCCGCGCTGCGCCGCAACAACGCCCGCAAACGCGCCTTCAGCTCAGACAGGTCAAAGGGTTTGATCAAGTAATCGTCAGCGCCGACATCAAGTCCGGCGATACGGTCTTCAGTGGCATCACGCGCGGTGAGGATCAGCACCGGCAGGCCTGAGCCGCTCTGTCGCAGACGTCGCAGGACTTCCAGCCCGTCGAGTTTCGGCAGGCCCAGATCAAGGATCGCCAGGTCAAAGCTTTCGCTGAGCAGTGAATGCAGGGCGCTAGCGCCATCCTTGAGCCAATCGACGGTGTAGCCTTCACGGCTCAATGCCTGATGAATCCCCTCCCCCAACGCGACATCGTCTTCAATGAGCAGCAAACGCATGGAGGCTCCGTTTTATTTAAGTTTCTTTTCGACATCGGCCAGCAACTGCCCTATTTCCTGACGTCGGCCAGCATCGGCCTTTTCCCGGCCAGGACGTGGCGCGGCCTGTAGCGCTCTGTTGAGCTCATCCCTGGCCTGAGCATAGTGGCCTTGTCGGTACAAATGGTCACCCCAAAAATACAACGGATCGATACCGTCCGGATTGAGCTTCAGGCCCTGCTCCAGCAATTGCCCGGCCTTGTCGGCATCGCCAAACCCGAGAGGCCATCCCGGTACCCGATCATAAAGTGCTGCCAGGCTGATGTAGGCTGATCCTTGCAGCGCCTTGGGGTCCAGAGACAGCGCTTTTTCCAGATCAGCCTTGGCTTGCTTGACCTTGCTCAGCGCACCCAGACCACCCTGGGCTCCCGCCCAACTGCTGGTGACGATACCCGACCAGATCCAGGCTTCGGCCGCCTGGGGGCGCGCTTGCACAAAGGATGATGTTTGCGCGGCAAGCTTTTCGAAAGCGTCGGGTCGCTGTGGCGCGGGAACTTCGTATTGCACATGCGCCCATTCCTGCTGGATGGCGGCCAGACGTTGCTGGTCGGGAGCGTCCAGTGCCCACAGCGGCAGACTCAGCAACCCGCAAGCAAGCCCGATGATAATCGTTTTCATGGTTTGGTTTTCTCGTTGGCAGGAACGTGACTGAGGCGTCGAATCAGTGGTAGATGCTTGCGCAGACCTCGGTCGACGAGGCTGGGCAGGATGCTGTTGAGGCCGATGAAAAACCGCTCCGGCCAGCCCAGATACAGTTCGCGACGGTCGCCGGCGATGGCATGCACCACTGCCTGGGCGACCTGGCGGGGATCATCGACATTGGCGTTGAGCGCATCGTTCAAGGCCTGCGCAGCACCGCTGTTCATTGATGTCCGGGTGGCACGAGGGGCGACGTAAAGCACGCTGATCCGTGTGTCTGCCAACTCTCGGCGCAATGCCTCGGTAAACCCGCGCAAAGCGAACTTGCTGGCGCAATAAGTGGCATAGCCGGCATAGCCAATTGACCCGTATGTCGATCCCACGTTGACCACCGTGGCGATGCTGGCTTTGTTGAGCAGCGGCAGCAGCAGCTGAGTCAGGCGTATCGGCGCATGCACATTAACGGCCAGCATCGAGCTGATCGCGCTTTCATCCAACTGTTCAAGCATGGCGAAATGGTTGGTCCCCGCCGCATTGATGAGCAGGTTGACGCCGTGCAGCGTCCGCGCCGACGTCACCACGTGCTGGCGTCCCTCCTCCGTGGTCAGATCCGCCTCGATCCAACACAGCAAATGGGGGTATTGCTCCAGCAGTGGCAGCAAAGGTTCCTTGTGCCGGGAAACCGCAAGCACTTCGCAGCCGCTGGCACACAGCGCCTCGGCAATCGCAAGTCCGATGCCGCCGCTGGCACCCGTCAGGACGACCTTGGCTTCAGAGAGACGCATGCGCTGCATCCTTCAAAGGTTCTGCGACCTCTGCGCCCGGCAGCTCACGGAACATGTCGGTGTAAAGGCGGTAGACGACTTTTGAGGCATGGATGACAGCAGCCTGATCAGCCGGGTCGTCTAGTTGGTCCATCAGTCGGCGATAGGTTTGCATGTGCTCGATATCCAGGCTGCCGTGGGAACTGAGGTAGCTGAAAGCCGTTTCCGGCAGCTGCAGCTGGTCACGGATGCTGCCGGCAGCATGTGTCGCCAGCGCGATGCTGGTGCCTTCCAACACGTTGACCATGCCGAACAGGCCGACCGGATTGTCCCGGGCTATCAGGTCGTAGAGGTACGCAACCATCAGTTCGATGGGCAATTGCGGCTGGCCGGCGCTGACAGCATCGGCGTTGCCACCGCACGCCGCGATGTCATTGAGAATCCATTTTTCGTGCCCGTACTCGTCGTCGATGTATTCACATACTGCGGCACGCAGCCATTCCAGACGCTGGGGCAAGCGCGCACCACAGGCCATCATCAGCGGTACGGTGTGCCGCACGTGGTAATAGGCCTGGGTGAGAAACGCCCGGTAGCTTTCCAGGCTGACGTCGCCCGTCAGGGCCTTGCGAATAAGCGGCAGGTTGAACAACGTGTCGCGTTCCTGACGGGTCGCATGCTGGAGCGTGTCGAAAAAACTCATGATGGGGATTCCTCGCTTTTAATCGATGCAGAAAATAAATGCCCGTAACGTCCGAGAATGGCTTCCCGGCGCGGACGGCCATTGGCGGTAGCCATGCCGTTGGCGGTGCTGAATGGCTGTTCGAGCCGGGTCCAGTCGTGAACCCTGGCGTAATCGGGCAATGCTTGATTGGCGCGCTCGACCGCCTCGGCAAGCTGCCCGTCGGTGCAGTCCGCACTGATGGGCCAGAGCAGCGCATGATTGCGCGGCGACGCCTCGCCATACACGAACGCCTGGGCGATCCGGTTGTTTTGGGTCAGTTCGGCCTCGACCCATTCCGGATTGACGTTGCGGCCAAAACTGGTCACGAATTGATGTTTCTTGCGGCCCTTGAGATAGAGATATCCCTCGGCGTCGAACTCGCCCAGGTCACCGCTGGGCCACCACGTTGGTGCAGGGGTTGGGTCGCCGAGATAACCCAGCATGGGCGATCCGCCGATCAGCACCTCGCCGTCTTCGGCCAGACGCACCTGAACATGGGGCAATGGTTTGCCAACGCTACCCAGACGTTGTGCGCCGGGCTGATTCAAGGCCACGACAGAGGCGCATTCGGAAAGACCATACCCTTCAAAAACCGCCAGGCCGACACGTTGCGCCCGCACTAACAATTCACTGCTGACCCTTGCCCCGCCAACAGCTGCAAAGCGCAGCATTGACGCATCGAAAGCCCCCATCTCGCACGCGCTGACCAGCATCAGCAACAGCTGCGGAACCAGAATCAGGCTTTCAGGGCGGCGCCGCTGCAGGCATTCGAGCATGCGTGGCACGTCGACGCCGCTGGCGCCCTGGATGCCCAGGCTTGTCTGGCTGGGCAGGCTCAGGGTCGCGCCGGCATACAGCGCCGCATAGCAACCTATGTTTTCCAGCAGTATCGCCAGGGGAAGGATGGCCAGATGGTGCGAAGGCGCAGCGTCGCGGCTCGCCTCATGCAGCTGCCTGGCGACCGCCAGCACACTCTCGGCACTCAGGCACACGCCTTTCGGCGTGCCGGTGGTGCCGGAGGTGAACGTGAGTTTCGCCGTGCCTTGGGGCATGGCATTGGTCTGCGGTTGAACATGAAACCAGAATTCCCCTGAGGGTTTGTACCCGGCGTCAGTCAATTCAGGCGCCAATGCTTCATCGGCGATCACCAGTCCGACCTGACTTTGCTGCAGGCAATGCAAACGTTGCCCTGCACTGAAAAACGACGGCAGCGTGACGCAGGTCAAACCTTCAAAAAGGACCGCCAAATCCCAAAGCAATGCCTGCGGGCCGTTGTCCAGGGCCAGGCCAATGGTCTTGACCTCCGAGGCGCGCAACAATTGTTGGCGAAACTCGACTTCGGTATACAGGGCGGCGTAGTCCAGCCGCAGGTCGTCACCCCACAGCGCCACCGTCTCCGGTTGCGTTGAGGCGTAGTTACGCAGACGGGTCTTGAACGCGTTCAGCTCAGGCGACATTGCAGGTTTGCTCCAGTGTCAGGGGCAAGCCGAATCGTTCGAACAACCCCATCTTGCTCAGGTGGATGAAGCCCGCCCGGATATCGCCGACATGCACGCTGGGTTGCGTTTCGTAATAGGTACCCCACGCATGACGATCGTCGCCCAGCCGTAGCGGGTCCGCCGCACACAGTGTGACCGGGCGCAAACCCAGCCGGTTGAAACTGTTGACCAGACTGGAATTGCCGGTGAAGGCCACCCATTCAAAGCCACCCATGGCTAACAACCAGGTCACGGTAATGATGCTCAGTCGCGCGCTGCCCAGGTTGCTGGCGGCCAGATTGCCGACTTCGACGATGCCCTCACGATCCACCGGACGCCCTGCACGCGCAAAAACAAGCTGCTCGATCTGCTCATCCAGATAATGCTCAAGGAACAACGGACCCGTAGCGGCCCGGCGTACCCCGGCCACTGCACAAAGACTGCTGTTGCGGTCACTCAGGCCGAACAGTTCAGGCATGAAGTGGCTGATCCGGGCGCCATAAGCCTGGTGGAAACACTCATGAATGAAGGCTTCCAGATCCTGGCGCGACGCATCGCCGGACAGCGAACGCGTCAGTTCCAGACCGGGTGTACCGGCAGTGCCGAACCGCAGTGGCAAATGAATGTTCCAGTCGAAACCTGACATAAGGCGCTCCCCCCTTGAGTAAGTGGGTGGAGTATCGACGGCGATTCTTAACGGAATCTGAAGGTGAGCGAGCGGCGATATTTCTGAACTTCAACGTCTCTTCAGACTGCCTTAAGCCAGGACCGGCAGAATCACCCGAGCTGCTATCGAACTTGCCATCACGAGGTCCCACATGAACTCAACCAACGTGCCACAACGCTATGCAAAGCTTTCGATTGCGATGCACTGGCTGATGCTGTTTCTATTTGTCGGTGTTTACGCCTGCATCGAGCTCAAAGGTCTGATGCCCCGAGGCAGTGCTGCCAGGAGTCTTTCGCTCGGCCTGCACGCCTTATTCGGTCTGGCTATCTTCGTCATGGTCTGGATCCGCCTGCTGGGACGCATCATGCCGGCCCCGGCCATTGCACCGCGCCCGCCACGCTGGCAAATTGGGCTGTCACATTTGATGCATCTGGCACTGTATGGCCTGATGATCGCCACGCCAGTTTTCGCCTGGTTGATGCTGAGTGCTCAGGGCAAACCTGTGCCGTATTTCGGCTTCATGCTGCCGGCTCCGATCAGTATCGACCCAACCATGGCGCAGCAGATGAAGGAGTGGCACGAACTGCTGGGCAATGCCGGTTATTGGCTGATCGGGCTGCACGCCGCAGCCGGCCTGTTTCACCATTACTGGATTGGCGACAACACCCTCAAGCGCATGCTGCCAGCGCGCCTCATCGAAAAAAAGCCGGATCACGCGTAAGCTTCGGCTCACCACGGCTCAGGTCCTGAAAACTGAGTTCTCAGGACTATCGCCAGAACCGCCCATGCCCAATTTGCAACAGCCCATGCAAACCTCCCTGCAGATTTTTCTGATTTTCCTGCGTCTGGGGCTCACTTCTTTTGGTGGCCCCATCGCCCACCTCGGCTATTTTCGCGCAGAATTCGTCACCCGTCGGCAATGGCTGTCCGAGCGCAGCTATGCGGATCTGGTTGCTCTCTGTCAGTTCTTGCCGGGGCCGGCGAGCAGTCAGGTGGGGATTGCGCTGGGAATGTCCCGTGGTGGTTATGTTGGCGCACTGGCCGCCTGGACAGGATTCACCCTGCCTTCGGCTATCGCGCTGATGCTGTTTGCCATGGGTTTGTCCGGCCTCGGTGATACTGTTTCGCCCGGCGCCTTGCACGGCCTGAAAGTGGTCGCCGTCGCGGTAGTCGCACAAGCGGTGTGGAGCATGGGCCGCACGCTGTGCCCGGATACGCCGCGCATCCTGTTGATGCTCCTCGCCGCTGCGGGCGCCCTGCTGCTGCCCGGTATCTGGACGCAGATCAGCGTGATCGTTCTTGCCGGGATCGCTGGCTTGCTGCTGCTCAAACCCGCCGAGGTGAGCAATCATCAGCCGTTTGAGGTGCGCATCAGCCGCCGTGCCGGATTGCTCTGGCTGATGCTGTTCGGCCTACTGCTCGCGGGCTTGCCGCTAATGGCTGAACTGCTGCCCTGGCGAACGCTGGCATTGGTGGATGCCTTCTACCGGGCAGGCTCACTGGTGTTCGGCGGCGGGCATGTGGTCTTGCCTCTCTTGCAGGCGGAGGTGGTGCCGACCGGTTGGGTCGACAACCAGGCGTTTCTGGCTGGCTACGGCGCAGCCCAGGCGATGCCGGGCCCGCTGTTCACCTTTGCCGCGTTTCTCGGGGCGTCGCTGCAGGGTCAGCCGTCGGGTTTCGGCGGTGGCCTGATTTGTCTGCTGGCCATCTTTGCGCCGGCTTTTTTTCTGGTATTCGGCGCGCTGCCGTTCTGGGGCGCACTGCAACGCAATCGGCGGATGCAGACCGCGCTCAGCGGCATCAATGCCGCTGTGGTGGGCCTGTTGCTGGCCGCGCTGTATCACCCGGTATGGACCGGCGCCATCCTTGGTCTACAGGATATCGCCCTGGCGCTGCTGGCCTTGGTGGCTTTGATGTACTGGAAGCTGCCGCCGTGGCTGGTGGTTACGGCCAGCGCGGTGATCGGTTGGCTCTTGGTCTGGTGATTGGACGGGATTGCTCCTCAGCGACTACCCTGTCCACTTTCCAACGCAACGGGAGCAACAGTCATGATCAAGAAAATCGGTCCGACTCCAATCCTGCCCAGACATCGCGCCTCTTGCCACTGCGGCGCGGTGGTTCTGGAGCTTGACCTGCCTGATGGTGTCGTCGACCCCCGCCGCTGCGATTGCTCGATGTGCCGCCGCCGCGGCGCAATAGTCGCGACCGTGCCGCAGGAGGCTATCCATATCGTCCAGGGCCAAAGTCAGCTGAAGTTATACCAGTTCAATACCCGCACCGCGCAACATTACTTCTGCGGTAATTGCGGGATTTATACCCATCATCAACGTCGCTCCAATCCGGACCAATACGGTTATAACGTTGGCTGCCTGGAAGGTGTCAATCCTTATGACCTGGGCCAGGTCCCGATCAGTAACGGCGTTAATCATCCAGCCGACCGCCAACCCGTCGACGAAGAGGCATGTTCAGATGATGTATAAAGTCGGCTACTTATCCAGGTTCAATAAGAATTGAAACTTACGCCGGGGGACATCGCCATCCATTGACCCTTCGCAAGATGTCGGTCACGAGAAAAGCGTAGGCTAGCGGCTTCCTTCCGCGCTCAAGGCCAATGCAATGCCCCCTGCTCTATCAGGAACTCTGCCGGTTAAATCCGAGCGTCTGCATATCGGTTTCGTCGTCGCCTGGCTGTTTTGCGCCTTGTTTTACTTTGTGCAATACGCACTGCGGTCGGCCCCCGGCGTGATGATGCCGGAACTGACCTCGGCGTTTGGCCGCGATGTGGTGGCCGTCAGCGCTTTGGTCGGGCTTTATTACTACACCTATTCGATCTTCTCGATCATTGCCGGTGCCGCGCTGGATCGGCTGGGCGCCAAGTACGTGATCCCCGCGGGCATTCTGCTGGTCGCCATTGGTGCGGCATTGTTCGGGTTGGGCGAGCTGCAGATTGCGCAAGTCGGTCGGCTGTTTCAGGGCGCGGGCTCGGCATGCGCCTTCATCGGCGCGGTGTACCTGGCAACCCACGGTTTTCCGCCGCGTTATCTGGCAACCGCAGTCGGCTTCACTCAGTGTTTCGGCATGCTCGGTGGTTTTGCCGGGCAGTTTGCCGTGGCACCGATCATTCACGGCACGATTGCCTGGCAGCAGTTCTGGTTTATCGCCGCCGGTTGCCTGTTGCTCATCGGCATTCTGGTGCTGTGCATGACGCCCAAAGGCCACGATCCACGCCCCGCCGACGGCACAAACTCGTTGGGATCGGTGTTCGCCCCGTACAAAAAAGTCCTGAGCAATCCGCAGTCATATTTGTGCGGTTTTACTGCCGGGCTGTTGTTCCTGCCGACCACCATCGGCGACATGATCTGGGGCGTGCCGTTCCTGCGCGACGGTCTGGCGGTGGGCTACACCGAAGCGGTGAATCGCAGCAGCATGATCCCGCTGGGCTGGGTTATCGGTTGCCCGTTACTGGGCTATATTTCCGACCATCTCGGTCGACGCAAACCGGTGTTGATCGGCGGCGCGCTGCTGATGCTGATCGCCAGCGCGGCCATCGTCTATTTGCCCGCAGGTCTTGTACCGCCGTACCTGTTTGGCCTGCTGTTGGGTATTGGCTCGGGGGCGGCGATGATCCCTTATTCGATCATCAAAGAGGTCAACCCGGACAACGTCAAAGGCAGCGCCACCGGCGCCATCAACTTTCTGGTGTTCACCTTCAGTGCCTTGCTCACGCCGGTGTTCGGTTATCTGCTGGCACGCCTGGCGGCGGGTAATCCGCTGACCTTGCCGGTATTCCAGCAAGCCGGTGCCTGGCTGCTGGGCGGCATCGTGCTGGCCATTGTCCTGGCGATATTCCTTATTGAAACCGGCCCCAAGGGCAAGTCACGCGCAATGCCCGCTTGAACGTCATCACCTCCATGCCGACGCACTCTCAGGATCAACGCCCATGACCAGCTCCATGCCCATCCCGACCAACGATCTGCAACGCATCCAGAACCGCGCCTTCGACGAGATTTTGCTCGGCGAGTCAGCCTCCTTGCAGCGCACCCTCACCGCTCAGGATATTCAGCTGTTCGCCCTGGTCTCGGGCGATGTGAACCCGTTGTATGTCGATCCGGATTTTGCCGCGACCACCCACTTCAACACGGTTTTCGCCCACGGCATGTGGGGCGGCGCGTTGATTTCAGCGTTGATTGGCACGCAACTGCCGGGGCCCGGTTCGGTGTCGCTGGGGCAAACCCTGAAGTTTCTCGCCCCGGTGCGCATCGGCGATACTCTGACCGTTTCGGTCACTGTGACGGCACGGGATGAAGCGCGGCATTTGTTGACGCTGGCCTGCAGCGGCATCAATCAGGAAGGTGTCGTGGTCCTTGAAGGCGAATCCCTGGTGCATGCGGCCGGTGAGCACATCGACGTGCATCGAGTCAGCCTGCCGGGTATTGAGCTGCGGCACAGTGCCGACGGCCTGAATCGCCTGCTGGAAGCCTGCCAGACGCTCGAGCCGATTCGCGTCGCGGTGGTGCATCCGTGCGACGAAGTGAGTTTCGAGGCCGCGCTCGATGCCCGGGATGCCGGCTTGATCGAGCCGGTTTTGATCGGCCCACGCGACAAGCTGCACGCCCTGGCCGCCAAGGGCAATCACGACCTTGCGGGCCTCACCATCGAAGACGTACCCCACAGCCACGCCGCCGCCGTGCGAGGTGCCGAAATGGCTCGCGATGGCCAGGTCGAGGCCTTGATGAAAGGCAGCCTGCACACCGACGAATTGATGTCCGCGGTGGTGCCATCGGTCGCGCAGCTGCGCACCAAACGCCGTATCACCCACTGTTTCGTGATGCAGACGCCCTTCTATCCCCGGCCATTCATCATCACCGATGCGGCAATCAACATCGTCCCGGCGCTGGCCGACAAGGTGGACATCGTGCGCAATGCCATCGACCTGGCGCACATCCTGGGCGTCAGTAATCCCCATGTGGCGATCCTTGCCGCCGTGGAAACCGTCAACGCCAACATGCCGGCAACCCTCGATGCCGCTGCGCTGTGCAAGATGGCGGATCGCGGTCAGATTACCGGCGCGGTGCTCGACGGGCCGCTGGCGTTCGACAATGCCATCTCCCAGGCGGCAGCGCGGATCAAGGGCATCCACTCGCCGGTGTCCGGCAAGGCGGACATTCTGGTGGTGCCGGATCTGGAAAGCGGCAATATGCTCGCCAAGCAGCTGGAGTACCTGGGCGGTGCGGCCAGCGCGGGTATCGTCCTCGGCGCCAAGGTCCCGATTGTCCTCACCAGCCGCGCAGATTCACGGGAAGCGCGCATCGCCTCATGCGCCATTGCCGTGCTGGTCGCCCATCACTATCGGGTAACGCCGCCATGAACAATCCCGACAGCAATGCTGTGATTCTGGTCCTCAATGCCGGTTCGTCGAGCATCAAGTTTGCCCTGTTCGATGCCGCCGCTGGCCAGCTCGCTCGCACCCCGCTGTGGGGCGGCAAGGTCGAGGGCATCACCGGGCCAGATCCGGTGATCAGTGAGAACGGCAGCCAAGACCAGCCATTGGAGCTGGACAAGGATCAGCCGTATCACGATGCGCTGGGGCATATTCGCCAGCGGGTCATGGCGCAGTTGGGCGGCCGAACCCTGCGCGCCATTGCCCATCGGGTGGTGCACGGCGGGATCAAATACGCCAACCCGGTATTGATCGACGCGCAAGTGCTGGCCGATCTGAAAAGCTACATTCCGCTGGCGCCACTGCATCAACCCTTTGCCCTGGAAGCCATCGAAACCTTGCTGCAAACCCGCCCGGATCTGACGCAAGTGGTCTGTTTCGATACCGCCTTCCACCAGACCTTGCCGGATGTCGAAAAGATCCTGCCGCTGCCTTGGTCGGCGTGGGAAAACGGCCTGCGCCGCTACGGGTTTCACGGGCTTTCCTATTGCTACCAATCCATTGCCCTCGCCGAGCGCTATGGGGATCAGGCCCGTGGCCGGACGCTGGTTGCGCATCTGGGCAGCGGTGCCAGCCTGTGCGGCATGCGCGATCTGAAAAGCGTCGCCACCACCATGGGCTTTTCCGCGCTGGACGGCCTGATGATGGGCACCCGCAGCGGCGCCATGGACCCCGGCGCGGTGATTTTCCTCATGGAAATCTGGAAGCTCAGCCTGGAAAAGGTCAGCCACATTCTGTATCACGAGTCAGGACTGCTGGGGGTTTCCGGCATTTCCAGCGACCCGCGCGCGCTGCTCGCCGTCGAGGCCGATGAACCTCGCGCAGCCATGGCGCTTGCGCTGTACCTGCGCCGCTTCATTCACGAAGCCGGGGCGCTGGTAGCAGCATTGGGCGGCCTGGAGATGCTGGTGTTCACCGCCGGCATCGGCGAACACAACGCCGCGATTCGCTCACGCATGTGTGCAGGGCTGCACTATCTGGGCGTCGAACTGGATGAAACCGCCAACCAGGCCAACGCGCCGGTCATCTCAACGCCCGCCAGTAAGGTCAAGGTGGTGGTCGAGCCAACCAATGAAGAATGGGTAGTCGCGCTGGAGGCGTATCGGTTGACTGAATCGGAATAGCGCGGGCCGAAACCCCGTAGGAGGGGACTCGTCCCCGATGGCGTCCGATTGGGCAACTGCAATCCGCCTCCCCCAACCGGATGTCTGTGCCGACCTCTTCCCGGACAAGTCCGGTCCTACCTGACGGTGTTTGCCGCAATCAGGGCTTACCATCCAGATCCGCAATCAGCGCCTTGTTGAACTGCGCCGGTTCTTCCATCTGCGGCGCGTGGCCCATGCCGGGGAATTCCAGCAGTTTTGCACCGGGGATCATTTGCGCAACCTGTTTGCCCAGCACTTTGTAATGACCGATTTTTGCCTTCACCTCAGGTGGGGCAATATCGCTACCAATGGCCGTGGTGTCGGCGTCACCGATCATCAACAGCGTTGGCACCTGAAGTTTGGCGAATTCATAGAACACCGGCTGGGTGAAAATCATGTCGTAGATCAGCGCCGAGTTCCACGCCACCGCTTCATGACCCGGACCTTTGTTCAGGCCCGCGAGCATGTCCACCCACTTGTCGAATTCAGGTTTCCAGCGCCCGGCGTAATAGGTGCTCTGTTCGTACTTGCGAATGCCGTCGGCGCTGAGCTTCAGTTCACGCTCATACCATTGATCGACGCTGCGATACGGCACGCCCAGCGCTTTCCAGTCTTCCAGGCCAATCGGATTGACCAGCACCAGCTTCTCGGTCTGCTGCGGGTACATCAACGCATAACGCGTGGCGAGCATCCCGCCGGTGGAATGGCCCACCACCGCCGCTTTGTCGATGCCCAGTTTTGCCAGCAACGCGTGGGTATTGGTCGACAATTGCTGGAAGCTGTACTGGTAATGCTCAGGTTTGCTTGACGTACAGAAACCGATCTGGTCCGGCGCCACCACGCGATAGCCCGCCTCGCTCAGCGCCTTGATGCTGCCTTCCCAGGTCGCGCCGCAAAAATTCTTGCCGTGCATGAGCACCACGGTGTGACCGTTGGCCTTGCCCTTGGCCGCGACATCCATGTAGCCCATTTCCAGACTTTTACCCTGGGACTGGAATTCGAATTTACTCAGCGCATAAGGGTATTTGAAGCCTTCCAGCTGTTTGCCGTAACCCGGCGTGTCAGCCATCGCCCCACAAGGCAAAACAGCGGCCAGCATGAAGCCGGCAATTGTTGCAGCGCGCATAGCGATTCTCCTGGCAGATAAATTCGAGCCGCGACGCCGCAGGACGCAACGCTCGTTGCGTTCGAAGCCCTGTGGATGTGCAAGACCACTGCACAGGTGGCGGCATGAAGTAGACACCCGGTACTGCCAGGGATTCGCCAGCCTTGCCGATTTGTTAGCGTTGCCAGGCGATCAACCCCATTTCCAAAGGCACATTCAACCCCGCCGAGGCATCTGCGATCACCCGTGCGGTGTACGCCTGCTCCGGGCGATCATCGGGGACTTCTACGCTGTAGGTGTACAAACCATCGCGCCTTCCAGCAGGATCGACGCGCAAATCCCAGGCCTTGGCCGGGGCGCCATTGATGCCTTCGGCATACAGCTGCACCCGCAGAAAAACCGGCGAGAGCCCCGCCAGGTCCATTTGCAAGGTCACCCGGTAACGTCCGGGCTGACGCGACACCTGTTGTTCCAGGAAGCGAATCCCCGACCAACGCCGGTGCATGTGTTCACAGCCATCATTGAGCTGAATGGCAAGCCGACTGTCCAGGGCCGAACGCGCCCGGTAGGCAATGGCGGCCGGCAGGTAATAACGCTCGGTGTATTCCCGCACGGCCCGATCGGCTGAATAGTGCGTTGCCAGGCTGCCCATGCTGGCGCGCATACGCCTGATCCATTCCCTGGGCAACCCCTGCATGTCACGCTCATAAAACGCCGGAACAACCTGCTGTTCCAGCACTTCATAGAGCTGCGTCGCATCGACAATGTCATGGGTTTCATCGTGCTCGGCACCGTCACCGATGCCCCAGCCCACTTCATCGGAGCAAGCCTCGGCCCACCAGCCATCCAGTTGCGAAAGATTCAGTCCGCCATTGGCCAGGATTTTCATGCCGCTGGTGCCGCTGGCCTCCCACGGACGGCGCGGCGTGTTGACCCACACGTCGACCCCCTGCACCAGATTACGCGCCACTCGCATGTCATAGTCATCAAGAAACGCCACCCGGCCCTGCACGTCCGGCCGGGCGATGAATGCCTGCCAGGCAACGATCAACTGCTGACCCTGCTGATCGGCGGGATGCGCCTTGCCTGCAATCAGCAACTGCACCGGACGGCTGGGATGATTGAGAATACGCAACAGTCGATCCGGGTCTTGCAGCAGCAGATTGGGGCGTTTGTAGCTGGCGAAGCGTCGGGCAAAACCCAGGGTCAGAACATCGGGATCGAACAGCTTGCCGATGGACTCGATCACCGCCAGCGATGCACTGTGCACCGCTGCGCTACGGGCCAGATGCGTACGCACAAACTGGATCAGCCAGCTGCGCGCCCGGCCGCGAAAGCCCCAGAGTTGGGCGTCATCGACCTGCTTGAAAAATTCAGCGACACGGGGCTCGCTGAAGCCCCGCCAAGGCAGCATTTCACCATGCAGGGCTTGCCAGTATTCTTCCGACTCACGGGAAATCCAGGTGGGATGATGCACGCCGTTGGTGACATGGCCGATGGGCACCGCAGGGGTAGGCCAGCGTGGAAACAGGTTCTGAAAGATATTCCGGCTGGTGACGCCATGAAGTTTGCTGACCCCATTGATCGCGCCACAACAACGCGCAGCCAGGTAGGCCATATTGAACGGTTCCAGTGCGTCGTCGGCGTTTTGACGTCCCAGGGCAAGGATCGCCGAAACAGGCTGGTCCAGCTCCTGCTGGATATAACGCTCCAGATATTTGTCGATGAGTTGCGCGGGGAAGCAGTCAAAACCGGCCTTGACAGGCGTATGCGTGGTGAACAGATTACCGGCACGGGTGGCCGTCAAGGCTACGCTGAAACTGACGCGTTGCGCCTGCATGTAACTGCGTACCCGCTCCAGTACCGCGAACGCGGCATGCCCATCGTTCAAATGCAGGACGTCCGGCACGTAGCCGGCAGCCTCCAGCAAGCGCCAGCCACCAATGCCAAGAACGATCTCCTGACGCAGGCGCATCTCCAGATCGCCGCCATACAGCTGGCTGGTGATCAGGCGCACCGGCGGTGGATTGGCCGGGTCATTGCTGTCCAGCAGCAGCAATCGATTACCGCCCACTGTCGCCCGCCAACCCCGCAGCCATACCGTCAGACCGGGCAACTCGAAGGCCAGGCGCAACAGGCTGCCATCAGGACGCAACAGCGGTTCGACCGGCAGTTGCCGAGTGTCATTGACTGGATACAGCGGTTGTTGCGCTCCATCCGGGCCGATTTCCTGACGAAAATATCCGTGCTGCCAGAGCATGCCCACCGCCACCACCGGCACCCCCAGATCGCTCGCAGCCTTGAGTTGATCCCCCGCCACATTGCCTAGCCCGCCGGAATAAATCGGCAACGCCTCGCTGAGCATGTATTCCATGGAAAAGTACGCCACGCAGCCCAGATGACTGGCCTGTTTGTGATCGTCGAACCAGGAAGGCCGGGCCAATATCTCTGCATGCGCGCGGGCAATGTGCGCGACCCGTCCATGGAAGTGATTTTCCGCAAGCAGCACGGCAATACGCTGCGAGGACACTGCGTTGAGCACCAGGCACGGATTATGGGTCAGCTCCCATAACGCGTTGTCCAGGCTGCGCCAGATGTCATCGTTCAGACTTGACCAACGGATGGACTGGTCGAAAGCCAATTGGCGAAGCGTTTCGAAGCTCGGATCGTGCCAGGTGCTGTGCGGCATTGAATATCCTCCGGATCAAGCGTCAGTGAAGGTTTGCCCCCGGGTATGCCCTTTGGCCAACGGCGGCGGGCTGTCGGACTCGCTGAAGTCGTCGGTCCAGCGCCAGTTGCGGATCTCCGGCAAGTCCTCGAAATGCTCGCGAATGTAGGCGTGATGAGCGCGCAGCTGGCCTTCGAGATAGCTGATCGCATCCTGGCTTTGCAGCCGCAGGCGCGGTACATGGCTCAGCGCATCCAGCGCCAGTTGATAACGGCTCATGTTGTTGAGCACCACCATGTCGAATGGCGTAGTGGTAGTGCCTTGATCGGAAAAGCCGCGCACATGAAAACGCGCTTCGTTGGCCCGGCCATGGACCATGGAATGGATCACCCAGGTCGAGCCGTGGAAGGCGAACATTACCGGCGCTTCCCGGGTGAACAGCGCCTCGAAGGACACGTGATCCATGCCATGCGGCCGCTGTTGCGGACTGCTCAGCGTGCCCAGATCAACCACGTTGACCAGACGCACGCGAATGCCTGGCACATGCTTTTGCAGTAACCAGGCGGCGGCGACGGCTTCGGTGGTCGGCACGTCCCCGGCGCAACCCAGCACCACATCCGGCTCGCCGTCGTCGTTGCTGGCAAACTTCCAGATCGAGGCGCCCTGGGAGCAATGCTTGAGCGCGGCCTGGAAATCCAGCCACTGAAAGTCCGGCTGCTTGCCGCAGGTCACCACGTTGACGTAATTGCGACTGCGCAGGCAGTGATCGAACACGTTGACCAGGCAGTTAGAATCCGGCGGATAGTAGATCCGCACCACATCCGAACGGCGTTGCAGGACGTTATCGACAAAACCGGTGGACTGGTGACTGAAACCGTTGTGGTCATTACGCCAGGCGTGGCTGGTGAGCAGCACGTTGAGCGAAGCCAGCGGCCGGCGCCATGGAAACTCCCGGCTTTGCTGCAACCATTTGGCGTGCTGGGTGACCATGGAATCCACCACCTGGGCGAAGGCTTCATAGGTCGACCACATGCCATGGCGGCCGGTCAGCAGATAGCCTTCCAGCCAGCCTTCGCACAAATGCTCGCTGAGAACCTCCATAACCCGGCCGTCAGTGGCAATGTGTTCATCGATGCTCAGCAGCGGCCCGGCAGCGGTCCGGTTGGTGGCTTCGAAGACCGCGTTGAGTCGATTGGAATTGGTTTCATCAGGCCCGAATACGCGGAAGTTGTCCGGATTGGCGCGAATCACGTCGCGCAGGTATTCCCCGAGTTTGCGCGGCGCTTCGGCGATCACCTGGCCGGGGCCGGGCACTTCCAGGCCGTAGTTGGCAAAATCCGGCAAGTCCAGCGCGGTCAGCACCCGCCCGCCGTTGACGTGGGGCACCGCGCCCATGCGCAGCGCAAGCGGCGGATTCAGCGCCTTGAGTTCCGGGACCAGCGCGCCCTCCTCGTCAAACAGCGTCTGCGGCGAATAGCTGCGCATCCAGGCTTCCAGCTGAACCAGGTGCGCCGGGTTCTGAATCACATTGGCCAGCGGCACCTGATGCGCGCGAAAGGTGCCCTCGACCGGCAGATCATCCACGACTTTCGGGCCGGTCCAGCCTTTGGGGCTGCGCAGGATGATCATCGGCCAGCGCGCGCGGGCCACGTCGCCGTACTGTCGGGCACGTTGCTGGATGTCACGGATATCGCCATAGCAACTGTCCAGTGCCGCGGCAAAACGCTGATGCATACCCGGCAAATCGTCCCCGGCGACGATGATCGGCTCGTAGCCGCGCCCTCTATACAAGGCGATCAAATCCACGTCGTCGGTACGCGCCTCAACCGTCGGGCCGGAAATCTTGTAGCCGTTGAGGTGCAGGATCGGCAACACCGCGCCGTCGCGCAGCGGGTTGAGGAAGCGAATGCTTTTCCAGCTGCCTTCCAGCGGGCAGGTCTCAGCCTCGCCGTCACCGATCACGCACGCCACCAGCAGATCCGGGTTATCGAAAGCCGCACCAAACGCGTGGACCAGCGAATAGCCAAGCTCGCCGCCTTCATGCAAGGAATTGGGCGTATGCGGCCCGCAATGGCTGGGAATCCCGCCTGGCGTGGAGAAGCTGCGAAAGAAACGCAGCATGCCGTTGGCGTCCGGGGTGATCTCGGCATGCACGTCGCTGTAAGTGCCTTCCAGCCAGGCGCACGCGTTGAGGGTCGGCCCGCCGTGACCGGGACCGGAGATGTACACCACCTCGACATGCTGTTCACTGATCAGCCGGTTCAAGTGCACGTAGATAAAGTTCTGCCCGGCGGAAGTACCCCAATGCCCCAGCAGACGGGGCTTGATGTGCCGGGCCGTCAACGGCTCGCGCAACAGGGCGTTGGCCTTGAGGTAGATCTGGCCGACGCACAGGTAATTGGCGGCATTCCAGTAGCGATGCATTCGCTGCAGCAACTCGTCGCTCAGCGGGCCGGTACTGTCGGGGGAAGCGTTGAGGGTGGTTGACGCGGGCGCTTGGTCAGCGCTGGAGAGCAGTGGATTGAAGGTATACATGACGGCTCCAGAGGATCGTTGTAAAGGCTTCGAATGCCATGGCAAAGGTGCAGCGTAGACGGCTCAGCCCGATTGGGCCGGATTGGTCCGATGGCGGGCGACGAACAGGACAGCACTGCCCAGCGGATGTGGAGCATCCCGCTGGCAGTGCTCGATGGACGAAGAAGGTCCGTGGACCGGCGGGTTGAACACCGGTTTATGAAGACAACACCACCTTGATGGCCTTCTCCTTGGCGGCGTTGCCGAAGACCTCGTAGGCTTGAAGGATGTCTTCCAGTTTGAAGCGGTGCGTGATGAGTTTGCCGGGCTCGATCTTCCCGGCCTGGACGGTCTTCATCAGCATCGGCGTGGTGTTGGTATTGACCAGCCCCGTGGAGATATTGATGTTCTGGATCCAGAGTTTTTCCAGATGCAACTCGACACTCTTGCCATGCACGCCCACGTTGGCGATATGTCCGCCCGGGGCAATGATTTGCTGACAGGTATCAAACGACGCGGGGATGCCCACGGCTTCGATGGCGACGTCGGCGCCGATGCCATCGGTCAGTTCGAAGATCCGGGCGACCACATCGTCCTGGCCGGGATTGAGCGCATGGGTCGCGCCAAACTGCATGGCCACCTCCAGACGGTTGGCATCGACATCGACCATGATCACCATGCCGGGCGAGTAAAACTGTGCCGTCAGCAGCGCCGCCATGCCGATCGGACCGGCACCGACAATGACCACCGCATCGCCGGGCTTGACCTTGCCCGACAGCACACCGATTTCGAAACCGGTGGGCAGGATATCGCTCAACATCACCAGCGCCTGTTCATCGGCACCTGGGGGAATCGGGTACAGGCTGTTGTCCGCGTGAGGGATGCGCACCTGTTCAGCCTGGGTACCATCGATCAAGTGGCCGAGAATCCAGCCACCATCGGCGCAATGGGAATAAAGCTGACGCTTGCAGTTGGGGCAGCTGCCGCAGGAGGTGACACAGGAGATCAGCACGTGATCGCCCTTTTTGAAATTGCGTACGGCGGAACCGACTTCCTCGATCACGCCTACGCCTTCATGCCCGAGGGTTCGCCCCTGCGTCACAGCAGGTACGTCGCCCTTGAGGATATGCAAGTCAGTGCCACAAATCGTGGTGTGCAGGATGCGCACCACCGCGTCAGTGGGCTTTTCAATGACAGGATCGGTTTTATCGACCCAGGATTTTTCACCTGGCCCCTGGTAGACGAGAGCTTTCACGGATATCACTCCTTCCATCAAAACGGACATTAGGGATATCGCTCACTCGTGACAGTTCAGACACTGAGGCCACGGAAACCTGAGCAAACCTGACCGCCGCTGCAGCGCAACGCGGCGATCAATGCATCCTGCTGTATAGCAGCAGCTGTCCGACCCTGACCATGATCTGGGTCAGTCATTGCGTCAATGACTGCTTCAGATCGTGGCTGGCGCGGGAATCGCCCCCCTCAGCGATACCCACGCGCCTGCAAATCAAACAGCGTGGCATAACGCCCGCCCGCAGCCACCAGGCTGGCGTGGTCGCCGCGTTCCAGGACCCGGCCCTGGTCCAGCACGACGATGTGATCTGCATTTCGCACACTGGAAAAGCGATGGGAAATCAGCAGGGTCATGCGGCCCTTGGCGTACTCGCGGAAATGCTCGAACACTGCCGCTTCAGCGCCGGCATCCAGGGCAGCGGTGGGTTCGTCGAGGATCAGGATGTCGGCGTTGCGGCGCATGTAGGCGCGTGACAGGGCGATTTTCTGCCATTGGCCGCCGGACAGTTCCTGACCACCGGCAAACCAGCGGCCCAGTTGCGTTGCGTAGCCCTTGTCCAGCCGCTCGATGAACTCTGCTGCCATGCCCTGGCTGGCGGCATCGCGCCAGCGCTGTTCTTCGCTGAAGGCGTCGATATCGCCGACGCCAAGATTCTCGCCAACGATGAACTGGTAGCGAATGTAATCCTGGAAGATCACGCCGATACGCCGCCGCAGCGCGTCTTCGTTCCAGTCGTTGAGATCGCTGCCGTCGAGCAGAATGCGCCCTTGATTCGGTCGATACAGACGGGTCAACAGCTTGATCAGCGTGGTCTTGCCGGAGCCGTTTTCGCCCACCAGCGCAACGCTGCGACCCGGCGCCAGATGCAGGTCGATGTTTTCCAGGGTCGTATGGCTGGAACCCGGATAAGTAAAGCTCACGCTTTCAAAACGCAGGCCATCGCCAGGCAACGTACCTTCGGTCACGCCGCCGACTTCCACGGCGACGGGTTGCCCGAGGTATTCATACAGATCGGCCAGATAAAGGCCGTCCTCGTAAAGTCCGCTGATGGCGCTCAGGCTGCTGCTCACCGCGCCTTGTCCTTGCTTGAACAGCACCAGATACATGGTCATCTGGCCCAGCGTGATCAGGCCATGCACCGCGTCCACTACTACCCACGCATAAGCGAGATAAAACGCCGCAGTGCCGAGCAGCCCCAACAGAAAGCCCCAACCGTCGCGGCGCAAGGTCAAGCGGCGGTCTTCGGCATACAACCGCGCGAACGTGTCGCGATAACGCTGCAGCAACAAAGGACCGAAGCCGAACAGCTTGACCTCTTTGATATAGGTCTCATGGGAAAGCAGCGTTTCGATGTAGTTCTGCTGGCGGCTTTCCGGGGCGCGGCGAGTAAACAAGCGGAAGGCATCGCCGGAAAAATGCGCTTCGGCGAAAAATACCGGCAACGCGCCCAACACCAGAATCAGCAGCGCCCAGGGCGAAAAATGCACCAGCAACACCGCAAAGCTGATCAGGGAAATCAGGTTCTGGGTCAGCCCCAGGGATTTGGTCACCAATGCCAGCGGTCGGGTCGAGGCTTCGCGGCGCACCCGCACCAGCTTGTCGTAAAACTCCGAGTCCTCGAACTGGCTGAGTGACAGGGTTTGCGCCTTCTCCAGAATCAACGTATTGACCTGCTGCCCCAGTTGCACACGCAACAACGACTGCTGGACCGACAAGGCCCGCTGAGTGCCGGCCAGCAAGCCCAACACACCTGCCTCCATCAGCACATAACGCAACACCGGCCAGAGCGGCGCGTTGCCGGTGTCGGCATGCAGTTGCATGGCGGCGACCACCGCATCAACGATGCGCTGCCCCAAAAAAGCAGCCAGCGCTGGCAGTACGCCCGCCAGCAAGGTGGCGACCACCAGCCCCAGCGACAAGCCCCGGGAAGTGGTCCAGACCAATCCCAGCGCACGGCGTGCCTGATCGAAAAATGCGGCGAAACGGCTGACAACAGGCATGCGCGGGAAAACTCTCGGACAAAACGATGGGATGAACGTCTATCGAACCCGGCGCAGCGCAGAGGTTCAGCGGCTAAACTGGCACATCATAAGGCCGTCGCCGACTACCACACTCGATAAATTTCTATCTGCTGGAAGGTGTGCCATGCACGACTTTTACAATCTGCAACGCTTCGTCGACGCACAGGCACCCGTTTTCGAGCAAGCGCTGGCTGAATTGCGCGAAGGCAGAAAGAGGAGCCACTGGATGTGGTTCGTCTTCCCGCAGATCAGCGGGCTGGGGCGTAGCGAGACGGCCAGATATTACGCCATCACCTGCCTTGAAGAAGCACAGGCCTACCTGCAACATCCGCTATTGGGGCCGCGCCTGGAACTCTGCGCGCACATCATCGAACCTCAGGTGCAATGGACCGCGCGGCAGATTTTCGGCTCGCCAGATGACATGAAGCTGCATTCCAGCATGACCCTGTTCGCCGTGGCAGATCCCGAGCGACGCATCTTCCAGAATGTGCTGGATACGTTCTTCGATGGCGTGCCGGACCCATCGACTCTGGACAAGCTCAACCCTTGATCCGGCGACCTTTGGGCTGAAAAAAGAACGCCAAGGGAACTGGCTGTATGCCACCAATGTCATAGCGCTATCACAACAGAGATAGCATGGTTATGGCGAGCGGCCGACATTTTGAGATTCGATACGTTTTCCGGGGGGAACGAAGGGTCTTCATTCAACCCGATTCGACGATGAGTGACTCCGATGCCTGGTTTTACGCCTGCCTGCATGCACGAATTGGCGTGCAGCATAATCTTTCCAACATGCGAACCGAGCTTGAAGCCCTGCGGCAACACGCCGAGCGCGCCCAACTCAAACTGGTCAAATGGGAAGAGCTGCCCTAGCCTCCAGCCCCCGTTGCAACCTTTTGCATACACCGCTCGCGCCGATCATCGACTCGCTGGGCAAACCAGGCCGTGGTGAGATTGCGCGTAATCTTCGGACTTTGCAGCGTGATGCCCGGCAGGATCGCCCGAGGCAGTGATTTACCCGCAGCAGCGTCGGCCAGCGCAAATACCCGCTCATACAGTTTGGTGTCTTCGAACTCCAGCGTATCGCCCTGCTTGAGCTGACTGAAGATCGCCGAGTTGTTCATGTCCAGACGCTTGCTCAACGCACGTATGGCCAGTTCCGTGGAGCTGGGTGACGTCGAGTCGTAGCGGATCAAGTCGCCATCCAGCGCCAGCTTGATTCCCGTCGCCTGACTCACCGCACTCTGAAACGCCGCGTTGCGACTCGCGTACCAACCGGCATTGAAGTCGGCAAAACGATACAGCGGTGCCGGATAGTTGGCCGGGTAACCCAATAAATGGGCGATGCCGAAGTACATGCCCCCGCGCCGGCTGAACACCTCCTGACGAATCGTCCCGGCCACCGGATACGGATAGCTTTTCGCCTGCTTTTCGGCGAAAGCGATGCTCACTTGCATCGGCCCGCCGGTGTGAACCGGGTTGAAATTGCCGAACAAGGTTTGCCCCATGGGCACCATGCCGATGAAGTCATCGAAAATGGCGCTGAGCTGTTTCTCGGTGCGCGCTGCATCCAGCCGCGCGGCGTAGGATTTACCGTCAGGCGAACGAATCTGCAAGGCCGTACGAATCAGCACGCCGGGAATGTGCAGGCGAGCAGCGCGGCGGTCGATCTCGGTGCGCGCGATCTTGCCCAGCCCCGGCACCGGCGGATCCACCTGAAAGGTTGACTCCTGCTCGGCCACGGCCAGTACCGAACATAAATTCTGGGTCGTCGGTGCGATATCTTGCGCGGTAAACGCGGCCTGGATATCCGCCGCCCAGGCCTCGCGCTCAGGAACCTTGGCCGGCATCAGGCGCAAAATTTGCGCACGGATTTGTCCGGGCGTCAGCTCGGGCCCTTCCTGGCTGAGTTGGGTGCCGCAGGCGCTGAGCAACAGCGCGGCGGCCAATGCAAGCAGCGGATTGGCACGCTTGCATGGCGATTCGATATAAAACAGGAATGATCGATTCAGGTACATGCTTTCCCTGGCGCTTCAGTAAGGATGCCGTCAGCCGGAGCATTGGCTGACGTGAACCCAGTAGACCAGCGCCAGAGCGGGAATGCTCGGGAATATTATAAGAGAGCCGGTATACCCTGCGTGAGGACAGCAAAAATGCGACTCCTGAGCACTGTCAAACCTCATCGAATCACCACAACCCGCACTTAAACGAAATATCCTACACATATAAAAACTTCAGCCTACATCATAGGCGTGTGACTTTATGGATGATACGTACCTGCGGCGTCTCCTTCAGCTTCTAACATATCATAAGGCGCTAGCGTTTATTTCCCCTAAAAGCAAACCCACCCCTGCCAAAACAATACAACTATAAACATGAATTACACATATAAACTACCGATGCTCATTTTCGCCACTGCGGCCCTGACCGGCTGCGATGAGATAATAAACTCCATGAATAAATCTGGAGATAGCTTCACCTTAAAAGGAAACCTCCCAGCAGAATTCGGCATCGATGCCATTGCATTCTATACCGCACTGAAACCGGATACTGCCAGTTGTCAAGCGCAAACCCTTGACCCGGACAAAACTATTACCCGGCGTTATGCCTACGAATACTCGGCAGACTTCAAGAGTGAGCCGCAAGCATTCAGTTTTGACATCCCGCTGAATCATACAAAAAAGTCATGCGCAATGAAGCTCCTGGATCTCAGACTGGCAATCCGAGGCCGCCACGGCCAACAGAACTGGCAAAGCTCTTATGCTGACGGGGCACTATATTTTTTTCGTCACCCCACCAGTAAAACCGTCGCTTTTGACGAAAATGGCACATATAAAATGAACGGAAAGTGCCGTTGGTCTTTCCAGCAAAGTGTCGCGCGCTCACGCCCTGACGAAATCGAGAAGCTTTTGGACTGCGGCGGCACCGGCGCCTATATTGCACTTGATCAGATAAACAATAAAACCATCATGCTCGACATTGATGTCAGCCCAGAGGAAAGGCCCTCAGAGCGCAATACCTGGATAAAGTTTCCAGTTGGATGGAAGCCCTGCGCCCATCAGGGTGACTGGCGATGGTGCCGGGAACCTATAAGTTTCAAGACTTTTAAAATAAACGGAAAAACCTGCACTGTTTATCCCAACTGCACGGAGTAAATTCGCATGCCCATTGAAGGTCCCAGACTGCAAGAAAGTTGCCCATTACGTGGCCATTGGGCCAGCTTCCGCCTGGTTGACGAGCAAGGTAATGGCGAACCCTATGCGGGCTTAAGCTACACGGCTTATGATGGACAAGGCCAAGCCTATACCGGGACAACCGATAGTACCGGTTTCGCTAAGATCGATGACTTCTACAAAGGTCCGCTATTGCTGGATCTTTCTGCGCCTGCGCAGATTATTGTGGACCCGTGGTATTCGTACTTGGCTACACGAGAAAAATTTCCGATACCTTTAACCGCACTACAAATCGCCGCAGAACATACACCCAGCGCGCACCGCAGACCAGACGATATGAGTCCGGCACAGATATGTGCAAAACACGAAAATGCTATCTACTTCCATGTACAAGTTCGGGATTTTGTCAGCAAATGGCATGCGGCGCATTTACCCGATTCAATACTGTCCGAACATCGACCGCCTGAAGCAAGATCGAGTGAGTTCAAGCGCATGTTTCATGAGCTTGGAAAAAACGACCAACCAGGCTTGCCCTTGTGTCCCAATATGCACCATGTTCTTGAAGTTAAGGCACTGCGCGCCTGGCGTCGGCTTTTTTCCCGGGACAAGACCTTCAGTGCGTTGAACAACTACCATCTGGCGCTAATGAGCACGTTGTCTTATGCGCCGTTCCATTACCAACGGACAGACGAGCAGGAACCTGGCATCCCACCCTACGAGAATCCTGGCTCGATTGGCAATGTACTGGAACAGCATCTGGGCCAACTCAAAAAACCAACTCTGTTTAATGATGCCACGCCCTACCATTTGTTATGTGAGGAAGTTCCTTATTCTAAACGCCTGGAGGTCCTGCCCTACAACCCTGATCGCTATGTTACTGAAAGGCTCGATGGCTGGACCTTTCCCGAGTCTGCCCACTTCCTGACTAACGCCACAGACACCCAAGCGTATATTACTCATAGCGATCAAGTCATTTTAATCTCACTACGAGGCACTCAGGAATTTGCCGATATCGGTCGCGATCTGGATGCCCGCCAAACAGAGCACGAAGATGGGTTAGGCAATGCTCATCGGGGATTCCATACAGCCTTCACATCGACAAAAAAATATCTGAGGAGATATATAGACGCTTTCTACAAGAATAAACAAACTTTCCTGATAACTGGGCACAGTCTCGGCGGAGCTATCGCGTTACTGGTAGCTGAATGGATACGCAGAACGTATTCAGATGATGTCCAGCTCTACACCTTCGGCGCGCCCCGCGCTGGAGACGCGGTATTCGTGCGAGAAGCGAAGGACCTCACACATCACCGGATTGTCAATCACAACGACCCGGTTCCCGGAGTTCCATTTACTTGGATGGATGCTGAATGGAAATCTGCCTTGGGGGCAACGGTGATGCTGGTCGCCAGCAAAGGAACAAGCCTATGGAGCTGGGGAATGCTGGCCGGTGGATTAGTGAACATGAAGGGCGCGGACTTCGAACATCACGGTGAACAACGACACTTCATGCCGCGTAAACCGGGCGCAGGCAGTGAAGCAACGCTGCTCTGGCAGCCGGGCTGCGCGAGCATTGAAAAACAAACCTGCGCTCTGTATGCCGCAGAGATTCAGTTGCTGGGAGACATGCCGGAGCGCAGGACCTTCACTGGCACAGTAATGTCCGCAAGCGAACACTCAAGTAACAGCGGCTATAGCCGCGCCGCACTTGCTAATTTATTGCGGTGGCGCGTCAGTGTGACCGAGCGCAACGGAAAGTTGTTCAGCACGAAAGAAACCGAACAGCTCAACGAACAGATCAGAGATATCGAGGCACAAATCAACGTCTGGGTGCCACGCACTTTTACTGAGTTTTACTCTCAGGTACGCAGCAGCGCCGATCCGCGCTTCAAGGGCGTTAGCCAATTGGAACTGCAAGCGCTATTCAATGACGCCCGTGGGCGAATAGTTGCACTTTCGCTCAGCGAAGAAAAAGAGCTTAAGCGCGCTCGCAAACGTCTCAAGGCGCAAGCCGAACGGCTCATCAGCTGGAGGGACGTATTCGGCGACCAAGCCGATCGGGAAGATCTTGATGCGCTGTTGAGCGAATGGCTACAGCTGATAGATGTTCAGAAAGCCGCCAAGCTAGCCAAGGTGCAATTGGGCTCAGATCAACAACCCGGCTAACTGAATGACCTTAATGTGTCTTGTGGACGTCACTGCAAGGGACAACACTGGATCTGATCTGTGCACAGGTATAAAACGGATCTCTGGATCGACCTGCGCATTGATCAGAACACCGACCACTCAATGCGCTCGCTGAGTTTCTCCAGCGCCGCCATGCCAGCCAGGGAATTGCCCGCCGAGTTGAGTTCCGGCGACCAGACGCACACCGAAAACCGGCCCGGCACAACCGCCACGATACCGCCGCCGACGCCGCTCTTGCCCGGCAGGCCGACCCGGTAGGCGAAGTTGCCCGCTTCGTCGTACAAGCCGCTGGTGGCCATGATCGAATTGAGTTGCTTGGTCTGCCGAGCGGTAAGAATCTGCTGACCGCTGTGTACGCAAAATCCCTGGTTGGCGAGAAAGCCAAAGGCCCGCGCCAGATCGACGCAACTCATGCTCATCGCACAGTGGTGAAAATAGCTGCGCAGCACGTCTTCCACGTCGTTATGGAAGTTGTCGAACGACTTCATCAAATACGCTGCTGCGGCATTGCGCGAGCGGTGCTGGTATTCGGATTCGGCGACTTTCGAATCGGAGATCACCTCCGGGTTGCCGCATAGCCGCCGCACGAAGTCGCGCAATGACAGCGACGGCGCGGCGAAGCGCCCCTGGTTGATGTCGCAGATCACCAGAGCCCCCGCGTTGATGAACGGGTTGCGCGGCCTGCCCCGCTCGAATTCCAGCTGCACCAGGGAATTGAACGGCTGACCGGACGGCTCATGGCCCAACCGTTGCCAGATGTCTTCGCCCGAGTGGCCGATGGCCTGCACCAGGCTGAACACTTTGGAAATACTCTGGATCGAGAAGCGCGTCGTGGCATCCCCGGCATGGTGCAGTTCGCCATCATTGCTGTAGACCGCGATACCCAACTGATCCGGAACAACATCACCCAAGGCCGGGATGTAGTTGGCGACTTTGCCCTGACCGATCAGCGGCCGTACTTCATCGAGTATCTCGTTCAACAGCTTTTGCATGAGTGCGCTCATTGTTTTTTGGGGACCGCAAGCTAGACGACCAACGGTTGCGGCGCATCACACCGGCAGCTGCGGAAAATCCCGACCGGTTCGCTCCACTCCTCTTGCTCAAACACCTGCTAGTCTCGATCTGTACTCAATCGAGAGGGCATTCTCGTGACAGCAAAAATCATGCAAATCACCCCCTGCTCCGGCTGGAACTTTATTCACAAGGACGGCCATTCCGGCAAGCTTTACATCCACCGGGTCGCGGCCTGGGCGTTGCTGGAAAGTGGCGAAGTGGTGGGAATGATTTCCGGCGATACCAAAGAACCGATGACGCCGGGAAAAACCGCGACGCTGATTCAGCCGCCAGCGGTGGGCGGGTATTACGCGCCGGTGGAATCCTGAGGCTATGTGCAGCAACGCGGTATTTGTGGGAGCGAGCTTGCTCGCGAAGACCACCTGGTGTCCGGCGCACCATCTGGGCGTGAAATATTGCCTTCGCGAGCAAGCTCGCTCCCACAGGAGGCATGCGTACATATCCATTGCTGCGGTAACGGCTACTTAGGGTTGCGCCCTGACGGCGCGTCACTTTCGAAAAGCGCGAAAGTAACCAAAGCGCTCTTGCCCCACCACTCGGTCCCTCGCTTTGGCTCGGCATGCCCGTAATCCGACATTGATGTGGAGGGCCGCCGCAAAGGGCCATCCCTGGCCCAGTGCGGCTAAACCGGCGTCCTGCCGGTTTACCCTCCAAATCAACATCGAATTTCGGCCAGCGTGGTTTGACGGGGCGCTTAAGATCAAAATCAAAAACAGAGCAAAAGCCAAAGCGGCCTTGAATCTGTGTGGACCGTATCTCAACTGTAGGAGCGAATTTATTCGCGAGGCGTTCGTAGCGGCGACACAGATTTACGGCGTGAGCGGTGGCCCCTTCCCGGATAAATCCGGTCCTGCAGGGTTATCACCCTCACTCCACACGCTTGACCGATATCACTTCGAAATACTTGAATTTCTCCTTGGCCGCTGCCTTCTTCGCTTCCTGCTCGGCATCGAAGGTACTCAGGGTCTTGGCGTCGTAGACGAACATTGTCTCCTCGCCTTCGAAGACTTTGGTGCAGCGCATGGTGACCCGAAGTGCGGGTGATACGCGCTTGGCCTTCGGACGAGGGGCTTCAGGCTTAACCTCGGGCTGAGGCGGCGCGATGATGAACTCGGGTTCAGGTTCCGGCGCAACGGTCGGTTCGAGGTCGAACTCGATGACCGGCTCAGGTTGCTCGGCGGGTTTGGCTGGCTCATCAAGGCCCAGCGCCCGGCGCATGTCTTCTTCAGTCAGTCCCATACTCATGTCACTTAATCTCTTTACTAAATAGCCGTGAGCGGAATGATCAACAGGACGGCGCAAGAAAACAAGCCAAGGATCGCCGGTGACCGGATAAAAATGTAAATCGACCCTGAATATGCCGCCTTGGTCCTGGATGACGGCCATCAATCAACCTCCGGGCTATTGGCTCGTGACAACAGCGCCCCCGTCCACTAGATTAGGCGCCCCGAAAAGCTCAGTGCCTTTCGCGCCTCAAACCCGGTTAACGAAATAGTGAAATTCAATGCCTGATTCCCATACAGAACACGCCGTGACCTGCGCCAAGCTCGCTTACGAAGATGCCATCAGCCTTTCCCAGCATGTGCCTCAGGCCAAGATCGTCAGCGAAATGGTGCTTGATACCTTCCAGAGCGCCAAGGAAAGCGATCAGATTCGTCAGCTGCGCGCCGCCATTCGCCAGGCTCAGGACAATCTTGACGACGACCAGGCCTACGAGTTGATGGGCGAACTCAAGCAGCTCAAGGACGCCGAGGCGTCCGACAGCGCGGCCCTGGCGGATTTGAGCACGCGGTTCTCTATCAGCCGCATCCTGTTCAGCTACAAGGATGACCCGGCGTTTCAGGAATTGGTCTATAGCCTGGCGCTTAAAGTGCTGAACCAGACCCATCAGGCCATCAGCAATCCTGGTACCGGCAAAAGCAAGGTCGCCCGGGCCAAGAAGGACGTCGAAGTGTTTTCCATCAGCAAGGATGGCATCAGCGTCAGCCTGCCGATGCGTACGCCGCGCTCCCGGCCGAACGTCGACCGTGAAGCCTTCGAATTCCTCGGCTTCAGCTTTGTTGGTGAAGGCGACGAGGCGGAACTGGAAAGCGAAACCTTCGTCGATAACGAAGGCAACGAGTTGCCGGTGACGCGCAAAAATATCATTACCGCCTTGCAGCAGCAGAAGGCGTTTGACGGTTACAGCATCGCCTGACCGTCCTGAAACGCAAAAGCCCGGTCGTGCGACCGGGCTTCAGATCAAACCATCAATTGATCAGACGCGGCGCACCACCAACTCCACCGCCGCAATCCGCTCCACGTCCTGATAGCCATCCTCGAGCAATTCTTCGCCGAAGACATCCGGATCAATCTCCCGATAGGTCCAGGCCCACGCTGGACCGGCAATATCATTTGCCACCGCAGCCAGAAACGGGTCCACGCCGTCGACCATTGCCACGCCGCTGTACAGCACCAGCGCGCCACCCACCGAAAGCCGTTGCAACGACTCGCGCAGGATTCGCACCGACAGGTCAGCACCTAGCGCATCGCCACCGTGGCGGTAAGCTCGCTGGCGCGCGTCCTTCATGTAGGGCGGGTTGGCGACAATCAGATCGAACTCGCCGTCTACGCCGCGCAGGATGTCACTTTCCAGGCATTCAACGTTGTCGATCCCGGCCACCTGGGCATTGACCTGGGCAAAGTGCAGCGCCTTGGGATTGATGTCCACGGCAAACACTCGGGCGTGGGGCTGGGCGCTGGCGATTACCAGCGCGCCCGCACCGCTGCCGCAGCCGATGTCGACAGCGCGCTTGATCGGCGTGAAAGTCCTGCTCAACTGGTCGCGAATCGACTGCGCGAAACGGTAGGTATCCGGGCCGAAGAACACCGAGTCCTCGTCCGTGGTCGGAAACGCCGAATGCGCCAGCGACAAATCCCCCAGGCTCGACCACCTGACGCGACTGATGAAGCCGCGCGCGTGGGCGGCAACAATACCGGCAGCCAGCAACTCGTTCAGTTCGTCGGCCGGCAACAACGTTTCCGGAAACGGCCGGCTCCAACCGAACACATCCCGCAGCGAGGACGCCAGCTGATTGCCTGGGCGCGCGTTGACCCGTTGGTGGGTCAGCGGCGTAGGCGTGATAAAGCGGTAACCCCCGGCAACGAGGCTTTGCCCGAGTTTCACCAGCGCGCCATGGGAAGAGCGCTGGAGCCGGACGTCCGACGTATCCATCGCAAAAGCCTGATTGGCATTCATCCTCGCTCTCCCGTCAGACGCTCAGCCATGGCTTCGACATAGCGTTTGGTCGCGAACAGTCCTGCGGGAGTTGCGTGTCTGGCGGGCGACATACGCTCGATTAGCACCTGCATCTTCTGCGCCGCCGTGGCGTTGTTCAGATCGGCCAGCAAACCGCTGACATCGGGATCGACATCTTCGAGCCGCGTGTGCTGGTCGGCCGTGCGCAGACCATCGTTGCGCGGCGCTGACCTGAAGCGTGCCCGAAATGCATCCGGAGTCCGCTTGCTGGAAGACGCCTGCGCCGCCGTGGCTGACCAGTCGCCCGCGATCCAGTCATGCAACACCTGTTTTTCATAGGCATTGAATACGCCGAACATGGCCGCACCGGCGCCATCGATCAGCTGCCAAAAGCGACTTTCGGTCGGATCCTGATGGCGTTTGATCCAGCCGCGATTTTCCAGCACGGCAAGAAACTCACCCATCCGGTCCGGCTCCGCCAGCCACTGGTTGACGGTCTTGCCATCCAGGCGGCAATAGTCCGAATGCATGTGCTGGCCAAAGGTGCGCTTGCGCTCCAGCAATGCGATCAATTCCTGCTCCAGATCAAACGCCTGGATCACGGCTGTGGTGCCAGGCCCCAGCTCGTTGAGTCGATAGCCGTTGGCAATGCGCTGATAGAAATCGTCGCGCTGCTCGCCCATGGGCAACAAGGCCAGGACGCTTTGCGCCGCCTTGCGAGCGTGGCCGGTGCTGGCGTTGTCGATGGTGATGTGCAGCGTGAAATAGTACGGATCGATACCCAGTTCGTTCAGCTCGAACGAGGTGATCAGCAAGTGCAGCGGCAGTTGCTCATAGCCCAGGTTGTAGCCGATCACTTCCGGCAGAAATTGCCCGGCCTGGTTGCCCAGCGCCAACTGAATGGCCCCTTGCAGATAAGCTTCGTCATCGAGCCCGTCGCTTAAATCGCATTCCAGGTCTGCCAGAAGCTTCTGATACAGCGAAACGTGGTTCAGCGCGGCATCGCCATCGCCCAGTTCTTCGAGATAGGTGCGGATCAACCCATGAAACCGGTAATCGGCCCAATGCGGCAGCAACCCGTACAGCCATGCCCCATCGACCCGTTTGGTCGGCGCGACATGTTGCAGAAAATACATCGCGTGGGCCTTGCTGGTAAAAAACCGGCGCGGCGATCCGGCGCGACGCTGGTCCAGATACGTCGAATATTGCTCGGCGACTTTACCCACACCTTCCGCTATCCACTGCTCAAGGTGTTCAGGCTGGGCGGGCAGATTGCAGGGCTGCATGTCGGCAAGTTGCAGCTGTTGGCGTAGAAAAGCCGCCGCCTGAGGATCATCCTGCAACATCGGACTGTGCATCAGCGCGTCATAGGTCGCCTTGTAATAACTTTGCGCAGTTCGATGAGGCTGAGAGAAAGCAGTCTCTGTCGGCATTTGAAGAGAGGTCATAAATACTTCCTGGCAGTTCCTGATACAAGCAAGACATGCTCACGCGCAGAGCCTCACGCGAAAGCGCTTCTTTTAGTCGTTGTAAGAAGGAGTACTGGCCGTTTGGAAAATTCACCGCTCTTGATTGGGGTCCAGATGGATGGTCGAAGGCAACGCCGCCGATCATCCGAACACAAGGCTTATCCGTAGATAAGCCATTCATTCACAGACAGCCTGCTGTTCAATGCTCGAGCTCAGTCTTTGCCTGGGACAGCATCTGATCAGTCATGACTGGAGGCGAACATGCTGACTGCTTGCACGGCATCGCTGGTCCCGGTGCGGATTTGCAGGATCACCGTCCCGGCCTGATCCGCGAGGCTGACGCCGCGTTGCGCACCTTCCTGAGTGGCGTCCATGCTGGCGACCGCATCGCGGGTTTCCGTCAGGATCATGCCGATCATCTCGGCAATCTCCGCCGTCGAGCGGCTGGTGCGCCCGGCCAGTTGCCGGACTTCATCGGCCACCACCGCAAACCCCCTGCCCTGATCTCCAGCCCGCGCGGCCTCGATGGCGGCGTTGAGGGCCAGCAGGTTGGTCTGGTCAGCGATGCCGCGAATGGTGTTGACGATTGCCGTGATCTGCTCGGAGCGTGCACCCAGTTGGCCAACCAGTCGGGCCGAAGCGCCGATATTGTCGGCTATCTGGCGCATTTCCCGAGCGGTTTGCTGAATGACTTCGGCGCCGTGCTCGGCGACTTTTTCCGTCTCGGCGGAAATATGGTAAGCGCGTGATGCGCCACGGGAATCGGCCTCGAACTTTTCGACCCGATCACTGATGTCGCTGGCAAACTTGACGATTTTGTAGAGTTTGCCGTCAGCGTCATACACTGGATTGTAAGAAGCTTCCAGCCAGACCACGCGACCATTCTTCGCCAGTCGCTTGAATTGCCCGCTGAAAAACTCACCCGCATTCAGTCGGCGCCAGAAGTCAGTGTACTCGGCGCTATTGACCAGACTTGGCTCGCAGAATAGCCGGTGTTGCTTGCCCTTGAGTTCAGCCGCGCCATAACCCATCACTTTCAGGAAATTGTCATTGGCGACCAGAACATTGCCGCTCAGATCAAACTCCACGACCGCCATGGCCCGATCAAGGGCGGCCAGCTTGCTGCGGGTTTCAGCTTCCTGACTCATCTTGGCGGTGACGTCCAGCGCGTACTTGACCACCTTCAACACCTTGCCCCGTTCATCCGTTACCGGGTTGTAGCTGGCCTCAAGCCAAATGTTCTGCCCCTTGCCAGTGACGCGCTGAAAGGTACCCGAAACAAACTTGCCGGCCCTGAGTTGCGCCCAGAACTCGCTGTATTCCCGGCTGCGCGTCAGGTTCGGCGAACAAAAGTCCTGGTGGGACTTGCTCAGCAACTCATCCTCGCGATAGCCCATGGTCTTCAGAAAGTTGTCGTTGGCGCGAAGCACTTTACCGGTCAGATCGAACTCCACCACCGCCATCGAACGTTCAAGTGCCGCAATCAGTCCTTTGAACTCCACAACCTCGGCCGTCCTGGCCGCCAGTTCGTTTTTTAGAAGTTTATTGAACATGACGTACCCTCAGCGATAGCAAAAACCATTGAACTCTATGCTGACTATCGGCGGGTAATGGGTGAACTTAAGTGGTTGGAAAAAGTTAAGAATTGACGCCAACGATAAGTTATTAGCCAGCTAACAACTTATACTTGCCAAGTTGTCGCGAGATGACTTATCGGGGTTATCCGATTACCTGCAGATACCTGGGCATGCGGGAGCAACATTGCCAGTTCGATAATCCGCAATTCCCCGGGCACCTGCTGTATCAGGGCAATGCGTGCTTCCTGACGTCCACCACGACAGCCGGATAATGCCGCCTATACTGCAAGCCACCTACCTCTAAACCCATCCCCCGGGCGCAGAGGCCTGCATATCCAACAATAAAAAGCAGAGGTGGAACATGGTCTGGCAGCAAGTCTACGATCCGTTCAGTAACCCGGTGCTCTCCACCATCATGGCCGCCGTGCCGGTGGTGGTGATGCTTGCAGCGTTGGCGTTCTTTCATATCAAGGCCCACATTGCGGCATTGCTGGCCCTGGCTTCGGCCCTGTTGATCGCGATCTTCGCGTTTGGTATGCCCGCCACCATGGCAGGTTCCGCGGCGCTGTTCGGCGCCGCCAACGGCTTGCTCCCCATTGGCTGGATTGTGCTCAACATCATCTTTTTGCATCGCCTGACCACCGAAAACGGCTCGTTCAAGGTGCTGCAAGACTCCCTGGCACGCATCACCGATGATCGACGCCTGCAATTGCTGTTGATCGCCTTCTGCTTTGGTGCATTCTTCGAAGGGGCTGCCGGTTTCGGGACGCCTGTGGCAGTGACCGGCGCAATCCTGATCGGCCTGGGGTTTTCGCCTCTTGCGGCGTCGGGTCTGGCGCTGATTGCCAATACCGCGCCAGTGGCCTTCGGCGCCTTGGGCACGCCGATCATCACGCTGGCCAAGGTGACCGGGCTGGATGAGATGGAACTGTCGATGATGGTCGGCCGCCAGCTGCCGTTTTTCTCGGTACTGGTGCCGTTCTGGCTGATCTGGGCGTTTGCCGGCTGGCGCAAGATGCTGGAAATCTGGCCGGCGATCCTGGTCGCGGGCGTCAGCTTTGCCGTACCGCAGTTCGTCGTCTCCAATTACCATGGGCCGATGCTGGTGGATGTGATCGCAGCATTGATTTCCATGGCCTGCCTGACCGGTTTTCTCAGGATCTGGAAACCGGCCACGATCCATACCTCGGCCGCCTTGTCGGGACGCGTGGACAATTCGCGCGTCGACGAAGATCCGGATGAAAAACCTACCGCCACCTTTGCCACCGATGCCAGGCCGGCAGTGATGCGCGCCTGGATGCCGTGGATCATTCTCACGGTGTTTGTCTTCGCCTGGGGCACGCAAAGTTTCAAGTCGATGTTCGATACTCGCCAGGCGATGAACGTGCAAACCGGCGCGGTCATGCTCGACCCCCAAGGCAAACCGGTGCGCGAGGCCAATCCGTTCTTCTCGCCTGCCGTGACCTTCGGCACCCTGCATCAGCAAGTCGAAAAAGTCCCGCCGGTGGTGCCGCAGCCTAAAACCGAGGAAGCGGTATACAAATTCAATTGGTTCACCAGCACCGGCAGCGGCATCCTGCTGGCGGCGATTCTCGGTGGACTGCTGATGGGTTATTCCATCCCGCAACTGGTCAGACATTACCTGCGAACCATCTGGGTGGTGCGCTATTCGCTGATCACCATTGTGGCGATGCTCGCTCTGGGATTCCTGACGCGGTATTCAGGACTGGATGCGACCATGGGCCTGGCCTTCGCCGCTACCGGGATCTTTTACCCCATGTTCGGCACGCTGCTGGGCTAGCTCGGGGTTGCCCTGACTGGCTCGGATACAGCCTCGAACGTGCTGTTCGGCGGCTTGCAACGGGTCACTGCGGAACAACTGGGGCTCAGCCCGGTGTTGATGGCGGCTGCCAACAGTTCCGGCGGCGTGATGGGCAAGATGGTCGATGCGCAGTCCATCGTCGTCGCCTCCACCGCGACCCGCTGGTACGGCCATGAAGGGGAAATCCTGCGCTACGTGTTCTTCCACTCCATCGTGCTGGCGATTCTGGTCGGTGGACTGGTGACCTTGCAGGCGTACGTCGCGCCGTTCAGCGACATGGTGGTTGGCGGACGCTGACCGAAGGCGGCTCAGGGATGAGCCACCATCGCTGTCGCCAATGCCGGGTCGCGGCCATAGACATCCGGGACATACAGCAGATGACCTTGGCTATCGACCTGGGCGGTCCAGTAAGTGAGCAAAATCGGCACGGGTTTAGTCAGCCTGAATTCGTGAGTAATGCCGGTGGTCAGCAGCACCTCGGTACGCTCTCGATCCGCCGGGCTCAGCAGCATGTCGCGCAGGCGCAGTGGCTGCTCGACCCGTACGCAGCCGGAACTGAAGGCCCGGGGGCCTTTGCTGAACAGCGCCTGGCTGGGCGTGTCGTGCAGGTACACGGAATAAGGGTTGGGAAAACGGATGACGATTCTGCCAAGCGGGTTTTTCGGCCCGGCATCCTGGCGCAACAGGATATTGCCCGGATTGTCCCAATCGATGTCTTCAGCTGTCAGTGGATTGCCGGCGAGGTCCAGCACTTGCAGATTGTGTTTGAGCAGGAAGCCATGATCGCGGCGGATTTCCGGCAATTTGTCTTCGCGCAGAATAGTGGGTGGAATCGTCCAGGTCGGGTTGAGCGTCAAGCGAGTGACCATGGACTTGAGCAGCGGGGTCTGCCGCTCGGCACGGCCGACCTGGGTGCGGGTCTGCCAGACCGACACACCGCCCTTGTAGACGCTCAGTTGCGCCGCCGCAACGTTGACCAGCACGCTGTCGGGTTCCAGATCCTGGGCAAGCCAGCGAAAGCGTTCCAGGTTGATCCGCAGCTGTTCGCGGCGCATCGCAGGGCTGACGTTCAACTCATTGACGGTTCCCTGGCCGAGGACGCCATCGGCTTGCAGCGAATGGTTGAGCTGAAAGCTTTTCACCGCATTCACCAACGCCGGGCTATAGGCGTTATCCGGGCCGGAAAACGGGCTGCTCAGGTAGCCTTCGCTGAACAACCGCTGGGCCAGTTGAGGGATTCGTGCATCCTGCATGTCGGGACGCAGCAAGGGGCCGCTGTCGAAGGGCTTCCAGTTGAGCAACGCCAGTTGCCGCTGCTGGGCATAGACCCGGCGCAGATTCTGGTACTGCTCCAGCGTCGGACGCGCCAGGCGAAACGCGTCGGCCATGTCCTGCAAACCGGGGCCAGCAATGGCCAACACGGGTGAGGTGCGATCAAGCGAGACTTCCCGGGAACGCCAGATTGGCTCGAAACGCGCTTGCAGCAACCGGCCGTAACGCAGGTCCTGCAAGGCTTGCAAATAATGCTGGCTGGTATTGAGGTCGGCGCAGACCGAGTCAACTGGAACCAGATCGGCCGGTTTGGTGTAATCAGTCGGGTTGAGACCGTCGTCCGCCAGTTGCCGAAGCTCCGACTCCAATAGCGACAGGCGCCCCTGAACGGACCAGACCGGCAAGTAGCCCTGCTGCTGATAAAAGGCCTGCAAAAGACTGAGCGCCGGTATGTCCAGACGCGAAGCCAAGACCGGGCATTGCACGGCCATTTGCGTGAGCGCCAATTGCACCGGGCTTTGCGGTTCAACGAGCCCTTCCTGGGCAGTCGCGACCAATGGCGCAGCGAGCAGGCAAATGCTCAAGTAATATGCACGCTTTTTGACCAACTACTTCACTCCAATCCATGGCCGTCGATTTGACGGAATACCAACAGGAATCAGAAGCCGCTCACTGGCGAGGACTCCCTGCACATGCTGACCTTCATGCGCCGACTCTGTCTGGCAGCTATTACCCTATGCGCAACCTGCGGTCCAGCCCTCGCCGCTGGCACCAGCAATCAGATTCTTTACAGCAAGCTCACCCACGCCGCCCCGGATCTCAACCCCACGGTACTGAAAAGTGCCCTGAATGCGGTGCAATGCGCAGTCAGCAGTGGTGACCGACAAGCCAAACATCTGGCGGTTATTGACTATTCCCAGCCCTCCACCGCTCGTCGGCTGTGGATCTTTGACCTCAGCAAACGGACATTGGTGCTGCGTGACCTGGTGGCCCACGGGCAAAAATCCGGTGAGAACTTTGCCACGCAGTTTTCCAATCGCATGGGCAGCTATCAGTCCAGCCTGGGATTGTTCCGCACCCAGGAAAGCTATGAAGGCAGCCACGGTTATTCACTGCGCATGGACGGTCTTGAACCGGGTTTCAATGATCACGCCCGTGATCGAGACATCGTGATCCATGCCGCCGACTATGTGAACCCGTTGTGGAGCGAACGGCAGGGCCGGATCGGACGCAGCCAAGGCTGCCCCGCCGTGCGCCCGCAAGTGGCGCGTCAGGTGATCGACAAACTCAAGGATGGCCAATTCATGTTCGCCTGGTACCCCGACCAACGCTGGCTGAAATCCTCGGCGTACCTGAATTGCCAGTCACGGCAGATCGCCAGTTTGCCTACGGCCAAAGGCGGTTAGGCTTCGCGACTCCTCATAAGTTAGATGGCTATGTGTTTTACGGTTTGCTACGCCGCGGCCGTGACACCACCGACTCGATATTCTTGCGCCCGATCAGCTTCGGAGTAACAGGCTGCTCGGGGGATGGCTCGTCCGCCAGCCACTTGAACATCACCAGACAATCGACCAGCCCCAAGCGTGCGTGACGATAGGCGCGCGGCAAGCGACCGACTACGTCGAAGCCAAGTTTTTGCCAGAGCGCGACCGCCACCTCATTGCTCGACACCACTGAATTGAACTGCATGGCCAAAAAGCCTGCGTCGGCTGCAACGCGCTGGGAGTGTTCGCACATCAGGCGCGCGACGCCCTTGCCACGGGCGGCTTCGCTGACCATGTAACCGCAGTTGCAGACATGCTTGCCGGGGCCGGCGGCGTTGGCCTTGAGGTAGTAACTGCCGAGCAACTCGCCATTTTCTTCGGCGACGAAGGTGTGCAAAGGCAGCTCCAGCCAGAGCTGCAACGCCTGCTCCCGGGTCGTATCGGGGTCATAGGCGTAAGTCTCTTGCCCGCTGGCCACGGCGTGAAAAGTGGGCCAGAAGTGCGCAAAGTCTTCGGCAGTCATGGGGCGGATATGGATCATCAAAACAGCCTTGAACGGTCAGTGAAGCGGCATTCTTCGGGATTCAGGCTGCAGTTGGCAAGTCAGGCGCATGATTGCAGCTTCATCATGCGCACAAGCCCATGGGCAAATTCGATCCAGGCCCCTTATGATTGCTCTCATGACGACGCCTCTGCCGATTCGCCAACCCTGCCCGCCCGGCGCCTGCGATTGCGGGCGTGACTCGCTGCTGGAAACTCCGGGGGCCGACTTGCGCGTGCTGTTTCTGAATCGCAGCGAAGAAAAGCGCCTGCTGGAGCGGTTGGAAAACCTGCAGAGCCTTGCCGACCTGCAACGCTTGCAGGGCCGGATTTATGAGCAGTTGGGCGTGCGCGTGGACATAGAGCCCGGTTTCAATGAAGTTCGCACCATGCGCGGCATTGGCATTACGTTAAGTGAACGGCCGGGCCTGTGCCGCAAGACCCGGCAATCAATCCCGGCCGCGATTCGCCGGGGGCTGGAAAAGCACCCGGAAATCGCCTACGAACTGCTCAACGCCAACGACCTGTTGCGTGATACCTGAAACTCAGCCCACCGAATGCACACCCCCGACAGTCGCCAATGGTGCCGGTTTCGCCGCGGGTTCCTTGAGCAGCGTGAAGTACGCCACCGCCGAGCACGCCGCAACCACTGCACTGATGACGAACGCCGAGGAGAACGAGCCGCTCTGCTGCACGGTGAAGCCGGTGAGAATCGGCGCGATAGAACCCGCCAGATAGCCGCCGAAATTCTGGATCGAGCCGAACGATGCAACCCGCTCCGAAGGCACGATGGTGTTGACGATCATCCACGCCGTGGCGCTGGAAATATTGATGAAAAACATCGTCAGGCAGAGCAGCACCACGCAGGCCACCACGTTGGTGGTGAACGCCACGATCAAGGTAAACAGCGCACCACCGAGCAACCCCATGATCACCATCAGCTTGCGGCTGGCGAGCACTTTCATGCCCCGGGCAACCAGCTTGTCGCATACCTTGCCGGCAACGATGGTGCCCAACGCGCCGAACAGATACGCCAGCGATACCACCCAGGCGGTGCGGTACAAGTCCAGGCCGTGCTCGCGTTCGAAGTAGCCGGGCAACCAGGTCAGGTTGAGCCAGATCATGTAGATCACGCCCATGAAACCGAGGAAAGCGCCCCAGGTGTTGCGGTCCTTGAACAGCGCGGTCCAGCGCACTTTCGGCCCGGTACTTTGCTTGACCTGCGCGGGCACGGGCTCGGCGCGCCCGGTCTCGGCCATGTACTGCGCCTTGCTCTTGTAGAAGGCAAACCAGCAGGCGGCCAGTATCAGACCGATGATGCCGGTGAGCACGAACATGCCCCGCCAGCCCAGATGGACCATGAACAATGTCAGCAACGGCGGTGCAAGACACGGCCCGATGCAGGTCGAGGACCAGACCCAGCCGGTCGCCGTGCCGCGTTCCTTGGTGTCGAACCACTCCGACAGTGCCTTGGCCGCTGACGGAAACACCGGCGCTTCGCCAATCCCCAGCAACACCCGCAAGCCCACCAGGTGCCCATAACTGCTGAACAGGCCGAACGCGGCCTGGGCAATCGACCAGACAATCAGCGAACCACCCAGCGCCAGCTTGCTGCCCAGACGGTCGATCAAGGCACCAAGGGGCAACTGCGAGAATGCGTAGGCGACGGAAAAGGCCGAGAGCATGATGCCCATCTGCATCGGGCTGATGGCCAGGTCTTTCTGGATGGAGGTATTGGCGATGGACAGCGCACTGCGGTCCAGATAGTTGACTACACCAATCAGAAACAGGAACAGAATCGTCAGCGTCTTGTAGCTTTTTATTGTTCTCATGCGCGCCTCTGCTGAGCGGTTGACGCCCCTACCGTCGAGGTGGAGCGTCGGTCACTCTAGTAGGCCGATTGCCAGCTGCCCAATGACGAGATTCAATCAAACGATAACCAATGGTTATCAAGGTGTCTGGCGTGCGCTGCGCAGGGCATCTGCCCCCGCCAGCAGCTCTTCGATGAAGGCCTGGGCGGACCAGCCGGGCGTCTCGTTGCGCCGGGTAATGATCCCGTAGTCCGCCAGCACCAGAGGAAACGGCAGCGCCAGGCGAGTCAGGCGACCGGCCTGCATGTCCGGCCCGACCATGGATTCGGCGAGCATCGCCACCATGGGTGCGGTTTGCAGCAATTGCAGCGTGGTCTGCATTGAACTGGTCTCCACGGTATTTTCCGGGGTCTGCATGCCCGCTTCGGCAAAGGCGCGTTCCAACCGGGCGCGCATGGGCGTGCCGGCCGGATAAACGATCCACGGCCAGCTGCCGAGTTCGGCCAGGGGCAATTCCCGCGCACCGGCCAACGGATGCTGGCTGCCAGTGACCAGGCACAGCGGCTCCGGCGCCAGCGCCTGGAAGTCGAACAACTTGCGATGGCTGTCCAGCGTGAACCGGGCGATGACCAGATCCAGTTGCTTGTGTTCGAGCATGCTCAACAGATTGGCGCTGGTGCCTTCCAGGACATCCAGCGCGAGCAGCGGCCAGCGTTGTTTGATGCCGACAATCGCTGCGGGCAGCGCCACCGAAGTGGGCGCAAAAATGGTGCCGATCTTCAGCAGACCGTGCCCACCCTGACGCAGATGATTGACCTGGCCCACGAAATGCTCGGCATCGTTCAGGGCGATCTGCGCGTAACGGGCGACATGGCTGCCCAAATCGGTGGGCGACATGCTGCGCGGCAGACGCTGGAACAAGTCAAAGCCCAGTTGTTTCTCGACCTCACGCAGCATTTTGCTGACCGCCGGCTGGCTGATATTCATCGCCAGCGCCGTGGCGTGCATGTTCTGCGTACGGGCCAGGGTATCGATCAACACCAGATGGCGGAACCTCAGCCAATTGCACAGCTGTTTGAAGCCGACGTCCGCCATTCGATAACCTCCAGTTATTAAGCATTGAGAATATCTCATTGGAGATTATCGGCAAGTCGCCCTAGGGTTATGTCCGGCGTATTTAATAACAACAATGGACATCCACCATGAACCTCGCCAATAAACGCGTTTTGATTACCGCTGCGGCACAAGGGATCGGCCGTGCTTCGGTCCTGGCTTTCCAGGAGGCTGGCGCCCAGGTGATCGCCACTGACCTGCACATTGAAGCGTTGCAGGACATCCCCGGCATCCAGGTTCTGCAACTGGACGTGACCCAGCCCTCGGCCATCGACGCCATCGCCCAACAGGTCGGCACGCTGGACGTGTTGTTCAACTGTGCGGGCTACGTGCACAGCGGCGCGTTGCTCGACTGCGACGAACAGGCCTGGCAATTCTCCTTCGACCTCAACGTAACCGCCATGTACCGGATGATTCGCGCGTTCCTGCCCGGCATGCTCGCGGCCGGCGGCGGCAGCATCGTCAACATGGCCTCGGTGGCTTCCAGCGTGAAAGGCGTTCCCAACCGTTTCGCCTACACCGCCAGCAAAGCCGCGGTGATCGGCCTGACCAAATCAGTGGCCACCGATTACGTCAGCAAAGGCATTCGCTGCAACGCCATCTGCCCCGGCACGGTCGACTCGCCTTCCCTGCGCCAACGTATTGCTGAACAGGCGCGCGCCCAAGGGCGTTCGGAAGCGGAGGTCTATCAGGCGTTTGTTGATCGCCAACCCATGGGCCGCATCGGCACCGCCGAAGAAATCGCCCGCCTGGCCCTGTATCTGGCCAGCGACGCCAGTGCCTACACTACCGGCGGCGTGCATGTCATCGACGGTGGCATGAGCGTCTGACCCTCTTTTTTCAACTCCACTCAGGATTTTCTCTATGAAACTGCTGCGCTATGGCGAGAAAGGCCAGGAAAAACCCGGCCTGCTGGACGCTCAAGGACAGATCCGCGATTTGTCGGCACACATTGCTGATTTGTCCGGCAAGGCTCTGGAACCTTCCAGCCTGGAAGCGCTGAGCAAGCTCGACGTGGCAAGCCTGCCTTTGGTGAGCGGTTCGCCACGCATTGGTGCTTGTGTCGGCCAGGTGGGCAAGTTCATTTGCATCGGCCTCAACTACGCCGATCACGCGGCAGAGTCGAACATGCCAGTGCCCAGCGAACCGGTGATTTTCAATAAATGGACCAGCGCCATCAACGGCCCGAACGATGACGTGCAGATCCCGCGCGGCTCGACCAAGACCGACTGGGAAGTCGAGTTGGGTGTGGTGATCGGCAAGGGCGGTCGCTACATCGACGAAAGCAACGCCATGGAACACGTGGCGGGCTACTGCGTCATCAACGACGTGTCCGAGCGTGAATGGCAGCTTGAACGCGGCGGCACCTGGGACAAAGGCAAGGGTTTCGACACCTTCGGCCCTATCGGTCCATGGCTGGTGACCCGCGACGAAATCACCGACCCGCATCAGCTGGATCTCTGGCTGGAAGTCGATGGCCATCGTTATCAGAACGGTAATACCCGCACCCTGGTGTTCCAGATTCCTGCGTTGATTGCCTACCTCAGCCGCTGCATGTCATTGCAACCGGGGGACATCATTTCCACCGGCACACCACCGGGCGTGGGTCTTGGCGTGAAACCCGAACCCGTGTTCCTGCGCGCAGGCCAGGAAATGCGCCTGGGCATCGCCGGTCTCGGCGAACAGCGCCAACGTACGGTGCAGGCTGACTGACCTGGTTCTCTGGTTCTGTGGGAGCGAGCTTGCTCGCGAAGGCGTCAGGTCAGTCAGCACATGCTTTGCCTGATAAATCGAATCGCGAGCAAGGTGGATCGCCACCCCGGTCGCTCCCACAATTTTTTACCGCCCTCAACAATAAAAAGGAGTGACACATGCGGATCCTCATCACCGGCGGCACGGGGTTTATCGGCAAACAACTGGCCGAGCGTTTGCTGGCCCTGCGCAGCCTGACGTTCGAAGGCCAGGCCCCACAGGTCATTGAGCGCATCGTACTGTTCGACGCCTTTGCCGGCGAAGGTGTGCCCAACGACCCGCGCATCGAACTGGTGACGGGAGACATTGCCGACCCCGATGTGGTGGCGCGGGTCACCGATGGTGTGGATCTGGTGTGGCATCTGGCAGCGGTGGTCAGTTCGGCTGCCGAGGCTGATTTCGATCTGGGCATGCAGGTCAATCTGCACGGTTTGATGACGCTGCTGGAAACCCTGCGCCAACAAGGCAAAACCCCGAGATTTGTCTACGCCAGCGGCTTTGCTGTATTCGGTGGCAAGCTGCCGGAGGTCGTCAACGACGACACGGTGCTGACGCCGAAATCGTCTTATGGCATGCAAAAAGCGGTGGGCGAATTGTTGGTCGCCGATTATGCCCGCAAGGGCTTTGTCGACGGCCGCGTATTGCGCCTGCCCACTGTCGCCGTGCGCCCCGGCAAGCCGAACAAGGCAGCCTCGACCTTCTTCAGTTCGATCATTCGCGAGCCACTGGTGGGGCAAACCGCCGTCTGCCCGGTGCGTCCGGACACTCAGGTTTATCTCACCTCGCCACGCCGGGTCATCGAAGCGATGTTGCACGCCATGCTGCTGTCGCCCGAGACCTTGGGCGATGAACGCATCATTCCCCTGCCCGGCGTGACCACCACTGTCGCCGACATGGTTGCGGCCTTGCAACGCGTGGCCGGTGCCGAGGTGGTCAAGCTGATTCGCTGGGAACCGGACGCCACCATTCAGCGCATCGTCGAGGGCTGGCCCAGCAAGGTCGATGCCCCCCGCGCCCGCGCCCTGGGCTTTAACGCCGACGCCGATTTCGACGCCATCATCCGCGCGCATATCGAGGACACCGCCGCTGGCTAGCGGTGACTGACGAGCCACGCTTCCCCTATCGATAACAACAAAAATAATGAGGCAGTGCGACATGATCACACCACATCCCGATGTCTCGGACATCGAAAAACAAACCATCAAGCGCGTGACCCGGCGCCTGATTCCCTTCCTTGTCCTGCTGTTCGTGGTGGCCTTCCTGGACCGCAACAATGTCGGCTTTGCGGCATTGCGCATGAACGAGGACATCGGCATCAGCCAGACCATTTACGGGCTGGGCGCGGGGATTTTCTTCCTCGGCTATTTCATGTTCGAAGTGCCGAGCAATATTTTGCTGCACCGCTACGGCGCCCGGGTGTGGATCGCGCGGATCATGGTGACCTGGGGGATTATTGCCGGGGCCATGGGTTTCCTGCAGACCGCCGGGCACTTCATCACCTTGCGCGTACTGCTCGGCATCGCCGAAGCGGGCTTCTTCCCCGGCGTGATTTACCTGCTGTCGCTGTGGTTCCCGGCGCGTTACCGCGCGCGGATGATCGCCTCGTTTTACCTGGGCGTTCCCATTGCGCAGATCGTCGGCGCGCCGCTGTCGGTGGGCCTGATGCAACTGGGCGATACCTGGGGTTTCGTCGGCTGGCGCTTGATGTACATCGTCGAAGCGGTCCCGGCACTGATCCTCGGTGTGGTGTGCTTTTTCTACCTCACCGACCGCCCTGCCGATGCCCATTGGCTCACCGCCGAGCAGCGTAACTGGTTGATCAAGACCCTCGAACAGGAAGAGCGCAACAAACCGTTGGTGGTGGGCGTACAACCGACCAAGGGCCAGATGATTCGCAAGGCACTGGCCAGTCGTCAAGTGTGGATGCTGGCGCTGGTGTACTTCGGCATCACCTCGGGCTCCAACGCCATGAACTTCTTTCTGCCGACCGTGCTGGCGTCGTTCCGCGCCTCGTTCGGGCTGGAGATCGGCCTGATGCAGAACGGCCTGATCACCGCTGTTCCGTATGCCGTCGCTGCCGTAGCGATGATCTGGTGGAGCCGCCGCTCCGACCGTTTGCAGGAACGTCACTGGCATGCGGGCGGCGCTGCGATGCTCGCCGCTGCGTCCATTGCCCTGGCGCTGTTGATCAACCAGCCGTGGATCATCGTCATCGGCTTCATCCTGCTGGCCATGGGCGTGTACAGCGCAATCAACGTGTTCTGGGCCGTGCCCGGACAAGTGCTGACCGGCGTCGGCGCCGCAGCCGGGATTGGCCTGATCAACTCCATCGGTAACCTCAGCGGTTTCACCGGTCCCTATCTGACCGGGTACCTGTTCAACATGACCGGCAGCTACACGCCGGGCTTCTTGATCATTGCCGCGCTGGTCGGAGCGGGAGGCTTGGGCATGGTGTTGATGCCGCGCAATCCGACGCCACTGATTGACACGAAAGGCGCGCCGACTGACGCCTTGGGAGACAAGGCATGAGCCTTGAAACCGTGGCCTTCATCGGCACCGGCATCATGGGCAAACCCATGGTCCGTAACCTGCTGCAGGCCGGTTATCCGGTACGGATCTGGAACCGCTCGGCCGCCAAGGCTGCGGAACTCGCGGCCCACGGCGCAAGCGTTTTCGAGACCGCTGCGCAGGCAGCAGACGGCGCGCTGGTGCTGGTCTGCATGCTCAGCGACGGCCCGACCTGTGACCAGATTCTGTTTGGCGAAGACGGCGCCGCGCGGGCGCTGGCCGAAGGTGCGCTGGTGATCGTGATGAGTTCGATCCCTGTGGAAACCGCCGTCGAACACGCCCGCTTGTGTGCTGCGCAAGGGCTGCGCTACCTCGACGCACCGGTCTCCGGCGGCGAACGCGGCGCCCGTGAAGCCAGCCTGGCAATCATGGTCGGCGGCGACGCAGCGGCTTTCGAACAGGGCCGCGCGGTACTGGCGGCCATGGGTCGTCCGGTGCATGTCGGTCCGGCCGGGACTGGCCAGCTGTCCAAGCTGGTCAACCAGTTGATCGTCGCCAGCACCATCGCCACGGTCGCCGAAGGGCTGCTGCTGGCTGAACGCGGCGGGGCCGATCCGGCGAAAGTCCATGAAGCGCTGCTCGGCGGTTTCGTCGACTCGCCGATCTGGCGCCAGCATGGCCAACGCATGCTCGACAACGACTTCACCCCCGGCGGCGCTGCCAAATGGCAACTCAAGGACACGCACACCGCCCTCGCCCAGGCCCGCACGCTGGGCCTGACGCTGCCCGTGGCCAATCTGGTCGACGGACTGTTCCAGGCGATGGTCGAGGCCGGTGACGGCGAGCTTGATCACGCCGGACTGATCCGTCAGTTACGCCGCCACAACCCATTGCCTGAATAACTTGCTGGAGCCTGCCATGACCGATTCAACCCCACGCCGCCTGCGCAGTCAGCAGTGGTTTGACGATCCTGCTCACGCCGATCTCACCGCGTTGTATGTGGAACGCTACATGAACCAGGGCCTGACCCGCGCCGAATTGCAATCGGGGCGGCCGATCATTGGCATCGCCCAGACCGGCAGCGACCTGACACCCTGCAACCGCCATCACATTGAACTGGCCAAACGGGTCAAGGACGGCATTCGCGATGCCGGCGGCATCCCGATGGAATTCCCCGTGCACCCGATTGCCGAGCAGTCGCGCCGCCCCACCGCAGCACTGGACCGCAACCTCGCGTACCTGGGACTGGTGGAAGTGCTGCACGGCTATCCCCTCGATGGCGTAGTGCTCACCACCGGTTGTGACAAAACCACGCCCGCCTGCCTGATGGCCGCGGCGACCACCGATCTGCCGTCCATCGTGCTGTCCGGCGGGCCGATGCTCGACGGCTGGCACAAGGGTCAGCGCATTGGTTCAGGCACGGTGCTGTGGCATGCGCGCAATCTGCTCAGCGCGGGCGAAATCGACTACGAGGGTTTCATGACCCTGACCACCGCGTCGTCGCCCTCGGTTGGCCACTGCAACACCATGGGCACGGCCTTGTCGATGAATGCGTTGGCTGAAGCGCTCGGCATGTCGCTGCCCGGCTGTGCGAGCATTCCTGCCCCTTACCGTGAGCGCGGGCAGATGGCCTATGCCACGGGTTTGCGCATCGTCGATCTGGTTCGCGAAGACGTGCGGCCGTCGCAGATCATGACCCACGCGGCCTTTGAAAATGCCATCGCCGTCGCCTCCGCTTTGGGCGCATCCACCAACTGTCCGCCGCACCTGATCGCCATCGCCCGCCACAGCGGCATCGACCTGTCGCTGGAAGACTGGCAGCGGGTCGGTGAAGACGTGCCGCTACTGGTCAATTGCATGCCCGCTGGCGAATACCTCGGTGAAGGCTTCCACCGCGCGGGCGGCGTACCGGCGGTGATGCATGAACTGGACAAGGTCGGCCGTCTGCACCGGGATTGCCAATCGGTGAGTGGCCGAACCATGGGCGAGATCGTTGCAGACGCGGTAACCGGCGACCGCGACGTCATCCGTACCTGGGAAAACCCGCTCAAGCACCGCGCTGGTTTCATCGTCCTGAGCGGCAATTTTTTCGACAGCGCCATCATGAAGATGTCGGTGGTGGGCGAAGCGTTCCGCAGCACCTATCTGAGCGACCCGTTGCAACCCAACTGCTTCGAAGCGCGGGCCATTGTGTTCGAAGGGCCTGAAGACTATCAGGCTCGGATCAACGACCCAACTCTGGACATTGATGAGCGCTGCATCCTGGTGATTCGCGGCTGCGGCACCGTGGGTTATCCCGGCAGCGCCGAGGTGGTGAACATGGCGCCGCCGTCCGCGCTGATCAAGGCCGGTATCGACTCGCTGCCGTGCCTGGGTGACGGTCGCCAGAGCGGCACTTCCGCCAGCCCGTCGATTCTCAACATGTCTCCGGAATCCGCTGTGGGCGGCGGCCTTTCGCTGCTGCGCACCGGTGACCGGCTGCGCGTCGACCTCAACGCGCGCAGCGTCAATCTATTGGTGGACGACGCCGAACTGGACGTCCGCCGCCAGGAACCGCTGCCCGCCCTCGCCCCTTCGCAAACCCCTTGGCAGGAACTCTACCGGCAACTGGTCGGCCAGCTGTCCACCGGCGGCTGCCTGGAACCGGCCACGCTTTACTGGCGCGTTATCCCGGAAAACGGCACCCCACGCCACTCCCACTGACCCCAAGGATCAGCCTTATGCAAGCGCTGCAATTGACGATTGGAAACACCCTGCCCGACGACTGGCAACGCGCGACGCTGGTCGGTCGCGTGTGGCTGCCGGGCGAGCTCGGCGGTCCGGCCGTGGTGGTGCTGCGTGACGGTGAAGTCATCGACTGCACTGCACGCTTCCCGACCTTGAGCCAACTGCTGGACAACGAAGCTCCGCTGCAGGCGGTACGCGACGCCATTGGCACCTCGCTGGGCACGATAGAAGCGCTGCTGGCCAACAGCGGCGAGCTGCGCGATCCGTCGAAGCCCAGCCTGTTGGCACCGGCGGACCTGCAAGTCATCAAGGCCGCCGGCGTGACGTTCGCCGCCAGCATGATCGAACGGGTCATCGAAGAGAAAGCCGGCGGCGACGCGCAGCGTGCCGAGCAGATCCGTGGCCTGGTGCAGAACGTGATCGGCGACAACCTGCGTGACCTGCGTCCCGGTTCCCCGGAGGCGTCGCGTCTCAAGCAGGTCCTGATCGAGCAGAAAATGTGGTCGCAGTATCTGGAAGTCGGCATCGGCCCGGACGCTGAAATCTTCACCAAGGCGCCGCTGCTGGCGGCCGTGGGCAGCGGCAGCGCCATCGGAATTCATCCCGAGTCGAGCTGGAACAACCCGGAACCGGAAGTGGTGCTGGCCGTGGATAGCCGAGGTCGCATTCACGGCGCGACCCTGGGCAACGACGTCAACCTGCGCGACGTCGAAGGCCGCAGCGCGTTACTGCTGAGCAAGGCCAAGGACAACAACGCTTCCTGCGCATTGGGGCCGTTCATTCGCCTGTTCGACGAACATTTCAGCCTTGACGATGTGCGGCGCTGTGAAGTGGCCCTGCGGGTCGAAGGCAACGACGACTACGTGCTCAACGGCAGCAGTTCCATGAGTCAGATCAGCCGTGATCCGGCAGATCTCGCCGCGCAGACCCTCAATACCAACCACCAGTACCCGGACGGCTTCGTGCTGTTCCTCGGCACACTGTTCGCTCCAACCGATGACCGAGATTCACCCGGCCAGGGTTTCACCCACAAGGAAGGGGATCTGGTAAGCATTTCATCCGCGTCATTGGGCACCCTGCACAATCGCGTGACGGGCAGCCATCAAGCACCACCCTGGACGTTCGGCGTCGGTGCACTGATGAAAAATCTGGCGCAACGCGGCTTGCTGAATTAGCCATCGCGCAGTTCAACTCAACCACCAATACCCGGCGCAAGTAGCCAGATATGCTCTAATGGCCAACACCGTTTATGTTTAAGGAAGGACATATGAAGCATCTGATACTTGCCCTGGCATTGGCGTTGCCGATGCTGGGTGGCTGCGCTGTATACAGCGAACGCGGTACCGGCGAAGGCCAGGGTTCCAGCAAAGTCGGGAAAATATCCTGCGACGCAACACCGGCCAACCAGCCAGGCTGCTACCAGAAGAGTTCGCCGGACTGGAAGTTCGGCAACTTCAGGTTTGGGCTTGGGGTTTAAGCGCCTGTCACGCAGCGGTCAGGCGCCCCCTTTAAATTTCGCTGCTGGATGAAGCCTACCCGCTACACCCCTTTATCCGTGGCCTTGTCGCTGACTATGAGTTTGTCTAAACCCCAGTCGCCGGGCACGTCCCAATCTTCACCGAACAGCTCGGCGGGGTGCATGGTCCGGTCGGAGCCATTTCCACACGCGAGGGACTTGGCCGGACAATACTGGTCGCATCCCCAACAGATCCGTTCGGGGTGCGGGGGGTTGGCGGGAAAGTTCTTGGCCATGCCGTTCTCCGTTTATTGAGAGGCGTACTTCCAACCTACAGCCTGGAAGCAGCGTCAGCCTTGATGGATATCAAGATATCGACAGCAAGTGACTCGCCTCGCCCCATTGCGATCCTGGGGCTAAGCTTGCAACTGCTGAACAGACCTGGAGACGTCGCTCATGCTCAATAAAAATCCCTTCCCGAATGCTGAGACAGCCGAGCATCCACCCCTGTCGACATGGGACGATCAAAACGCCCCCCAGTCCATCGATGGCGATGCGTTTACTGCCCCGCCTGCGTTGACCCACGCCGAACTGGTGCACTTGCGTGTCCGGGTCATTGCCCTGGAAAACCTGGTCGTCGCGCTGCTGGCCGAAGGTTCGGAACGCCAGCTCGCCGTGGCCCGGGAAATGGCCGAGTACATTTCCCCCCGACCCGGTTTTACCCAACATCCGTTGACCGTTCACGCGGCCGCACAGATGAACCACAGCGTCGAACGCGCCCAGCGATTTCGCCAGCGTGAAGAGCCAGCGGTTTAATTGCACGAAACTTGATAACAATCATTATTATTCGCAGCAAAGCTTCCTAGACTCGGGTTCCTACTCGTCAGTGCTCAGGAAGACATCATGCGTACCCACCTCTCACTCGCCCTGCTCCTGCTTGCACCCTTGGCTCACGCAAAGGAATACCCGATTGGGGAACCACAGCTGTGTCAGGGGCTGGAGGTCGGGGCGGTGTATCTGCAACCGATCGAGATGGCACCGGCTGGCATGATGCGTGCCACGGCCGATTCCGATGTCCATCTGGAGGCCGACATTCGGGCCACTGCCGACAATCGGCAGGGCTTTCAGGAAGGCAGTTTCGTGCCTTACCTCAATGTCTCGTTCAACTTGAAAAAAGCCGGCAACCCGGAAGAACTCAAGGGCGACTTCCATGCCATGGTCGCCAATGACGGCCCGCACTACGGCGACAACATGAAGCTGCTGGGGCCAGGCAAATATCAACTGACCTTCACCGTCCTGCCACCGGCCGGGCACGGTTCCCTCGGACGTCATACCGACAAGGAAACCGGTGTAGCGCCCTGGTTCGAACGCTGCGAACTGCACTACGAATTCATCTATGCCGGGATTGGTAAAAAAGGCGGCTATTGAATGAAGCGCCTGCCGCTTGCCTGGCTGATGCTCGCCGGAGCCGTTGCGCCGTTGACCGTCCATGCCGAACTACCGACCTACGAACTGATCCTGCGCGATGGCCACTTCACTCCCGCCTTGCTGGAGGTACCGGCCGGGCAGCGTTTCAAGATCGTCCTGAGAAACGAGGGTCAAGGGCCGGCCGAGTTCGAGAGCACGCCGTTGCGGGTTGAAAAAGTACTGTCGCCGGGTGTCACCACCTTCGTCGTCATTCACCCGCTCAGGCCCGGCCACTATCCCTTTTTCGACGAGTTCAATCCGCAACTGCCCGAGGGCGGCATCCTCGCCAGATAACCCGTCCATGCACGGAGTTTCCATGAATCAATCAATGTTCATCGTCTGGCGCGAAAGCGTCGAGGCGCTGCTGGTGATCGGCATTCTCCAGGCCTGGGCCAGCCAGCAAGACCAGGGCAATCGGCTGGTCAAATTCCTGTGGGGCGGTGTGATGCTGGGGCTGCTGCTCTCGGGCCTGCTCGCGGTGCTGATTCTGTTTGCCGGTGAGGCCATGAGCGGCTCGGCCAGTGAATGGTTCCAGGCCGCACTGGCGCTGATTGCCAGTCTGCTGATGGTACAAATGGTGGGCTGGATGCATCGCCATGGGCGCACGCTCAAACATGATTTGCGACGCCACGCCGACAGCCATCTGGCCCGTCGCGGCGGCCTTGGCCTGTTAGTGTTGGCGATGCTCGCCGTCAGCCGCGAAGGCAGCGAGACCGTGGTATTCCTCTACGGTGCCGGCGCACGTTTGCGCGGCCCGGAGCTGGCCTTGTTCGCCGTCGGTGGCGCATTCGGACTGGTGCTGTCGGCGCTCACCATCGGCCTGTTGCACAGCAGTCGCCGCTTCATTTCCTGGCAGCGCTTCTTTGCAATCAGCGAAATCATCCTGCTGATGCTTGGCGCGGCACTGCTGGTCAGCGCCAGCGAGCGCATCAACGGCCAATTGTTGGCCCTGGATGTGCCGGAGTGGGTTTATAGCCTCGTTGGCGAGGCGCTTTGGGACAGCAGCGCACTGTTGAGCGACAGCCATGGATTGGGGAGTTTTCTTGCCAGTTTTGCCGGTTATCGGGCAACCCCCAGTGGCATGACATTGCTGGTGTGGGTCGGTTACTGGCTGGTCGTCGGCGGCTGGCTACGGCAACGCACTGCGGAAAACCTGCCATGCCCGACCTGAGCTGGGGCAATCGATGGTTGCAGCGCGTGGGGGACGGCATGCGCCGCCACGCGCGCCTCATTCGCGCCGTGCAGTGGGTCGTCGTAGTTTTTTATGCGCTGCTGTTGGTGATCCCCGCCCTGTTGCCGCTGCCGGACAGCCAGGCGCGGATGCTCGACAACCTGACTTTGTTCGCGCAGTTTTTGTTCTGGGGGCTCTGGTGGCCGTTCGTGCTGCTGTCGATGGTGTTGTTCGGGCGGCTCTGGTGCGGCGTTCTCTGTCCGGAAGGTTCCCTGAGTGAATGGGCCAGCCAGTACGGTAAAGGTCTGGGCGTGCCGCGCTGGTTGCGCTGGGGCGGCTGGCCGACTCTGGCGTTCTGCCTGACCACCCTTTATGGCCAGTTGATCAGCGTTTATGACTACGCCCAGGCAGCGTTATTGATTCTTGGCGGCTCGACCGTCGCGGCGGTCGGCGTCGGCCTGCTGTTTGCCCGGGGCAAACGGGTCTGGTGCCGTTACCTGTGCCCGGTCAGCGGGGTCTTCGCCCTGCTCGCCCGCCTGGCACCCGTGCATTTTCAGGTCGATGAACAGCGCTGGATGGAAAACGCCGCGCCACGCCTGCCGCCGCCCAACTGCGCGCCGCTGCTGGATATTCGCCGCCTGCGGGGCGCCAGTGATTGCCACGCCTGCGGACGCTGCAGCGGGCAACGCGGCGCGGTCCAACTGATCGCTCGTTCCAGCAACCAGGAGATTCTTCACGCGACGGCGCAAACGCTGTCGCGCTGGGAGTCTCGGTTACTGCTGTTTGGCGTGATCGGCCTGGCCATGGGTGCGTTTCAGTGGACAGTCAGCCCTTGGTTCATCGCTCTCAAACAAACCCTCGCCCAATGGCTGGTCGAACACGATCAGTTCTGGGCGTTGCAGGATGACGCGCCGTGGTGGTTGCTCACCCATTACCCGCAGCTCAATGACAGCTTCAGCTGGCTGGACGGTTTCAGCATTGTGGTTTATCTGAGCCTGAGTTCGCTGCTCCTCGGCACCGCATTGCTGATCCTGCTGCGGGTGACGGCGCGCCTGGCGAAGGACCCTGCACTGTATTGGCCCATGGCGTTGACGCTCACGCCCCTGGGTGGTGCAGGATTATTTCTCGGGCTGTCGGCCACAACCGTGAAATTGCTGCGCTATGAAGGGCTGCTGCTGGAGTGGGTCCAACCGGCCCGGGCCTGCCTGTTGATGGCGGCGATGGGTTGGAGCCTGCTGTTGGGCTGCAAACGCCTGAACCGCGAAAGCATTGGCCTGGCGCGGCACCTGTCCGGCGGCGTTTGCCTGTTACTCGCCAACGGCATGATTGGATTGGGCTGGTGGTTGCAATTCTGGGGTTGGGCCTGAGCAACTCAGCGCCCTGATCCAACCCCCAGGCCGGCCACACTCAAGTTGAACTAGACCTTGAAGCGCGCCACTGTCTGGTGCAGCGCCCCGGCCATATGCGCCAGATCGAGGCCGGCGGTTTGCGTATGTCGCGCCCCCAGCAAGACCTGCTCAGACAAGTTGCGAATACCCATCAGGTTGCGATCCACCTCACGCGCGACCAACGCCTGTTCCTCCGTGGCGCTGGCAATCATCATGTTGCGCTCATTGATCTGCGAGATCGACCGAGTGATTTCATCCAGAGCGTCGCCCGAGCGTTGCGCCACTTCAAGGGCCGCTCGCACCAGTGTCCGGTTGCTTTGCATGGCCGGTATCCTGACGAATATTGCCAATCATCTGCTCGATTTCCTGCGTGGACTCCTGGGTGCGATGCGCCAGGGCACGCACTTCATCGGCGACCACGGCAAAACCGCGCCCGGCATCGCCGGCCCGCGCGGCTTCAATCGCCGCGTTGAGCGCCAGCAAATTGGTTTGATCGGCAATGCTGCGAATCACCTCCAACACCTTGCTGATGTCCTGCACCCGGCCGGCCAGTTGCTCGATGCGCTGTGACGTATCGGCCACGCCGTTGGAGAGTTCACCCATGGAAACCACGGTTTCCTGAACCTGCTCGCGGCCGCGCTGCGCGGTTTGCTCGGACTGCCGCGAAGCTTCGGAGGTGCTGACCGCATTGCGCGCCACCTCGTCCACCGCCGCCGTCATCTGGTTCACCGCTGCCGCCGCTTGCTCAATCTCCAGCCCCTGCAATTGCAGGTTGCTGCTGGTCTGGCTGCTGACCGCACTCAATTCTTCCGAGGAGCTGGCCACCTGGTCAACCGAAGTCGCGATGTGCTTGACCATGGCATTCAGGCTTTGCTGCATCTGGTGCATGTTCATCATCACGCTGCCGTCGACACTTGAACTCACCGGCACCGGCGTCGTCAGGTCGCCTTGGGCGATCTGGCTCAAGACCCGCGCCGCATCGTCCGGCTCGCCGCCCAGTGGCCGGGTCACACTGCGCGTCACGGCAACGGCGGCGGCGACAACCAGCGCCAGGCAGAACAAAAACAGGCCGAGCATGTTGCGCCGGGCATCGCTGTAGAGTTCCTGCGCCGCCTGTTCACGGTCGGCGAATATTTTCCCTTGCAGCGCCATCAGCTCGTCCAGGCTCTTGTAGACCTGCAATTCGGCCGGCACGACTTTTTGTTTGAGCTGGGTCATGGCGTCGTCGAATGCCCCTTGCCTGATCAATACCTGCACCTGGGTGAACGCCGCGACATAGGCTTCGCGGTTCTTTTTCAGCGCGGCATAAGTAACTTTGCCTTCGGGCAGATAGAACAGCGGCTCAAGGGTTTCGAGCGCCTGAGTGATGCGTTTTTTGGTGGTGTCGATGGACTGCTGCACTTGCTGGTTGTCTTTATCGATCAGCAAATCCCGGGTGTTTCTGGCGTTATCGCGCACGCCGGTGGCAATGACCAGGATCGGCTCGATTTTCGGCCAGTCCTGTTTGACGATGACCACCGCCTGTTCCTTGAGAGTTGCCAGATCGTGCAACGCGTAAAACGCCATGCCCATCAGGGCCAGCGGCGCAATTGCAAAACCGATGACGATACGTTGTGCCGTAGATAATTTAGCCATATCAAATGCTCCCCGTTTGATACCTGCCCGATAGGCAGCGCATTTGAAAATCATGGTGGGTGTCACTGGTGAACACTGATCAGCAGCCTCGGTTATTCCCGTAACACGAAGGCTGGAAACAGCTCGCGCATCGCTCCCCAAAGATCGGGCAGCAAGGCTTGTGCCGAAACGCTCGGCAACAGCGGGTCGCACATTCGTTCGGTGCGAACCAATTGCACGGCAAAGTGTTTGACGCCGAGTTCGTTCAAGCGCCGCGCCAGGATCAACAGCCGTTCGGGTTTGAACAGATGCCAATGCACGGTGGTGCGGCATTCATAGTCGACGCCACTGTCCAGCAGATGTTCGAGGCTGCGCCAATTGGCCGTGCCACTCCCTGCGACCCGAGTGATGGCCTGACAATCCTCGGGCAGCGCCTTGACATCGAAGCCGACCCAATCAGCGCCGGTCAGTGCCTTGGCGAACGCCGCCGGCTTGATCCCGGCGCTGTGCAGGCCAACGCGAAAACCCATCGCCCGCACTTCGGCCATGGCGTCGGGCAAACTGTCTTGCAGGGTCGGCTCACCGCCGCTGAAGACCACGGCATCCAGCAGGCCCTGCCGACGCTGCAAAAAGCCCAGTACCTGGCGCCACTCCACTTCGTCCGCGCCGCGCGGCGGGATTAACTGCGGGTTATGGCAGTAACGACAACGCCAGGCGCAACCCTGGCAAAACAATACGCAGGCCAGCTGTCCCGGATAGTCGATAGTGGTCAGGGGCACCATGCCCCCGACCCGCAGCATTCGACTCATTTGCGCCCGGCCAGCGCCGCGCTTTCAGTGAAATGCACCCGCTCGCGGTGCTCGGATTGTTTGCCCGGATTGAACGCCGATACCGGGCGGTGATAGCCCATCACCCGGGTCCAGACTTCGCAGCGTTGACGTTGCGCCTGGGGCAGTGTTTGCGATGCAGTCATGGTGAAGCTCCTTGCGGTTGAGTGGATCGAAATCAGTGAACGAGGCCGGCTTTCTGTTCTTTGAGCAGCAGCACTTCGTCGCATTTTGGGCAAAACTCATGCTCACCATCGAGGTAGCCGTGCACCGGGCAGATCGAGAATGTCGGGGTCACGGTCAGGTAAGGCAGGCGGAAGCGCCCCAGGGCTTTGCGCACCAGTTGCTTGCAGGCTTCGGTGGAGGAAATCCGCTCGGCCATATACAGATGCAGGACGGTGCCGCCGGTGTATTTGCATTGCAGTTCATCCTGAAGTTCCAGGGCCTCGAAGGGGTCGTCGGTGTAGCCCACCGGCAGTTGCGAGGAGTTGGTGTAATACGGCGCCGCCGTGCTCCCGGCCTGAAGAATGTCGGGGTAGCGCTTGAGGTCTTCCTTGGCAAAACGGTAGGTCGTGCCCTCGGCGGGCGTCGCTTCCAGGTTGTACATGTGGCCGGTTTCTTCCTGAAAGCGCAGCAACGTGGCGCGCACATGGTCCAGCAGATTCAGGGCGAATTTGCGGCCATGTTCGGTGTGCATGCCCTCCTCGTCGCCGGTGAAATTGCGCAGCATTTCATGCAGGCCATTGAGCCCGATGGTGGAAAAATGATTGCGCAAGGTGCCCAGATACCGCTTGGTGTACGGGTACAAACCGGCGTCCATATGGTGCTGGATCACCTTGCGCTTGACCTCCAGGCTCTCCATCGCCAGTTCCATCAGCGTGTCCAGACGCTTGAGTAACCCGCTGGTATCGCCTTTGAACACATAGCCCAGACGCGCACAGTTGATGGTCACCACGCCGAGCGAGCCGGTCTGTTCCGCCGAGCCGAACAAACCGCCGCCGCGCTTGAGCAGCTCGCGCACATCCAGCTGCAACCGGCAGCACATCGAGCGCACCTGATTGGGTTGCAAATCCGAATTGAGGAAGTTCTGGAAATACGGCAAGCCGTAACGCGCCGTCATCTCGAACAGGCGGTCAGCGTTTTCGCTGTCCCAGGGAAAGTCATGGGTGATGTTGTAGGTCGGGATCGGAAAGGTGAACACACGCCCTTTCGCGTCGCCAGCCTGCATCACCTCGATATAGGCGCGGTTGAGCACATCCATTTCGACTTGCAGGTCGCCATAGGCAAATGGCATTTCCTCACCGCCGATGATGGGGATCTGCTCGCGCAGATCCTGCGGGCATACCCAGTCAAACGTCAGGTTGGTGAACGGCGTCTGAGTGCCCCAGCGCGACGGCACATTGAGGTTGTAGATGAACTCCTGGATCGCCTGGCGCACCTCTGGATAACTCAGCTGGTCCTTGCGCACGTAGGGCGCCAGATAGGTATCGAACGAGCTGAACGCCTGAGCGCCGGCCCATTCATTCTGTAGCGTGCCGAGGAAATTCACCATCTGCCCCAGGGCACTGCTCAGGTGCTTCGGTGGCCCGGCTTCGACCCGCCCCGGCACACCGTTGAGCCCTTCGTGCAGCAGAGTTCGCAGCGACCAGCCCGCGCAATAACCGGCGAGCATATCCAGATCGTGCACGTGCAGATCCGCCTCGCGGTGCGCCTGACCAATGGCCTCGCTGTACACCTCGTCCAGCCAGTAATTGGCGGTAACCTTGCCCGATACGTTCAGCACCAGCCCGCCCAGGGAGTAGCCCTGATTGGCGTTGGCCTGGACCCGCCAGTCTTCGCGATCCAGGTATTCGTTCATCGAGGTCGCGACTTCGACCAGGGTGCGGCGGTCGCGGCGCAGACGTCCGTGCTGTTCGCGATAGACGATGTAGGCACGCATCGCGAGGAAAAAACCGGCGTCCATCAAGACCCTTTCCACCCGATCCTGGATTTGTTCGACATGCAGCCTGGGCAGCCCTTCCAGGCGGGCCAACACGGCATGGAGCAAGGCTTCGGCTTCAAGCTCGGCAAACTCCCCGGTTGCCTTGCCAGCGGCGATCAACGCCTGACGGATTTTGTCCGCATCGAAGGCGACCAGATTGCCATCGCGCTTGTGCAAACGGTTCGACCCCAGTGAGATCAGCGTGCTCTGCATTCGTCCTCCAGACACTACATATAGATATTTATAAATTTAAAAACACAATATGCAGTAAAGACTACGGACAAAGGGCTGATCTGCAATTGATCAATATCAAGATTTTCCGGCAAAAAAACCGCCTGAAGGCGGCCTGAAAAACCTTTCATGGTGGGAGCGAGCTTGCTCGCGAAGAGGCCATCACATCTAACATCAGAGTTGACTGACAGACCGCTATCGCTAGCAATCTCGCTCCCACCGGAGTCATGCGTACATTCAGTTGTTGCGGTAACGGCTATTTAAGGTTCCGGCCTGACGGCGGATCACTTTCGAAAAGCGAGGCGGCCTGAAAGCCGACCTGATTGAGTGAGCTTGCCTCGCGGTTTTCGTTGTTTGCGACATTGCATTAGCCAATGAATTCCTACAGGTGACCGCCACGCTCCAACGGAACCGAGATCAGCGCTACGCTTGCAGGCAAACATAGAATCCCCCGCAGTGGCTTTTCCGGGCGCGTCAACCCCCGCTCATGTTCATGAACCGCACGATTTGCACCTCCCCTTCGGGGCTGAAATCGTGACGCAACGGCTTGCCCCGCAGGGCTTTGTGGACCGCGTCGATCAGAGGTTGATCATCCAGCGGATAACGCCGCAGCAGGCCGCGTAAATCCAGGGCATCGTCCTGGCCCAGACAGAGTAAAAGCTTGCCTTCAACGGTCATTCGCACCCGGTTGCAGCTACCACAAAAGTTGTGACTGTTGGGCGATATGAAACCGATCCGGGTATCGGGATGGCGCTCCAGACGCACGTAGCGCGCCGGGCCGCCGCTGTTTTCGGTGCTGTCGAGCAAGCGATGACGACTGCCGATCAGCGCCCGCACTTCGTCGCTGGAGCAGAACGACTCGCCCCGTGAACGACCCACGTCGCCCAAGGGCATTTCTTCGATGAAACTGATGTCGATGTGTTGATCGATGGCGTACTGCACCAGGCCCAGGACTTCATCGAAGTTGCGCCCCTTCATCACCACACAGTTGAGTTTGATGCGTTCGAACCCCGCGCTGCGCGCCGCTTCGATGCCACTGAGCACTTGATCCAGATCGCCGTTGCGGGTGATCGCGCGAAACTTCTCCCCGTTCAGGCTATCGAGGCTGATGTTCATCCGCTTGACCCCCGCGTCCACCAGCGGTCGCGCCAGACGGCCCAGTTGCGAGCCGTTGCTGGTCATCACCAGTTCACGCAGCCCAGGCAGCGCCGCGATGTTGCGACACAGGTCGACAATGCCGGGACGAATCAGCGGTTCGCCGCCAGTGAGGCGAATTTTGCGTACGCCCAGGCCGACGAACAGCGTTGCGAGGCGCTGCAATTCTTCCAGCGTCAGCACCTGCTGACGCGGCAGGAAGGTCATGTTTTTCGCCATGCAATACACACAGCGAAAATCACAACGGTCCGTTACCGACATCCGCAGATAGTCGATCTGGCGGCCAAAACCATCCTGCATTACAGCGTTCATCACATCTCCCGGTTTGCCTCGAGGCTCACTGCACCAGCGGTGAATCGGCACCCTGCAAGTGGATGCCACGAATATCCGCCGCGCCAATCAGGGTTTGCAGGTATTGCACCAGGGCTTTTTGCCAGACGCCTTGCTGCAACTGCGTGCGGATCGCCGTGGATACCACCTCATAAGGCAATGGCATGCCTTCGATACGCTGGTCGATACTGATCACATGCCAGCCATAACGGCTTTCCAGTGGCTTGCTCGCCAGCCCCGGCGCCAGGGTGAACAACTGACGCTCCAGTTCGGGCACGGTCTGGCCTTTGCTGATCTGCCCCAACGAACCGCCCTGAGCCTTCGACGGGCAGGCCGAATAACTCACGGCCAGCTCGGCGAAACTACCGGGAAACTCTTCCAGCCGCTGGAGCAGGACTTCGGCTTGATCATGGGCCAGGGCACGGGCCTCGGCATCGTCCGGCGCACACTCCAGCAGGATGTGTCGCACCGCCAGCAATGGCGCGCTGTGAAAACGCCCGCGATTGTTTTCGTAGTAGCGAAGACTGGTTTCCTCGTCACACTGAGGCACATGCACCTCACGCTCGAGCAACAAGCGCGTGGCTGCCTCTTCTTCGTTCTCACCCGCGCCGATCTCCATCGACACGCCGAGCTCGGCAATGCGTTGCTGCAACAGCTCACGAATCACCAGGGCCCGGGCGGCGTGATAAACCGCCTCCTCGCGGCTTTGCGCCGGGTGGTATTGCAGCTCCTGCGCCATTGCCTCCGAGGTGATCGGCACCTCGTTGACGCTGATGATCGGCCATTCCTGTTCGCTGCTGGCGATCAACTGCGCCGGAGCGTCATCGGCCGCCTGCTCAAGCGGCAGGGCTTCAAACTGCACCGCTGCGGCTGGCGCGATGTCGAGAACCACTTCCGCTTTTTTTGAAGAACCGCAGCCACCGCTGCCCCCATTACCGCCGCCACATCCACATCCACCTGACATGATTGTCTCCTCAGATCTTCTGCCGAACGATTTGATAACGACGTCCCAGGTACCAGATCGGTGCACTGATCATGTGTACGAGACGGGTGAAGGGGAACAGCACGAACAAGGTCAAACCGAGAAACACATGCAGCTTGTAAGTCAGCCCGACCGGCGCAATGGACGCCGCCGCTTCCATCGGCCGTAACAGCACGGTGTTCTGTGCCCAGTCGGCGAGCATCACCATGACCGAACCATCCATATGCGCTGTGGAGGCAACGATGGTCAGCAGGCCGAGGAGCAATTGCGCCAGCAGCACCAGCAGAATCAGGATGTCCGAAGGGCTGGACGTGGCGCGGACCCGAGGATCGCTCAGGCGCCGTTTGACCAGCATCAGCAGACCGATCAGGCACAGCAGGCCGAAGAACCCGCCAGAGACCATCGCCAGCAACTGCTTGTTCTCAGTGCTGATCAGATGGTGATAAACCGACGCCGGGGTCAGCAGGCCGACGAAGTGTCCGGCCAGCACGAACAACACACCCACGTGAAACAGGTTGCTCGCCACGCGCATGCCGCTCTGGTTGAGCATCTGGCTGGAGCCCGCCCGCCAGGTGTACTGCGACAGATCGAAGCGTGCCCAGCTGCCGATCAGGCAAACCGCCAGGGCCACATAGGGGTAAACCCCGAACAACAACAGATCCCATTTAGACATTGTCCACTTCCTTGGCTGGCGCGGCGGCCAACCCATCATGCTGAAAATCCACCCAGTGCAGCGGCACCGCACTTTCTTCGCGAGCTTTGCCCGGAGCGCTTGGCAGCGAACTGCAACGGTCCTGCTGTTCGGCCTGGAGAAAGTCCACGGCCTCCTCTTCCCAGATTTTGTCGAGGGCTTCGAGGGAGTCGTCGCGAGGCTCTGCGGCGACTTGCGCGCGCAGGTCGGCCACCGCTTGATGAGGTTCGGCGCCGGCAATTTGCAGCAGCGCGCGGAAGCAACTGGCGTAAGCGCTTTCACGCTCTTCCAGACGCGCCGCGAGCAAGGCCAGCAAGTGCGAGACATCCGCCAGGCCCTCGCGGGCCTCGATATCTTCGCGGGTGGAAAGGAACTCCAGATACAGCGGGATATAGTCGGGAAGTTCTTTGACGCCGATGGCAAAACCGGCGGCTTCGTATTGCGCCATCATGTCGACCATGGCCTGGCCACGGTCGCGGGATTCGCCGTGCACGTGCTCGAACAACAGCAACGAAAGCGAACGCCCCCGGCCGAACAGCGCACCGTAATGCTCCTGGCCATCCATCAGGTCATTGCCGCAAATCAGCTCCAGCAAGTCGAACAACGCACCGCGCTGCTTGGGGCTGATTTCCCGGGACTGGATAATCGCCTGTTCCAGCTCATCGCGACCGCCTGTCAGCGTCTCGGTCGGATAGTCGAGCAACAGCGAAATCACTTTGAGAATTTGCATGCTTACTCCTCCCACAACTGGACGGTTTTCAGGATGTCGCGACGATTGGCCTTCTTGGCGCCGAACATATTGGTGTCGGAACTGCCGCTGCAGCCGCTGCCGAAACTGAAGCCGCAACCGGAGCGCTCGGCGAAGGCGTCGCTCATGGCGTCTTCACGGTGTGCGCTCGGTACCACAAAGCGGTCTTCATAGTTGGCGATCGCCAGGTAGCGGTACATTTCCTCGACCTGTTCCACGCTCAGGCCGACATCCGCCAGTACTTGCAGGTCCTGCACGCCGTCCACCTGCTGGGAACGTTTATAGGCGCGCATCGCCAGCAAGCGTTTCAGCGCACGCTTCACCGGTTTTTCATCGCCCGCCGTCAGCAGGTTGGCCAGGTACTTGAGTGGGATACGCAGGCTGTCGACATCCGGAATCACCCCGTTCATGCCCACAGTGCCAGCGGTGGCCGCGTTTTGAATCGGCGACAGCGGCGGCACGTACCAGACCATCGGCAAGGTGCGGTATTCCGGGTGCAACGGCAGTGCGAGCTTCCAGTCCACGGCCATTTTGTAGACTGGCGAGCGTTGTGCCGAGTCGATCACCGACTGTGGCACGCCGTCGGCCAGCGCCTGACGGATCACCGCCGGGTCGTTTGGATCGAGGAAGATCTCCAGTTGTTTCTCGTACAGATCCTGCTCATTGGCGGTGCTCGCCACCTCGCTGATGCGGTCGGCGTCATACAGCAGCACACCGAGGTAACGGATCCGGCCGACACAGGTTTCGGCGCAGACCGTCGGCATCCCGGCTTCGATACGCGGGTAGCAGAAGATGCATTTCTCGGATTTGCCGCTTTTCCAGTTGAAATAGATCTTCTTGTACGGGCAGCCGCTGATGCACATGCGCCAGCCACGGCATTTTTCCTGGTCAATCAGGACGATGCCGTCTTCTTCACGCTTGTAGATCGCGCCGCTCGGGCACGAGGCGGCGCACGTCGGGTTGAGGCAGTGCTCGCACAGGCGCGGCAGATACATCATGAACGTGTTTTCGTACTCGCCGTAAATGTCAGCCTGAATCTTGTCGAAGTTCTTGTCCTTGCGACGCTTGGCGAATTCAGTACCGAGGATTTCTTCCCAGTTCGGGCCCCACTCGATTTTCTCCATGCGCTTGCCGGAGATCAGCGAACGCGGACGGGCCGTTGGCTGGTGCTCGCCCAGCGGCGCGGTGTGCAGGTGTTGATAGTCGAAGTCGAACGGCTCGTAGTAATCGTCGAGGCTCGGCAGGTCAGGGTTGGCGAAAATGTTCGCCAACACCCGGAATTTGCCACCAATGCGCGGGTTGATCGTGCCATTGGCGTTGCGGATCCAGCCGCCCTTCCACTTGTCCTGGTTTTCCCATTCTTTCGGGTAGCCGATCCCGGGTTTCGATTCGACGTTGTTGAACCAGGCGTATTCCATGCCTTCACGACTGGTCCAGACGTTTTTGCAGGTGATCGAACAGGTGTGGCAACCGATGCATTTGTCCAGGTTCAGAACCATGCCGATCTGTGAGCGAATTTTCATCTCAGTTCTCCTCGATATCGGTCGGCAGGGGACGTGGCAAATCATCGCCACTTGAACCATCGAGCCAGTCGACTTTGGCCATCTTGCGCACCACGACGAATTCATCGCGGTTGCAACCGACCGTGCCGTAATAGTTGAAACCGTAAGCTTGCTGGGCGTAGCCACCGATCATGTGCGTTGGCTTGAGCACAACCCGGGTAACCGAGTTGTGGTGGCCGCCACGGGTCTTGGTGGTTTCCGAGCCGGGCACGTTCACGATCCGTTCCTGCGCGTGATACATCATCACCATGCCGTCCTTGACCCGCTGACTGACCACCGCCCGGGCGGTCAGCGCACCGTTGATGTTGAAGCACTCGATCCAGTCGTTGTCCTCGATACCGGCGCGTTTTGCGTCGTTTTCCGAGAGCCAGACAATCGGTCCGCCACGGCTGAGGGTCAGCATCAGCAAGTTGTCGCTGTAGGTGCTGTGGATGCCCCATTTCTGGTGCGGGGTGATCCAGTTCAGGACGATTTCGATCTCGCCGTTGCTGCGCTTGCCTTTCACCCCTTCAATGGTGCGGGTGTTGACGGGCGGGCGATAACTCATCAACTGCTCGCCAAACGCCTGCATCCACGGGTGATCCTGGTAGAACTGCTGGCGACCGGTGATGGTGCGCCACGGGATCCCTTCGTGAACGTTGGTGTAGCCGGCGTTGTAGCTGACGTGATCGTCCTCGAGCCCCGACCAGGTCGGGCTGGAGATGATCTTGCGCGGCTGAGCCTGAATATCGCGGAAACGAATCGCCTCGTGGGCCTTGGACAGCGCCAGGTGGCTGTGGTCGATGCCGGTGAATTCCGACAGCGCAGCCCAGGCCTTCACGGCAACCTGACCATTGGTTTCCGGTGCCAGGGACAGAATCACTTCCGCCGCATCGATGGCTGTGTCGATTTTCGGCCGACCGTGGCTGATACCGGCATCGCCTTCGTGGTGATTGAGCTCACCGAGGAATTTCACTTCATCTTCGGTGTTCCAGTTGATGCCCTTGCCGCCGTTGCCATGTTTTTCCAGCATCGGGCCCAGCGAGGTGAACTGTTTGTAGATGTTTGGATAATCACGCTCGACCACATGCAGGTTCGGCGCGTTCTTGCCCGGCTCCGGTGCCACACCGGCACTTTTCCAGTCGGTACCGCCAAAGGGTTGGGCCAGTTCGCCAACGCTGTCGTGCATCAGTGGAATGGTCACCAGATCCTTTTCGACCCCAAGATGCCCTTCGGACATGCTGGAAAACGCCTTGGCGATGCCTTTGTAGATTTCCCAGTCGGAACGCGATTCCCATGCCGGGTCGATGGCAGCCGACAACGGGTGAATGAAGGGGTGCATGTCCGAGGTGTTCATGTCGTCTTTTTCGTACCAGGTCGCAGTCGGCAAGACGATGTCGGAATAGACGCAGGTCGAGGACATGCGGAAGTCCAGCGTGGTGACCAGATCGAGCTTGCCGATGGCGCCCTCGTCCACCCATTCCGCTTCTTCGGGCTTGCAATCGCCGACCTGGCCGATGTCTTCGTTCATCACTCCGTTCTTGGTGCCGAGCAGGTACTTGAGCATGTACTCGTGGCCCTTGCCCGAGGAGCCCAGCAAGTTGGAGCGCCAGATGAACATGTTGCGCGGGAAGTTCACCGGGCTGTCCGGCTGTTCGCAGGCGAAGCGCAGCGAACCATCCTGCAGCGACTTGACCACGTAGTCCTTGGGGTCCATGCCGGCGGCGGCAGCGTCGCGGCATATATGCAGCGGGTTGGTGTTGAGTTGCGGCGCGCTGGGCAACCAACCGGCGCGTTCGGCGCGGATGTTGTAATCCAGGGCATGTTCCGGGAACTGCGACTTATCAGCCAATGGCGAGAGTACATCGTGCATGCTCATCTTCTCGTGACGCCACTGCGAGCTGTGGGCGTAGAAGAAGCTGGTGCCGTTCATCTGGCGCGGCGGACGGTTCCAGTCCAGGCCGAAGGCCAAAGGCAGCCAGCCGCATTGCGGACGGAGTTTTTCCTGGCCGACGTAATGCGCCCAACCGCCACCGGTCTGGCCAACACACCCGCAGAGCATGAGCATATTGATCAGCCCGCGGTAGTTCATGTCCATGTGGTACCAGTGGTTCATCGCCGCGCCGACGATGATCATCGAGCGACCCTTGGTCTTGTCGGCGTTATCGGCAAACTCACGGGCAATCTGGATGGCTTTCTCACGGCTCACGCCAGTGATCTGTTCCTGCCACGCCGGGGTGCCAGGCACCGAGGCGTCGTTGTAATCCTTGGCAACGTTGTCGCCGCCCAGGCCACGATCGATCGCCAGGTTGGCCGCAGACAAGTCGAACACCGTGGCGACCTTGGCCACGCTGCCGTCGGCCAGCACCACGTTATGCACCGGCACGCGGCGGTATTGCACGGCATCGCCCGCCACGTGCTGGAAGTGCTCGTGGGACTCACCAGCGAAATACGGGAACGCTACTTCGGCAACGTCATCGCCGATCAGGCTAAGCTTCAGGTCGATCTCACGGCCTTCGCCGCCTTCACGCGGGAGGATGTTCCACTTGCCCTTCTCGCCCCAGCGATAGCCGATGGAACCTTGAGGAGAAACCAGTTCACCGCTGACATCCAGGGCAATGGTTTTCCATTCCGGGTTGTTTTCCTGGCCGAGGTTGTCGGTCAGGTCACTGGCGCGCAGGAAGCGGTCCGGCTGATACCCGGCGCCCGGCGCCTTGTCGACCATCTGCTTGAGCAGCACCAGCACCGGCAAATCGGTGAAGCGCTTGGCGTAGTCAGTGAAATAGACGCTCGGTTTGTCCAGGTGGAATTCTTTGAAGATCACATGGTTGAACGCCTGGGCCAGCGCCGCATCGGTGCCTTGCTTAGGGTTCAGCCACAGGTCGGTGAGCTTGGCGACTTCCGAATAGTCCGGAGTGATCGCCACCGTCTTGGTCCCCTTGTAGCGGACTTCGGTAAAGAAGTGTGCATCCGGGGTGCGGGTCTGCGGAACATTGGAACCCCAGGCAATGATGTAGTTGGAGTTGTACCAGTCGGCCGATTCCGGCACGTCGGTCTGCTCGCCCCAGACCATCGGCGAGGCCGGTGGCAAGTCGCAGTACCAGTCGTAGAAGCTCAGGCATGCGCCGCCGATCAGCGACAGGTAACGCGAACCCGCCGCGTAGCTGACCATCGACATGGCCGGGATCGGCGAGAAACCGACGATCCGGTCCGGGCCGTATTGCTTGATGGTGTAGACGTTGGCTGCGGCAATGATCTCGTTGACTTCCTCCCAGTTGGAGCGAATGAAACCACCCATGCCGCGCTTGCTTTTATAGGAGTCGGCCTTGACCTTGTCCTCGACGATGCTGGCCCAGGCTTCAACCGGCGCCATGGTCTGGCGGGCGTCGCGCCACAGTTTGAGCAACGGCTTGCGGATTTTCGGGTACTTGAGGCGGTTGGCGCTATAGATGTACCAGCTGTAACTGGCGCCACGCGGGCAGCCACGGGGTTCATGGTTGGGCAGATCGTTGCGGGTGCGCGGGTAGTCGGTCTGCTGGGTTTCCCAGGTAATCAGGCCGTTCTTGACGTAGATTTTCCACGAGCAGGATCCGGTGCAGTTCACCCCGTGGGTGGAACGCACGATCTTGTCGTACTGCCAGCGGGAACGGTAGACGTTCTCCCAGTCACGAGACTCTTTGCGGGTCTCTCCATGACCGTCGGAAAATTCGTTTTGCTTGCGATTGAAAAACCGCAGTTGATCGAGTAAATGACTCACGGTGTAGTCCTCTCAGGCTTGCTGCGGGGTTCTGTGCCCCGCCCACGCAATGGTTGGATTTCGGGTCGTCTCAGCAGGGTGTCGCCGCGCCTTTGCGGGCGTACCACCACCAGGTCACGACGATGCAGCTCAGGTAGAAGCCGACAAACATGTAGAAGGCCATCTCCGGGCCGCCGGTCTGGGCCATGGAGGTGCCAAAGGATTTGGGGATGAAGAACGCACCGAAGGCGCCCATGGCCGAACTGAAGCCCAGGACCGCTGCCGACTCTTTGCCGGCATCCTTGAGTGCCTGTTCGCGCACGGCGGGCGATTTTCCGGCAGCGGCTTTTTCATGCTGGGTGCGGAAGATCACCGGGATCATGCGGAAGGTGGAGCCGTTGCCGATGCCGGTGGTGATGAACAGCAGCATGAACATGCCAAGGAAGCCGTAGAAGCTGCCGCCCGCGCCGTTCTGCGGCAGGAAGTGCATGACGCCGAAGACCATCGCGATCATCGCGACGAAGTTCCACAAGGTCACTTTCGCGCCGCCGAGCTTGTCCGCCAGCCAGCCGCCCAACGGACGCACCAGCGCGCCAACCAACGGGCCGAGGAAAGCGAATTTCAAGGCAATGACATCCGGGAACGAGGTTTTGATCAGCAATGGAAACGCTGCGGAAAAGCCGATGAACGAGCCGAAGGTCGCCAGGTACAGCCAGCACATCAACCAGTTGTGCTTGCGCTTGAAGATCACCGCCTGCTCGCTGAATGAAGCGCGGGCGCTGGACAGGTCATTCATGCCGAACCAGGCCAGCACGGTCACCAGAACAATGAATGGCACCCAGATGAACCCGGCGTTCTGCAGCCACAACTGGCTGCCGTCCGGCAGCACTTGAGCATTGCCGCCCATGAAGCCGAACACGCCGAAGGTAATCACCAGCGGCACACAGAACTGCATCACCGAGACGCCCAGGTTGCCCAGCCCGGCGTTGAGGCCTAGCGCTGTGCCCTGCTGGGACTTGGGATAAAAGAAGCTGATGTTGGACATGCTCGAAGCGAAATTGCCGCCGCCGAAACCGCAGAGCAAGGCAATCAGGACGAACACGCTGTACGAGGTGCTTGGATCCTGCACCGCGAAGCCCATCCAGATCGACGGCAACAGCAGCGACGCAGTGCTCACGGCGGTCCAGCGCCGACCACCGAAGATCGGCACCATGAACGAATAGAAGACGCGCAAGGTCGCACCGGACAAACCCGGCAACGCCGCGAGCCAGAACAGTTGATCGGTGGTGAAGCTGAAGCCGATGGCGTTCAAGCGCACGATCACCGTGCTCCAGACCATCCACACGGCAAAGGCCAGCAACAGCGCAGGGATGGAAATCCACAGGTTGCGGGTGGCAGTCTGTTTGCCGCTACTTCCCCAGAACGCAGGGTCCTCGGGGCGCCAGTCATGAATGACCGGGCCTTTGTCAGGCTTTTGCAGAACGGACATGTTCTTCTCCTTGGGCAATGCTGGAAAACGGGGACGAGGTCACTGGCGGCTGTTTGCCGAGCAGCGGACGCTTGCGTATTTCGCTGAAGTACATCCAGGTGAGGGAGACCCAGACCACGCCGTACATCAACATGAAGCAGGAAGAGCGCACGCCGGTGAGGTCCACCAGGGCGCCGAACAGGATCGGCAGGACGAAACCGCCCAGGCCACCCGCGAGGCCGACGATGCCGGACACGGCGCCCATGTTTTTCGGGTAGTCGTTGGCGATGTATTTGAAGACCGAAGCCTTGCCGAACGCGAAGGCGATGCCCATGACGAACAGCAGCATGGTGAACAGCGCCGGAGTGAGGCCGATGTGGAAATCAATCGGGCCGTTGATGGTCTGCACTTGCAATTGAGTCTGCGGGTAGGAAAGCAGGAACAGGCAGATCCAGCTGACCCACAACACCCACCAGGTCACGCTTTGCGCGCCCCAGCGATCCGACATCCAGCCGCCAACGGCGCGCAGCACACCACCGGGCAGGGAAAAACAGGCCGCCAGCAGCGCCGCGCTTTGCAGACTGAAACCGTATTCCTGCACGTAGTACTTGGTCATCCACAACGCGAGGGCGACGTAACCGCCGAAGACGATCGAGTAGTACTGGCAGTAGCGCCACACCGCCGGATCTTTCAGCGAACTCAATTGCTCGCGCAAGCTGGCGCCGCAAGCAATGCGGTGGTCCTTGTTTTCAGCGCTGAGAAACCAGAACAGCAGCGCGGTAATGAACAGGATTGCGCTGAAGACTTTCGGCACCAGCTGCCAGCTGCCGCCAGCAATCAATGCCGGGGCGAGAAATTTGGTCACCGCAGCGCCCGCGTTGCCCGCGCCGAAGATGCCCATAGCGAAGCCCTGATTCTCCTTGTCGAACCATTTGGCGACGTAGGCGATCCCCACCGAAAACGAACCACCGGCCAGGCCGACGAACAAGCCCAGCACCAGGAATTGCCAGTAGGCGGTGGCGTAGCTGATCAGGTACAGCGGCGCGACGCAGGACAGCATCAACAGGAAGAACACGCTGCGCCCGCCAAAACGGTCGGTCAGCAGACCCAGCGGCAGACGCACCAGGGAGCCGGTCAGCACCGGGGTCGCAGCCAGTAGGCCAAATTGGGTTTCGTTAAGCTGGAGCAGTTCCTTGATCGGTACCCCGAGCACCGCGAACATCATCCAGACCATAAAACACACAGTGAAGGCCAGTGTGCTCATGCCCAGCACCAAGCCTTGTCTTACACGCGGTGGGTTCACAATGCTCTCCAGTCAGTTAGCCATGGCGGCAGACTAGAGAGAGCAACCCCGCAAAAACATGATCCATGTCAACGAAGCCAAAGCGGCCTTAAGCCTATGCTTGCGCGGTCTACCTCTAAGGAGGTAGTTCCGGAGAACCCTGAAACCGGCGGTTTATCACCGTTCCAGGGGTTTCTTCCAAGGTTTTAGCTGACAAGGATCAGTCGACAACTCTTTAGAGGTAGCGCGCCCGGGATCGGCGGCAAACCCCCACTCTGGTGCTGCACATGCTCTGTTTTTCTGATTTCTTGCCGGATCGGCGCTGATGATGCGCTGGTTGCGCAGCTCCCTGCCGGCTCGCGCCGGGCTGGCGGTAATCCTGATCGCCGTGCTCGCCCTCGCCAGTTCGTTGAGCGCCGGACTGATCGCCTGGTTCAGCCAGGGCGACGCGGCGGCGATCAACACCGCAGGCTCGGTGCGCATGGAGACTTACCACCTGACCTGGAAGCTGGCCGCGGGTGTAGCCCCGGCAGAAATCGCTGCCATCACCGACAGCCTGCAAACCCGCCTCTACAGCCAGTCCCTCAAGGCTGTTCTGGAAGATGGCCCGAGCACCGATCTGCAAATCAGTTACGGGCAAATCCAGCAACGCTGGAACGAGGATCTTCGCCCGGCCCTTGAACGTGGCGATGCAAGCTCTTTTCAGGCCATTGCCCCGCCGTTCGTTGAACAACTGAACCAGTTCGTCAGCCTGTTGCAGCGCCAAAGCGAAGAAAAACAAAGCTGGCAACAGGTCATTCAAGGCCTGGCCTTGTTCACCACCCTGATTGTCCTGCTGCTCGGACTCTACGAATTGCAGTACGGCGTGGTCACCCCACTCAAGGAATTGGTGGATGCCACTCAGCGCTTTCGTCGCGGCGACTTTCAGGTACGGGTCAACCATCAGTCCCAGGACGAACTGGGCCAGTTGGCCATGAGTTTCAATGCCATGGCCGGGACCATCGAAGAATCCCATCGCACCCTGGAGAGCCAGGTCCAGCAAAAGACCGTGAACCTGCAACAGGCCAATGCCGCCCTGGAGTTGCTGTATCAAAGCAGCCGCAACCTGGCCACCCGCCTGGCCAATGCCGAAGGGCTGGATGACCTGATCCGGCGCTTTCAGCAACGCCTGCCCGGCTTGCGCCTGTCACTGTGCCTGCAAGGCCAGTCGCAGGCACCTGCCAAGCAGTTGCTCGCCCTGCACGGCGCGAACATCCGCGAAGTCTGCGCCAGCACCGATTGCGCCACGTGCCAGAAACACCACGAAGCGAAGCCGCAAACCTTCAGCATCAGCAATCAGGGCAGCGAACTGGGCGAGCTCAAGGCCCACTTTGTCGATGGCCACCCCACAAAAGCCTGGGAAACCCAACTGATCCAGGCCCTGGCCAATCTCATCGGCACCTCACTTTCGCTCAAACGCCAACGGGAACAGGATCATCGTCTGCTGTTGCTCGACGAACGCACGATCATTGCCCGCGAGCTCCACGATTCACTGGCCCAGGCCCTGTCCTACATGAAGCTGCAAGTCAGCCGCATGCAGACCCTGATACGCCGTGGCGAACCGGTGGAAACCCTGGCAACCGTCACTGCCGAATTGCGCGAGGGCCTGAACAATGCCTACCGCCAGTTGCGCGAACTGCTGACCACCTTCCGCTTGCAGATCAACGACGCCGGGCTGGTGCAAGAGCTCAAGGACACCGCCGAAGAGTTCTCCCGGCGCGGCGAATTTCAGGTGCACCTGCACGTCGACGCGCTGGCCTTCCAGCTCTCGGCCAGCGAACAGATCCACATCTTGCAGATCACCCGCGAGGCGCTTTCAAACTGCCTGCGCCACGCCCATGCACAAAACGCCTGGCTGCAACTGCGCCAGGTCGGCGAAACCGTCAGGCTCTCCATCGAAGACGACGGACGAGGCTTCAGCGGCAACGTTGACCAGCGCGAACATCACGGCCTGAACATCATGGATGAACGGGCTCGCAGCCTGCGCGGCCAGCTGCAGATAGTTTCCAGGACGCCGCAAGGCACCTGCGTCCAGCTGGAATTCCACCCGGAGTTTCTCGGACAGCACACAGAAGGTAGCGTCACATGACCTCACCCCGACAACACACCATCCTGCTGGTAGACGATCATCCGATGATGCGTCACGGCATCCGCCAGATGCTCGAACTCGAAGATGATTTCAAGATCGTCGGCGAAGCTGGCAACGGCGAAGAGGCACTGAGCCTGATCGAGCCGCTGCAACCGGATCTGGTCCTGCTCGATAACAACATGCCGCAGATGAATGGCATTGAAACCCTGCGCCGGTTACGGGCCATGTCCTACACCGGCAAGGTATTGCTGTTCACGGTGTCGGACGCCGAAGACGATATTCGCGACGCCCTGCGCCTGGATGCCGACGGCTATCTGCTCAAGGACATGGAACCGGAACTGTTGATCCCGTACATCCGCGATGCCCTGAACGGCGCCCTCGTCATCAGCCCCGGCCTGACCCGAGTCATGGCCCAGGCGCTGCGCTCACCGCCACGCCAGGCCGTGGTGGAACTGACCGAGCGCGAGCGGCAAGTGTTGAAAACCATCGCCAGCGGTTTCAGCAACAAGGTCATCGGACACAAGCTGGGCATCACCGAAGGAACGGTCAAGGTTCACGTCAAGAACCTGCTGCACAAACTCGGCTTGCGCTCGCGGGTCGAGGCGGCGGTGTGGGCCATGGAGCATCTGCGCAGCGCCGGCTGACGGATATCCCTCCTTGGAGGTAGGTCTGCGGAGGCATAGGTCATCCAGCCCGCGGCCTCTACTATGACTGTCAGCGGAGGTATCCCATGCTGACCCACCCTTCCATCATTTCAACGTTGCGCAGTCACCACTTGTTCAGCCAATTGCCGGACAAAGTCTTCGAGGAAGTTTGCAGCCTGGCGATGCTCAAGCGCCTGAGTTGTCACAGCACACTCATGCGCCAGGGCGATCCGGCCAAGCGTTTCTTCCTGCTGGTCAGCGGTCAGATCAAGTTGTATCGGCTCACCGGCGAAGGCCAGGAGAACCTGGTGGAGATCATCCAGCCCGGCCAGACCTTTGCCGAAGCCTTGCTGTTCAGCCAGGCCCGGCTTTACCCGGTCAGCGCCACGGCGTTGAAGGACAGCGTACTGGTCAGCATCGACGGTCACCATTACCGCAACGCCCTGGAGGATCAGCCGAAAGTCTGCCTGTCCATCCTGGCAAGCATGAGCATTCACTTGCATCTGCGCCTGCGGGATATCGACACCCTGACCATGACCAGTGCGAGCCGGCGGGTCATCAATTATCTGCTCCAGGAGCGCCACCCGGTCACCGGCCTGATTGTCTTGCAGGTGTCCAAACGCCTGGTGGCGTCGAAGCTGGGCATTCAACCGGAAACCTTTTCGCGGATCTTGCATCGTCTGGTGGAGTGCGGCCTGATTGCGATGGAGCGCCGCAATATCAGCATCCTCGCAGAAGAACAGGAGCTGGCGGCGTTCCAGTAAGCGGAATTGACGGCAATCAATGCGCAATGTCAACGGCCTTGCACACTGGTAGAGCCCAACAATGGAGAGCGTCAATGCCCCCTTCAACCCTGCCTTTGGTTTACTCCTGCTCCGGCTGCTCCAACGTTGCTCAATTGGCCAACAACCTGGCCGTGCGCCTGGACCGCAGCGGTCTTGCGGAAATGTCCTGCATCGCAGGCGTCGGCGGCCACGTGCCGGCGCTTTGGCTCGGCATGCCCGTAATCCGACATTGATTCGGAGGGTCGCCGCAAAGGGCCATCCCTGGCCCAGTGCGGCTAAACCGGCGTCCTGCCGGTTTACCCTCCACATCAACATCGAATTCCGGCCAGCGTGGTTTGACGGGGCGCTCAAGATCAAGATCAAAAACAGAGCAAAAGCGGCGTTGAATCTGTGTGGACGGTATCTCAACTGTAGGAGCGAATTTATTCGCGAGGCGTTCGTGGCGGCGACACAGATCTACGCCGTGATCGCTGGCCTCCTTGTGGGAGCGAGCTTGCTCGCGAAGGACGTCAACGATGACGCGTGCTGTCTGGGTAAACCCGGTGTCCATTCGTTTTTCGCGAGCAAGCTCGCTCCCACAGGTGGAATATGGTCCGCACAGGATCAACGCCGCTTCGGCAATTGATCAAAACCCCAAGCCGCCATCACCGCAGCAACGGATATGTCCCCGACCAAAAATAAAAGCCAACCATCAGGCCGCCAACCCCTTCCCCGCCCGCTCCAGATTGCGCCACAGCCACACCGGCAACACATCAGGATCAAGACTATCGATCAGATTCTTCAACGTCAGCCCCAACTCGGTATCCCCCTCGATGACCAACCGTCTGCGAAAGAACAGCGTATCCGGATCTTCCTGACGGCTGGCCAAAAGCAAAAACTCGCGCCAGTTGCCGCTGATGGTCACGTCTGCCGGGGCGTGCTCGGCGATCCGCAGGCCCTCGCGGCTCAGGGTCAGGTACCAGGACAACCCCAGATCCGGAATTCGCAGGCACAGCCAACGCCCACGCAACACTTCGAACTCCCCATCGCGCAACGGCTCGGCGAGACAGCGATTCAATGCCTGTTGCAACGCCAGGCGCTGCATGGCAAACGGCACGCGACGCACCAGCGGCAGCAAGCGGTCGGCACCCTTCAACAGCCATTTTTTTCGGTTCAGCACAGGCCGACCTCCTCGACGCGCAGCATGCCGGCCTGGCCATGCCAGTAACCATTGCACCCTTCGACGAACAGCGGAGGTGTCTCGCCCGAGCGGACCCGCTGATAGGCGCCGATGACCTCGGCCATGCCCTGGGCACGCGGGCTCAAACGCAACATGTCGGCCCCGCAGGCCACGAGCCCGGAATAGTCAGCCAGAAGATTGGCCACCTCGGCCGACATCGTTTGAATACCGTTGAGGGTGAACAACGATTGCCCTTCCTGACTGGTCAATGCCAGGCCGTCGGGGTAGTTGATGCAGCAAAACTGGCAATCATCCTTGGGTCGGTTTTCCGCCCGGGCAGTGAAGCAGCGTGCGGAATACGCCAGCGGCAAATGCCCATAGGCGAAGATTTCCACCTCCGGCACCTCACGGCCCAGTTCGCGAACCTGATCGAGCACGTCAGCAATCAGCGCCGCCGAACACTCCACGGGCGGCACCCAACGAGTCATGCCGCTGTCCAGCAGTTGCACCAGCGCGTGACCGTTGTACAAATTCAGAGCCGGACCGCCCACGAACGGCAACTTGCGCTCGGCCAGGAACTGCACCGCGCCCATGTCGTTGGCCTCGACCAGCAACTGGCCGTTGTCGCAGAGCCGACGCAGGCTGGAAAGCTCGGAAGCTGCTTCGATCAGCGTCAGGCTGGAAATCACCAACTGCGCCTGGCTGCATGCCTGCAACTCGCGTCCCAGTCCGAGCCATTGATCCAGGGAAAACGCCCGGCGTTTCGAACACACGGTTTCCCCCAGATAAATCACATCCAGGGGCAACGCCGACATCTCGGCGTAAAAGTGGCTGAGTTGTTCTTTGTCCCAGTAAAACAGGACCGGTCCAAGGCTGAGCTTCATGTTCCGTCCCTCATTGCCATGATCGATGATAAGCACCCAGGGTGGTCTGGCTGCCTTCGGACAAGCCGGCCAGCACCTGACGCCATTCTTCCTTGACCCGAAAATTGCCCGGCGCACCGCGATGGGCATCCAGTGCCGCCCGCCAGACGCGGGTGACTTGTTCGACATAGGCCGGACTGCGTTGGCGACCCTCGATTTTTACCGCTTCGACACCGATGGCCGCTAACTCCGGCAGCAAGTCCAGGGTGTCGAGGCTGGTGGGTTCCTCCAGCGCATGAAAGCGCTTGCCGTCGACCAGGAAGCGGCCTTTGCACAAGGTCGGGTAACCGGCCGGTTCGTCAGGGGTGTAGCGATCGATCAGCACTTCGCTCAGGCGCGCGCTCAAACCTTGGGCGTCCTCGCTCCAGCGCACCGCCTTGGCGGGCGAACAGACACCGCACAGGTTCGGCGACTCGCCGGTAATGTAGGAGGACAGGTGGCAACGCCCTTCAGCCATGATGCACAGACTGCCAAAACCGAACACTTCGATGGGTACCGGGCTGCTGGCGGCAACCTGACGGACCTGCGCCAATGACAGCACCCGCGGCAGCACCGCGCGACGAATGCCGTAGCGCTGCGCATAGAACTCTAATGCAGCGGCGTGCGTCGCCGAGCCCTGAACCGAGAGGTGCAACGCCAGTTGCGGATGACGTTGACTGGCGTAGTTGAGTACTCCGGGATCTGCGGCGATCAGTGCATCCACGCCAAAATCGGCGGCACGATCGACCGCCCGCTGCCAGCGCTCCCAGCCCTTGGGTTGCGGGTAAGTGTTGACGGCGACGTAGAGTTTGCGTTGATGCTGGCGGATGTGAGCGACGGCGGCGTCGAACTGTTTGTCGTCCATGTTCAGCCCCGCAAAATGCCGGGCGTTGGTGTCATCGCGAAAGCCGACGTAAACGGCATCGGCACCTTGGCGCACCGCCGCTTTAAGCGCAGGCAGGCTCCCTGCCGGGCAGACCAGTTGCATGGGTAATCCTCATGAAAAAACGCGTCTCGACCATCGCCCGATGCCGTAATGCATCGTTCGAAAAGGCGCTGCCAGTCTAGCCAGACCGGCAGCCACGACCTTGACGGTAATCAATTGCCGTTACTGCATCAGGTCGGCGAAGGACAGGAACATCACGTTGTCGTGCTTGAGCACTTGCTGCTCGCACTCGATGACCGCCAACCCGTCGGCCCAGCAGGCCGCCGTCAACATCGCCGAGCTTTGCTGAGGGTGCAGCTCCACGCTCAACCGACCGTCAGCGCCGGGCGTCAATCTGGCCCGCAAGTACTGCCGACGCTTGTTACGTTGCAACCAATCGAAACCGGCTGGCACAGCCAATGGCCTCGGCAGCACGTCAGTCACGCCCTGGGCCCTGAGCAGGAATGGACGCACGACGACCAACGCGGTAATCAGCGCCGCCGATGGATTTCCCGGCATGCCGATCCAGGGTTTGCCGATCACTTTGCCAAAGGCCAGTGGTTTGCCGGGCTGAATGGCCAGGCGCCAGAAATCCACGCTGCCCAGTTCTTCAATTGCCTGCTTGAGATGATCTTCCTCGCCGACCGATACGCCACCGGAACTCAGCAGCACGTCGCATTCCGAAGACGCCAGCGTCAGGGCATGGCGGCTGGCCGCCAACTCATCGGCCATGACGCCATAGTCGTGTACCTCGACGCCCCAGCCGCGCAACAACGCAGCCAGGCAGTAGCGATTGCTGTTGTAAATCTGCCCCGGAGCCAGATGATCGCCCGGCTCACGCAGCTCATTGCCGCTGCTGAGCAAGCACACCTGCAACGGTCGATAAACCTCGACTCGCGCCACGCCGGCGCCAGCCAGCAACCCCAGTTCCTGTGCGCGCAGACGCTTCCCGGTGTTGAGTAACAGGTCGCCTCGACGAACTTCCTCGCCCTTGTTGCGCACATGATCGCCAGCCTTCACGGACGGGAACCAGACCCGCGCACCCTCGACCCGACAGCGTTCCTGCGGAACGACGGTGTCGGCGCCCGGCGGCAATGGCGCACCGGTGAATATCTGCACCGCCTGCTGCGCCAGTAAGGGCGAATCGGCCGGATCCCCCGCCGCAATTCGCCCGCCAATCGGCAAATAACCACCCTCCGCTGGCAGGTCAGCCGCCCTGAGGGCATAACCATCCATGGCACTGTTGTCCCAGGCCGGCAGGTTCACCGGGCAATGAATGTCCGCCGCCAGAACCCGGCCCATGGCTTGATCCAGAGGAATCCTGTGCGACAAAGGCGGTGGCGGCGCCTGATCCAGCAGACGGTCAATGGCCTCGTCCACCGGCATCAAGTGACCCCAGTCACACACCGGGCCGGTCATGAACGTGTCTCACAGGCGTCGATGCCCCGTTCGGTTTGCGCTTTCAAATGCGGGGCGAAATTGCATGGGCCGGTGCGGCTGTCCAGTTGTTCCAGGAGGATCATGTTCCAGGCTGTCCGGCAGGCCCCCGGTGAACCCGGGACGCAGCACACCAGGACGCCATTGCTCATCCCGGCCAATGCCCGCGACTGCAAGCTGGACATGCCGATTTCCGCCAGGGAGACCTGACGGAACAGCTCGCCAAAGCCTTCCACGTGTTTATCCAGCAACGGCAGGACCGCTTGCGGCGTGTTATCGCGGGCGGTGAAACCGGTGCCGCCGGTCATCAGTACGACCTGCACTTTGGGATCGGCGATCCACCGGGAAACGGTTGCGCGAATCTGATAGATGTCATCTGTGACCAGGTCACGATCAATCAAGACATGCCCGGCCGTTTGCAGCAGATCGGTGAGTGTCTGTCCCGAGGTGTCGGTCTCGAAGATGCGCGTATCGCTGATCGTCAACACGGCGATGTTCAGGGGTTCAAACGTGCGTTGCGCCAGATGGGCCATTTCAAAGCCTCCCGTAGATGAGCATAGGCTCAAGCCTGAACCGGAATCGCGGTGTGGCCTATTCCTCCATGGAGGTACCTCGACCGGGCTCAAGGCGCCAGGCGGTTGCGAAACCACACACCGTTCTGCAAGCGATAATCGATGCGGTCATGCAAGCGGTCGGCACGCCCCTGCCAGAACTCCAGGCGCTGTGGGTGCAGGCAATAGCCGCCCCAATGCTCGGGTCGCGGCACAGGCTGGTCAACGAAACGCGTAATGGTGGCTGCCATCAGCGACTCAAGCGCTGCCCGATTGGCAAGCGGCTGGCTCTGCGGTGAAGCCCAGGCACCCAGCCGGCTGGCCTCCGAGCGCGACTCGAAGTACGCATCCGAGAGCTGCGCCTGGAGTTTGGACACCTGGCCTTCGATACGAACCTGACGCTCCAGCCCCGGCCAGAAAAACGTCATGGCGGCATTCGGGTTACCCGCCAGTTGCCGGCCCTTGTCGCTCTGGTAATTGCCGAAAAACGTAAAGCCTTCGTCGCTCAAGCCCTTGAGCAGCAGGACCCGGCAATGCGGATTGCCCTCGCTGTCAACCGTCGCCAACATCATGCTGTTGGCCTCGATCGGCGCGCACTCGGTGTCGCGCGCCTGCTGCATCCATTGCCGGAACAGCGTCAGCGGATCGTCCAGCACAGCGTCGTCCTGCAGACCATTAAGGGTATAACTGCGGCGCATCTCAGCCAGGGAAAGGGGCATGACGGTGATCTCCAGAAGGTTTCATGCAGTGTGCAAAGCCCTGCGCGTTACCACCTTGATCACCATCAACACTTGGCATTCAAGCGACGCGCGCGTTGTTACTTGAGCCGCAGCCGCCGGGCCGGTTTTGCAGTTCAAGGGTGCCAATAGAACATGGCCTTGGCGAGAATCACGATCAGCACCATGTGCCCGAGGATGCTGCGGCGAATCCAGCTGGCGCGGGTAATGGTGAGTCGCGCGTGGGTCAACCAATAGGCCAGCAACAAGTAGTGACCAATGATGCTCAAGGCCAACAGGATCTTCAGGCTCAGCAAGGTGCCGAAACTGCTGGCCAGTGGCTGACTTAATGCACCCCGGTACTGCCACGCCAGGCCGAGACCAGCGCCATACAACAGCAACACCACGCCATGCAGGACCTTGCGCGAGCGCACTGCAATCGCCTGATCCGCCGTGGTCTGTGCCGTGTCCATCAGTTGCTGGCGGGCCCGGTGCCAGATCACCACCTCGAAAAACAGCGTGCCGATGAAGGCAATCGCTGCCAGCAAGTGCGTCACCAATAAAAAGGGATACATCACTGCAACCTCCTCAGGTTCACTGACTCATCCCGGATGACCGTCAACGCGGGTTCGCAGCAGCATCGGCCCGTAACGCCAGGCGTACAGGGCAAACGCCAGCGCCCAGCACAGACCCGCCAACCATAGCGCCGGCAAGGGGAAGAACAGGATCAACACGACCCGGCTCAGACACGCCAGGTTGAGCAGGATGAACGCCAGGGTCATCCCGGACGGTGGCTCCAGTGCGCGGCCGGTATGACCTAAAGTGACCCGCGCGATCATCGCCAACACCAGGCCGCCCATCGCACCGATCGTCAGGCAATGCACCGCCAGACTCGGATTGATCGGCAGCCCAAAATGCCACAACGCCATGCCCAGGCAAGCCGCAGCCAACCAGCCATAAGCCAGGTGCAACGACCACAATAATGGCACGCGCCAAAGTGCCCGATCATGCCAGCGAACCAGGCGCACCAGATGCCCTGCCGCTAACACCGTGAACAACAGGCCCACCCAGATATTCGGATACAAGGCAGGTCCTGCGGCATATGACAGCGCCAGCAGCGCAGAGCCCGCCAAGAGCAGCCGATCCAGCCACGGCCACGCGGCGACGCCCTCGACTCGGCCGAGGCCGCGCTGGGTGAAGAACGGAATGACCCGCCCGCCGATCAGCCCCATCATCGCCGCCACCAGCCAGATCCCGGTCAGTACGCCCTGGCGCTGCCAGCCTTCATGACCTTCGAGCAGCCCGTACAGGGACAGTCCGTCAGCCGCTGCCAACAGCAGCAACACCATCACAATCGGGTAGTTACGCTTCTGCCGCACCTTCCACAGGGTGAAGCCCATGAGCAACGCCACCGCCAGCGGGAACGACAATTCCAGCAGCGCGAGCAACGGCCATGGCGCATTGACCAGCCAGGCCACTCGCGCGCACAGCCACAGCAACGCCAGCGCCGCCAACGGTGTCCCGCTGATACCCGGACGCCCGGTCCAGGTCTGCACGGCGGTCAGCAGGAAACCGGCGATGATCGCCAGACCAAAACCGAACAACAATTCATGCCGATGCCAGCCCAGCCAGCCGCCTGAGGGTTGCCAGTCGGAAATCGCACCGCCGAACGCCACCAGCCATAGCGGTATGGCCAGCACCGCCAACAGGCAGCCCGCGAGGAAAAATGGCCGGAAGGCCAGCCGTAACAGCGGCGGAATCGCCATCGCTTTACGGCGCTCAAGCACTTGCATAAAGCCACTCCTCTACCTCGTTGCCTACCTGACACTTAGCTGCAAGCGTCGAGGAAAATACGCAGTTCGATCATCGGGTATCGCGGATCAAACGTCGTTGTCACAAATCAAGAGTGCAAGGGCCGTGCCCCCGAAGCGAATCCGCGCCAGCGTGGGCTTCCCGGCTCGGCGCGGCTGCCCGACCACGGTCTTTATGACTCTTCGATGGTCATAAAGACCCTTAAGCTATGGTCATTTTGACATCACACCTCTACGCCCTCCCCTGAACAAGGCCTTTGGCGCATGGCCCGCGTCTTGCTGAGCATGGGCAACCTTTTGAAACCTTGATCCTTCTCGATTACCCGGAGTCGTCATGAAAAAAGTCATCCAGCCTCTGGCCTGGTTTGTGGTGCTGACCTCAGTCCTGGCCCTGGCCAGCAGGCTTTCTCTGGGCCTCGTCTGACTGGATAGCCGCCCTTTTCTCAACCTTCAGGATGAGTTTCCATGGTGTTACATCGCGTCCACCACCAGATTCTGCGCAGTCATCATTTGTTTGAGCCGTTGAACGAAGAACAGCTGGATGAATTGATGAGTGCCAGCCAATTGCTGAGCATCGATAAAGGCGAACCGCTGTTTCGTCAGGGCGAGCCGGCCGACTCGTTTTACTTCGTGATTGCCGGGGCGGTGAAAATCTACCGCCTGACCCCCGATGGACAGGAAAAGGTGTTTGAAGTCATCGGCGAACGGCACACCTTCGCCGAAGCCATGATGTTGATGGACACCCCCAACTATGTGGCCTCGGCAGAGGCGGTCTGTCCCACTCAGCTCTACCGGTTATCCAACAGCACTTACATGCGCCTGCTTCAAAGCAACAGTCGGCTGACCTTTGCGCTGCTCGGCAAGCTCTGCGTTCGTTTGCACCAGCGGGTCAATGAGATCGAAACTCTGTCGTTGAAAAACGCCACCCACCGGGTCGTGCGATACCTGCTGACGCAACTGGTGCGCGCGCAACCGGTTCAGAGCCAATTCGAGCTGCCGATGGCCAAGCAACTGATTGCCGGGCACCTGTCGATCCAGCCGGAAACGTTTTCGCGGATCATTCGGCGCCTGATCGATGAAAAGATCATTACTCAGGACGGTCGCCAGATCGCCATTCTTGATCGTCTGCGCCTGGAACAGTTCGAGTGAATACCATGCCTGTCTGCCTGTACTGCCAACGCGCCAATCCACCCCGGCACACCGAGTGCTGCCAATGCGGCATGCCGCTGCCTGTGATGGCCGAGCATGCCGCAGAGCGTCGACTGCGCCGGTTCAAGTGGTTCTGCATCGGTTTGACGATCTTTTGCGTGGTGATGTTTTTCTGGCTGCCGCGCGGCATCAGTTGATACTGCGCTGGCAAACCCAGACTCACGGCTGGGTCAGCTGGCGATACAACTGCGGCAGGCGCAGCGGCAATTGCTCAGGCTGGCTGATCAAGATGTAGCCATTGGCACCAAACATGTACGGCAGATAGTCCCCCGCCTCACGATCGATGGTGATACAGAATGGCGTCAGCCCTTGGCGCCGCGCCTCCAGCACTGCTTCGCGAGTGTCTTCAACCCCGTAGCGTCCCTCATACAAATCCAGGTCATTGGGTTTGCCATCGGTCAGCAGCAACAACAGTTTGCTGCGCCGCTTGCTGCTGCCCAGCAACTGCGTGGCCTGGCGGATCGCAGCGCCCATGCGCGTGTAATAACCCGGCTTGAGCCCTTGAATACGACCCCGGGTGTTGTCGTCATAACGCTGGGTGAATGACTTGAGTTCCTGCATACGGACCTGCTGGCGTCGCAGCGAGGAAAACCCGTACAGGGCGAAGTCATCGCCCAGCCCCGACAGGGTTTCGCCAAACAGCAGCAGGCTGTCGCGGATGACGTCGATGACGCGATGCTCATCGTTGAGGTGCGCATCGGTGGACATCGACACATCGGCCAGCAACAGACACGCCAGGTCGCGGCGGGTCTGGCGTTGCTCCATGAACAGACCGCGCTCGGCGCACTGCCCATGCTCGCGCTCCACGTGAAAATCCAGCCAGGCCTGCATGTCCAGTTCCGCGCCCTGGGGTTGCTGGCGTAACCACTGGCGGTCATTGCGCAAGTGCTCGAACTGACGCCGCAGGCGGTGAGCCGAGGCCTTCAACCGTGACGGCAGCGGCTGCGCCTCACAGTCACGGGGCACCATCATTTGCAGATTGACGAAGGCGTCCTGCATCTGCTGTTTGCGATAGTCCCACTCCGGCAACTTGATGCCTTCGCCCAAGGGAATATCGTCGACATCGGCGGGCGGCAGATCCAGGTGCAGCTTCAGGCCGCCGCCCTTGCGCAGGCGCGTGCGCGACAGGGTCAGTTCATCCAGGTCGTCGGCGACCCTGGCGGCGTCCGGATCTTCGCTGTCGTCCGACCAGCGATCCAGGTCCACGTGCTCGGTCCAGCTGAACAGGCTCTCCAGCCGTATCACCAACAGGCCGCCGTCCCGAGAGCTGTCATCAATGCGCTTGGCGCGTTTGCGCCCGCCTTGCTGCTCGCCGGGAGGGGTCGTCAGAAATTCTTCGGATTCATAGCCCAGATCGGCGGCCAGCGGGCTGGCGAGATGCTGCGCTGGGTACAACCACAACGGCAGCGGCCAGGCGGCCCGTTCACTGCGCGGAAAATGCTCGACGCTGCCGGGCTCGCGCAAGGCCTGACATAACGCGCGTTCCAGTGCCGCTTCACTGCGGTTCAGGGTTGCCGGGGCCGGGCGTAATTGCAGGTGGGCATCGACCAATCGTGTATAGCGAGCACGCAACGCCGGATAACGCCGCAACAGCATCTGGGTCCAGCGTTGGTTATCCCGCCCCCAGTGGCGCATCGGTCCAGCCTGCGCCGCCAGCAAGGCGAGCCAGCGATAGAGTTCTTCATTCAGTGCAGCTTCAGGAAACACCGCAAGGCTCGACGGCAGCCGCAGGTTGTTCTCGTCACACCACGCCAGAGGCACTTGTTTGCAGGTGCCGGCGATCTGCTGCAGCACGTTGCGCCGCAACAGCAGATCGCGGTCGCTGGCGGCTTCGACACCGATGCCATTGGCACCGCCCATGGCGCGGAACAACAGCGCCAGCGGACGTTGCTGATTGACCAGCTCGACGCGTGCGTCGGGGAAATCCGGGCTGGCGCGCCGGGTGATGAAGCGATGCCAGACGCTGCCCACCCACTCTTCCAGTTCGACGGTAAAGGCCATGCTCCATGTCCTTCCTGAAATAAAAAAAAGGCCCGCTGTATCAGCCGGACCGACCTTTTCTAGCCGTTATCCCGGCTCATGAAGGCACCACCTGCGCTGGGGCGCGCAACGCTGCGCGACCCCGCTGCCTGAAGCTGAACAAGTAGCAGAGCAGCCCGGCGAGGAAGCCGATGCCCGCGACCAGACGCGCCCAGAACAACACCTGCAAGTGTTCGACCGTGGCCATGAACGGCAAGGCGGTCCCGTCGACCTGCCAGCGTTGCAGGTAGACCTGCACGACACCGGCAGCGGTCAGGAACAGCGTGATCATCACCATCGACAGGGTCATCAACCAGAAGCCACGGATCTCCAGCGTCTGCGAGCGCTCGTCGCCGGCTTCACCCAATCCACGCAAGCGCGGCATGGCGTAGCTGATCAGGGTCATGACGATCATCGCGTAAGCCCCATAGAACGCCAGGTGTCCGTGGGCGGCAGTCAGTTGCGAGCCGTGGGTGTAGAAGTTGACGGGAGCAAGGGTGTGCAAAAAACCCCAGACGCCCGCGCCGAAGAAGGCCGTCACCGTGGTGCCCTTGGCCCATAGCGTTGCCGCACGATTCGGGTGCTGCCGCCGCCGGTTCTTCACGGTGCTGAAGGCAAATATCACCATCGCCAAGAAGGGCAACGGTTCCATGGCGGAGAAGATCGAACCGACCCATAACCAGACCTCGGGCGCACCAATCCAGAAGAAGTGGTGACCGGTGCCGATGATCCCGGTGATCAGCGCCATGGCGATAATCACGTACAGCCATTTCTCCACGACTTCCCGGTCTACACCGGTGATCTTGATCAGCACGAAAGCCAGCATCGCGCCCATGATCAGCTCCCACACGCCTTCCACCCAAAGATGCACCACCCACCACCAGTAGAACTTGTCGCGGGCCAGGTTGCCGGGGTTGTAGAAGGAGAACAGGAAGAACACTGCCAGCCCGATCAGCCCGGTCATCATCACCATGCTGACCGTGGTCTTGCGCCCTTTGAGCAGGGTCATGCCGATGTTGTAGAGAAAGCCCAGGCACACCACGACAATGCCCATCTTGGTAATCGTCGGCTGCTCCAGGAACTCCCGGCCCATGGTCGGCAGCAACTCGTTGTGGGTCAGCCTGGCCAGCCCGGCATACGGCACCAGCAGATAGCCGAGGATGGTCAGCACGCCGGCGGCGGCGAATACCCAAAACAGAATGATCGCCAGCCGCGGACTGTGCAGCTCGCGATCCGCCTCTTCCGGAATCAGGTAGTAGGCGGCGCCCATGAAGCCGAACAGCAGCCAGACGATCAGCAGGTTGGTGTGCACCATCCGCGCCACGTTGAAAGGAATGATCGGGAACAGAAAGTCACCGATCACGTACTGCAGTCCCATGATCAAACCGAACAGCACCTGACCGAGAAACAGGATCAGGGCAAACACGAAGTAAGGTTTGGCTACGGCTTGCGAGGCGAATTTCAGATGCGGATTAGCCATGCTCATCACTCAGCCCTCCTTGTTTGGCGGCCAGCCATTGGTATTGATTTTCGAACTCCATTTGAGGAACTCGGCGATGTCATTCACCTCCTGCTCACTCAAATTGAATTGCGGCATCGCCCGCCGCCCTGGTACGCCCAGCGGCTGCATTTTCATCCAGGCATGCAGGAAGGGTTTGAAACCTTCCTCCCCACCGCGACGCTGGTATACGTTGCCCAGCTCTGGCGCGAAGTAGGCGCCCTCGCCCAGCAGCGTGTGGCAACCGATGCAGTTGTTCTGCTCCCAGACCGTTTTGCCGCGTATCACTGATTCGGTTAAAAGCGCCTCATTACTGCGTTCCGGAAAGGTTTGTTCCGTGTGGTAGGTCAAGGCCAGGAATATCAGGAAGAAGAAGATGCTTCCCCCAAAATAGATATTCCTGGCCATGCCTTTTGTGAAGGTCTCTGACATGGTCGCTTCCTCTTTGCTTGACCCGTCCATGATAGGAAGCGAGGGGTTGAAATCTGCTTGATGGCGATCAAGAAAGTCAGATGGTTTTGATCGGGTATTGCCCTTGCAGGACCGCCGCCACTGAGGCCAGGCAGCACACAGGATCCGTAGGACCGGCTTTAGCCGGGAGAGCGGAAGCTCTGACGACGCAACCGCTGCGAATGTACCGGCCTCCTCCCGGCTAAAGCCGGTCCTACGCAGACTGTGTGAAAACGTCACGAGCGATGACAAGACAAGGCAAAAACAGGCGAAAAAGCGGAGTCCAGGTGTTCTAAATGAGCATTTTTCGCCTGCTTTTAACGCAGTATTGTGTGCGTAGCGCCGAAGGTCGCCCAGCCTGCAGTAGTTTTCACACAGTCTGTACGGGTTGTGCGATGAGGACCAAGACGGCATCTACAACAGACTGAGCCCCACAAGCACCGCCAACACCAGCGCCCAGCTCAGCATCAACCGCCGCCAGAGGCGCGGCGCGCGGCGCAGTTCCATGAAGCCCTCGGTGATCAGCCAGGCCTTGCCCACCGCCACCGACAGGATGGCGAGCGACAGCAGCCACGTCGCGCCCACCTGTGCCAGCAGCACCGTGCTAACGCTCAACGCGGCCAACGCCGCCCAGCAGGCGACCAACAGCCTGGAAGCTGACATGTCACCTCCGTCAATTCAGAACGTAGACCAGCGGAAAAAGCACGACCCAGATCAGATCGACCATGTGCCAATACAGCACGCCGGATTCGAAGCCGCTGTGATTGTCGGCGCCATACAAGCCACGACGACAACGTTCGGCCAGCCAGCCGAGGATGAACATGCCGAGCAGCACATGAAGAAAATGGAAACCGGTGAGGATCCAGTAAAGGGTGAAAAAGGTGTTGTGCTCCATGCCCAGCCCCGAGGCCAGCAAGTGCCGGTACTCCGTGACTTTCAGCACCACGTACAGGCTGGCGGCGAGCAATGCGACCAACAGGAAGGCCGCGCCATGGCGAGGTTGTGAGCGTCTGACCTGTTCCTGAGCCAGCGCGGCGAACAACCCCGCCGTGATCAGGCTCAAGGTCATCGCCAGACCGGTGGAGGTGTTCAGCAACAGACGACTCTCGCTGAACATCTGCGGCTTGAGCACCTGAGTCACCGCGAACGCCAGAATCAGGATCGCGAACACCGAAAGCTCGGCCAGAATGAAAAACCACATCGCCAGGTCGCCCGGCAGGTGGCCACGGGAAGCGCCGCCGGTTTCAGCCGAAGTGGACATCAACCACATCCATCAGCGCCGCGACAGTCAGCGGATCATCGCTCAAGGGCTCGGCCAGGCACGCCATGCACGCCTCGCGCGGGCTCATGCCGGAGCGGATCATGCGCGCCGTGAAAATCAGTAACCGCGTGGAGGCAACTTCCTCCAGATCATGCTGATCGAGCCGCCGCAGGGCCTGACCCAGCCTGACCACTTGCGCCGCCAGCGCGCTGTCGACCTGAGCCTCCCGAGCGACGATGCGCTCTTCATCGGGCGCTGGCGGATAGCCGAAACGCATCGCCACAAAACGTTGTCGGGTGCTGGGTTTCATGCCTTTGAGCAGGTTCTGGTAACCGGGGTTGTAAGACACCACCAGCATGAACGAAGGCGGCGCCTGCAGCACTTCGCCGGTGCGTTCCAGAAACAGCTCGCGACGATCATCAGCCAATGGATGCAGCACCACGACCGTGTCCTGGCGCGCTTCCACCACTTCGTCGAGGTAGCAAATCCCGCCCTCGCGCACCGCGCGGGTCAGCGGTCCGTCCTGCCACCAGGTGCCCTGGGTTCCAATCAGGTGGCGGCCGATCAGGTCGGCAGCACTCAGATCATCGTGGCAAGCCACGGTGTACAACGGCAGTTTCAGCCGATGGGCCATGTGCTGGACGAAACGGGTCTTGCCGCATCCGGTCGGACCCTTGATCAATACCGGCATGCCGTGGCGCCAGGCTTGCTCGAACAGCACCTCCTCATTGTTCAGCGGTTGGTAGAAGGGTTCGACCTTGTGTGCGCAAGACTGGCTACGGTCCATGGTTTTCCTGTTTCAAAAGCGGGTTCGAGGCACACGCTACGGCCCCCTGCGACAACCCGGCAAGTGACGTGAACGGCAAACTTGATCGCCGTCAAGCGAGCATTGAAGGCGTTCACACAGTGCGTGAAAACCGGCCTTTCTGCTCGCCGCCAAGATAGGCGTCAAAGGCCATCGCCGCGCTGCGCATCATCAGATTCCCGTGGGGCAACAGCACCAGCGAATCGTCGTGAATCTGCAGCAAGCCATCGCGGACATGCTCGTCCAGTTGCGCCAGAGCATCGGCAAAGTACTCGGTAAAGCAGAAGTCATGCAGCGCTTCAAATTTGCCGAAGTCGATCCGGCCATGGCACATCAGATCGCTGATCACTTCGCGGCGCAGCTGATCATCGGCGCTCAATCGATAACCCCGATGCACCGGCAGCAAGCCTTGATCGAGCCGGGCGTAATACTGTGAAAGCTCCTTGACGCTCTGGCTGTAGCTGTCGCCGACCTTGCCGATTGAAGACACGCCAAGGCCGATCAGATCGCAATCGGCGTGGGTTGAATAACCCTGGAAATTGCGCTGCAAGGTGCCATTGGCCCGGGCCAACGCCAGCTCGTCGTCGGGCAAGGCGAAGTGGTCCATGCCGATGTAGACGTAACCGGCCTCGGTCAGACGGCGGATGGTCAGCTCAAGCAACTCCAGCTTGCGCTCCGCCGGCGGCATGTCGGCCGGACGAATCAGCCGTTGTGCGCGTACCAGTTCCGGCAAATGGGCGTAGCTGTAGGCCGCAATCCGGTCCGGACGCAACGCGATAATCTTGCCGAGGGTGACATCGAAACTGTTCACGGTCTGCAACGGCAGACCGTAGATAAGATCGACGCTGATCGACTTGAATCGCGCCTGGCGCGCCGCAGCGACCAGCGCGTAAATCTGCTCTTCGCTTTGCTGGCGATTGACCGCGGCCTGCACATCCGGGTCAAAGTCCTGCACGCCGAAGCTCAGGCGATTGAACCCCAACTGGCGCAATGACTGAATCTGCTCGGTGCTGATGGTGCGAGGGTCGACTTCGATGGAAAACTCATGGTCGTCGCTGTCATCCATGTCAAATGCCTGGTGCAGGCAGTCCATCAGGTCAGCCAGCTGTTCGCTGGTCAGATAGGTCGGCGTGCCACCGCCCAGGTGCAGCTGCGTGAGTTTGCGCGAGCTGTCGAACAGGGCGGCCTGCATGACGATTTCCCGCTTGAGGTAGGTCAGGTATTCGACGGCGCGGTGGGTTTTCTGGGTGATGATCTTGTTGCAGGCGCAGTAATAACAAAGGCTCTTGCAGAACGGTATGTGGATATAGACCGACAGGGACTTGGGCACCGCCGCCAGGTTGCTGTCGGAGGCGGCACGTTGATAGTCATCGACGGCAAAAGCCTGATGAAACTGCGGCGCAGTCGGGTAAGAGGTATAGCGCGGCCCCGGACGGTCATACTTTTCGACCAGGGCACGATTGAAATTAAAAGAACTTGTCATGATCAATCCACTTGCATTGGGGTTCATGCCTCACAGCGCCAGCCACGACTGGTTGGCAATTGATCCCTGTCCAGTTGTTGCTGATAGCGCTGCAGATCGTCGGTATTTTGCGTATATAAATTGTCGATCTGGCTGATAGCGCCCAAACCCAAGCCGATATGGTCGCAATACCCGTGTCGGGTAAATCCCTCACAATTGCGTCGCAATCGGCCCCGCTCCTGAGCAATCGCCAGATCGTCATCGTGCCGGACAAACTGCCCCAGGCCGATGTAGTGATAACCAGCACCCATCAACTGGGTAAAACAGATGCGGCGCATGGCGCCTTTGTCTTCCTGGCTGCAAGCGGCCCTGGTTTGGTCTGCGGCCCTTAGCCGATAGCGTTGAGGTGGCCGGGCATAGTCAAAGACCAGCAGCCGATCCGGCTCCAGTTCAATGATGGTTGCCAGTTTCAGCGCAAAACTTTCGGGTGTTTGCCAGGCGTTGCCATAGCCCAGATCGACATTGATGGAGCGATAGCCAAAGGTCCGAGCGGCATCGACCAACGAATGGATCGGCGCCGGATTCTGGTAGCAAGCCCCTGACATCTCACGGTCGACACCGATGTCCGGAACGCCGATGCTGACCTGGTTGAACCCCAGGTCACGCAGCACACCCATGGTCGACCAATCGGTATGGTGCACGTCCACCTCAATGCTGTTGTCACCACATTCATGGCCGAGAAAGTTGAAGCGACGACGAAGGTGGCTCATCAGCCGCCGCAAGTGGGCAACGGCCGGCGTGCCGCCTCCCAGATGAAACTCCTCGACCTGCTGTTCCGACCCGAGGTGACAACTGACGAGGTTGATTTCATGTTCCAGACATTGCAGATAGCGTTCGATACCACCTTGCTCGCCGGAGCTGTCGCGCGAAGAACCAGAGGAAGACTTCAAGCTGGCAGGCAGCTGCACATTCAGTGACAGCGGGCGGCCCCTTTTGCGGCTGACGCGCAAGGCGCGCAGCAAATCCAGCGAGCCGATACCTGCGTGGAATTTTTCAGCGTCGACAGGGCCGTTGGGATCGAGCACGCGTTGCTCACACCGAGCGTCAAGCGCGCCGGGATCGTGAAATAAATTGAGCATGACGGGTCTCCGAGACAGGCTGCGGACCACCAGTGTCGGGGTTTGCCGGCCCATGCTCCTTGACTTGTATCAAGCCTGAGTAAAGTGCTGATTGCGCAACGGACCTGCGGGCAAATCGGCTCACCACGTCAGATAAAACATGCCCTTGGCCAGCAGGACGATGACGATCATGTGGCAGAACAGGCTGCCATGGATGAAATGCAGGAATCGAGCCTTCATCCGGCCAGTTTTGAACAGCGCCATGGCGACCAGGAAATGCAACAGTACGCTGACCGCGACGACGATTTTCAGCATCAGCAATGTGCCAAACGATGAGGCCATTGGTGTGGCGAGGACAGGCAAGTAACGCAACCAGACCATCCCCAGACCGGCCCCGAACAACACCAGCAGAACCCATGGAATCAGGGCGCGGGCGCGTCGACCGATGCCCTGTTCGACCAGCAGCATGACCTTGACCGGCAGCTGTTTGCGAATGCTTTCCAGGAACAGGACTTCGAAAAACACCGTGCCAATGAAAATCAGTGCGGCGAACAGATGCAAGGTGAGAAACAGCGGATAGAGCATGGGATTTTCGCTCTCGATACAGCAATCGGATTCACTCACAGCGAGCAATCCACTCGGCGTGCGCCTGGCCGCCTGAGTTCCTCTGCAGGATACAGAGCACGGCGCTCCAGGCGTTTGACGCCAATCAAGATAAAGGTCAGGACGCAGGACCGGATCGTACAAAACACTGCTCCGTGACCCGCGCGCCCCATTGATGCCCTTCTTGCTCCTGCACTAACTTGAAACCGAAGTCCTCATAGAGTTTACGAGCGGCATCAAGGCCCCGGAACGTCCAGAGCCTGGTTGCACAAAAGCCATGCTCGTCACAGAACTTCAGCGCTTCGGCCAGCAAGCGTTTGCCTGCGCCTTTGCCTCGCGCTGAATCATCAAGAATGAAGCAGCGCAGAATCGCTTCGCCGCCCTCTCCTTCGCCGTCGATAGCGATAGAACCGACAATTCGCTGGCCATCCAGAGCGACCCAAACCTCGTTGCGTGGATTGTGCAAACGCCCCATCAGTTCAGCCATATTCGCTGCGATCAGACTTTCAAACGGCTGGCCAAAACCGGAATGGCTTGCGTAGTAGTCGGCATGCATTTGCACGATGCGACCGATGACGCCAGGACGGTAACCTCGGGCAATGCTCAACGGCGTCGAGGCCAGCTCGGTACCGCACCGATGCGCTTGCAAGGCAGCCGCATAGTTGCCGATGCCCTCACTCACTGTCTGCCGCTGCTCACCCGTCAGGTGAGACATGGCCGCGTCTACCTGTTTGGTAGCGAACGCATCAATGGCTCGCAAGGTCTTTTTGCCCTGCGCTGTGAGCCGTAGTTTCTTGGAGCGCGCATCATCCTCGTGGGGGATTTCTTCGATCTCGCCAGCTTCGATGAGCTTGCGGACCATCCGGCTGACGCTGGATTTTTCCAGCCCCAGAAGCTCAACAAGTTCGCTCGAAGTCAGCGTTTCCCGACTCCCTATCTCCACTATGGTGTGTACCGACGACGGCGGATAACCCGTCGCAGCCAGCGTGGCGCGCATGAAGCCCAGCTCTCGCACCATGAGACGAGAGGCCGAACGGACTTGGTCGATCAGGCCTGATTGGGAATGGATCACGGGCAACACCTCCGACGATACGTATATTTAGTTGTATTGCACAACTAACTTCAGATCAAATCAAGGTGATGCGCCGACGAAAATATGACGGCTGCCAAGTCGCGCGGCGCCCAACGCTGTCACGCGGATGCGCCATACGTGCTCAGGGAGCGAGTATTTCCTTGAGAAATTCTATGAACACATTGATCCGACTGGAACCGCGATGATTGGGTAGATACAGCGCGTTGATGCAGGTACTTGCAGTGCCAGGGTTAACCTCGTATTGCTCCAGCACGCGGGTCAGTCGACCTTCACCAACGTCGTCACACACCAGCCAATCAGCCAACAGCGCCACGCCGCCGCCAGCCAGCGCCGCCTCGCGCAGAATGTCGGCATTATTGCTTTGCAGCCGCCCCTGCACCTTCACGCGAATGACTTGCTCATCGCCCTGGAACGTCCAGTTGGGGTGTCCGCTGCGGTAATCCATACGCAGGCACTGATGCTCCGACAGATCACGCGGGTGTCGCGGCAGTCCGGCACGCGTCAGGTATTCGGGACTCGCCACCAGCCAACGCTGGAAATCACCCAACCGCTTGGCGACGATGTCATCACTGACGACCGCTGAGCCGAGACGTACTGACACATCGATTTGCTCGCTGAGCAGGTCAGTGACCTCGTCGCTCAGAGCGAGGCTGATCTCCAGGCCAGGATGACGATCAAGCAATCTACCCAAATGGGGAGCGATGATTCGCCGGCCGAATTCCACCGGAACGCTAACCCGCAAACGCCCCTGGACTGCGCTGCCACGGTCGGTAACCACAGCATCGGCTTCATCGATGGCGTCGAGGATCGCCACTGCTTTTTCGAAATAGTTCTGCCCCGCTACCGTGACGCTCGTAGTGCGTGTGGTGCGGTTGAGCAGGCTCGCGCCCAACTCGTTTTCCAGCGCCGCCACCTGCCGCGTCACTGAAGAAGTGGAGATGCCGAGCTTGCGCGCCGCTGACGAATAACCACCACAGCGTACGGTTTCGACGAACATTTTCAGCGCCAGCAACTTATCCATAGAAGGGTCCGAATTCGAGACGTAATGAGAACGACTGTGCATTATCACGTATCGGGCGTCTTGCAGGGATGTGCTCACCCGGTAGCGGGTCAGTGAGTCGATTGCGCGACCGGCTGCCGGCCCTGGAACGCCAGCGAAAAACAGAAAAAGATCGCCAGGGCAAACGCTGCCAGAAACAACCAGATGCTTTTCCAGTCGTGGCCTGGCGCCAAGGCGTAGTGATCGGTCACCTGCCCCGCCACCCAGAAACCAATCAACATGCCCAAGCCGTAAGTAGCCAGCGTGATCAGGCCCTGAGCCGAACTTCTGAAGCACTCCGTGGCTTTGGCATCCGTGTAGATCTGGCCTGAAACGAAGAAGAAGTCGTAGCAAATGCCGTGCAGCGCGATGCCGGTGAACAGCATGAACACCAGATCAGCATTGTTGCCGTAGGCGAACAACAGGTAGCGCAAGGCCCACGCCAGCATCCCCACCAGCAGCGCGATCTTGATGCCGAAACGTTGAATGAACAGCGGCAGAAGAAGCATGAACAGCACTTCGGAAACCTGCCCGATGGCCACGACCTCTGAGACGCTGAGATAGAAGGATCTCCCGGCTGCGATTGTCGGGAGCGCGCCATCAGGGGTTTGGTTCGCTATCGATAAGCTGGCATCATTCACGCACTTACAAGCCGGGCTGAAGATATGAACCGTCGCAAAAAGATCCAGCAGCTATTGAAGGCGCATGCCAAAAAGGCCAGTGCCAAACTGGCACCGGCAGGCAAGTCTAAATACGTCAGTAAAGCTGATCGGTTGAAACTGGCGGATGAGCCCAGTCAAGACGAAGTCATTTCCTGACCCCGCCGAGGGTGAGCACTGGGATGAGCCTGCAAGCGCTTGCCTGCCACCTCAGGCCCACCAAGCTCCAAAGCTCACTTGCGCACGTTCTGATACAGCATCAGCCGAGAGGTTTCGTGCATGCCGCGCGTCAGCTCGGACAGGCGCTTGAACTCCCTCGGGTTTTGCGCGGAGACGTCATCCAGCGGCGTCGGTGACGCCAGATCGTGCAGCGTTGGCGAACTGCCGTCATGCTGCATTTGCACCATGTAGTGTTGCGTGACCCCGGCGATCAGCGGGAAGGTACCTTCGCGCAAGACCAGCGGCACCACACGTTCACCTTCCGGCGCGGGCTGCTGAATGTCGCGGCCAAGCCCGCTGTTGCGGAACTCAAGGCCAGCCATGCCCGCAACCGTAGGCAGCAAGTCCACCAGACCGACCGTTTCCTTGACATTGCGCACCCCAAGCAAAGCGGGCGCATGGATGACCATCGGCACCGCGTTGCTTTCCAGGCCCAGTTGCTCGTAAGCCGGCGCCAGGAACGGGATTTGGGCGATACGCGTGTTGTGGTCGCCAAACAAAACGAAGATGGTGTTCTCGTAGTAGCCGCCCTTTTTGACGATCTCCGTCAAGCGCCCGATGTTGAAATCCAGCAGGCGCACAGCGTTGTACTGCTCGACACGAGAGCCCGCCGCCTGCATCTCAGCCAGGGTCGGATGCTTGACCTCAAACCCGTCGTTGGTTTTGGGAATCGTGAACGGACGGTGGCACATAAGCAAAGAACGGCTTGTCCTTGGGCAGCGCTTGCAGAATCTGGTCGGTTTCCTTGAACAGGTCCAGATCTGAAATACCCCAGACATCCACCACCGGGGATTTCCAGTCGCGCTCCTCAAACAGACGCACACCATCGATGCTTTGCCGGATCAGGGCATTCATATTCGCCCAGCCGGAATTGCCGCCAATGGTGTAGATCTTCTCGTAGCCGCTGAACGCATTGATCAGCGTGTGCTGGCGGGTAATGAGCGGGTTGCGCGTGGCCGTCTCCTGGCGGGTGACGTCCGGCACACCGAAAATGCTCGCCCAGACGACTTTCGCGGTGCCTGTCACTGGCACGTAAAAGTGTTCGAAGAACCAGCTTTGGCTGGCGAGGCGGTCAATGTTCGGCGTCGGGTTGATCGGATTGCCGTAAGCGCCGACCGCACTCGTGCCCAGGGACTCAAGCATGACAAACATCACACTCGGTGGCCGGCCGCCCGCTACTTTGTAGGGCTGCGGCGCCTGATGCCGTACGAAGTCGAGCGTCTGCACATCCGGCTTGTCGACGCCCAGATAGTTGGCCATCCCCGGGTAATGTTCGCGCACCTGCGCTTCGTCGTAACGAGCCTGGCCGACCTTGACCGTGTCGTAGAGGAAAATCACCGGATTCAGACCCAGCGCTGCAATCTGGTTGTTCCCAGAGAAAAACGCATCGCTCCAGCGCAGCGGCACCGGATTTTCAAGGTTCATGTTTTCGACGCGGCCCAGAATACCCACCAGTACCAGGACCACCATCAACGCACCACCCCAGTCCGGTTTCATTAGACCACTACAACTTACACATAAATGTGGGAGTTTTTTTTCAGACATGAAAAAGCCCAACCTTTTCAGATTGGGCTAAGTCATTGAAAGATATGGTCGGGACGGAGTGATTCGAACACTCGACCCCTTGCACCCCATGCAAGTGCGCTACCGGGCTGCGCTACGCCCCGACTAGGCGTGTATCAGCTTCGCTGTGTGCGAAAACTTCGAGGAATATACCCTAAGCTTTTGAATTATGGAAGTATCCGGGAAATGGCTAGTTAGCCAGCACCACCAGAACATCTTCCAGTTCGACAATCATCTGCCGCAACAATTGCTTGTACTGCTGGGTGTCGTCTTCAGTGTCACCGTTGGTCATCCGCAAGCGAGCGCCACCGATGGTAAAGCCTTGCTCATAGAGCAAACCGCGAATCTGCCGGATCATCAGCACGTCTTCGCGTTGATAATACCTGCGGTTTCCGCGGCGCTTGACCGGGTTTAGCTGAGGAAACTCCTGCTCCCAATAGCGCAAAACGTGCGGTTTTACCGCGCAGAGCTCGCTGACCTCACCAATAGTGAAGTAACGTTTGCCTGGAATGGGCGGTAGCTCGTCGTTATGACTTGGTTCCAGCATAAGCCTCAACTCGGGCCTTCAACTTCTGCCCCGGACGGAAAGTAACCACACGGCGAGCCGTAATCGGAATTTCTTCCCCGGTCTTTGGATTTCGACCAGGCCGCTGGCGTTTATCGCGCAGGTCGAAATTGCCGAATCCGGACAATTTCACCTGCTCGTTATCTTCCAGAGCGTGCCTGATTTCCTCAAAGAACAGCTCAACCAATTCCTTGGCTTCTCGTTTATTCAGGCCCAGCTCTTCGTACAGACGTTCGGCCATCTCAGCTTTCGTCAGAGCCCCCATACGCTACTTCCTTAACGTGGCGTTTAACCGTTCCTCGAGAGAGGTGAGGATTTTGTGCGTCGCCGCATTTACCTCATCGTCATTAAGAGTGCGCGATGGATGCTGCCAGGTCAAGCCGACTGCAAGGCTTTTTCTATGCGGATCAATGCCTTTACCTTGGTAAACGTCAAATAACCTGAGGTCTGTGAGCCATTCGCCTGCATTTTCACGAATAACCTCCAGAACTGCGCTGGCTGCAACGCCTTCGTCTGCCAGCAATGCCAGGTCACGACGCACTTCAGGAAAGCGCGATAACTCCTGGAATTTAGGCATTTTTCCGAGTGCCACTTCAGCCAGAACCAGCTCGAAAACAAAGACCGGACGATCAAGGCCGAGGGTTTTCGACAATTCAGGATGGATGGCGCCGACATAGCCCACTTCACGACCATCACGCTCGATGCGCGCAGTCTGCCCAGGGTGCAACGCTGGGTGTTTACCCGGCACGAAGGTGAACGAATCCAATGCACCGGCAAAACCGAGCACCGCTTCAACGTCTGCCTTGACGTCGAAGAAGTCGACCACGTCGCGACCCTGCGCCCAGCCTTCCGGCAGACGGCTGCCGCAGACCACACCGGCGAGCATCGGCTCTTGTTTCAGACCTTGCAGCTGACCGACAAAACGCAGACCGCTTTCGAACAAACGAACCCGATCCTGTTGGCGATTGAGGTTATGTTGCAAGGACTTGACCAGACCCGGCCACAGCGAAGCACGCATCGCCGCCATGTCGTTGGAGATCGGATTGGCCAGCAACAGTGGCTCGACGCCTGGGCTGAACAGCTCGAATTGTTTCGGATCGATGAAGCTGTAAGTGATTGCTTCCTGATAACCACGAGCCACCAGCAGGCGACGCAGTTCAGGCAGATTGCTGCGGGCTTCGGCCTTGGCTTGCGGCGCCAGACGCGCTTGCGGGTAGCGAACCGGCAGGCGGTTGTAGCCGTAAAGACGCGCCAGCTCTTCGATCAGGTCGACTTCAAGCGAGATATCGAAGCGATGGCTTGGTACTTCGACCTGCCATTGCCCACCGACTTCTGATGAAATTTCCAGGCCCAATCCTGTCAGCAGGCGCTCGACTTCTGCCGAGTCCATTGGCATGCCAAGCATTTGTTCAATACGGTCGGCACGCAATGTTACCGGGGCAATCGATGGCAGGTCTTTCTCGCTGACCGCTTCGATTACCGGCCCGGCTTCACCGCCGGTGATTTCCAGCAGCAGGCCGGTTGCGCGTTCCATGGCCTTGCGCGCCAACTGCCAGTCCACGCCACGCTCGTAGCGGTGCGAAGCATCAGTGTGCAGGCCATAGGAGCGGGCTTTGCCAGCGACTGCGATCTGATCGAAAAATGCGCTTTCAAGGAAGATGTCGCGAGTCTTGGCGGAAACACCGCTGTGCTCGCCACCCATCACGCCAGCAATGGCCAATGCACGCTGATGGTCAGCGATGACCAGGGTGTCGGCACGCAGGCTGACTTCCTGGCCATCCAGCAGAACGAGCTTCTCGCCCTCTTCCGCCATGCGCACGCGAATGCCGCCGTTTATTTCAGCCAGGTCGAACGCGTGCAGCGGTTGACCCAGTTCGAGCATGACGTAGTTGGTAATATCGACGGCCGCGTCGATGCTGCGCACGTCTGAACGACGCAAGCGCTCAACCATCCACAACGGAGTCGGACGTGACAGATCGACGTTACGAATCACCCGGCCCAGGTAACGCGGGCAAGCGGTCGGTGCCAGCACTTCTACCGGGCGCACTTCATCATGAGCCACAGCAACAGCAACAACCTGCGGCACGGTGACTTCGGCGGCGTATAGCGCACCGACTTCACGAGCCAGACCGGCCACGGACAGGCAATCGCCACGGTTGGGGGTCAGGTCGACTTCGATACTGGCATCGTCCAGTTCGAGGTAGACACGGAAATCCTCACCAACCGGCGCGTCAGCAGGCAACTCCATCAGGCCATCATTGCCCTCGCCCACTTGCAACTCGGACTGGGAGCACAACATGCCGTTGGACTCAACGCCACGCAGCTTGGCTTTCTTGATCTTGAAGTCGCCGGGCAATTCGGCGCCGATCATGGCGAACGGAATCTTCAGGCCCGGACGCACGTTGGGCGCGCCGCAGACCACCTGAAAGGTTTCCGAACCATTGCTGACCTGGCAAACACGCAGTTTGTCAGCATCGGGGTGTTGTTCGGTGCTCAGCACCTCGCCGACGATCACGCCGCTGAATTCACCAGCAGCCTGAGTGACGCTATCGACTTCGAGGCCAGCCATCGACAGACGAGCAACCAGCTCGTCGCGGGAAACTTGCGGGCTTACCCAGCCGCGCAACCATTGTTCACTGAATTTCATCCTGCTCTCCTAAAGATTCGTTACGACTAGCGAAATTGCGCAAGGAACCGCAAGTCGTTATCGAAGAACAGACGCAAGTCGTTCACGCCGTAACGCAGCATGGCCAGACGCTCAACGCCCATGCCGAAGGCAAAGCCCGAGAACTCTTCCGGGTCAATGCCGGACATGCGCAGCACGTTCGGATGAACCATGCCGCAGCCCATGACTTCCAGCCAGCCAGTCTGTTTGCAGACACGGCAGCCTTTACCGCTGCACATCACGCATTCCATATCGACTTCAGCGGATGGCTCGGTGAACGGGAAGTACGAAGGGCGGAAACGCACCGCCAGCTCTTTTTCGAAGAACACGCGCAGGAACTCTTCGATGGTGCCTTTGAGGTCAGCGAAGTTGATGTCGCGATCGACCAACAGGCCTTCGACCTGATGGAACATCGGCGAATGGGTAATATCAGAGTCGCTACGGTACACACGGCCAGGGCAGACGATGCGGATCGGCGGCTTCTGCGCTTCCATGGTGCGGACCTGAACCGGCGAGGTATGGGTGCGCAACAGCATGTTTGCGTTGAAATAGAAGGTGTCGTGCATCGAACGGGCCGGGTGATGGCCTGGGATGTTGAGCGCTTCGAAGTTGTGATAATCGTCTTCCACCTCAGGGCCTTCGGCGATGCCATAGCCAATGTGGGTGAAGAATTGTTCGATGCGTTCCAGAGTACGGGTAACGGGATGCAGACCACCGGAGGTCTGTCCGCGGCCAGGCAGGGTCACGTCAATGGACTCGGCGGCGAGTCTGGCAGCAAGATCCGCCTCCTCGAACGACGCCTTGCGGGCATTGAGAACCTCTGTGACACGCTCCTTGGCAACGTTGATCAACGCACCGACTTGCGGACGCTCTTCTGCCGGCAAACTTCCCAGGGTCTTCATCACCTGAGTCAATTCACCTTTTTTGCCAAGGTAGTGGACCCGGATTTGCTCCAGGGCATTGATATCTTCGGCGCTATGCACAGCCTCAAGTGCTTGAGAGACCAGCGCGTCCAGGTTTTCCATGTACAGACTCCAGATACGAAATAGGGGAAGAGCTTAAAAGGCTCTTCCCCTATTTATGACGTTTAACACCGAACCCCAGAAGCTGGGGCCCGGTGATTGTCGGGGACTTAGGCCAAGGTGGCTTTAGCTTTCTCGACAATCGCAGCAAACGCCGCTTTTTCGTTCACTGCCAGATCAGCCAGAACCTTACGGTCGATCTCGATGGACGCTTTTTTCAGGCCGGCAATGAAACGGCTGTAGGACAGACCGTTGATACGTGCACCAGCGTTGATACGAGCGATCCACAGAGCGCGGAACTGACGTTTTTTCTGACGACGGTCACGGTAGGCGTATTGGCCTGCCTTGATTACCGCTTGCTTGGCAACACGGAATACGCGTGAACGCGCGCCGTAGTAGCCTTTAGCAAGTTTCAGAATTTTTTTGTGACGCTTACGGGCAATGACGCCACGCTTTACACGAGCCATGAGTTACTTCCTCTATTCTTGATCAAAAAATCAGCAAAGGCGCAGCATGCGCTTGACTTTTGCAACGTCAGACGGATGCAGCAAGCTGCTACCGCGCAGTTGACGCTTACGCTTAGTCGACATTTTGGTCAGAATGTGGCTCTTGAAAGCGTGTTTGTGCTTGATGCCGTTAGCAGTTTTCAAAAACCGCTTAGCTGCACCACTTTTAGTCTTCATCTTTGGCATGTTCGGATACTCCGCATTCAGTTGATAAACATAACCGCAAGGCCTGCCGTGCCCTGGTGGTTATTTCTTCTTTTTCGGGGCGATGACCATAATAAGCTGGCGTCCTTCCATCTTAGGATGCTGCTCCACGGCGCCGTATTCGAGAAGGTCAGCTTCAACCCGCTTCAACAGCTCCATGCCCAGCTCCTGGTGGGCCATCTCACGGCCGCGGAATCGCAAGGATACCTTGGCCCTGTCCCCATCACTCAGGAAACGTACCAGGTTGCGCAGTTTTACCTGGTAATCCCCTTCCTCCGTCCCTGGACGAAACTTGATTTCTTTAACCTGGATCTGCTTCTGGTTTTTCTTGGCAGCGGCAACCTGTTTCTTCTTCTCGAAGATCGATTTGCCGTAGTCCATCAGCTTGCAGACAGGTGGTACTGCATCGGCGGAAATTTCCACCAGATCCAGTTTGGCCTCTTCAGCCTTAAGAAGCGCGTCTTCAATTGACACAATCCCAAGCTGTTCACCCTCAGCCCCAATTAAACGAACCTCACGTGCCGAGATATTCTCGTTGATCGGGGCCTTCGGTGCAGCTCGTTTATCTTGTCTCATTTCACGCTTAATAGTAATTACTCCGAATCATGGCGACCACGCCGGGAAACCGCTTGTGCGAGGAACTCAGCGAATTGGGCGACCGGCATCGAGCCAAGGTCAGCACCTTCACGTGTACGCACAGCGACAGTTTGCATTTCGACTTCCCGATCTCCGATAACCAAAAGATAAGGAACCTTGAGCAAAGTATGCTCGCGGATTTTAAAGCCGATCTTTTCATTTCTCAAGTCGGACTTGGCACGAAACCCGCTTTCAGACAGAGTTTTTTCTACTTCAAGGGCAAAATCTGCCTGTTTGTCAGTGATATTCATGATCACTGCTTGAGTAGGAGCCAGCCAGGCTGGAAATGCACCTTCGTAATGCTCGATCAAAATCCCGATGAAACGCTCGAAGGATCCGAGAATTGCACGGTGCAACATGACCGGATGCTTGCGATCGTTGTTTTCCGAGACGTACTCGGCACCCAACCGGATAGGCAGGTTGAAATCGAGCTGCAATGTACCGCATTGCCACACACGACCGAGACAATCTTTCAACGAAAATTCGATTTTCGGACCGTAGAACGCGCCTTCACCCGGTTGCAGGTCGTAAGGCAGGCCCGCACTGTCCAGTGCTGCGGCCAATGCGCTCTCGGCGCGATCCCACAAATCGTCGGAACCGACACGCTTTTCAGGGCGAGTCGAGAGCTTGAGCTCGATGTCCTTGAAGCCGAAGTCCGCATACACGTCCAGGGTCAGCTTGATGAACGCTGCCGATTCTGCCTGCATCTGCTCTTCGGTACAGAAGATGTGGGCATCGTCCTGGGTGAAGGCGCGCACGCGCATGATGCCGTGCAGCGCGCCGGACGGCTCGTTACGGTGGCAGGCACCAAACTCGGCCAGACGCAGCGGCAACTCACGGTAGCTCTTCAGGCCCTGATTGAACACCTGCACGTGGCATGGGCAGTTCATCGGCTTAATGGCGTAGTCGCGGTTTTCGGACTCAGTGGTGAACATGTTCTCGGCGTAGTTGGCCCAGTGCCCGGATTTCTCCCACAGGGAGCGATCAACCACCTGCGGGGTCTTGATCTCCAGGTAGCCATTCTCGCGCTGCACTTTGCGCATGTACTGCTCGAGCACTTGATACAGAGTCCAGCCCTGAGGGTGCCAAAAGACCATGCCCGGCGCTTCTTCCTGGGTGTGAAACAGGCCCAGGCGTTTGCCGATCTTACGGTGATCGCGTTTTTCGGCTTCTTCGATCCGCTGGATATAAGCAGCCAGTTGTTTCTTGTCAGCCCACGCAGTGCCGTAGACACGTTGCAGTTGCTCGTTTTTCGCATCGCCGCGCCAGTAGGCGCCGGACAGCTTGGTCAGCTTGAACGATTTGAGGAAACGAGTATTCGGCACGTGCGGACCGCGGCACATGTCGACGTATTCTTCGTGGTAATACAGGCCCATGGTCTGTTGCTCGGGCATGTCTTCGACCAGTCGCAGCTTGTAGTCTTCGTGACGGGCGGTGAACACCTCGATCACTTCGGCACGCGGCGTGACCTTCTTGATGACGTCGTAGTCTTTTTCGATCAATTGCTGCATGCGCTGCTCGATCGCCGCCATGTCATCAGGCGTGAACGGGCGCTCATAGGCAATATCGTAATAGAAGCCGTCATCGATGACCGGGCCGATCACCATTCTGGCGGTCGGATACAGCTGCTTGACTGCGTGGCCGACAAGGTGAGCGCAGGAATGGCGGATGATCTCCAGGCCTTCCTGATCCTTGGGCGTGATGATTTGCAGCGTTGCGTCGTTTTCGATCAGATCACTGGCATCGACCAGCTGACCGTCAACCTTGCCGGCAATGGTGGCCTTGGCAAGACCTGCTCCAATTGACAGAGCAACCTCAGCTACGGAAACCGGGTGATCGAAAGAACGTTGACTGCCATCGGGAAGAGTAATGGTGGGCATGGCGCCTCCTCTCCTAGTGGTGACCCCTACCAAAGGTCACGTGGGTTGGGATGAGCCAGTAATTGATCCGGTGGTGTGCCTGCCTCACAGTGGCAGGAGCCGTTTCGGGCGACCTTGAACCGAACCAGATGACTGGATTGGACTTGAAAAATGAACCTGTTCAGGTCGGACAATCATTCAATTGTCACCGACCAGCGAATCTACAGGACGCGCATCCTAACACAGCTGGGCGAAATGACATGCACGGGCGCAGAAATGAATTCCATGGAGGCGCCTGCGTCAATGGATTTGCATCTCGCGCTGAACTGGCGCCCCTGATCGCCGTCAGATGATCGGAGAGCCCGCACGAGTCTCTATTGTCCCTATAAAGGAGAACGTCATGAAGCTGTTACGAATTCTGGCCCTGCTCGCCCCTGTTGCCCTGGCCTTTCCAATGAGTGCCCACGCGGCGATGGATAAGGAAACCCGAAGCACGTTCACCACCCAATGCGAAGCGACTGCCAGAGAGAAGCTGGATGCCAAGTCGGCCGCCACACATTGCAAATGCGGCGCCGACCAGGTCGACAAGAATTTCAATGACAAGCAGATCGCTCAACTCAAGGACACCACCAAGGCGCCGGATCCGGGATTGACTGCCAAGCTGCAGAGCGTCATCGCGAAAAACTGCGTTCAGACAAAAAAATAAAATTATTTTGTCGATGTGGCGAGTATGCAATGGCGCAGGGGTTCAACACCGGGCGAATCAGCTGAACCCCGCGTAGAACGTGGCGTGCATGGGTAGCCAGAGAGCAATCCAGGCACCTTGCAAGCCTCGTTTTCAGGACGCTACAAACGCCTAATGCCGTTCATATTTGCGACTAGTACTCAATCTTCTTACCGAAATGACTCCATATTCCCACAATTGGACTATGATAGCCCGGTGTGCCCAGTTGGCCTGAGCAGCACGTACTACTGAAAAATTATGTTCTTGGAGATACACCATGTCTAATCGCCAAACCGGCACCGTCAAATGGTTCAACGATGAAAAAGGCTTCGGCTTTATCACTCCACAGGGTGGCGGTGACGACCTGTTCGTACACTTCAAAGCTATCGAAAGCGACGGTTTCAAAAGCCTGAAAGAAGGCCAGACCGTTTCGTTCGTGGCAGAGAAAGGCCAAAAGGGCATGCAAGCAGCTCAGGTTCGCGCGGAGTAATCCACGCGATCAAAAAAACCCGTCTCGTTAGACGGGTTTTTTTATGGGCGCAATTCCTGCGAAATCAGCCGCAGTTGACCCGAGCGACCTTGCCGCCCGCTTCGGTGTTGAGATTGACGCGGTCAGAGCGGTATTCCAGGGTGACCATGTCGTTAGGGCCAATGAACCGCGCGTCTTGCGCACCGGCCTTGCTCTTGGCTTGAGCCAACAACGCGGCAGAGGCCTGCTGGCCAATGGCGAACTGGGCAGCGGCGGCATCACAGCGAGTACCAGCCGCTGCGGCAACCGGCGCGGATGGACTTGATTCGGACGAGTTTGATTCAGGATTGCTGCTGCAACCTGCCAGCAACGATGCAGCGACAACCAAACCCAGTGATGCGGACTTCCACGGCATACAGCCTCCTTTGACAATAAACGTAACCAGAACCCTTGCGACAGCATGGCTACACGATGGTTGCATTATGCAGGTCAAGCGATTCGCAGGTTCCAGGACTTCAAAGAGGCGAAGTGTGCCCGAGGGTTTTCAAACAGGCGCAGGCAAATCGTCACTAAATATTAGTAGACGTCTACGTAATCCAGGCGCGGATCGGCCCAGTTATCCTTCAGGGCGGTGTAGATCTGCATGACCCACACGGCATCACTGGCCGCGACAGGCCCGACACAGCCTGAGCCTGCAGACCAGGTTTCCAGGCGAAATAACAATGCTTCGATATTTGCGCCGCCTACCGAATCGGTGGAAAGCCAGGCCATGCCGTTTTTGCTGACGCGCAACTGGTTGTGCACATTGTCATCGCCTGAAGCGATCATCTGACGTACCGCATCAAGGGTGAGGCTGGCGGGATCGTTGAGGTTGATTTGCACGGTATATGTCCTTGTAAATTTGCCGGGAGTTTGCCACGGACCCGACCTCATGCCTAAGTAGCAGTGCCAAAAAACGCCGAAAATGTTTAACTGCGCGCACGGTTGTCCGTCCCACAAGCAAGTGACGGCGCTCCGGCTCTGAATTTCAAAGAAGACGAGACAGTAATGGCAGTCGTTTCCATCGATGCGGATATCAAGGCCAAATGGCCGCAAGGACAATGTTCACACAGCCCGGGCAGCCCGGAAGAACTGGCGATCATTGCCATTGATTTGCTGGTCAAGGAACTGGGCACCGAGGGCGCCCAGGCTTTCATAGGTCAGGTGCTGGGCCGCTACCCGGTTCAGCCATAACCTGCCAACAAGCGTTCTGGTCATACAGCGCTTATTTCAATCGGGCAAGCCGGCTGGTCAGCAGATCGAAAAAACCCTGCGCATCGCCGTTTTCGATCCAGAACACATTCTTGTCATGTCCGAGAGTGTCATACCAGTCGGCCACCGTCTGACCAAAACCGATGCCTTCACGGCTGTCGACCGCAACGTTGATCTGTTTGCCGGTGAACAGCTCCGGCTTGAGCAACCATGCGATCACACTGGCATCATGCACCGGCCCGCCCGGCAAACCGTAATGGATCATGTCCGCCTTGACGTACTCATTGAGAATGTCGCCCACCAGTTTCCCGGCCTGATTATTCAAGGCAGCGATCTGCGCCAGACGCGGTTCGCTGGTGAGAATCCTGTGGGTGACGTCCAGCGGTAGATAGGTCAGCTTTACGCCACTGGCGAGCACGACCTGCGCCGCATGCGGATCGGCGAACAGATTGAATTCCGCGACCGGTGTGATGTTACCGCCGTTGAAATGCGCCCCGCCCATGACCACGACTTCCTTGATGCCCTGAGTAATTTCAGGCGACTGAACCAGCGCCAGGGCCAGATTGGTCTGCGGACCGAGCATCGCCACGGTAATGCTGTGGGGTTTGGCCTTGGTCAAGGTCTCGATCAGGTACTCGACGGCGTTGCCCTGAGCCAGGCCTTGCTTGGGCTCATGCACCGCGACGCCGGGCAAGCCTTCCTGCCCGTGGATGTTCTCGGCGTAGATCGGCGTGCGCACCATAGGTTTGGAGGCCCCGGCATACACCGGCACCTCTTCACGCCCTGCCCACTCCCGAGCCAGCCGGGCGTTGCGTGAGGTCTTGTCGATGCGAACGTTGCCCGCCACCGTGGTTATCGCCAGCACGTTCAATTCTTCGGGAGATGCCAACGCCAGCAGTAACGCCACAACATCATCGGCGCCAGGATCGGTGTCGATGATCAGATTACGTTTTTCGGCTGCATGAACGGCGGTTGCGCTAAGAAAAGACACAAGCAATAGACTCCGAACCAGCTGTTTGATGAGATACAGATACTGCATGAGAAACTCCCTGTTTCCGGTTTAGTGTTTTCCAAAAAAAGCCGCCGGTCAAAAGACCACGCCGGCGACCAAAGCGATATTGCTGTATGGCTGACATTCTCCCGTGCGCACGATGGCCCGGGCAGTACGACTCAATTCCTTCAGCGCCTCATGACTCATCAGGCGCTGCTCGCCCAGCTCCCCATCCAGGCTCAAGCCTTCAATCACACTCAGCGCCGGAGGTTGCACGCGGAGCATTTCTTCAGCCAGCACATGGCTTTCAACCTGCATTTCCGAGAGCACGGTATCGAGCACGCTGACGAAGTCAGGCACGCCCCGGGTCAGGGCCAGGTCAATCAGCTCCACACCTGCGGGAACCGGCATGCCGGCGTCGACAATCATCAGGATGTCGCCGTGCCCCAGGGAAGCGATGGCCCGGGACAATGCGATATTGAGTAAAGGTGTCTTTTTCATGCGGGCTTGAACCCCTGAACTTCGCGGGATGTTGGAATCGATGGCTGCGCCCCGGCGCGGGTTACGGAAAGCGCGGCCGCGGTCTGGCCAAATCGTATGGCGTCGTCCTCATTGCTGCCCTGTGCCAACGCAGCGGCGAAACCGCCCACGAAGGTATCGCCGGCAGCGGTGGTGTCCACGGCAACGACTGCAGGTGCCGGATAATGCCGAACACCTTGGGCACTGGCGAACAGCGAGCCCTGCTCACCCAGGGTAATGATGACCTTGGCCGCACCCGCCGCGAGCAACGCCTTGGCAGCCGTTTCTGCGGAACTCAGGGAATCCACGGTTATGCCGGTGAGGATCGCCGCCTCGCTTTCGTTGGGAATCAGGTAATCAATCAGTGGAAACCATTGCGGCGGTAGCGGCGCCGCAGCCGGTGCAGGATTGAGGATGACCGTCTTGCCCAGCTCCCGGGCGCGCATCAGCGTATGGCAGACGGTTTCCATGGGCACTTCGAGTTGGCAGACGACCACATCAGCATCTGCCAATAACGCATCGAAGCGCGTCACGACCTTGGGCGTCAACAGCCCATTGCCGCCTGCCACGATGATGATTGCGTTCTGGCTGCTGGCGTCGACCACGATCGCGGCGATTCCTGTCGACACGTCAGCTATCGTTGTCACCGCCTGGCAATCAATCTGCTCTGCAAGCAGCGCCGCACGCAGTTGCTCACCGTAGGCATCGTCGCCCACGCAACCGATCATTGCGACGCGGGCGCCGAGACGGGCTGCGGCCACCGCCTGGTTGGCGCCCTTGCCGCCCGGCACTGTTGCGAACGACTCACCCGCCAGGGTTTCACCGGCCTTGGGCAAACGGCGAGCGCGGGTCACCAGATCCATGTTCAAGCTGCCCACTACCACTACTTTTCCTGACATGACGTCTGCACTCTTTTCCCGGTCATTACGCCGAATCAGCGTAATTCATTGAATACGTTGGTGGGTGGCGCGGTGGATTCACGCACCACAATGCTCGGCGCCACGATCACCTGCTGCACGTCTCCGCCGCAAGGTTCGGTGATGCGCCGCAACAACAATTGCGCCGCAGTCTCGCCCAGTTGCCGGATCGACTGCCCCACGGTGGTCAGCGCCGGGTACACGAACTGGCTCATCTGGATATCATCGAAGCCCACCACGGACAGATCCCGTGGTACGCGAATATTGCGCTCGGCGGCAGCGCGCAGCACGCCGATACCAATCATGTCGTTACCGGCAAAGATGGCGCTGGGTGGATCGCGTTCCAGCAAAGTCACGGCAGCCTGATAACCCCCAGGGCTGGTGTAGTCGCTTTCCACCACCCAATGCCCGGCTGTTTCGATCCCGGCTTCCTGCATCGCGCGCTGATAACCGGCCAGTCGCAGCTGAGCCACGCTGGTTTGTGCCGGCCCTCGGATACAGGCGATATGCCGGTGACCAAGGTCGAGCAAATGCCGCGTTGCCAGGTAGCCGCCCAGCTCATGATCGATACGCACCAGGTCAGCGGCGACGCCGTCCAGCTCGCGGTCGACAATCACCAGTGGCGTACGCACACCGGCGAGGCCGCCCGCCAGCCAGGTGTCGCCGCCCACTGAGGAGACGATCAAGCCATCGACACGCTTCTCCAGCAGGACCCGAAGGTAACCCCGCTGTTTTTCCGGGTTGTCGTCGGAGTTGCACAGGATCACGCAGAAACCATTGCGCTCGCAGTAATCCTCAATGCCCCGGGCCAGTTCGGCGAAGTACGGATTGATACCGTTGGGAATCAACAAGCCGATGGTGGACGTGGTTTTTGCCTTGAGCGAGCGGGCGACGGCGCTGGGCACGTAATCCAGCTGCGCAATCGCCGCCTCCACCTTGATCCGCACCTGCTCGCTGACCGGTCGGGTTTTGTTCAGCACATGGGAAACCGTGGTGTAGGAAATCCCTGCCAGCGCCGCTACATCCTTGATGGTTGCCATGTCAGATCTGCCGCCGGGCGCGGTTGCTGCGATAAGTGTCCAGCACCACCGCGACTACGATTACCGCGCCGGTAATGATGCGTTTGGTAGGTTCAGTCGCGCCGATCTGAGCCAGGCCGGCAGCCAGCACCGAAATAATCAACACCCCGAAGAACGTACTGATCACCGAACCGCGACCACCCATGAGGCTGGTACCGCCGATCACCACCGCAGCGATGACTTGCAGCTCCAGGCCGGAACCTGCGTTGGGATCAGCCGCTTCAAGCCGGGAGATCTGGAACAACGCTGCGACCCCGGCCAACAGACCCATCAGGGAAAACACCAGAATCTTGTACGGCTTGGGATTGATCCCCGCCAGACGCACCGCCTCTTCATTGGTGCCGATGCCGATCAGATAACGGCCAAACACGGTACGCGTCAGTACGGCCTGAGCGACGAAGATCACCAACAGGGCAATGATGAACGATGGCGAAATGCCAAACGCAATGGGGTTGGACAGCCACGCGTACGAATCGCCAATGTAGGCCGTGCGCGAATTGGTCATCTGATACGCAACGCCCCGGGCCATCTCCAGCACGCCCAGCGATACGATAAAGGAAGGGATGCGCCAAGCGACCGTGATCGAGCCGGTGATCGTCCCCGCCAGCGTTGCGCAAGCCATGCCGAGCAAGGCCGCTGGAAACACACTCCAGCCCCAGCCCAATATCGCCACGCTGACCGCCGATGCAGCCAGTGCCAACACCGAACCCACCGACAAGTCGATGCCGCCGATGATCAACACAAATGTCATGCCGACCGCCAGCACCATCAGGTCCGGAATCTGGTTGGCCAGCGTGCTGAAGGTCTCATAGGACAGAAAGTGATCGCTAAGCAAGGAAAACAAGACAATCATCGCCAGCAAAGCGCCAGCCAGGCCCAGGTAGGTGCCCAGGCCGAAAAAGTTACCGCTGCGCTTGCCCGGCGACGGCAAGGCCTGGGAAGTGGTGGAGGTTTTCATGAGTCGTTCCTGGGCGCGGCTTCGGTGAGCAGCGCATCACGTTTCTGGTAACCGGCAAAGGCGGCGGCAAGCAGTTCATCCTGGGTCCAGGAATCGCGCTCGAAGGTGTCGATCAAACGTCCGGCAGACAGCACGCCGATGCGATCACAGATCAGCATCAGCTCGCGCAAATCGCTGGACACCACCACCAGCGCCCTGCCCTGTCGGGTCAATTCGCCCAGCAGTGCGTAGATATCGAATTTGGCACCGACATCAATGCCCCGGGTCGGCTCGTCAAACAGCATGACGCTGCAATCGCGCTCCAGCCAACGGCCGATAACCACCTTTTGCTGGTTGCCGCCAGACAGCTGCGAAACCAACTGAGTCGGGCTTGAACTGCGGATTCGCATGGCGTCGATCTGGCGTTGGGCCAGGGCCATTTCGTCACGTCCGTTGACCAGCCCGCCGTGTGAGATGGCGTCCATGTTGCCCAGCGCAATGTTGGCGCTAATGGATTGCGAAAGCAGCAGTCCTTCGCCTTTGCGGTCTTCGGTAATCAGCGCGATGCCTTGCCGGACCGCATCGACCGGGGAGCGAATGGTAACGGCCCGTGGCGGACTGCCCAGCTCAATGCTGCCGCTGTCAGCCGGATCGGCGCCGTAGATCAGGCGCAACAACTCGGTACGACCGGCGCCAATCAGCCCGGAGATACCAAAAATTTCGCCGCTGCGCACCTGGAACGAAACGTCCCGCACCTTGCCGGCACGGCTCAGGCCATTGACCGTCAACGCGACTTCGCCAATCTTTCGTGGCCCCAGATCAATCTGTTCGCCCAGCTCGCGACCCACCATCAAGGTCACCAGCTGTTCGCTGCTGTAACTCGATATCGGCTCGACACAGACCAGCTTGCCGTCACGCAAAACCGCGATGCGTTGCGCGACTCTGGCCAGCTCTTCCAGACGATGGGAGATGTAGATGATCGACACGCCCCGCGCCTGCAAGCGAGTGATCTGCTCGAACAACATCTCGACTTCGCGGGCAGTGAGCATCGCTGTCGGCTCATCGAGGATCAGCACATGGCAGTCGCCAATCAGGTTGCGCGCGATCTCCACCATTTGCTGATGGCCGATGCCCAGCTCACTGACCAGCGTATCCGGATCAATGGCTTCGAGACCCACCTGAGCCATGGCCTTGAGTGCGTCTTCGCGCAGGCGCTTGCGATTGATCCAGCCCGCGCGGCGCGGCAGATTATCCAGAAACAGATTCTCTGCCACCGACAGGGTCGGCAGCAGATTCAGTTCCTGCATCACCATGCGGATGCCAAGTTTTTCAGCCTGGGTACGACTTTGCGGCTGATAGGCCTGGCCCTGAAACTGCATCGTCCCGGTAGTGGCAGCCTCCAGGCCGCCGATGATTTTCGACAGCGTGCTTTTACCCGCGCCATTTTCACCGGTCAGGGCCAGCACTTCGCCGCGCATCAGCGTCAGATCAATGTCGCCCAGCACAGGCTGAGCGTAGGTTTTTCCGATGCCTGTAACGGATAGAACAGCGGCTTGAGGGGATGCCGACATAAAGCTCTCCATGCACCTGCCCTGGTCGGGCAGATGCAGTTGTTCGGCAAGGATTACGGCTTGGTGACCAGTTCAACCGGCGTCTCGATCACGCCATTGGCGCTGTCGACTTTCTCACCCTTGATCATCTTCAAAGCCGTCTGGATGCCGAAGATAGCCTGTTTGGCGGCAAACTGATCGGCAGTCGCCAGTACGCGACCATCCTTGAGCATGGGCTTGATGGCGTTGATATTGTCATAGCCCACCACCTGGACCTTGCCTGCCTTGCCAGCGGCACGAACCGCTGCAACAACGCCCAGCGCCATGCTGTCGTTACCTGCCAGCAACGCTTTCAAATTCGGGTATTCAGTGAGCATCGCTGCGGCGATCTTGTTGCCCCCGCCGATTTCCCAGTTGCCGGACTGCGTGGAAACCACCTTCATCTGCGCAGCTTCCATCGCATCCTTGAAGCCTGCTGTGCGCTGCTGGGCGTTAGTGGTGGTCGACACACCTTCGATAATGCCGACCTCATCGCCAGCGGTCAGCTGTTTGGCCAGGTACTCGCCCACCAGACGTGAGCCCTTGCGGTTGTCTGGACCGACAAACGGCACCGTGATGCCTTTGCTTTTCAGCACGTCCGGGTCGAGCTGGTTATCGATGTTGACGACCGTGATCCCGGCGTCCTGCGCCTTCTTGATCACCGCGACCAGCGCTTTGGAATCGGCCGGAGCAATGACCAGCGCATTGACCTTGGAACTGATCATCTGCTCGACAATACGGATCTGACTGGCAGTGTCCGACTCATCCTTGATGCCGTTGGAAATCAGGTCGAAATCACCGGAGTGCTCTTTCTGATAAGCCTTGGCGCCATCTTCCATGGTCAGGAAGAATTCGTTGGCGAGGGATTTCATTACCAGCGCGACTTTTGGTTTATCAGCGGCCTGGGCAATTTGAGCAGTGAGGGGCATGACAGCGGTGACGGCGGTCAGCATTGCAACAGCGAGGAGACGTCCAGCAAAGGGCAGCTTCATGGGTTCACTCCGATCTTATGATTATTGTGTCGGGCAAGGTTACGAAGTAATGGGTGCATCACTGCGCAAACGTTTGCGAGAAACGAACTATGAGAACCGGCCTAAATTTTGTCAACCCTGAAAACGGCCGCTCATACCGCAGCGGCCGGGGAATGCAGAAGAACGGTGCAGCGGTTTTATGCGGTAGTGCTGATGCCGCCAGACTTGGACATTTCCTTTACCAGCTGAGCAGAAACCTGCTGGATAGCACCGGTGATGGAAGATACCTGGCTCTGAAAGCCCATCACGACGGTGGTCTTGGCTTCAGGTGTCGGATAGCTGGCGTTCTCGGCGGCCTGCATTTGCTGCTGGACTTTCTCCAGTTGCTGCTGCAACTCAGCCAGACGCTTGAGCAGATTGGCGGTCGCTACGCTGACGCCCCCCGAGCCGCTGCTGCCGGAGGCACCAATTTCGTTCATGTCGACGTTGACATCGCCCTTTTCATCGCCCTCTTTATCATCGGCAGCAGCTTGAGTAGCCGTCTGCGCGATGAGGGTTTGGGAGGCTGTAGTGGCTGCCGCGGCGGTCTGACCATTGATCAACAGAGAAGACGCTGGAAATCCGATCGAGAGTGACATGTTGATTCCTGGTGGGTGAGTACTGCCAGCTACATCGGCCGCAACTTCAAAGTCTTTACCCCACCAGGACTCGATAGAACCAATCGCGTGTCGGGTCCTGATTCAACCCGTCACGCGCGACTCCTCAATCCTCCGGCTTGACCGTGGCGACTTCATCGGCGCGCACCTTGATCATCTTTCCAGAGATGTCCTCGAACTCATAAAAACCATCCTTGGTCTTGGTCTTCGGCGCGTCCTTGGTGATGTATTGAGTGCCATTCTGCAACGTGACGACTGTCGGCGAAGAACAACCGGTCAGCACGAAGCAGCCGGCTATTACCGCAGGCAAAACCCAATGTCTGATATTCATGTTCCCTCCTTGATTCGTTTGCGACCAGGCGAGGCAAACCTGCCTGCTGAACTAATCAGATTAATCCAACGGGCATTGGTTCGAATCTGCGGGTAATCCATGGGAAATATCGCCAGGTCAGCACCATCACCCGCTTGATCCTACAAGAGAGTTGCGAAACAGCGCGCACTGAAATACTGTATGCACGTACAGCAAATCAGGAATTCTATTGTGGCAAAACAATCTTCAGCAACTCCGGCGACTCCCAGCTCCTACGAACGCCTTGGTGTTCGGGTGCAGAAAATAATCAATTCGCCTACCGCCCAAAAAGCCAAGGCCGCCCTGGTGTTTCGTCTGCCGGATGAAGTCGAGGACGAGTGGAATCAGATGCTCGAAGAAATCGCCGAGAACGACAACGTGACCTTCGCCTGGCGGGACGACGGCGGCGTGCAGATATTCTGGACCGTGCCGAAGGAAGACTGACGGCATGAGGGTTCGACTGTTTACTCTGCTGTGTACCACCCTGCTTCTCACTGCTCCCGTCAACACTTACGCCGATGCGCCCCACACGTTCAGCCAGGCCAAGAAGATCGCCTGGGGGCTTTATGCGCCCCAGTCGACCGAGTTCTATTGCGGCTGCAAATACAGCGGCAACACAGTGGATATTGCCGGCTGCGGTTACGTCCCGCGCAAGAACGCCACGCGCGCCAAGCGCATCGAGTGGGAACACATTGTCCCGGCGTGGCAGATCGGGCACTTGCGTCAATGCTGGCAAAATGGCGGACGCAAGAACTGCACGAAAAACGATGATATCTACCAGCAAGCCGAAGCCGACCTGCACAATCTGGTGCCCAGCATCGGCGAGGTAAACGGTGACCGGAATAACTTCAGCTTCGGCTGGTTGCCGGTCAAAACCGGGCAGTACGGCTCCTGCCTGACGCAAGTGGATTTCAAGGCGAAGAAAGTCATGCCACGCCCGTCGATACGCGGAATGATCGCCCGGACTTACTTCTACATGAGCAAGCAGTACAACCTGCGCCTCTCGCGTCAGGACCAGCAGCTTTATCAGGCCTGGAACAAGACCTACCCGGTCGAGGGCTGGGAGCAGCAGCGCAACCAGCGCGTCGCCTGCGTCATGGGCCACGGCAATGAGTTCGTCGGCGCCGTGGATCTCAAGCGCTGCGGCTGAACCTTGCATGAACCTGCGCTGAAAAACACAAAAGGGCCCGACGCTGTGCAGCGTCGGGCCCTCTTGCTTGTGCAGGAACGCCGGTCAGGCGTTGTCTGCGGCATCCTCTTCCGACTGGATACGCGACGCCCGTTGGATCATTAACTGGGACGCATAGTCAGCGGCCAATTGCGCCGCATCGGCGGGCTCGATAGCACCACGAGTGATCAGCCCGGTCAGCGCCGAAGCGGCAAACATATCCCAGATATCCTGTTCATCATCCAGCAATGACATGTGTAGGCCCTCGTTTGATTTTGAAGCGGCACTGTATCACTCGAGGCCACGCAGATCTTCGGCCAACCCAAACGGATAGACGCTGAAACGCTTAAGTTAATTTCTTCCATCCAAGCGTATCGAAGGCAAAACTGGCCTGTGGCCGCTGATCGGAGCAAGGCTCAAATCAATACAAATCAGTGTAATTTTTCCTCCTGGGATTTTAAAAACGAACTACGTTTGGAGACCTGACCCGCAGTACGATTCATGGCCGCTTGGAGTTTTTTGCACGCCTGTATCGATCTTGAAATGAAATGGTCACATCCAGAGGGCAATGGCAGCTCACTGTGGCAAGTACAACGGAAGTACCCATTTTTTTAAGATTATGTAGCCCTTACCTCCACAGGCGGAAACGTTGATGACTGACCAAACGGATTTCGAGATTCATTACCAGTTTCGCGGCGAGCCGCGCCACTTCAACCATCAGGCATGGCATTTGTGCGAGAGCGATGCCTTGCATTTCGCAACCCTGCACGCCGGCGTCTGGAGCGTCAGCGAGAACATCGCCGCAGGCCCGATCAGGCTCGCCATTCTTCAGGCCGAAGGCGTGGGTGTGACGGCCGTTCACTGGAAAAAAACGTTCCCGGGCACGCAGATCTAAACAAAATGGAATCGCTACTGTCCCAATACCAAGCAGCGCTCATTAACCAGCAACGCGAGGTAAGCATGACAATCGACAAAGCTCTGGAAAAAGAAGTACTGACCCGCCTCCTCCACGCTCATCCAAATGGCTTGGGCAAGGAAATCCTGGACAACTACAGGGGGGAGCACGCAGTTGCCGATACCCTTGAGTATCTCCAGCAAAACGGTTTGATTCATGACGGCAGCGTGGATGCCGCAGGCAAATCCGGACGCAACCTCAATTACCCGATCAAGCTCAGCTCTTCAGGTGTGAACACCGCGAAAAGTCTCGAAGCCTGACCCAGCTTGTTAAAAGACCCGACCTGTTGCCAGGCCGGGTCTTTTTGTCTGCGGGCTTAAATGGCGGGATATTCGCCGGTGCCATCAGGCCATGGGGTCAGTAATTCAAACCCGGTGTCAGTCACAGCAACCATGTGCTCCCACTGCGCGGAGAGCGATAGATCCCGGGTCAGCACGGTCCAGCCATCAGCAAGCACCTTGGTGCCCGGTTTGCCGGCATTGATCATCGGCTCGATGGTGAAGACCATGCCCGGCTTGAGCTTCATGCCTTTGCCCTGCGCACCGTAATGGAGGACCTGCGGGTCTTCGTGGTAGTTACGGCCGATGCCGTGACCGCAATACTCCCGGACGACACTGAAGCCTTCACGGTGCGCGACCGTTTGAATGGCATTGCCAATGTCGCCCAGGGTGGCACCTGGGCGGACAGCATGAATACCCGCCCGCGTCGCTTCGTAGGTGGTTTGCACCAGTCGCTTTGCCAGGGGGCTGACTTCGCCCACGAAATACATCCGGCTGGTATCGCCGAACCATCCGTCCTTGATGACCGCAACATCGATATTAATGATGTCGCCGTCCTTGAGGATATCCGACGCTGACGGGATCCCATGGCAGACCACTGCGTTGGGCGAAATGCAGGTTGTCTTGGTGAAACCGTGATAACCGACATTGGCCGGGATCACCTTCAGCTCTTTGACAATGTACTCATTGCAGATGTCATCCAGTGCCTCGGTGCTGACACCCGCCTTGACGTAAGGACCGATCATCGCAAGCACATCGGCAGCGAGCCTTCCGGCGATACGCAGTTGAACCAGGTCTTCTTCGGTCTTGATGCTGACTGCGCCACTCATCGCGAGGCCACCTTTGCGTGCTCGGTAATATCGGAAATATCGCAGGTTTGCGCGCTGAGCACAGTGCCGCCTGCGTGCTCGGCACGAATGAGCATCTGGCAGATCTGGCTGTAATCCAGAGTTGGGTGCAATTCGGCCAGCATACCGATGCGCATCCAGTGTTCGGCCTGGGCGTTGATGGAACGACTCAGTGCGGCGCTGGCCAACCGGATATTGGCATGCATCTGCTCGGAAATTTTGACGAGACCCATGATTCACCTCAAATGTAATATACGAATCATATATGTTTCGTATATCCAAAGGCAACACGTGGGCGGCTGCTGCGGGGGTTACTCAACGACGGGCAGGCATTCAGAGAGGGACTGCGCCAATTGACCAATGGCGTCCTGATCGACGAGGGTCAGGTTGCGGTAATGAACGATGACCTCGCGTTCGGCATCATTCAGTGCTTCAGCGCTCAACGGCGTACGTTGGCCGGAAAGCAGGTAGAGGATGTCCACACCCTTGACACCCAGCGCGGCAAGGTAGTCCGAACGCGGCGTTCGCTCGCCACTTTCATACTTCCCTTGAGCGTTTGCCTCTACGCCACCGATGGCTGCAAACTGCTGCTGCGAAAGCCCCAGAGACTTCCGCTCTTCTTTCAATCGTGCGCCGAGGTTATTCATTAGGGTTTACCTGAAGCTAAATGTCATCCATTACCATACTCTCCATTTGCGTGGGTCGTTGCCTTAATAGAGGGTTAAGTCCCACTATCTCGGTCTAGCACGAGGGGAATACGGTGTTTGACGATATAACGCTACAGACCTGATCGACGTATTCTCAGGACGGCGTACAATGCGCAACTTGTCGCAAAAGTACAGAAGTAGTCGGAGACTCTAATAGTGGTGACCTTCCTGCTGGGCTGGTGTGTGTTCTCTATTCTTGGCACCTTGCTGGCGCTTCAGCTGATCCGCAGTGGCAAAAGAAGCCACCGGGAACGCCGAGGCGACACAGATGTGCAGGCCGAATCCCGTTCACCTGCAACGAAGTCCACCACCGGATTTCCTCGCTGACTATTCGCTGGCCAGTCTCGCATAGCGCTCGCCGCCATACTGAGCGTTGGCAATGACCATCGAGACCGGCGACTGGCAAGCATTGAATTGACGCAATGCGCTAGCCAGGGCGAGAAAATCCTCGCGCTGCATTTCATGGATACCGCTCATTGCGACTGAGTGATCGGCGGTGACGTTTTCAAATTGCTCCAAGGACATGGCGAACCCCTCTTCTCGATATACTGTTTGAATATACAGTAGTTGTCTCGCGAGCGGAACGCAAGCAGGTGTACGACGAGCGGTCGCTTCAACAGATGACCTTGCAAGACATCCCCTCCCCAACCGACGGCGATAGCCAATCACGTTCACCGCTGTGCTGGACGCTCAGGCTGTCTATAGAATCCCAAGCTATTTTAGGGGTGGTATTAAATAGTGGATACAACGCAAAAGAACCAACAAGCGTGCGGCCTACAGCATCAGGCAATAACCAGGCAGCAATCGGCTAACGCTCAGGCGCGGCGACTCTTAAGCTGGACTCCTGCTTAAGAGCCACCCTGGAGCATCACCCATGAAAACCACATTGACTTTTTTTGCCGCACTGCTGGTCGCCGCGGTGAGTGCCAGCGCCCTGGCGATGCCTTGTGGGCAAAATCGCCAGGCCGAGGAAGTGATGCCGAGTAACAGCCAGTTAGTGCGCCTGAATGTTGCCCAGGCGCGAACCGTCAGACTGTTGCCAGCGATCTAGACGGCCGCCTGTTGCTCAAGCCCCGCCCATTCAGCGCGGGAGATTGCGATGCCTTGGGTCAGGGATTTGGCCCGCTCCGCATAACGACGGTCGCCGGGCATGCGTTCCTGGCCGACGCCGTGCATCTGCCTGACCAGCTCTTCACTGCGCTCGGCGAAATGTTGCCCGCTGCCCTTGTCTGGATCGATGACGATAAACAACTGGCCCGTCCAGGGTGTCTGGGCGCCAGGGTGTTTCGACCAGTCGAATTCGAAGGAAAAATTTCCCCCGGTCAGGGCAGCGGCTAGCAGCTCAACCATCATCGACAACGCCGAGCCTTTGTAGCCACCGAATGGCAGCAGCGCGCCACCGTCGAGGATCGCCTTGGGATCTTGCGTCGGCTGACCGGCTCGATCAACGCCCATGCCGGTTGGCAATTGGCGCCCTTCCCTTGCGGCGATCTGCACATCGCCATTGGCAATGGCGCTGGTGGCCAGGTCGAAAACAAGCGGATCACCGCCAGCGCGTGGCGCCGCAAAAGCTATCGGGTTGGTGCCGAATAACGGTTTCTGTGCGCCATGCGGTACGACGCAGGTCATGCTGTTCACCACGCTCAAGGCCACCAGACCTTGAGTGGCAAACGGTTCGACATCCGGCCACAACGCCGCGAAGTGGTGCGAGCTGCGGATCGCCAGAATGGCAATGCCAGCATGACGGGCTTTCTCGATCAACAACGGCTGTGCAGCGGCCAGGGCCGGCTGGGCAAAACCGTTGGCCGCATCAACGCGGATGAACGCGGCACCTACATCCTCGACCACGGGCACCGCCTTGCCATCCACCCAACCGCTGGCCAGTGACGACAGATAGCCAGGAATACGGAATATCCCGTGGCTGTGTGATCCATCGCGCTGGGCGCTGGCGCAGTTGTGCGACAAGACCTGGGCAACTTCAGGCGAAGTACCGTGGCGCAGGAATATCTGGCGCAACACCTCCGCCAGTTCGGTAAACGTGACGTGATGCAGGTCGAGACTGTCGCGAGGTGCAGACATCTGAAGCTCCGGTGTCGTTATTGGAAGAGCAGGATTGATAGGGCCAACGTCGAGATTACTGCTCATCTTCAGGCAGGTAAACCGGACGCTCCGGCGAGATCCAGACGTTTCTGGAAGAAGAATCGCTGATGACCCGGCGGATAATCAACCAGTGTTCCGAACTCGGTAAAACCAAGACGGCGGTAGAACTCCGGGGCCTGGAAGTCGAAGGTGTCGAGCCAGATCCCGACGCAATTTTTTTCCAGCGCCAGCTCCTCGGCCATTTTCATCAAGCGCGACCCGAGTCCCTGCCCGCGCGCCTGTTCCGGCACCGCCAGCAGTTCGATGAACATCCACCGATAGAGCAATTTGCCGGACAGCCCGCCGAGCACTTCATTGCTGCTCTCGTCGCGCACCAGCAGCGCGAATTTTTCCGCGCCGGCATCTCCGGCCTGGGAAACGTTATAGGCACGCAGCGGCGTGAGGATCGCCAGGCATTCCTGTTCTGTGGGGTTCAAGGTCGTTTCGATACTCAGGCTCACTCGTTGCTCCTTCAAAAATGATGACGACAGGCAGCCTAGGCGGCTCGGCAGTCCGAGTAAATAGCCTCGCCGGACTATGCGGGAATGGGAATCGTGCTCTGTTACGGGAAAAAGCTGTAGGACATTGATATTCAAACGCCATGCCTGTTCTCGTCGACTCCTGCGCAGAGGTACAATGCAGGCATTACCGGAGTGCCAATGAGCGATCCCATTTTTAGCGAAGCCGAATACGATGCCATCACCGATGCCGCTGCGCATTGGTGCATGCGTCTGCACGCCAGCGACTGCACCGCCCAGGAACGCCAGGCGTTCGAGCAGTGGCTGCACGCGCATCCGCTGCATGCCGTCGAATACGAGGCGGTGCTGGAAATCTGGGATGTCTCCGAACAGATCACGCCGGTCAATCCTGCGCCGGTATCGGGCAACGTAGCGATGCTTGATGTCGCCCGGATGCGCACCTGCCCTCGCTGGCGCGCGTATGCCGCAGCGGCAGCCGTTGCGCTGCTGGCGTTGCCAACGGCGGGCTATATCGGTTGGAGCCAGGGGTGGCTGCCCAATGCATACGACTCTTACCAGGCGAACGGCACGACTCGTTTGATTACCCTGGCCGATGGCAGTCGCGTGGAATTGAATCTGGGCACCGAGCTGACCTATGCCAATTACAAAGACCACCGCAGCGTGACGCTGAACAAGGGCGAAGCGTTTTTTGAGGTCAGCCACGACCGCCAGCATCCGTTTGTGGTGAAGGCAGGCACAGGCAGCGTTACCGTGACCGGCACCCGTTTCAATGTCTGGATGTATCAGGATCAGGTCAAAGTGATGCTGGTTGACGGCTCGGTCCAGGTCACCAGCAATGCCTCACAACCAGGTATCGGCATGCACCTGGATCCCGGTATGCAGGCCAGCTACAAAACCGGCGACTTCCAGCCGCAGATCAGCGAAACCTATGCCAACGACACCAGCCTGGCCTGGCGCAGTGGCAAGCTGGTGTTCAACAACCTGCCATTGTATCAGGCGCTGCCGCTGATCAATCGCTACCTGCCCCAGCCTATCCTGCTGGCGGACAGCGCCACGGGTGCAATCCGCCTCGGCGGCAGTTACAACACTGACGACATGGCCGGTCTGCTGGCGTCCCTGCCCAAGGTCTTGCCGGTGTTTCTGACCCACAATTCCCAAGGCAACCCGGTCATCAACAAACGACCCGCCGGGATGCCCAAAGGCTAGGCGCTTGACGCCAACCCGCCTTACCGCTGCCCTTCCTTGATGACTTGCACGTGATACTCCGGATCCTTCTCGATCTGCTGCTCGGTGAACGGCAATACACCCCAACGCTTATCGGAAAATGCCCGGGTCTGGTCGTTGCTGTGGGGCGAATCAGGATTGCTGGACTGCGATGACGCCAAAAGCCCCAAGGCTTTAGGGCCGTGTTCGTCAAACGTCACAACCTGCAGATAACTGCTGCCGCTGACCACTTCGCGCTTGCCATCGTTGCGCGGTATCGCGGTCATCGCGTTGTAGATGCCCAACACTGACGGTCCGCCATGTATCGGTGTTTGCTGCGTGCCCACGGTCGAGACCTGAACATCGCGCCAATGACTGTCGCTGCCCAATCCGGCCTTTTCCAGCTGCTCGGCCGAGGCCAGTAGCGCAGCATGCAGCGTTTCACTTACCGCTGGCTGGCTGATGTCCAGACCTCGCGGGGTATGCAGCGGATTGGCAGGATCGAATGCAATGCGCCAAGCGTTCGGCACCTTCTGCAATGCCTTAGCGAGATTCTGGAAATGCACGAAGCCGATGCCCGCTTCCAGGTTCGCGCTGCGATCCCATTGGGCGAGGCTGGTGCAGACTGCCTTGATCGTCGCCATATCCGCCCCTGAATAGCCGGTGCAGAATTGCAATACGTCATCGAGCAAGGCGCCGCCCTCGGCCTCGGCCATGTAGACGCGGTTATCCATGACCATCGCCTGCAAATCGGCGATTCCGATCTTGCCCGCCTGCTGTACGTCACGCAGACGCTCCACGGCAAACCGCGCACGCATGCCAAGCGGCACAGCATCACGGCTGATCAGTGGCGAAAAGCCGGTCAACGGCTGCGCCGGATTGGTCATCCAGGCCGAGTCATTGGAATTTTGCAGGTAATCGTTGCGCGCAAGGCTGGGCAGCGCCGAGGCCGGGAAAATGCCAGCTTGCGCGGCATCTTTCGCGTTGTCCCAGGCGCACACGCTGCGCGAACCGTCGAGCACGATCATGTCCTGCCCGGCAGCCGGGTCGCTGCATTGCGCCAGCTTCTGCGCGCTGACATTGGGCACCACCGCGTAATTCATGTACAGCGCCTGCCCGCGATCATCCACCGCCATCGTATTGACCCACGGGATGCCCTGGATTTTCTGCAACGAAGCTTGCAAGGCGGCAAGACTGGTCGCCTGATTCATCGAATACCACTGCTGCAATACCCGATCATTGGTCTGGTTTGCATCACGCAGGCTGTAGGCATATTCGCGATTCCAGTCCAGCTTGCCCGGCCACTGCACGATGGGGCCGAACTCCGAACGATACTGATCTCGGGATTGCTGCGCAGGTTTGCCGTCCTTGTCAGTCGCCGCCACCTTCACTGTAGTCTTGAGCATGGCCCGGGATTGGCCATCCACCAGATAACGAGTCGGATCCTTGGGGTCCAGCTTGAGGCGATACAAAGTGAAATGCTTCGACGCATCCACCGTGTGGGTCCAGGCCAGGTGTTGACTGAAGCCGATATTGATCAGCGGCAGGCCGGGCAACGAGGCGCCCATGACGTCAAGTTTGCCGGGAATGGTCAGGTGCATCTGATAGAAACGCATGCCGCCCACCCAGGGAAAGTGCGGGTTGGCCAACAGCATGCCGCGACCGTTGGCGGAACGCTCGCTGCCGATGGCAACCGCATTGCTGCCGCGCTCGAAGGCAAAGCTCTGCATATTGGCTTCAGCGACCTCGAATTCCTTGCCGGCAATGCTTGCCTGTTTCGCCACACTGGGCGGAACCGCGCCAGCCACTGCTTCGGCAAATTGCCCAAGGCCACCTTCAACCAGCAGACGACGGGTCAGCTTGACCAGGTCCTCAGGCGTGATGGGCCTCAACCAGTCCGCCTGCAGGCATTGGCCCTGGACATTTTTGTCACGCACTTCAGCCAGATAGCGGTTGTAGCCTGCGACGTAACCCTCGACCAACTGACGCACCTGCGGCGTCTGCGCCTGCCAGAAAGCGCCGTCCGCCTGCGGGCTGTTCAAGCCCTGGAAAAACACATCGCTGGTCAGGTTATTGCGCTGTTCGAGAGTCTGCTTGTCCGGACCGAAAAAGCGCGAGCGCTCGCCGTTGACCGTCACCACTTCATTGGCCAGCAGACACAGATTGTCCTCGGCATAGGCGTAACCGATACCGAAGCCCAGGCCTCGCTCGTCGTTGGCGCGTATGTGCGGCACACCAAATGCTGTGCGGCGTATCTCGGCGCTGGCATGCCCGGCGGGCGCCAGGGCGTGCACATTAAAGCTCAGGCAGAACAACAGCCCTGAAACGCAAATCGTCGGCATCCGCTTGGAAATGATCACTCTGACTCCTGATGGCTTGGCTGACCGGCAGGCGCGAGCTCGCCGCCGCTTGTCGCCCCCATTAAACGAAGCCGGCCTGGAAAATTTAGCCGGACATGCCTGGGGCAAAGCGTCACGTCATCTGCATTCAGGAAGTTTTTTGCATTTCAGGTTGAGGATTTCTCGCGCTCATTCGTCTTATTAAGGAGATAGATCACAAGAAGGGCCTGAAAAGGAATTTGCGCATGTTTAATCGTCACGCAACCACTACTCGAACGATGCTTCGCCAATCAGCCGTCGCAGCACAGACACCTGCCGCTGCGGCGGATGCGGAGCGTCCGGGCAACGAGCCCATTCGACAGCTGCTTAAAAGTTTCGGCCTGCGCACCAGTCTGGTCCGCCTGAAAGTCCTGGACGCCTTGCTGACCGCCACTGGCGAAGGGCACGCATTGGGTGTGCGCGGCGTTCACAACCAGCTACTGAAGCTGGATATCCCGCTGTCGTTTCTAAGCGTGCGCGAAGTGCTCAAGCGCTTGTGCGACGAAGGCGTCATTCACCTCAACGCCGACAAAAGCTACAGCCTGCATCCGCGCGCCTGGCAATGGCTGAACGAGCCGGGCAAGCCAGCCGAATGATCGGTGCGCCCGCCCCACACGCCTTTAGCGTTTGACCTTGCGCCGCATGAAGCCATTGAGGACTACCACCATAATGGCGACGAAGATTGCAATGTACTGAAAGGTCTTTTCGGTGATCACACCGATGGTCTGCAAATGCGACAGACCCAGCATGATCGCCAGCACGCTTAAAGCGATCAGAATGGAATACATCAAACGCTGTTTATTGGTCATTGCAAGTTTCCTGAATTCTTCATGGACGGCATTCGTCGCCAAATGCGCGCCCATATTACGCCCATGAGCGTCGCGTTACATCGCCCAGCCATTTCCCTTGACGGATGTCACAGCACATCCAGACAACGAACCGTAGCCTGCACATGGTTTAATGGCGGTCTATTCAAGGTCGATCAGCTGACCTTTCGCTAGATGCCAAGGAGTTCACCATGCCCCATGAAGGCAGCCTGTTACAGGCCGCAGTCGTGTTTTTGCTCGCCGCAGTTTTGACCGTTCCATTGGCCAAACGGCTGCAACTGGGCGCAGTGCTCGGCTATCTGTTCGCCGGCGTCATCATCGGCCCGTCAGTGCTGGGGCTGATCGGCAACCCGGAAAGCGTCAGCCATATTTCCGAGCTCGGCGTGGTGCTGCTGCTGTTCATCATCGGCCTTGAGCTTTCGCCAAAACGTTTATGGGTGATGCGCAAATCGGTTTTCGGCGTAGGCCTGGCCCAAGTGTTGCTGACCGGGGTGGTCATTGGCGCGATTGCCTTGCTGGTTTTCGACCAACCGCTGAATACCGCCGTGGTGCTGGGCCTTGGCCTGGCGCTGTCATCGACGGCGTTTTGCTTGCAGAGTCTGGCTGAACGCAAGGAACTCAACGCGCCTCATGGCCGACTGGCCTTCGCCATCCTGCTGTTTCAGGACATTGCTGCAATCCCCTTGATCGCCATGGTGCCGTTCCTCGCCGGCTCCGATCACAACCTCAGCGCCAGCGAAGGCCTGAATCACGGCCTGCGTGTATTGGGCAGTATCGCGATTGTCGTGGTCGGCGGCCGCTATCTGCTGCGCCCGGTATTTCGCGTTGTCGCCAAGACCAAAATCCAGGAAGTGTCCACGGCGACCGCCTTGCTGGTGGTCATCGGCACCGCCTGGCTGATGGATCAAGTCGGAGTGTCCATGGCCCTGGGCGCATTCCTCGCCGGGTTGCTGCTCGCCGACTCGGAATACCGTCACGAACTTGAGTCCCAGATCGAGCCCTTCAAGGGCTTGCTGCTGGGGCTGTTTTTCATGAGCGTCGGCATGGGCGCCAACCTCAGCCTGTTGCTCAGCGAACCCGCCATCGTTCTGGGGCTGACGCTGTTGCTGGTGTGCATCAAGCTGCCGCTGCTGTTTCTGGTCGGCCGCCTGGCGGGCGGTTTGGGCAGACAGAGCGCCCTGCGCCTGGGCATCGTGCTTGCTGCGGGCGGTGAATTCGCCTTCGTGGTGTTCAAGATCGGCAGCGATCAAGGCCTGTTTGATGCCCGGCTTTACGACATTCTCGTACTGACCATCACCTTGTCGATGGCCATGACGCCCTTGTTGCTGCTGGCCATCGCCCGATGGCTCAAGCCCAAGACCGTGGCTGTCGAAGTGCCGGATGAGTACCGGGACATCAACACCGATTCGCCTAGGGTGGTGATTGCCGGCATGGGCCGCATGGGCCAGATCGTGGCGCGTATCCTGCGAGCGCAGAATATCCCGTTCGTGGCGCTGGATACCGCCGTGGAATCGATCGAGTTTTCCCGCAGTTTCGGCAATGTACCGGTGTTTTATGGCGACCCGCTGCGCCCGGAAATCCTGCGTGCCGCCAAGGTCGATCAGGCTGAGTTTTTCGTCATCGCCACCGACGATCCGGACACCAACATCAAGACCGCCGAACTGGTGCGCAAGCTGTACCCCAATATGAAAATCATCGCCAGGGCCCGTAACCGCCAGCATGTGCATCGGCTTATCGACGTGGGCGCCCAGGCCGTTCGGGAAACCTTTTATTCCAGTCTGGAAATGAGCCGCCAGACCTTGCTCGGTCTGGGCTTGAGTCAGGCCCAGGCCGACGCGCGCATCAATCGCTTCAAACGGCATGACGAACAGGTGCTCGCCGCACAGCATCTGGTTTATGACGACGCAACCAAAGTGCTGCAGACGGCGCGGGAAGCGCGCAAGGAACTGGAACAATTGTTTGATGCGGATCGACGCGAGGAAGAGTCGGTCAAGGATTGATACAAGCTCGCTCTCGCCGCAGTTCTCTGGGGAGGTTTCTTCCGCAGAGAACAGCGGCGATCAGCATCTCAGCCCAGGACTTCACTCAATGGAATGAAGTTGACCCACTCGCCTTCGGCAAAGGTGCGGTCTTCCAGCACTTCGATCAACCCATCAGCCCAGGCGGCGCTGCGCAAAACCCCTGAACTCTGGTTGCGGTAAAACACCGCACGGCCTTGCTCAAGACGCCCGCGCAAATATTCACGACGGTGGCCCGGCCGCGTCCAGGCGAAGCCCGCAGGCACGGGGAATTGCAGTGGAGTGACGTCTTGCACGCCCTGGCGACGCAGCAGATAAGGCCGCGCCAACAGGGCAAAGGTGACCAGGGTCGAAGCGGGGTTGCCCGGCAGACCGATCACCGGTACGCCGCGAAAATGGCCGAATGTCAGCGGTTTTCCGGGTTTGATCGCCAGTTTCCAGAGCGACAATTCGCCCTCCTCGCGCAGTGCATGGCCGAGAAAATCAGCCTCACCGACGGAAACGCCACCGGTGGAAAGAATCAGGTCCACATCATTGAGCGCAGCCAGGGCCGTGCGGGTTTTCTCCAGGTCATCCGGAAGAATCCCTGCATCGATGACTTCACATTCCAGACGCTTGAGCCAGCTGCACAACAGCACGCGATTGCTGTTGTAGATTTGCCCCGGCCCCAATGGCTGGCCCGGTTCGATCAACTCGTCGCCGGTGGACAACACGGCCACGCGCACCCGACGTATCACGTCGACTTCGGCCAGCCCGAGGGACGCCGTCAGTCCCAGTTCGATAGGACCGAGACGGGTTCCGACGGCCAGCACCTTGTCGCCAACTCGGGTTTCCTGACCTTGAGGACGGATGTTCTGCCCGTCGAGCAACGGTTCGAGAAACGCAACCCGCTCGTCGGCCTGCACCACAGCGTTTTCCTGCATCTCGACACAATCGGCACCTTGCGGAACCGGAGCGCCGGTGAAGATCCGCGCACAGGTGCCGGGAGTCAGGGGTTCGGGAGCCTGGCCGGCGAAAATCCATTGACTGACGGTCAGCGGCTCGCCCGTCCAGTCAGCGAGACGCAGCGCGTAACCGTCCATGGCGCTGTTGGGCCAGGGCGGCAGATCCAGCGTGGAGATCAGATCCACGGCCAATACACGACCCTGCGCGTTGGCCAATGGCACCCGTTCACGTTCGGTAATCGGCGTGGCGGCGGCCATTTCCAGCAGACGCGCGAGAGCGTCTTCGACCGGCATCAAAGGCTTGCTCATGGACGGCTACCCACGCGTTGCGCAGGGTTCGGCCTGCTTGAGGTGCGGCACGAAGTTGCACGGGCGGAAACGCGAATCCAGCTGCTGGGCGAGAATCCCGTCCCAACCGGTGCGCACCGCGTTGGTCGAGCCCGGCAGGCAGCACACCAGGGTGCCATTGGCCAGGCCTGCCAGGGCACGGGACTGGATAGTCGAAGTGCCGATATCGGGCACGGAAATCTGCCGGAACAGCTCGCCAAATCCATCGACTTGCTTGTCCAGCAGGCAACCCACGGCTTCTGGCGTGCTGTCACGGCCAGTGAAGCCGGTGCCGCCAGTAATCAATACGACCTGCACCTCATCATCGGCGATCCACGTCGCAACCTGGGCGCGGATTTTGTACAGGTCATCCTTGAGCAGGACGCGCTCGATCAGGCTATGGCCGGCCTCGGTCAGACGGTCGACAAACATTTGGCCGGAGGTATCGGTTTCGCGGGAGCGGGTGTCGCTGACGGTCAGCACAGCGATGTTCAAGGGCACGAAAGGTGTGTCAGCCTTGGCTTTCATAGGCTCAATCCAGTTGTCGAGGAAACAGGCCGGTGTTATATCACAGCACTCCTTTTCACTGCCTCGGTTAAGTCTGCCATGTCCGGTCCCGCTGTTCTTCCACCCTGCTCGATCCTGCTGCTGGCCGGTGGCCAGGGCCAGCGCATGGGGGGGCGCGACAAAGGCCTGATCGAATGGCGCGGCGAACCGCTGATCCAGCACCTTCAGCGCCTGACCCGACCATTGACCGACGATCTGATCATTTCCTGCAATCGCAACATCGAACAGTACGCACGCTATGCTGATCAATTAGTGCAGGACAATAACGCTGATTTTAACGGGCCATTCGCGGGCATTCGCGCCGCGCTGAGCGTGGCACGTCATGACTTTCTGCTGGTGCTGCCGTGCGATGTACCGCTGATTGATGGGGAGTTGCTGCAAGCGCTCCGTGAAACGGCGTTTGCGCACCCTGATCAACCGGTAATGATTCGTGATGGTGAACACTGGCAGCCGTTGCTGTGTATGATTCCCACCCGGCATGCCGCCGCTTTCGAAGCGGCCTGGCAGGCCGGGGAACGAAGCCCGCGCCGGGCCATGGAGCAGTTTCAACCGGTTGCCGTGCAGTGCGCGGCAGGCGACCCTCGTCTGGCGAACTTCAACACCCCGGATCTGTTGACGCGGATCACCGTTTAACGTCGTGCAGCCCGCAAGGGTTACTATTCATGGAACTTGCTGGCGGCGCATACGTCTTAACGTCAGTTAATCAAAAGAATCCTCTGGAGACACAGTAATGAAACAACGGACCCTTCCCGCTGCCTTTCTGCTCGCATTGAGCCTCGCCTCCCTCGCTGGCTGCGCCTCGCCCACTGTGATCACCTTGACTGACGGCCGCGAAATCCAGGCTGTCGATACCCCTAAATACGATGAAGAGTCGGGTTTCTACGAATTCAAGCAACTCGACGGCAAAGAAACCCGCGTCAACAAGGATCAAGTGCGTACCGTCAAAGACCTTTGATGACGACGTGACCCAGATGCTGAAAAACCCGCCTGGTGCGGGTTTTTTGCGCCTGCAGTTTGACTACCAGCCCAGCTTGATCTGACTTTCGAACGATCGCGGTTCGCCGCTCAGTGGATCAATGAAACGCAGGCCTTGCGCCAGAAGTTTCAGCGGTCGCGTGTAATCGTCCACGGCATCCTTGATGACCTCGGGATAAAACGGATCGTTGCAGATCCCGGCCCCCAGCGCCGCCATGTGCACCCGCAACTGATGCTTCTTGCCCGTCACCGGATAAAGCCCATAGCGCCACAGATCACCATTTTGTTCGCAGACTTCAATCCGGGTTTCGGTATTGCTGGCACCCGGGCCTTCCTGCATGCGGAAGAACGGTTCGCCCTCGATGAGTCGAGTCTTGTGCAGCAGGGGGAAATCCACGCCAGGCAAGGCCGCGGCGATAGCTTCGTAGCGTTTGTCGATCTTGCGCGTGGGAAACAGCGACTGATAAGCCGAGCGCGTCTGCTTGTTGGTGGAAAACAGCACCAGGCCTGCGGTGTGCCGATCAATACGATGCAGCGGCACCAGATCCGGATTGTCCAGACGCCGGATCAGGCGGCGCAACAGCGTTTGCTCGACGTATTCACCGGCCGGCGTCACCGGTAAAAAGTGCGGTTTGTCCGCCACCACCAGATGCTCGTCGGCGTACAGAATCGACTCCACAACCGGGATCGGCGTTTCGTTGGGCACTTCGCGAAAATAGTGAATCCGCAAGCCTTCACGGTACGCCAGAGCGGGCGCAATCGGCGCGCCCTGAGCATCCAGCACCCGGCCGCGCGCCATGCGATCCAGCCATTGCTCGCGGCTGATGGCCTTGAAGTGTGCACACAGACAATCCAGCACCGTTGTCCATGAGCCCGGAGGCAGATAGAGCGTGCTGGCCTGACTGTCGGCGGCAGAAAAAACGGGATCGGACATGCGCGGCCTCTTGGTTGACTGGCGCGGCATTATCGCTCAAGCCAGGCGTAGAACCCAGCGTGCCGACGCGTGGATCAGATCACCCCGCAGGCCATGCGCTCGCCCCCGCCGCCCAAAGGCTTGGGCACATCCGCATGGTTATCGGCACCGGCATGGATCATCAGTGCGTGATCCTTGACCTGGGAGAGTTTTTTCAAGCGAGGCGCCAGAACCGGGTATGTCGCCATGCCGTCTGCGCTGACGTAGATTGCCGGAAGATCGCCCAGATGCCCTTCGGCGTAAGGCCCCAGGTGCTTGCCGGTCTTGCCCGGATCGAAGTGGCCGCCCGCAGCCTCGGCGGCAACCTTGACCCCGTCCTTCATGGCAGCTTCGCAACTGGCGTTGGCATGCACATGAAAGCCATGCACTCCGGCGGGCAGTGATTTCAGATTGGGCGTGAATAACAGGCCGTAGGGCGTTTCGCTGATGAAGACCTCGCCGATCGGCTGAGGCGCGTCGGTCGCGCTGACCAGGTTCATGGGTACCGAGCGGGTTTCGGCGAAAGCACTGTTAAGGGATACCGCGCCCATCAAGCCAAGCCATAGATAAGATTTCATCAGTTCTCCAGTTCGTTCGAGACGTGGGGATGGCAGGAAAAAACGCCAGGCGTTTCGCTGCGCAGATGAAAGGTGTACTGCGTTTTTTCCTGCTCTCACCCGTCAAAGGTTTTCGAAGCCTAGGGAACCTGGCCCGCCAGGTCAAAGTCTGGTCGTCCGATTTCATGTCTTGCAACACTAAAGCAAGCCAACAATCCCTTGTAGGACTGGCTTTAGCCGGGAGAGCGCCCTCCCGGCTAAAGCCGGTCCTACGGATCATGCTGCCCTTTCAGCGCTCACTTGCGCAAAAACGTCACGATCTGCTCGGCATCGAACGGCCAGTCCAGCTCTGCGCCGGTATCCACGCGCCGCAGGACGGGAATGCGCAGAGCGTAATCGTCGATCAGCCTTGCGTGTTCGCCGATGTCCACCAGCTCAACCAGCAAACCATGCTCGACCAGCGGCAACAACTCGGCTTCAGCGACTTCGCATAGGTGGCAACCCAAGGTACCGAATAGCTGGCATTCCGGAGGCATGGCAAGGCCCTCAAGCGGGGAAACGGGCGATTATTTTAGGCTCGCGAGCCATAGGCGTCGAGCTGTGAACATCACTATCAAAAGCTGAATCAGCTCGTTTACAAAGGTACGGCCGGAGTACGCCAGTCCGGTGCCCGGAATGCCGCGTCGGCGCCGGACATTTTCATCGAAATACGATCCAGCAGCGACTCGGCGGTGTATTTGGTCGTGGTCGAACTGAAGGCAATCAAGAGCAATCCGGCCACCAGTGCGGAGGACGGGATTCGCCCGGGGCGGATATTTTCCAGCCCGAGCAGAAACACCAAGGCCGCGAGCGAACCCACCAGGGCGCCGGCAATCGCTTCCGGCAATGGATGGATGAAAGACGCCACACAAAAAATGCTGAATGCCCAGCCCAAGGCCAATCCCAGCGCCGCTGCCGGCCAGCGCAAAGCCTGGTGCACCTGCCGAGCCAACAGACTCAAGCCAACAATGAGCACCAGGCAGGTATTCATCGCATGGCCGCTGAATACGTAAATACCCAGGCTTTCGATGGCCACACCCCAGCCCTTGAACAGGATCTTGCTGGTAATCACAATTGAATACGCCACCACCACCGTTGCGACCCACAACATCGCCGAGCGGTGCGAACGTGTCGTCCAGAGCCACGCGGTAATCACCAATACGGCAGGCAGCATGACGGTGATGCCACCGTAGGGTGTAAGGGTATGGAGATTCATCGTGAAGTGTTCCCCGCAGTGGCGTGCATGGACGCCTATAAGAGCAGAACGCCCGCCTGTCCTGCCAGCAGATTTTCACACTGGCAGTGTGCGCTCTCGCTCCCGACGATGGGGTCTCAGTCCTGACTCACTGCGCCGATCTTGTGGATCGACAGGTCGGCACCGTAATACTCCTGTTCCTGGGTCAGCCGCAGACCAATGATCAGCTTGATCGCGCCGTACACGGCGAAGCCACCGAGCAGCGCCACCAGCACACCGAGCCCGGTACCGATCAACTGGCTGATCAAGCTCACGCCGCCCAACCCGCCGAATGCTGTCTGGCCGAAGATGCCACAGGCGATACCGCCCCAGACGCCGCACAGACCATGCAACGGCCACACGCCCAACACGTCGTCGATTTTCCAGCGCACCTGTGCTGCGGTGAAACACCAGACGAACAATGCGCCAGCGATAACGCCGGTGATCAATGCGCCCACCGGGTGCATCAGGTCCGAACCCGCGCAGATTGCCACCAACCCGGCCAAGGGGCCGTTATGCAAAAAGCCTGGGTCGTTACGCCCGACAATCAATGCCGCGACCGTGCCGCCGACCATGGCCATCAGTGAATTGACCGCCACCAGCCCGCTGACGCCTTGCAAGGTCTGGGCGCTCATGACGTTGAAACCGAACCAGCCGACAATCAGAATCCACGACCCAAGCGCCAGAAACGGGATGCTCGAAGGTGGATAAGCCACCAGACGCCCTTCCCGATAACGCCCGTTACGCGGCCCGAGCAGCAACACCGCAGCCAGCGCCAACCAGCCGCCCATGGCATGAACCACGACAGAACCGGCGAAATCATGGAAACTCGCGCCAAAGGACGAGGCCAGCCAACGTTGCAGGCCGAAATTACCGTTCCAGACCATTCCTTCAAAGAACGGATAGATGAACGCCACGATCAGCACCGTGGCACACAGCTGCGGCGCAAACCGTGCACGCTCGGCGATGCCTCCGGAAATGATCGCCGGAATAGCCGCAGCGAACGTCAACAGAAAGAAGAATTTCACCAGCACATAGCCGTGGTCGGCACTGAGCACTGCCGCCGGCTGCAGAAAGCTCACGCCGTAGGAGATCCAGTAGCCTATAAAGAAATAGGCAAGGGTCGAGACCGCGAAGTCACTGAGGATTTTCGCCAGCGCATTGACCTGGTTTTTGTGTCGGACAGTGCCGACTTCCAGGAATGCAAAACCGGCGTGCATGGCCAGTACCATGACCGCACCCAGCAGCAGAAACAGGGTATTGGAGCTGTGGACCAATGTGTCAACGGCGCTTTGTAAGTTATCCATCAAGGCAGGCCTGCAAGCCGGAAAGGCACCAAAACAGCGCGATATATCAGATGACGCACTGAAGTGGTTCAGCAGCTCTGTACCGCCGCAAGTCTCGCGACCTGCTTTGGCGCGTCATCGATATGCCTGACGCGCGGTTCAGGATTTCCCAGGGAGTTTTTAGGAAGAAAATACCGGTTTTAGCCACTTCCGCTGCCCTTGTGCTCTTAGTCGGCGCAATGGTGCGGATGGCGCACCAGCAAGAAGCAAAAGCTGTACCAATCGCCACATGCGGATCACCTTGCAATTGAAATGAACCTTCCGCAATTCGTCGGACTCGAAACATCCATACGCCACTGAACGGAGAACACTATGTCCCGCCAAACAGCACAGAATGCCCAGGAAATTTTGCTGAACGACTTCCAAATCCTGGTCGCAGACACGGAAAAGCTGCTTAGCCATACCGCCTCACTGGCAGGCGAACAGGCAGACGAATTGCGTGGGCAGATTCAGGAAAGTTTGTTGAAAGCGCGTGAGACTCTCAAAGTTACTGAAGAGTCGCTGCGCGCGCGCGGTCAGGCTGCAGTCGTGGCCACCGAAGATTATGTCCAGACCAATCCATGGCAATCGGTCGGCATCGCTGCCGGCGTTGGTTTCCTGATCGGTCTGCTGGCGACAAGGCGCTAACGGCTATGGCTTTGGGAACGGAATCCGGTCCTGAACAGGACCAAACCTCATCGCCACGGCGATTGGGCGCGGCATTCCTGGGCTTGCTGCACAGCCACGTCGAGCTGTTCGGCATAGAACTACAGGAACAGAAAGCTCGCACCTTGAGCCTCCTGCTGTTTGCCGGCCTTGCGCTGGTTTTCGCACTGCTGTTATTGACCGGGCTCTCGGCCTTGTTGCTGATTGTGCTGTGGGACAGCTATAGGCTGGCCGGCATCATCGGCCTCTGCGTGTTCTACACCCTGGCCGCGCTATTTTGTGCGATGCGTTTAAAAGCCGCCATATTCGACGAGTCCTCGCCATTCAACGCGACCCTCGAAGAGTTGGCCAATGACCGTGAGCGATTGATGCCATGAGCGTGCCAGAATCCCATCAAAAGCATACTCGCCGTGAACTGCAAAAAGCCCTGATACGCCTGCGCATGGAAATGCATCGCCAGGAGATCCGCCAGGAATCCACTCAGCTGATGCAGCCGCTACGGCGAATGCGTGGCATGACGCACAACTGGCAGGGCACGCTGGGCATCAAGCATGCGCCGCTCTGGGGTATGGGTGTTGTGACGCTGCTGGGTTTCCTCAGCGGCAAAGGCGCCAAAAGCGGTCGTAGCGGTGGCTTCAGTCGGATCGTGAAGCTGGGCGTCAGCCTGCTGCCCGTCATCCGCCTCGCTCTACAGGGACCACCGCGCAAGCACTGATGGCATCTTGACCCCGGACTGCACCTGTTTGGCTGCATTCTTGCAACAGGCTTGCAACAGGTACTGAAGCGTCCATTCAAGGCTCTGCCTTGGGTGGACGCTTTTTGTTTGTGCGACAAAAACTTTTTCCAGCGTTCAACTCTACTAAGGAGGCCATGTGATCGATGGGCAACCACTTGCCTGCTTTCAGCCGTTCATCGATACCGCTACTGGCCGTATTGCTGGTGTTGAAGCCTTGGGCCGCTTGCGTCAGAGCGATAATCGACTGACGTCAGTCGGCCCGCTGTTCGCCGATCCGAGAATGCCCGGCACCGAGTTGCGGCGCCTGGACCGAATCATCCGCGACAACGCGCTGAGTCGGCTCCATGAAGCGCCGGATGACTGGTTCCTGAGCCTGAACATTTCCCCCCGATGGATCAGTCGCCTAAGACCCGATCAGGCGCTGCCCAGCCTCAAACAACTGAAAAAGCACGGCATTGCGCCGGAAAGAATCGTGTTCGAAATCACCGAGCTGGGCGGCAATAGTCAACGCCTTGCTGAGGTTGTCAGCCGTTACCGTGAAGCGGGTGCGAGGATCGCCATTGATGATTTCGGTGCAGGCTATTCGCAACTGGACCGCGTGCTGGCCTTGCAGCCGGACATCCTCAAGCTCGACATGCGCCTGTTCCAGGCTGCCGCGCGCGGAGGGCCGAGCAGTGACGTGGTCAAAGCCCTGGCGCAGATGGCCGAGAAAACCGGCTGCTGGATCATCGCCGAAGGTGTTGAAACCGAGGCGGAACTGCATTTTGCCCTGGAGTGCGGCTCGCGCTACGTGCAGGGCTTTCTCTTCGCCCAGGGCGAGCTGGAGTTCTTCCGGGCGGATGCATTTGTCGCGCAATTCGCCGAATTACGGGATCGTTATGTGCTGCGTAAAGTGGCCGAGCGCGCCAGGCTGATGAGCCTGCGCCAGCAACTGACCACCTTGATGTCGATCCTGCAGCGCTGGGAGGAAAACCAGAGCCCGGTCAGCGAGTTGCCAAAACTGCTCGACTACCCCTGGCTGCTGCGTTTCTATCAATGTGACCGCCACGGAACGCAACTCACGCCGAACCTCGAATGGCGCAACGGGGCCTGGCACTCGGACGCCAGATACCTGGGGCATAACTGGTCATGGCGCCCCTACTTCTACCACTTGCTGGCTGAAGGATGGCATGAACGACGCCTGAGCCTGTCGAACACTTACCGCGACGCTACCAGCAATCAGTATTGCCTGACTGCGGGCCAGTTCTTCGATAATGGTCAGCGCCTGCTGCTCATTGATGTGGATGCGGCAGGAATGTAAACCAATACCACCAGCCGCTTGCTGTCAGCGTCGTGAAACGGGAAGCTAGGCGCACTTAATCTATGGAGTGCGAGCCTTGGACTGGCAAACCCTGCTCAACCGCGAACGTCTTGGCAAAACCCTGCACAGCCCCGAAGAGTTGGGGCGCAGTCCTTTTCACAAGGATCACGACCGGATCATCTTCTCCGGCGCGTTTCGCCGCCTCGGACGCAAGACACAGGTGCATCCGGTATCGAGCAACGACCATATCCATACCCGCCTGACCCATTCGCTGGAAGTCAGCTGCGTCGGTCGCTCGCTGGGCATGCGTGTCGGTGAAACCTTGCGTAGCGCCCTTCCCGACTGGTGTGACCCAGGTGACCTGGGCATGGTCATCCAGTCGGCCTGCCTGGCCCACGATATCGGCAATCCGCCGTTTGGCCACTCTGGCGAGGATGCGATTCGCAACTGGTTCAATCAGGCAGCCGGGCGCGGCTGGCTGGATGCAATGAGCGCAGTCGAGCGCGATGACTTTCTCAACTTTGAGGGCAATGCCCAGGGTTTTCGGGTCCTGACCCAACTGGAATATCACCAGTTTGACGGTGGCACACGCCTGACCTACGCAACGCTGGGCACGTACCTGAAATACCCCTGGACCGCGCGACATGCCGACTCCCTCGGCTACAAAAAACACAAGTTCGGCTGCTATCAGAGCGAGCTGCCGATCCTCGAACAGATCGCCCACAAACTGGGCTTGCCGCAACTTGAGGAACAACGCTGGGCGCGCCATCCGTTGGTGTACCTGATGGAAGCCGCCGATGACATCTGCTATGCCCTGATCGATCTGGAAGACGGGCTGGAGATGGACCTGCTGGACTATGCCGAAGTCGAGGGTCTGCTGCTGAGCCTGGTGGGCGATGATTTGCCGGACACCTATCGTCAGCTCGGCCCGGACGACTCGCGGCGGCGCAAACTGGCCATTCTGCGCGGCAAGGCCATCGAACACCTGACCAACGCTGCCGCGCGGGCATTCGTCGAGCAACAGGACGCGCTGCTGGCCGGCACGCTTAGTGGCGATCTGGTCGAACACATGCATGGCCCGGCAAAGCGCTGTGTGCTCGATGCCAAGGACATGGCGCGCAAGAAGATCTTCCAGGACAAGCGCAAGACCCTGCACGAGATCGGCGCCTACACCACCCTCGAGATTCTCCTCAACGCGTTTTGCGGCGCAGCAGTGGAACAGTTCGGCGGGCGCACGCCGTCGTTCAAGCATCGTCGCATTCTCGACCTGATGGGCAACAGCGCCCCCGACCCACATGCGCCACTGCACGCATCATTCCTGCGCATGATCGACTTCATCGCCGGGATGACCGACAGCTACGCCAGTGAAATGGCCAGGGAGATGACCGGGCGTTCGAGCCCCATGTAAGGCACCGAAGGGATGCCGTCCCACGCGTTGCCAAACGCCGGGATGGCATCCACTCGCAGCATTTCCGCACCAGAGCGCGCGGGATGCGTATCGAAACTTCGGAAATGCCCTACGCACATATCAGAAAGGTCCTATCGCTTGGGTGCTGGCACTGCCCAATAATCCCGCCACTTTGATTGCCACTACTGGCACATCACCCATTAGTCCAATAGCCACCGCCGATGCCGTTCGAAGGCTGCCGGTCCGCCTCGATCCGCATCCGCGTTGCGCCAGCACGTTGCCGGAAGCTCCTCCCATGTTTAAACACAACTTGCGCATCCTGCTGGTGGAGGATCATCCATTTCAACTGATCGCCACGCAGATCCTGCTCAACAATCAGGGGTATTTCCTGCTGACCCCGGTCCTGACAGCCACCGAGGCACTGGACGCCATGACGCGCACTCCCAAACCCTACGACCTGCTGCTTTGCGACCAGGGTCTGCCGGACTTCCAGGGGTTCGACCTGATTGAACGGGCCCACAAACGAGGCTTCGTCCGCCGCGCGATACTCCTCAGCGGACTGGGCGACAGCCAGTTGCACACACTCGAACAGATGGCACATGAGCGCGGCCTTCCACTATTGGGCTGCCTGAGCAAACCCCTGCACGGCCCGGATCTGTGCCGCATGCTTGATGTCCCCATCCCCGACGCATGATCGAGCCAGGCGCCGAATGAGACAGCAGCGGAGAGATAACTAAATAGCGATGAAATCAACCAATGAATGATGTAGGTAAACAGCCTTTAGTTTGCAGGAAATTTCCTAACCGAAATAAACAACGCGCTTTTTTATAACTGAATTCTCACAATATGCCGTTGATAATTTAAACACTAACACCACGAAAAATGGGCGTTCTCGTACTCCGATACTTTAATTGTTGTAGGACATTTCCTATATATACCCTGCAGCGCAGTCTGTTCATGGGCCTGCTTGAACATCTGAGCTAAGGTGCGCGCTTTCTTCGCAGCTTGTATGGATTGAATCATGAACTCAGTATTTATCATCGACGATCACCCGGTTATTCGCCTCGCCGTTCGAATGCTCCTGGAAAACGAAAATTACCAAGTGGTGGGTGAAACCGATAACGGTGTGGATGCCATGCAGATGGTCCGCGAATGCATGCCGGATCTGATCATCCTCGACATCAGCATCCCCAAGCTCGACGGCCTGGAAGTGCTGGCCCGGTTCAATGCCATGGGTCTGCATTCGAAGATTCTGGTCCTGACTTCGCAGACCCCCAGCCTGTTCGCCATCCGGTGCATGCAATCGGGTGCCGCAGGCAATGTCTGCAAACAGGAAGACCTCAGTGAACTGCTCAGCTCGGTGAAAGCGGTTTTATCCGGCTACAATTACTTCCCGAGCCAGGCGCTGACCAAAGCGACTGGCGAAAATGGCCAGCCCAGCGAAATCGAACTGTTCAAGTTGGTCAATGATCGCGAATTGATGGTATTGCAGCTGTTCGCTCAGGGGCGCACAAATAAAGAAATCGCCAAGGGAATGTTTCTCAGCAATAAGACCGTAAGCACTTACAAAACACGCCTGATGCAAAAGCTCAGGGTTAAAACCTTGGTAGAACTTATCGAGATGGCAAAACGCAACGCGCTCGTGTGAGGGACCGGATGTCCACGCGCATTAAACATTATTTGATACTGGTCACCTGTGTCTGCGTTAGTTGGAGCGCCCAGGCGATTCCGGCTGACGGCGAATCCTATCGCCTGCTGAGTCGCTCCAGTCCCGGACACATGGACGTCAAGCTGGACAAGGCGCAGTGGCAGTGGGTACACGAAAAGCGCGAGTTGATCCTCGGCACTTCTGCCCCTGACTACCCGCCTTTCGATCTGACCCAGTCAGGTCGAGAGTACGAGGGCTTCACCGCCGACTACGCCGGCATCATCTCCGTAGCGCTGGACCTGCCCTTCAAGGTCCAGCGCTTTGATTCCAGAGCTTCGGCCATCACTGCCCTGAAGGAAGGCAGGATCGATCTGCTCGGCAGCGCAAACGGCTTCGAAGCAATCGACGGCAGTCTCAAGCTTTCGACACCTTATGCAGTGGATCAGCCGGTTCTGGTGACGCGCGTCGGCGAGACACGCGCACTGAACCAGGGCCTTGAGGGCATGCGCCTGAGCATGGTCTATCACTATCTGCCGGAACCCAGCGTCACGGCCCTCTACCCGGGGGCCACATTGACGACCTACCCGTCGTTTCAGAGCGCAATCAACGCCGTTGCGTTCAATCAGGCCGACGTCTTTCTCGGCGATACCATTTCCACCCAGTATCTGATCAACAAGGGCTATCTGAATAACGTGCAGATGGCCAATTTCGGCAAGCATGAAGCCAATGTTTCAGCTTTGCAGTACGCAACGACGGTACGCCGTTGTTGCACGTAATCAATCAGACCCTCAAGTCCATCAGTGTCGATGAGCGCATCGCCATTTCCCGGCGCTGGGGGGCAGACGATCTGATGTTGACCGATCAGAAACTGCAGTTGACCCAGCGTGAGGAGCGCTGGATCGCACAACACCCCACCGTGCGCCTTGTGATCAATGAATCCTACGCACCGCTGACGTTCTTCGATGCCAACGGCAACTTCCGAGGCATCACCGCTGACCTGCTGGAACTGGTGCGCCTGCGCACCGGGCTGCGCTTCGAAGTCAGCCGGTCGCAAAGCTTGTCGGACATGCTCAACCGGGTCAGCCAGGGTCAGGCCGACATGATCGGTGCGCTGATCCCCAGTGAAGAGCGCGAAGACCAGTTCAGCTTCAGTCGTCCTTACGTCGATAACTCATTTGTTCTGGTGACGCGCAAATGGCCAGACAATCCGCCCCGACTTGAGCAACTCAACGGCAAACGAGTGGCGATCAACGTGGGCAGCCCGCTTACGGCTTACCTGCGGGACAATTACCCGGAGATCGTGCCCATCGAAGTGGACAATCCTTTCCAGGCACTGGACATGCTTGCCCAGGGTCGAGTCGAAGGCGCGATCACCTCGTTGCTGATCGCCAATTATTTTCTTTCTTCCGGCGTATTCGAGGACCGCCTGCAAATGACGGCGACCGTCGGCAATGAGCCGGCGCTGATCTCAATGGCCACCTCGCGCAAGGCTACTGAACTGAGCGCCATTCTCGACAAGGCGCTGTCGAGCATCGCCCCGCAGGATCTGGCGGTGATCAACAACCGCTGGCGCTCATATACGCCGGCCGGAGGCAACTGGCACGACTATCAGCGCCAGATCTATCAGATCCTAATCGGGGCCGGACTGTTGTTGCTCGGCTCACTGGCCTGGAATGCCTACATGCGGCGCCAGATCAAACAGCGCGAACGGGCCGAGCGTGCGCTCAGCGATCAATTTGAGTTCATGAGCGCCCTGGTCAACGGCACTCCGAATCCCATCTATGTGCGCGACCGCGAAGGACTGCTGCGCATGTGCAACGACAGCTATCTGGAAGCGTTTTCGGCGCGGCGCGAGGACATCCTCAACAAAACCGTCACCGAGGGCATTCTCAGTGATGTCGACGAAGCCCACGAATATGCCGCCGACTACAAACGGGTGATGGCCAGCAGCACGCCACTGATCCTCGACCGCACGCTGCATATCGGCGACCGACACCTGACGATCTATCACTGGATCCTTCCGTTTCGTGATTCGCTGGGTGAAGTCCAGGGCGTCATCGGTGGCTGGATCGACATCAGCGAGCGCCGTCAGTTGATCGAGGAGCTTCGCACCGCCAAGGATCAGGCCGATGACGCCAACCGCGCCAAGAGCACCTTTCTGGCGACCATGAGCCATGAAATACGCACCCCAATGAACGCCGTGATCGGCATGCTCGAACTGGCCCTGCGTCGAGCCGACCAGGGTCAGCTGGATCGGCCGGCCATCGAGGTGGCCTACGGCTCGGCCAAGGATCTGCTGGAGCTTATCGGTGACATCCTGGATATCGCGCGCATCGAGTCCGGACGCCTGACCCTGAGTCCGGAGCGGGCAAATCTGCGTCAGCTGGTCGAATCGGTGTTTCGCGTCTTCGATGGCCTTGCCCGGCAAAAGAGCCTGGGCCTGTTGCTTGATCTGGACCCCGGCATCAACACCGATGTCCTGATCGATCCGCTGCGCTTCAAACAGATTCTGTCCAATCTCATCAGCAACGCGATCAAATTCACCGAGCAGGGTCAGGTGAAAATCAGCCTGCAGACCGATATCAGCCCGGACCCGCAACAACTGCGGCTGCATGTGCTGATCCAGGACAGCGGCATCGGCATCAGTGCAGAGGATCAGCAGCGGCTGTTCGAGCCTTTCGCCCAGGCGGAAAACACCGGTCAGCAGGCACGCACCGGCGCCGGACTGGGGCTGGTGATCTGCCGGCACCTGTGCGAAATGATGGGCGGCACCTTGACCCTCAACAGCGCGCCCGGCTGCGGCACGCAAATCCACATGACTTTTGATCTGACGACTCTGGAGCCGCTGGAAATCGCTGCGCCGGCAAAGGAAGCACCACCTCGGGAAACGACTGCGCTGGATATTCTCATCGTTGACGATCATCCAGCCAACTGCATGCTCCTGTGTCAGCAGCTCGAATTTCTCGGTCATCACTGCTCGACTGCCGAACACGGTGCCCAGGGCCTTGAGCTTTGGTTGCCCGGACAGTTCGATCTGGTGATCGCTGACTGCAACATGCCGGTGATGAATGGCTACGACCTGACTCGCGCCATCCGTAACCATGAACAGGATGAAGGGCGCCAGCGCTGCACGATATGGGGCTTTACCGCAAATGCTCAACCGGAAGAGAAGCAGCGCTGTCGGGATGCGGGCATGGACGACTGCCTGTTCAAGCCCATCAGCCTCAAGGCGCTCAACGAGCGACTGGACAAGCTCCAGCCTCGCGCGCGGCAGCGCCCCGAGATATCAGCTCCCGAAGTGTTCGATATGGGTAGCGTCAGCCTGTTGACCGGTGATCGTCCCGATAGCGTTCAGCGGCTATTGGCGCAACTGCTGCTCAGCTGCGAACAGGACCGCGAGGAACTCACCGGTCTGAAGGCAGCGGCGAATCAGGCCGATATTCGTCAGATGGCACACAAGATCAAGGGCGCGGCGCGGATCATCCGGGCTGCTCAGGTCATCGACAGATGTGAAGCGCTGGAAGATGCCTGTGGCGAAGTCGAACCCATAGAGGTTATTGAGGCGTGCCAGGCAGCCTTGGTCGCGGCGATGAGTGTTCTGGAGACAGCCTTGCGCAACGCGCTCCATCAGACAGAGGAGTCGGGCAACCGCAATGGGGGTAACGAGGGGATTTACAACTAGACGGGGATCTACAACCGGAAGGGAAACGCAGTAGAACAAGGAGGCAGGCGCGTGGCCTGCCTCCTCGAAACATCAGGCTACCGGGTTGATCGGCGTTTCCGGATGCCAAGCGTCGATCAGCGGGCTGACAGTGACGGCCGTCAATTCGCTGCGAGCTTTCAGCCATGCTTCAACAACAGCACGCTGCTCTTCGGTGACCGAGCCACGGTTGGCCAGGCAAACCAGACCGAAGTCATCACCGCCAACATAGTCCAGGCCATTAGCGTCCATGGCTTCAGTCAGGAAAGCGTCGAGGAATGCATCGATCGCCTCGTCGTCCAGATCTTCCTTGAAGTCCAGGTTCAGCTCAAAACCCAGCTCCTGGAATTCATCTACGCACAGTTTTTTGCGCAGACGGCGGGAACGGTTAGTGGCCATTGAACAATCCTCATAAGTAATATCGGGCGGCACTTTAGCAGTTTGAGCGGCCAATTGCCCGCCTAACGCGCCTCGACTGCATTATTGCCGATAAGCCGCCTTGGGACCTCGGTAAGCCGCTGATAAAAAATAGCGGCCGAGACGCTCGCGCCGGAGCACAAGTCACCGCTGGTTGGGGCATAATGCCGTCTATTCGATCGCCAGACGGACTTTTTCCGCCAACCGCCTGCGCCAGCTACTTGTTTTTTATTTTGTCGAGGGAATCCATCCATGCCCTCTTATTTCTCCCCCTCTTTGCAGTAGGGTCTTATTGAATGATCAAGTCTTTGCGTCCTCTGTTTTTTTTCGCCCTTTTGCTGCCACTGGAACTGCCTGCTCAGGCTGCGGTGATCAACACCACGCTGCCGCCCAAGGTTCAGCAAGCCCTGAAAGCCAGCAAGCTGGGCGACGATGCCTTGTCACTGGTGATGTTGCCGCTTAACGGCCCCGGCAATCCGACGGTTTTCAACGCCGACGTATCGGTCAACCCGGCGTCGACCATGAAGTTGATCACCACCTATGCCGCGCTGGAAATGCTCGGCCCGACCCATCAATGGAGGACCGAGTTCTTCACCGACGGCACCCTGACCAACGGTGTGCTGCACGGCAACCTTTACCTTAAGGGCGGCGGCGACCCCAAGCTCAACATGGAAAAGCTCTGGCTGCTGATGCGCGATCTGCGCGCCAATGGCGTCCAGCAGGTGACCGGTGATCTGGTTCTGGACCGCAGCCATTTCGTGCAGCCACAGCTGCCGGTGTTCGACGATGATGGCAACGACAAGAACAAGCCGTTCCTTGTCAAACCCGACTCGTTGATGATCAACCTCAAGGCCCTGCGCTTCATCACCCGCAACGACGGCGGCAAGATTCTCGTGTCGGTCGAACCGCCAATCGCCAGCATCCGCGTGGAAAATCAGGTCAAGGCCGTAGCCTCCAAGCAATGCGCCGGCGAAGTGCGTTACAGCCCGATCCCGCAGGCGGACGGAACGGTCGTGGTCACCGTCAGCGGGCAACTGGGCGATGGCTGCAACTCCCAGACCTATCTGTCACTGCTCGACCACCCGACCTACGCAGCAGGCGCTGTACGCGCGATCTGGCAGGAACTGGGCGGCAGCATCCTCGGCAAGGACCGCGTCGATGTGGTACCGGGCAGCGCAAAACTGCTGGCCAAGGCATTCTCGCCAGACCTCACGGAAATCATTCGCGACATCAATAAATTCAGTAACAACACCATGGCGCAGCAGTTGTTCCTGAGCCTGGGTTCAGAATATCGCAACGAAGCCGATGGCGATGACGCCAAGGCCGCGCAACGGGTGATCCGCCAGTGGCTGGCAAAAAAAGGCATCACCGCGCCACACCTGGTCATGGAAAACGGTTCGGGCCTGTCCCGTGCAGAACGCGTCAGCGCGCGTGAAATGGCGATCATTTTGCAAGCCGCATGGCGCAGCCCGTATGCCGCCGAGTTCATGAGTTCGATGCCGCTGGCCGGTATGGATGGCACCATGCGCAAGCGTCTCAAGCGTACGCCGCTGCTGGGCGAGGCGCATATCAAGACCGGTACGTTGAACACGGTTCGCGCCATTGCCGGCTTCAGCCGCGACAGCAACGGCAATACCTGGGCGGTGGTAGCCATCCTCAATGATCCGCGCCCATGGGGCGCATCGTCAGTGCTTGATGAAGTGCTGGTCGAGTTGTACCGCCAGCCGAAGCTGGCCAACACCACCGTTTCGATTCAGCAGCAGTAAGCAACAGGGGCTTGTCGCAAGACAGGCCCCTTTGCTGACGTCTTAAAGCAGGTCCGGCTCGACCCGATCCCGCCCCGCCTGCTTGGCTGCGTAGACCCGCGAATCCACGCGCAGCAACAACGCATCGTCGCCTTCCCCTTCGCGCCAGCCAGCAACGCCGAAACTCGCGGTAATGACACCAACACCATCGACCGGCTGACTGCGCAGCTCACGCCACAGATCGAGCGCCAGTTGGTAAGCCTGAACGGCATCGGTGCCAGGACAGAGCACCATGAACTCTTCCCCACCCAACCGGCAGAACACATCATTGCTACGCAGCCGCAGACTGATGCGCTGTGAAATGGCCTGCAACGCCCAATCGCCCATGGCATGCCCAAGCTGGTCATTGATCCTTTTGAAATGATCGACATCCAGCATGATCACCGACAGTTCTCCGCCATTACCCTGGACCCGGCCTAGCTCGACCGCGAAGCGTTCCTGGAAATAGCGACGGTTAAAGGCTCCGGTCAGCGAATCCGTTACCGCCAACCTGCGCAACTCTTCCTCGACCCGCTTGCGCTCGGTGATATCAATACAGACCGCCAGATAGCCGACCCACTGACCTTGCTCGTCCCGCACAGCCGTGACCAGCATATTGACTGACAATGTGCTGCTGTCGCGCCGCACGAAGGTCCATTCCCGAGACTGATGGATGCTCTCCTGGCTGGCTTCGACAAAGAGCGCTTCGCCCGCTGAAACCTGCGTGCCATACCCGACACTCAGGCGCTGGGCATGCGCTTCAAGCTCCGCCGTCACCTGTAAATCCCTCAGCGTGAAGCGCCCCACCACCTCGTCATGGGTGTAACCGAGCATTTTCTGAGCGCCGACATTAAAGGTACTGATCACACCATTCAGGTCGGTGGCAATGATTGCCACCTCGGTTGCGGCGTTGAGCACATTGCGCAGCTGGCCGTGGGTGCCGCGCAATTGCTGCTCGCGCTGGCGCAGCTCCGAGGTCCGCTGGTCCACCAGACGCAGCGCGCGTTGCCGCTGGCCGACGAGGCTGTAAAGCAACGCGCTGAGCATCACGCTCAGCAAACCGCCCAACAGGATCACGTTGACCCTCTGCGATGGATTACTGTTAAGGAAAATCGCGGTTGGACGGATCTCCAGCAGGTAGTTGCGATCGGCCAGAGTCAACAACGTGCTGACCCGCAAATCAGACTCGGCGGCCGCCGTGGGCGACTGATACAACGGCTCCGACGGGTCGGGCGCGGCCAGGTCGCGCAGGGTCACGGCGAGGTTTTCCTGGGTCGGCAAGCCGTCGGTCATCAGGGCGCTCAGGCTGATCACGGCCATGACAAAGCCGGTTACATCCTCTGCCCGGGCCGAAAATCTCGCGTCTCCCACCAGCACCGGAGACAGCAACAGAATCCCGGTGGCGTTGATGGGCTCCAGACCCACCAGGTGCAGGCGGGGAGTCGCGACCATGGTGCCCAGCTGACGTCCCCGCTCCAGCGCCTGGTGGCGCACCTGTTCGGAGGCAATGTCGAAACCCAGCGGCAATGGCAATGTGCTGCGTGACTGAGTGAAGAGTACCGGGAAATATTCCGCCCTTTGCGCAGCTTTCTGCAGCCCGCCCGCAGCGTCCAGCTCCCGCACGCTGAAACCGTTCAAGCCTTCGGTCACCGCCTGACGCTCGAAAGGCTCGCGCTCGGACTCGACGACCCTCGGCGCCCACGAGTAGGCCTGGGTGCCGGTCAGCAATGGCGCAGCAAAACCGTTAAATTCGGCACGGCTGATCTGATCGGAAAAGACAAAGAAACGCCGCAGGCTGTCCAGGCGATAAGCCTGGCCGTCCAGGCGTTCCTGAATGCGACTGAAATGCTCATTGGCCAACAGGCCGAAGCGCTGGATCAGCTGGCGCTTGTAGAGTTCATAATTGGCGAGGGCGAGGATGATCGTCAACACCGCCCCCAAAACCAGGGCCGTTAGTGCAACGACCCAAGGTGAGGCCTGCTCGCTGATAAAGCCAAGAATCTTCCGGCGTACAGGATTGGACGGCATACGCAAAACTCGCGGCGCCAGCACAGTGAGGGATCATGCTGATCGTGGTTCTGTTATAGCTATTCGCCACTAATTTGCCTAGTCTGAAATCGCATTGCGTACGATGGATGGGTACGCAATGCACATTGCTCGCGCTTAGCGAGCCATGATTTTCCAGGCGCGGTGGATCTTGCTGTTGCGAGCGAAGTCCGGGTCCACGGTCTGGGCGGTGATTTCTTCCACGGCATAACGCTCGCCGAGGTTTTCATCGAGCACGAACTTGCGGAAGTTGTTGGAGAAATACAGCACGCCGCCGGGTGCAAGACGCGCCATAGCCAGATCGAGCAACTGCACCTGATCACGTTGCACGTCGAAGATCCCTTCCATGCGCTTGGAGTTGGAGAACGTCGGCGGATCAATGAAGATCAGGTCGTATTCCTCACGGCACGCTTCCAGCCACGCCATCACATCACCCTGTTCCAGACGGTTCTTGTCAGAGAAGCCATTCAGCGACAGATTGCGACGCGCCCAGTCCAGATACGTCTTGGACAGGTCAACGCTGGTGGTGCTGCGCGCGCCGCCCTTGGCCGCATGCACGCTGGCCGTTGCGGTGTAGGCATACAGATTGAGGAAACGCTTGCCCGCCGCTTCACGCTGGATACGCATACGCATCGGGCGGTGGTCGAGGAACAGGCCGGTGTCCAGGTAATCCGTGAGGTTCACCAGCAACTTGACGCCACCTTCGCTGACTTCCCGGAACTGGCCCTGGGCACTTTGCCGCTCGTACTGCTTGGTGCCGCTCTGGCGTTCGCGACGCTTGATCACCACGCGGCTCTTGTCGATATTCAGCGCCTGGGGAATGGCCGCCAGCGCATCGAACAGGCGCGCCGAGGCTTTCTCCGGGTCGATGGACTTGGGCGCGGCGTATTCCTGCACGTGAACCCAGTCGTGGTACAGGTCGATGGCCAGCGAGTATTCCGGCATGTCGGCATCGTAGACGCGATAGCAATCGATCCCTTCGCGACGAACCCATTTGCCCAACAGCTTGAGGTTCTTCTGCAAGCGGTTGGCGAACATCTGCCCGCCTTCGCTCAAGCGCGGCTGCTCGACCACCACTGGAACCGGTTTGATCGGGTTGCCGTTCTTGTTGTACTTCTCGTATTTGCCCGGCGCTTCCAGCGCGCTGGTGTCCTCGGGCTCGACCTGTTCACGCTCGATCTGGCGCTGTTCGGCCGTGCGCCGCTCGCCGGTGACAAACTGGTCAGGAAGCACTTTGATCAACAGCAGCTTGCACGGCAAGGCGCCGTTCCAGAAGGCGTATTGCTTGTGGCTGCGAATGCCCATGCGTTTGCCCAGATCCGGAGCGCCGGTAAATACCGCGGCCTCCCAGTTCAGGCAAGCCTGACGCAGACGTTCACCGAGGTTCTGGTAAAGATAAAGCAGGCTTGCCTCATCACCCAGACGCTCGCCGTATGGAGGGTTGCAGATCACCAGGCCTTTCTGGTTCTGGTCCGGGCGCGGCTCGAAGGTGGCGACTTCGCCCTGATAGACCTTGATCCAGTCACTCAGGCCAGCGCGTTCGATGTTGTTACGCCCCGGCTGGATCAGGCGCGGGTCAGCTTCATAGCCGCGAATCCACAGCGGCGGCTTGGCCAGACCGGCCTGTGCCCGAGCCACTGCATCATCATGCAACTTGGTCCACAGCGCCGGGACGTGCCCCAGCCATGCCGAAAAACCCCAACGCTCGCGCTTGAGGTTGGGCGCAATGTCGGCAGCCATCATGGCCGCTTCCACCAGGAAGGTGCCCACGCCGCACATTGGGTCAGCCAGCGCGCCACCTTCAGCGGCAATGCGCGGCCAGCCGGCACGGATCAGGATTGCTGCTGCAAGGTTTTCCTTGAGGGGGGCGGCGCCTTGCTGCAAGCGATAGCCACGCTGGTGCAGGCTGTGACCAGACAAGTCCAGGGACAGGATGGCTTCGCCGCGATCCAGGCGCAAATGCACGCGCAGATCGGGATTGAGCTTGTCGACCGAAGGCCGCAGGCCATCCGGCGTACGCAATTTGTCGACGATGGCGTCCTTGACCTTCAGGGCGCCAAAGTGGGTGTTATCAATGCCCGAACCGTTACCGCTGAACTCCACCGCCAGCGAACCATCGGCTTCAAGGTGGTCCTGCCAGTCGATATCCAGCACGCCGTGATACAGGTCTTCGGCGTCTTTCATCGGGAAGCGCTTGAGCACCAGCAGCACACGGTTGGCCAGGCGCGACCACAGGCATAACCGGTAGGCGGTTTCCATGGTAGCGACGCCACGGATGGCCGAGGTGTGTTCCCGGGTCTCCTCAAGGCCAAGCGCAGTGGCTTCCTCAGACAGCAGGCCTTCGAGGCCTTTTGGGCACGTGAGGAAAAGTTCGTAACGTTCGGACATGAATATTCCAGGGCCGTAGCCATAAGCGGCGGGCAACGCATTGCCCTACCAGATTTAAAACAAGCGTCTTTCTTGGAGAACGCCTGCGTGGCACACACATTGTGCCGGTCCACCGCATGAGGTTATGACGTCAGTGCGGCAGTTTTACCTTGAATTCAGTTTGTCTGCCTTCAGCCCGCAATGGCCAAAAGACACTGGGCTCAAATGCACCCATTCAGCATGACAGCTGCCGTAATAAAAAGTCACATCGTGACCCTTCGTCGAAAAGCCTTTGAATGCATTCAGCCATCACCCGCACTTGAGAACCTGTCTCAGCTTGCGCCGAAACCCTCGACATTGCGGGCTTGTAGAAAATATCAAGTTTGAAACACCTGAGGGCTTATGTCTCTGAGGTCACAAATGTTACGTGCTTATGACAAAACGATCATTCACAGCGCCCAATCCATTGGTTAGAACTCATCTCAGGTTGTTACTGCAATGGTAACGACACCAAGCCCGCGACGCCGGCAGCGGGCACCAACGGCAGAAATTTTCTGCCCGACCTCAGCACGAGGTCCCAGGGACATTACAGTCAACAAACGAGGGCAACACCCTATGAGAAGACTTAAGCGTGATCCGTTGGAAAGAGCATTTTTACGCGGATACCAATATGGCGTTCATGGAAAATCCCGTGAGCTTTGCCCTTTTACTCTACCGTCAGTACGCCAAGCGTGGATAAATGGTTGGCGAGAAGGACGCGGCGACAACTGGGACGGTATGACCGGCACTGCGGGAATCCACAGACTCAACGAACTTCACGCGGTCGGGTAATCAGGTAACTTCCGACCAGTCCAGCAAATCTCTGAAAAAATGACCTAACCAGGCGCGTCCCATCCGGGCGCGGGGCGAAAGCCCAGGGGCTCCTCAGGAGCCCCTTTTTTTATGCCTGACGTTTGGGCATTGCCGCGATGGCGTCCACCGATTGGCGAATCAGCGCCGGGCCTTTATAGATAAAGCCGGAGTAGATCTGCACCAGACTGGCACCGGCGGCGATTTTCTCAGCCGCGTGCCTGCCTTCGGTGATGCCGCCCGCAGCGATGATCGGCAGACGCCCGGCCAGTTCGCCAGCGAGGATCTTCACCGTATGCGTGCTCTTCTCGCGTACCGGCGCACCTGACAACCCGCCCGCTTCGTCGCCATGAGGCAAGCCTTCAACGCCCTGGCGGCTGAGTGTGGTGTTGGTGGCGATGACGGCGTCCATGCCGGATTCGATCAGCGCGGCGGCAACCAGCACGGTTTCTTCATCGGTCATGTCCGGAGCGATCTTGATCGCCAACGGCACGCGCTTGCCATGCAACTGGGTCAGCGCCTGCTGACGGATGCTCAAGGCTTCCAGCAGTTGCTTGAGCGAATCGCCGAACTGCAGGCTGCGCAGCCCCGGCGTGTTGGGCGAGCTGACATTGACCGTGACGTAACTGGCGTGGGCATAGACCTTGTCCAGGCAAATCAGATAGTCATCCACGGCGCGCTCGACCGGCGTATCGAAATTCTTGCCGATATTGATGCCCAGGATACCGGTGTATTTCGCCGCCTGAACCCGGCTGATCAGATGATCGACGCCCAGATTGTTGAAGCCCATGCGATTGATGATCGCCTCGGCGTGCGGCAGGCGGAAAATCCGTGGTTTCGGATTGCCCGGCTGCGGACGCGGCGTGACTGTGCCGATCTCGACAAAGCCGAAACCCAGCTGGGCGAAACCGTCGATGGCCGCGCCGTTCTTGTCCAGCCCTGCCGCCAGCCCGACCGGATTGGGAAATTCCAGGCCCATGACAGTCACCGGCAGGCGCGCAGGCGTCTTGCTCAGCAAGCGGTTGAGCCCCAGGCGTCCGCCAGCACCAATCAGGTCCAGCGACAGGTCATGGGAGGCTTCCGGGGAAAGTTTGAACAGTAACTGGCGGGCCAGGTTATACATGGGCGGGCGCGACTCGTCGAAGCTGAATTCAGGGCGGCGATTATAGACGTCTGGGCGCGCGCGCGCGAGGCATGCGATCAGCTTTTAACAGCATGACGTCGCAGCGCTCGCCCGGGCTGGCATATCGCTTGCTTGGAACAGTCATCAGCACGCGTTCCAACGGTGGAGCGCGGCACAGACAATGGCGTCGTTTTCGTCCTTGCTTTATGCAACGGCTTGAACGACGCTTTTTTTATGGAAGATCCCGTCATCGGGCCAGGCACAAACGCTCCCGAGACAGGCTTTTCCGGAAAGGAAGACACGCTTATGAATACCTCCACGAACGACCCGCTCGCCTGGGTGAATGGCAGCGATGCGCCAGAGATGAACAGCCTTGACCTGGGCTTCATGGCGTTGTCCGACAGTGCATCGTTGGTGGTGGCCGCCACTCAGGGGTTCGCCCAGCCTTATGGCCTGACCCTCAATCTCAAACGCCAGGCTTCCTGGGCCAGCCTGCGTGACAAACTGGTCAGCGGCGAACTGCATGCGGCCCACAGTCTTTACGGCCTGATCTATGCCGTGCAACTGGGTATCGGCGGCGGTGCCGCGACGGACATGGCGGTGTTGATGGGCCTGAACCAGAACGGCCAGAGCATCAACCTGTCGCGCCCGCTGCAAGATGCCGGCGTGATCACTCCTGAGGCACTGGACCGGCGCGCGCACCAAAGCGGCCCAAAGCTGACCTTCGCCCAAACCTTCCCCACTGGCAATCATGCGATGTGGTTGTATTACTGGCTGGCCAGCCAAGGCATTCATCCGCTTCACGACGTGACCAGCGTGGTCGTGCCACCGCCGCAAATGGTTGCGCACCTGCAGGCCGGGCGGATCGACGGCTTCTGCGTCGGCGAACCCTGGGGGGCCAGTGCCGTGCAGCAGCAGCTGGGTTTCACCTTCGCCACCAGCCAGGCGATCTGGCCGGACCACCCGGAAAAAGTCCTGGGTTGCACCCGCGAGTTTGTCGAACAGAACCCCAACACCGCGCGCGCGCTGGTCAAGGCGGTTCTGGAGGCCAGCCGTTTCATCGAAGAAAATCAGGAAAACCGCCGCAGCACCGCGCAGCTGCTCAGTGGCAAAGACTACCTGGATGCTCCCGCCAGCTGCATCGAGCCGCGTTTGCTCGGGGAATACAGCGATGGGCTGGGCAACCAATGGCAAGATAACCATGCCCTGCGCTTTCATGGCGGCGGCGAAGTGAACCTGCCTTATCTATCCGATGGCATATGGTTCATGACCCAATTCCGCCGCTGGGGCCTGCTGCGCGAAGACCCGGACTATCTGTCGGTCGCCACCAGCGTTCACCAACTGGAGTTGTATCGCCAGGCGGCGGGTGAAGTGGGCGTTGAAGTCGCCGCTTCGACCATGCGCAGCAGCCAGTTGATCGACGGCAAGGTCTGGGACGGCAGCGATCCGGCGGGCTACGCGCGCAGCTTCAAGCTGCATGCGCTGGCCGATACCGCCCCCGCCGTTGTCAGTCGCTGAGGGCCGCAATCATGCTACGTATCCTGTTGATCAACGACACGCCAAAAAAAGTCGGACGCCTCAAAGCAGCGCTCTCCGAAGCGGGATTTGAAGTCATCGACGAGTCCGGACTGATCATCGACTTGCCCGCGCGGGTTGAAGCGGTACGCCCGGACGTAATCCTCATTGACACCGAATCCCCGGGCCGCGACGTCATGGAGCAGGTGGTGCTGGTCAGTCGTGACCAGCCGCGCCCTATCGTGATGTTCACCGACGAGCACGACCCGGACGTGATGCGCCAGGCGATCAAGTCCGGGGTCAGCGCTTACATCGTCGAAGGCATTCTTGCCCAGCGCCTGCAGCCTATCCTCGATGTCGCCATGGCACGATTTGAGAGCGATCAAGCCTTGCGTGCCCAACTTCAGGCACGCGATCAGCAGTTGGCCGAACGCAAACGCATCGAACTGGCCAAGGGCCTGCTGATGAAAATGAAGGATTGCAAGGAGGAAGAGGCCTACACCCTGATGCGCCGCCAGGCCATGAGCAGGCAGCAGAAACTGATCCAGGTGGCCGAACAGATCATCGCCATGAGCGAGCTGCTGGGGTGATTTCCTGCCTCACCTTATTCCCCATAACTAACTGACTTAGATGGATTTTCTGTAGGAGACAACTGGTTGGCGAGACAATGGCCCTGTGTTGGCAGAGCTATCGCCTCGCTAACAAGTTCGCTCCTACGGAGCGCGCCTGAATGCGCCAGATTGTTGTGTCAGTTAACACCCGATTCTGACGATGGCCCAGCTTTTGCTTAGCTAATCACACAGGTAGCCAACGGCGGTTGCCCCACTTACGACAAAGACGTCGCACACCTCTTTCGCCAACGCGAATCGGGTTGCGGCGTTTTTTGCGTTTTGGCCCCAGTGATTGGGGCCGGTGGAGCCACCGAGGTTATGGATGCTCCACCTGCAGGTCTTCGCCCGCTGCGGTTCACGAACCGACAGACTTCCTTTATGCAGATGAGGTGTTCAATGAATACAAGTTTCTGGAAAGCCGGCCACAAACCGACTCTGTTCGCTGCCTTTCTGTATTTCGACCTGAGCTTCATGGTCTGGTACCTGCTTGGCCCCTTGGCCGTACAGATCGCCGCCGACTTGCACCTGACCACACAGCAACGCGGCCTGATGGTGGCAACGCCGATTCTGGCTGGCGCAGTGCTGCGCTTCGTGATGGGTTTGCTGGCTGATCAACTGTCGCCGAAAACCGCTGGCATCATCGGCCAGGTCATCGTCATTTGCGCCCTGTTCGGTGCCTGGAAACTGGGCATTCACAGTTATGAACAGGCGCTGATTCTAGGTCTGTTCCTCGGTATGGCGGGCGCTTCGTTCGCTGTCGCCCTGCCGCTGGCCTCGCAATGGTACCCGGCCGAGCATCAGGGCAAGGCCATGGGCATCGCCGGTGCGGGCAATTCCGGTACGGTTCTGGCCGCGTTGATTGCACCCGTGCTGGCCATGGCATTCGGCTGGAGTAACGTGTTCGGTTTTGCCGTCATCCCATTGGTGTTGACGCTGATTGCCTTTTGCCTGATGGCACGCAATGCACCAGAACGCTCCAAACCCAAGTCCATGGCGGACTATCTCAAGGCATTGGGTGATCGTGACAGCTGGTGGTTCATGTTCTTCTACAGCGTCACCTTCGGCGGTTTCATCGGTCTGGCCAGCGCCCTGCCCGGCTATTTCAACGATCAATACGGCCTGAGCCCGGTCACCGCCGGTTACTACACCGCAGCCTGCGTCTTCGGTGGCAGTCTGATGCGTCCATTGGGTGGCGCGCTTGCTGATCGGTTCGGCGGGATTCGCACCTTGTCCGGCATGTACGCCGTAGCCGCCATCTGCATCGCTGCCGTAGGCTTCAACCTGCCCAGCTCGTGGGCGGCACTGGCGCTGTTTGTCGCAGCCATGCTCGGTCTGGGCGCGGGTAACGGCGCAGTATTCCAGCTGGTCCCACAGCGTTTCCGCAAGGAAATCGGCGTCATGACCGGCCTGATAGGCATGGCCGGCGGCATTGGTGGCTTCCTGCTGGCAGCCGGTCTGGGTGCAATCAAGCAAAACACCGGCGACTACCAGCTCGGCCTGTGGTTGTTCGCCCTCCTTGGCGTCCTGGCCTGGTTCGGCCTGCTCAACGTCAAGCGCCGCTGGAGAACCACTTGGGGTTCGGCAGCAGTTACCGCCGCCCGCGTCTGAGGTAGGCAATGAGCCTGCAACTGAGTTTCGCCCAGTGCAGCGCCAGCGGTCCGCGACCGGAAAACCAGGACGCCCTGCGCCTGGTGACGCCGGTCCCGGCGCTCGCCGCCAGCAAGGGTTATCTGTTCGCGGTTGCCGATGGTGTCAGCCAGTGCGTCGATGGCGCACTGGCGGCGCAATCCACCTTGCAGGCCCTGGCGCTGGACTATTACTCCACGCCGGAAACCTGGGGCATCGCCCAGTCGCTGGATCGCCTGCTGCTGGCGCAGAATCGCTGGTTGTTGGCCAATGGCTTACTGACCACGCTGAGCGCACTGGTGCTGCGCGGCCGGCGATTCACCCTGGCCCATGTCGGCGATTGTCGGGCCTATCGCTGGCACCGAGGTGAATTGCAGCGCATCAGCGACGACCACGTCTGGGAACAACCAGACATGCAGCATGTGCTCAAGCGCGCACTCGGGCTGGATCAGTACGTGGTCATGGATTACCTGGACGGCGAACTGCGCGAAGGTGAGCGGTTGCTGCTGGTCAGTGACGGAGTCTGGGCTACGCTGGGGGATGCCAGCATCCGCTCGATTCTCACCGAACAGGACGATCTCGACACCGCGGTGCAGACCCTGGTCAATGCCGCGCATCTGGCAGGCAGTCAGGATAATGCCAGCGCCCTGCTGATCCACATCGATAAGCTGGGCCAGGACGATCTCGGCGATACGCTGGTCCAGCTTCAGCAATGGCCGTTGCCGCCAGCGCTGAAAGCCGGTCAGCGCTTCGAGGGTTTCGAAGTGGTCAGCCTGCTGGCGGAATCGCGGCAGTCATTGCTTTATCGGGTCTGCGACCCGCTCGGCCAGCGGTGGCTCCTGAAAACCCTGCCAGCCAATCGGCATGACGAAACCAACGCAGGGCAAAGCCTGTTGCTGGAAGAGTGGTTTCTGCGTCGGGTAGCCGGGCGTTACTTTCCCGAACTGCATCCTGCCCCGGATCGTCAGCATCTGTACTACCTGATGCGCGAACACGGTGGCCGCACGCTGGCCGAGCTGTTTGCGCTCAGCGGTCCTGTTTCCGTTGCGCATTGGCAGGATCTGGCGACACGCCTGCTGCGCGCCGTGGGTTTGCTGCATCGGCGCAATATCATTCATCGCGACATCAAGCCGGAAAACCTGCTGCTTGATGACGACGGCGAATTGCGCCTGCTGGATTTCGGGCTGGCGTATTGCCCCGGTCTGTCGGCACCGGCTGACGAACTGCCCGGCACCCCGAGTTTTATTGCGCCAGAGGCTTTCAATGGTGCAGAACCCGGCCCTCAGCAGGACTTGTACGCCGTCGGCGTCACGCTCTATTACCTCCTGACCGGCCATTATCCGTACGGCGAAATAGAGGCGTTTCAACATCGGCGGTTCGGCACCCCGGTTCCCGCCAGCCGCTATCGGCCGGATGTACCGGACTGGCTGGATCACAGCCTGCAACAGGCACTGCACGCCGAGCCGGATTCACGCTATGAAACGGCGGAACAGTGGCTGCTGCAACTGGAACAGGCCGAACACCGGCCGGTGGTCCAGCATCGGCCACTGCTGGAACGCGAGCCGCTCAAGGTATGGCGCAGCCTGGCGCTGGTGTCGTTGCTGGTGAACCTGATCCTGATCATCTGGCTGTTGCGCCACTGAGCATTGCGCCCCGCTTCGGTGCAAAGCGCACCAAAGCGGGAACCTCCGCCATCCCGTTGGAGCGAGACTTGCCCGCGAAGGCGTCCATTCAGGCGACGATAGTGGCAACAGAGACACCGATTCGCGGTCAAGCCTCGCTCCAACGGAGTCTGAATCCACTCTGGCACAACCCATGCATATCCCATCTCAAGCAACTCACATTTAGCCCTGACCTTCAACGACGAAGGCCTGGGCTTCCCGAGATAACGGGATCGGACAAAGGCGTCCTCGCTAGGTAACTAGCGGGACGCCTTTTTTGTTTGCACGGATTTTGTCGAGCGCGCCCATGGTGGATCTCGGAGGCAACATGAAAAAACTCAAACTGGTGATGATCGGCAATGGCATGGCCGGGGTGCGAACTCTGGAAGAGCTGCTCAAGCTGAGCAATGACCTGTACGACATCACCGTGTTCGGCGCCGAGCCGCACCCCAATTACAATCGCATCCTGCTGTCGCCCGTGCTGGCCGGCGAGCAGAAATTCGATGACATCGTGCTCAACGATCTGGACTGGTACCTGAGCAACAACATCAAACTGCTGCTCAACCGCAGCGTGGTGAAGATCGATCGCACGAAACGAATCGTCACCGCCGACGATGGCACTCAGGCCCATTACGACCGCCTGCTGATCGCCACCGGCTCCAAACCGTTCATTCCGCCGATTCCCGGCAACACTCTGGATGGCGTCATCGGTTATCGGGACATTGCCGACACGCAGCAGATGATTCACACCGCGCGCACCCATAAACATGCCGTAGTCATCGGCGGCGGTCTGTTAGGGCTTGAAGCCGCCAACGGCCTGAAGCTACGCGGCATGGACGTCACGGTGGTACACATCGGCAAATGGCTGCTGGAGCGCCAGCTGGACCAGACCTCGGCGCAGTTGCTGCAGCACGCCCTTGAAGAGCGCGGCCTGAGATTCCGTCTTGGCGAGCAAACCAAGGCGCTGCTCGACGATGGCGAAGGTCGGGTCAAGGCCGTGCAGTTCTCCAACGGCGATGTTGTGCCTGCGGACCTGGTGGTGATGGCCGCGGGCGTGCGCCCTGCCATCGAGCTGGCCGAACAGGCGGGCATCCCGTGTGACCGAGGCATTCTGGTCAGCGACACCTTGCAGACCTTCGATCCACGCATCTACGCCATCGGCGAATGCGCCAGCCACCGGGGAACGGCCTACGGCCTGGTCGCGCCGCTGTTCGAACAAGCCAAGGTCTGCGCCAACCATCTCGCGCAACTGGGCTTCGCCAGCTACAAGGGTTCGGTGACCTCGACCAAACTGAAAGTCACCGGCATCGACCTGTTTTCCGCCGGCGACTTCATGGGTGGCGACGGCACCGAAAGCATCACCCTTCGCGACCCCATCAGCGGCAGCTACAAGAAACTGGTGATCAAGAATGACCTGCTGGTGGGCGCGTGCCTGTACGGCGACACTGCGGATGGCGGCTGGTACCTGCGGCAGATTCGCGAAGCACGCTGCATTGGTAACAGCCGCGATCACTTGATGTTCGGCGAAAACAGTCTGGGCGCTGCCACCGGTGTAAATAGCGGTGTTGCGTTATGCGCCTGACCGAGACCGAGGTCCAGACCCCATCTCTGACTCAGATCACCGCATCGACCTGCTGCTATTGCGGCGTGGGCTGCGGTGTATTGATCGAACATGACGAAGATAAAATCCTCGGCGTCAGCGGCGATCCACAGCATCCGGCCAACTTCGGCAAACTGTGCAGCAAAGGTTCAAGCCTGCATCTGACCGGTGATCTCAGTGCCCGAGCCTTGTATCCGGAACTGCGCCTGGGCAAATCCCTGGCCCGCAGCGTGACCGACTGGGACACGGCACTGGATCACGCCGCCGAGGTGTTCGCCCAAACCATCGCCGAACACGGCCCGGACAGCGTGGCTTTCTACATTTCCGGTCAACTGCTGACTGAAGACTATTACGCGTTCAACAAGCTGGCTCGGGCCCTGGTTGGCACCAACAATATCGACAGCAATTCGCGCCTGTGCATGTCTTCCGCCGTGGTGGGCTACAAACGCAGCTTGGGTGCGGATGCGCCGCCGTGCAGTTACGAGGACATCGAACTCAGCGATTGCGTGCTGATCGTCGGCAGCAACATGGCCTACGCGCATCCGATCCTGTTTCGGCGCCTTGAAGCCGCCAAAAGCAGCCGCCCGGAGATGAAAATCATCGTCATCGACCCCCGCCGCACCGACACCTGCGAGCTGGCCGATCTGCACCTGGCGATTCAACCGGGAACCGATGTCGCCCTGTTTCACGGCATCCTGCATCTGCTGCTCTGGGAAGGCTGGATCGACCGCGACTTCATCGACACGCACACCGAAGGCTATGCCGAGCTCAAAGCGCTGGTTCACGACTACCCACCGCAGCGGGTGGCAGATCTGTGCGGCGTGTCTGTCGAGCAATTGCAGACCTGCGCGCGCTGGGTCGGGCAGGCGCCGAGCTTCCTGTCGCTGTGGTGCATGGGTCTGAATCAGTCCACGTCCGGCAGCGCGAAAAACAGCGCACTGATCAATCTGCATCTGGCGACCGGGCAAATTGGCCGGCCCGGTGCCGGACCTTTCTCCCTGACCGGCCAGCCCAACGCCATGGGCGGCCGGGAAACCGGCAGTCTGTCCAACCTGTTGCCCGGCCACCGGGAAGCCGCCAACTCTGAGCATCGCGCCGAAGTTGCCGAGTACTGGGGGATCGACAGCCTGCCGGAAACACCGGGGCTGTCCGCCATCGAACTGTTCGAGCAGGTGCAGGCCGGCAAGATCAAAGCCTTGTGGATCGCCTGCACCAACCCCGCGCAATCCTTGCCTGATCAACATAAAGTCCAGCAAGCCCTGACCACCTGCCCGTTCGTGGTCCTGCAAGAAGCCTTTCGCACCACCGAAACAGCGCGCTTCGCCGACCTGCTGCTGCCCGCCGCCAGCTGGGGCGAAAAAGAAGGCACGGTGACCAATTCCGAGCGACGTATTTCCCATGTGCGCCGGGCGATTCCGGCACCTGGCGCAGCGCGGCCGGATTGGGCGATCACCGTGGATTTCGCCCGACGCCTGCAAGCCCGGCTGCAACCCGACGCGCCTGCGCTGTTCGAGTTTGCCCGGCCACAAGCGCTGTTCGATGAATACAAAGTCCTGACTCGGGGCCGCGATCTGGACCTGTCCGGCATCAGCTACGCGATCCTCGACCAGAGCGGCCCGCAGCAATGGCCGTTCCCGGAGGGCGCCACACTTGGCACGCCACGATTGTACGCGGACGGGATTTTCCCTACGCCGTCCGGCCGCGCCAGATTTATTGCCGACGTGTATCGCGCGCCCAGCGAGCTGCGTGACGCGCGCTATCCGCTGACCCTCAACACGGGCCGCCTGCGTGACCAATGGCATGGCATGAGCCGCACAGGTACGGCTGCGCGTCTGTTTGGCCATGTCAGCGAAGCGGTTCTGGGCCTCAATGCTGACGAACTGAATCGCCACCGCCTGCAGCCCGGCGATCTGGTGAGCCTGACCAGTCGACGCGGCAGCATCGTGGTGCCGGTTGGCAGCGACGACAGCCTGCGCTCGGGGCAGGCATTTTTGCCCATGCATTGGGGCGATCGCTTCCTCAAGGGCGGGGTCAACCTGCTGACCCAACCGGCATTCGATCCGCTGTCCAAGCAGCCCGAGCTGAAGCATTCGGGGGTCCGCATCGACAAGATCGACCTGCCCTGGAAGCTCTTCGTCCTGATCGAAGGCGATATGCAAACGTTGCTCACAGCAATACGCCCACTGTGCGAAGCCTTCGATTACGTCAGCCTAGGCCTGGCCGGTCGGGAACGTCCGGGGTTGGTGATCAACGCGGCCAACGCCGCCGCACCGGAACCCGAGCTGTTGCAGGAAATCGACCGGATTCTTGGCCTGAATGAAGGGCCGGTCATGGCCTATGACGACCCGAAACGCTCCATCGGCAAGCGTGTACGTCTCGAAAACGGGCGGATTACTGCCGTGCGACTGGCGGGTGAAACCCTGGCTCGTCACTGGCTGCAAAGCCAATGGCTCGAAGGCAGCCTCAACGACAACTTGCGCCGTTGGCTGCTGGCACCGCTCAGCACGCCGCCGGGCGCGGGCTCGACGCCAACGCGCGGCGGCAAGATTTTGTGCAACTGCATGAACGTCAGTGAAGGGGCAATCGTTGCCGGTATCGCTCAAGGCCTGGACTTGGGTCAATTGAAGACACAACTGGGCTGCGGCAGCATGTGCGGCTCCTGCGTGCCAGAAATCAAACGGCTGCTGACAGCCGTCGCGATCAATTAAGGGGTGAACAGCATGAGTGCAAAAGTCTGGCTGGTGGGCGCAGGTCCCGGTGATCCGGAGTTACTCACTCTCAAGGCCGTGCGGGCGTTGCGGGAAGCCGATGTGGTGCTGATCGACGATCTGGTCAACACCGCCGTGCTTGAACATTGCCCGAACGCGCGGGTTATCCCGGTCGGCAAACGCGGCGGCTGTCGCTCGACTCCGCAAGCATTCATCCATCGTCTGATGCTGCGTTACGTGCGTCAGGGCAAATGCGTGGTGCGCCTCAAGGGCGGCGATCCGTGCATTTTCGGGCGCGGCGGCGAAGAAGCCGATTGGTTGCGCGCGCGGGATGTCGAGGTTGAACTGGTCAATGGCATTACTGCAGGCCTGGCCGGCGCGACTCAGTGCGGCATCTCGCTGACGTTGCGCGGCATCAGTCGCGGCGTGACGCTGGTCACCGCGCATACCCAGGACGACAGCAGTCTGAATTGGCAGGCGCTGGCGCAGACCGGCACCACCTTGGTGGTGTACATGGGCGTGGCGAAACTGGCGGAAATCCGTGACAGCCTGCTGGCCGGCGGCCTCGCCGCGCAAACGCCGGTGGCAATGATCGAAAATGCTTCCTTGCCGCAGCAGCGCGAATGCCACAGCTCCCTGGCCGACATGCAGCTCGACGCAGCAACCTTCCAGCTGAAAAGCCCGGCGATCCTGGTGATCGGCGCGGTGGCTGCTGTCGATCAGGCAGAAATGACGGACTGGCTGCAAACCCAGGCCAGCGCCGGTTGATTCGGTTGTCAGTGTGAAGACACGTAAATCGACGGTGATGTGGGTGCGGGCAAGGCGTAACTACGCCGGATGCGCGCCACTTCGCTGTGCGGCGTGAGGCCGAAGAAGCGTTTGAATTCGCGGCTGAACTGCGACGGGCTTTCATAGCCGACACTGAAACCGGCGATTGCCGCCGTCATGTCGCTGCGCAGCATCAACAGCCGTGCCTGATGCAGGCGCGTAGATTTCAGGTACTGCATCGGTGAAGTATCAGTGACCGCGCGAAAGTGCGAATGGAAGCTGGACGAACTCATGCCCGCCTCTTTCGCCAGGCTGTCCACATCCAGCGGCTCCTGATAACACGCATGAATCCTCTGGATCGCCTTGGTGATCTTGCCGAATTGTCCCGGGCTGTTCAGTGCCGCGCGCAACGAGCCGCCCTGCTCGCCGCAGATGATTCGGTAGTAAATCTCCCGCAGCAGCGAAGCCCCCAGAATCCGCGTATCGGTCGGATCACTCATGGCTTCGAGAAAGCTCAACGTGGAGTGCCTGAGCGAATCCTCCATGGGCGAGGAGTACATGCCTTTGGGCTGCGCCTGAGTGGCACCTTTGCCCTCATCGACTTGCAGCACCAATTGCGCTGCAAGATTGAAATCCAGACGCAGATACACCGCCAGCATCGGCTCTTCAGCGCTGGCGTCGGTTTCCATGGTGAACGGCACCGGCACCGAGACCACCAGGTAATGCTGGGCATCGTAAAGATAAATCTCATCGCCGAGATAGCCGCGCTTGCGACCCTGACAAAGAATCACGATCCCCGGTTCATAAAGCACCGGGGTGCGCGTCAAAGGCCGATTGGAGCGCAAAAAGCGCACATCATCCAGCGCCGACAGGTTGTAGCCTTCATCAGGCGCCAGCCGCTCCATCAACTGAATCATGCGCGCTTTCGTATCGTGCTCTTGACTCATCACTACCTCATTCAGCCGTCGGTGGACCGGGTCAGCGATTCCCAAGCGTCGATCTGCTCCAGCCTGCGCTGCAATTCGCTCCTGACCAATTCCAGCGCATCGCTGCCGAGCAACAGGTGCGCAGGCGGTGTCGGGCTGGCGATCAGTTGCAGAATGGCCAGCGCCCCTTTGCGTGGATCGCCCAATTGCTTGCCGCTTCTATCTTCGCGTGCCTTTCGAATCGGATCAAACGACGCATCATAATCGGCGATTGCCCGGGGGCTTCTGAGCATTGACCGCCCCGCCCAGTCGGTACGAAACGAGCCCGGCGCGACGGCGGTGACGAAAACATTGAAGGGCTTGAGTTCCTTACTCAGCGCGTCGGAAATGCCCTCAACGGCGAATTTGCTCGCGCAGTAGTAAGAGATCCCCGGCATGGTGATAAACCCGCCCATGGAGGTGATGTTGATGATGTGGCCGGCCCGCCGCTGCCGGAAATAAGGCACGAAAGCCTTGGTGATTGCCACTGCACCGAACACGTTGACGTCCAGTTGCTTGCGCATTTCTTCGATGGGCGATTCCTCGAAGATGCCTTCGTGGCCATAACCGGCGTTGTTGACCAGCACATCCACCGGGCCAAAGTCGGCTTCGGCTTTGGCGGCCGCAGCGTCGATGGCGGCAAAATCGGTGACGTCCAGCAGCACGCCATGCGCCAGATCCGGGGCGCTGGCTTCGAACGATGCCAGCGCCTCGGCGTTGCGCAGCGTGCCGATGACGCGGTGTCCCGCAGCCAATGCTTCGGTGGCCAGAGCCTGGCCGAAGCCGCTACTGACGCCAGTGATGAAAATCGTTTTTGCAGCAGTCATGTCAGGTCCTCGATCAATGGTTGAGAGGGCCATGCTACGACTGCCGGCCTTGAATTCGATGACTGTTTGCTACGGGGATATTGCCTATTCCTCCAAATCCGGCCTGCGGCGTTGGCAGGATTCAAGCCCGAAGGTCAAATCCCGGGCAAAGAAAAGCCCGGCATAAGCCGGGCTTTTCTATTGAAGCGATTTAAAGCGGGCTAATTACTTAGCTTGGGCTTCAACTTCAGCTTCTACGCGACGGTTAACAGCGCGGCCAGCGTCAGTTGCGTTATCAGCAACTGGACGGGATTCGCCATAACCAACCGAGTTTACGCGGCTAGCGCCAACACCGTACTGGTTAACCAGAACCTGTTTAACGGCGTTTGCACGACGCTCGGACAGTTTTTGGTTGTAAGCGTCAGGACCGACGGAGTCAGTGTGACCTTCAACAGTGGTGGTAGTCGATGGGTACTGTTGCATGAAGTCAGCGAGGTTCTTGATATCGCCGTAGCTGTTAGGCTTGACTACGGATTTGTCGAAATCGAACTTCACGTCCAGCTCAACACGAACCACTTCGGCAACTGCTGGGCAGCCATCAGCGTCAACAGTTACGTTGGCTGGGGTGTCCGGGCACTTGTCGACGTTGTCGCACACGCCGTCGTTGTCGCTGTCGGAGCACACTTCAGCTACTGGAGCTGGTGCTGCTTCAACTTTCTTCGAACCGCCACCGAAGTTTACGCCGATACCGACGCTTGGAGCCCACTCGGTGTCGCCTTGGTCGATGTTGTACTGAGCTTCAACGCCTGCACGGGCATAGAAGTTTTCGGTGAAGTAAAGCTTGGCACCGCCGCCGATGTTGGCGAAAGTGGAGCCGTTACGACCACCGCGGCCGTCTTGACCGATGCTCTGATCGGAGAAACCAGCCGAGACGTAAGGGCGCAGCATGTCGCCCGGATTGTTGAAGTGGTACAGAGCGTCAAGAGCGGTATCGGAACCCTTGATGTTCTTGCCCGAGTCGCTACGAACGTTGTGCACTTCGTCGTAGCCCAGACGCAATTCAACATCGTCAGTCAGGAAGTAGCCAACAGAGCCGCCGAACAGGTTGCCGTTGTTTTTGAAGTCACGGGCGCTGTCGTACATTTCTTTCTTGGCGAAGCCTTCGATTTCGACTGCGCCTTGGCCTTGTGCCAGAGCGCCGAACGATGCAGCGGCAACAATAGTACCAATGGCCAAGCCCAAGGTGTTTTTCAGTTTCATCCGTTAAATCCCCATCTGGTGATTGTAAAGCAGTCCCACATATAAGGGACAACTCGTGGGCAAGTCTATCAGAACTTGCCCGATTGTTAGAGGTATTTGCACCGAGTTAAGTTTCGGTAACGCCCGCAAATTTCTCACGTAATTTATCAAGAGCCCGCTTGTAGCGCATTTTCGTTGCGCTCAAGCCCATGTGCATGATGTCTGCGATCTCCTGAAATTCCAACTCTGCGACAAATCGCAGCACCAGAATCTCCCGATCGATCGGGTTCACATGCACCAGCCAGCGATCGAGTCCACCCCGCTCTTCAGGTTTAGGCGTCTTGTCTTCAGACGCTTCCTCAAGTGGATCCAGACTCAAAGCGTCCATCAAGCGACGCTTACGCCGTTCCTTTCTGTACTGCGTAATGCATTCGTTGTAAGTGATGCTGTAGAGCCAGGTTTTGAATTTCGATTTGCCCTCGAAATTCTTCAAGCCATACAACACCTTAAGCATCACTTCCTGACAGACATCATCTGCATCGCGATCGTTCCCTAAATAACGTGCACAAACGTTAAAAAGTGTCCGTTGATAGCGACGCATCAACTCTTCGTAGGCCCGCGTCACGTGAAACAGCTCAACGTGCGCGCGCGCGACCAACTCCTCGTCAGAGAGCTCGCGGGGGTCGTAGCGCATCGATAGCGGTTGGGGTTTATTCAAAACAAGTCGTGCCGACAGTCGGGTCAATGTCCGCCACTGTCCGGATTCCGGCGATTCGTGGCGGCATACATTAGCAGGTTAGCCGCCTATCGGCTGCTCACTCGCTGTTCGAGGAGGATCCGGTTGGACAATGAAACCAACTCTCCCTCATCGGTCAGCAGGGTGGTTTTCACCGTGCCAATTTCTTCGATCTGGCCTTCGACCTCGCCAACACGCACTTGTTGCCCTACCTGATACAACTCCCGCACATAAATTCCCGCCAGTATCTGGCCTGCAATTTCGCGACTTCCGAGGCCCATGGCCAGCGCAACTGCCAGACCAACGGTAATCAAACCAATCACGATCACATGGTTAAGGAGGTCGGTCTTGACCTCCAACTGGCTGATCGCCACCGAAATACTGATGATAATGACCAGGCCCTGGGCAACTCTTCCCAGCCCGGCCGAGTAATCCAGCCCTACACCTTCAGCGGCTCCGCGCACCAGGCCGTTGACCAATTGCGCCAACAGCACTCCCACGAGCAACACCAAAGCCGCACCGAACACTTTCGGCAAGTACAACGCCAGCATATCCAGCGTTGCGGAAACCCGTTCCAGACCCAGCGACTCGGCCGCCGACACCAGGAAAATCAATAATACAAACCAGTAAACAATCTTGCCAATCAGCGTCGAGATCGGCACTTGAACGCCAGCGCGACTGATCAGCTTGGTCAAGCCGGTGCCGCCCATCAGGCGATCCAGGCCCAGCTTGGCCAGTAACTTGGACAGCAAGGTATCAAGCAACTTGGCAACAACAAAGCCCAGCAAAACGACAACAAGGGCACCAAACAGGTTCGGGATGAAATTTGCAACTTTGGTCCACAATGCAGTCATTGCAGCAACCAGGCTCTGGGTCCAGAGATCCAATTCCATGTTCAATCAGCCTTATCGACAGAGCGAGCGTTTACTTTAAGTGTATTGCGGCGTGACACCGGCGAAACGTGGGCCGAACCATTGTTCAGGGCAATCATCATGGCCTGCGACCAACGACCCAGAAGGCCGAACAGTACGCCCGCGCCGACCTGACGGTTGGCGGTCTTCAACACTCGCCCCAGGCACGCATCGTCATCCCGGCTGGAGGAAGACGAATTAAGCATGTCGCGCAAAGATTCTTCAAACGGATCGTGCATCAGGCACCTCACGTAACGTCACTAAAAGACGCGACCAAATTTGCATGAGTCACACGCCTTTGGTCAGGCCTGGACAAATATCTGCGTTTTTACACCCAGCGCAGGCGTCTATACAGCCACCATTGGCCCAACGCGACCGCGATTATCAACGCACAGGCCACCAGAAAACCGTAAGGACTGGCGGACCCCGGTATGCCTCCGACGTTGATCCCCAGCAAGCCGGTCAGAAAGCTCATCGGCAGGAAAATACCGGTGATGATCCCGAAGCGATACATGGTTTTATTCATCCGTTCGCGCAGGCGCCGATCTTCGGATTCGAGCACCAAACCCACGCGTTCACGGGTCAATTCCAGTTCTTCGAGGTAACGGGTCAGGCTGTTGTTGAGCTCATTCCAGTAGTCGGCATCGTCGTCGACAAACCAAGGGAACTTACTGCGGGTCAGTTGCGCGTATATGTCCCGTTGCGGAGCGAGAAAACGCCGCAAGCCAGCGGCTCGGCGACGGATATGCAGCAACGTTCCGTGATCGGGCGTATACCGCTCGTCGGCATCTATCTTTTCTTCTTCTATATCGACCGATTCAGTCAGGTCGCCGACCAATGCCTGCACTTTGTCGGTGAGATATTGGGCCAGATAAAGGATGAGTTCGGAGGCGGTTTTCGGCCCCTTGCCTTCGTTCAGCTGCTCGATCAGTTCGTCGGTGGCGCGCAGCGGACGCAGGCGCAGGGAAATGACCTGCTGGGCGGCGGCGAAGATCCGCACCGAGACCATGTCTTCAGGCTCGGCCCCCGGATTGAGATTGACCCCACGCAGGAACAGCAACAGGTTGTCGTCCGGCAGCGGCAGCAAACGTGGCCGGGTGTTTTCTTCGAGCAGCAGGTCGCAGGCGAACTCGCTCAAGCCGCTCGCGGTGCGCAACCAGGTATGGGTTTGCGGATGGCCACGGTCCCAGTGCAGCCAGACACTCTCGTGCGGCTGCAACTGTAGGCAATCCAGTTCGGTCCGAGCGATGAAACGCGCCCCGCCACTACCATCCAATACGAGAGCATGTACCAGCCCCCACTGCGCGTTTTGCTCGTCAAACATTCGTACTTCGCTTATTCCGGCATTTTCAGAGGAGAAGGCGAAATGATCACGCCGTTATTGTCGGCGTACACGTATTCGCCCGGACGAAAGGTCACGCCGGCAAAAGTGACCGGGACATTGAGATCGCCGATGCCGCGCTTGTCGGTCTTTTTCGGGTGACTGGCCAGCGCCTGAACGCCGAGGTCGGTCTGCGCGATCACATCCACGTCGCGGATGCAGCCGTAGATAACCATGCCTTCCCAGCCGCTTCGAGCGGCCTTCTCGGCCAGCATGTCGCCCAGCAAGGCGCAACGCAGCGATCCGCCACCATCGATGACCAACACCTTGCCCTTGCCGTCCTGCTCGACCTGTTCGCGTACCAGGGAATTGTCTTCAAAGCACTTGATGGTGACGATTTCGCCACCGAAGGAATCACGGCCGCCAAAATTGCTGAACATCGGCTCAACGACCTGCACCAGTTCCGGGTAGGCATCGCACAAATCGGGAGTGAGGTAATGCATGACGTAACTCCTATCAGTGAAGGTTCATCAAGGGGCAAATCCATCTACTGCGTCGTAGCTTAGCCGTAACCAGGCGACAGCGAAACGATCCAGGTCAATGCATTGCAGCGATCGGCTGCTGCGACAGCTCCGGTACAGGCATGCTGCGCTCGTCCAGCCAGCCCTTGACCAGCGGCCAGACCTCGCGCTGCGCAGCTTTGCTGACCAGCATCTGCACGTGGCCAAAATCCTCGGAGAAACCCTGTTCACGCCCCAGGCAGATGAACGTGCGCTGCTGCGAGCCGATCTGCTCGTAAAGCTTGCGACAGGCCCACACCGGGTCCTGATGATCGCCCGCCGCCGCGACCACCAATAAAGGCACGGCCACTTCGGCCAGACCCGCCCACCAGTCGCTGTACTTGTCGCCGAACCGACCGAACAAGCCATGCCAGCGCAAGCTTTCCAGCGCCAGGCCAATCGGCTCGTCTTCCGGGCCACGTTTGAAGCGCGGACCGGAAATGTGCTCGAAGGGTTTGAGCAGCAAGCGGCTGGACCATTGCAGCGGGGGAAATTTCAGCGGCCAGTAGGTGCGGCTGATCTGACTGCCGAACAGCGCCACCGAAGCCGCGCTGTGCGGCCCGAGATACTGACCGCCCAACGCCGCAGCCAGGGTTGTGCCGCCCAGCGAATGGCCGATCCAGTGGGCGACTTGCCCGCTCTGTTCGGTCACGAACGCAGCGATGGCCGGCAGGTCGTAACGCGCATAGTCGGCAACCCGGTTGTAGCGATAAGCCTGATTGCGCGCGGACAAGCCATGCCCGCGCATTTCCGGAATCCACACATCAAAGCCGGCGCGGGCCAGATACGCACCCAGGCCAATGCCTTTGGGCGAATACCAGAACCGTCGATTGGAAAAACTGCCGTGCAACAGGATCACCGGCACGCCGCGCGCATCGGGTTGCGCAACCAGTCCCAGACGGGTCAAGGCGATTTCGACGCTGGCATCAGGACTGTTGGCGGGTTTCAGGCGATAAACGTCCTCGATCAGATCGCCACGTCGTTCGGCGCTGATCAAGGCCACAGGAAAAAGGCTGCTGCTGCTTTGCATTTTGCTCGGGTACTAAAAGGCCGGCTGGATTGCCGCCCTGATTGAACATAAAAAAGCCCCGACCCACGTCAGCAGGTCGGGGCTTGACTCAGTGAGATCAGACCGGAGCCTGAGCCTCTGCCAGGAAGAACCAGGTTTCCAGCACGGAATCGGGGTTCAACGAGACGCTTTCGATACCTTGATCCATCAACCAGCGCGCCAGATCCGGATGGTCCGACGGCCCCTGGCCGCAAATGCCGATGTATTTGCCGGCCTTGTTACAGGCCTGGATTGCGTTGGACAGCAGTTTCTTGACCGCTGGATTACGTTCATCGAACAGATGCGCAATGACGCCGGAATCGCGGTCCAGGCCCAGCGTCAGCTGAGTCAGGTCGTTGGAGCCGATGGAGAAGCCGTCGAAGTATTCGAGGAACTCTTCAGCCAGAATCGCGTTGGACGGCAGTTCACACATCATGATGATGCGCAGGCCATTTTCGCCGCGTTTCAGACCGTTTTCCGCCAGCAGGTCGATCACCTGGCTCGCTTCGCCCAGGGTACGCACGAACGGCACCATGATTTCCACGTTGGTCAGGCCCATCTCTTCGCGGACACGCTTGAGCGCGCGGCATTCGAGTTCGAAGCAGTCGCGGAAATTCTCGCTGATGTAACGCGAGGCGCCACGGAAACCCAGCATCGGGTTTTCCTCTTCCGGCTCGTACAATTTGCCGCCGATCAGGTTCGCGTACTCGTTGGACTTGAAGTCCGAGAGGCGCACGATGACCTTTTTCGGGGTGAACGCCGCCGCCAGGGTACTGATGCCTTCGACCAGTTTTTCGACGTAGAAGCCGACCGGATCGTTGTAACCGGCGATGCGCTTGTCGACGCTGTCCTTGATGTCTTGGGGCAGACCGTCGTAGTTGAGCAGCGCCTTGGGGTGCACGCCGATCATACGGTTGATGATGAATTCCAGACGCGCCAGGCCGACACCGGCGTTGGGCAGCTGGGCGAAGTCGAACGCGCGATCCGGGTTGCCGACGTTCATCATGATCTTGAACGGCAGATCCGGCATGGCATCGACCGAGTTGGTCTTGATGTCAAAACCCAGCTCGCCTTCGAAGATGTAACCGGTGTCGCCTTCGGCGCAGGAAACCGTCACGCCCTGGCCATCCACCAGCACTTGGGTGGCATTGCCGCAACCGACCACGGCCGGAATACCCAGTTCACGGGCGATGATCGCCGCGTGGCAGGTACGACCGCCCCGGTTGGTGACGATGGCGCTGGCGCGTTTCATGACCGGTTCCCAATCCGGGTCAGTCATGTCCGAGACCAGTACGTCGCCCGGCTGGACCTTGTCCATCTCGGACACGTCCTTGATGATGCGGACCTTGCCGGCACCGATGCGCTGGCCGATGGCACGGCCTTCTACCAATACGGTGCCGGTTTCCTTGAGCAGGTAACGTTCCATGACGTTGGCCTGGGAGCGGCTCTTCACGGTTTCAGGACGCGCCTGAACGATGTAGAGCTTGCCGTCGTCACCGTCCTTGGCCCATTCGATGTCCATCGGGCACTTGTAGTGCTTCTCGATGATCATCGCCTGTTTGGCCAGTTCGGAAACTTCCTCGTCGCTCAGGCAGAAACGTGCGCGGTCTGCAGCATCCACGTCGATGACCTTGACCGACTTGCCGGCCGAGGCTTCTTCGCCGTAGATCATCTTGATTGCCTTGCTGCCCAGGTTGCGGCGCAGGATCGCAGGACGACCGGCTTCAAGCGTACCTTTGTGCACGTAGAATTCGTCCGGATTGACCGCGCCTTGCACCACGGTCTCGCCCAGGCCGTAAGCGCCGGTGATGAACACCACGTCGCGGAAGCCCGATTCAGTGTCCAGGGTGAACATCACGCCTGCGGTGCCGGTCTCGGAGCGGACCATGCGCTGCACGCCAGCGGACAATGCCACCAGTTTGTGGTCAAAACCCTGATGCACGCGGTAGGAAATGGCGCGGTCGTTGAACAACGAGGCGAACACTTCCTTGGCCGCGCGGATCACGTTCTCGACGCCACGGATATTCAGGAAGGTTTCTTGCTGACCGGCGAACGAAGCGTCGGGAAGGTCTTCGGCGGTGGCGGAAGAGCGCACGGCAACGGCCAGATTCGGATTGCCTGCCGACAATGTGGCGAAGGCAGTGCGAATTTCGGCGTTGAGCTTCTCGGGAAACTCGGCGTCCATGATCCACTGACGAATCTGCGCGCCGGTCTTGGCCAACGCGTTGACATCGTCGACATCAAGAGCATCCAGGGCTGCGTGAATCTGATCGTTCAGACCACTCAGCTCAAGGAAATCACGGTAGGCCTGAGCCGTAGTGGCAAAGCCACCAGGCACCGAAACGCCAGCACCTGCGAGGTTGCTGATCATTTCGCCGAGGGATGCGTTCTTGCCTCCCACATGCTCCACATCATGGACGCCGAGCTTTTCGAGGGAAACTACGTACTCTACCAAGGTGATCTCTCCACTAACTATGTTTGTTGTTGGGAAAAGCTCATGCACCCGTAACGTGTACTGCGCTTCCGGGCGTTTGTGGCCTGGGCCATGAAAATAAGTGAGAATGCGGACCACCCAGGCCCGCATGCGCGCCTATGATATCCAAGAATCGTCACCAGCTTAAGGCCCAAGGCGCAAATGAAACGATCCGCTTTCTTTATCTCCGACGGCACCGGCATCACGGCCGAAACTCTAGGCCAGAGCCTGTTAGCGCAATTTGAGAACATTACGTTCAACAAGTTCACGAGGCCCTACATCGACAGCGTCGAGAAAGCGCGGGCGATGGTACAACAAATCAACGCCGCCGCTGCAAAGGACGACGTGCGCCCGATCATTTTCGACACCATCGTCAATCAGGACATCCGCGAAATCCTCGCGACGTCCAACGGCTTCATGATCGACATTTTCTCGACCTTTCTCGCGCCGCTGGAGCAGGAGCTTAGTTCACACTCTTCCTACTCGGTGGGCAAATCGCACTCCATCGGTCACAACTCCAACTACATGGAGCGGATCGAGGCGGTGAACTTCGCCCTGGACAATGACGACGGCGCACGCACCCATTATTACGACAAGGCGGACATCATTCTGGTGGGCGTCTCGCGGTGCGGCAAAACCCCGACTTGTCTGTACATGGCCATGCAATTCGGCATCCGCGCGGCCAACTATCCGCTCACCGAAGACGACATGGAGCGCCTGCAACTGCCCAACGCGCTCAAGGAGCACCGTAACAAATTATTCGGTCTGACCATTGATCCAGATCGGTTAACGGCGATTCGCCACGAACGTAAACCCAACAGCCGCTACGCCAGCTACGCCCAGTGCGAGTTTGAAGTCCGCGAGGTGGAAAACCTGTTCCGCCGCGAGAACATCCCGAACATCAATTCCACGCATTTCTCGGTAGAAGAAATCTCGGCCAAGGTGCTGGTCGAGAAAGGCGTGGAGCGGCGCTTCAAATAACAAGCCTTGAACTACCCCCGACCTCTTCGGGGACAAGTCCCCTCCTGCCGGACCGGGTATGGTTCGGTAGGACCGGACTTGTCCGGGAAGGCGGTATTTCAGGCACCGCCTTGTGTCGGATGTAACGACCTCTTCGCGGGCAAGCCTCGCTCCTATGTATCTTTGCCCCTATAGATTCACCCACAAATCCACAAACCGATGCACCGGCAGCGCTTCCAGGCCTGCCTGATCCTTGCACACGGCGAGGATCTGCTCGCAGCGTTGTGGGGCGAAACGGGTGGCCAGGTTGCTTTTGAACTTCTCTTCCAGCAGCGGGATGCCGTCGGCGCGACGTCGGCGGTGGCCGATGGGGTATTCGACTTCAATCTTGTCAGTGCTGGAACCGTCCTTGAAAAACACTTGAATTGCATTGGCAATAGAGCGCTTGTCCGCTTCCAGATACTCGCGGCTGTAGCGTGGATCTTCGACGATTTCCATCTTGTCCCGCAGTTGATCGATGACCGGATGGGCCGTATGAAATTCGTCCTCATAGTGCTCGGCGATCAGCGTGCCAAACACCAGCGGGACCGCGATCATGTACTGCAGACAGTGATCGCGATCAGCGGCGTTGGCCAGCGGCCCGACCTTGGAAATGATGCGAATCGCCGATTCATGGGTGGTCACGACAATCCGGTCGATTTCGGAGATTCGATTGCGTACCAGCGGGTGCAACGTGACTGCCGCCTCACAGGCCGTTTGCGCATGGAATTCGGCGGGGAAGCTGATCTTGAACAGCACATTTTCCATCACATAAGTGCCGTAGGGCCGGGACAGGCTGAAGGCACGTTGATCCCCGGCCTTGAGCGCCAGGTCTTTGTTGGTGTGACTGAACAGCACGTCGTAAAAGCCCCACTGCGGCGCGGTCAGCACGCCCGGAATGCCCATTTCTCCGCGCATGGCGATGTCCGCCAGACGCACTGCGCGACTGGTGGCATCGCCCGCCGCCCAGGATTTTCGCGAACCGGCATTGGGCGCGTGGCGATAAGTCCGCAATGCCTGACCATCGACAAAAGCGTGGGACAGCGCCGCCAGCATCTGCTCGCGACTGGCGCCCATCAGTTTCGCGGCGACGGCAGTGGACGCCACTTTCACCAGCAATACGTGGTCCAGTCCGACGCGGTTAAAGGAGTTTTCCAGGGCGATCACACCCTGAATCTCGTGGGCCATGATCATCGCCTCGAGCACCGTCCGCATGCTCAGCGGCGCTTCGCCATCTGCCACACGCTTCTGGGACAGATGGTCGGCCACGGCGAGAATCGCGCCGAGGTTGTCCGACGGATGCCCCCATTCCGCTGCGAGCCAGGTGTCGTTGTAATCCAGCCAGCGAATCGTGCAGCCGATATCCCAGGCGGCCTTGACCGGGTCGAGGCGCAAGTTCGTACCCGGAACCCGAGCCCCAAAAGGCACGACGGTGCCTTCGACGATGGGGCCCAGATGCTTGGTGCATTCCGGGAAACGCAAGGCCAGCAGGCCGCAACCCAACGTATCCATGAGGCAATTGCGCGCGGTGTCCAGAGCCAGCGGGGACTCGATCCGGTAGGTCAGCACATAATCGGCGATGTCCTGCAGAACCTGGTCATAGTCCGGGCGGTTGTTCAGATCAACGTTGCTGCTCATTTCAATTCCTCTTTGTCCGAAGGATTTTCGCTGGCAGAACTGATGCTTTCCCGGATCAATCCGGTCCTACAGTTTGGCCGTGCATCATCTGTGGCTCAAACCCCAGGCACCCTCACCCAGCCTTCCATCAACACCCGGGCACTACGACTCATGATGGCCTTGGTGACCTTCCATTCGCCATTGCTTTGCACGGCTTCAGCACCGACCCGCAAGGTGCCGGATGGATGGCCGAAACGCACTGCTTCACGCTTGACGCCGCCAGCCGCCAGGTTGACCAACGTGCCGGGAACCGCCGCAGCGGTGCCGATGGCGACAGCGGCCGTGCCCATCATGGCGTGGTGCAGCTTGCCCATGGACATGGCGCGCACCAGCAGATCGACGCTCTCGGCTGCCACCGGTTTGCCACTGGAAGCCACGTAAGCCGCTGGCCCCGCAACAAAGGCCACCTTGGGCGTGTGCTGGCGCTTGGCCGCTTGATCCAGATGCTCGATCAGGCCCATGCGCAGCGCGCCGTAAGCGCGGATGGTCTCGAACATCGCCAGCGCCTTGGGATCGCCGTTGATATCGCCCTGCAATTCGCTGCCGGTGTAGCCGATATCCCTGGCATTGATGAAAATCGTCGGAATCCCGGCATTGATCATGGTCGCCTTGAACGTGCCGACACCCGGCACCTCAAGGTCATCCACCAGATTGCCGGTAGGAAACATCGAGCCGCCCGCGCCCTCTTCGTCTGCTGCCGGGTCCATGAACTCCAACTGCACCTCGGCGGCAGGAAACGTCACCCCGTCCAGTTCGAAATCACCGGTTTCCTGCACCGCGCCGTCAGTGATCGGCACATGCGCAATGATCGTCTTGCCGATATTGGCCTGCCAGATACGCACCACCGCGACACCGTTTTGCGGGACACGACTGGCTTGCAGTAAACCATTGCTGATGGCAAACGGGCCGACCGCTGCTGACAGATTGCCGCAATTGCCGCTCCAGTCGACGAAAGGCTTGTCGATGGAAACCTGACCGAACAGGTAATCCACGTCGTGCTCGGGCCTGCTGCTTTTCGACACGATCACCGTCTTGCTGGTGCTGGACGTCGCGCCGCCCATGCCGTCGATCTGCTTTTCATAGGGATCGGGGCTGCCAATCACCCGCAACAGCAAGGTGTCACGGGCCGCGCCGGGGACCTGCGCGTCGAGGGGCAAATCCTGCAGTTTGAAAAATACGCCCTTGCTGGTGCCGCCGCGCATATAAGTGGCGGGGATTTTGATTTGCACTGGGTGAGCCATGGAACGTGTCCTCTTAGATTAGGCGAGCTTCAGGCATTGCTTTCGCGAGCAAGCTCGCTCCCACTGTTTCAACCGTATCCCGTGGGAGCGAGCTTGCTCGCGAACAGTCATGCCAACGCAGACTCCAGGAAATCCTGGGCAAAGCGCTGCAACACGCCGCCCGCCTCATAGATCGAGACTTCTTCAGCGGTGTCCAGGCGACAGGTCACCGGCACCTCGACGCGCTCGCCGTTCTTGCGATTGATCACCAGGGTCATAGTGCTCAGCGGAATGCGCTCGCCGAGTACGTCGAAGGTTTCGCTGCCGTCGATGCTCAAGGTATGCCGATCAACCCCGGGCTTGAACTCCAGCGGCAACACACCCATACCCACCAGATTGGTGCGGTGAATGCGCTCGAAACCCTCAGCGGCAATTGCCTCGACACCCGCCAGACGCACGCCTTTGGCCGCCCAGTCACGGGACGAACCCTGACCGTAGTCGGCGCCGGCAATGATAATCAGCGGCTGCTTGCGCTCCATGTAAATTTCTATGGCTTCCCACATGCGCGTGACCTGACCTTCCGGCTCGACCCGCGCCAGTGAACCCTGCTTGACCTTGCCGTCGACCTGCACCATTTCGTTGAGCAGTTTCGGGTTGGCGAAAGTCGCTCGCTGTGCGGTCAGGTGATCACCGCGATGGGTGGCGTAAGAGTTGAAGTCTTCTTCCGGCAGGCCCATTTTCGCCAGGTATTCACCGGCGGCGCTGTCGAGCATGATGGCGTTGGACGGCGACAAGTGATCGGTGGTGATGTTGTCACCCAGCACCGCCAGCGGGCGCATACCCTTGAGCGGTCGCGCCCCGGCGAGCGCGCCTTCCCAGTACGGCGGACGACGAATATAGGTGCTTTGCGCGCGCCAATCGTACAGCGGCGCGACTTTCTCGCCGTCGTCAGCCTTGATCTCGAACATCGGGATATAGACCTGCCGGAACTGATCCGGCTTGACGCTGGCTTTGACCACCGCGTCGATTTCTTCGTCGCTGGGCCAGATGTCTTTCAAGGTCAGCGGCTTGCCGTTCAGATCGGTGCCCAGTACGTCCTTCTCGATATCGAAACGGATGGTGCCGGCAATGGCGTAAGCGACCACCAGTGGCGGCGAGGCCAGAAACGCCTGTTTGGCGTAAGGGTGAATGCGTCCGTCGAAGTTGCGGTTGCCGGATAACACAGCCGTCGCGTACAGATCACGATCAATGACTTCCTGCTGGATTTTCGGGTCCAGCGCGCCGCTCATGCCGTTGCAGGTGGTGCAGGCAAAGCCGACGATGCCAAAGCCAAGCTTTTCCAGCTCCGGCAACAGATTGGCTTCTTCCAGATACAACTGAACCGCCTTGGAACCCGGCGCCAGTGAAGTCTTGACCCACGGCTTGCGGCTCAGGCCAGCGGCGTTGGCGTTGCGCGCCAGCAAGGCTGCGGCAATCACGTTGCGCGGGTTGCTGGTATTGGTGCAACTGGTGATCGCGGCGATGATCACCGCACCGTCCGGCATCAGGCCCGGTTCGTTTTCGACCACGCCGGAAATCCCTCGCGCCGCCAGCTCCGAAGTCGGCACCCGGCGATGGGGATTGGATGGCCCGGCGATGTTGCGCACCACGCTGGACAGGTCGAACTTGAGCACGCGCTCGTAGACGGCGGTTTTCAGGCTGTCGGCCCACAGACCGGTTTGTCTGGCGTAGGTTTCCACCAGCTTGACCTGCTCGGGCTCGCGGCCGGTCAGGGTCAGGTAATCCAGGGTTTGCTGGTCGATGTAGAACATTGCCGCCGTCGCACCAAACTCCGGGGTCATGTTGGAAATGGTCGCGCGGTCGCCGAGGGTCAGCGCGTTGGCGCCGTCGCCGAAGAACTCCAGATAAGACGACACCACTTTCTCGCCGCGCAGGAATTCAGTCACCGCCAGCACGATGTCGGTCGCGGTAATACCCGGTTGGCGCTTGCCCACAAGCTCGACACCAATGATGTCCGGCAGGCGCATCCAGGAGGCGCGACCGAGCATCACGCTCTCGGCTTCCAGCCCGCCGACGCCAATGGCGATCACACCCAGCGCGTCGACATGCGGCGTATGGCTGTCGGTGCCGACCAGCGTATCCGGGAACGCCACGCCGTCCAGTGCATGCACCACCGGCGACATTCGCTCCAGATTGATCTGGTGCATGATGCCGTTGCCGGGCGGGATCACATCGACGTTCTTGAAGGCTTTTTTGGTCCAGTTGATGAAGTGAAAACGGTCTTCGTTGCGCCGGTCTTCAATGGCGCGATTGCGCTCGAAGGCATCCTTCTCAAAGCCGCCGTGCTCCACCGCCAGCGAGTGATCGACGATCAGCTGGGTCGGCACCACCGGGTTGACCAGCGCCGGATCGCCACCTTGCAAGGCAATCGCATCGCGCAAACCGGCCAGGTCCACCAGCGCGGTCTGGCCAAGGATGTCATGGCAGACTACCCGCGCCGGGAACCACGGAAAATCCAGGTCGCGGCGGCGTTCGATCAGCTGGGTCAGGGACGCCACCAGCGTTGCTGGATCGCAGCGACGCACGAGGTTTTCGGCGAACACCCGAGAGGTATACGGCAGCGTGTCGTAAGCGCCGGGCTCGATCGCGTCGACCGCCGCACGGGCGTCGAAGTAATCCAGGCGGGTGCCGGGCAGCGGTTTGCGATGTTCAGTGTTCATGCGCGGGGACTCATCACGAAATTCGGTGGATGGACGGGGAGCTCATCGGCGGCTCCCCTGTCTCGGTCAATGCAGTCCAGTCAGCTATACGTTCAGCGCTTATCGATAGCGATGAACGCACGCTGTTCGACGCCGACGTATTCGGCGCTCGGACGGATGATGCGGTTGTTGGAGCGTTGCTCAAAGACGTGGGCGGCCCAGCCGGTCAGGCGTGAGCAGACGAAGATCGGCGTGAACAGCTTGGTCGGAATGCCCATGAAGTGATACGCCGAGGCGTGGTAGAAGTCGGCATTAGGGAAGAGCTTTTTCTGTTCCCACATGGTCTTGTCGATGGCTTCGGAAACCGGATACAGCACCGTGTCCCCTGCTTCATCGGCGAGTTTTTTCGCCCAGCCCTTGATCACTTCGTTCCGCGGATCCGACTCTTTATAGATGGCGTGGCCGAAACCCATGATCTTGTCTTTGCGCTCGAGCATCGCCAGGGTGCCTTTGACTGCTTCCTCAGCTGAGCTGAAACGCTCGATCATGGCCATGGCCGCTTCATTGGCGCCGCCATGCAAAGGCCCGCGCAAGGTGCCGATGGCCGCTGTGACGCAGGAATACAGGTCGGACAAGGTCGAAGCGCAGACCCGTGCGGTGAAGGTCGACGCGTTGAATTCGTGCTCGGCGTAGAGAATCAGCGAAACGTCCATCACCTTGACGTGCAGCTCGCTGGGCGTTTTGCCCAACAGCAAATGCAGGAAGTGGCCGCCGATGGAGGTTTCGTCGGTCACGCAGTCGATACGCTCGCCATCGTGGCTGAAGCGATACCAGTAGCACATGATCGCCGGGAACGCGGCCAGCAGCCGATCCGTGGCGTCGCGTTGCTGATCGAAGCTCAGTTCAGGTTCCAGCGTGCCGAGCATCGACGCGCCGGTGCGCATCACATCCATCGGATGGGTGTCGGCGGGAATCCGTTCCAGTACTTCCTTCAAGGCTTGCGGCAGGTCACGCAGCTTTTGCAGCTTGGCCAGATACTCGTCCAGCTGGGCCTGAGTCGGCAGTTCGCCGTACAGCAACAAGTAAGCGACTTCCTCAAAGCGCGCCTCGGCGGCCAGCTCGCGTACGTCGTAACCGCGATAGGTCAGACCGGCGCCAGCCTGGCCCACGGTCGACAAGGCAGTTTGTCCGGCAACCTGACCACGCAGGCCAGCGCCGCTCAATACTTTTGCTTCAGCCATTGCTCTCTCCAATTTTGAATTTGTTAGGGAATTGGCAATTTTTAAACTGTGGATGCTCTACTCGTGGGAGCGAGCTTGCTCGCGAAGAGGCCATCCCCCCAGACACATTCGCGAGCAAGCTCGCTCCCACCAAGTTCGCTCCCACGGATTTCATCAACCCTTCTTCTGCGCAAACAACGCATCCAGCTTCTGCTCGAAGACGTGGTAATCAATTGCGTCATACAGCTCCATGCGGGTCTGCATGGTGTCGATCACGTTTTGCTGGGTGCCGTCGCGGCGAATCGCGCCGTAAACGTTTTCAGCCGCCTTGTTCATGGCGCGGAACGCCGACAAAGGATAGAGCACCAGCGACACATCGGCGCCGCGCAGCTCGTCCACGGTAAACAGCGGCGTGGCGCCGAACTCGGTGATGTTGGCCAGGATCGGCGCCTTGACCCGCGCGGCGAACAGCTTGTACATCTCCAATTCGGTAATCGCTTCCGGAAACACCATGTCGGCGCCGGCTTCAATACATGCGGCAGCCCGCTCCAGCGCAGACTCCAGGCCTTCCACCGCCAGCGCATCGGTACGCGCCATGATCACGAAGCTGTCATCGGTGCGGGCATCGACAGCCGCCTTGATGCGGTCGACCATTTCCTGCTGGGAAACAATTTCCTTATTCGGACGATGGCCGCAGCGCTTGGCGCCCACCTGGTCCTCGATATGAATCGCCGCCGCGCCGAACTTGATCATCGAACGCACGGTGCGCGCCACATTAAAGGCCGACGAGCCAAAGCCGGTATCCACGTCCACCAGCAACGGCAGATCGCAGACGTCGGTGATACGCCGCACGTCGGTCAAGACATCATCCAGCCCGGTAATACCCAGGTCCGGCACGCCCAGCGAACCCGCTGCGACGCCGCCACCCGACAGGTAAATCGCCTTGAAACCGGCGCGCTTGGCCAGCAAGGCATGGTTGGCGTTGATCGCACCCACGACCTGCAGAGGGCTTTCACTGGCGACGGCATCACGAAAACGCTGACCGGGAGTGCTTTTGTTGGAATTCATTTTTCACCTCGGATAGGGGATTGGACGGTGCCCGGCACTTGGGCGCCTTGTTCGAGCATATGGCGCTCGATATTGCGTTTGGACGCCGCGATGTGCCGGCGCATCAACAGCTCGGCCAGCTCACCGTCACGCTCGGCGATGGCGTCGAGAATGCGGTGATGCTCGGCAAACGCCTGACGCGGTCGATTGGGCGTCGCGGAAAACTGAATGCGGTACATACGCACCAGCTGATAGAGGTCGCCGCAGAGCATCTGAGTCAGGGTGCGATTGCCGCTGCCCTGAATGATCCGGTAATGAAAATCGAAGTCGCCTTCTTGCTGGTAATAGCCAACGCCAGCCTGAAACGCCGCATCGCGCTCATGGGTATCCAGCACCCGGCGCAGCTCATCGATTTCTTCGCTGGTCATGCGCTCGGCCGCCATGCGACAGGCCATGCCTTCAAGTGACTCGCGAATTTCGTACAGCTCGATCAGCTCGGCGTGACTAAGGGAAACCACCCGCGCCCCGACATGCGGAACGCGCACCAATAGCCGCTGCCCTTCCAGCCGATGAATCGCCTCACGCAGCGGACCCCGGCTGATGCCATACGTACGCGCCAGCTCCGGCTCGGAAATCTTGCTGCCGGGGGCGATCTCACCCTTGACGATAGCCGCCTGAATACGTCGAAAAACGTTCTCGGACAGCGTCTCCGAATCGTCCGCCGCAGGGGCAATGATTTCAAGCGTATCCAGCATAGTGTCGACACCTTATGGATCAATGGCGCTAAAACTAGCCATATCCGAGGTATCGGTCAAATGAAATCAGTTGATTGTCGACAATCGTCTAATAATGCGTGTGTATCAGAATGACTTCCCGTTGGAGCGAGGCTTGCCCGCGATGCGACATTCCTCTCCCACAAAAGCCTGTAGGACCGGATTTATCCGGGAGGACGTCGGTTCAGTCAGCGAGGCATTCGAAGCCTGTCCCGGCCTCTTCGCGAACAAGTTCGCTCCCACAATTTCAGAATCGGCGCGATCCTATGTGCGAGGCTTGCCCGCGAAAGCGCGTAGGACCGGCTTTAGCCGGGAGGGCAATTGACGCCTTCGCGACTAAAGTCGCTCCTACGGCCGGCTCGCGGGCAAGCCTCCAACGCAATTGCCTTCCAATCCGGGCAGTAAGGCTAAAACCCTTCATGCTAGAATGCCGCCCGCGCGTGACCGCTGTTAGTGGCCTCATGCCAGCGGATTTTCCTCTCCAGATTGACGATCATGCCTGCACTATCGCTGCACGCACGGCTCCGAGGATCGTTCTCAACGCACCAGGATTTATGAATCTCAAGCCCCTTTTTACCCTTTGCCTGTGCTTGCTTCCAGGTGTCGTCGTCGCTGGCGACAAAACCGTCTATGGCCTGAACGAATACGCCGAGCTGACTGATATCGACCTGCAAGTGGCCGCCAAGCTGGACACCGGGGCCAAGACGGCGTCGCTGAGCGCTCGGGACATCAAGCATTTCAAGCGCGATGGCGAAAGCTGGGTGCGCTTTTATCTGGCCATCGATGACGCCCATGCGCACCCCATCGAAAAGCCGCTGGCCAGGCTCAGCAAGATCAAGCGTCGCGCTGATGACCGTGATGCCGATGACGAGAAAAAATACACCGCGCGCCCGGTGATCAGCCTTGATGTGTGCATGGGTGGCGCTTTACGCACCATCGAAGTGAACTTGACCGACCGAAGTGCTTTCCAATATCCGCTTTTGATCGGCTCCGAGGCGTTGAAACGCTTTGATGCGCTGGTCGATCCCAGTCTTAAATACGCAGCGGGCAAACCCGCTTGTGCAATCACCGCTCAAATCACCGAGTAAATAGATGCGCTCTCTCACACTCCATCTGAAAATCCTGATCGCTGTGCTGGTGACTCTGGGCATCGCGATCACGGCGTATCAGATTCTGGCGCTGGGCATTCCGGTGACCGAGGACGAAACTGACGACTTGTGGAACATCGACGCCAAGGTCGAGTTCGTCGCCAGCCCGAAAGACCCGGTCAAGATCCAGATGTTCGTGCCGCCGCTGGCCCGGGATTACATCAGCCTCAATGAAAGCTTTATCTCCAACAATTACGGGGTGAGCGTCAACCGCGTCGATGGCAATCGCAAGGTGACGTGGTCGGCCCGGCGCGTGTCCGGCAACCAGACGCTGTATTACCGGCTGGTGCTGACCAAGCGTTACAGCGGTGAGAAAGCCAAGATCAAAGGTCCGATCTTCCGCGACAGCATCGTCGTCGAAGGCCCGGAAAAAATCGCCGCTGAAGCCTTGCTCGCGCCGATTCGCCAGCACTCGGCGGACGTCGAGACGTTCATCACCGAAGCCATCAAGCGGGTCAACAACCTCGCCGACGACAACGTTAAATTGCTGCTGGCGGGCGATACATCGAGTTCCAACAAGGCGCGGGTCACCGAGCTGTTGCTGTCCATCGCCCACGTGCCGCTGGAAAAGGTCCACACCATCCGGTTGGTGGCCGATCAGCCGCAGAGCCCGGAACTGTGGCTGCGCAGCTTCAATGGCAAGAGCTGGCTGTATTTCAGCCCGGATACCGGCGAGCAAGGTTTGCCGGAGGACCGCCTGCTGTGGTGGACCGGTGACGAGAATCTGATCACCGTCGATGGCGGCAAGAAAGCCTCGGTCAGCTTCAGCCTCAATAATAGTGAAATGAACGCCATCCGCCTGGCCAAGCTGACCGATGCCAACACTGACGCGGACTTCCTCGAATATTCCCTGTACGGCTTGCCGCTGCAAACCCAGCAGACCTTCATGATCATGGTGATGATCCCGATTGGCGTGCTGGTGATCCTGATCCTGCGCAACCTGATCGGCCTGCAAACCCTGGGCACCTTCACGCCGGTGCTGATCGCCCTCGCCTTCCGGGAAACCCAGCTGGGCTTTGGCATCGTACTGTTCACCATCATTACCGCGCTGGGCCTGTCGCTGCGCTCGTATCTGGAACACCTGAAGCTGCAAATGCTGCCGCGACTTTCCGTGGTGCTGACCTTCGTCGTGGTGCTGATCGCGGCCATCAGCCTGTTCAGCCACAAGCTGGGCCTTGAGCGCGGGCTTTCGGTGGCGCTGTTCCCGATGGTGATTCTGACCATGACTATTGAACGCCTGTCGATTACCTGGGAAGAACGCGGCGGCGGCCATGCCATGAAAGTTGCCATCGGTACGCTGTTCGCAGCATCGTTGGCGCACATCATCATGAGCGTGCCGGAGCTGATCTACTTCGTGTTCACCTTCCCGGCGGTGCTGTTGATTCTGGTGGGCTTCATGCTGGCCATGGGTCGCTATCGCGGTTACCGCCTGACCGAGCTGATCCGCTTCAAGGCCTTCCTCAAGGAAGAGCAAAAATGATCGGCTGGTGGAAAACCTGGAAGGCGCTGGAAGCCAAGGGAATCATGGGCATCAACCGGCGTAACGCCGACTACGTGCTCAAGTACAACAAGCGCAGCCTGTACCCCATCGTCGATGACAAGATCATCACCAAGCAACGGGCGATTCAGGCCGGCATTCATGTGCCGGAAATGTACGGGGTGATTTCCACCGAGAAAGAAATCGACAAGCTCGATGAGATCATCGGCGGGCGCAGCGACTTCGTGATCAAGCCGGCTCAGGGCGCGGGCGGCGATGGCATTCTGGTGATTGCCGACCGTTTCGAAGACCGTTACCGGACAATTTCCGGGCGGATCATCAGCCATTCGGAGATCGAGCATCAGATCTCCAGCATCCTCACCGGCCTGTATTCACTGGGCGGACATCGGGACCGCGCGCTGATCGAATATCGCGTCACCCCGGACCAGATCTTCAAAAGCATCAGTTACGAAGGCGTGCCGGACATTCGCATCATCGTGCTGATGGGCTATCCGGTGATGGCCATGCTGCGCCTGCCGACGCGGCAGTCCGGCGGCAAGGCCAATCTGCATCAGGGCGCCATTGGCGTCGGTGTTGACCTCGCCACCGGGATTACCCTCAAAGGCACCTGGCTGAACAGCATCATCACCAAACACCCGGATACCACCAATGCGGTGGACGGCGTGCAGCTGCCCAACTGGGACGGCTTCATGAAACTCGCCGCCGAATGCTATGAGCTGTGCGGCCTGGGTTACATCGGCGTGGACATGGTCCTGGATCAGGAAAAAGGCCCGCTGATCCTCGAACTCAACGCCCGCCCCGGCCTGAATATCCAGATCGCCAACGACTGCGGACTGACTCATCGCACCCAAGCGGTGGAAGCGCGGCTGGAGCAGTTGGCGCTGGAGGGCACGGTTGAGACGCCGGAGGCGCGGGTCAGGTTTGTGCAGGAATTGTTTGGGCACGTTGAGGGAATGCTTTAAACACTCGATAACGAACGTGTTTGACCTGGGATTGACGGCCAGTCATTCCACCAGAGTGATGTCATCGCTGATAGGGAAATTGGGGACGCCGGGCGTCGGCCATGTTAGGCCCTGATCAAAACTGACATAGACCTTGACCGAGAATCTGGCACCACGCTGGAGCTGGCTCATAAATGCTTTAGGAGCAGTGACGTTGTTCCCCGCTCCAATCCCGCTGATCAGTTCTGCACTGGTCACTGCGTGGCTGTCCAACACGGTATGTTTGATCGGCTGTCCCGTCACACTCGTTCCGGTCACTTCGATGGTGATGTGCTGGGTTGTCGCCATCAGTGTCCAGGTGCCCAGCTTGAACCGCGCACCGCTGGCGGGAATCAAAGCCAGGCTCAAGGTGCCGCCAGTGCGGTCTTCACACTGGATCATCGGCAATCTGTCGATATTCAGTTTTTGCAACTCGAGCTGGCGAACGGCCGAAGGCTCTGTCCCTTTCGGGCCGACCACCTCGTATTTAACGGGCAGTCGCTTGCCTACATGCGGCGCCACGTGCTCCTTGGGCACGGCGTAGCGGCGGGAGTTTGCAGGCGCGGGGGTTGAGGTTCGAAAGGCGCCCAGCGCGCCGGGCTCGGCCCATTGCACCCAGATGACTTCGTCCGGATTCAAGACGAAGGTATCAGGGACAATCACCGTGGCACCCGAGGTCACATTCTCCGGCACCAGACTGACGACCTCGCCCGAACCAACAGCCTTGTCCACATCAGGCCAGGGAAGATCACGCGGCACAGGCTTTGCCGCTGCAGTTAAAGTCACTGGACGCGCATCGTCGCTCGTGTTGCCCGCCCGATCCTGCACTCGGTAATACGCGTAGCGTTCCCCGTCACCACGAGTCCGGATCATGTCGCCTTCGAAGGCAATTATCAGCGGCTTGCTGACGTCATCAAGGCTCAGCTCTATTGAATCAACTTCTTCAGGACTGAAGGGAGCCCGATCCCAGAACCAGGTCAGGATATCGCCGGGTTTTATCTTGTCATAGGCGGGTACCTCAGCCAGAACCTTGTCTTCGTTTATCGACAGGTAATAAGCAGTTACGCCGTCGTCCACTACCTCGCGTGGGAATATCAAACGCTCATCTGTCTGGCTCAGGATCGGCGCCGTCTTGTCGATGGTGATGGTCAGCGGCTCGGAGGCAAGAACGGCGCCGTTATAAGCTGTGACCTTGTAATAAATGACATGAGATCCTTCGCCAAGCCGGTTTTGCGGGACCATCAGGAATAGATCATCAGGATTGATGGGCGAGTACCACTGGCCTTCTGTCAGCCAGGCGTCGTTCCAGAACAATTCCACTTTCTCGGGGTTCGGCGTGGGATTCTGGATAGGCCACGGTTCAAACGTGACTTTCAAATCCGCCTGGGTGGCGCTGACGGGTAACAGGTTTTCCTCCCCGCCCTCAATATCCGGAAGCGCAACCTCGACTTTTGGCGGCTTATGCAAGTCCGCGTCAGGGTCCTGGTCGTAGGGAATGGACATCGCTTGTCTCCATTGCAAGACAAAGGGCCAGCGCGGCCCCTTGTCACTCCTTGGTTACCAGCTATAACGAACGCCGAAATTCGCACCCCAGGGTTGCTCGATATTGTCGCCGTTGCTGTAGTCCAGATCGACATGCGCCTGCAACCGCTCGGCCAGTTGAATGGCAACCCCGGCACCCAATTCGCCCCGCGAGCCGGACAAGTCGTTGTTGAACACGTTGTCATTGACCTGCACTTCGTTGTTCTTCGCGAACTCGTGAGCATACGCAGCACGCACATAGGGTTGGATGGTCTTGCCGTCGCCCATGTCGAAATTGCGGCCTACCGTCGCGCCGACCTTGCCCAGTAACGAACGGGTACGGTCACCCTCGGCGGAAAGACCGTTATCCAGGTCGTAATCCTTGCCTTGAATCACCACGCCGGAAAGCTGGGTGTAAGGTTCGACGAAGTAACCGTCGTCCAGCTTGATATGCCGTCCTGCTTCGACCGAAGCGCCGACGCCGCTGTTTTTGTAATCACCTTTGGTACGAGTCCCGTCGCTGAGCTGAACCTTGGATTCGTTCTGGAAGCGGTTGAACTTGAGCACGGCATCGACGTAATAGCCGCTGTCAGCATCCAGCCAGGTCGTGTAGGCACCGACGTAGTAACTGTCGACGTCCCCCGATGTGCCTCGCTGCAAATCCAGATCCGACTTGCTGTAGCCGCCCAGCAAACCGATCAGCCATTGCCCGTCGCCAATTGGCAGAGGCGCATCGGCACCAAAGGAAATACCTTGCTGAGTCTGTTTGTATCCCACGCCGGACGCCGCCGATACGTTGTATTTATTGCCGTAAGTGCGGATCCAGCCGCCTGCCTTGCCCCCGTTCATGCGCAGTTCGCCCATACGGCTGCGCAAGGTGCTCAGTTCGCCATACCAGACGGTCGGGGCTGTGTTGAACAGCGCCAGCACCGAACGAGTGCCTGGGCTGATGACTTTGGTGGCGGTGTCCAGATACCAGTCATTGCCGCGCTGGGCCAGGTCATACGAGAACGCGCCGAGATCAACCGGACCGTTCAACAGCGAGAACTGCGCATCGCCACTGTCGATGTGGACGACATGCATTTCGCTTTCGGCTACCGGGTCCGCGCCGCTGCTGCCGATCAACAGCGTATGGGTGCCGGAGGCTGCGCCGGTGACGTTGAGGAAGTCATGCTGGCCGGTGACAAAATCGGCATCCATCACAAATGTGCCGTTACCCGACAGGGAACCCACCGACAGCTGGTAGAACGCCGTTGGGTCTCCGAATTTTATGGTGCCGCCGTCCAGCGCCAACTGGCCGACTTCGCCGTCACCGACCATGACCCACTGGGCCTGGCTGTTGACCGCAAGGCTGGCAACGTTATCCAGCCGCCCTGTCAGGCTGGCGTGATTCTGCAGGGTCAGGTTGGCCGTGCCGCCACCCTCCACCACGACGTTACCCGTCAGCATGCTGTTGTCGACCGTCATGTTGGCAGCGGAACCGCTGGTGACTTCCAGCAGGGTACCGTTGCCAGCCGTCAGCGTTGAGCCGTTGGCGACGTTGATCTGTGCTGTGGCCGAGTCGCGCAGGACAATGGCCGAGCCGGTCTGACCTGTCACATGCGAGCCGTTCAGGTCCATGCTTGCGCTTGCGCCAGAACCGGCAATGCTGAGGAAGGTCACACCGTCCCGGGTGCCGCTGATGGTTGATCCGACCGCCTGGAGATTGCCTTCAAACAGGTCAATGCCGAATCCGTCAGGACCGGTTCCGGAAACATTGCTGTTTTCCAGATAGAGCGTTGACTTGGGACCGATAACGACCCCACGTGCCACCCCCGAAATCTGACTGCCGTAGACTCGAGCTATTGCGCCGTCGCCCGCGTTCCCCTGGCCGACCGACATGCCCTGAATCAAGCTGCTGATGTTGCTGCCGGTGATGGTGCTGTCACCGCCGCTCATCCGGATCGCTATCGAATCGCTGGACACGGTAGTTCCGTTGAGTACCAACGTGGCACCCGTCACCATGGTTATTTTGTCAGTCGTGGCGCCGTTGGAAGTCAATTGGCCGTTGCGGGTCAATTGATAGTCCTGCAAGACCGTGTTCTCGTTAATAGTAAGTGGTCGATCAACAAAGAGCGCCCATACGGGATCAGCAACTAACAGTGCCGAGCTTAAAATGCTTAGTTTGAGTCCTCTTGCTAGAGGCGTCATGGAAATTGACCCAATGACTGACATTAGCGAATACCTTTAATTGATTTCAGTGAACGAGATTTGCAAAAACCCAGCAAAGGGCTGCACTGCGGGGGCAGCCCTGATTGCAAGCATCGAAAGCCTACGCTTCAACTTCTCAAATCAATGTAGGACATTTCCTCAAATGCTAGCTGAATTTTCCTACAGTTGCAGCCAGTCACCGCCCCAATACCACAACTGAAAAAGGATTTGAACAGCTAATACCCTGCCACGACCTGAATTCGAAATAAATTAACCGCTATTTATTTCGAACCGATCCATAAGCCATTAAACAGGCATGCCGATTAACCTGGCAGCAAACCGTCGCTATTGTCATGGATCAGCATCGGTCAGTTCATCCACTGCGCTACAACGTCCAGAATCAAACTTTGCGCGGCGGTGGTGATATAGGGCATGGCCCCACTCCGGTATGCATCGCGACGAATGCTTCAATCTGTGTGGAAGTCACTGTCTCAGTATTGAGATTAAACGAGTAAGTTACCCGTCCCCGACCGTCCTGCGAGGCGGCGTAGATAGGAAGAATGTAATCGGCATAAGGCTCAATCCTCCAGGTGAAACCTGTAGCAGGGTACTCGGTGCCCAGCGTTATGTTTTCATCAAAATCAACTTCGGTTATGGGGACTTCCCCCGTATAACCTTCTACCACCCGCCACGTCATGCTGATAACGGCGCCAGCTGTCAGGCTGAATGGAGGCTGAGTCAAATCGGGGACCTTGACTCGAATCGCTGGCTCATCAACGGGATCATCGGGGTTGGCATACAAGGACTCGCAGTTCAGGAATTTATCCCCACCCGGGCCGGTTACGATGCCTTCATACGCTGCTGCAGGCGCCTTGAGGGTCACGGCGTCCGCCTTGACCAAGGTGTCTTTGGAGTGCTGCTCGTTTTCAGAATCAGCGTTGGCCCTGATTCGGTAATGGACGGGCAATTGAGGGTGATTGAAGGCTTGCTCAATGTAAGGCCAGAGAATGGTCACTGAGATTTCGTCTCCAGGCACGTCGGTGGCAAGTACCGTGTATTGCGCTTCCGGAACTTCCACACCGCTCCAGTAGAAACTGATGACCTGCTCTGCAGCCAGGGGCGTATAGAGTTTCAACCTGAGCGTTGCGTCTTCGCCCTCATCCGCCCGGGTGAGCTCATTGAGTGTGTTTGACACCGCTCCGTAAACCTCCGCGAGCGGCAACTTGTCATTGACTGGATCTGGCCAAGGATCGGGGTCGGGGTCCGGACCAATGACGGAAAAGTCTACCTGGACGGTTATCGCCTTGATTTCGGAAGCAAGTCCACCACGAGTCACCACATAACTGACGGCTGTAGCTGTCGGGCCAGTTCCGGCGCCGAAGGTATTCTTGAGGACATCAGACGGCACTCTGACCGCCATCGGAAAACTGCCTCCGCCTACCGGAACGCCGGGTAAAACCGTCGTCCCCCAGGTGACATCAATCGTATCGCTGCTTTTGTAGTCAACGAAGCTTTCAATCACTACGTCGACCCCGGCAATGGCGTCCTTCAGACTGACCAGACCGTCGTCCGCCAGCGGTACTCTGGGAAGTTGAAGACCACTCGGTAAAGGACCCAAGGCCACCCTGAGCGGGGCGTAAGCCGATAACTTGCTCGCATTGGTGGCTTTATCGACCAGCACATACAACGCATAACAAGGCCCGTCCCCGGCCGCGCGAATCGTGTCCCCGGGGAATTCCACTGGATACGGCCAGGTGACGCCGTCAACAGCGATCACATCAATGGGCACCTCATCCTCAGGCTTATCAGGGGGCGGCAACGCGCCCCAGTAAAATGCCACCTTGTCCCCAAGTTGATAATCAGGATATTGAGGAATACCACCGATCACCTTGTCACCGTTGGCAGCCAGATAGGCATCGGTTATTTCCGGAGGATCCGGCAATATCATCGCCGCCGGCGTCTCGTGACGATAAGGTCCTTCGCTGTCGCAAATAAGCGGTACAGGATCGGAAAAAAGCGTAGGCCCCAGGTTGTAAGGCAACATTGCCAGCCTCAAGTAATACTTGCCGTCCGGAGCCAAGCTGGTGCTGGGAACCTTCAACGCCAGTGGGAACACCGGGGCAGGTCCAACAACATTCTGAGTGTCGACTACCTCGTACCAGCTATCATCGGGAAGGCTGGCGTCATCAGCCCTTGCCCATTGAACCTCGACGACCGACGTCCGACCCTCCGGGGGCAAATCGCTCCATGCCGCCATGTCTATGGCAAGATCAGCCGTTAGAACATCCTTGTTCAACGTACCATCCGCTGGATCAATGATCGCACCGGCTGGTAAACCTGGCGGAGCCAGAACTTCCAGTGGGCCCGACTCAATCAATCGTTTAACCCGTGCGTTGCGGTAGTCATCACGCACTTGTTGCGCCCTGCGTCTTGCTTCCGAGAAAGCCATGTCATGTTCTCCTTACATGAGTGACGGTCAACACTTATGCCGCTCGATCCTGTCGACAGCGGTAAGTTGAAGACCAGTTAACTACTAAAACCGCGGCTGCGATACTAGTGTGCTGTCTCAAAAATAAAGCTCCTCATGCCTGTGAGGCCATTGCCTCACGGGCTCGCTGTATCTTGTTCAAAATATCTTCCCCCTTGGCGTTCCAGACATAGCGAGTCGGCTGCGCATTTCGCAGTGCTAGGAACGTGGTGATCGAGCTTTCCAGTTCGCGAACCGAGCTGAAACTGCCGTCACGCAGGTACACCGTGATATCGCGAAAGAAGCGCTCAACCATGTTCATCCACGAGCTGGAGGTCGGGGTGAAGTGCATGTGGAAGCGCTTGTGCTTCTCAAGCCATGCCTTCACTTTCGGGTGTTTATGCGTGGCGTAGTTGTCCACGATCAGATGCAATTGGAGCTGTTTGGGCGTTTCTCGATTGATCTTCTTGAGAAACTCCAGCCATTCCTGATGCCGGTGTTGGCGCTCTATGGAACTGATCAAGCGCCCCTGAAGATAATCCAGCGCAGTGAACAAGGTGACGGTGCCATGGCGGACATAATCGTGCGATTGCGTACGGATATGACCGATCCCCAAAGGCAGTCCAGGCTGGGTACGCTCCAGAGCCTGAACCTGGCTTTTTTCATCGCAACAAAGCACCAATGCCTTATCCGGCGGATCCAGATACAGCCCGATGACGTCCCAGAACTTCTCTTCGAAGTTTGGATCTTTGGACAGTTTGAAGGTACGTGTCAGGTGCGGTTTTATATCGTTGGCGGCCCATATGCGCTGGACGCTGGCCGGTGAAATGCCGGCGACTCGCGCCATGCTTCGACAGCTCCAGCGAGGCTGACCGATACGCGGCTGAGTGACCTGCTCAAGTGTTCGTTTCAACGCTTCGGCCGATAGGGATGGCTTGCGACCTCGTCCGGGCAGATCCACTAGGCCTTGTAGACGCAGCTCTTGAAAGCGCTTGCACCAGCGGGTGACTGAAACAACGGAGAGACCTGTCAACTGGGCAATCTCGTTACGAGAACAACCTCGAGCGGCTAGCAAAATCACCCGTGCCCGACGACCGTCGCGCTGACTGATCGTGGCTGATCTTATGCGCCGACTCAGTTCAATTTGTTCGTCTTCACTGAGCACGATGTCCTGAGAGTTCATGTGATCACTCCAAGCACTGACTGACCACAGAAGCATAGCTCAGGTTAGAAACTTATTTCAGAGACGGCACACTAGTAGAACTACTAGGTTTTGCGGGTATTCAGGGCGTGAGTATGCCGACCGCTTTATAGCCGGCATGATCACGCATCATCTACTTCAATCTGGAATTATGGTTATTTCGAGTTGCTATATTGAGGTTTCGTTATTTAATTTCTGGCTCATTTTCTTCCAGAGTTTTTAACTGATCGAATATCTTCAGGGATTTTTTTTAGCATGACAAATTCTGGTTTGCCAGGAACAGGTCCCCAATGCACACGCTTCTGATTAGCCCCGGGTGGTGTCGTAGTTTGAAGCTTGCGTGGCAGAGTTGTTGTATTAACCGAACTCCCGCCAGCAGAACCCTCGCTGGATGATTTTTGCTGCTGCATCCAACCAGGCTTTGCAGAGTACTGATTCTTCCGCCCCCCAAACATCTGCGTCGCTCCCCTCCCAACCCCCAGAACAGCGGCCCCAAACAACGCGATCCCGCCCACGATATACAACGCACTTTTGGTAGTCTGGTCTTCAACCTGCGTACCAGCAACGATTGCGCCTGCTCCGGCTACAGCTAACACCAAAGAAAGGATGCCAAGGCCGAAGTGCCCCGTCGGATCGCTATGGTTCACCGGATCTCCCTTGCAATACATATAGCCGTTCAAACCGCCCTCGCCGAATGGACTCAAACTGTCGGGGGAGTGAAAGCGCATCAGGGCCGGATTGAATGCCCGGTAGCCGTTGCCCAGCAATTGCCATCCGGTGTCGCCTTCACTGAGCTCGCCATTGAACCCCAAGGCCGTGGAAATCGGGCTTTCGCCAGTGCCGTGGCCATAAGCGCTGTAGACAATATCGTTGGCAGGCGCCCCCGGCGAGATCTCGCTCAGGACGGTTTGTTGCAGGCTGGTACCCAGCAATACCGCGCCGTCGCCGTGTCGCTCGGCCAACAACTGATCCGCGCCGCGCATGAACGTGCGGGCAAGATCCCCATCGACCTGGTTGGCAAGTTCACCCTCACGGTAAAAACGTTGCTGATCGGTATCGTTGGCCCCGCCTCTGGCGACCCGGTCCAACGGGTCATAGTGATAATCGCTCTGGGCACCGTCATCTGGTGCGCTGACTGTCATCAGCCGCCCCAGCGCGTCGTACGTCAGCGTGCGCTGTTGCTCGTCGAGGATAAGGTTTCCATCGGCGTCATAATCCAGCAGGATTTCAGCCGGGTAACGCGCGCTGTCACTGTTGGTAATTCGCCGCAGCTGGGTCGGGTCCAGGGTGTCATAGCTATAGCTGGCAAGGTTGTTGCCATTGACCGAGTTGGTGCGCACCAACGTCAGATTGTCCAGTGCGTCAAACTGGAACACCTGCCCGGTAATGGCCTGGCCGTAAGGATCGACTGGCAGTTGGCTGCCAGCGCAGGTATAGAGCTCCAGTCGGCCGCGCGGATCATAGCCGTAGGTTTCGTTGCGCAGCAGCGTGTCACCTTCTTTCAGTGTGCGCTGGATCACCGCATCGACTGAGTTGTACTCCTGCTCCAGGCTCTGGCTAATACCATTGAGGTCGAACTCCCGCCGGATCTCGCGGCCGAGCGCATCGTAGTGCAGCGTTGTCGCCAGGCTGCGATCGCCCTCCCTGGTATTGATTTCTTTTAACCGTCCCAAAGCGTCATAGCTTAACGTCGAGATCAGCGCTCCCAGATCGGTGCCCTCAAGTCGTCCGGCCCGGTCGTAACGATAATTCTGGATCTGACCCAGTACGTCCGTGTATTGCAGCAGCCGGCCGTTGAGGCTGTAGACATAGTGCATGCTCCGCGTATCGCCGCCGGACTGCCGACATGTCTCGCTTTTGAGTTCGCCAGTGCTGAAATAGCTGCGCTCCAGACCCTGACCTGATTCCTCGCAACTGAGCAGTCGTGCGTCTTTTTTGTCGTAGTCATACTGCGCAGTGAGGCTATCAGGGAGATAGCGGTGCAACGGCTCATCACCCAGCGAGGGCAAGTAATCGTAAGTGATTAGCTGGTCGCTGGGTGTGGTAACGCTGCTGGGCTGCGTCTGTCCAGGGTCGTAGCTGAACACCTGCTTGCGCCCGCCGACTACCGATTCAGTTTTACGCCCCACCCCGTCAAATAACTGAGTGCCCAGCTCGATATCGTTGACGCTGATGCTGGTCGGCAGATCATCCTCACTGTGCTCGGCATAGGTGCGCTTGACCACGGCACCGCCGGGCAAGGTACTTTCGATCAGCCGGTCAAAGGCGTCATAAGCAAAGAGCGTTGTGTTGGTGCGCGCATCGACTTCCCTGGCGGTCCGACCCAGGCCGTCATAAAAATACTGATGCACGCTCAGGCTTTTCCCCTGTGTATCGAAGCGTTCAACCCGACCGGGTTTCTCGAACAGGGTTTGCCCGGTTTCGGTGACCCCGCCTATTGCGTATTCCGCCTCTGGGTCCTCAGGTTCCTGGCGCCAACTGCGGGTGATCGGCCCTTTGGATGCCAGGGTTCCGATCGGGTCCGTCTGCGTATACTCCACGACGTCGTCCGGCCCTCTCACACTCAGCTGCTGCCCCCAGTCGTCAAATTCGAACAGACGCCGCAGCGCCAATTCCTCCGTGCCCAGCCAGTCGCAGTCGGTCTCTACGACGATATTGCCGAAGATGTCGTGGCCCGCGAGGTAGGTGCGGCGATAGACCTCAGGCTTTTCGCCATCCCGATCCTGACGCTCTTCAAGAATGGCGCGGTTCAGGCCATCCACTTTGGTGCGCACCCTTACGCCCTTGACGTCCACCCTTTCCTGGATTGCCTGCTGCCCATCCAGCGAGGTCAAGGTGTAGGCGTATTGACGTGACGCGGCGAACTCGGTGTCGGGCGCGACGGTTTCCTCGATGACCCGGCCCAGGACGTCATAGACGTAACTGATCTGAACATCGGTGTCGTTTTCATAGTCCAGCAGCACTTCGCCGTTGAGCAACGAATGTTGTCGGGTCCGTGTTTTAGCCGCGCCATCAAACGCGGTCAAAGTTTCAACAACTTGATCCACGGTTTCCCCGGCCAAAGCGCTCAGGGGCGTGCTGTAGCTGAACCCGATGATCGAGGTTTTGCCGTTGAGGGTTTCGCTGAGGCTTTTCGGCCGACCATGCAGCGCCGGATCTTGCGGTGCGTCGTAATAGTCGCGCTGGGTGTATTGCAGCGCAGCGACATGGTTGTCATCGCTGCTGGTCAGGGTTTCTTCGGCCAGCACCAGCCAATTGCCGACGCCAGTGGCATTCTCCAGCGGGGGCAGCAGCTGGTAGGTGAAGGTGTTGCGCAAAGTGGCGGCGTGTCCGTAGTCCGATGTTGCCGGATACGTCGTGTGTTCGTGCTGGTTGCGTACAAACTCCTCCGGGTCCGGCGGACAACCCTCGGCGCCGTCTTTGGGGTAATAGCTGAAGGTTTCGCAGATGCCATTGGCCTGGACCTGTCTGGTCAGGTTGCCGGACTCATCGTACTCAGTGCTTTCAACCTCGATGCGCAACCGGTTGGCATCGTTGTCCAGTTCCCAGCGGGTGGTGACGGTTTTCGGCAGCTGGAACTGCGGTGGTTGGTTGTCGAAATTGGTGTCTTCGGCGTGGTAATCGGTCAGCACCCGTTTGACGCAGTGCTGCTGCGTCGTGACTTCTTCAGTGAGCAGGTGGAACCGGTTGAACGTGCGGGTCACCGTGCGCAAGGTGTTGCTGCCGTCTTGCAAGGTGGCGACCGAGCCATAGTCATAGTTATGGTCGACGTTATAGAGGTTGTCCTCGCCATTGTCGTCCCAGTATTGCAGGGCGTTGTGGCCAAGGAAGTTATTGTCGGTGTAGCTGTAGTTCACCTCGATCATAGGTTGCCCAAAACCGGGGTAGCTGCGGTGGCGATTGACCCGGGGCAATGGATCACGCGGCGCGCCGGGAAAGACGTGGCCCTGATCGAAATACTCGATGGTTTCCCGCCCACCCACCGGGGTCTGGACTTCAACCAGGCAGGTGCGGCCAAACACCTGCTTGTAGCTGAAACGCCAGGAAGCTTTCTCCGGCGTTGGCAGGATGATGGCGGTGACTTCGCCGTCGCCATTGAGCTTCATCTCGAAAGTGGCCAGCGGCCCGCCGTTGGGCCCGCTGTCCGGATGCAGGTGCAGCTTGACGAACGAACCGCCGGGATCGCGCTCAACGCGCAGCAGCGTGGTGAAGGCATCGCTGACAGTACTCAACAACTGGCCGCCGTTGAACGGGACATACGTCAGGCTGACGGCATGGCCCGAAGGCGAGCCGATCGTACGGGGCAAGGCGACCCGTTGCTTGCTGCTGCCGCCAGTGACCAGGATCTCTACCAGCCCGGACTTGTGCACCACGCGGTAAGTCTCGTTGCCCTCGTCATGGAAATGGAACGTGTCGAGTTTTTTCTCCTTGATGTCCGGTTGGCCTCCGCTGCCGGTGACCTTGAAATTCTCGCCGCTGCTCAGGGCCAGCATCTGGTCCTCTGGCGTAAACTGCGACAGGTTCAGGTTCCAGCCCATGCCGAAGCCGGAATCGATCACGTTCAGCGGGTTGAACTGCAACTGCAGCGGCACGGCCGGACCGCAGAGCCGGTTGCTCTTGAGTTCCGGCATGTCCACGGACACGGTGTATTGGCCCGTGCGCGGATCGACCCCGACCATCATGAAACTCATGAAATTGAACGCATTGGAATGAATAACGCTTGAAGTAGTCATCATTGGCTCCGTTGAGCTATTGCAGATTGAGCATCAGCCGATTACGACTATCGTCAATCGTTGGTGCATCAAATCCAATTTGCACACGGTGACGGTTACCCTCTTCATCAAGCAGGACAAAAATAACCGGGCGATCCAGGATACGTCTGAACATCTTCTGCTCATCGCCTCCCGCCATTCCATCATGCCAATACGTCATATCCGGCGCCCGATGCAGACTGACAATCAGTTGCCCCGGTGAAGGTTCTTTATTCAGTACAAAGTCTCGATCAACGTCATCGAGAGATAAAACGCCCAACAGCGCCCGATAATAAATATCGAACGATAATCCATCGGGAGGCGCGTTATTGGCTCTAAACGGGGCGGGGTAAAATGCATAGCCGGTATAACTAAAAAACGTTTCTTCACAGTACTCACTCTCCCACTGAACAGTGGAAGTATTGCTCTCTATCTTCAACGTTGCGAACAACACGGGATAAGTACCCAAACGCATATAGCTCAAATGCCAGTAATCAATCGAGTCCAGGTAAAAACTGAAAGGATCCGGGTTTTCAGGGGGACCATCATTACCCACCCCATTGAAGGCACGGTCACGGACCAGTTCATAGTGAGCAGCATTCAGAACCGGAGGTTTAACCCCGTGCACCGTGAGTTCGCCTTCCCCCCCTATGTTTGCGCCATTGGAACGCCAGGTTGTCCCGTCATCGGCCTGAAATTCCGCATAGAAGGTCTTGCTCCCCTCAACCGCCATATGGACATACAGTTCACGGTAGCGGGTGCCGTTGTTTTTAGGGGCAGGTAACGCATGTCGGGCATTTTTTCCTGCCAGCGTTGCCGAGTACAAACTGAATCGATTGGGGCGGGTGTGCGCGGCATAAGGCAAATCGCTGCCATACTCGATTCCCTCCTGAAGATCATCGATAAACCTGACATGGCCATCGCTGAACTTTTCCACCAGGCGCAAGGTTGACAACTCAACATCGCTGACCGGTACGTGCAGCTGCTGGCCGTCGACTTCGATGGTCTTGGTTTCCAGGGTAATGACGATGGGAATCTGCTGAAAACCGTTGGCATAGCCCTGGGCCAATACACCTGGTGGGCTATTGGGCGCGCTGATGGAGAACTCCTGGAGATCTTGCCAGCGCGGGGGGAATGTATTCGGTCTCAAGCGGCTGCAGATTGACGATGCTGTAGCCATATTGAGCTGGCCATTCCGGGCCGGGCGAGGGCAATTCGCATACCACCACGCTGATCATCGATGTAGGGGTTGCGGGCGCCGTGAAAATACCACTCTCCACTTCGCCCTCGCCCAGAACGCGCCAGCCAAGCAAGGCCGGATCGATCTGGTCATTCAGCTGCTTGAACTCTATGGTTTCCCGTGGACGCAGTCCTCTCACATAATAAGGCTCAAGTTCCAGATAGTTTGGCTTGTTCAGCAACACGATGGTCGCTATCGCCAGCTCACCGCCCGGAGCGCTGATCTGGATTTTTTGCACCAGAATGGCTTCGGGCTGCACCACTGGCGGTGGGAAATAGTTTTGTTGATTGGCGTCTACAGGCTCCAGTCGAGCGCCTGCGGCGGGTTCAAGAATTCTGAATTGCAACGGTCCTGATCCCGGAGTGCTTGCACGAATGGCGATGGCGGTCTGATCTGTGCCACTCCTGATCTGCACCAGCGGTGCGACAGACATGCTCTCGAAACGCTCGTGGACCAAAGCCGAAGCCTTCTGTACTTCGCCATCCTCGTAATAGCTTGCCGTCACCACCATGGGCAGGCGATTGCTGTACATGGTTGATTGGGCATTGGCCGTGTACACCCCCCCGCTTGAAGTTATCCGTCCCGGCGAACCGGGGAAATCCGGGCTTCTTGCAGCCCACTGCACATTGGCAACTACCGAGCCGTCGTTACGCCGGGCAACGAATGCCTGCTCCTGCTCAGCGCCGAGCATCACAGTGGAAGGCTGAATGTTCACTGAGGTTGGCGATTCTCTGATGTTGCCAAAGATCGCAAGGTCATGAGGCTCATGCCGAGTGATCTCATCGAACCTGTTCTGATTGGGGAAAATCAGGCTTTTGAGAAGATCCAGCTGCTCCTCATCGACCAGAGGTCGCAGTCGCTGATCAACCATCAGGGCGGCCGAATACTGAGGCAAGCCACCGGCTTGGTCATCGGGAACCAGATAGGGAAAACCGGAACCTTCGATCGGCGTACCCGGCATGGATTCGCCATCCTGTACCTTCAGCCTGATAAACACGACCACGGCCCCGTCGCCAAAGTTAGCGGCCAGACGGTTATCGGCACCGGGAGCGCGTTGCACCCGGATCGCAAACCTTGTCGGGCTCAACGGGTTGTATTTATCAAGTTTCAGCATCCCGAGCACAAAGCGGCGCTGCGAGTTTTGCTGGCCGGCGAAATAGCGCTGAAAATACTCACCGATCTGCTCCTGGACGTTCTTAACACTGCCCAGATTACAAGTCACTTTGCTACCCAGGGTTAAATCCAGCGTAACGATGCCACTGCTGTCAACTTCGCCAGCTATGCTGTTGACACTGGCTTGCATACTGACATTGAAACCCATCACTTCGCTGATAGTGAACGAACTCATTACGCTTGGCGGTACGCCTGCTGGGTGTCTGAAGCTCGTAAACGTGCCACCGACAATATTCATGGTCACTGTTAATACGGCTTCGTTCAGCGACGCTGACTCAAAGGAAAGTGTCGGCACACCCAGGACAATACCGCGAAGTTCGACATGCTCACTATTGTCTCCAATATTACCCACCGGGAACGCTTCGCTGAAGGGCAGCAAAAACCGCAAGCCCTCAAAGCCCCGAATATATTGCTCTTTAATGAGACGATTCAACTCCGTCCGACTGAATGCCAGAATGGCTCCCCATCCGGACATTACATTTCCTTGTTCAAGCCTGGCGAGCACGTTGACTAATGAATTGGAAAGCATCATTGACACTCCTGTTAATAGTGAGCACGAGCCGGTTAGTTATCGGGCAATTCCTTGATAGTTTTCCAGTCAACGTAGGGCACGGGCAAAATGATGAATGCTCCGGCACTGGGGAAACCCGGCGGCGGTTCAACTTCCACAGTGATCAACGAAAAGCGATGTGGACTTGCAGGATCAGCGCTATAAAGACCGGTTGTAGCATCGATGTTCCCGCTGCCTTTGAGCGTCCATGTACAGTTGAGGTCCACAACAGGCCCGTTGCCTATATCTACCTGTAGTTGCAGTTGCCCTTCTTCCAGCTCCGCATCTTCCTTGATAGTAATAAAACCGGTGGCAAGCCGGTGAATGACCAGTACGTAAGACGAATAGATCATTGCGCCTTGTTTCACTTGCACTTCTTCCACCGTAAAGAGAGAAGCAGGCTTCTCCACCTTGGGAGGAGCAATGTAGGTGTGATCGCCTTCCGGGAGGCTGCTCGGCACAATATCCGATCCCGTTTCAGGCCCGGCGATTGACCATTCAAGCGCTCCAGGCGTCCTGCTCCGAGCCGACATCTCACGCCTTTCCCCGGCCCCGCACTCCACTACCAACGGATTGAAGGAAATATCCCGAACCACCACGGTCACCAACGCGGAACTCGAATACCCGCCCTTCCTGGCAGTGACCTTCACGCGACTGAAGAAACCCTCGATGTCAGCGGCTTGCGGTGCGGTGTAGATCAGCGTCTTGGCGTCGAAAATGCCAGGTTTTCCCGCACTGCCGGGAACAAGCGCGACATCCCATTCGAGGCCGGTGGTCGGAGGCGAAACGGCAAACTGCACGCCTTCGCCCGGCCCTGAAAGCGGTTCAACAGGGCTGAGCGTGAACGCCGAGACGTCGGCGCCGGTGGTACCGAAAATAATGACGTCACCGGGCAAATAGGCGCTCACCGAGCGCATGAAATGATGGTCCCTGAACAAGATGCTGTTCAGCCGGAACACGTCCACATTTTTCAATGGCGAGACAAAGTCGTCCACGCAGCTTTGCAGTTGCTCGCACAACAGATTCTCGACATAGCTGCTGATTTCCGCAAAATGTTCGGACACACCCACAATCCCTGCATAGTCACCCGGGGTTACCTTGTAGTAGGTCTGATCACCCTCGGACGCGGGGACCCATGTCATGTCATTGGAAGCCTCATCAATGTGGAAGACGTAGCGTCTGCGCCACATCCAGAACGCGGGCAACGGAAAGGTATGCGTGACGCCGCCTGCTGTAGTGAGAGTGATGTCCTGGGGCTTTTGCCCCGTCCACTCCATGGTGAACGCATCACCCTCAAAGGTCAGGGTAAAACTGGCGCTGCCCGCCAGTTGCCCACCGGTGTCTTGCTCGGCCATCGGTGTATCAAGTCCACGCAGACGGAGATAGGGAATATGGGGGAGCTCAAAGGTTACTCCAGGCCCTTCGCGGGTCCCCTTCACGAGGCTCATGCTCGCAACAAACCCTGCGTCGGGGTCTGTGTAGGTGGTTTCGATTTCGCAGGGCGCCGTCGATTGCGTCATCAGCCGAAAGCCTTCTTCCACGAACTTGCGCATGAAGAATGCGTTGTCCAGCAGAATCGCGGTCGTACAGGGAGTTGCAGCGTCATCGGGAATCAAATAAGCCAAGTCGGCGTCTGTTGCCGGAAACGTGCCGGGATCCTCGCCCTTCATGGTAATAAACAGCAGGATTACGCCTGAACCATCATCCATGTCGTCGCCAGCCCCCAGAGCAACAGACTGGGTGCGGATCTGGACATTGGCAGGGTTCAGGTACTGCGCTTCTGAACTTTTGATCTCATTGAGGACAAATATCTTTTGCTCGTCAGGCAGTTTTTCGAAATAGGCCCGAAAAAATTCACCCCCCAGTCGACGCTTGTCCGGGTCCTGCGAGTAGGTCAAGGTGATTTCCGTTCCCTTGGACAGATCAAACGCGATGCGCCCCTCGATATCAACGGTGCCCAATAACACGCTCAGGGACATACCCATCCGCAATTCAGGCCCGCCCAAAGTGTCGTAAGCAGCCAGACTGATCAGTTCTTCAGGCTTGCCCATAGGCTCGCGGGTGGTGAGGTGCAATCCGCCGACGACTTTTACCACCAACTTCGCCGTTGAATATTTAACCGAGGCTTTCTCGAATGACAGTCGCGGACGATCAAGAACGAAATCCACTACATACTCGTGCTCATCCTGCGTAGAGGGAATTTTTGCAGTGATGGGTGTGAGGTAGCTGTCGGCACTGAATCTGGAAATATATTCCTGCGCCAGTAATGTATTTGCACACGTCTTATCGTAAGCCACAATCGCATTCCAGCCATTGGACTGCGAGCGTTCATTAAGCCTGGCCAGGATACTGGCTACCGATCGATTACTCATGATAATCACCCATTCAGTCCAGCGACGCGGGCCGCTTCGTCCATACCCAGGCGAGCGACGGATTTAAAGTAAATCGACGATTTATCCAGCGCGGTTACCAACGTTGGAATATCAACCAGCGGCAGCGGCAAGATAAAATGAGCCGTCATATCTGGCCATGGCGGACTGGGGGATTTCACAAAAGCGGTTATCAGTGCAAAGCGAAAGGATCCGCCAGGATCGACTGTAAACACCCCCTCTTCATCGCTCGCCTCGAAAGAACCACTGCCTTTCATCAATGTCCATATCACGTCTGGCATAGGACCTGTGCCGCCGTCGAGCACCAGCTTTACTTTATTTGGCGGCAGCGACACGGTGTTATCTATCTGGATTTCGCCAGTGGGGGCTTTGTGTATCACCAGAACCCAACTTGACTCGCTGCCATATACCGGATCCGTTACTACTATTTCGTCGAGCGTATAAGCCACAGCGTTGTCATCAGATTCCTCACAGGCAATGAAGGTATGGTCGCCGCGCTCAAGTGTACTTTCCACGACCGTTGACCCGGTGTTACCGGCGACCGTCCATTGCAGGCCTGCAGCAACACCCAAGGTTCCTGCGGCGACTTCACGGCTCTGTACTTCGCCGCCTTTTTTTCGGGCATTGCAGAACTGAATCATGGGGTTGATAGCAATGGATCGGGTGACAATTGTCACCAGGGCAGAGCTGCGGAACTCGCCTTTCGTCGCGATGACTCGCACCCGGAGAAAGAAACCCTGGATATCACTTTGTGGCGGCGCGGTATAAACCCCCGTGCCGGGCGCCGTGCCACTGACTATTTTTCCCGGATTACCGGTAGCCCCTTCAATATTTACCACCTCCCAACTCACCCCCGCGACACCGGGTGGCTCGGTATTGAAAGTCTGCTCACCGCCAACCCCCGTGACAGGTTCCAACGGAAGAATGGAGAATTCGTCGAGATGGGGCGCAAGTTCTCCAAACAGCGCCAGGTCGCCTGGCGAATGGGCGCTGTTAAAGCGCACAACATTATCGGTTTTGAATAACAGACTGTTGAGTCTAAAGACATCGACTTCCTCAACTGCAGAAGTAAACAGAGGTATCCAGTTCTCCAGCGCAGCGGCGAGTTCACCTTCAAGAAACGCAGCAATTTCCGCGAAGTTTTCCTGGACAGCAGGTGGCCAGGCAGTGGTGCCTGGAGCAATTTTAAACAGCCTGATCTTGCCAGCTTCGACAGCTTCCAGGGCCAATTCTCCGGATGCGTCGCGCAGGGTGAATTTGAATTGTTGCGTGAGTTCCCATGAAGCCATAAGAGTGCCATCAAGCTTACTTTGGCCGTTAGGAGTTATAGAGCAGTTTTGTAAGGCGCTTCTCTTCCAATGGATTTTATAAAGGCCACTGTCTCTAACGACAGTTAGCGTAAATCCATCATATACGTCACCCATGGACAGCCGGAAGCCATCCAGGCTCAGGTTGGAGAAATTTGGCAGTGAGGTAGAAATCGCCTCACTGGTATATACACCGCTGGTCAGCTTTATGCTCTCAATGAAGCTTCCAGGCTCGCCAGTTGTCACGTAGTGGAGGCCTGGTGTCATTTTCTTGAAGCCTTCGACCACAATCCTTCTTAACATGAAGTCCTGCCCAAGAAACGTTGAAGCGGAATAATTACCTGCAGGGATCAGATACTTCAAATCTTCGTTAGTCGCAGGAATTGTTCCATTATTCTCATCATCCATGCTAATGAAGTTCAAAACCGCCCCTTCGCCAAAATTCGCCGCACGAGCGACGCTGGCCCCCGGCTCAGGATGAGTCCTGAAGGTAAAATATTTGGGCTTAAGGAACTGGTCATCCTGTCTGCCTATTTCATTAAGCACAAAAATTGTAATCAATGGCTCCAGCGACTTGAACTTGTTCAACATGAACGCCCCGCCCTTCTCTCGCTGGTTTTTGGTGGGGCCAAAGAAATACAGCAACGGCGACTGACCCGTTTTAAGATCAAGCGCTACCTGGCCAAGACTATTGACACTGCCCTCAGCCAACATGAGATTGATAATCATGGTGAGTAAAGGTCCTTGCAACGAATCGTAAGCGGCCACCCGGACCACGGTGGCAGCACGCCCTGATTCTGTTGCCACGGAAAGTTGTGTGCCTCCCAGAACCTTCATGGTCAACATCGCTCTTGATTCGGTAATATTGGCGTTTTCAAACGAAAGCCGTGGCGCGTCCACGATATAATCATAGACCCACTCAATTTCACTTTCTGTTGTCGGTACGGGGCCATTTAGCGGCGGAAAATAGGACTCCGTAGAGAACCGTTCTATATATTCCTGCGCCAGCACTTTGTTGGTCTTGGCTCTGTCATAAACCACGATCGCATTCCAGCCAACGGTAAATGGCTCTTTGCGCATCTCGGCAAGTAGTGCATCAACTGTAAGTCTCATCGCCTTTTCCTCCATGAACGGTCCGAGCCGTTGAACCTTCAATCAACAAGCTTCACGCCGTTATTGCTTAGCAGCCAAAAAAAGGTATCTCCGCCATCAAAACTGATTTTCGGGGTCACGGTGATGTACTGATCGATCATCAGTGTCTGCAGAAACCCTCGGGCTAACTTGCTCATCACTTTTCTTTGGGTCATCTCCGTTTTCGATACGCTCTGCGCATCGCGAACAGTGATTCGGGTCGGTGCGCCGGTAGCGGCCACGCCACTCGCCTCAATGGTGACCAGCTGCCCTTCAGCCATAAATGGCCATAGACCAAGCTGCAGATCTTCACCACTGGCCGCCACGGATTTCAAAGATAATGTGGCGGCGCCCGCCAACCTGGGCCACTGAATCGTCGGGTACCGCTCCTGATCAAGCGGCTGGATACGTAAGTGAAAAGGTCGGGAATCCTGGGCGTGCCCGTTGAAGGGTGTAAAGCGGTAGAACACGTCGAAACGCTTGCTGTCCCCGCCCATATTGGCCGCAACCGCGCTGGCTGGCACCAAGAAACGTGTCCTGTCGTCGGGACTGACCGGCGTCTGCGCAATATGCCGCCCGCCAGAGGGATGACCCTGCCAATGCACTTCGAGGTCATCGTTTTCCCCAAGCAGGACCGACTCGCTGACGTTGACATAGACGCCCGACGTCGCGTCGCGCGCAAGCAAATAGCCCTTGCTCTCGCCTGGAAGGCCCTCGGCCTGCGCCTCCTCCACCACGGCAGGCGGCAGATCCAAAGGTAGCAGCACGCTGAGGCTCAATGCTTCGCTGGTCGCGGCAACGCCGGGCCGGGCGTACTGATAGAAAACCTCCACTTTTTCGCCTTGATTGGCCAGCAGCCATTCGGGGCCAATTAAAAACGCTACCGCGCCGGTTTCGATATGCGAGGCGTCAATGCGCAATGCCATGACGATGCTGCCAGCCTCCGGAAGGCCATCCCCGTAAAGCACGACATGATCGTCAAGTTGCACCCCGGGATAAGCCGCGAATTGCACAGTGATACCTTCGGGATAACGCCCGGAATCTATTGGCTGGTTTGAATCGTGGCCATCGACATAAGGGGCTTCGAGACGTGCGGCAACAGGCGGCACAATGTGCACTGTTTGCGTTGGCGACTCATCAGATTCAGCGCCGCTTGCGAAATTGACCTGATAGTTTATTTCGGCATAACCGTCTTCAATAATTAATACATTTGAGCGATCTATGCTAAATAGCGCAGGAGCGTTGGTAGTTGAATCATCAAACGTAAACTCACCGGACCAGTCGATCAGAGGAAAACCCTCATAGAAACCTTTCCAGTATAAGGTCACGGAATCACCGTTCTCTAGCGCAGCAACTATCGGCACAACCGCCAGTGCGCCGCTATCACCCACATCGTCAATTCCCAGCGCCAGGTCGTGAGACTGTTTTATTTGCGCAACAGGCAGGGCAACTTGATCAGGCAAGGCTGCAAGTCCGGTTTCCCCACTGGCTGATTCGCTCATGCTCATGGCTCCATGCCGAGGTTGTAATACGCGATCCAATGCTTCCTGAGGGAGGTTCTACACCCGACAGACAGAGATGTATACCTAGCAAAACTACTAGGTTGTCAGAGTCGGATATCGGGTCTACCGTAAATTGAAATGGGTGATAAAGACCTGCTGCACGGTGGTTAACGAACAGCAAAGTACCGGGCTTCGGGAACGGCTGGCGTTAGCTGCGAACCTATGTACCCCAGGGAGAAATAAAGTGAAAACAGGAAGTTTCATGTCTGCCGTGAAAAACAAACATACCTGGCTATGTTCCGCCTTGATCTTCAGCGCTCTAGGCTTGATTCAACCCATGCCACATGCCGAAGATGCTCCCAGACCGGCGATTAAACCCAACGCTGCAGCGACGACTGAACCATGGGCGTGGAGTGGTGGAGTCCATGAACATGACCACGAATATGCGTGTTCGGACTTTAGCGTCATGGTCGGACTGAGACATAAAGGTGACGAAGAAGAAGGCACTTTTTACCGATGCGCCTCAGTGCATCAGTTCCAGCAGTTGAAGACGTCAGATGCAGCCTGGGAAAAGATTGATGACGAAAGTTTGCATAGCTACAACTGTCCTACAGACAAAGTCATGACGGGCCGAAAACACGTCGGTGATGAAAACGATCCCACCAGCTATCAATGCTCCACAGTTATCGATGCCTGGGGCAACGCCATGCGGACCATCGTGGACAGCGAATGGACAAGTGCCGGCAATGCACATGAAACTGACTTTGAATGCCCCGCCAACAAGGTCATTGCCTCTCGGCAGCACTGGGGAGACGAAGAGGACCCCACCAAATTCAAGTGCGCCTCATTGTGGTGATTGATAGTTTCGTCCGCCAGGAATATCCCTCATGAACACAGAAAAAAGCTCATCTTCGGCAACGAACTCAAACACTGCAACGAGTGTCGCCAGTTCGGGCGCTATTCTCATCAGAGATAAAGACAATGCGACTTGCTCTCTGCCTGCGCCCGCCAGTGGCAGTGGCGAAACGAAAATATATGGGTTCCGTGAGTCTGACTCCCCCTGCAAAAACGATACAGCGCGGACTGTTCAGTTCACTGATCTTCCCTCTGCCACGAAAATATTACTGGCTGATAGAGATGACGCGATAGAAAGCGAAGATCAGAACTTCTGGTTTAGTTTTGTGACCACGCGCAAAAGAACTTCAACAATCATTATCGAGCTGGAATATATCGACACCTATGCTGTGGGCGACATCATCGAACCCGGTTTGCAGCTGACTGGAAAATACCGCAAAAACGGCAATGCACAGATACGCGACACGCTGTCAGGCGTCTCCATCCGTGCCGCCACATCTCCACCCGACCCTGCTTAGGGTTGCTTGATTATTGATCACCACAGAGGGTTACCGGCAATGACTACTTCCAGTGCCGTGCATTCCAATGCATTCAACTTCATGGGTTTTATGCAGCATTGCGTCGATCCGCGCACGGGCCAGTACACCGTGTCCGTGGACATGCCGGAACTCAAGAGCAACCGACTCTGCGGTCCGGCCGTGCCGCTGCAGTTGCAGTTCAACCCGCTGAACGTGATCGACTCCGGCTTCGGCATGGGCTGGAACCTGAACCTGTCGCAGTTCACGCCTGAAGACCAGATGCTGGCCCTGAGCAGCGGCGAGAATTTCAAGGTCACCGGCAGCGGAGCCCAACCGGACATCAAGGAGAAAAAACTCGACACGTTCCACTTCCATGACGAGGGCAACGAGACTTACCGCGTGGTGCATAAGTCCGGGCTGGTAGAGATCCTGGTCACCGGCGGCAGCAGCAAGCAACGGGTCGCCTTGCCCCGCACGATCAGCTCGCCTTCGGGCCATGCCGTCAGCCTGACGTATGTCCCGTTCAACGGCGGCCAGTTGTTGAGTACTGTCAGCGATGCCTTCACCACGCTGCTGCGCGTTGAGCGCGATCCCGGCGGTTCGTTCGTCAAGCTGCACCTGCATCCGGACAGCGGGCCCAACGGCGGGCCGCTGGCCACTTTCGAGATGAAGCTCAATGGCGACGGCGAAGTCACCGCCATCATCCTGCCAACGCCGGAGAAAGCTTCCTGGCGTTTCAGCTACAAGCAGGTGTTTGGCCGCACCTGCCTGGTTGAAGTCCAGACCCCGGCAGGTGGCCGGGAAACCATCGAGTATTTCGATCAGGGCCACGTCTTTCCCGGCGCGCCGCGTGATCCATTGCCCCGGGTCAATCGCCACCGCAGCTACCCCGGTTTTGGGCAACCTATGATCGAGGTGAACTACAGCTACACCGACAATAACTTCCTTGGCCACAACGCCCTGCAATACTGGGACGACAATGGCGAGGACAACCTCTATAACGTCGACCATAACTATGACTATGGCTCGGTCGCCACCTTGAAAGACGGCACAAATACCCTGCGCACGGTGAGCCGCACCTATAACCGATTTCATCTCCAGACTGAGGAGCTGACGGTTCAGGACCACTGCGTCAAACGGGTGCTGACCGATTACCACGCCGAAGACACCAATTTCGACAACCAACCACCACAGTTCCAGCTGCCGAAAACCGTCACCCACCGCTGGGAACTGGACAACGACGCCAACCAGTTGCACATCGAAGTTGAAAGCACTGAGTTCGATGAATACGGCAACCTGACCAGCAAGGTCCAGGCCAATGGCATCCGCGAAACCTTCAGCTATTACCCCAAAGACGGCGCTGAGGGTTGTCCGCCGGACCCGGACGGGTTTGTACGCAACCAGCACGAACACCATACCTTCCCCGCCGCGTCGCAGCATGGCCAGGCCGCCGCTCTGCGCCTCGTTTACACCTACCGCGCGCTGCCGGCTCTGGAGAACGCCAGTGACCCGGGCAATTGGCTGGTGATCGCCGAGGAAACCCTGACCAGCAGCGACGACAACCATGTCGCTGCGCTGCAATACACCCAGCGCGACTATTACGACGCACCGCAAGATCCGGCGGTGCATGGCCGGGCAAAAAGCCAAAGCGAAACCCTCAACGGGAAAACCTCGACCACCGGGTTCAGCTACAGCACACCCCCGAGCGCCCTGGCTGGGGAAACCGTGGACCAGATTGTCGAAACCCTGACCGCGTTTGATGGCACGTCCAAAAGCGTAACCCTGCAACAGTCACTGTTTACGGGAAAACCGCTGGTCGTGCCCGACGTCAACGGGGTTCTGCTCAAGTACGAATATGACACGTTGAACCGGGTCACTCTGGAAACCGTGGCCCCGGATACCGCGTTCGCCGCGTCTCGTCATTACGCGTATACCTTGACCTCCCAACCGGGGCAGCAGGCAAGCCAGGAGTTGACGGAAGTCAATGGCGTCAAGATTCGCAGCACCTTCGACGGGCTCAATCGAACGATTCTCGAGGAGTGCCTGGAACCTGGGCAAGATGCGGTTGATTACCGCAAAACCTACTCGGCGACATACGACCCGTGGGCCAATCTGGTCAGCGAAACCGATTATGACTGGCTGGGAACGCTGGAACGGGCCCTGACCAGCACCATCGAGTACGACAATTGGGGTCACGAATGCAGGGTGGTGGGGCCGGACGGGGTCGCCACGGTCACGCAACGCTCACCTTTCGGCAAACGCGGCGTCAGGCAGACCACCTGGATAGAAAGCTCGACGCAACCCTCGATCAAAAGCGGCCTGAGCGTTACTGAATTCAACGTATTCAACAAGCCGGACTCTGTCGTTCGCCAGGATGAAACAGGCGCGACCGTCGGCTCACTGCTCTATCAATACGACGGCAAAGGCAATTGCACCCAGCAAACGCAACAGCTCAGCGGCCGCAGTCTGGTGACTGAATATGCCTTCGATGCATTTGAGCGCATGACAAGCACCACCCTTCCCGATAAAACCGTCGTGGCTCGCAGTTTCGCCGATCACAGCAGCAGCGAATTGCCCATAAACATCCACGTCACTCCCGGCAATACTGCCGAGCCCGAGGTTACGCCCGGCACCCAAGCGTTCGATGGCCTGGAACGACTGACCCAAATCAGCGTTGGCCCTCGCGTGGAAACCTACGGCTACACGGGGGATAGGGTGCAACCCAGCCAGCGCATTTCGCCCAGCAAGCAGGTTTTCGAGTACACCTACGACCTGGACCTGACAACCCAACCGCGCAAAATCAGCATCAACGGCGCAGCCGCAAACGAAGTGGAATTCAGCTACGACAGCCAGACCGCGCGTATCACTGGCACCAGTAGAGTTCCCGATCAGCCCGAGAATCAGTACACCTACGACGTTTTCGGTCATCTGCAACTGCAAAGCCGCACCGGTATCGAGGGCAAGGCCCAGGAGACCCGTTACGTCAGCTCACGGCAGGGTCGCCCCATGAGCAGCACCGTCGCCGATGGCTTCGAAACCCGCTACGAATACGACGACTGCGGCAGGGTCGCGTCGGTTTCGCAGGGTAAATTGCAGGCCGAATTCACCTACAACAATCTGGGTCAATTGCAGCAAAGCACCACTCATCTTCTGGACAGCGACAGAACACTGCTCACCAAGCTGGAATACGACACCCTCGGCAGGGAAACCAGACGCACCCAGCATCTGCCCGACCTCCCGGTCCGCACCTTCACCCAGACCTGGTACGACGACGATCAATTGCACATTCGGGAACGCCTTGTCGGCGAGCAAAGCGTCTGCAAGGAAACCTTTACCTATGATTCCCGGGGTCGGCTGGACAATTACAAAGCCGAAGGCAGCGAGCTGTCGAGCGACGCCCACGGCAACCGGATTACCGAACAGACCTTCCTGTTCGACGCCCTGAACAACATCAAACTCTGCCTCAGCAAGTTCGCGGATGGCAGCAGTGACAGAGCCATTTTCACCCATGCCCCCGATGACTCATGCCAGCTGATCAAGGTGACGCACAACCACGAAAGCTATCCACTCAGTACCGAGTTCACCTACGACGCCGATGGCCACATGCTCAATGATGAACGCGGCAGGCAGTTGAGCTATAACAGCCAGGGACGCCTGACTGAAGTCAAAGGCGCTGACGATCAGCCCATCATTGCCTATCGCTATGACGGCCACGACGACCTCATCAGTGTGCTTCAGGCCAATGGCAGCGAAACCCTGCGCTTCTTTGAAGGCTACAGCCTGAGCCATACGGTCCATGACAAGACCCTCATCCAATGCCTATACGACCAGGACGGCCCCATCGGCCAACAGCAGCAGGGCGATGAGAGCCGGACGTTGCTGTTCCTGACCGATGCCAGCAACAGTGTGATTGGCGAAAGACAGTTCGACAACGAGGTGCGGACCCGATCCTATAGCGCTTATGGCGAACAAGCCGATGACGAACTGCTCAGCCTGCTGGCGTTCAACGGTGAAGTGCGTGAAGAAGTCGGCGGCTGGTACCTGCTGGGAAGAGGCTATCGAGTCTATAACCCGAGCCTGATGCGGTTCCACAGCCCGGACTCCCTCAGCCCGTTCGGCGCGGGTGGCCTCAATCCCTACATGTACTGCATGGGCAATCCGATCAGTTTCTCTGACCCGACCGGCCATCGGATGGGCACACAAGAACGACCCGGCGGCAATCCGGGGTATGTGGATCCGATTGAGCAGCCCAAGCAAGGCGGTGGCTGGACCAAGTGGCTTGGGGTTGGCGTAGCTGCAGTGGTTCTGGGAGTTACGGTAGCTTTTGTCCCTTGGAGTGCGCCTTTGGCGACTGCTGGCATGAAGCTAGCCATCGGAGGTATCGCGCTGCAGGCTGTAGGTCTTGGACTACAAACGGCCGGTGTCATCACGGAAGATCCTAATCTCGGCACGGCTGGCATGACAGTGGGAGGGATAGGCGCAATGATGACTTTCGGCGGTGCTGGGGTGGCTAAGGCAGCTGTAAAAGCGGCTGCTGCAGCGAAAGCAGGTGCTGCAGCATCAGGTGCTGGCGTTGCAACGGCGAGTGTAGGGACCTCGACCTCGCCACCAGGATCGATTAGCGGCACCGGTGGAGCTGGCGGGGGTAGTCCGGGGCCAAATATTGGGCCGCGTAGCTCTGCAACTGGTGCAAATGTCAGGGCATTGCGGACACCCAGTGTAGATTATTCTCAGAGTCCGTCCCGCAACGCTTCTGTGTCTGGTAGAGGATCTGTCAGTTCAAATACCGAGGGTGCTGGAGGTTCAGGTTTACCCCGAGCCAGCGTGGGAAGCCTGTCTTCTGCTAATGCTCCGACTGGTCTGGTTGCTGCTCCTGCTCCTCCTGCAGCAGCGATAACTGGACGTAACGCCATCACTGCTGGCAACTATAGGAAAAACAGTCGGGGAAGGTGGGAATATACCGGCCAGACGTCGATGTACATCTGAATGAGGTAGGCCCCAGCCACGCGGGCGGCTACAATCGCCGCCCGCGCCGCCGATCAGAAGCCTGGCATGCCAACCTGTTCCATTGCCCCGTTGCCCTATTGCCCCAACCCTGCCGATGACTTCGGTCGGATCCGCCACGCCCCTGGCGCTATCCTGCTGGACAGTGGCCGCCCGAGCGCCGAGCGTGGCAGGTTCGATGTGTTCAGCGCCTGGCCGCTGGAGCAATTGGTGGCGGAACCTCAGGAAAGCGGCGACGGTTTTTTTCAGCGTCTGCGCGACAGCCTTGCGCGACTGGGCCCGGCGCAATTACCGGCGGGCAGTGAATTGCCTTTTGCTGGCGGGCTGCTGGGTTACCTCGGGTATGACTTCGGTCGCCGTCTGGAGCCGCAACCCGAGCATGCGGTCGATGATCTGCAATTGCCCGACGCCCGCCTTGGGCTGTACGCCTGGGCGGTCATCACTGACCATCAGGCGCGGACCACGCAGCTGGTCTGCCATCCCTCGTTGGAGCCCGGCGAAGGGCAGCGATTGCTGGAGTTGTTCACGCAACCCGCCGACGCGGATACCGCTGAATTCCAACTGACCTCAGCGTTCAAGGCCAATCTGGACGCCGATGACTATCGCGCTGCCTTTGCGCGTATCCAGGCGTATATCCAGGCGGGCGATTGTTATCAGGTCAACTTCGCCCAGCGTTTTCAGGCCGACTGTAAAGGCGACCCGTGGGCAGCGTATTGCGTGTTGCGCGCGGCCTGCCCTACTCCGTTTTCCGGTTATATCGCCTTGCCTGATGGCGACGCGATCCTCAGCTTGTCGCCGGAGCGCTTCGTCAAGGTCAGCGAGCGTCAGGTCGAAACCCGACCGATCAAAGGCACGCGCCCGCGCGGTCGTGATGCGGCCGAGGACAAGGCCTATGCCGAAGAACTATTGGCGAGCCCCAAGGACCGCGCGGAAAACCTGATGATTGTCGATCTGCTGCGCAACGATCTGGGCCGCAGTTGCCGGATTGGCTCGGTGAAAGTCCCCGAGCTGTTCAGCCTGGAAAGCTATCCGAACGTGCATCATCTGGTCAGCAGCGTGACTGGCGAACTGGCGCAGGATCATGACCCGCTGGACTTGATTGCCGGGAGTTTCCCTGGCGGCTCGATCACCGGCGCACCGAAGATTCGCGCCATGCAAATCATCGACGAACTGGAGCCCACGCGGCGTGCCTTGTACTGCGGATCGCTGCTGTACCTGGATGTGCGCGGGGAAATGGACAGCTCCATCGCCATTCGCAGCTTGCTGGTCAAGGACGGCAAGGTTTCCTGCTGGGGCGGCGGCGGCATCGTGGCCGATTCCGATTGCGAAGCCGAACATCAGGAATCGATTACCAAGGTGCGCGTGTTGCTGGAGACGCTGGAAGGGCTTTGATACCCCTGAACCGCCTCGGCCTTTTCGGGGACAAGTCCCCTCCTACCGGTTTGTATAGCTCGGTAGGACCGGACTTGTCCGGGAAGGCGTCGGGGCTGCCGAGGAAGATCTTCAGCGTTTGCACCGGCCTTTTCGGGGACAAGTCCCCTCCTACCGGTTTGTATAGCTCGGCGTTTGCACCGGCCTCTTCGGGGACAAGTCCCCTCCTACCGGTTGCGTGTTACTCGGTAGGACCGAACTTGTCCGGGAAGGCATCGGGTCAGCCGAGGAAGTCTTCAGCGTTTGCACCGGCCTTTTCGGGGACAAGCCCCCTCCTACCGGTTTGTATAGCTCGGTAGGACCGGACTTGTCCGGGAAGGCGTCGGGTCTGCCGAGGAAGATCTTCAGCGTTTGCACCGGCCTTTTCGGGGACAAGCCCCCTCCTACCGGTTTGTATAGCTCGGTAGGACCGGACTTGTCCGGGAAGGCGTCGGGTCTGCCGAGGAAGATCTTCATCGTTTGCACCTGCCTTTTCGGGGGCAAGTCCCCTCCTGCCGGTTTGTTTAGCTCGGTAGGACCGGACTTGTCCGGGAAGGCGTCGGGTCTGCCAAGGAAGATCTTCAGTGTTCACACCGGCCTTTTCGGGGACAAGTCCCCTCCTACCGGTTTGTATAGCTCGGTAGGACCGGACTTGTCCGGGAAGGCGTCGGGTCTGCCGAGGAAGATCTTCAGCGTTTGCACCGGCCTTTTCGGGGACAAGTCCGGTCCTACCGGTTGTATGGCTCGGTAGGACCGAACTTGTCCGGGAAGGCGTCGGGTCTGCCGAGGAAGATCTTCAGCGTTTGCACCGGCCTTTTCGCGAAAATAAATTCGGTTCCAGGGGTGAAGGGTGCGGCTTACACACTCAAATCCCGGTTCGAGGCCTTGATGAATTCCTTTTTCAGGTCTTCAAAGGTATGCACCGCCGGGAACTGCGGGAATTCGCGGATCACGTTTTCCGGGGCGTGGAACAGAATGCCAGCATCGGCTTCGCCCAGCATCGTGGTGTCGTTGTACGAGTCGCCGGCAGCGATAACGCGGTAGTACAAGGTCTTGAACGCCAGTACTGATTGACGCTTTGGATCTTTCTGACGCAGCTGATAGCTGACAACCCGGTCGGTCTCGTCGGTGATCAGGCGATGACAGAGCAAGGTCGGGAAGCCCAGCTGACGCATCAGTGGCTGGGAGAACTCATAGAACGTGTCCGACAGAATCACCACCTGAAAACGCTCGCGCAGCCAGTTGACGAACTCGATGGCGCCGTCCAGCGGCTTCAAGGTGCCGATCACTTCCTGAATATCCGAAAGCTTGAGGCCGTGCTCATCAAGGATGCGCAGGCGCTGCTTCATCAGCACGTCGTAGTCGGGAATATCCCGGGTGGTGGCGCGCAACGATTCAATACCGGTTTTTTCAGCAAAGGCGATCCAGATTTCCGGGACCAGCACGCCTTCCAGGTCCAGACAGGCAATTTCCACAGGACACTCCTCGAGGGGACTTCATCGTCAAAAAGAACCGGCACTTTAGGGGCTGTTGCTGTTTCAGCGCAACAACAGCAAACCGGCCAACTCGGCGAAAGATTTTGTTAACATCCCCGTCATTACGAGCGCCTAAGCGCCAACTTTAGGAAACCGCCTGATGAGCCAACCCTTCGACGTCGTCGGTCTCGCCGCGACTTACGCCAACAAGTCCCCGCAGGACATCCTGAAACTGGCCTTTGAGCATTTCGGTGATGACCTGTGGATTTCCTTCAGCGGTGCCGAGGATGTGGTGCTGGTGGACATGGCCTGGAAGCTGAACAAGAACGTCAAGGTGTTCAGCCTGGACACCGGCCGCCTGCACCCGGAAACCTATCGTTTCATTGAGCAGGTGCGCGAGCACTACAAGATCGACATCGAGATCATGACCCCGGATCAGCAGAAGCTCGAACCCTTCGTCAAGGAAAAGGGCTTGTTCAGCTTTTATCGCGACGGTCATGGCGAGTGCTGCGGCATCCGCAAGATCGAACCCCTGCGACGCAAGCTGGCGGGCGTAACGGCCTGGGCCACCGGGCAACGTCGCGACCAGAGCCCCGGCACCCGCAGCCACGTCGCGGCACTGGAAATCGACAGCGCGTTTTCAACGCCGGAACGCACCCTGTACAAATTCAACCCGCTGGCGCAGATGACCAGCGAAGAAGTCTGGGGTTACATCCGCATGCTGGAACTGCCTTACAACAGCCTGCACGAACGCGGCTTCATCAGCATCGGTTGCGAGCCCTGCACGCGCCCGGTGCTGCCGAACCAGCATGAACGTGAAGGCCGCTGGTGGTGGGAAGAAGCCACGCAGAAGGAATGCGGATTGCATTCGGGGAATCTGATCGCGAAGGTTTGAGAACCCATCGGAGCCCGTTGGAGCGAGGCTTGCCCGCGAAAGCAGTATTTCAGGTTAAAAATCTGCCTGGTTTACTGACCTCTTCGCGAGCAAGCTCGCTCCCACTTGATTAAATCAATGCACCGGCAATTCCACGCCGTCGAACAACTCTTCCAGTTCCTGCTTGTTGTGGCACTGAATCGCCTTGGCCATGACCTCACGGGTCAGGTGCGGGGCGAATTTCTCGATGAAGTCGCACATGAAGCCGCGCAGGAAAGTGCCGCGACGAAAGCCGATGCGGGTGATGCTGGCCTCGAACAGGTCGCTGGCATCAAGCATCACCAGATCGCTGTCGAGTTTGGCATCCACGGCCATTTTCGCCACGATGCCGACACCCAGGCCCAGGCGCACGTAAGTCTTGATGACGTCGGCGTCGGCGGCGGTGAACACCACTTTAGGGGTCAGGCCGCGATGGCTGAAGGCCTCGTCAAGCTTGGAACGACCGGTGAAACCGAACACGTAAGTCACGATCGGGTACTCAGCCAGCACTTCCAGCGTCAGCTTCGGCACCTTGGCCAACGGGTGGCCTTGAGGCACGACAACGCAACGGTTCCAGCGATAGCACGGCATCATCACCAGATCGCCGAACAACTCCAGTGCCTCGGTGGCAATGGCGAAATCCACGGTGCCATCAGCGGCCATTTCCGCGATCTGCATCGGCGAGCCCTGATGCATGTGCAGCGCCACGTCCGGGTATTGCTTGATGAAATTGCTGATCACCGGCGGCAACGCATAACGCGCCTGGGTATGCGTGGTCGCAATCGACAGGGTGCCTTTCTTCTCGTTGGAGAATTCCTGAGCAATCTGCTTGATGCTCTCCACTTTGCGCAGGATTTCACCGGCAGTGGTGATGATGCGCTCACCGGCGGGGGTGACGCGGGTCAGATGCTTGCCGCTGCGGGCGAACACTTCGACACCCAGTTCGTCCTCCAGCAGACGAATCTGCTTACTGATTCCGGGCTGAGAGGTATACAGACTCTGAGCCGTCGCTGAAACGTTGAGGTCGTGGTGCGCCACTTCCCAGATGTAGCGCAATTGTTGAAGCTTCATATGTGTCCCTCAAAGCAGGAAGACGCCCAAGGCATCAGCGACGCTATATAACTGGATTAATGGTGAGAACAAGACAACTAGAACTTTTTATCACTTTTGAGCGCCAAAGGCACGCTCGATTTTACGTCTGCGTCTCATCTCACCGGCGCGCGCCCTTGCTCCACCCCGGCACCATGTAAACCGGAACCTCCGATAGCTGCAAAACCCTGGCCGCCGTGCGGCCAATCGGTGCAGCGGCTTCTGTTCCGTGACTGTGACTGCCCACTACCAGCAGGTCGACCTCAAGCTGTTGCGCCTGCTCCAGAATCACGTTGCATGGATCGCCCTGCACAACCCGCACGGTGCGGATCAAGGCCAGATCCTGATGCCCTTCCCCCAGCTCCTCCCGAAATCCGTCCAGTACCCGCTGCTCGATGCCATCCAGCACCGTGTTGAGCCCCTGGTGATGCAGTTCTTTCAGCGCATCCTCACTCAGATAACTTTGTAGTACAGATTCGGCAAACAACCCCATCGGCTCAACCACATGGATCACATAAAGCTCGGCGTTAAAGGTTCGAGCAAGTGCCAGCGCGTGCTGCATGACATAGGGCGCATACAGACTCAGGTCAGTGGCATACAGCATCGAACGAATCATACGACCTCCCGAACAGCCAGAATGGCGGAGATGGATTCAGCTTAGCAGCGCGCCAAAAAGTGCGACGGTGATTACCCGTTCGAGGGGCAAAAGTTCAACGTTTTATTTCGTTGCTGATGCCGTGTGGTACGTGGCCAGTGGCAACCACATCACGGGCTTTTTCACAGTGGCCGGGTTGATCGTCGAAGAACACGTCGGCCGCGAAGGCTTCAAGAAACGCCGACTTTTCCAGACCGCCCAGGAACAGTGACTCGTCCAGACGGATGTCCCATTCGCGCAATGTGCGGATGACCCGTTCATGAGCAGGCGCCGAACGTGCCGTGACCAGCGCGGTGCGAATCGGGCAGGCCTCTTCGGGGAACTCGCGTTGCAGCAGATTGAGCGCCGCCAGGAATGGCTTGAACGGACCGCCGCGCAACGGCTCGCGGGCCGACTGGCGTTCACTGGCCTGAAAGGCTTCGAGACCGCCCGACTGGTAAACCCGCTCCGACTCGTCAGAAAACAGCACGGCATCGCCATCGAAGGCAATGCGCAGTTCGGCACTGGCAGCACGCCGCGCACCACCTGAGAGAATGGTCGCCGCCGCGAAACCGGCATCCAGCGCACTGCGCACATCCTCGGCGTGCGTCGAAAGAAACAGATGGCAACCGAAGGCAGCCAGATAAGGATAAGGGCTGCGGCCGCCGACGAACGCCGCACGGGTAATGTCCAGGCCGTAATGCTCAATCGAATTGAAAATTCGCAGGCCGGTGTCGGCGCTGTTACGGGAAACCAGAATGACCTCGACCCGCGCCTTGCTCATGCTCGCGTTGAGGCTCAACAGCTTCTGCACCAGCAGAAACGCATCGCCGGGTTCAAGCATCTCGTCTTCATGAGCGATCTGGTATTTGCGGTACGCCGCGACGCCGTCGGCCACGTAGATCGCATGATCTGTCACGCAGGTCGAACAAGGCGCGGGAGGAAATCGCCAGAACCAGTTTGTTGCCTTGATCGTTTGCCATGATTGCGCCTCGCAGCCTGATCAGCTGTTTCGTGCATCGATAAAAGCCAGCGCCTGATACAGCATGCGTACACGCGGCATGTCACAACCCGCCTGCGCTGCCGCAGCCAGTGGTATGGCATAGATAGCCTCAAGTTCGAGGGGGCGCTGCTGCTGAAAATCGTGATACATGCTGGGCCGATAATCCGGCATCTTCTCTGTCACGGTGAACAGATGGTCGGCAAAACCTTCGGGCAATAGGTGGCCACACGCTTGAGCACCCTGCACCACCTCGGCCATCAACGCCTGGATCAACTCGCGACTCTGCGCGCCCGCCATCAGCGGCGCGGTGCTGGCTTGCAGCAACGCCGACAAACCGTTGTAGGGGATGTTCCAGACCAGCTTCTGCCAGCGCGCCTGTTGCAGGTTGGGCATGGCGTGCGCCTCGAGGCCGGCGGACCGGAACAGGCTTGCACCCTCTTCCACCAGCACAAGCTGGCTGGCTGCATCGTTTGCCGAACCGCTGTGATAACCCAGGCTCACTGCTCCGAACGCCTGATGCGCGACGATTCCGGGCGCCGTGCGGTGCGCGCAGACGAAACACAGGCCGCCCAACAGATGCAGCGAATCAGGCAGCAGGCTGCGCAAACTGTCTTCGACGCCAAGCCCGTTCTGCAAGACCACCACCTTGGCGCCAGGCGCAGCGGCTTGAGCAACGGCAGGTGCCAGGGCGGCGTTGCTGGTGGCCTTGGCGCCCACCAGCAGCCAGTCGCAGCGCGGCATGTCGGCGGCGGAGGAATAGGCTTGAACCGGATTCAGCGTCAGTTCGCCAAACACCGCGCTGTCCACTCGCAAGCCGTGTTGCGTGATCGCCGCGAATTCATTGCGCAGCAAAAAATGCACGTCGAAACCGGCACGCGCCAGCATTACGCCATAAAAACCGCCGATGGCGCCGGTGCCGATAATTCCGATTCGGGGTCGCGTCACTTCATGGCTCATGCCGATCTCCTTGCTTGTTGATTGCCGGGCTCATGGCAGTTCATCGGGTTCACGGGTCAATCCCAGGCTCAAGGCGGCGCGGATTGCGCTGTCGGTGAGCTGCGTGCCCAGCGCCCCGAAAAACTCGCCGTCGCGCACGATGAACAGTGCCGGCAGATGAAACACTTCATAGCGTTCCACAGCCCCGCCGTTTTCCTCGGCATCGATCCAGCACAGTCGCTGCACGGGTAAATCCAGCCGGGGCAGCTGTTGCCGGGCATAACGGCAGCTTGCACAACCGACGCTGGTGAAGATCAGCAGCGAAATACCCGCCAATTGCAGCAGTTGTTGGTCGACATCAAAGTCGCTCAGTTCAAGCTGATCCAAGAAAACGCCTCCTGTAAGGCTGCACACTATCCGTTTCCCCGCTGGCGCTTGCAAATATCCTTGTAGCGCCCGCAGACGAAAAAACCTGCGTTAACAGTGACCATCCAGCCATTACAAGGGGATAAAGCCGTGTTTGCCCATTGTCGAACAACGGCCTAACGCGCTAAGGTTCCGCTCCCCGCTGCGCTCCAATCATGCTGGCTTCGCCGCACGGGCTACGTTGGCGGCCAGCACCGTGACCTGATGAGAACACGATGGCTGATCTACCGATTGACGACCTCAACGTTTCTTCCAACGAGACTCTGATCACGCCGGATCAGCTCAAGCGTGAAATCCCGTTCACCGCTGCCGCCTTGCGCACCGTGAGCCAGGGCCGCGAAGTTATCCGCAACATCCTCGACGGCAAGGATCATCGCCTGTTCGTGGTGATCGGGCCGTGCTCGATCCACGACATCAAGGCTGCCCACGAATACGCCGAACGCCTCAAGGCGTTGGCTGCGGAAGTGTCCGACACACTGTATCTGGTCATGCGCGTCTATTTCGAGAAGCCGCGTACGACCGTCGGCTGGAAAGGTCTGATCAACGATCCGTATCTGGATGACTCGTTCAAGATTCAGGATGGCCTGCACATCGGTCGTCAACTGTTGCTGGACCTCGCTGAAATGGGCCTGCCGACCGCAACCGAAGCGCTCGACCCGATCTCCCCGCAATACCTGCAGGACCTGATCAGCTGGTCGGCCATCGGCGCACGCACCACCGAATCCCAGACTCACCGGGAAATGGCTTCGGGCCTGTCCTCGGCGGTCGGCTTCAAGAACGGCACCGACGGCGGCCTGACCGTGGCGATCAACGCCTTGCAGTCCGTTTCCAGCCCGCACCGGTTCCTCGGCATCAATCAGGAAGGCGGCGTCTCCATCGTCACCACCAAGGGCAACGCCTACGGTCACGTGGTGCTGCGCGGCGGTAACGGCAAGCCAAACTACGACTCGGTGAGCGTCGCGCTCTGCGAGCAGGCGCTGAACAAGGCCAACATCAAGCCGAACATCATGGTCGATTGCAGCCACGCCAACTCCAATAAAGATCCGGCCCTGCAGCCGCTGGTCATGGAAAACGTTGCCAACCAGATTCTGGAAGGCAACCAATCGATTATTGGTCTGATGGTTGAAAGTCATCTGAATTGGGGTTGTCAGGCAATTCCGAAAGATCTGTCTGAACTGCAATACGGCGTATCCGTGACCGATGCCTGCATCGATTGGGAAAGCACCGAAAAAACCCTGCGCAGCATGCACGCTAAACTCAAGGATGTGCTGCCCAAGCGCGAACGCGGTTAAGCCCGTACGCAAACACAAAAACGCCGAGCAAATGCTCGGCGTTTTTCATTGCACGGTCAGTCGAAGGCGTAAGTCAGATCTTGGCGGCCTGGCGCTGGTTACGTTCCATGTAACGCTCGACATAGGAACATGACGGAATCACGGTGTATCCCATTCTGTCGGCATAATCGAGCGCCTGCTCGGTAAGCGCCGCAGCAATACCCCTGCCACGCAGGGCATTGGGTACGAAGGTCCGGTAAATATCCAGAGTCTGCTTACCCAGGTCCATATAGGTCAGGTAGGCACGGTGACCTTCAATATTGATCTCGAACTGGTGACCGTTCTGATCATGGTGGATGGACAACGCCTCGCTCATCACTACTCCTCGCGGGTCTTGGAATTGGACCCCTACCTTACCGATGTTTTTCCGGCGAAGGAACATCTACGCCACCCCGTGCCTGTTTTGGACACCGAGAAGAGCTTTGCTGATCCCAACAAAAGAGCACCTGCAAATAGTAGGCGTCATTGGGGAATATGCTCAAGCGTGTCGACCGCAAAAAATCGCGATTGAACATCTGATGACTCAGATAGTTATGCCGATCCTCACCGAATCTTGTCGATTGAGACGTGCTGGCCCGTTGAAAGTCACGCGCAGACTTGGTAAACGCATGGGCAATTAGCTGCAGGCGTTAATGGCAAAGGTGTGAGTCGTTTACTACCCTTGAATGCAGCGAAGGCACTTTCTTTGGCCGGCCCGGCAATTCTGCGCTTCGCCATCAACCTAAACTAAACAGTCGCCAGCCAGCGATAATTCAAGACAAACCGCATGAGAAGTTTCACCGAACACTCTCAAAGCCAAGAAATTTGTCTGCTTCTTGCGCTTGGTCAGTTTACTTACTACAAACAATGGGTAGTATGTACGCCGGTCATTTTCTCACTTTCGAGAGATGACTAAATTGAAAAAAAGTCCTTGAAGGGGAACACGATGAACAACGTTCTGAAATTCTCTGCTCTGGCTCTGGCTGCAGTTCTGGCCACCGGTTGCAGCAGCGTATCCAAAGAAACCGAAGCTCGTCTGACAGCTACAGAAGACGCAGCAGCTCGTTCGCAAGCACGCGCTGATGAAGCCTATCGCAAGGCTGACGAAGCTCTGGCTGCTGCTCAAAAAGCTCAGCAAACTGCTGACGAAGCCAACGAGCGCGCTCTGCGTATGTTGGACAAGGCTAGCCGCAAGTAATAATCCCTCGGGATTATTGATAAGCCGACCCGGTTCCGGGTCGGCTTTTTTGTGCCTGCGATTTTTTGGTTGGCTAGCGCAAATCCTGTTGGCGAGGCTTGCCCGCGAAAAACAAGAACGCGGTGCGTTGCTACAGCGCAGTGCTTGGTTCGCGGGCAAGCCTCGCTCCAACGAGAGCCAGTAACCCGAGCCCGTTTTACTGCAACGGCACCGGATTGCTCGCAGCCACCGCCGAACCCGGCACCGCGATCTCTACCGGCATGCCATCTTCAGCGGCCACTACGTCGCGAACCAGATCCCAGTTCATGCGCAGGTTATTGGCCAGGTCTTCGCGCTTGAGCAAGGCGTTGATCACCGCCGTGTGCTTGTCCACGATTGACGGATTGCCACTTTCGTCGAGCGGTGTGTGCGCTTCGAGATAAACCTTGCCGCCGCTAATACCAAATTTGTAGGGCTCGCTCATGATCCGCACCGGCGTGCCAACGGGGGCCATGCCCGCCAGTTCGAGCACGTTGTTGTTGTACATGCGGAAGCAGCCATGGCTGGTGCGCATGCCGATGCCGAATTTCTTGTTGGAACCGTGAATCAGGTAACCGGGCAAGCCCAGGCCAAACTTGAAGGGGCCCAGCGGATTGTCAGGCCCGGCCGGCACTACGCCTGGCAACGGATCGCCATCAGCGGCGTGCTCGGCACGAATCGAAGCCGGCGGCGTCCAGGTCGGGTTGGGCGTCTTGGCGATGATCTTGGTCAGTGCAATCGGTGAACCCCAACCCTCGCGGCCGATACCCAGCGGATAGGTGTGTACGACGTTCTGGCCTTTGGGATAGTAGTAAAGGCGGTACTCGGCGAGGTTGATGACGATCCCTTCGCGCGGGCCCGGCGGCAGCACGAAGCGGGTCGGCAAGACGATTTGCCGGCCAGCGCCCGGCAGCCATGGATCGATGCCCGGGTTGGCCGCGATCATCTCCAGATAACCCAGATCGTACTGGGTACCCAGGTCGGCGAAGGTGTCTTCGTATTTGGCCGTAACCGTCTGCACCTGGCCGACGATATCTTCGCCAGGCGGTGGCAGGGGAAATTCCAAAGCGGAAACGGAGCCCGCCGCACACAGTGCAGCAAGCGACAGACAGCGGGTAACGGCTGGAATGCGCGACAACATCCGGGGAATCCTTGGCAACGACGGCGGGTAGAAAGAAGCGAATTGTACACCGCTGCCAAGGCAATCGGGAGGCGGCGTGCTATTACTCGTTGAAGCGCAATTCCGGCCAGATCGGCCGTGTCCCGCGCTTCTGCGCCTCGACGATGGCACGGCACAATGAGCACAAGCGCTCGTCGCGAAATACCGTCCTTTCCACCGCCGACCAACGCGGCTGAGCCGGCAGCAACGTGCCGCACAGCGTCCGGTCGATGGTACCGCCCAGCTCAAGTTGCCGGGCAACCAGATGCACCTTTACTTCCTGGCACGCGAACAGGTCGAGCTGTTCATCAGGCTCGATCAGTTGATAGGCATACAGGGACCAGGCGGGACGGGGCATGGAGGGCTCCAGATCGGGGGGCGCCACCTTAGCCGAAAGCCCCCCGCTAGAAAAGCCTCAAAGCAGCGGTTTTAACGTCGGCCAGACATTTTCCAGCAACTTGCCCTGGGCTCCGGCAGCCGGATGCAGTCCATCGGCCTGCATCAACTCGGGAATGCCGCCCACGCCTTCAAGGAAAAACGGCACCAGCGGCACCTTTTTCTCTTCCGCCAGGGTGCTGTAGACCGCTTTGAACGCATTGGTGTAGCGCGGCCCATAGTTGGGCGGGATCTGCATGCCCAGCAGCAAGACCTTGGCGCCCGCCTCCCGGGACTTGTCGATCATCGTTGCAAGATTTTGTTGCAAAGAAGCTGGCTGCTGGCCACGCAGGCCATCATTGCCGCCCAACTCAAGGATCACCAGTTCCGGCTTATGCTCTGCAAGCAGCGCAGGCAGCCGCGCCTGACCTCCCGCACTGGTGTCGCCACTGATGGATGCATTGACCACTTTGTCGGTGAAACCTTCCTGTTTCATGCGTTGTTCCAGCAGCGATACCCATCCCACGCGGGTATCCAGGCCGAAAGCCGCGCTGATACTATCCCCAACGATCAACACCGTGCCCGCCGCCGCTCCTTGTGACAGCAGCAGCAACCCCAGGCCAGCACTTAAAAACCACGCACGCATCGGATTCTCCATGAGTGAAAGTATTCTCAGTGCTCTGAGCCTCAGTAAAGTGGTCCCCAGCACCGAAGGTGACCTGACCATCCTGCACGAACTCTCTCTGGAACTAAACAAGGGCGACAGCCTGGCCATCGTCGGCGCCTCGGGTTCGGGCAAGTCCACGCTGCTCGGTTTGCTCGCCGGCCTCGACCTGCCCAGCGCCGGTGCCGTGGTTCTGGCCGGACGCAACCTCAGCGAGCTGGACGAAGACCAGCGCGCCCGGGTCCGCTCCGAACACGTGGGTTTTGTGTTTCAGTCGTTCCAGTTGCTGGACAGCCTGAATGCGCTGGAAAACGTCATGTTGCCCATGGAACTCAAAGGCCGCAACGACGCCCGCGAACAGGCCCGCGTGCTGCTTGAGCGGGTCGGCCTCGGCAAACGTCTGACCCACACGCCGCGCCAGCTTTCCGGTGGCGAACAGCAGCGGGTCGCCATTGCCCGCGCCTTTGCCGCCGACCCTGACGTGCTGTTCGCCGATGAACCCACCGGCAATCTGGACAGTCACACCGGCGAACGGATCAGCGATCTGTTGTTCGAACTGAACAAGGAGCGCGGCACGACTCTGGTTCTGGTTACCCACGACGAACGTCTGGCCCACCGCTGCCGACGCCTGATCCGACTCGAAGGTGGCCGTCTGGTCGCCCCACTGGAGCCTTGATGGCACGCCTGCCTTTTGTTCGCCTGCTCAACCTTGCTGTCCGCCAACTGCTGCGCGATGCCCGCGCCGGTGAATTGCGGGTGTTGTTCTTCGCCCTGTTGGTGGCCGTTGCCGCCAGCACCGCCATCGGCTATTTCGGCGCCCGCCTGAACGGCGCCATGCTGATGCGCGCCACGGAGTTTCTGGGCGCCGATCTGGTGCTTGAAGGATCGAGCCCGGCCAAGCCACAGCAGATCGAGGCAGGCCAGGCGCTCAAGCTGGATCATTCCCAAGTGGTGATTTTCTCCAGCGTGATTGCCACCGATGCTGGCATTCAGCTGTCCAGCGTCAAAGCCGTCGACACTGCTTACCCACTGCGTGGCGAACTGAAAAGCGCCGCCGATCTGTATCAACCCGAACAAGTCAGCCAAGGCCCGAAACCCGGAGAAGCCTGGGCCGAGTCGCGGATGTTTCCCGCCGTTGACCTGAAAATCGGCGATGACATCGATGTCGGCTCGAAAACCCTCAAGCTCACTCGGGTGCTGACCTACGAACCGGACCGCGCCGGTAATTTCTACAGCCTCACGCCGCGAGTGATGATCAATCTGGCGGATTTGCAGGCCACCGGCGTCGTGCAGCCGGGCAGCCGCGTCAGCTATCGGGAAATGTGGAGCGGCCCGCCTGAAGCCCTCGCCGCCTATCGCAAGGCCATCGAACCGGGCATGGAACCCCATCAGGAAATCAAGGACGCTCGTGATGGCAGCCAACAGATCGGCGGCGCACTGGGCAAGGCTGAACGCTATCTGAACATGGCGAGTCTGGTGGCCGTGTTGCTGGCCGGGGTTGCCGTGGCGTTGTCGGCATCACGCTTCGCCGTGCGGCGCTTCGATGCCAGCGCGCTAATGCGCTGCCTGGGCCTGTCGCGTAATGAAGCATTGCTGCTGTTCAGCCTGCAACTGGCGATGCTCGGGTTGCTGGCCAGCCTGAGCGGCGCGTTACTGGGCTGGGGCGCGCAACTCGGCTTGTTTGCCCTGCTGCATGACTTGCTGCCTGCCGCCGTTCCGCCGGGCGGCCTGATGCCCGCAGTGGCTGGCATCGGCACCGGACTGGTGGCACTGGCCGGCTTCGCCCTGCCGCCACTCGCCGCTTTGGGCCGGGTTCCACCCTTGCGCGTGCTGCGCCGGGACATGCTGCCAATCCCCGCCAGTTCCTGGCTGGTGTACGGCGCCGCGTTACTGGCGCTGGGCCTGATCATGTGGCGGCTGAGCCTGGATCTGGTGCTGACGTTCGCCTTGCTCGGCGGCGGCGTGATTGCCGCCGTGGTCCTCGGCGGTCTGCTGTTGCTGGCCTTGAAAAGCCTGCGTCGCTTGCTGGCGGGCGCTTCGTTGCCGTGGCGTCTCGGCTTGGGTCAGTTACTGCGTTATCCACTGGCCGCAGCAGGACAATCCCTGGCCTTCGGCCTGATCCTGTTGTCGATGGGCTTGATCGCCCTGTTGCGCGGCGAGCTGCTCGACACTTGGCAAAACCAGCTGCCCAAGGACGCACCGAATTACTTCGTGCTCAACGTGCTGCCTGATGACAAGGACCGCTTCAGCCAACAGTTGACGCAGATCTCGACCCATTCGGCGCCGCTTTACCCCGTCGTGCCGGGCCGTTTGATGAACATCAATGACAAGCCGGTCAGCGATTTTGTCACCAAGGATTCCCGAGGCGAAAATGCCACGCGCCGGGATCTGAACCTGACCTGGGCCGCTGACTTGCCGGAAGGTAACAAGGTCACGGCCGGCAATTGGTGGCAGGCCCCGGCCGACGCCTCCGCCGCGACGACTCCGGGGGTTTCGGTGGAGGCCAAGCTGGCTGACAGCCTGAGCATCAAGCTGGGTGATCGCCTGAGTTTCAATGTCGGCGGGCTGACCCGTGACGCTGTGGTCACCAGCTTGCGGGACATCAACTGGGACACGTTCCAGCCCAACTTCTTCATCATCTTCGAACCCGGCACTCTGCAGGATCTGCCCACCACCTACATGACCAGTTTTTACCTGCCGCCGGGCAAGGACAAACAGATCGTCGACCTGTCGCGCACGTTCCCGTCGATCAGCCTGCTGGGCGTCGAAGCGTTGCTGGCACAGGTGCGCAGCATCCTCGATCAGGTCACATTGGCGGTGCAGTTCGTCTTGCTGTTCGTGCTGGCAGCGGGCATCGCGGTGCTGTTCTCAGGCTTGCAGGCAACCCTCGACGAGCGCATCCGCCAGGGCGCGCTGGTACGTGCGTTAGGCGCCGAGCGAGCGTTGCTGGTCAAGGCGCGGCGTATCGAGTTCGGCTTGCTGGGCGCGGTGAGTGGTTTGCTGGCGGCGCTGGGTTGTGAGCTGGTGAGCTTCGCCCTGTATCGCTACGCCTTCGATCTGGTCTGGTACCCCCACGCGTGGCTGCTGTTGCTGCCGGTGATGGGTGCGCTGCTGGTCGGTGGCGCAGGCGTGTTCGGCACGCGGCGGGCGCTGAATGTCAGCCCGCTGACGGTGTTGCGCGAGGGTTGAATGCTGATGGCTGCTTCGCTGATCGGGTTAATCAGCGAGGCAGCCATCAGCCGGGATAGGTGATGCTATTGATCCACCACACCATCTCGCCATTCGGCGTCTGCACCACGGTTTCATCGCCCTCTTCTTTCTTCAGCAGCGCGCGCGCCATCGGTGAGTCGATGGAAATGTAATCGTTGCGACCGTAGATCTCGTCGTAACCCACCACGCGGAATTTCTTGATCTCCCCCGCGTCATTTTCGATCTCGACCCAGGCGCCGAAAAACACCCGACCTTCCTGCTCCGGCGAGTAGGCAACCACGCGCACGTCCTCAAGACGCTTGCGCAGATAGCGAACCCTGCGGTCGATTTCCCGCAGCAGTTTCTTGTTGTATTGGTAGTCGGCGTTTTCACTGCGATCGCCCAGTGACGCCGCCCACGTCACCTTGCGCGTGGTGTCCGGCCGCTTCTCCCGCCACAGGTAATCCAGCTCCTGTTTCAGAGCTTCATGGCCTTCCTTCGTGATGATGTTGGTGCTCAACAGGCGGGTCTCACTGTCTCATTGGCAAATGCAACTCAGCAGCGAGTAATCAATCCTTGCCGCGCAATACGCGTCAGATTGCGAATCACCTCTTCGGCATGCTCGGCATCCGGCGCTTGCAACACCGCCAGATCGAATTGATCGTCCTTGAACTGCGCGAGGGATTGCAGGGTGTCGACGAACTGGATCAGGAATGCATGCGGCCCGCCATTACGTCGTGGCCAGCCATCCAGGTAACGCAGCAATGTCGGTTGATGGGAACCGCCCAAGAGGATCTTTGGATTTTTACGCGCGAACTGAGTGGCGATGGGGGAAATGCGAACAACGGGATGCAGACGGGTCATGATGTCATGTCTCAGCCTCAATAAATCCGCTGGGCAGCGGTGAGAGGCAACACCGAACCAACGCTTTAGCGGTATTTCGAAGTCCTGAGACTTCTATCGGCAAGCATCATGCTTACCTGGCGCCCCGCAAGTAGTTGTTTAAATCGGCGCATGAGCAGCATCGTAGAGAAGCCGCCAGCTAATTGTCAAATGCCATCGTTCGGGGCGTCTCTGCCGGTTTTGTTGATCGGGGATATATCTGTTGGGGAATGGCGGGTTGGGGTTCGATCAATAGCAGGAGCAGCCATGTTTCTGTGGGAGCGAGCTTGCTCGCGAAAAACGAACGGAAACCGGGTTTATCCAGACAGCACGCGTCATCGTTGACTTCCTTCGCGAGCAAGCTCCCCACAAGGAGGCCAGCGCTCACGGCGTAGATCTGTGTCGCCGCCGTTAAACCTCGCGAATAAATTCGCTCCTACAGTTGAGATACGGTCCACACCGCCCCGTCAAACCACGCTGGCCGGAATTCGATGTTGATTTGGAGGGTAAACCGGCAGGACGCCGGTTTAGCCGCACTGGGCCAGGGATGGCCCTTTGCGGCGGCCCTCCAAATCAATGTCGGATGACGGGCATGCCGAGCCAAAGCGAGGGACCGAGTGGTGGGGCAAGAGCGTTTGGTTACTTTCGCGCTTTTCGAAAGTGAGGCGCCGTAAGGGCGCAACCCTAAGCCGCCGTTACCGCAACAACAGATATGTACGCATTCCCCTGTAGCAGCGAATTTATCCGCGACACAGGTGGAATGCGGTCCGCACAGGACGGGAGCCAATCAATCACCGATAGCCCGATCCACCGACGCCTTGCCCGCACCCTCGATCAATACCGCAATCACGCCGCCGAGCAACGCCAAGGCAAACTCATAACCGTTGTTGGCCATGAACAACCCGTGACTGATATGCACCGAGAAAATCGCCACCACCAGCGTCAGCGCAAGCACTACCGCAGCCGGGCGGGCCAACAGACCTATCACCAGGCCCAGGCCGCCGAAGAACTCCGCGCTGCCCGACAGCAACGCCATCAGATAACCAGGGTTCAGACCCAGGCTGGCCATGTATTGTCCGGTGCCTTCCAGGCCGTAGCCGCCAAATGCGCCGAACAGCTTCTGGCTGCCGTGAGCGATAAAAATGATGCCGACCAGGATACGCACGATGGTCAGACCGTAACCGGCACGGGTAGTGAAAACTGCTTTGATCAGAGGGCTCATGCTGCTCATTCCATTAGTGAAGTAATGGCGCCATCATAATCGGATATGCTCATATGATAAGCGCATAAAACCCATCATACCTATCAGTAACTTCGATCACTTCCTGACTGTCAGCTTTCCGGGTCGGGTGTCTTCCAGAGAGTCGCGCTCGCGATCAAACGCCAGATAATATTTGTTCACACTATTAACGTAGCTCACCACGCCCATTCCAGCCTGTTCCATCGCCACGCGCTCAGTCTGGAAAAACCATTGATCCGGATTCAAGCCACGCCGCTTGGCCTCGAGACGCATGCCCTGCACACGCTCCGGACCAAGGTTGTACGCGGCCAGGGTAAAGGCCATGCGTTCGCGCTCATTGAACCTGGGGCCGGCAAAAAACTTGCGGCGGATCAACGCAAGGTATTTGGCCCCGGCCTGAACATTATTGTCGGCTGTCTGGATATTACCCACGCCGACCCGTTGCGCGGCCGATGGCGTGATCTGCAGCAGGCCGGTGGCGCCGCCGCTGCCTTTGGCACCCGGATCCAGCGCTGATTCCTTGAATGCCAGGGCCGCCAGATTCAGCCAGTCCATGCCCTGAGCATCTGCGTGACGCTGCAACATCGGGCGCAGTTCTTCCAGACGCTGGCGATCTGCGCGGGCCAGAGGATTGTGTACGCGATAAAGATTTTTATAGGCCTTCTGGAACGCAACGTCCTGGTTGGCGGGCGCACGATAGGTTTTGAGGAAGCTGTCGATCGTGGCGTGCAACACCGACGCGTCCTGGCGCACGTACCAGTTCATGTCGCTGCCGGTGCTCAGGGTCAACGCCCGGTCGACGCGCAGTTTCGGCATGACCCGCACCCAGCGCTCGGCAATCGGCTGCTCGACTACGGTCAGGTGAAAGATGCCCGCCTGGACCATTTCCAGCACATCTTCCACCGCCAGACTCGGATCAACCCACTCGATCTTCACCGGCGGCAGCTTGCGCAACGCCAGGCGCTGGTTCAACTGGTGCACCGCTTCATCGGCCGCACTGCCCGCCGACAGACTCAAGGTGCGGCCGGACAGTTGCTCCACATGTTTGAAGCCGCGCTCGCCCTTGACTCCGATCAGCACCAACGGCACCTGGCTGACGATGGGCGCGCTGGCCTCGATGCCCTTCACGCCCGTGGCATCGAGCAGTTCACCCGGCGCAACCAGATCGCCCTCGCCGCGTCGCAATGCGCTGAGCAACTGAGTCTTGGCTTTGGGAATGATTTTGAAGGTGATCTGCTGGCCGTCGCGGGAATGACTGTTGAGGTATTTCTCGAAGGCCTGGAGACGGTGATATTCGACGCCGATCTCTTCGCCCTGCACATCGCCGGAACTGTTGCGGCTCTGGTTGACCAGCACGCGCAACACCTTGCTGCTGCGGATAGCGGCCAGGTCCCGGACCTGGGTTTTGTGCTGCACCAGTTGCGGACCAGCCTGACGCGCGTTCGCCGGGAACGGTGCCAAGGTCAACAGAAAAACCACGGGGACAATCAAGGCTCGGATCATTCACTCTCCAGGGAAATGCCGGTTCAATAGCATGGAAAAAACGGGGGAATTACAGGCACGGGCTTAGCGCGACTGATGTCGAATCTATCAACCGGACTGAATAACAGCGCTCAATCAGTTGAATTGACTGGGTTTCTTATTAATTACCGAAGCTCTGATATCCTCAGCGGTCTCCGGCTTGAGGTAGCACCATGCAACTCATCGACATCGGCGTCAATCTGACAAATCCCAGCTTCGCCTCGCAACGACAGGCGGTTCTCGATCGAGCCTATGCCGCGGGCGTCTGTCAACTGGTCGTTACCGGCACCAGTATCGAGGGCAGCGAACAGGCTTTGCAGCTCTGTCACGAACTGGATGAAGATGCCAGGCACCTGTTCAGCACTGCGGGAATTCATCCCCATTCAGCGAGCGATTGGACCACCGATACCGAGCAACAGTTGCGTGCCCTGCTCAAAGAAAATCGCGTGCGCGCCGTCGGCGAATGCGGTCTGGATTTCAATCGCGATTTCTCCCCACGCCCGCAACAGGAAAAAGTCCTGGAGGCGCATCTGGCGTTGGCGGTCGAATTGCAATTGCCCGTATTTCTTCACGAACGCGACGCCAGCCAGCGTCTGCTGGAGATTCTGCGCGACTATCGCGACCGTCTTCCCGCCGCTGTCGTGCATTGTTTTACCGGCGAACAACGAGCATTGTTCAGCTATCTGGACCTTGATCTGCACATCGGCATCACCGGCTGGATCTGCGATGAGCGCCGTGGTACGCACCTGCATCCGCTGGTCCGCGACATTCCCCGTGGTCGTTTGATGCTGGAAAGCGATGCGCCGTACCTGCTGCCGCGTACCTTGCGACCCAAGCCGAAAAATGGCCGCAACGAACCGGCCTACCTGCCCGAAGTGTTGCGCGAAGTGGCTCTGCATCGGGGCGAAACCGAGGAAGACCTGGCCGCCCACAGCAGCCGCTGCGCACGCACTTTTTTCGACTTGCCCGAGCTTGCGGACGCTCACGTCTGACGTGCGCTTGACCCAAATCAACATATTCTCTGAACATTGGCTCATCATGGTGGCACCTTGCCGCACGTCTACCCACGACTAACCAAAGAAGACCTCTTATGGGCACCTGGCTTAGCAACCTTTCGCTGAAGTACAAGTTCTGGGCCGTGAACGCGGTCGCTTTCATTACCACGCTGTTGCTGGTGGTCTATGCCTCGCAACTCGAACAACAGGCACGCGTCGATGGCGCTCGTCAGTCCGCCCAGGCGCAAGCGCGACTGATCGGTTCGTGGCCCGCCGCACAAGCGGTTCCCGCTGGCAGCGATGTGTTGGTCATTCCTCAGGGCCAAACCCCGAAATTCAAGGATCAGTCATTGCCGCAACTGGCCAGCGGCACAGGCTGGGTCGAGCTGAACCTGCAACCGTCGGCGGATGAAAATACCCTGATCGGCGCTCAGGTCGTGGCGCGTGCTGACGGGCAGCGCGTCGCGCTCCTGGCCTTCGCGCCAAGCCTGACGCAAGTCCTGGAAGCTCGCTTCGTCAACTACGCCATTGCCGTATTTGTCCTGATGCTGGCCATGCTCTGCGCGTCGCAGTTGCTGATTCGCTTCCTGCTCAGCCAGCTCAACACCCTCAAGGACGTCATGCTGCACGTGGAGAAAAGCGGCGATCTGTCGGCGCGCGTGCCGCTGACTGGCGATGATGAAGTGGGTCAGATGGCCAAGGCCTTCAACGCGATGCAGGCCGGTTATCAACGCGTGGTCAACACCGTTGCCCAGACCGCTGCACGTCTGGATCAGGGCGCTGCGCATCTAGCGGCCGGCATGAATGACGTGCGCCACGGCATGCTCGGCCAGCAGAGTGAAACCGATCAGGTCGCCACCGCGATCAACGAGATGTCCGCCACCGTTTATCACATTGCCCAACACGCCAGCACCACGCGCGATCAGTCGCAGACTGCCGACACCCTGGCTGGCGGCGGCAAGGCCGTGGTCGAACGGGTTCAATTGTCTATCGCAGGTTTGTCCACCGGCGTGCAGCAAACCGCCGAGATGATTCAGCGCCTGGCCGAAGACAGTCAGAAGATCAACGGCGTGGTCGGCGTGATTCACAGCATTGCCGAACAGACCAACCTGTTGGCGCTCAACGCGGCCATCGAGGCCGCACGGGCCGGTGAAATGGGCCGTGGCTTTGCCGTCGTCGCAGATGAAGTGCGCAACCTGGCCAAGCGCGTGCAGACCTCCACCGATGAAATCACCACCATGGTTTCCGCGTTGCAGGCTGGGACTCGCGACGCGGTGGATTTCATGCAGGACAGCTCCTTCAAGGCGGACGAATGCGTGCAGCAGGCTCAGGAAGCCGGCGATGCACTCGCCGCTATCGCCGGCGCGGTTGCGCAGATGCGCGAGAGCAACACGCAGATCGCCGTCGCCGCGCAGCAGCAAAGTCAGGTTGCCGAAGACATGAATCGCGCCGTGGTCAGCATTCGTGATGTGACTGAACGCACTGTGAACCAGACCGTGGATTCCGCCACCACCAGTAGCGAGCTCGCGACCCTGGCCGGTGAGCTGAGCAAGGCCATCGGTCAACTCAAGCTGTAACGGCAACGGCCCTATTGCACCGATAGTCAGGCTTGATTCGCTGCATTCGCGAGTCAGGCCTACGCTTCAGGTATCGATTTGATGCAGTGAAGAGGACAGCAGTAATGACCAAGCGACTTTCCAATCTCCACACGTGGCAATGGCACGCCGATAATCACCGCCCTCCAGCCAACCTTGTGCTGAATGTCCTCGCGCGGCCGCTGTTTATCCTTGCGGCGCTGCTGATCGTCGACGGCCTGATTTCCTGCAGCTTTTCGTCACTGGCAATTGGCGTGATCGGTTTGATTGCCGGGTTGGGGATTCAGCGGCACGGGTGTTGAATGGTTTGAATCCCGTGGGACCGGATTCATCCGGGAAGGTATTGGCAGCAGGCCCGTTGGAGCGAGGCTTGCCCGCGAAGGCTTTGTGGCAGGCGATATATCTGCTGCGCCCGCTGCAACGCCTTCGGGAATAAATTCCCTCCTACACACGAGCGCGCGCCCCCAACAAGTCTCCTACCCAAACACCGTCACCGTCTGCCGACTGATCGCCACCAACTCGCCGGCTGGCGACCAGAGCATTGCGGCAGTGTGGCCATAGCCATCACGGGCATGTTCGATCACTGCGCGATACGTGCACCAGTCATGAATGCTCAACTGCGGTAGCGGCTGGACGAATTCGATGGTCCAGGTCAGCGAACTGCCCGGGGCCGGTTTGCTCAAATGCGGCAGCAGCGCTGGCGGCCAGGTGTCGACCAAGGCCAACAGATGCGCCTCGGTGAGACGCCCTTCTTCGACTTCGCGAAAGCGCACATACCCACCGATGGCAGGCGAAGGCGTGTTGCTGAATGGCATCCCGCCCAAGCCCCAACGCATGTCCATGAAACGCAAATACTCAGGCATCACGCCGCTGATAAAGGGCAGCTGAGGGCATTCTGCGAAGGGTTTGAGGTTTGGCGCCGGATCGGCCTGCACGGCAATCACCGACTCGCGCGGCGCACCGAAGCTGCCTTGCATCAGCGTCATGACCTGGCCGTTTTGCATGGCGCGACCCAGCACCTGGCTGACCGCCTTGCCTTCACGCAGGACTTCGACTTCGAACGAGATCGGCACATCCGGCTCCGCAGGCCCGACGAAGGTGATTGCCAGGGAGCGTACCGGCCGGTTTTCCGGGACCCTGGCGCGCATGGCTTCGTATTGCAAAGCGGCCATCAGGCCACCAAAACACGCCCTTCCCTGCCCCCACTCGGCCGGGATCGTGACAGACAGCGGGTTATCGTTGACTGCGTTGACCAACTCGGAAAAGTTCATGCTCACCACCAAAAATGAAGGATCTGAAATCTGCAACGATCTTAACCAGCTGTTGATCGGCGTGCAGGCTCCATATCCGCCATTTCTGCGGGGTGATTGCAAAAGAGGTTCGTCAACAGCTGCTCAGGACTTGCCGTTGAAGCACGCCTTCGCCAGACGTTTGAGTGATACGTCGGCCTTTTTCTCCGCGCGCACGATGCCCAGATGCCAGCCGGCAATGCAGGGGGCCAGATCCCGTTGCTGCCCGGCCTGCGCCAGCCATTGCAGGTGATCGTGCCAGTTGCCCAATGTCCCTTGAGCATCCTTCAGGCACGCCTGGGTCTTGGCCGACTGATGACTGAGTTGCGGGTAAGCTTCAGCGGCGTAGCGCACCCGTTTGATCAGCAAACGCAGACGATGTCGGTCATGGGCAGGATCGGCCATGGCTTCGCTGAGCTTTTTCCATTGTTTGTCGATGCGCTTTTCGATGCTTTGACGCAAGCCACTCAACAGCTTCTGGCGCTGCTGGACGCGAATGAAACCCGGAAATTGATCAAGCATGCCAAACAGTCGATTGAGTTCCGTCGATTCAGCTACGCGCTGATAAGCCTGGCTGACTTGATCGGTACGCCAGCGCGCCGCTTCGGTCATCCCCAGTTCGGCGAGGTGTGCGGCCAGCACTTCCATGTCCCGCAGCGGCGTGGTCAGTTGACCTACCGCTTTGGCCGCCTCTTCCAGCTGCTCGACACCCGACAGTCCGCGCAACGGGCGCAGCAAGCTGCGTAGTCGACGCACCGTGGTACGCAAATCGTGCAGCGCTTCGCTGTCAGTGGAAGCCGTAAGTCGCGCGTGGCAGGCAAGCAATTTGATGTCGAGGGTTAAAATCTCTGCGACCAGATGGTCGACCATCGATGACATATCTTGATCCTTATTCGGTTTACTCACTGATACCCTTGGCCGCCGACAGACGCCAGGGCAAACGACGCCGCAAACGTTTCAAACAGCGACGCAGCTCAGCGGCCGAGGTCGTACGGCCCGCGTAGCGCTGCGCCTGAAATTCCTCGCAAAAGGCTTGGATCAGCTCCGCGTGTTCGGGAAGCGACAACCCGGCACGCCGGGCGAATTCCTGCACCCCTTCGCCGGGCATGCGCCGTAATCCGCGCCGCGCCAGCAAGCGCTCGAACGCGTTGAACAGACGCAGTTGCGAGTCGCTTTCACGCTGCCATGGCTTGAAAATCCACAGCGCAACCAACGCCAGCACCAATCCGGCCGCGCCAATAAACGCCGGAGCTTCCAGCCCGGAGAACCAGCGGTTGAACACTTGCAGCTGTTGTTGCCCTTGATAACCAAGGACCCAACGCTGCCAGCCGTAGTTCAAGTTATCCCAACTCAAGCGCAGGCCATTGATCCACGGCACGTTGCGATAGCGCAGCGCCGACATGGGCGAATCTTCGAGAAACGCCTCGTCGGCGGCCAGCGCCTGCTCCAGCCCTTGTTCGATACGTTGCGGCGCCACCGCTGCGGTCGGATCAACGCTGCGCCAGCCAATGCCCGGCTGCCAGTATTCGACCCACGCGTGCGCGTCAAACTGGCGCACGGTCAGGTAATTGCCGTCGGGGTTCAGTTCGCCGCCCTGATAGCCCGCCACTACCCGCGCCGGAATTCCTGCCGCGCGCAGCACGAAGGTCATGGCACCGGCGTAATGGGCACAGAACCCACGGCGACTGTCGAACAGAAAACTGTCGATGCTCTCCGGCCCCAGCGTCGGCGGCTTGAGGGTGTAATGAAAAGACTCACGGCTGAAGTAACCGAGCATGGCGTCAACCAGCGCGTCGGGTTTGGGATGGTTGCGCAGCAGATCGCTGGCCCATTGCCGCGCCTGGGGATTGCCCTTGGGCGGAAGTTGCAGATCCTGGCGCTGGATATTTTCGCTGAGCTGCCCATCGCGGGTCGCGTCCGGCCAGGAATTGACGCTGTACAGCAACGACTGCTCCACCGGGCGGCGGCGTTGCAGGCGGAAGTCACTCATCTGGCGCACGTCCGGCAGGCTGCTCTCGCCGACGTCCAGGGTCGACAGCCAGGGACGCCCGCTGGGCTCCATGACGATGCTGTAACTTACGGTTTCGCCATGTTTTTGCCATTGCGGTAGCTGTACCGTTTGCGCGCGCCCGGTCTGGGACCAGCGCCGACCGTCGAACTGCTCAAGGGTCAACGAGCGCCAGTACAACTGATTGCGCGCCGGTATCGCGCCGTCGAAACTGGCACGAAAGACCAGCGCGGCGGATTTGCTCAGTTCGGCGATATCCCCCGGTGCCATGCTATCGGAAAGCCCGGTCATCGCCTTGTTGCTCGGTTGCGGCAACGACCACAGCGGCTCCAGCCGGGGGAAGAACAAAAACAGCACCAGCATCAAAGGCACCGCTTGCAGCAGCAATTTGAGCGCCAGCTTGAGGCTATTGACGGGGTTGCCCGGCGCATCGGTCTGCTGCAAACCGATCAAGGCTGCCAGCAGCGTACTGACCGGCAACAGCGTGAATGCCGCCCACAGCAGGCTGTCTTCAAACAGATAACCCACCACCACGCAGAAAAAGCCGAGAAAGATCAGCACCAGCGCATCACGACGAGTGCGCATTTCCAGCATCTTCAGGATGAACGCGGCAATCAGTAGTGCCGCGCCGGCATCCAGTCCGACCAGACTGCCTCGGGCCAGATACACGCCGCCCGCCGTGCCCACCAGCAAGCCCGACTTGACCCAGGTTCCGGGAGGGCGGACGCGCATGCGGAAAATCTGCACGCGCCACAGGCTGCACGCCAGCCACAGACCCAGGATCGACCAGGGCACATGGGTAATGAACGGCACGATCACCAACGCCTGCGCCAGCAGCAACCACATCAGGCTGCCCCGAGGAATAGGCAGGCTCAGGCCGGAATCTGCGCTCATGGCTGACTACCGTACAACGCGAGGGCGCGCAGGCAAGTTTCGCGGTGTACTTCGCCACTGTCCGGCGGCGAGAAAAACCCCGGCAAGCGCAACGCAAACGGCTGATGACGTTGGGACAGGATCACCACCCAATAGCACAGCCGCGACAAGCGATCTTCGATATCACCGCCCAGCGCCATGAAATCCAGGCACAGGTCGTGGCCGCTCAAGTCAGTGAAATCCTTGACCAGCAGACCTTGCCCACGGGACCAGGCCTTCCAGTGCATGCGCCGGCGATTGTCGCCAGGCTGATAAGGCCGCAGGCCGTGATAATCATCCACGCCCGGTCGCTGAGTCGCCTCACCCTCATCGTCGGCGTGAGGCTGAACGCCCTTGAGCAGCGGCATCGCTCCGCCGATCGGCCGAGGAAAAACCAACGCGGTCTGTTCCAGGTCAAGCCAGCTCCACGCGCGCAGCAGGCTCAAGGGGAATACGCTTTCGACCCGCAGTCGCGGCGCGCGCAACCAGCCGCGATTTTCCGCAGGCAAGGTCAGCTCAATCTCGACAAGACCGTCGGCCATGACATCGACTTTCTGCAACTGGCTGGCGTCCCAGCCCACGGCAATGGCTTGCCGACTGTGCCCGGCGCTTTCCAGCCGCAAGCGCAAATGCACGGCCTCACCGACGAACACCGAGCGTGCCACTCCGGCGCTGAGAATCAGCCCGCTGACGTTGCGGTAAGTGTGCAAAATGCCCAGCACACTCATGGACATCAGCAGGAACGTCAGGCCATACGCCAGACTGTTCTGGTAGTTGATGGCGACCAGCAGCATCAAAAACAGCACCAGCGCGAACGTACCCCCGGTGCGCGTGGGCATGATGAAGATGCGCCGGTGATCAAGGGTGACGCGTGGCGCCGGGGGAATTCGCCGGGACAGCCAGCGTTGCCAGATCGGTTTGAGCTGTTCGATCAAAGCACCGGCACCTCGCGCAATAGCCACTGGACCAGCGCCCCGCTGCCATGCCCGGTCGATTCGGATCGCTCGCGCAAACGGTGGCCAACGACCGAGGGCAGCACGGCCTGCACGTCTTCGGGAATCACATAGTCGCGACCGATCAACAGCGCCCAGGCCCGTGCCGCCGACAGAATTGCCAGACTGGCGCGGGGAGAAAGCCCGTAGGCGAATTGCGGCTGACTGCGCGTGGCATCCACCAGCCGCAACACGTAATCCACCAACGCATCGCTGGCCCGCACCTGCCGCGCCTGCGCCTGCAACAACGCCAGCTCGGCATGGTTGAGCAGCGGTTGCAGGCGCGGCAGCAAATCCCGGCGCGATTCGCCCATGAGCAAGGCTTTTTCCGCCGATTTGGCGGGATAACCCAGGGAAAGCCGCATGAGGAAGCGATCCAGTTGCGATTCCGGCAAGGCAAAGGTGCCGCCCTGACTGAACGGGTTCTGGGTCGCAATCACAAAAAAAGGATCGGGCAGCAGCCGCGTGGCGCCCTCGATGGTCACCTGCCCTTCTTCCATGGCTTCGAGCAAGGCGCTCTGGCTTTTTGGCGTGGCGCGATTGATTTCGTCGGCCAGCACCAGTTCGGCGAAGATCGGCCCCGGATGAAAGGTGAACTGCCCGCTGTCGCGATCAAATACCGATGTGCCGAGAATGTCGCCAGGCAGCAGATCAGAGGTGAATTGAATGCGCTGGAAGCTTAAGCCCAACACCTTGGCCAAGGTATGGCTGAGCGTGGTCTTGCCCATGCCGGGCAAATCTTCAATCAATAAATGACCACCGCCGAGCAGGCACGTCATGGCCAGTCGGACTTGCGGTTCCTTGCCTAGCACCACCTCATTGATGGCGTTGAGGCACTCATCGAGTTTCCTGCCCATAGAAAAACACTCTCCAGGCGACTGCCTCTGACCCATTGGCTTGCGAACGACGCAATATATGCAGCCACTTTAAGGTCAGCGTAGGTCGTTTCGCCAGAGCGGGGAGGGAAAAGCTTGGAGATGAAGCGTTTGCATGCCGTGCGGCGGGGAAAGCCAGGCGTAAAATCCCAATCCGCAGGAGCGAATTTATTCGCGAAGGGCCGACACATCCAACAGAGACTCAGCGCCTGAAACATTGCTTCGCGAATAAATTCGCTCCTACGGTGACGGAGCGAACTGAAAAGACTTATCGCCCGGCGCGGGACTCACGGATGTAGAAGCGTGCTTTCTCGGCCTTGCTGGTGCAACCTTCGAAGGCTTCAAATTGCTGCTGGGTCTTGGCGCCGGTCAACAATGACAGGGCTTTGGAATAGCTGACGGTTCCGGCGAAGCCTTCGGCCTTGGCCAGGTCCAGCTCGTGCCAGGCCGAATCCAGTTGCGTGGCGCAGCTGTCGCGGTACCCGGTTTTGCCGGCGCAACCTGTTAAAACCAGAGCTAATAATGGCAGGCAGATCCAGGCTTTCATCGGTGTTACCTCGGGAATAAGAATCGAATGTGCGAGTTGGACGGTCCGGGCGTTTAAAAGTGCCGTGGAGCCGGGCAGCAAGAGTAACTGTTTTTTACCTGCGACAAGTCTTCACAGGCTGCCCGGGAAGCACGATCATGCCTATTTGCGCGTATGGTGTGCCAACTTCAGGAGCCCGACATGAAAAAACGCATCGCTTTGGTACTCGGCTCCGGCGGCGCACGCGGTTATGCGCATATCGGTGTCATCGAAGAATTGGAGCGGCGCGGCTACGACATCGCGTGTATCGCCGGCTGCTCCATGGGGGCGGTGGTCGGCGGCATCTACGCAGCGGGCAAGTTGCAGCAATACCGCGCGTGGATCGAGAGCCTGGATTATCTGGATGTGTTGCGGCTGGTGGACGTCAGCTTCCGCCTCGGTGCCATACGCGGTGAGAAGGTTTTCGGCCAGATCCGGGAAATCGTCGGCGAAATCAATATCGAAGACCTGCGCATACCTTACACGGCGGTGGCCACCGACCTGACCAACCAGCAGGAAATCTGGTTTCAGGAAGGCTGCCTGCATCAGGCGATGCGGGCCTCGGCGGCTATCCCCAGTTTGTTCACGCCGGTCATGCAGGACGGACGCATGCTGGTGGACGGCGGTTTGCTCAACCCGCTGCCAATTGTGCCGGTGGTGTCCAGCCATTGTGATCTGATTGTCGCAGTGAACCTGAACTCCACCAATCAGGGGCATTACCAGTTGCCGGTCATCGAACGTCCGCCGGCGGTGAAAAAACGTTTCGACAGCCTGATCAGCTCGCTGGGATCGCGCCTGCCGTTCCGCCGCAAGCTGGATACTGCGGGCGGTGACGTCCTGCGCCTGGAGCAGGACAGCCTCAAGTCCCGCTCGGCGACCATTGCCAACCCATGGCTGGGCGAAGACTCGGCCGATCCGCAAGGGCAACAACCGGCTGCGGCGCCTCAGGGCGAGAGCGCGCCGAAATCCGCTACCGGTTCGGTCATCATCGATAACGTCGGCCCGGCATCGCTGCTGGATCTGATCAACCAGAGCTTCGAAGTCATGCAGACCTCGCTGGCGCAATACAAGATCGCCGGTTATCCGCCGGACATCCTGATCAACGTTCCCAAGCGGGTGTGCCGGTTTTTCGAGTTCTACAAGGCCCCGGAACTCATCGCTCTGGGCCGCGAGATCGCCAGCGATACGCTGGATCGGTATGAGGCGGAGCATAGGCGCTAAACAGACCTGTGGGAGCGAGCTTGCTCGCGAAAGCGTCAGGTCAGGCGACGCCTATACAGAATGTGAAATCGATTCGCGAGCAAGCTCGCTCCCACCAGGCCGTGTTGGTCAAACCTCCCGCAACCGATACCCAAAACGACGGATCTGCTGCGGATGGACTGGCTTCCTCCCGGCTGAAGCCGGTCCTACGGGATGACCGTATTCCAACTGTGTGGGAGCGAGCTTGCTCACGAAAGCGTCAGGTCAGGCGACGCCTATACAGAATGTGAAATCGATTCGCGAGCAAGCTCGCTCCCACCAGGCCGTGTTGGTCAAACCTCCCGCAACCGATACCCAAAACGACGGATCTGCTGCGGATGGACTGGCCTCCTCCCGGCTGAAGCCGGTCCTATGTATGGACTCGCCCACACTTTCAACCTGCTTTTGAACACTGCTACCCGGTTGCATCTATGTATAAGGCCTGTTCGAGGAAGCGTTACGGCTTCTGGCCAACATTGGGTAAGCTCGCGGTATGCCGATTACGTTAAGGCCTCAAAGGGCCAGTAGGACCGTAGGCATCTATCCGCGACGGTCTGACCTGGGGTCAATGTTCTTCAGCAGCGGTTGAGGTGACTCAGCACCCCGGTGGCAGAACTCTGTTGATTAATGATTCATCGTCGCCTCCTGGCAACCTGCAGGCTGACGACGATAGGTCTGATTGTTTTGCAGCAGCACCCAGACGATGCGCAGGTTTCTATTGGCCAACCTTACGGCTGCTCCTTTTTGACCATGCTGACTTAGCCAGCGTCGTAGCCGGCGATCATCGGGATGCTCCGAATCAGGCTTCACCTGCCTTAACACGGCGTGCGCTCCTTGAATCGACAGGCTGCGAATATAGCCATCTCCGCGTCTGCAAATTCCTCCCAATCGGATTTTTTGCCCGCTGCTGTGCTGCTCGGGCACCGTGCCGAAGTAGGCAGCAAACATTCGGGCATTGGCGAAACGCTCAGGCTCAGTCTGTTTGGCCAGCAAGGCCGTGGCGATGATTGGGCCGATGCCGCGCACTGTCATCAGACGCTTTGCTGTCTCATCTTCGCGCGCTGCTGCTTCCAGACGGCCCGTCAGTACATCGATGCGCTCACCCAGATGGCTCCATTCGCCCAGCATTTCATCAATCAGCTCGCGCAACATATCCGGCAATGGCTGGATGGCATCTTCCAATATACGTGGGACATTTCGGCTGAGGGTCACCGCCCCTTGCGCCATGGCAATACCCTGTTCCAGCAACAGCCCGCGTATCTGATTACCCATTGCAGTGCGCCGCCTTACATACCCTTGTCGAGCACGATGCAGAGCCTGCATGGCCAGTTGTGCGGTGCTTTTGACTGGCACTGGCGCAATGTTTACATCTCGTCCTGAACGCAATATCGCCAGCACATCGTTGCGATCATTTTTGGCACCGCTACGATGTTTGGCGACATGTTGCGCCGGTAAAATTCGCGCCTGATTGCCTTGTGCTTGCAACAGCCGCGCCCAAGCCTGCGCGCCAGGGCCGGTCTCCATCAGCACCGTCACGCCTGCCGGCAGTTTTTGTAAAAAGGCCACAAAGGTTTCGCGTGACTTGATCCGCTCTTCGTAAATGACCTGACCAAGGGCATCTTCCCCGGCCACCTGGAACACATTCTTGGCAAGATCTACCGCCACTGTCGAACAAGCCGACACGTCGGCTGAAGACAAGGCGTTACTTTTGGTCGTATGCTTTTTCATGGACTCGCCCTCGCTGTCGTTGGCTTCTTAAGAATGCCACCGTGGCGCTACAGACGCCTCGGCTTGGGCGAGTCCATCCAATTACGGGATGACCGTATTCCAACTGTGTGGGAGCGAGCTTGCTCGAGAAAGCGTCAGGTCAGGCGACGCCTATACAGAATGTGAAATCGATTCGCGAGCAAGCTCGCTCCCACCAGGCCGTGTTGGTCAAACCTCCCGTAACCGATACCCAAAACGACGGATCTGCTGCGGATGGACTGGCTTCCTCCCGGCTGAAGCCGGTCCTACGGGATGACCGTATTCCAACTGTGTGGGAGCGAGCTTGCTCGCGAAAGCGTCAGGTCAGGCGACGCCTATACAGAATGTGAAATCGATTCGCGAGCAAGCTCGCTCCCACCAGGCCGTGTTGGTCAAACCTCCCGCAACCGATACCCAAAACGACGGATCTGCTGCGGATGGACTGGCTTCCTCCCGGCTGAAGCCGGTCCTACGGGATGACCGTATTCCAACTGTGTGGGAGCGAGCTTGCTCACGAAAGCGTCAGGTCAGGCGACGCCTATACAGAATGTGAAATCGATTCGCGAGCAAGCTCGCTCCCACCAGGCCGTGTTGGTCAAACCTCCCGCAACCGATACCCAAAACGACGGATCTGCTGCGGATGGACTGGCCTCCTCCCGGCTGAAGCCGGTCCTACGGGATGACCGCATTCCAACTGTGTGGGAGCGAGCTTGCTCGAGAAAGCGTCAGGTCAGGCGGCGCCTATACAGAATGTGAAATCGATTCGCGAGCAAGCTCGCTCCCACCAGGCCGTGTTGGTCAAACCTCCCGCAACCGATACCCAACCCCGGCCTCGGTAACGATAAACCTCGGTGCGGTCGGGTCGTCGGCGAGTTTCTGCCGCAAGTGGCCGACAACGATGCGCAGGTAGTGAGTGTCTTCGGTGTGGGTCGGGCCCCAGATGTCCTTGAGCAATTGCTGCTGGGTGATGACCCGCCCCGGATACCGCGCCAGTTGCGCCAGCACGGCGTATTCCTTGCGGGTCAGGCCGACTTCGACGCCGTCCAGCAACACCCGGCGATACGCCAGATCCACGGTCAGCGGCCCGAACTGCAATGCGGCGCTCGGTGGCTCGCCGCTGGGTGCCTGGCGCAGCAAGGCGCGGATGCGGGCGAGAAATTCCTGAATGCCAAATGGCTTGGTCACGTAGTCATTGGCGCCGCCATCCAGCGCCTCGACTTTCTGTGCTTCGCTGGCGCGCACCGAAAGCACCAGCACCGGCACGCCGGACCATTCGCGAAATTCGCGCAGGACCTGCTGGCCATCCATGTCCGGCAAACCGAGATCCAGCACCAGCAAATCCGGCTTGTTCAAGGCCGCCTGGCTCAAACCTTCGGTGCCGGTCCCGGCTTCGATGACTTTATAGCCCTGTGACGCGAGGCTGATGCGCAGAAATTTGCGAATCTGCGGCTCATCGTCGATCACCAGAATGGTTGCGGTCTGACTCATGAATGCCTTGGCTGTGCAGTGGGCGGAATGACAGCAAGACTATCAGACGGCGATTCTATTTCCGCTTCCGGTTGCGCCTGTAACGGCAAATGCAAGGTGATGCAGGTGCCCCGCCCTTCAATGCCCGGCCCCACGCTGATCCGCCCGCCGTGAGCGCCGACCATGCCCTGACAGATTGCCAGCCCCAGACCGGTGCCCTGCCCGCCGCGATCACCACGGGCGGCGGTGTAGAACATGTCGAAAATCTTCGCCCGCTCGTCTTCGGGAATCCCCGGCCCTTCATCGCTGACCGAGAAAAACAGTTCGCTGTCAGTGGCACCGGCCTCCAGCTGCAAGCGGCCGTTGACCGGCGAGAAGCGCGCGGCGTTTTCCAGCACATTGACCAGCGCCTGTTCGATCAAAGCCGCATGCACGTAGAGCAGCGGCAGTTCGGCGGGCACCTGGACGCCGACTTGCAGCGATGCCAGCACCACACGCAGCCGATTCAGCGCACTGCCGACGATATCGCCAGCCGATACCCAATCCCGCGCCAGCTTCAACGCGCCGTGGCCGAGCCGGGTCATGTCCAGCAGATTCTGGATATAGCGATCCAGACGCTCGGCTTCGTCCCGGGTACCTTCCAGCAGTTCGCGACGATCCTGCAAAGGAATGGCTTCGCCCAGCGATAACAAGCTGTCGATGCCGCCGCGCATGGCGGTGAGTGGCGTGCGTAGGTCATGGGACACCGAGGCCAGCAAGGCGCTGCGCAATTGTTCGGTTTCGCCATGCAGACGCGCGGCTTCCAGGTCCTCGGCGAGTTGCGCCCGGGCCAACGCCTGAGCCAGCGGCTGACTGAGGGCGGTCAGCAAACGCCGACGCTGGGCGCTGAATGGCTGCCCTTCACGAGGGCAAACGCCGAGCAAGGCCAGCGGGCCTTGCTCGCCGGATAACGGCCACCACCACCAGCGACTTGACGGCAAAGTGCCAGTTCCGTGGCCAGCAGCCTGATCATGCTGCCAGGCCCAGTCCGCCGCTGCCCGCTCCGGTTCAGACAATTGCAGCGCAGTGCCGCTCGCCACGTTCCAGCCACCCTCGCCATCGCGCTCGATCAGGCACACCTCCAGCTCGCGCCAGCCATTGAGGTGCTGGCCCGCAGCGCTGAGTACGGCTTGCCGATCCGTGGCCGCCGTCAGTTTGCGCGACAGATCCAGCAGCTCGCTGGTTTCCTCCTGCGTGTCGCGCAGCGCCTGCAACTGCCGCCGCTGACGCGCCGCGAGATTGCCGGTCAGGGCCGACATCAGCAGGAAGAACAGCAAGGTCAGCACGTCTTCTTCGCGCTGAATGCTCAGGGAAAAATTCGGCGGGATGAATAAAAAGTCATAGGCCAGAAACGACAAGGCGGCGCAGGCCAACGCCGGCCCGACGCTGCTGCGCACCGCCACCAGTAAAACCGCAGCGAGAAACACCAGCGAAATATTCGGCAATGCGAGCACGCCAGACACCGCCCAGGCCAACGCACTGGCCAACAGCGTGGCGAGCAGCGCCAGGCCGTAATCGAACCAGAGGATTCTGCCTGGCGAGCGGATGCGCGGTGGATCGGCCAATGGTTCGCTGTCGAGTACGCTGACTTCCAGCCCATGGGCTTCACGCAGCAGCCGCGCTGCAACGCCACCGCCGAACAACCGGCGACACAAGCGAGGCCGCGACTGACCCACCAACACCAGACTGGCGCGGCGTTCGGCGGCATGTTGAATCAGGGTTTTTGCCACTTCCCCCGCGCGCAGCAGGACCACTTCGCCCCCCAGGCGTTCGGCCAGTTGCTGGGCGTTTTGCAAACGTGTGCGGGCCTGTTCGTCGAAAGCCCGGCCGTTATCCACATGCACCAGACTCCAGGGCAGATGCCGCCGTTGCGCCACACGGCTGGCGTGGCGCACCAGACGTTCGGCGTGCACATCGCCATCAATCCCCACCAACAAACGGCCGCGCACTGGCGGCGCATCCCGGCCCATCTGCCGATAACCCTGCGTCAGGTCGTCGTCGACTTGCGCGGCAGCGGTCTGCATCGCCAGTTCGCGCAGCGCCGTGAGGTTGGTCTGGGTGAAAAACGCGTCGATGGCGGCTCGCGCCTGTTCCGGTACGTACACCTTGCCGTCGCGCAGCCGCTCCAGCAATTCACGGGGCGGCAGATCGATCAGCACCAGTTCGTAGGCTTCCTGCAAGACCCAGTCCGGCAGGGTTTCCCGAACCTGCACACCGGTGATGCCGCGCACCTGATCATTGAGGCTTTCCAGATGCTGGACGTTGACCGTGGTGTAGACGTCGATGCCCGCAGCGAGCAGTTCCTGAATGTCCTGCCAGCGCTTGGTGTGACGACTGCCCGGGGCGTTGCTGTGGGCCAGTTCGTCGACCAGCACCAGTTTGGGCTGGAGCGCGAGCACGCCGTCGAGGTCCATTTCTTCCAGGGTTACGCCCCGGTATTGCGAGCGCAGCAGCGGCTGTTGCGGCAACCCGCCGAGCAAGGCTTCGGTTTCGGCGCGGCCGTGGGTTTCCACGACTCCAGCCAGCACCCTTACACCCTGACGCAACTGGGTATGGGCGGCCTGGAGCATGGCGTAGGTCTTGCCCACCCCCGGCGCGGCGCCCAGGAACACTTTGAGTCGACCACGCCCGTCCTTGGGCATATCGGCTAGTAACGCGTCGGCACGGCCGGAATCACTCATGGTTGCAGTTGCTCATTCAAAGCTGGGCATTACGTTGCGCAGACGGTAACTCATTCAACGCCTGATTCAAGGTCAATACGTTGACCACCGGCGGGCCGATCAGCGGCCGATAGGTGCTGGCTTCGATCAAACCCTGCACTTTATCGAGTGGCAACTGCCGGGCAGCGGCGACTCGGGCCGCCTGATAGGTGACGGCCGTCGGCGGCAGATGCGGATCAAGGCCGCTGCCGGAAGTGGTCAGCAAGGCCAATGGTACCGGGCCCTGGCCTGGCACCAACTCCTTGCCAGCATCGTCAGTGATCCGGGCGGCCAGCGCCGGATTGCTCGGCGACAGGTTACTCGCGCCACTGGCGACCGTGGCAAATGCCCCGGCCGAAGGGCGTGAATGGAACCACTCATCACCCGTAAACGACTGGGCGATCAGGCTCGATCCGCGCACCTTGCCGGCGGTGTCGTAAATCAGGCTGCCATTGGCCTGGTCCGGAAACGCTACCTGGGCAATCCCGGTAACCACCAGCGGATAGGCCGCGCCGGTGATAAGCGTCATCAGGACGAGCAGGCTCAGGGCGGGACGCAAGAATGTGGACATGATGTAAATCCTCGGATTAAGGGAGATCGGGTTCAAACCAGGTTCAGGGCCACCAACACCATGTCGATCGCCTTGATCCCCACAAACGGCACGACGATCCCGCCCAGGCCGTAGATCAGCAGGTTGCGACGCAGCAGTTGCGCGGCGCTGGCGGCTTGCACGCGCACGCCGCGCAGGGCCAGCGGGATGAGCACAACGATGATCAAGGCGTTGAAGACGATGGCCGACAGAATCGCGCTTTGCGGGCTGGCCAGTTGCATGATGTTCAGCACGCCCAGTTGCGGATAGATCGAGGCGAACAGTGCCGGGAGGATGGCAAAATACTTGGCAATGTCGTTGGCGATGGAGAACGTGGTCAGCGCGCCACGGGTCACCAGCAATTCCTTGCCGATCTGCACCACATCCAGCAGCTTGGTAGGATCGCTGTCCAGATCAACCATGTTCGCCGCTTCCCGCGCGGCCTGGGTGCCATCGTTCATCGCCATGCCCACATCGGCCTGGGCCAGGGCTGGCGCATCGTTGGCACCATCGCCGCACATCGCCACCAGACGACCGTCGTTCTGCTCCATGCGGATACGTTCGAGTTTCTTCTCCGGCGTGGCTTCGGCCAGCACGTCATCGACCCCCGCCTCCGCTGCAATCGCCGCAGCAGTCAGCGGGTTGTCGCCGGTGACCATCACGGTGCGAATGCCCAGCTTGCGCAGTTCGGCAAAACGTTCACGAATGCCCGGTTTGACCACATCCTTGAGGTGAATCGCCCCCAGCAGCTTTTTGTCGACACACACCAGCAACGGCGTGCCGCCAGTCTTGGCGATCTTGTCGATTTCCCGCGTCAGGGCGGGAGGCAGATCACTGCGCTGCATGCCGACGAAGGCCAGCAGCGAATCCACCGCGCCCTTGCGATACACGCGCGCTTGATAGTCCACGCCGGACAAGCGCGTTTCGGCGCTGAACGGCACGGCCGTCAGTTCGGTGGGCTGCGGCTCCAGCATCGGGTGCAGGTTGCGCAGGTATTCGACGATGGATTTGCCTTCCGCCGTATCGTCGGCCAACGAAGCCAGCAACGCACCCTCGCCAAGTTCTTTGGGACTCACGCCCGGCGCGGCGTACAGCGCGGTGCAACGACGGTTGCCGAAGGTGATGGTGCCGGTCTTGTCCAGCAGCAGCACATGCACGTCGCCCGCCGCCTCCACGGCGCGCCCGGATTTGGCGATGACATTAAGGCGCACCAGCCGATCCATGCCAGCGATGCCGATGGCTGAGAGCAAGCCGCCAATGGTGGTCGGAATCAACGTGACCAGCAGCGCCACCAGAAACACCAGCGGCAGGCTGCCACCGGCGAAGTGGGCGAACGGCTGCAAGGTCACCACCACCAGCAGGAAGATCAGCGTGAGGCCGATCAGCAGGATATCCAGGGCAACTTCGTTGGGGGTCTTCTGGCGTTTGGCGCCTTCGACCAAGGCGATCATCCGGTCCAGAGTCGATTCGCCGGGATTGGCGCTGATCCGCACCAGCAGCCAGTCCGAGACCAGCCGCGTGTTGCCGGTGACCGCTGAACGATCGCCGCCGGATTCGCGAATCACTGGCGCGGATTCCCCGGTAATCGCTGCCTCGTTGACGGCGGCAATGCCTTCGATCACCTCGCCGTCACCGGGGATCATCTCTCCGGCTTCGACCCGCACCACGTCGCCTTTGCGCAAGGCGCTGGCATTGACCATGCTGAACGCGCCCGCCTCGTCACGCCGCCGCGCCTTGAGCCCTTCGCTGCCGGCCTTGAGGCTGTCGGCGCGGGCCTTGCCGCGACCTTCGGCCAGGGCTTCAGCGAAGTTGGCAAACAACACGGTGAACCACAACCACAGGGCGATTTGCACCGCCACTGAAGTCGGTACCGCCGGATCGGGGATGACGCACAGAATCGTGGTCAGGATCGCGGTGAGTTCCACCACCAGCATCACCGGCGAACGGACCAGCTGGCGTGGATCGAGTTTGACAAAAGCCTGAATCAGCGCCGGACGCCACAGGGCGGAGAAGCGGGTTTTGCCCGGTTCGGTCGGCGTGGATGATCCGACCGGTTTTGCAGCAGGTATGTGCATCGTCATGATCGGTTCCTCAGAAGCCCAGGCTCAAGTGTTCGGCAATCGGCCCCAGTGCCAGGGTTGGCAGAAAGGTCAGGCCGCCCACCAGCAAAATGGTCACGGTCAGCAAGGTGACGAACAGCGGGCCGTGGGTCGGAAAGCTGTTCAGGCCCAGCGGTGCGGTTTTTTTCATCGCAAGGCTCCCGGCCAAGGCCATGACCGGCAGGATGTAACCGAAGCGACCGATGAACATCGCCAGGCTGAGCATCAGGTTATGGAATACGGTGTTGGCGCTGAAACCGCCGAACGCCGAGCCGTTGTTGGCGGTGGCCGAGGTGTAGGCGTACAGCAGCTGGCTGAAACCGTGCGGACCGGGATTGCTCACCGACGCCAGCGGCCCGGGCAGACTGGCCGCCACCGCGCCGAGTACCAACACACCCACCGGCATGACCAACAGCGTGGCGACCAGCAGCTTGACCTCATGGGCCTGCAGTTTTTTGCCAAGATATTCCGGGGTGCGGCCAATCATCAGGCCAGCGAGGAACACCGCGATCAACACGTTGAGCAGCATGCCGTTGAGGCCCACGCCGACGCCGCCGAAGATCACTTCGCCGACCATCATGTTGGCCAGGGCGACCATGCCGGTCAGCGGGTTGAGGCTGTCGTGCATGGCGTTCACCGAGCCGTTGGACGCCGCCGTGGTAGCGGTCGCCCAGAGCACGGTCGCAGTGGTACCGAAGCGACTTTCCTTGCCTTCCAGCGGCGCGGTCTGCTCGACATTAACGATGTTCAGCGTCGGGTTCGGCTGATACTCGGCCCACAGCGATACACCGCCGCCGATCAACAGCAAGACCAGCATGCAGGCGACGATTGCCCGGCTCTGGCGCAGGTCTTTCACGTAATGGCCAAAGGTGAACACCAGCGCCGCTGGAATCAGCAGGATCGACGCCAGTTCAAACAGGTTGCTCCACGCCGTCGGGTTCTCGAACGGGTGCGCCGAGTTGACGCCGAAGAAGCCCCCGCCGTTGGTGCCCAATTGCTTGATGGCGATCTGGCTGGCAGCCGGGCCCATGGGTAGGCTTTGATCAGCGCCTTGCAGGGTCACGGCGTCAATGTAATGGGCGAAACTCTGCGGCACGCCCTGCCAGACCAGAAACAGCGCGAGCACGATGCACAGCGGCAACAGCCCATAGAGCGTGACCCGGGTCATGTCCGCCCAGAAGTTGCCGAGGTTTTGCGTCGAGCGCCGACTGATACCGCGACAAAATGCCAGCAATACGGCGATGCCTGTCGCGGCACTGACAAAGTTCTGCACCGTCAGGCCGACCATCTGACTCAAGTAGCTCAAGGACGCTTCGCCGCTGTAGCTCTGCCAGTTGGTGTTGGTGACGAAACTCATCGCGGTGTTGAACGCCTGCGACCATTCCATGCCCGGCAACTGTTGCGGGTTGAGTGGCAGCGCGCCCTGCCCGAGCAACAGGGCAAACAGCAGGACGAAACCGGCGAGGTTGAAGGCCAGCAGAGCGAGCAGATAGGTTTTCCAGTTCTGCTCGACCTTCGGATCAATGCCCGACAGGCGATAGCAGAGGTTTTCCACCGGACGCAGCACCGGCGTCAGCCAGGTTCGCTCGCCTTCCACTACCCGATAATAGAAACGCCCCAGCAACGGCGCGGGCAACAGCACCAGCGCCAGGAAAGCCAGGATCAATAGATAGTCATAACTGTGCATGGCTGCTCCTAAGTCCGGCCTGCGCGTAGCAGCGCAACCAGCAAGTAAATGAACAGTCCTGCCGCCAATAGCAGGGACACCCCATCCAGAACGCTCATCGAAATACTCCGTCGCTGCGGCGATTGCCGCGTGTGAGCCATTGTCGGGAAAGAGGGCGTAAAGGAACGAGATCGACGGGTGCGGGGCGGCGTAAAGAAGGCGTAAAAATGGGTGTGGAGCGCGGTAAATCCGTTGGATCTCTGGATTGCAGTCACAGTGCCACCTGTCACTTCTTACAGGTTCCAGATCCGGCGCAAGGCGTTATCGTGACGAGGTGCAACAAACGACATGGAGTCGACGATGAACTACTCAGCACAGAAAACCGCCCCCGCAGCGAACGCCCACTGGCGCATGGGCGCGCCGACCGTGCAATTGACCGCCAAGGAAATGGAAGTCCTGCAATGGGCGGCGCTGGGTAAATCCGCCTGGGAGATCTCGCGCATTCAGGAGCGGACGGAAGCCGCGGTCAATTTCCACATGGGCAACATTCGCCGTAAATTCGGGGTTAATTCCCTCAGGGCCGCTTTGATCAAGGCCATTGAGCAGCGGGTAATTTTGCTGGAATGACACTCTGACGCGGGCCTTTGTACCGTTCCCGATACATTCCCGACATTCCCCCGACATCCGATCACCCCACCCTTTCGCCGCGCCTCCCGGCGAAGTAGCATGCAGGGGCGTTGATCATCAATAGCGGCCAGTGATGGCGGCATCACCAGGCGGCAGTTGCATCATGCAAGCAAGCACCGACATTCCTTCAGACAACGCCCCGATTGCAGATCAGCGCTGGAATACGCGCGCCTTGATCGTCGATGACGATGTACCCATCCGCGAGCTGCTTTGCGATTACCTGGCGCGCTTCAACATTCAGTGCCGGGGCGTAACCGACGGCAACGAAATGCGTCAGGCGCTGGGGCAGGAAACCTTCGACGTGATTGTGCTGGACCTGATGCTGCCGGGCGAAGATGGCCTGTCGCTGTGTCGGTGGCTGCGCGGCACGTCGGACATCCCGATCCTGATGCTCACGGCCCGTTGCGAACCCACCGACCGCATTATCGGCCTGGAACTGGGCGCCGACGATTACATGGCCAAGCCTTTTGAACCGCGCGAACTGGTGGCGCGAATTCAGACCGTGCTGCGCCGGGTACGCGACGACCGCAACGATCAGCGTTCCACTGTGCGTTTCGATGCCTGGCGCCTGAACAGCGTGCTGCGTCAGCTGACCGCCGCCGATGGCTTGGTCGTGCCGCTGTCCAACGCCGAATTCCGCTTGCTGCGGGTCTTTCTGGAACGTCCGCGCCGGGTGCTGAGTCGTGAACAGCTGTTGGATGCAGCACGCGGTCGCTCCATCGAAGCCTTTGATCGCAGCATCGACTTGCTGGTCTCGCGCCTGCGCCAGAAGCTCGGCGACGACCCGAAGAACCCGCAACTGATCAAGACCGTACGCGGCGAAGGTTATCTGTTCGATGCCAGGGACATCGGTTGATTCGCTCCGCCGACACCCTGTTCGCCCGCCTGTTCGGTGGGGCGTTGGTGGCTATTTTTCTGGCGCATCTGCTGGCGTTCACGTGGTTCACGATGTATGGCTTCCCGCCTCCACCGCCCCCTGAAGCTAACAACCCTCAGCATCAGTCTGCTGAATTTCAGGGGGAGCGCCCTGAGCCACGCACTCCTCCAAGAAAGCCGCCGCTATTTGGTGGGCCTGTCGTGCCGCTGTTTTTTCAAACGATTACCCTGGTGATTGCCGCCTGGTACGGCGCCAAGGCTTTGAGCCGGCCGATCCAGCGCCTGAGCGAGGCCGCCGAGCGGCTCAGCGAAAATCTCGACAGCCCGCCGCTGGAAGTCAGCGGCCCGCGCGAGGTGCGGCAGGCCGCGCAAACCTTCAACCTGATGCAAGAACGTATCCGCGATCAAGTGCAGCAGCGCGGCCGCATGCTCGCGGCGGTGTCTCACGACCTGCGCACACCGCTGTCGCGCCTGAAGCTGCGGGTCGAGCAGATCGACGAGCCGAAACTGCACACGCAGATGAGTCAGGACCTCAACGACATGATCGGCATGCTCGACGCGACGCTGACTTACCTGAATGAACAGCGCAACAGCGAGGATTTGCAGCTGTTCGACTTGCAGGCGCTGATCGATTCCTTGACCGAAAACGCTCAGGACAACGGCGACGACGTGCAATGCAACGGTGGTTGCAAACCGCTGAAAATCCAGCCCATGGCCTTGCGTTCCTGCATCAACAACCTGATCGACAATGCCTTGCGCTATGCCGGGCAGGCGCGGGTCGACATTCAGGACCAGGACGATCACGTGACTGTTGCCGTGATCGACAACGGGCCAGGCATTGCCGTCGAGCACCATGAAACGGTGTTCGAGCCTTTCTATCGCCTGGAAGGCTCGCGCAATCGCAACTCCGGCGGCGTTGGCATGGGCATGACCATTGCTCGGGATGCCGCGCGGCGCATGGGCGGCGACCTGACCCTGGAACAAACTCCGGGCGGTGGCCTGACTGTGCTGCTGGACCTGCCTCGGCGTTGATCCGCCCGGGTGTCTGGCGCGATACAAACCTTACATACCCTCGACAACTCCCGCCTTGAGTCTACATAAGCCAGTGCACCGCCACCGGCCCAATCCAACCTGATGGGAGTTCGCCCGATGATCAGTGGCGTCAGTAATAGTTATTCGAGCTATACCAGCACGAGCGCGAGTGCAACTTCGAGCGCGAGCAGCAAGAAATTCCAGGAACAGTTACCGGCCAAGCTCGATACCGACGGCAGCGGCGCCATCAGCGCCACCGAACTGACCAGCGCTCTGGATGCGGACAGCAATAACAGTGTCAGCGTTGATGAACTGATGGCCGCGCTGTCGCCGAACGACAGCAACCAGACCAGCAGCAACGATGCAGCGGCTCAGGCGTTGAGCAAGATGGTTGCCGCATTGAGCGAGCGTTATGACACTGAAGGGAACAAGCCGGTAGGCAAATACCTGAGCGTCGCGGCGTAAAGGGGATCACGGAAAAAACCAATCTCCGTCGATACCGTCTTGACCCTCATCACACAACCCGTAGGACCGGCTTTAGCCGGGAGGGCGGAGGGTCTGACGACGCAACTGCTGCGAATGTACCGGACTCCTCCCGGCTAAAGCCGGTCCTACGGGATCTATTCAACTTCGAACAGCGCTTAGCGCTGAACCGTCCGAGCCCCGCGCACCCAGTCAGTCAACAAGCTATACGCCACCGCCAGCAACGTCGGGCCGATGAACAGGCCGATGAAACCGAAGGCCAGCAAGCCGCCAAAGACACCCAGCAAGACGATCACCAACGGCAGGTTGCCGCCGCGACTGATCAGGTAGGGCTTGAGCACGTTGTCCACGCCGCTGATGATGAACATGCCCCAAAGCCCGAGGAAAATCGCCATGCCGTATTCGCCATTCCACGCCAGCCAGGCCGCGGCCGGAATCCAGATCAGCGGCGGGCCCATGGGAATCAGGCTGAACAGGAACGTCATGATGCCCAGCACCAAGGCGCCCGGCACACCTGCGATCAAGAAGCCGATCAGCGCCAGGACCGCTTGCGCCGCCGCTGTCCCGATCACGCCATTGACGACGCGCTGTACCGTGCCCGCCACCAGTTCCAGGTAATACTCGGCGCGCTCGCCGATCAAGCGTTCCAGCAGGCTGAGCACGAATGCTGCCAGGCGCGGCCCGTCGCGGTAGAAGAAGAACACGAAGACCAGACTCAAGGTCAGCTCCAGAATCCCTCCGCCAATCTGCGCGCTGCGGGCCAGCAACCAGTTGCCCACCTGCCCCAGATAAGGCCGCAGCGTGGTAATCATCGCCGCGCCCTGCTGATCGATAGTGTTCCAGAACGCTACCAGCCGCTCGCCCACAAACGGAACCCCGACCAGCCAGGTGGGTGGATCAGGTAAACCATCGACCTGCACATCCTTGATGAAGGCCGTGGCATCACGCACATGATCGGCCAGATTGAAGCCCAGCCAGACCAGCGGCGCCGCGACCAGCAGCATCCAGCCCAGCGTCAACACCAGCGCCGCCAGCGACTCGCGACCCTTGAACCAGCGCGTCAGCAGGCGCATCAGCGGCCAGCTGGCAAACGCCAGCACTGCGCCCCAGAACAACGCCGACCAGAACGGCGCCATCACCCAGACACACGCACTGAGCAACGCCAGGAGCAGGGTCTGCACCAACAGGCGATCGTTATTGAGCATGGGTCTATCCAGTAAAAAGAAGATCAGAAGCGCAAAGCATAACGGCGAACACTGAACGCGTCAGTGTTCGCCGTGTGCAAAAGTGGATTCAGTGCCGGTTCAGGTGAGTTCGGTCAACGTATGACGTCGATGAACAGGCCAATTTTGTCGCCCCCGCCCGCTTCGAGCCGCGCCGCGCGTACGCCTTTGGCGATCAATGCCTGACGCCACGCTTCGGCGTCGGTACCACCAATGGTCACCCGCAACGAGCTGTCCAGATTCAGGCCTCTGGAAACCAGCGTCACCCAAACGTCCTGTGGCGCCCCGGCCAAACGCGGCAGCGCCAGTTTGCCGGTGCTCTTGAGTTGTCGCAGCAGCGTCGCCGAGGTCGGCAACAGATCGCCCAAAGGTGCGGCCGATTCGAACTGTTCGACATGCAGATACGCGCGGCGGTTGCCACGAGTAATGCTGTACAAGGCCACCAGCGTGTCACTTTTCGGCTCTGCCAGACGCAACAGCAAATAAGCTTGCTGTTCGTCCGCCCCGTAGAGCTTGGAATTACCGAACACTTCATTGGCCCACAGGCTGCTTTCGCCGCAGTCGCGCGCCTGACACCAGAACAGCAGCTCCGCGCCCTGGGCTTGCAAGGCTTCGCGAGCGGCGGTAAAGGCTTCGTCCGAGGTGCGTTCGGCAGGTATCTGATAAGTCACGCCGGTGACATTTCCACGGGCGCTGACCTGCGCTTCGTAGCGCAGTTGACCGCTGATCTTGCGCACCGAGCCCATGGGATAAATGCGTTCTAGCTCCGCAACGGTGTGGTAGTCGACAATCTCGGCATCGGTCAGGCGGGGCAAGATATCCAGATCGCGACTGCCTGGAACGTCCGCAGCCCAAACGCTCAGGCTGAACGCCGAAGCACACAAGGTGAATCCAAGAGCACTGGTAAAACCCATGACTGCTCTCATCGATGCGAGGTTAATTGAAGGAAATGGGCAGGTTTGCCAGGCAAGCGATCAGGTAAGGCGGTGCGGACATCCATCGATTTAACTCCTGTTTCAACCCGCCCAGCCTCGGCAGTTGCCAGGCGCAAGTCAAGGAGCGGTAAAGAAGCGATTGAAACAGTCTGCGACAAGAATTGCACCGGCGTCGTCATTCAAGTGCAAATGATGGCCGCCTGGCAGGCTCGTCACCTGAAAAGGCAGCGACGCCAGCAGCGCCTGATTTTTCGCCAGCATCCCCTCCTGCGCCACGATCAGTTGCGTCGGACAGTGGATTGCGGCGACGAACGCCAGCGCTTGCTCACGCGTGACGCGCACCGCCGAGGGCAAGGTCAGCCGGTTGTCGCTGCGCCAGGTGTAGCCACCCGGTACCGGCATCAAGCCGCGTTGAGCAAGCAACTCGGCGGCCTCATGACTAACGGCAACCACGCCTTTCATGCGAGCGCGAATCGCGTGGTCCTGATCGGGATAGACCGGTTTGCGCTTGGCGCTCAGGTTTAATTGCGCATGCAGGGATTTACCCAGCTGTTCTGCGGCATTCTCGACCTCGCCAGTGGGCGGGATCAAACCATCAATGAGCGCCAGCCGGGTAACACGCTCGGGCAGCGCGGCAGCGAGAAGTACCGAAATAATCGCCCCCAATGAATGCCCCAGCAGCGAGAACTGTTGCCAACCGAGCTGTTCGGCAACCTGCAAGACATCGTGGGCGTAATCCGGTAATGAATAACCGGCGCCTTGCGGGCGATGCTCGGAATGGCCATGACCGGCCAGATCCAGGGCGACGATGCGCAGGCCTTCAAGCCTGGGCGCCAGGCGGGCAAAGCTGTTGGCGTTGTCCAGCCAGCCATGCAGGGCGATGACCGGCTGGCCGTCTTCCGGGCCGAACAAATGCGCGGCCAGTTCAATGTGCGGCAAGCTCAACCGGACTTCTTCGACCGGACAGCTCATGCGCTGACCTGCACAGTGTCGAGCGCAGCCCAGCGGGCGAACAAGGTCTTGAGCAGTTGCGCGGTGGCCTCGGGCTGTTCCAGCGGAAACATATGCCCACCGGGCATCGACAGATATTCACCTTGGGGCAAGCGCCGTACGGAACGCGCATGGTGACGCATGACCACCCGACTGTGTTCGCCGCGCACCATTGCCAAAGGGACCTTGAGCTGACGTGAACCGTCAGGCCGGGTATGCGGAACGCTGCGGTAGATGCTGATTTCCGTGGCCGGGTCAAAACGCAGGCGCAGCTGTTCGCCATCGGTCTGCAACCCATGAATCAGATAGGCATCGAAGCACTCGGGATCAAAGCGCCGAAACAAGGTCTTACTGGCGAAATATAGACGCGCGGCGTCAAGGTCGGCAAAGGCTTCGCGACGTCCCAGAGTGCGGCCGGCTGGGGTGATGCGGTCGATGAAACCAAAGCGTTTGGCGGCACGGATCATCCACTGATCGGCCAGGGTCAGCACTGGAGAATCGAGCATGACCACACCGCGATACAGCTCAGAACAGCGCAGCGCGGCATGAAAATGCAGCACGCCACCCAGGGAATGACCCACGCCCCACACCGGTTCGGGCTGTTCACGCAGGTGATGGATCAATTCGTCGACCAGATTCAGCCAGTTGTCATCGACCGGGAAACGCGGGTCATGGGCATGCTGCTCCAGATGGCTCACGACGTAATCCGGCGCCAGCGCCGTAAACAACTTGCCGTAAGTCGCCGACGGAAAACCGTTGGCGTGAGCGAAGAACACCTGTTGCGACATGCCGGCATATCCAGTGAGCAAACCAGTGACGATTGTGCGCAGTGGCTGTGCCTTCGGCAATGACTGGAAGTGCCATCGAAGATGACACTCCGGCCATGCACCGGCATAAAAGCGGCTTAGCGGCTTAGCGGCTTGTCAATTATCGGCTTGGCGCTTCCTGCCCCAGCGGCACGACGGCAATGGTCAGACGCGATATGCAACTGGTCTTGCCTTCGTCGCTGGTCAGGCGGATATCCCACACGTGAGTGGTGCGGCCGATATGGACGGGGCGGGCCACGGCGGTGACCCGACCGCTGCGCAGGCCGCGCAGGTGGTTGGCGTTGACTTCCAGGCCTACGCAAAAATATTTGCTGGGGTCGATGCACAGATAGCTGGCCGTCGAACCGACCGATTCCGCCAACACCACCGACGCCCCGCCATGCAACAGGCCGTAAGGCTGGTGCGTACGATGATCGACCACCATGCTGGCGGTCAGCGAATCGTCGGTAAACGACTCGAAACGGATGTCCAGCCATTCGAGGATGGTGTTCTTGTTCAGGGCATTGAGTTGTTCGATGTTCGGTTTATCGCGCCACAGACCCATGTTCAATCCTTATTATTGGGCGCGCTCTTGGAAGCTGAGCGCCAGACGCCAACTATCTTTCACCTCCACCCGCCTGCGCAAGCGCTGATGTTTTTTCAGGCAGACGTTGACCCGGAGTTTCCTTGAGCCGCCCGGTCAGGCGCAGATTGCCCTGCTCGTCCAGCTCGCCCCGATCCCCCGTGTGCAGGAAACCGTCGGTCAATGCCTCGACGGTTTTCAGCGGTTGCTTGAAGTAACCGAGCATGGTTGCGCCGCTACGCACCAGCAGCTCGCCGTCATCCGCCAGCCGCACTTCAACCTGCGGACATGGCTGGCCGATCCAGCCGCTCTTGTGCTGGCCTGGCCGGCAGATATGCGAGTAGCCGCAGTTTTCGGTCATGCCGTAGGCGTCGAGGACATCCAGCCCGAGCCGTTGATACCAGTCCAGCAGGTTTTCCGACAGCGGCGCAGCGCCCGACACGGCAACCCGCAGCGCGTCCAGGCCAAGGCCCTTGCGAACCCTGCGTCCGACCAGCCTGCCAAGCAGCGGCACGCTTAACAGCGCACTCAGGCGTGCGGCGGGAATCCTGCTGTGCACGCTCGTCTGGAGTTTGCTCCAGATCCCCGGCTCGCCATACAGCGCCGTGGGCCGAGCGCGCTTCAAATCATCGACAAAGGTGTCCTGGTTCTCGGCGAAAAATACCGTTTGCCCGGCATAGATCGACGCCATTTCCACGAACATTCGCTCGGCCACGCAGCACAGGGGTAGATAAGACAGCAGCCGGTCCTTTTCGCCCAGTCCGAAGAGGCCGCTGCCATGGGTGACCGCAAAAGCCAGGGTGCCGAAGCTGTGCATGACACCCTTGGGTCGTCCGGTGCTGCCAGTGGTATAGATAATGGTCGCCAACTGATCGTAGCGCCCGATGGGGTTGTCCTGGATCGGCGACCAGGCCTGCAACTCATCCCAGCGAAAATCAAACGACCCTTCAGGGCTGAGCGGCAGCGCCACGGTCGGCAAACCGGCGCTGACACCGCAACTGATGCCCGGCCAGTCGTCCAGTCTGCCGACGAACACCATCGCCGCCTCTGAATGCTCCAGCATCTGAGCGACCGCTCCCGCGCTGAGGTACGGATTCAACGGAACCGAGACATGCCCGGCCATCCAGATCGCCAGGTCGGCAATGATCCAGTGTGCGCAGTTTCGGGAAAGAATCGCGATGGAGCTGCCCTGCGGCAGCCCTTGCCGACGCAACCAGTGCGCGGCGCGGCGGGCCTGATTGCCGACCTCGGACCAGCTCAGCTTCTGAACCTGTCCTCCCGCCATCGGCTGGACCAGAAAACACTTGTCCGGATGACGATCCTCACGATCATAGAAACGGCTCAAGGGCAGACTGATGGCGGTCGTCATGGCTCATGTTCCTTATTGTTATTGGGCAAGCGTAGTCGACCCGGTATTTACCCGGTGCTTGCGCGCCAATAAAACAGAGGAACGGTGCAGACCCTTTTGGAGATTCTATGTTTGGGGGCAACCCAAAGACGCCGCAGATGTATTGTTTGTACCGACGGCTTCCCGGATAAATCCGGTCCCTCGGGATGACCGCATTCCACCTGTGGGAGCTAGCTTGCTAGCGAAGGCGGTGTTTCAAACGCCGAAGATGTGTCGGGTTTACCGACCTTTTCGCGAGCAAGCTCGCTCCCACGGATTGTGAGGTGGCGGACCTGAACACATGCTCGACTGTAGACCCGTTGGAGCGAGGCTTGCCCGCGAAGAACGATAACGCGGTGAATCAGGCCCACCAAGGCGTCTGGTTCGCGGGCAAGCCTCCAACGGGGCCAATGGCTCGAACGGGCTCAAACGTGTCGAACGCTGTCCAGTTCCATGGCCCCGGCCAACGGAAAATCACCCGACAGTTCGGCCAGGCTTGCGGTGTTCATGGGCTGCGGTTGTTGGATGCTGCCGTGAACAGCGAGGCCAATCAACGCGCCCACCAGCGGCTGATGACTGACCAGCAGGACATCTTCGTTGGCATAAGCGTCCAGATGACTCAACACCTGGCGCGGATCATTGTCCGGTGTGAGCCAGGGCACGATGACCACCGGCTCGCTAAACCCCAGCGCCTGCCTGACCAGTTCGGCGGTTTGCTGGGCCCGGACATAAGGACTGGCGAGAATGCGCTGCAAAGGCTGGCCCATCAGGTAGGCCGCGCTGTGCAGCACTTGCTCACGACCGTTACGGGTCAGCTCGCGCTCGGCATCGCTGCGCGCCTGCGCCTGGGCTTCGCCGTGGCGCAAGACCCAGACTTTCATAACTTTGGCTCTTCATCACGTACCGGGTGCGCAGCCGCCGGAACACTGTGCGGAGCTTCACCTTCGGGTGTGCGAGGCGCAGGCCAATCGGCAAACGGCCAGGGTTTCTGGTCGCTGTGAAAGGTGCCGTAACGGCCGATCTGGGCCAGGAACTGGCTCAGACTGTCGCCGAAGTTCATCAGGCTGCCACTTGGCGCGCCGTAGATAAGCCGATAACACAATTGCACCAGCACAACGCCCGCCAGGACGACTTCGGCGACGTGCCAGACCAGCACAAACAGCACCATCCAGAGGACGCGCAGCAAAATCGACTCATGTTGCTTGAGTTTGGAATCGTTCAAGACACTCTCCCGCAAACAAAATAGGTATTCAGTTGAAACCGGTGGTGGAAATGAAGTCGACATCGGTCTTGGGTTCGGCACGCATGAGCTGCTCGATGACCTGTTTCAGGGTACGACCCTCGAAAAGAATAGCGTGCAACCCTGCGACCAGCGGCATATAGACCTGAAGCTCGTCCGCCTTGACTTTGAGCACCTTGAGGGTATTGACCCCTTCGGCCACTTCACCCAGACGGTTGACCGCTTCATCCAGACTCAAGCCCTGTCCCAGGGCGAAACCAACCTGATAGTTGCGGCTTTTCGGCGATGAACAGGTCACGATCAAATCACCGACGCCCGCAAGGCCGAGAAAGGTCATGGGGTTCGCACCTTGATTGACCGCGATACGGGTCATTTCCGCCAGCGCCCGGGTAATCAGCATGCTCTTGGTGTTTTCCCCCATTTCCAGCGCGACCGCCATGCCAGCGATAATCGCGTAGACGTTCTTGAGCGCCCCGCCCAACTCCACGCCAAAGCGATCCGCACTGGCATACACCCGGAATGTGCGACCGTGCAAAGCTGCCTGCACCTGCTGGCACAACTCCTCGTCCTCACTGGCGACCACGGTGGCAGTCAACGCATGCTCGGCGATTTCCCGGGCCAGATTCGGCCCCGACAACACGCCAATCCGCGCTTGCGGTGCGATTTCTTCAAGGATCTGGCTCATCAGCTTGAAGGTATTCGCCTCTATGCCCTTGGTCAGGCTGACCAGCATCTTGCCGCTCAAGCGCTGCACATGCGGGACCAGCACTGAACGCAAGGCGCTGGAAGGCAAGGCGACGAAGACCAGCTCGCTGCCGTCGAGCGTGGCGGCCAGGTCTGTGGTCGGTTCGACTTCAGGACGAACCTTGATGCCTTTGAGATAGCGAGGATTCTCGCGATTGACGCGAATCGCCTCGGCCTGTTCCGGATCGCGCATCCATTGACGGACCTGACGCCCGTTTTCTGCCAACAGGTTGGCAATGGCCGTACCGAAGCTGCCGCCGCCTAGAACCGCGACTGGTTGCTGTGTGGTCATAAAACCATCCATCTAGAGCCATCTGATTTTGGCGATGGCGGCATTATACGGAGCGTTGCAGCGTCAGCCAGCGACAAACTGTGTCACGGCGCCGCTCATTAGCTGTATTTCATCCCCGCCGCGCCGACGACCGGGGGCAAGTTCCATGGAAATAAGCCACGTCTTGGTTCCCATGCGCGACTATTACTGGAATCATTGCGACCACCGGCGATTGGAAAACTTCGCTGCACGACAGGAATCACCGGGCGGATGAGTATGGATACAGCGTTGGGCTTATGGATCGGACATCTGGGCTGCATCGTCACCGGCCTGCTGCTGGCGAACAGCGCGTGCGCAGCCGACGTCCTGTTGACGGCCACCGAAGACAGCCCCTTGGTGCGAGCCTTTGTCAGCGACCTGGCCCAGCGGCGGCCCGAAGATTCCGTGCGTTTCGCCACAACTGGCAAGCTGCCCGTGCCCGGCAAAATCCCGGAACATACCCGCCTGATCCTGCTTGATCCGGGTAGCCTGGATTGGCGTCTGCTGGACAGCCAGGGCCCGGCGACGCTGGTGCTGCGCATCAGCCGGATCGAGGCCCATCAGCGCCTGGCAGAGAAACGCCCGCCAAACCTGAGCCTGTTGTGGAGCGACCCGCCCGTCTCGCGGCAGCTCAAACTGATCCGGCAACTGTTGCCGCAAGCCAGACAAGTCGGCGTGCTGTTCGACAGTGACAGTCAGTTCCTGCTCAAGGAAACGCGCCACGCTGCCGTGCCGCTGGGCTTGAAGATCGTGTCCCAATCCTGGCGATCTGTCGCCGACAACCGCCCACTGAACGCATTGCTGAGTCGCAGCGACGTCCTGCTCGGGCTGGACGATATTGAGCTGTACAACACCAGGACCGCCAAGAACCTGTTGCTCAGCAGCTATGCGCAACAACTGGCACTGCTCGGCCCCAACGCAGGTTTCGTCACCGCTGGAAGCCTGGCCAGCACCTACAGCGACCAGCACGATTGGCTCGACACCCTTGATGCACTGCTGGATACCCCTCCCGCCAGTTGGCCGCGCGCGTTCTACCCCCCGTATTTCAAGGTTGTGAGCAACCCTCGGGTCGCACGCTCGCTCGGCATCGCCCCCATCAATGACGCTGCGCTGACCGCGTATCTGACCGATGCGGAGCGCCAGCCATGAATAAACGCCGCCAATGGGACATCAACACCCGCACCCAGATGATCAGCCTCGGGCCTGCGCTGCTGTTGACGCTGCTGCTGATCAGCTTTTTCACCTTCGTGCGGATCCAGGACCTGCGCCAGGAGGTCAACCACACCGGTCAGCTAATCGCCAACCAACTGGCTCCCGCGTCGGAATACGGGGTGATTGTCGGCAATGACGAGGTGCTCAGGGGGTTGATGCGCGCCACCTTGTCCACGCCTCATGTGCGTTTCGTAGAAGTGCAGGACAGCGCCAACAATGTCCTGGTGTTCGTCGAGCAGCCCGGCAGGAATGGCGGCAACTCCAAACAGGTGGAGATTTTCCAGGCGCCGATTCGCGCCCAGCGGATCAAGCTCAGCAACGATTTCCTCGGTGCGCGCGCAGAAGTGGCGAAGCCTGTGGAAGATTATCTGGGCCGGGTTTTGGTGGGCATGTCCAACGATGCGTTCAGCGAGCGGCAGCAGGAGATCCTGCTCAAGGCCGGCATTCTGGCGCTGTTCGCGCTGCTGTTCACCTTCCTGCTGGCCCGCCGCCTGGCCTCCAGCCTGTCACAACCGATCAGTGACATGGGCGACGCGGTCAAGGCCATCCAGCAAGGCGATTACAACACGCCGCTGCCGGTGCCCGACGACGCCGAGCTGGGTGATCTGGCGCGGCATATCAACAACCTGGCTTTCAACCTGGAAAAAGCCAGCCGTGAACAGCAGCAGTCCATCGATCAGCTGATTCAGGCCAGGGAAGAAGCCGAACGGGCCAACCGGGCCAAATCCGATTTTCTGGCGATGATGAGCCACGAACTGCGCACCCCCATGAATGGCGTGCTGGGCATGTTGCAGCTGCTGGAAACCACGCGCATGACCGAGGAACAGACCGAGTACGCGGCGCTGGCGACCGAATCCACGGAACATTTGCTCAAGGTCATCAACGATATTCTCGATTTCTCGCGGATCGAACGTAACGCCCTGCAAATGGAGAACATCGCGTTCAATCTAGCCGAGGTGATGACCACTTCGACCCAGGCGTTCCAGCACAATGCCCAGCAACGGGGGCTGGCGCTGCAACTGGATCTGCAGGCCGGGCTTCGCTCTTTCAATGTCTCTGGCGACCCGACCCGGCTGCGCCAGATCCTGGTCAACCTGATTGGCAACGCCCTGAAATTCACTGAAACCGGCAGTGTCTGTGTCCAGGCCGGTTGCCAGGAACTGGAAGCACAGCGCGTGCTGTTCACCTGCACCGTTCGCGACAGTGGCATCGGGATTTCGGCAGATCGCCTGGAGTCGATGTTCGATGCTTTCCAGCAAGCCGACAGTTCAATCTCCCGGCGCTACGGCGGCACCGGCCTGGGCCTGCCGATTGCGCGCACTCTGGCCGAGCGCATGGGTGGTGTCCTCAGCGCCAGGAGCGAGGAAGGTCTGGGCTCGACCTTCACGCTGGAGCTTGCGCTGACCCGCTTGCCGGCGGAGGTTGCCGATCCGTCCGGGGCTTCGGCTGGACATGGAGATGACGACGGCGAGGACCGCTGCGTGTTGCTGGTGGAGGATAATCCGGTCAATCGCACGGTGGTTCAGGCAATGTTGCACAGCCTCGGTTTTCAGGTGCACGTCGCCACCGATGGCGACCAGGCTGTGAGCATGGCGGGCAGTGGCAACTACGCAGTGATTTTCATGGATTGCCGACTGCCGGTCATGGACGGCTATGAAGCGACCCGCCGCATTCGCCAGCTTCCGGGGCTGGAACAGGTGCCGATCATTGCCCTGACCGCCAACGCATTGCAGGGCGATCGCGACGCCTGTTTACAGGCGGGGATGAACGATTACCTGGCAAAGCCCTTTAAACGTACTGATTTGCAGCAGGTTTTACAGCGCTGGCTGTCCTTTCGGACATCTGCGACTGGCGATAAATGCTAAATTGCGGCAGTCTTGGTAGCCGTATCGACAATCGACGTCGGCCGGATGATAAATTTCAGTGCACAAGTGTGCTTTCATTTCCCTTGTGCTGTGACTTTCACTACAACGCAATAGTCTATGAGTAGGCTGCCGACAGAGTCCTGGCGAGTCAGCCGGCCAGGACTGGATCCTGGGGCACATGGCGCCCCACCCTGCCGCACCAGATTATTGAGGAGCTCGCATGACCAAACAAAACGCCTTTACCCGGGAAGACCTGCTGCGCTGCAGTCGCGGCGAGCTGTTCGGCCCAGGTAATGCGCAACTGCCCGCCCCCAACATGCTGATGGTTGATCGCATCACCCACATCAGCGAAGGCGGCGGCAAGTACGGCAAGGGTGAATTGGTCGCCGAGCTGGATATCAATCCAGACCTGTGGTTCTTCGCCTGTCACTTCGAAGGCGACCCGGTAATGCCAGGCTGCCTGGGCCTTGATGCCATGTGGCAGCTGGTCGGTTTCTTCCTCGGCTGGCAGGGTTTGCCGGGCCGTGGTCGTGCACTGGGCTCGGGTGAAGTGAAATTCTTCGGCCAGGTGCTGCCAACTGCAAAGAAAGTCACCTATAACATCCAGATCAAACGTGTCCTCAAAGGCAAGTTGAACCTGGCCATCGCTGATGGCTCGGTCACTGTCGACGGTCGCGAGATCTACACCGCCGAAGGCCTTCGGGTCGGCGTCTTTACCTCCACTGACAACTTCTAAGGGTTATCCGCATGCGCCGCGTCGTTATCACTGGTCTGGGCATCGTTTCGTGCTTGGGCAATGACAAAGAGACCGTCTCCGCCAACCTGCGTGCAAGCCGCCCTGGCATCCGTTTCAATCCGGAATATGCCGAAATGGGTCTGCGTAGCCAGGTTTCCGGCTCCATTGACCTCAACCTCGAAGAACTGATCGATCGCAAGATCTATCGCTTCGTCGGCCATGCGGCAGCTTATGCCTACCTGGCCATGAAAGACGCCATCACTGATTCGGGCCTGACCGAGGAGCAAGTCTCAAATCCTCGCACTGGCCTGATCGCCGGCAGCGGCGGCGCGTCGACACTGAATCAGATGGAAGCGCTGGATATCCTGCGCGAAAAAGGCGTCAAGCGCGTCGGTCCGTATCGCGTTACGCGGACCATGAGCAGCACGGTTTCAGCCTGTCTGGCCACGCCGTTCAAGATCAAGGGCCTGAACTACTCCATCGCATCGGCCTGCGCCACCAGTGCTCACTGCATCGGCAACGCGATGGAACAGATTCAGATGGGCAAGCAGGACATCGTTTTTGCCGGCGGTGGCGAAGAAGAGCATTGGAGCCAGTCGTTCCTGTTCGACGCCATGGGCGCACTTTCCAGCCAGTACAACGAAACTCCGGAAAAGGCTTCCCGTGCCTACGACGCCAAGCGTGACGGTTTCGTCATTGCGGGCGGCGGCGGCATGGTCGTGGTCGAAGAGCTGGAACACGCTCTGGCGCGCGGCGCGAAGATCTACGCCGAAGTCGTTGGCTACGGCGCTACGTCCGATGGCTACGACATGGTTGCGCCAAGCGGCGAAGGCGCCATCCGTTGCATGCAGATGGCCCTGTCCACTGTGGAAGGCCCGATCGACTACATCAACACTCACGGCACTTCGACTCCGGTCGGTGACGCGAAAGAGATGGAAGGCGTGCGCGAAGTGTTCGGCACCAACGCTCCAGCCATCAGCTCCACCAAAAGCCTGTCCGGTCACTCTCTGGGCGCCGCCGGCGTTCACGAAGCGATCTACTGCATGCTGATGATGGAAGGCAACTTCATGGCCGGCTCAGCCAACATCGACGAGCTGGACCCGGTTGTCGCTGATATGCCGATCCTGCTCAAGACCCGGGAAGATGCAAAAATCGACCAGGTCATGAGCAACAGCTTCGGCTTCGGCGGCACCAACGCCACGCTGGTAATGAAGCGCTGGCAGGGCAAGTAATTCGCCCCGCTTCGCAGCTGTCAGAAAGGCGCCTCTTGAGGCGCCTTTTTTATTGGGTCGATTCAGCCTATGCAGGTAGGATATTTCCTTTTGCATGCGCGCCCAGCCGAGAAACCCTGATGCTAACGATCAAACCCCGCGCCGAAGACGTCGAAGGCCAACCCATTCTGCGTCCCCTGCCCTCGGCCAAATGCCGCAGCGTCGGGCCATTCGTGTTTTTCGATCACATGCTGGAAACCACCTACGCGCCGGGAACCGGCATGAACATTCGCCAGCACCCACATATTGGTCTGTCGACCCTTACCTACCTGTTCGAAGGCCGCCTGCTGCACAAGGACAGCCTCGGCAGCGACCAACAGGTTGATGCGGGCGAAGTCAGCTGGATGACTTCAGGCGCAGCCATTGCCCACATCGAACGCACGCCCGACGATCTGCTGGCCAGCGGCTCCAGGATGCATGGTCTGCAAATCTGGCTGGCGTCGCCCAAGGCTTTTGAATCAGGCGCAGGCCATTACAATCATCACCCGGCAAGCAGCCTGCCGGTCAGTGATGAGATGGGCATCCGGATCCGCATGATTGCCGGCAGCGGTTTTTGCCTGACCTCGCCGGTGCCCGTGTTGTCGCCGACGCTCTACGCCGAACTGCACATGCAGACCGCCACGACGCTGCTGATCCCCACTGAACATGCGGAGCGGGCGCTGTATGTGCTCAGTGGCGAGGCATCATTGGATGGCGAAGCTGTAGAAACCCGCAGCCTGATCGTGCTCGATGCAGGCCAGGAAGTGACGCTATGCGCGCAGAGCGAATGTCACGCAGTACTCATCGGCGGCGCCGCGCTGGACGGCCCACGGCGCATGAACTGGAACTTCGTCGCCAGCGATCCGGCGCTGATCGAAACGGCCCGCCAGCGTTGGGCGGCTGGAGACTGGCCAACGGTGTCGGGGGAAACGGGCAGGATTGAGTTGCCGTGAACGCAGAAGAGCCTTGGGAGATTTATTCGCGAACGATGATAAGGCGCAAAGCGTGCCGTTGGAGGCTTGCCCGCGAAGAACGATAACGCAGTGTGTCTGGTTCACCGGGGCGCCTGGTTCGCGGGCAAGCCTCGCTCCAACGGATTCAGCGCCGACCTTGTGGGAGCGGATTTATCCGGGAGGACGTCGGGGCAGCCATCGAGATAGTCAGAGCCTGTCCCGGCCTCCTCGCGAATGAATTCGCTCCCACAATTGCGAAATCGGCGCGATCTGTAGGACCGGATTTATCCGGGAGGACGTCGGTGCAGTCAACACATCGGCGGCGCCTGAGGGTTGCCTCCAAACATCGAATCCCCCTCAGGTTCGTCACCAGGCGTACGCCATACCGGTGAAACTGAATCAGTCCTTGAACACTTCATCCAGCAGATTATGCATCGATGCGAACGCACGTTTCGCGGTCTTGGCGTCGTACATCATCTTGCCTGGAGTCTGTGCCTCAGGATCGGTGAATGAATGCACAGCGCCGCCGTAGCTGGTCAGCTGCCAATCGATGCCTGCAGCGTCCATCTCAGCTTCAAAGACTGGCAATTGCTCTTTCGGTACCAGGGGATCGGCAGCACCGTGCAGAACCAGAACCGAGCCTTTGATGTTGTTCGCATCAGCCGGATTCGGCGTGTCCAGGGTGCCATGGAACGACACGGCGGCTTTCAGATTAGCGCCGGCGCGAGCCAGTTCCAGTGAGCAGCAACCCCCGAAGCAGAAGCCAAACGTAGCGACTTTGTCGGCATCGACCGGCGCGTCGGTCTGGCTCAGCAGTTGCTCAAGAGCCGCCTGCATGCGCTTGCGCAGTTCAGCGCGGTCATTCTTCAGGGGCATCATTGCAGCACCCGCTTCATCGCCGTTTTGCGGGCGAGTGCCTTGCCCGTAAAGGTCCACCAGCAATACCACATAACCCTGCTCGGCCACGGACTGGGCGATTTTCTCGGCACCTTCGCTGACACCCATCCAGTTGGGCGCCATCAACAGGCCCGGACGTGACGAAGCGTCGCCGGAGTCAAACACCAGACGGCTTTCGTACGGCTGGCCATCGATCTGATACACCACGGAACTGACAGTAACGTTGCTGCTCATCGCTGACTCCTCAATCATTGAACGAAAAATGCACGGACCAAAATCAGAAAACCCGCCGAAGCGGGTTTTTGTAACACGTCGAGTTAAACCGACAGTTCAACGAGCAGCTTGTTCAGCCTGCGCACGTAAGCAGCCGGATCTTTCAGGCTGTCACCTGCAGCCAGCGCCGCCTGATCGAACAGAATGTGCGACAGATCGCCGAAGCGTTCTTCGCTCTGCTCGGCGTCCAGCTTGCCAATCAGCGGGTGGGCCGGATTGAATTCGAAGATCGGCTTGGAGTCCGGAACCTTCTGCCCGCTGGCTTCGAGGATCTGGCGCATCTGCATGCCCAGATCAGCCTCGCCAATGGCCAGGATCGCCGGAGAGTCGGTCAGGCGATGGGAAACCCGCACTTCACTGACGGACTCGCCCAGCGCAGCTTTCAAACGCTCGATAAGACCTTCCTTATCCTTGGCGATTTCTTCCTGAGCCTTCTTGTCCTCTTCGGAATCAAGCTTGCCCAGATCCAGATCACCACGTGCCACATCGACAAAACCCTTGCCGTCGAAGTCGCTGAGATAGCTCATCAGCCACTCATCAATGCGATCGGTCAACAGCAGCACTTCGATGCCTTTCTTGCGGAAGACTTCAAGGTGCGGGCTGTTTTTGACCTGGGCGTAGGTCTCGCCGGTCAGGTAGTAAATCTTGTCCTGACCTTCCTTGGCGCGAGCCAGGTATTCGGCCAGGGCAACGACCTGCTCGCCGCCCTCTTCGTGGGTCGAAGCGAAACGCAGCAGGCCGGCGATTTTTTCCTTGTTGGCGAAATCTTCTGCCGGGCCTTCTTTCATGACCTGACCGAAGTTCTTCCAGAACCCCTTGTATTGCTCAGGCTCGTTCTTCGCCAGTTTTTCCAGCATGTCCAGCACACGCTTGGTCAGCGCAGACTTCATCGAATCGATGATCGGGTCTTTCTGCAGGATTTCCCGGGACACGTTCAGGGACAGGTCATTGGAGTCGACCACGCCCTTGATGAAGCGCATGTACAGAGGCAGGAACGACTCGGCCTGATCCATGACGAATACGCGCTGCACGTACAGCTTCAAGCCACGCGGCGCTTCACGTTGATACAGGTCGAACGGAGCACGGGCCGGCACGTAGAGCAGCGAGGTGTATTCCAGCTTGCCTTCAACCTTGTTATGGCTCCAGCTCAGCGGGTTCTCGAAGTCATGGGCAACGTGCTTGTAGAATTCCTGGTATTCCTCATCCTTCACTTCAGTGCGTGAACGGGTCCAGAGTGCACTGGCGCGGTTGACGGTTTCCCATTCAACGGCGGGCGCTTCTTCGCCTTCGGCAGCGGCCTGTTCTTTCGGCAGCTCGATCGGCAAAGCGATGTGATCGGAGTACTTCTTGATGATGTTGCGCAGACGGTAGCCGTCGGCAAATTCATCTTCAGCACTTTTCAGGTGCAGGACGATACGCGTGCCGCGCTCGGCTTTTTCCAGGGTAGCGACTTCGAATTCGCCTTCACCCTTGGAGGACCAGTGCACGCCTTCGCTGGCAGGCGCGCCCGCACGGCGGCTGAATACTTCGACTTGATCGGCAACGATGAAAGCCGAATAGAAGCCCACGCCGAACTGACCGATCAGGTGTGAATCCTTTTTCTGATCGCCAGAAAGGTTCTTCATGAAATCTGCAGTGCCGGATTTGGCGATGGTACCCAGATGGGTGATCACATCTTCCCGGCTCATGCCAATGCCGTTGTCTTCGAGAGTGACGGTTTTCGCGTCCTTGTCGAAGCTCACACGGATTTTCAGCTCGGCGCCGCCTTCAAGCAGGTCCGGTTTGGACAGTGCTTCGAAGCGCAGTTTATCGACGGCGTCAGAGGCGTTCGAGATCAATTCGCGAAGGAAAATTTCCTTGTTGGAATACAGCGAATGGATCATGAGGTGCAGCAGTTGCTTTACCTCGGTCTGGAAGCCCAGGGTTTCCTTTTGAGTTTCCACACTCATGGTCATCAAACTCCAATCAGATGGCAAAGCCACCAGACAAGACATGAATCTGTGTCGGGCGGCGGGTAGTCATCAAAGTGGGGGCTGGGACCGGGATTTCAAGGGCGCGCAATTGCGCTTCGACGATTCTTCGACCGCTGCCCACGCAATGAATGGCGCGAGAAGGCCAATCCCAAGGATTTTCTCGGCATAAGGCAGCACCGGTGTCATGCCATTTGGGTTGGCGCGCATGCCGCCCGAGCCGAAACCCGGCAATCAGGCAACGCCGCAGGAGGAGCGCCTGACACGCTCAAGCACCACGGTTTCACGCATGCGCGGCGTTCATTTCCTGGCAGTAATAGTTGCAAAATGCTTCGGTGCCGTCGCGGATTCAACGCGAAGCCCTTGATACGCAAACACAATCTATCTGAGCGGTGGCCGGAACTTAATGAAAAGCCCAGTGTTCGAAGGCTCGTAGATATTCAATAAGGAGAAACACCCCATGCGCAAATCTTTAGCTTATGCCTTGATGCTTTCTGCCACTTTGGGCCTTGCCGCCTGTGACAAGAAGTCCGAAAACACCCAGCAAGATGCCAACAAAGCTGCACAGGAATCCCAGGAGTCGATGGCGAAGGCTCAGGATAAAGTGAACGACGCGGCTAAAGAAAGCCAGGAAGCTGCACAGAAAAATGCAGAAGCCGCTCAAGAGCGCGCGAAAGAGGCCAATGGTCAGGCCCCGGCGCCAACCACGACCAAGTAAGCTGAGAGGTTTTCAGATAATAAAGCCCGCAATTGCGGGCTTTATTAGCTTTTGGCGGATGACTTTCAAATCGCGCTCTGACTAAGCGTCAGTCACTTGCATTCCGACTTTTTGAATACCTGTCATGCCAGCGCTTCACTTCGTTTGCCCAGTGCCCGATCAATCACGAACGCAACGACCAACATCATCAAGGACGGCACCAACCAAGCCAGGCCTTGATCGCTTAGCGGGAGATTCGCCAGGACGTGCGGCATGCTGTCAGCAAAACCTGCGCCTTTGATCGCATCGATAACACCAAACACCGCGGCCACGAGCATGACTGGCGCGACGATCCGGCTTTGTGATTGCCAGAAATCCTTGCAGAAGCTCAGGGCTACAAGAACGATGCAAGGCGGGTAAATGGCCGTCAGTACCGGGATCGAGAACATGATCAGCTTGGTCAGGCCCAGATTCGATACCAGCAATGAGAACAGCGCCAGAATCAGAACCAGTGCTTTATAAGACAACGGCAGTACCTGACTGAAGTACTCGGCACAGGCGCAGGTCAGGCCCACAGCGGTCACCAGACACGCCAGGGAAATCAGTACCGCCAGGAAACCGCTGCCCAGCGAACCGAAGGTGTGTTGCACGTAAGCATGCAGGACCGCCGCGCCGTTGCTCGCCCCCGCTGCCACCGCATGACTCCCGGAACCGAGACGGAACAGGCTGATGTAGACCAGTGCAAGCCCTACCCCGGCAATCAGCCCGGCGATGATCGCGTAACGGGTAATCAAGGCTGGCGACTCGACTCCGCGTGAGCGAATCGCGTTGACGATGACGATCCCGAACACCAGTGCACCCAGGGTGTCCATGGTCAGGTAGCCATTGATGAAGCCCTGGGAGAACGGTGCCGCGGCATAAGCAGGCTCGGCAATCCCGACATCACCGGCAGGCAGCGCGAAGGCCGCAATACCCAGCACCGCAAGGGCGATAATCTTCAACGGCGCCAGAAAGCGGCCCACGGTATCGAGCAGACGCCCCGGATACAGCGACACCCAGAACACCACCGCGAAATACGCCAGGCTATAGAGAAACAACGCCATGGGGCTGTCGCCTGTCAGCGGCGCGAGACCTACTTCAAACGACACCGTGGCCGTTCGCGGCGTCGCGAACAGCGGACCCACCGCCAGATAGCACACCGCTGCCAGAATCCCGCCGGCGACCTTGCCAATCGGGCTGCTCAACGCATCCATGGCGCCACCGACCTTGGCCAGAGCGATGACCGTGATCACCGGCAAACCTACCGCAGTGACCAGAAAGCCCAGCGCCGCCATCCACACATGGGGACCGGCCTGCAAACCAACGATCGGGGGGAAGATGATATTGCCAGCCCCGACGAACAGGGCAAACGTCATAAAACCAAGTGCCAGGATATCCCGGCCTTTCAACACTTTCATCAGAAGGAAACCACACATTCAAATCGGAATTTAGAGGAGATTTCCCGACGGATAAGGGAAATGCTGCCAGCCCTTTTAGGACCGACCTGACTGTGCCGTGACTCCTTGTGAGAGCCAGCCTGCACAAAATGGCCGCTAGCCTAACCAATTTGCGTGTGTTTTGCACTGATAGAGGGCGCGCTGAGCGATGAACGCACCTTTTGTGAACGCTGGAATCCGTTGAAGCGAGCGGGCGGCGTTTCGACTTGCCCGCGAAGCGGTTACCCTGCAAGCACTGCCGTCGGCTGAACGAATGCCTTCGCGGGCAAGCCTCGCTCCAACAAATTCGGCATCCATAACGCACAAAGGCCACCCGAAGGTGGCCTTTGTCGATTGCTCGATCAGGTAAGCAGAAGCTTACTTGACAGCCCAACCAGTCAGCTCGGCCAAAGCCTTGCCGATGTCAGCCAGGGAACGCACGGTTTTCACGCCAGCGTCTTCCAGTGCTGCGAACTTCTCGTCTGCAGTACCTTTACCGCCGGAGATGATTGCGCCAGCATGGCCCATGCGCTTGCCCGCAGGGGCAGTCACACCAGCGATGTAGGAAACAACCGGCTTGGTCACGTGTGCCTTGATGTAGGCAGCCGCTTCTTCTTCAGCCGAACCGCCGATCTCACCGATCATGACGATCGCTTCGGTCTTCGGGTCTTCCTGGAACAACTTCAGGATATCGATAAAGTTGGAACCAGGAATCGGGTCACCACCGATACCAACGCAAGTCGACTGACCGAAACCGGCATCAGTAGTCTGCTTCACAGCTTCGTAAGTCAGGGTGCCGGAACGCGACACGATGCCTACTTTGCCTGGCAAGTGAATGTGACCTGGCATGATGCCGATCTTGCATTCGCCCGGAGTGATCACGCCTGGGCAGTTAGGCCCGATCAGGATCACGCCCAGCTCGTCGCACTTGACCTTGGCATCCAGCATGTCCAGGGTAGGAATGCCTTCGGTGATGCACACGATCAGCTTGATGCCGGCGAATGCTGCTTCAAGGATGGAATCCTTGCAGAAAGGAGCAGGAACGTAGATGACGCTGGCAGTAGCGCCAGTGGTTTCTACCGCTTCTTTCACAGTGTTGAACACTGGCAGGTTCAGGTGCGTGGTGCCGCCTTTGCCTGGAGTCACGCCGCCAACCATTTTGGTGCCGTAGGCAATGGCTTGCTCGGAGTGGAAAGTACCCTGCGAACCGGTGAAGCCCTGGCAGATTACTTTGGTGTCTTTATTGATCAGGACGCTCATTACTTGCCCTCCGCAGCTTTGACAACTTGTTGAGCAGCGTCGGTCAGGCTGGTAGCTGCGATGATGTTCAAACCGCTTTCTGCCAGTACTTTAGCGCCCAGTTCAGCGTTGTTGCCTTCAAGGCGAACAACAACCGGGATTTTAACGCCGACTTCTTTCACTGCACCGATGATGCCTTCGGCAATCATGTCGCAACGAACGATGCCGCCGAAGATGTTGACCAATACTGCGGCGACATTGCTGTCGGACAGGATGATCTTGAACGCTTCGGTAACGCGTTCCTTGGTTGCGCCGCCACCAACGTCGAGGAAGTTGGCAGGTTTGCCGCCATGCAGATTGACGATGTCCATGGTACCCATGGCCAGGCCAGCACCGTTGACCATGCAACCGATGTTACCTTCCAGCGCCACGTAGTTCAGTTCGAACTTGGCAGCGTGGGCTTCACGTGGATCATCTTGCGATGGATCGTGGAAAGCCTTCAGCTTTGGCTGACGGTACATGGCGTTGGCGTCGATGTTGATCTTGGCGTCCAGGCAGTGCAGATCGCCGTCAGCCTTGATTACCAGCGGGTTCACTTCCAGCAGAGCCAGGTCGTGGTCCTGGAACAGCTTGGCCAGACCGGTGAAGATCTTGGCGAACTGAGTGACCTGCTTGCCTTCCAGACCCAGCTGGAAAGCCAGATCGCGACCCTGGAATGGCTGAGCGCCAACCAGTGGATCGATAGTGGCTTTGAGAATCTTCTCAGGAGTGTCGTGAGCGATTTTCTCGATGTCCACGCCACCTTCGGTGGAAGCCATGAACACGATACGACGGCTCGAACGATCCACTACAGCGCCGAGATACAGCTCTTTAGCGATGTCGGTGCAGGACTCAACCAGGATCTTCGTCACTGGCTGACCGTTGGCGTCGGTCTGGTAAGTTACCAGACGCTTGCCCAGCCATTGCTGTGCGAAGGCTGCCGCGTCTTCTTTGCTGCGAACCAGCTTGACGCCGCCCGCTTTACCGCGACCACCGGCGTGAACCTGGGCTTTGACAACCCATTCAGTGCCGCCAATCTTGTCGCACGCTTCTGCTGCTGCTTCCGGGGTGTCTACTGCGTAGCCTTTGGATACTGGCAGGCCGTATTCAGCGAACAGCTGCTTACCCTGATACTCGTGAAGATTCATGCTTATTACCGTCTTCGTTAGGTACTGCGCATTCGGTGCTGCACGTCTGGCGTGCCGCACCACCTGTGACCGCTACTCCCGGCGGCCCCGAAACCTGTCAGACCGCGTGGGTCCGTCAGGCTTCAGAGAACACCTCAGAGGTCGAGTCCGGCGGACATTCCGCGGTGAGTCTTGCTCGCAAGGCTCACGACGGGCAGTCCGTCGTGGTTTCTCTTATTGTCTTAGCGTTTTTTGCGGTTCTGGATGTGGATGGCACCGCCATTCACGGCCAGAGCAGCTTCATGCAATGCTTCGGACAGCGTCGGATGGGAGAAGACCATCATGCCGATGTCTTCGGCACTGCTGCCGAATTCCATCGCGATCGCGCCCTGCTGTACCAATTCCGCAGCGCTCGGACCAATGACGTGAACGCCCAATACGCGATCAGTCTTGGCGTCAGCGATGATCTTGACGAAACCGCCAGTATCGTTTGCTGCCATTGCGCGGCCGCTGGCTGCGAATGGGAAGGTGCCGACGTTAACTTCAACGCCTTCAGCCTTCAAGGTCTGCTCGGTTTTACCAACCCAGGCGATTTCCGGGTGGGTGTAGATAACCGAAGGAATCAGATTGTAGTTCATCTGAGCCTTGTGGCCCTTGATGCGCTCGACAACCATGATGCCTTCTTCCGAGGCTTTGTGGGCCAGCATCAGACCACGAACCACGTCACCGATTGCATAAACGCCAGGAACGCTGGTGGTGCAGAAGTCGTCGACGTAGATGAAACCGCGCTCATCCAGGTCCACGCCGCTGTCCGCAGCCAGCAGGTCGGTGGTCACCGGACGACGACCAACGGCCACGATCAGGCGGTCGAAAGTGATCGACTGCTCGCCCGCTGCGTCGGTGTAGCTGACAACCACTTCTTCGCCGTTAACCTTGGAACCGGTCACGCGAGCGCCCAGTTTGATGTCCAGGCCTTGCTTGGTGAAGGTTTTCAAGGCTTCTTTGGAAACGGCTTCGTCAGCGGCCGGAATGAATTTCTCCAGCGCTTCCAGAACAGTGACCTGAGCGCCCAGACGAGCCCATACCGAGCCCAGCTCCAGACCGATAACGCCAGCGCCGATAACGCCCAGACGTTGTGGAACCTGTTGGAATTCCAGGGCACCGGTAGAGTCGACGATAACTTTCTGATCGACCGGAGCTGGTGGAATGTCGATCGGACGCGAACCCGAAGCCAGGATCACGTGGTCCGCTTCGATGATTTCAACGGTGCCATCAGCGCCGGTCAGTTCGACTTTCTTGCCAGCCAGCAGTTTGCCGTGGCCTTGCAGAGTGGTCACGCCGTTGGCTTTGAACAGGCTGGCTACGCCGCCGGTCAGGCCTTTGACGATGGTGGATTTGCGACCCACCATGGCTGGAACGTCCATCGACACGTCGGAAGTCGAGATGCCGTGGATCGCGAAACCATTCTTGGCTTCGTAGAATTTCCAGGAGCTGTCCAGCAGCGCCTTGGAAGGAATGCACCCTACGTTCAGGCAAGTACCGCCAAGGGCCAGTTTGCCCTCCTTGTCCTGATATTTCTCGATGCAGGCAGTCTTGAGACCAAGTTGCGCGGCCTTGATGGCGGCTACATAACCGCCAGGGCCAGCGCCAATCACTACCAAGTCGAATTTCTGGGACATAACAAAGAGTTCCTCTTTAGCTGCGAGCTTCAAGCCACAAGCTGCAAGCCGGTCTGTGATGTCTTACAGACGAGCGTTGCAACCTGTTCATTAGATGTAATTTGCAAAACCCGAGCTGTACGCCTGGCTGCCTTTCTCTTGCAGTCAGCGGCTTGCAGTTCGGGGCTGCCTCATCAAATATCCAGCAGCAGACGAGCCGGATCTTCCAGCAGGTTCTTGATTGTCACCAGGAACGTCACGGCTTCTTTACCATCGATCAGACGGTGATCGTAGGACAGCGCCAGATACATCATCGGACGGATAACTACCTGACCGTTGATTGCCATCGGACGTTGCAGAATGTTGTGCATGCCCAGGATAGCCGCTTGCGGCGGGTTGACGATCGGGGTCGACATCATCGAGCCGAAAGTACCACCGTTGGTGATGGTGAAGGTACCACCGATCATCTCTTCCATGGACAGCTTGCCGTCACGGGCTTTCTTGCCGAAAGCAGCGATGCCGCCTTCGATTTCAGCCAGGCTCATGTGTTCTGCGTTACGCAGCACAGGAACCACCAGACCACGGTCGCTGGACACCGCAACACCAACGTCGGCGTAGCCGTGGTAAACGATGTCGGTGCCGTCGATCGAGGCGTTGACAGCCGGGTAGCGCTTCAGCGCTTCGGTGGCAGCCTTGACGAAGAACGACATGAAGCCCAGGCGTACGCCATTGTGGGACTTCTCGAACAGATCCTTGTATTTCGAACGCAGGGCCATGACTTCAGTCATGTCGACTTCGTTGAAAGTAGTCAGCATCGCCATGTTGGACTGGGCTTCAACCAGACGCTTGGCCACGGTGGCACGCACGCGGGTCATCGGCACACGCTTCTCGACGCGGTCGCCGGCAGCGAACACAGGAGCAGCAGGCGCAGCGGCAGGCTTGGCAACTGGCGCAGCAGCAGGAGCGGATTTCTTCGCTTCAACCGCGGCAACCACGTCTTCCTTGGTGATACGGCCGTCTTTACCGGTGCCCTTGACGCTGGCCAGGTTGATGGCGTTTTCTTCAGCCAGTTTGCGCGCAGCCGGTGCAGCGATGGAATCTTCGTCGCCAGCAGCAGCGGCCGGAGCCGCCGCCTGGGCTGGTGCGCCAGCAGCCGGAGCAGCGGCTGCAGGTGCTGCCGAAGCAGTACCACCCGCATCCAGCGTTGCGATCAGTTCGTTGGACAGGACAGTTTCACCCTCGCCTTTCACGATCGACGCCAGCACGCCGTCAGCTTCTGCCAACACTTCGAGCACGACTTTGTCGGTCTCGATGTCGACCAGAAGCTCGTCACGTTTTACCGCTTCGCCCGGCTGCTTGTGCCACTTGGAAATGGTGCCATCGGCAACTGATTCCGGGAAAGAGGGGGCTTTGATCTCGATAGCCATTATCTGTAATTCCTTAATTCGGTTTCTAATGCGCGAAGGCGTTAAACAGTGAAGGCATCTTTGAGCAGTTTTTCCTGCTGCTCAGCGTGCATCGAAGCGTAGCCACAAGCCGGTGCTGCAGAGGCGTCACGACCGGCATACTCGAGCACGAGGTTGCGGTTGTGATTGCCAACGCTGCGACGCAGATGATGCTGGCTGCTGTACCAGGCGCCCTGGTTCATCGGCTCTTCCTGACACCACACTGCATTTTGCAGATTGGTATAAGGAGCAAGCGTTTCCATCAGGTCGTCTTCAGGGAACGGATACAGCTGTTCAAGACGCACGATGATGGTGTCTTCACGGCCTTCGGCACGGCGTTTTTCAAGCAGGTCGTAGTAGACCTTGCCGCTGCACATCACCAGACGCGTAACCTTGGCGGCATCGAGGGTATCGATTTCCGGGATAACAGTCTGGAACGAGCCTTCAGCGAGATCTTCCAGGGTCGACACGGCCAGTTTGTGACGCAGCAACGACTTCGGAGTCAGCACGATCAACGGCTTGCGCAGCGGACGAATCACCTGACGGCGCAGCAAGTGGTAAATCTGCGCAGGGGTAGTCGGCACGCACACCTGAATGTTGTGCTCGGCACAACCCTGCAGGTAACGCTCGAGACGCGCAGAGGAGTGCTCCGGCCCCTGCCCTTCATAACCGTGGGGCAGCAGCATGGTCAGACCGCACAGACGGCCCCACTTGTGTTCGCCACTGGTGATGAACTGGTCGATGACCACTTGCGCACCGTTGGCGAAGTCGCCGAACTGGGCTTCCCAGATAACCAGTGCTTCAGGCTGGGTCGTCGAGTAGCCGTATTCGAAGGCCAGTACGGCTTCTTCCGACAGGAAGGAGTCATACAGATCGAAACGTGGCTGACCGGCGTACAGATTCTGCAGCGGGATATAGGTCGTGGAGTCTTTCTGGTTGTGCAACACAGCATGACGGTGCGAGAACGTACCGCGGCCGATATCCTGGCCGGTCATGCGGATCGGGTGACCTTCGAACGCCAGGGTCGCGTACGCCATGGTTTCAGCGTAACCCCAGTTGATCGGCAGGCCGCCGGCTTGCATCTTCTGACGGTCTTCGTAGATCTTCTGCACCTGACGCTGAACCACGAAGCCTTCCGGCAGCTCCATGAGCTTGGCGGACAGTTCCTGCAGGGTTTTCAGATCAAAGCGGGTGTCATGACGCGCAGTCCAGGCGTGGCCCAGATATGGACGCCAGTCCACGAACAACTCTTTGTTCGGCTCTTTGACCAGGCTTTTTACAACATGCAGACCGTTGTCCAGCGCGTTGCGATAGTCATCGATTTTCGCCTGCACGCGGGCGTCATCGAGTACACCGGACTTGATCAGGCTTTCAGCGTACAACTCGCGGGTGGTGCGCTGCTTGGCGATCTGCTGGTACATCAACGGCTGGGTGCCGCTTGGTTCATCCGCTTCGTTGTGACCGCGACGACGGTAGCAGACCAGGTCGATCACCACGTCACGCTTGAACTGCATGCGGTAATCGATAGCCAGCTGGGTCACGAACACGACGGCTTCAGGGTCATCGCCATTTACATGGAGAATCGGCGCCTGAATCATCTTGGCAACGTCGGTCGCGTACTCGGTGGAGCGCGAGTCTTCCGGGTTGCTGATGGTGAAACCCACCTGGTTGTTGATGACGATGTGGATCGTGCCGCCCGTCTTGAAGCCGCGAGTCTGCGACATCTGGAAGGTTTCCATGACCACGCCCTGCCCTGCAAAAGCAGCATCACCGTGGAGGGAAATTGGCAGAACCTTGTCACCGTTCGGATCGTTACGACGATCCTGACGCGCACGCACCGACCCTTCGACCACCGGAGAAACGATCTCCAGGTGAGACGGGTTGAATGCCATGGCCAGGTGAACTTCACCGCCTGCGGTCATCACGTTCGACGAGAAGCCCTGGTGATACTTGACGTCACCGGAACCCAGCTCGACTTTTTTCTTGCCTTCGAACTCGTCAAACAGGTCGCGCGGGTTCTTGCCGAAGGTATTGACCAGGACGTTCAGGCGACCACGGTGGGCCATGCCGATCACGATTTCCTTGGTGCCGTACGAACCGGAACGCTGGATCAACTCATCCAGCATCGGGATCAGGCTTTCGCCACCTTCCAGACCGAAACGCTTGGTACCCGGATATTTGGTGCCCAGGTATTTTTCCAGACCTTCAGCCGCAGTCACGCGCTCGAGCAAGTGGCTCTTGATGTCCGCGGAAAAATCCGGACGACCACGAACACTCTCAAGACGCTGCATGAACCAGTTGCGCTGCTCGGAATCCACGATGTGCGTAAATTCAGAGCCGATGGTGCGGCAATATGTCTGCTGCAACGCTTCGTGAATTTCGCGTAGGCTCGCTTCCTCTTTGCCGATGAACAAGTCGCCAGCACGGAAAGTGGTATCCAGATCAGCGTTGGTCAGCCCGTAGTGATTGATCGACAGATCGGCAATCACAGGACGTTGCCACAGGCCCAGCGGATCGAGCTGGGCAGCCTGATGGCCACGCATACGGTAAGCCTGGATAAGTCGCAGTACCTCGACCTGCTTCTTCTCGTGTTCGCTGCTCACGCTTCCGGCGGACACCGGTTGGGCGCGGCGCTGGTTTTTAGCCAGCAACACGAAATGATCGCGAATCGTAGAATGCGATACATCGGTGGCAGTGCTGCCGTCAGCGGGCAACTTCTGAAAGTAGGTGCGCCACTCTTCTGGCACAGCGTTAGGGTCGTGCAGGTAGAGCTCATAGAGCTCTTCCACATAGGCAGCGTTACCACCGGAAAGGTGGGCACTGTTCCACATGCGCTGCATCACGCTTTCTTGCATGCTTGGTCACCCTCGGTAAGGGGACACCACCGGCGAAGACACCACAGCAAACCTGAGATAGTCATGTGCAGCGACTGTATCAAGCCACTAAGGATCACGCAGATAGTCCGGGTACCAGCCCGGATGCCCCTGCTGGTCTCATTTCTTCAAAATAAGAGCCGCAGCATTACAAGCTGCTGCTCAGGTTAAAACTACGGCGCCGGTTGAAGCCTGCGCCGCAGCGATTTCGGTGAAGCAGTGTAACGGGTACAGCAGTCGAATCAGACGCCGTTTTGCAGAAGCATGTTGCGAACGTGACCGATAGCCTTGGTTGGGTTAAGGCCTTTCGGACAGACGTTGACGCAGTTCATGATCCCGCGGCAGCGGAATACGCTGAACGGATCGTCCAGTGCCGCCAGACGCTCGGCGGTCTGGTTGTCACGGCTGTCAGCCAGGAAGCGATAGGCTTGCAGCAATGCAGCCGGACCGAGGAACTTGTCCGGGTTCCACCAGAAGGATGGGCAGGAAGTCGAGCAGCAGGCGCACAGGATGCACTCGTACAAGCCGTCGAGCTTCTCACGTTCTTCCGGAGTCTGCAGACGCTCGATGGCCGGAGCCGGAGTGTCGTTGAGCAGATATGGCTTAACCTTCTCGTACTGCTTATAGAAGATGCTCATATCGACGACCAGGTCACGGATCACCGGCAAACCAGGCAGCGGACGAACCACCAGCTTGTTCTTCTTGACCACGGCAGACAGCGGCGTGATGCACGCCAGGCCGTTCTTGCCGTTGATGTTCATGCCATCAGAACCGCAAACGCCTTCACGGCAAGAGCGACGATAGGAAAAGCCTTCGTCCTGCTCTTTGATCAGGGCCAGCACGTCCAGGACCATGATGTCCTTACCGCCGGTATCGATCTGGAATTCCTGCATGAACGGCGCAGCGTCCCGATCCGGGTTGTAGCGATAAACACTGACTTGCAACATATCGGCCACCCTTAGTAAGTCCGAATCATGGGTTCGAAAGTCGGAACAGTCTTCGGCGAGAAGTTCACGGCACGCTTGGCTACACGTTTTTCACCCGGGAAATACAGGGTGTGGCACAGCCAGTTCTGGTCGTCGCGATCTTCGTAGTCTTCACGGGCGTGAGCACCGCGGGACTCTTTGCGAACTTCGGCGGCAATCGCCGTTGCTTCGGCCACTTCAAGCAGGTTTTGCAGCTCAAGCGCTTCGATTCGAGCGGTGTTGAACGCCTGGCTCTTGTCGTTGATCTTGACGTTGGAAATACGCTCGCGCAGGCCGGCCAGTTGAGCGATACCTTTCTGCATGTATTCGCCAGTGCGGAATACGCCGAAGTAGTTCTGCATGCAGCTTTGCAGTTCTTTACGCAAGGTAGCCACGTCTTCGCCGGTTTCACGAGCGTTGAGACCCGCCAGACGCTCAAGGGCGAAATCAACGTCGGTTTCGGTGGCGCGACGGTAGTCGACACCTTCACGCAGGCTTTGTTCCAGATGGATACCCGCAGCACGACCGAACACCACCAGGTCGAGGAGCGAGTTGCCGCCCAGACGGTTGGCGCCGTGAACCGATACGCAAGCCACTTCGCCTACAGCGAACAGACCCGGAATGATCTGGTCGACGCCAGCGGCGTCCTGGGTGATTGCCTGACCATGGATGTTGGTGGCAACGCCGCCCATCATGTAGTGGCAGGTGGGTACGACCGGGATCGGCGCAACGGCCGGATCGACGTGTGCGAAGGTCTTGGACAATTCCATGATGCCTGGCAGACGGCTGTGCAGTACTTCTTCGCCCAGGTGATCGAGCTTGAGCATCACGTGATCGCCATCAGGACCACAGCCGTTACCGGCAATGATTTCCTTGACCATCGAACGCGCTACAACGTCACGACCGGCAAGGTCCTTGGCGTTCGGAGCATAACGCTCCATGAAACGCTCGCCGTGCTTGTTGATCAGGTATCCACCTTCACCACGGCAACCTTCCGTGACCAGTACACCTGCGCCGGCGATGCCGGTTGGGTGGAACTGCCACATTTCGATGTCCTGAACCGGAACACCTGCACGCAATGCCATGCCGACGCCGTCGCCGGTGTTGATCAGGGCGTTGGTGGTGGAGGAATAGATACGGCCAGCGCCGCCGGTAGCCAGTACAGTCGCATTGGCGCGAATGTAGGAGGTTTCACCGGTTTCGATGCAGATAGCGATGATGCCGACAAACACGCCGTCCTGGTTCTTCACCAGATCCACTGCGTAGTATTCGTTGAGGAATACGGTGCCGGCTTTCAGATTGGCCTGGTACAGGGTGTGCAACAAGGCGTGACCGGTACGGTCGGCCGCAGCGCATGTACGTGCTGCCTGACCGCCCTTGCCGAAATCCTTGGACTGACCGCCGAAAGGACGCTGATAGATGCGGCCTTGTTCGGTGCGCGAGAACGGCAGGCCCATGTGTTCGAGTTCGAACACGGCTTCCGGACCTACGGAACACATGTACTCGATAGCGTCCTGGTCACCGATATAGTCGGAACCCTTGACGGTATCGTACATGTGCCAGCGCCAGTCATCGTTCGGATCTGCCGAAGCGATGGCGCAGGTGATGCCGCCCTGAGCGGAAACGGTGTGGGAGCGAGTCGGGAACACCTTGGTGACCACGGCGGTCTTGTGACCACCTTGTGCCAGCTGCAATGCCGCGCGCATGCCAGCACCGCCGCCACCGATGATGATGGCGTCAAAAGAAAGCGTATTAATGTTAGCCATGAATCAGATACCCCAAAGAATCTGCACGCCCCAGACGAAGTAAGCGAACATCGCAACGCCGCAGACCGCCTGGAAAAGGAAACGGATCGCAGTCGCCGGCTTGCCCAGCGCCATAGGCGTCAGGTAGTCGGTCGCAATGGTCCACATGCCGACCCAGGCGTGAGCGCCCAGGGCAACGAGGGCCAGCAGACTGAAGATACGCATCCCGTTATGCGCGAACAGACCATGCCATTGGGCATAGCTCAGACCTGGGTGCGCGATGATGTATCCGATCAGGAAAATGAAATAAGCCGCGAGCACGACCGCAGATACGCGCTGCGCCATCCAGTCATAGAGGCCCGAACGCGACAGGTTAGTGACGTTGGTTACCATATCCAAACTCCCGCCAGAACGATCAGCACCGCAGACACGGCGATAACGATTTTCGAGCCCAGCTTGCCGCCTTCCAGCGTTTCACCGACTCCCATGTCCATAACCAGGTGGCGAATACCGGCCACGAGGTGATACAGCAAGGCGGAGAACAGACCCCAGGCGACGAACTTGGCCAGCGGACTGGTCATGCATGCCTTCACCTCGTCAAAACCCTCTTGCGAACCCAGCGATTTGCTCAATGCCCAAAGCATGATTGCAAGACCGAGGAAGAGAATGATGCCGGAAACACGATGAAGAAATGACGTAACGCCGGTGATGGGGAGTTTGATGGTCCTTAGATCTAGGTTTACAGGTCGTTGGCTATTCACGGCTTTTTTCACACTGAAGAGCCCCTAACAATCAGGGCAAGTTGTTGGGAAGTGCACTGGTCAGGTACCCACTACCCAGGAAGTGACGACCCCCAGCAAAACAGGCCCTAAAAGCCCCTGGCGGTCGGACGCCGAGTATAGACAGTTAGGTCGCTAATGACAACGCGAAGACCTACCGCTAATAGCGGATTGCTTTAGTAGGATAAAAGGCGTAAACGGCAGGTATTTTCGAGGAAAAAGTAGCCCTGTAAGCCTTCTGGAACACGACTTTAGGCAAATTGACTTTAGAATTTATCTCACTATAGTGGTGCGGGCCCTGCGTGGGGGGTCTGTCTGATGATTTGAAGCATAAATAGGAGGCCACATGGCTGACAAAAAAGCGCAGTTGATCATCGAGGGCGCAGCGCCCGTCGAGCTGCCCATTCTGACCGGCACCGTAGGTCCCGATGTAATCGACGTACGCGGTCTTACCGCCACCGGCCGCTTCACATTTGACCCTGGTTTCATGTCGACCGCCTCTTGCGAGTCGAAAATCACCTATATCGATGGTGACAACGGTATCTTGCTGCACCGGGGCTATCCGATCGAGCAACTCGCCGATCAGTCCGACTATCTGGAAACCTGCTACCTGCTGCTCAATGGCGAACTGCCAACTGCCGAGCAGAAGGCCCAGTTCGTGGTAATCGTCAAGAACCACACCATGGTTCACGAGCAGTTGAAGACCTTTTTCAACGGCTTCCGTCGCGACGCCCACCCGATGGCCGTCATGTGCGGCGTAGTCGGCGCCCTGTCGGCGTTCTATCACGACTCTCTGGACATCAACAATCCACAGCACCGTGAAATTTCGGCGATCCGTCTGGTCGCGAAAATGCCGACCCTCGCGGCAATGGTTTACAAGTACTCCATGGGCCAACCCATGATGTACCCGCGCAATGACCTGAGCTACGCGGAAAACTTCCTGCACATGATGTTCAACACCCCGTGCGAGATCAAACCGATCAGCCCGGTATTGGCCAAGGCGATGGACAAGATTTTCATCCTCCATGCCGATCATGAACAGAATGCCTCGACGTCCACCGTACGGATGGCAGGTTCCTCGGGTGCCAACCCGTTCGCCTGTATCGCAGCCGGTATCGCTGCGCTCTGGGGTCCGGCTCACGGCGGCGCCAACGAAGCGGTGTTGTCCATGCTTGACGAGATTGGCGATGTTTCGAACATCGACAAGTTCATCGCCAAGGCCAAGGACAAGAACGATCCGTTCAAGCTCATGGGCTTCGGTCACCGGGTTTACAAGAACCGCGACCCTCGTGCCACTGTGATGAAGCAGACTTGCGACGAAGTCCTCAAGGAACTGGGCATTACCAATGACCCACAACTTGAACTGGCCATGCGTCTGGAAGAGATCGCCCTGACCGACCCGTACTTCATCGAACGCTCGCTGTATCCGAACGTCGACTTCTACTCGGGCATCATCCTCAAGGCTATCGGCATCCCGACCAGCATGTTCACCGTGATCTTCGCCCTGGCGCGGACCGTCGGCTGGATTTCGCACTGGAAGGAAATGCTTTCCAGCCCGTACAAGATTGGCCGTCCGCGCCAGCTGTACACCGGCTACGTATCCCGCGATATCGTGCCTCTGGAAGAACGCAAGTAAGCGCATTGCCGAAAGTAAAAAAGGGCTGCCATTGGCAGCCCTTTTTGCATGTGCGCTCTCGCCAATAAATTCAGATCATTTCTTCTCTGCGCGATCCTTCAGCGCCTTCAAGGTATTGAAGGGCGCATCGACTACGAACTTGTTTGCCAGCCATGAAGGCACGCTACCACCCGGCTCGGTGTGGACCTGATAAGTGACTTGCGTCCTGTCAGCGCTCAGCGGCAGAAATTTCCAGAAACCTTCGACCTGAGCAACACGCACGAAGCCTTGCTCCTCGGGGATGTACTTGGGTTGCCCTTGCAGTTTGCGGGTCAGGCTGCCATCCGCGCCCTGCTCTGTCGTCACTTCGAGCACTGAGTCGCGTGGCGTCACCGGCCACGGCGTATTGAACTGGGTGTAGGTCCAGGCCTTGTTACCCTCATGTTTGAGCAGCTTCTGCGATTTGCATTCGTGAACCCAGGCACAGGCACCGGCCACGTCTTCCTGCAACCCGCGCAGCTTGGCGATGCTGGCATTGATCACAGTCTCGCCGCGATAGGCCTTGTATTTGGAGCCCGCCACGTCAGTCAGGGAGACCTTGATCCCGCCCTCGTCCTTGGCGACTTGCCAGTCTTCAGCCTGGGCAGTTGCTGCCATCAGCACCGTAAATCCACAGACGACCGCTATTCGATGCAGTGAACCCATTGTTGTATTCCTTATTGTTGGAAATTCGATAAATCACTTCTGCCGAACAGCGTATTTCACGCAACTGCTGTCGCCGCCTCCCACCAATTGATGATGCGAATCGCGTCAGCCTGATCAACCCCACAGACATCGGCGGCTGCCTTGAACTGGCTGCACACGGCAGGCCGCTCGGGCTTGCCAAACAGGCCACATAGCGCTTCGACCGATAAATGCAGGCAACGTTCTCCAGCAGGCTTGCCTTCTGGCATGCCCGGAATGGGAGAACTGATGGAAGGAGCGATACAGCAGGCACCACAACCGGAGCGGCATTCCATGACTCATACACTTTGCAAAAATGACGAGCAGATAGTAACCGCTGAAACGACTGTTTGAAAATGATTGGATTCCGGGAGGTACAAACCGTGCGTGCGAGACACAGCTATTGCTTGAAATTGAAGTCCAGCGCGGCACCCTCGACATCACGTCGATTGTCGTTGCGCATCTGCAATTGCATTTCGTTGCTCAACAGCCGGCCATTGAGCTGAAACGGCCCGCCACCCGAGGAGCCATCACCAAACATCTGCGGCAGGATCGGCTTGCGCGGCGCGGAGATCACCGATTTAGGCGGCGTCATCTGCTTGACCAGTTCCGGGGGCAGACTCAGATCCAGCTTGGGCGAGTTCAGATGCGTATCTTTAGTGACTTCCTTTTTCGCCGTGACGGTTTTCTTGCCCGCCCGCTCGCGCTTGAGGGTAAGCGTGGACTCAGCTTTGGTCTTGACGATGGGAGTGGTGGACGCAGGCGCTTTGGCGTTGTCGTCCTTGGGCAATGCGGCCTGGGTATTCTCGGGGGTCTTCGCAGCGTTCGACGCACCACCCTTGGTGACGACTACCGGCACCACTCCAACGTTGGGTTTCAACTCATGCACCGCCGGCCGCGACGGTTCGGCCGGCGACACCGTCGCTTCGACGACCTTGGACGCAGGCTCGACGATAGCCGCCGGAACTTCAAGAGCCGGAGTCAAATTCGGGGTCAGGACAGCAGGCGTTTCGACTTTCTTTTCGGCAGCCACTTTCGGCTTGGGCGCAGCAGCGTCCTGAGAATCGCAGGCACTCAGCAAAAAAATGATCAACAATCCGACACAGCGAAAGGCATTCATAGGCAACGGCAGTCAAGGTTGAGAATCATATGCTGGCCTCTTGACTTGCCGGTGACAAGCCAAGAGATCCCAACGGACACAATTTGCGACGTTTGCGCGAGCTAGAGCCCTCCACGCGCCTTCAATAGGGTTCGACCGCTTCCTGACAGAGTTGTTTCGCCAACATTCCGAGGGTCATCAAGGCGCGTTCCGCCTCACGATTCCAAGGGACGCCACAGTTAAGGCGAATGCAGTGATTGAATTGTTCTGTATTGCTGAAGATCAGCCCTGGAGCGATGCTGATGCCCTGCTCAAGCGCCCGAACATGCAGATCCTGGGTATTCACCCTTCCCGGCAAACTAACCCAAAGGATAAATCCACCGGTTGGACGACTCATTTGCGTGCCTTCGGGGAAAAACTGCTGCACAGCCAACTGAAAGGCGCTGAGGTTCTTGCGGTATTCAAGGCGAATGAAGCGCAAATGCCGGTCATAACCGCCGTTTTCAAGGTACGCCGCCACACCCATCTGCGTGACGCTGCAGGCTGAGTGAGTGCTGAATGTCTGCAGTCGCTGAATTTCAGGCTGATACTTGCCGGCAATCATCCAGCCGATACGTACGCCCGGCGACAAAGTCTTGGAAAAACTGGAGCAGTAAATCACCCGTCCCAGACGATCAAATGCCTTGAGAGCCTTGGTCCGGCCCAGCTCAAACATCAGCTCGCCATAGATATCGTCTTCCACGATCTGGATATCGAAATCGGAAGCGAGGCGCAGCAGGTGTTTTTGCCGCTCTTCCGGAATGGTCCCGCCCAATGGATTGCTCAGCCGGGAGGTCAGCACCAGCGCCTTGATCGACCACTGGTTCGCCGCCAACTGCAAGGCTTCCAGGCTAATCCCTGTGGCCGGGTCACTGGGAATTTCAATAACCTTCAGGCCCAACAGATCCGCCAACTGCAACAGGCCGTAATAGGTGGGCGACTCGGCGGCGATCAGATCCCCAGGACGCGTCAGAACCCGCAGCGACATTTGCAGGGCATCGACGCAGCCATGGGTGATAACCACTTCAGACGGATCGACTACGACCCCAGCATCACGCATTCGGATTGCAACCTGACGGCGCAACGGCTCGAATCCGGGGCTGAACATATAGCTGAAAGCACGCGGGCTGTGAAAACGGGTGACCTTGGCGATCTGCTGGTGCAAGGCGCGGACCGGCAGATAGTCGACATGCGGCACGGCCGCTCCGAGAGGGAACACGCCTTCGCGCCGCGATTCGACCAAAACCTGTTGAATGATGCTGCTGCGGGTGACCAGGCCGGGCCGCTCGACACGGGCAATATCAGGCGTCGGCGCAGTGAGCGCGGGCGTCTGGTGCACGTAATAGCCCGATTGTGGCCGCGCGCGAATCAACCCCTGGTCTTCCAGATTCGCATAGGCCTGCAGAACGGTCGCATGGCTGACGTTAAGCTGCGAACTCATCTTGCGCACTGACGGAACGCGCTCGCCGGGCTGATAAACCCCACGACGAATGTCTTCGGCCAGTTGCTGGGCGATTCTTTGGTAAAGCAGAAGATTGGTCATCGAACGGCCTCAATGCTGCCGGCGACTTATTTTTATAGAAGAAATAAATCGAGTAGTCACCAGAACAGTTCCGAAGTGTACTGGGACAGTTTGCTTATCCGCCAGTCCCGAAGCGATTGAATTAAATAATGACCGGGCGTAATGGCCAATTTAAACGCTGAACCGGGCAGATATCCGCTGCCCGAATCTCGGGCAGCGGATTTATTTCAGCGAGCAGCGCCTAAACGACCGTTGGCGTCGGAAAAAACGATTTCCACACGGCGATTTTGCGCCCTGCCCCGCTCGGAAGCATTCACTTCGACAGGATACTGAGCTCCATAGCCCTGAACTTCGATGCGCTTGTCATCGATTCCCAGATCAGTCAGCACGTCGGCGACCGATTGAGCCCGGTCTTTGGACAGTTGCAGGTTAGCTTGTTCGTCGCCGGTGTTATCCGCGTAACCCTCGATGCGTACCACACGATGCGGATTGAGCAGCAGAAACTGCACGACCTTGAGTACGGTGCGATTTGCCGAGTTCTTGAGTTCGGCATGCCCGGTATCGAACAGAACATCGCCCAAGGTCATGACCAGGCCGCGCTCGGTCTGGGTCGTGGCCAGGCTGACGATCTGGTCTTCCAGCCACTTACCCTGCTGTTGGGCGCTGGCCAGCTTGGCTTCACGCAACGCCAGTTGCAGACGCTGGCGGTCCATCTCCATCTTGGCGAGACGCTCTTGGTTAAGCAGCAGATTGCTGTTTTCCCGCGCTATTTCGCTATAGCGGCTGCTGAGATAGGCGTAATGCGCGACATCATCACCGCTGCCCACATAGCTGGAAAGCCGTTCGGCACGGCCGAGCAATTCACCGGCCCGGATCACATCCCTCGGCGCACTGCGCAACACATCGGTATCTTCGCGGACCTTCTGAAAATCAGCACCGGCCTGCTGCAATGCCTGCCCGCTGTTCTGATGACCGGCGCAGCCGTAGAGCCCGGCAGATCCCAACAGCAAACCCAGACTCAACATACGTGGCAGACGATTCATTGGGTCACCCCCAACTGTTTGCGCAAACGATTGAGACGGGTGTTGAGCTGAGTGATTTGTTCCTCGCTTTTCGCAGTCAGGACTCGCGCCTCTGCCAGCCGTGCATCCAGCTCTGCCTGTTCAGCGTTCATGCGCGCCTGCTTGTAGGATTTGCCAGCCATGTCCGCACGCACCTGGGCGAGCTTTTCTTCAGCGGTTTGCAGCTCGGGCTGCTCGTCGGTGGCGCCGACGGCCTTGGCCTGCTCGATGGCTTTTTCAGTCAGTTTCAGTTGTTCGATCGGCGCCGGATCGCTGGCGCAGCCAACGAGCGTGGCGACCGCCAGAGCGGCAAATAATGGGCGAATACTCACAAAACATTCCTACTTGTTTGGGGCGCTGACGCTGGCCGGTTGCAGTAGCTGCGCTTTCCAGAGTTCCAGATTACGCGTCACCGCTTCGCCCGACAGGTCGGAGGCGGCCGATTCTGTCATCTTTTTCGCCAGCTGTCCGCGCAGCCATGAATCGTTGCAGGCCGAATTGAAAGAAAGCGCAAGGTATAGACCGGGCTTGTCGACGGCTGTCGGCTGGGCAATCAGGTCCTGGGAAAGCCCCAGCGTCTGGACCATCGCCATGCCGGCATAACGCCCGGCAAACACGTAATCCACCTGCCCCACCATCAGCTTTTGAAACACCTCGGTCAAGCCAGGCAGCCGCTCGACGCGAAGCTGTTCCTTTACCGCTGCACTGAACGGCGATGTCAGGCGGATCCTCTCCGAAGCCGCACCCTGAAGGCCGGCAAGTTCAGTCAGAGAGCTGAAAGGCTGCACCTGATCACGCCGTTTCCAGAGCATGATGTCGTTGTGGCTGATCGGCGGATGCACGTAGTCCAGCGAGTCCAGCTCTGCGACATTCAACGGCGCATCCACCAGCAGATCCATGCGCCCGCTGCGCACTTCGTCCACGGCCTGGCTGCGTTTTCCGGCGTACAGCAGCTCGACTTTGATGCCAATATCCGTCGCCGCCCGCTTGAGCAAGTCAGCGTTCGCGCCGATCAGATGCTTCGGGTCCTGAGGATCACGCCACAGGAATGGCGGTGCATCCGGACTGCCGGTGGCGATCAGGCGCTCACATTTTCCTGCGGCAAAAGTCAGGCTCGGGCCGAGCAGCAAGCCCAGAAGAAGCGATGACAGCAGCCGCTTGGGCTGACCCATGAGAGCATCCTTTTTCAAATCCAATAAAAAACCCGCCTGTCCAAACCGCACAAGCCCGCAGCAACTCGCCGCAGTACTCATCCAGCCCGAATAGACGGGTCTCTTTATAAGTGAAGCGTCTGGATTAAACCAGCTTCTCCAGCTCAGGTATTGCTTCGAACAGATCAGCTACCAGACCGTAATCGGCCACCTGGAAAATCGGCGCTTCTTCGTCCTTGTTGATCGCAACGATCACCTTGGAGTCTTTCATGCCGGCCAGATGCTGGATCGCGCCAGAAATACCGACCGCGATGTACAACTGTGGCGCGACGATCTTGCCGGTCTGACCGACCTGCATGTCGTTGGGTACGAAACCTGCGTCGACCGCAGCGCGGGAAGCGCCGACAGCTGCGCCGAGTTTGTCCGCCAGAGCGTACAGGTGCTTGAAGTTGTCACCGTTCTGCATGCCGCGACCGCCGGAAACGACGATTTTGGCAGCGGTCAATTCAGGACGATCAGACTTGGCCAGCTCTTCGCCGACAAAACTTGATTTGCCTGCATCGTGAGCAGCGGAAACTGCTTCGACCGTAGCCGAACCACCTTCAGCGGCAACCGGATCGAAACCGGTGGAACGCACGGTGATGACTTTTACCGCTGCGGAGGACTGAACCGTCGCAATGGCGTTACCGGCGTAGATCGGACGCTTGAAGGTGTCCGGCGATTCTACCGAGATGATTTCGGAGATCTGATCCACATCCAGCTGCGCAGCAACGCGGGGCAGGATGTTTTTGCCGTTGGAAGTGGCCGCAGCCAGGATGTGGCTGTAACCCGAGGCAAGCTCGACAACCAGCGGCGCGATGTTTTCCGGCAATTGGTGCGCGTAGGCAGCATTGTCAGCTGAAAGCACTTTACTCACGCCAGCGATCTTTGCCGCGGCTTCGGCAACAGCGCCTGCGCCAAGACCGGCAACCAGCACGTGAATGTCGCCGCCGATTTTGGCCGCAGCCGCCACGGTGTTCAGGGTGGCCGGAGCCAGCGTCGCGTTGTCGTGTTCGGCGATTACTAGGATAGTCATAGTCAGGCTCTCCAATTCAAAGCACCTTCGCTTCGTTTTTCAGTTTCTCGACCAGTTCAGCAACCGACTTGACCTTGATGCCCGCGCTGCGTGCAGCCGGTGCTTCGACCTTGAGGGTCTTGGTCGTGGAGACAGTGGAAACACCCAGAGCGTCCGGAGTCAGGACTTCCAGGGGCTTCTTCTTGGCCTTCATGATGTTCGGCAACGACGCATAACGCGGCTCGTTCAGACGCAGGTCGGTGGTCACGATGGCTGGCAGGCTCAGGGAAACAGTCTGCGCGCCGCCGTCGATTTCACGGGTCACCGCAACCTTGTCGCCGCTCACTTCGACTTTCGAAGCGAAGGTGCCCTGACCATAACCGCTCAACGCCGCCAGCATCTGGCCGGTCTGGTTGTTATCGCTGTCGATGGCTTGCTTGCCGAGGATAACCAGCTGTGGCTGTTCCTTGGCAACCACGGCATTGAGCAGCTTGGCCACGGCCAGGGAGTTCAATTCGTCAGCGCATTCAACGAGGATGGCGCGATCGGCACCCAGAGCCAATGCGGTACGCAGTTGCTCCTGAGCGGTGGTCGGGCCGATGGAAACGACGACGATCTCGGTCGCAACACCTTTTTCTTTCAGGCGTACGGCTTCTTCCACGGCGATTTCGCAGAAAGGATTCATCGACATTTTGACGTTCGCGAGATCGACGCCGGAGTTGTCCGCTTTGACGCGAACCTTGACGTTGTAGTCGACCACTCGTTTGACAGCTACAAGAACCTTCATGGATTCCTCGTTTCTCTCCGGTGAAAAGAAAGTCGCCAGGGTAGACCTGGGACTGGCAGCAAAAGCATTCTCGAATACGCTGCGATCCAGCGCTATTCGTAAAGACCGAAGGGTGGGTTCACAAACCAAAACCACCAAAATCCAGGATAAACGCCCCGGGCCGTACATCTGGCGCACACGGGTGTGTAAACTGCGCACCGCGCAATGACTGGGCGTTCCAGGCTTGTGGCGCGCTAAAGCGCGAAACAAGCCGAGGATTCGACCACGGCAAGTGCAAACCGCCCGTATCTTGACCGCAACGTGATTTCCGGTCAATACGACAAAACGGCCAGTGATGAGCCGCGCGACCACGATTTATCTGGCCTGCGAATAATTCAAACAAACGTTTGTATTGGACCTGTCGGGTGGTGTAGATATAATGCGCCGCATTTGAAGGCGAGCAGGCAGTGAATGCCTCCGCACGTCGGTTTGTACGCTGCCTATAAAAAAATACTGATGAGCCTTGAGTAGGAGATAGCCTGTGGAACGCGAATTTATGGAATTCGACGTAGTCATCGTCGGCGCCGGCCCGGCCGGGCTTTCTGCCGCGTGCCGCCTGAAGCAGAAGGCCGCCGAAGCCGGTCAGGAAATCAGCGTCTGCGTGGTCGAAAAAGGCTCCGAAGTGGGCGCACACATTTTGTCCGGCGCGGTGTTCGAACCCCGCGCCCTGAACGAACTGTTCCCGGACTGGAAAGAGCTCGGCGCGCCGCTGAATACCCCGGTCACCCGCGATGACATTTATGTCCTGCGCAGTGCCGAAAACTCGGTCAAGGTCCCGAGCTTCTTCGTACCCAAGACCATGCACAACGATGGCAACTACATCATTTCCCTGGGTAATCTGTGCCGCTGGCTGGCCCAGCAGGCTGAAAACCTGGGCGTGGAAATCTATCCGGGCTTCGCTGCCCAGGAAGCACTGTTCGACGAGAACGGCGTAGTGCGCGGGATCATTACCGGTGATCTGGGCGTGGACCGTGAAGGCCATCCAAAAGATGGTCTCTTCACCCCCGGCATGGAACTGCGCGGCAAGTACACGCTGTTCGCCGAAGGTTGCCGAGGCCATATCGGCAAGCAGCTGATCAAGCGTTTCAACCTCGACACGGAAGCCGATGCCCAGCATTACGGCATCGGTCTGAAGGAAATCTGGGAAGTCGACCCGGCCAAGCATGAGCCAGGCCTGGTGGTGCACACCGCCGGCTGGCCGCTTGATGACGACAACATGGGCGGCTCCTTCCTTTATCACCTGGAAAACAATCAGGTGGTCGTCGGTTTGATCATCGATCTTTCCTACAGCAACCCGTACCTGTCGCCGTTCGACGAATTCCAGCGCTACAAGCATCACCCTGTGGTCAAGCAGTACCTGGAAGGCGGCAAGCGCATCAGCTACGGCGCGCGGGCGATCTGCAAAGGCGGCCTGAATTCCTTGCCGAAAATGGTTTTCCCCGGCGGCGCGCTGATTGGCTGCGACCTGGGCACCCTGAACTTCGCCAAGATCAAAGGCAGCCATACCGCGATGAAGTCCGGCATGCTCGCCGCCGACTCGGTGGCCGAGGCATTGTTGGCTGGCAAGGAAGGTGGCGACGAGCTGCATGCCTACGTGGCGTCGTTCAAGTCCAGCTGGCTGTACGAAGAACTGTTCGCCAGCCGCAACTTCGGCCCGGCGCTGCACAAATACGGCGCGATCATGGGCGGTGCGTTCAACTTCCTCGATCAGAACTTCTTCGCCGGCAAGCTGCCGTTTACCCTGCACGACACCAAGCCGGATTACGCCTGCATGAAGCTCGCGGCGGACTCGAAGAAGATCGACTACCCGAAACCCGACGGCAAGCTCAGTTTCGACAAGCTCAGCTCGGTGTTCATCTCCGGTACCAACCACGAAGAAGAACAGCCTTGCCACTTGAAGCTGACCGACCCGAGCATCCCGATCGGCACCAACCTGCCGCTGTACGATGAACCGGCCCAGCGTTACTGCCCGGCGGGCGTGTATGAAGTGGTGACCAAGGAAGACGGCGAGAAGCGCTTCCAGATCAACGCCCAGAACTGCGTGCACTGCAAGACCTGCGACATCAAGGACCCTTCCCAGAACATTACCTGGGTAGCACCCGAAGGCAGCGGCGGCCCGACTTATCCCAATATGTAAGGGGAGCAGCTGCAAACCAGAAAGCCCCTTCGGGGGCTTTTTTTGTGCGCGCTCCTCAGGCAGGAATTCTCAGGCTGATGCCCTCTTCGCCTGGGCTGCGATTGAAGTACCGTTTGTATTCGCGGCTGAACTGCGAGGTGCTTTGATAGCCCACGCGGTGCGCAACCTGCGCGACACCCAGACCTTCGGCGACCAGCATCTGTTGCGCCTTGAGCAAGCGCAGGCGCTTCAGATACTGCACCGGCGAGAGCAAGGTGCTGCGTTTGAAATACTCATGGAAGGTCGAAGCGCTCATGTTCGCCTGGCGGGCCAGGATGTCGACATTCAGCGGCTCGTCATAATGACTGTGCAGATAGGCCAGGGAAGCGGCGACCCGGGCGAAATGACTCTGCTGGGCCACCAGCGCCCGCAGCACACCGGCCTGGGGTCCACGCAACGCCGCATACAAAACCTCGCGCAGCCGCGACTGGCCCATCACCTGGCACTCAAGGGGATCGTGCAGGCAGCGCAGCAAGCGCTCCACGCTCTCGCGCATCGGCGCATCCAGCACTGCTGACGTCATGGACTCCGGCGTCTGGGCCTCGACGATCAAGTCCGGAGGGGTGCCCATGGCCTGCACCAGCTCACCAAGCATCACTCGATCGATCGCCACCGACACGCCGAACAACGGCGCTTGCGGCGTCGCGAAGGTCTCGCACATGAACGGCACGGAAAGCGCCTGCACCAGATAATGACCGGCGCCATAGTCCAGCGTGCGCGAACCCAGGCTGGCCAGTTTGCCGCCTTGGGCGATGATCATCAGGCTTGGCTCGTAGATTTGCGGACTGCTGGCCACATAGCTGTGCATCGACACGACGTGCACCTCCGGCAACAGCGTCGACACAAATCCAGGGCGCGTCGCCAAGGGTTTGATCAGGGCAACAAGGGCGGCATTGGCATCGGAATGATGGGCTAACGACATGAGACACCGGGCAGAGGATTAGACACTTGCATCATCGCAGATCTCTATCGCATGCAGGTTGGAGGTAAGCGAGTTCCGGAGGATTAGGCATGAATTGCGCAGGAATGACCATGGCCGGCACGGCTGCACGCCCGGACAATGCCCCACATCTTTACCCGCCACCATTTTTGTGAGGTTCAACCATGATCAAAGCCATCGGCTATGCCGCCCAATCGGCCACCGCCCCGCTCGCCCCCATGAATTTCGAACGTCGCAGCCCTCGGGCGGATGACGTCGCCATCGAAATTCTGTTCTGCGGCGTGTGCCACTCCGACATTCACCAGGCCCGCGACGAATGGGGTTTTGCTGCCTACCCGCTGATGCCCGGCCATGAAATCGTCGGCAAAGTCACTGCCGTCGGCGCTGATGTCAGCAAGTTCAAAGTCGGCCAGCTGGTCGGCGTTGGCTGCATGGTCGATTCGTGCCGCACCTGCGAAGCCTGTAAAGCCGATCTGGAGAATTACTGCCTGGAAGGCCCGACCCAGACTTACGCCTCCAAGGACCGCATCGATGGCACCCTGACCATGGGCGGCTATTCCAACAGCATCGTGGTCAGCGACCGTTTTGTCGTGAGCATCCCGGAGAAACTGGACCCGGCCGCCGCCGCGCCGATTCTGTGCGCGGGCATCACCACCTATTCGCCACTCAAGCACTTCGGCGTCAAGGCCGGGCATAAAGTGGGCGTGTTGGGCATGGGTGGTCTGGGCCACATGGGCATCAAGTTTGCCAAGGCCATGGGCGCTGAAGTGACCTTGTTCACCCGCTCGGCGAGCAAGGCTGAGGAAGGTCGTCGTCAAGGCGCTGATCATGTGATCATTTCCACAGACGCCGCGCAGATGAAGGCAGCAGCCGGCCACTTCGACTTTCTGCTGGACACCATTCCGGTACAGCACGATCTGAACCCGTACCTGGAAACCCTGCGCTTTGATGGCGTGCACATCCTCGTGGGCCTGATCGAACCGGTTAACCCACCGGTACATGCAGTGAATCTGGTCATGAAGCGTCGCGTGCTGGCCGGTTCGATGATTGGTGGCATGGCGGAAACCCAGGAAGTGCTGGATTTCTGTGCCGAACATGACATCACCTGCGACATCGAGATGCTCGATATCCAGAACATCAACGAGGCGTTCGAGCGGGTCGTCAAAGGCGACGTGAAGTATCGTTTCGTGATTGATATGGCGACGTTGAAGGCTTAAGCGGCCTTCGTGGGAGCGAGCTTGCTCGCGAAGTGGTCAGTACATCCGGCACTTTTCGGGGGCCTGAAATACTGCCTTCGCGAGCAAGCTCGCTCCCACACAAGTTCACTCTCATCAAACATAAAATAACCCACTGTTTTGACTAAGAAAAATCACGCAGCTTTCACCAGTTCCAATCCCAACTTGCGGGCCTTGCGCAGCAAGGCCCGCATCTGCCTGTCTTGGGTCTTGGCTTCGTAAGCCTCCATTCCTTGTTCAACGTAAGGCTGGCCTTTGGTCAGCATTGCGTAGATCAAGCGGGCAAGTTGGTGGGCGGTTGCCTTGATCGCACAGCTGGTGTCCATCCTTGCCAAACGCGAACGATGGCTGGCACCGATGAAGCTTTTGTCATTGCGCGCATTGGAGGCGGCTTGCTTCAACGCCTGGGCTGCTCGATTCAGGACTTTGGGACCACTGCCGGGCAGCTGTCTACCGCCTGATATTCGGGTCGGGGGCGCAAGACCCAGCCAGGAACAAAAGTGTCCCGATGTCGGAAAACGTGACAAGTCAGGGCCGATCTCACTGGCGAGCACCAAGGCCGTATCTACGCCGAGGGTCGGAATAGCCGTCAGATCAACTCCCATGATTTTCCAGAGAGCCTGATGCAAACCGGCTTGCTCCGATGAAGAACGATGCGGACTGCGCAGCGCCTTGGTCGAGGGCTGAGGCTTGTCGTTGAGTGTCGGCAATTGTTCAAGCACCTGTCTGATCGCTTGGTCGCACTCAGCGATCTGCCCTTCAAGAAAGTCGTAGCAAGCCACTTCCTGAGCCAGGGCATGCAGGTGTTCCAGGCGCCAGTTGCCTCGTAAACTGCGCTCAATGGTTTCGTGATCAGCCTTGATGCGCCGATCTCGAAAAGCGGCCAGCTTTTGTGGATTACGCTCACCCTCGATAATGGCGCGCAGGATTTTCATTCCCGTCACACCCGCGATATTGCTGATCACATTGGCGAGCTGGATATTCATCTGGCTCAACGCCTTCTGCATACGGTTGAGCGTTTGAGCCTGATCGCGAACTTTATTGGCGCGCTGGCGCACTATCGAACGCATGGAGCAGATGGCGTCCGAAGGTCGGAAGGCCCCCCGCAGAAGGCCATAGCTCATGAGCTGCCAAATCCACTGGCAATCCAGCACGTCAGATTTACGGCCCGATATCTGGCGTGTGGCCCGGGAGTTGACCAGATAGACGTCGAATCCGCGGGCATCCAGAATTTCGAACAGGGGAATCCAGTAAACCCCGGTCGCCTCCATCGCGACCACGCTGATACTTAGCGATTCGAGCCAGTCGGCCAAACCGAGCAAGTCGTCGGTAAAGGTGGAAAAACTGCGCACCGGGTTATCGCATCGATCAGGGTCGACGCCAACCCAATGCTCACGACTGCCAATATCGATGCCCGCACAGTCATCGTGAACAATTCGTAAACGTTTCTGCTGGTTCTTGCGCGCCATGAGAATTCCTCGCAGGATTAAGGGGCGCGCGGGGTACACGGTGGCGAAAAGATTCACTCTCTCATACGTGGTCACAGCAAGCTGTGCCGACAATGACTCCACGCCGATACCGTGCGGACCACTCTCCTACTCGGGTGCTGTCACACCAGTGCGGGCTACGGTCTCTGCCCCGCGCGCACCTTCAACGCTAGACGCATCCCCCGTTTGCTGCGCGACAGCGCGGCGTCTGGACGACGGGGGATCTCCTACAGCACTACCCCCCAAGCTCAGCAGACAGCCGCGCGGCAGTCTGCTTGATCAGCGGAACCAGATCGGCCATTTTCTCCAGCGGCATGTAAGGCACGGTGCTGGCGATACTGATGCCGGCAATGATCTGCTTGCTGGCATCGCGAATCGGCGCCGCCACACAGCGGATCGACGGCTCGTTGTCTTCCAGGTCGAAGGCATAACCGCCTTGCACGTACTCGCGCATGCGCTGACGCAACTCCTCCCACGACTGTTCCTGATGCGCTGGCCACAGTGGATTCTTGCCACCCACTGGCAGGCTGACGTCATACAGGCGTTGCCATTCGGATTCGGTACTGTCGAGCAATAACGCCTTGCCGATGCCGGTGCGGAACAACGGCATGCGGTGGCCGACCCGCGAGCGCATTTCCGGACCATTGCGTCCCGGATTCTTGTGCAGGTACAAGACTTCGTCGTCATCGCGAACCGCCAAATGCACGGTGTCGCCGGTCAATTCGGAAAGCTCATCCAGATAGGGTCGCGCCAGCATGGCCAGCGGCACTTCTTCGCGCGCCTGAAAACCCAGTTCGATGAGCTTGGGGCCGAGCAGATAACCCACTTGTGGCAGCACCCGCAGATAACGCTCCTCCACCAGGCAACTCGCCAGGCGATGGGTCGTGCTGCGCGTGGTGCCGATCTGCCGGGCGATTTCCTTGAGGTCACGGGCGCCGCCGGCAACCGCCTGGATGACGCCCAGCCCGCGCAGCAGGGTTTGCGTGCCGGTGGGCGCCGAATCCTTGGTGGCGCTGCTGGTTGCAGGAGGGTCGGAAACTGGCTGCATATCAGGCCTTATAAGATCAGGAAGCTGGCGGCATTATCGTCGCCAGCTGTTGTGCATGCCAGTGATCAAATTTCGATCCGCTCAACCTTGCCCACCAACAGGATGTAGGACAGCGCCCCGATCAGTGCCAGCACCGAGATATAGGTGATGGCCGGCGCGAAGGAATCCCCGGAAACCAGGAAGCCGATCACGATCGGTGTGGCGATTGCCGACAGGTTGCCGATGAAGTTGAAGGTGCCGCCGGTCAACCCCAACAAACGTGCCGGAGCCAGGGTCGACACCAGCGACCAGGTGATCGAGGCCAGCCCGTTGCCGAAGAACGCCAATGCCAGGAATGCAATCACCAGCGGCGTGGAATCAACGAAGTTGGCGCCGATGATCGACGTGGAAATCAACAACCCGGCAATGATCGGCAGCTTGCGCGCAAAGCCGACGGTGTGACCACGGCGAATCAACCAGTCGGAAAAAAAGCCGGAACACAGCACACCGACGAACGCAGCGAGAAACGGCAGCGAGGCCAGAAGCCCGGACTTGATGAAATCCATGCCGCGGTATTTCACCAGATAAGTCGGGAACCAGGTGAGGAAGAACCACAGCGTCGAGTTGAGGCAGAATTGCCCCAGATATATACCCCACAACTTGCGCTTGGTGAGCACGACGCCCAAGTCCAGCCAGCTGAAGCCGCGCTTGTTTTTCTCGGTATCGGCCTGGATATCCACCAGTCCGCCACCTTCGCGAATCAGCTGGATTTCCGCTTCGTTGACGCCTTTGAAGTCACGTGGCTCGCGATAGACCATGTACCAGATCGCCGCCCAGATCACGCCGATCGCACCGGTACTGACGAAAACCATGTGCCAGCCGTAAGTCGCCTGCAGCCAGGCCAGTACCGGCGTCAGGAACGCCAGGCCGACAAACTGCCCGGACGTATAAAAGCCAATCGCCGTGGCGCGCTCGCGCTCGGGAAACCAGGTGGTGACCACGCGGCTGTTGATTGGATAAGCCGGCGCTTCCAGCGCACCGACCGCCATGCGCAGCACGAACAGCGCGATGAAGCTGGCAGCGAAGCCCAGCATGATGGTGGCAATGGACCAGAGCAGCAGCGCCACGGTGTAGAGGATGCGCGGCGGAACCCGGTCGACCAGCCAGCCTCCGGGCAGTTGCATGGCGGCGTAAGTCCAGCCGAACGCCGAGAAGATCAGCCCGACGTGAATCGGATCAATACCCAGCTCGCTGGTCAGTGCCGGCGCGGCAATCGACAGGTTGCTGCGGTCCAGATAGTTGATCACCACGGTAATGAACAGCAGCACCATGATGAAGTAGCGTTTGCGGGTCGGCGTCACTAACGACGCCGCGCCCTCAAGGATTCGGGTTTGCATGGAAGTGCCTCTTTTTATGTTTATTGAGGTCTGGGAAGAATTCTGTTGGAGCGAGGATGTGTGGGAGCGAGCTTGCTCGCGAATTGGTCAGTACATCCGGCACTTTTCGGGCCTCTGAAATACTGTCTTCGCGAGCAAGCTCGCTCCCACACACGTTCGCTACGTTAAGCAGGTCAGGTTCCTACCACTCCGCAAAACTGCCATCGGCATGGCGCCAGATCGGGTTGCGCCAGCGGTGGCCGATGGCGGCGCGTTCCTTGACGTATTCCTCGTTGATCTCGATACCCAGGCCCGGGCCGTTGGGGATCTTCACCATGCCTTTGTCGTAGTCGAACACCTCGGGATTCTTGATGTAATCCAGCAGGTCGTTGCTCTCGTTGTAGTGAATGCCCAGGCTCTGTTCCTGAATGAACGCGTTGTAGCAGACCGCATCCAGTTGCAGGCACGCCGCCAGGGCAATCGGGCCCAGCGGACAATGCAGCGCCAGAGCCACATCGTAGGCTTCGGCCATGTTGGCGATCTTGCGGGTTTCGGTGATGCCGCCGGCATGAGACGCATCCGGCTGGATGATGTCGACATAGCCTTCGCTCAACACGCGCTTGAAGTCCCAGCGCGAGAACAGTCGCTCGCCCAGGGCAATCGGCGTACTGGTCAGCGGCGCCAGTTCCTTGAGGGCCTCGTAGTTTTCGCTGAGCACCGGCTCTTCAATGAACATCAGCTTGTACGGGTCCAGCTCTTTCATCAGCACCTTGGCCATGGGCTTGTGCACCCGGCCATGGAAGTCCACACCGATGCCGACGTTCGGCCCGACCGCATCGCGCACCGCAGCAACGTTGGCCAGCGCCAGGTCAACCTTGTCGAAGGTGTCGAGGAATTGCAGCTCTTCAGTGCCGTTCATCTTGACCGCCGTGAAACCACGCGCCACCGCTTCTTTCGCGGCGCGGGCGGTGTCGGCAGGTCGATCACCACCGATCCACGAATAGACGCGGATTTTGTCCCGCACCTGACCGCCCAGCAGATCGCTGACCGAAACACCCAGATGCTTGCCCTTGATGTCCCACAGCGCCTGATCGATGCCGGCCAGGGCGCTCATGTGTATCGCGCCGCCTCGATAGAAACCGCCGCGATACAACACAGTCCAGATGTCTTCGATATTGCGCGGATCCTTGCCGATCAAATAATCGGAAAGCTCCTCGACAGCCGCCGCTACGGTATGCGCGCGGCCTTCAACCACGGGCTCGCCCCAGCCGGTGATGCCCTGGTCGGTTTCGATTTTCAGGAAACACCAGCGAGGCGGAACGATAAAAGTCGTGAGTTTGGTGATTTTCATGGGTGCGATTTCTCTTGTTTGACGTGGGCGTCTAGTGCGCCGATCAGTTCAACGGTCGATCAGTTCAATTAGCGGCGGCAGTCAGTTGCTTCCAGGCCGCGACATAAGCTTTGGCCCGCTCGGCGACGTCTTCCGCACTTATGCCGGGCTTGAACAGCCCCGAACCCAGGCCGAAGCCTTTCACGCCGGCATCGAGGAAGACTTTCATGTTGTCAGGGCTGATGCCGCCTACCGGGATCAGCACCGTGCCGGCCGGTAAAACCGCGAGCCAGGCCTTGACCACCGCCGGGCTCATTTGCTCGGCCGGGAACAGCTTGAGCACGTCAGCGCCTTCGGCCAGCGCAGCAAAGGCTTCGGTCGGCGTAGCCACGCCCGGCGACAGAAACAGCCCGGCAGCCTTGGCGGCACGCAGGACCTTGGCATCGCTGTGCGGCATGACGATCACCTGACCGCCCGCCTCTTTCACCAGCTCGACTTGTTCCGGCGTCAACACCGTGCCCGCGCCAATCAGGCAATCGGCGGGCAGGCTTTGGCGCAACAGGCGAATGCTGTCGTAGGGCTGCGGGGAATTGAGCGGTACTTCGATGACGCGCAAACCAGCCTGATACAACACATCGCCAATGGCGGGCGCCTCTTCGGGACGCAAACCACGAAGGATAGCGATCAGACCGTTCTGGACCAGCGCTTGCTTGAGCATTTCAAACCTCTGCTTGAGTGGATGCGAGCAAGCCGGCCTTGACCGCCACTTGCCATAAACCGCGCTCGGTGGCTTGTTCGGCCACCGTCACGTGAAGAAATCCGCAGGCCGTCAAGGCGCGGCCATAACGCAGGCACAGTTGCTCGCCGCCAATCAGGATCACGGCGGGAAGCACCTCATGAAGATTGCGCTGCAAGCTGGCCAGGGTCGCCAGCTCATGCCCGATCAGCAATCCAGACAGATAATCAGCCTGCGCCGCCGGGGACAGCTGGCCGGTCAGGCCAAGCGTGCGGCAACTGAAGATGGTCGACAGCGGCCCGGCTGCGCCGTCAGCGGACAGCGCAACGGATACGCCACGATCGAACGCGGCCTCGTCGAAGGCATAGCTGCGCTGCATGGTGCGGCCGAGGATGGTGTGGGCGCTCAACGCGGCGAAGACTTCGCCGGTCATGAAGGTGTCGAAGTGGACAATGCAGCCGCCAGCCGCCTGCACCCATTTCGAATGGCTGCCGGGCAAGCCGATCAGCAAGGGCTTGCGGGTTTCCGCCTCGGGCAGCGCCGCGAGGACGCCGAGGACCTGGGTTTCTTCGCCACGCATGACATTGGGCAACGCTGAGCGCTGCAAGACGCCGGGGATGATGTGAATCTCCACGCCACGCAGGCTGCGCACCGTTTGCAGCGCCGAGCTGAGACCGGCGACGCTGGCGGGTGTCTCGCGATATGCCGCCTCGCGCCAACCTTGCGCGCTGCCGACCATGCCGCAGGCGATCACCGGCAGATCGGGCTGAGCGTCGAGCCAGTCACCACAGGCTTCATCCAGCGCCAGTTCAAAACCATCGTTGCACATCACGCCAGCAATCAGCCGCGGTGTGTTGGGCAGTTGCATGATGCCCGCGCTCAAGGAGCGTTGTTCCAGAACCCGACCGTGTTCGCCGAGTCGATAAGCACGAAGTGAGGTTGTCCCCCAATCGAGCGCGATCAATTGCGCCTGCATCGCTTCACCTATTATTTTTTGAGCAGTGAGTGCGCAGCGACTATAAGCTGATCAAGGAGTAAATCTCAATATGTAATTTCACATCCCATATTTAGGGATTAAATCGAAGCAATTTTCGATGGCGTTCGATTTGGCAGTTGCCGCATACTGATGGCCATTTCAGCATTACCCGTGCTTCTCGACGCCCCAGTCGAGGGTGGTAACCTGCTCGCGCCCTTAGCCTTGCTCCTCACTTGTAAGCCCCTTTTTGGCTGGCGCGTTCGCACCCGCTGACTCACTGCCGTTCGCCCTCTCTCACCCTCAAGGACTTGTGTGCCATGAAGCGATTTCTCGTGCTCGACAGCTTTCGCGGGCTGTGCGCCCTGGCGGTAGTGCTGCATCACTCCCACGCGCTGCAAAGCTTCACCGAACTGGCGTTTTTCAAACACGCCAATTACCTGGTGAACTTCTTCTTCGTGCTCAGCGGCTTCGTACTCTTTCACATCTACGCCGACCGGCTCCAATCCTCGGCGCAGCTCAAGCGTTTCGTGATTGCGCGGATCTGTCGCCTTTATCCCTTGCACCTGGCGATGCTGCTGATCGCCTTGGGCCTGGAATGTCTGAAGATGGTCGCGGAACAGCGCGGGGTCAGTTTTGGCGTAGGCAGCTTTACCGGGGCAAAGGCGCCGGGGGAAATCCTGCCCAACCTGCTGTTGCTGCAATCCTGGTGGTCGGGATTCAATCAGATGTCGTTCAACTTTCCGTCGTGGAGCATCAGCGTCGAGTTTTATCTGTACCTGATCTTCGCCCTGGTGTTCGCTGTGTTGCCAAGCGTGTCGCGCAAGGTCTTCGCGGCCATTGCAGTCCTCGCGTTTGTTGCGCTGCATTTCAACAACGTGCTGTTTCCCGAAGGCGCACTGGTCGGGCTGGGCTGCTTCTTTACCGGTGCGCTGACGTATCGGCTTTATGCCAGCTTCAAAGACTTGCAGGTCAGCGCGCCGGTCGCCACGGCCATGGAAGTACTGAGCCTGCTGACGGTTTACCTCGCAGTCACGTTCAGCAGTCCCTCGCAGAACATTTCCCTGAGCCTATTGTTTTGCGCGGTCATCGCGGTGTTTGCATTCGAATCCGGCGGGCTGTCGACGCTGCTGCGCACCCGGCTATTTAAGTGGGCGGGCATGCTGTCCTTTTCGATTTACATGACCCATTCCATCGTCATTCTGTTGCTGCAAATGGGCGTGATGCTGCTCGGCAAATTGACCGGTCAGACGCTGTTGATCGATATGGTCGGTCGTGAACCCGGCGAGCTGGTGCGTTACGTCAATACTGGCAGCACGCTGTTCGACAACCTGTTCGTTGTCATTGAGCTGGGTTCGGTGCTGGCGGTTTCGGTGCTGACCTATCGCTACATCGAATTGCCCGGCATCGAACTGGGCAAGCTTTGGGGCCGCAAGGCGACTGGGCACGCCGAGCCCGCTATCAAAGCCGAAACAGAAACCACGCCGATCAGCCGCGAAACAGCGTCCTGATTCGCCGGCAAAAAAAAGCCCCTCACGCGAGGGGCATTTTTTTGGGCTTCTGGCGGATCAACGCTCCAGCAGAATTCGCAGCATGCGACGCAGCGGCTCCGCGGCGCCCCACAACAGCTGGTCGCCAACGGTGAATGCGCCCAGGTATTGCGAACCCATGTTCAGCTTGCGCAGACGCCCCACCGGAATGCTCATGGTGCCGGTGACAGCAGTCGGGCTGAGCTCCTGGATGCTGGCCTCGCGATGGTTCGGCACCAGCTTGACCCAAGGGTTGTGCTGGCTGATCAAACCTTCGATGTCGGCGATTGGCACGTCTTTGTTCAGCTTGATGGTCAGCGCCTGGCTGTGGCAACGCATGGAACCGATCCGCACGCAGATGCCATCGACCGGAATCGGGCTCTTGAAGCGACCCAGAATCTTGTTGGTCTCGGCCTGGCCTTTCCATTCTTCACGGCTCTGGCCGTTCGGCAATTCCTTGTCGATCCACGGGATCAGGCTGCCAGCCAATGGCACGCCGAAGTTTTCCGTCGGGAAAGCATCGCTGCGCATGGCGGCCGCGACCTTGCGGTCGATGTCCAGAATCGCGCTGGACGGGTTCGCCAGCTCGTCGGCGACTGCCGCGTGGGTGGCGCCCATCTGCTTGATCAGCTCACGCATGTTCTGCGCGCCGGCACCGGAAGCCGCCTGATACGTCATGGCGTTCATCCACTCCACCAGACCGGCTTCGAACAGCCCGCCCAGGCCCATCAGCATCAGGCTGACCGTGCAGTTGCCGCCGATGTAATTCTTGGTGCCCGCGTCGAGCTGCTGATCAATGACCTTGCGGTTCACCGGATCGAGCACGATCACTGCATCGTCCTGCATGCGCAGGCTGGACGCTGCGTCGATCCAGTAACCCTGCCAACCGGCCTCGCGCAGTTTCGGGAACACCTCATTGGTGTAGTCGCCGCCCTGGCAGGTCAGAATCACGTCAAGGGTTTTCAGCTCATCGATGCTGTAGGCATCCTTGAGCGGCGCAACGTCCTTGCCCACAGCAGGGCCTTGGCCACCGACGTTGGAGGTGGTGAAGAATACCGGCTCGATCAGATCGAAATCCTGCTCTTCCAGCATCCGCTGCATGAGCACGGAACCGACCATGCCGCGCCAACCGATCAGACCTACACGTTTCATCGCAACTACACCCTTACAAAAAGTGGGACCGCTGCTTTCGATGTCGAAAGTTGCAGCGGGCCCGAGATATTACAGATTGCGCAGCGCGGCGACTACCGCATCGCCCATTTCCTGCGTACCGACTTTGGCATTGCCTGCCGACCAGATATCACCCGTGCGCAGGCCTTGATCCAGCACCAGACTCACGGCCTTCTCGATGGCATCGGCGGCAACGGTCTGGTTGAAGCTGTAACGCAGCATCATCGAGACCGACAGGATAGTCGCCAACGGGTTGGCAATGCCTTGTCCGGCGATATCCGGTGCAGAACCGTGACACGGCTCGTACATGCCTTTGTTGTTGGCATCCAGCGAGGCGGACGGCAGCATGCCGATGGAACCGGTGAGCATCGAGGCCTCGTCGGACAGAATGTCGCCGAACAGGTTATCGGTGACGATCACGTCGAATTGCTTCGGCGCGCGCACCAGTTGCATGGCGGCATTGTCGACGTACATGTGGCTCAGCTCGACGTCAGGGTAATCCTTGGCCACTTGCTCAACCACTTCACGCCACAGCTGGCTGGAGGCAAGTACGTTGGCCTTGTCCACCGAGCACAGTTTCTTGCCGCGCACCCGCGCCATGTCGAAACCGACGCGGGCGATGCGACGGATTTCGCTTTCGCTGTACGGCAGCGTGTCGTAAGCCTGACGCTCGCCGTTGTCCAGCACGCGGGTGCCGCGCGGTGCGCCGAAGTAGATCCCGCCAGTCAATTCCCGAACGATCAGGATATCCAGACCGGCAACGATTTCAGCCTTGAGGCTCGACGCGTCTGCCAGTTGCGGATAAAGGATGGCCGGACGCAGGTTACCGAACAGGCCCAGTTGCGCACGAATCTTCAGCAGGCCGCGTTCCGGACGGATGTCGCGCTCGATGGTGTCCCATTTCGGGCCGCCTACGGCGCCAAGCAATACGGCATCGGCAGCACGGGCGCGATCCAGGGTTTCGTCGGCCAACGGCACGCCGTGTTTGTCGATGGCTGCGCCGCCGATCAGGTCATGGCTGAGCTCGAAGCCCAGTTGATACTTCTCGTTGGCGAGTTCCAGCACCTTGACCGCTTCGGTCATGATTTCCGGACCAATGCCATCACCTGGGAGAATCAGAATCTGCTTGCTCATAACATCCTCAAATTTTTATTGCGGCGCTGTGCATCAGCGCCGCTATGAAAACTAGCGTTCGGCCCACAAAACCAGTACATCGGTACTGAATGAACCGTCGGCGGCAATCTCGAAATACTCGCGCACTTCGGCGCCCATGGCCTGCTGCAACTCGCGAATCGCCACGCGCAGGGCTTGCGGCGTGCGCATGCGCTCAACCCAGGAGCTGTATTCCAGGTGCAGCCGCTGACGACTGTGACTGCGAGTGAACAGGCCGGCTTCACTGACCTGACGCAACCATTCACCCGCCGAGTAATCCCGAACGTGACTGGTGTCGCGCAGCACTTCGACGGTCTGCAAATACGTGTCCAGCAGCGGACTGCCCGGCGACATGACATCAATGAACGCTGCCACGCCGCCCGGTTTCAGTACGCGACGCACTTCGCGCAAGGCCAGGCCAAGATCGCTCCAGTGATGCGCCGAATAGCGGCTGAACACGAAGTCGAACTCACCGTCCGCGAAGGGCAAACGCTCTGCTGCGCCGCACACGGTGCTGATATTGCCCAGCCCGCGATCCTGCGCGGCAGCGGCAACCACATCGAGCATTTGCTGCGAAAGGTCATACGCTACCACTTCGCCAACCGCCGGGGCGACATGAAAGCTCACGTGGCCAGCGCCGCAACCCAGGTCCAGCACCCGCGCATCGCTGCGCCCCGCCACTTGCGCCTGCAGCAGCGCGAACTCAGTGCCTTGAGCGTGCACGGCACTGCTCAGATAGGCCGCGGCCTGTTCACCAAATTGACGTTGTACGACTTGCGTATGGGCGGTGCTGGTCATTGGCTGCTTCCCAAGAAAAACTGGATATTCCCCGTTGGAGCGAGGCTTGCCCGCGAAGGCGGTTATGTAGCTTTATCAGCCGCGAAACAACCACGGCTGACTGGCTCGATGCTTACTCTCGAAGGTGGCAATTGCCTCGCCGTCCTTGAGCGTCAGGCCGATGTCGTCCAGGCCTTCGAGCAGGCAGTGCTTGCGGAACGCGTCGATCTCGAAGCTCAAGACCTTGCCGTCCGGGCGCGTCACAGTCTGCGAGGCCAGATCAACATTGAGCTGGTAGCCAGGAGTGGCCTCAACCTGCTGGAACAGCTCATCCACATCGGCTTCGTCGAGAATGATCGGCAACAGGCCGTTCTTGAAGCTGTTGTTGAAGAAGATGTCAGCAAAGCTTGGCGCGATGATCGCGCAGAAACCATATTCTTCCAGCGCCCACGGCGCGTGCTCGCGGCTGGAGCCGCAGCCGAAGTTTTCCCGGGCCAGCAATACGCTGGCGCCTTGATAGCGCGCGTCATTGAGCACGAAATCCGGGTTCAGCGGACGCTTGGAGTTGTCCTGATACGGTTGCCCGACATCCAGGTAACGCCATTCATCGAACAGGTTCGGGCCGAAACCCGTGCGCTTGATCGACTTCAAGAATTGCTTGGGGATGATCTGGTCGGTATCGACGTTGGCACGATCCAGAGGAGCGACAAGGCCGGTGTGCTGTGTAAAGGCTTTCATGCTGGGCTCCTTAGTGCTGAATCAAATCACGGACGTCGACGAAACGACCATTCACGGCGGCTGCGGCAGCCATCGCCGGGCTGACCAGGTGCGTGCGGCCACCGGCGCCTTGACGGCCTTCGAAGTTGCGGTTCGACGTGGAAGCGCAGTGTTCGCCGCTTTCCAGGCGATCCGGGTTCATCGCCAGGCACATCGAGCAGCCCGGCTCACGCCATTCGAAACCTGCCTCGATGAAGATCTTGTCCAGACCTTCCTTCTCGGCTTGTGCCTTGACCAGACCTGAACCCGGCACGACGATCGCCTGCTTGATGGTCGAAGCCACTTTGCGGCCTTTGGCGATATCCGCCGCAGCGCGCAAGTCTTCGATACGCGAGTTAGTGCAGGAACCGATAAATACCCGATCCAGCTGGATATCGGTGATCGCCTGATTGGCCTTGAGGCCCATGTATTTCAAGGCACGCTCGATGGAGTCACGCTTGACCAGATCCGTTTCCTTGGCCGGGTCCGGGACGTTCTGATCGACAGCAAGAACCATTTCCGGAGACGTACCCCAGCTGACTTGCGGTTTGATCTGGGTCGCGTCGAGAGTCACCACGGTGTCGAAGTGCGCATCGGCGTCGGAAACCAGATCTTTCCAGGCTTCAACCGCCATGTCCCATTGCTCGCCTTTAGGTGCGAAAGGACGACCCTTGACGTAGGCAACAGTCTTTTCATCGGTAGCCACAAGGCCGACACGGGCACCGGCTTCGATGGACATGTTGCAGATGGTCATGCGCCCTTCCACCGACAGATCGCGGATCGCGCTGCCAGCAAACTCAATGGCGTGGCCATTGCCGCCAGCGGTGCCGATCTTGCCGATCACCGCCAGGACGATGTCTTTGGCCGTCACGCCGAACGGCAGCTTGCCTTCGACCGACACCAGCATGTTTTTCATTTTCTTGGCGACCAGACACTGAGTGGCGAGCACGTGCTCAACCTCGGAAGTGCCGATGCCGTGGGCCAATGCGCCAAATGCGCCGTGGGTGGAAGTGTGCGAGTCGCCGCAGACCACGGTCATGCCCGGCAAGGTTGCGCCCTGCTCCGGACCGATCACGTGAACGATGCCCTGGCGCACGTCATTCATCTTGAATTCGGTGATGCCATATTCATCGCAATTGTCGTCCAGGGTCTGAACCTGCAGGCGGGAAACCTGATCGGCAATGGCTTCGATACCGCCTTTGCGCTCAGGGGTCGTCGGTACGTTGTGGTCCGGGGTCGCGATGTTGGCATCAATCCGCCATGGCTTGCGCCCGGCCAGACGCAGACCTTCGAAGGCTTGCGGCGAAGTCACTTCGTGGATGATGTGACGATCGATATAAATCAGCGACGAGCCATCGTCCCGTCGCTTGACTTCGTGGGCTTCCCAGAGCTTGTCGTACAGCGTTTTGCCGGTCATTGGCACATCCTCATCAGCGTATTTCTATGCTTTGGGCAATCGACTCGATGACCCTTTAGCTTGTGCGGACATGCTATGGAATATGCTTAAATAACTCAAATTCATATTTTTCATGCTTTGGATAACCAACTGGAATCTGACAATGGATCTGGCCAACCTGAACGCGTTTATTGCCATTGCTGAAACCGGCAGCTTCTCGGGTGCCGGCGAGCGCCTGCACTTGACCCAACCCGCGATCAGCAAGCGTATCGCCGGTCTGGAGCAGCAGCTCAATGTGCGTTTGTTTGATCGACTGGGCCGCGAAGTCAGCCTGACGGAAGCGGGAAGAGCCTTGCTGCCAAGGGCTTATCAGATCATCGATGTGCTGGAAGACACCCGCCGCGCACTGACCAATCTCACCGGCGAAGTGACCGGACGCCTGACGCTAGCCACCAGCCACCACATCGGCCTGCATCGGCTTCCTCCTCTATTAAGGGAATTCACCCGCCTGTACCCACTGGTGGCGCTGGATATTCAGTTTCTCGATTCGGAAGTGGCCTACGAAGAAATTCTCCACGGACGCGCCGAGCTGGCGGTGATCACCCTCGCACCTGATCCGCACCACCTGATCAAGGCCGTACCGGTCTGGGAAGACCCGCTGGACTTTGTTGCGGCCCCGGAACATCCGCTGGCCAACAGCGGCCCGATGACGCTGCAAAACATCGTTCGCTACCCGGCGGTATTCCCCGGCAACAACACCTTTACCCACCATATCGTCAGCGGCCTTTGCGAAGCCCAGGGCCTCAAACCCGATATCGCCATGAGCACCAACTATCTGGAGACGATCAAAATGATGGTCTCCATCGGCCTGGCCTGGAGCGTACTGCCGCGCACCATGCTCGATGAACAAGTGGCGCGCATTCCCCTGCCCGGCATCCAGCTCACCCGGCATCTGGGGTACATCCTGCATACCGAGCGCACGCTGTCCAATGCGGCGCGGGCGTTTATGGGGTTGTTGGATGGGCAGGTTTCAGGCTCGTAAACCTGAAACAGAAAAGGCGCCCGAACAGACTGTGTGAAGGCGCCTTTCCCGACTGCAATATCAATCAACCAATCAACTTCCGTTGGTTTCCAAAATCTGCTGCCCATTGATAGGGATGCGTTTGGCCTTGGCTTCTTCAGGAGTCTGCCGCAGCAGGTCGATGGTCAGCAGGCCGTTGGCAAGCCCTGCATTGCGGACCTCGACGTGGTCGGCAAGACGGAAGGACAGTTTGAACGCACGCTCTGCGATGCCTTGATGCAGATAAGTCACGTTGTCCTTTTCCTGGTTCTGCGCACCGGTGTCGCGCTCGCCGCTGGCAATGGTCAGCACACCTTTCTCAACCTGCAAGTCAGGTTCTTCCTCCTGGAAGCCGGCCTCCGCGATGACGATGCGGTATTTGTCTTCGGCCAGTAATCCGCGACCCGAATCCGGCATCGCGTAGTCCCCAAGCCAGGGTCGGCCATTCGCTTTTCAAAAGGTTATTTTCAGATTTTTTATGGCCGTTCGTCGGCGCCAACACCGAGCAGCAAACCGATGCGCTCGCAGTCGGTTTCCCGGCGCAGGGCGTCGAATAACGTGGTGGCTTCAGGGTAGCTTTTGGTCAGCAGCGCCAGCCATTGCTTGAGGCGGCCGGGCGCCTGGATCAGGGTCATTTTCTTCACGCAGTGCTGCCAGAACACCCGCAGCATCGGTTGCAGCTCGGCCCAGGTCATGGGGATCACTTCTTCGCCCGCCTGCGCGGCTGCGATTTGCCGGGCAAGATCCGGGCGCGCCACCAACCCGCGACCGATCATGATGTCCCTGGCGCCGCAGATTTCCTGGCAGCGGCGCCAATCGTCCACGGTCCAGATTTCGCCGTTGGCAACCACCGGAACCTTGACCACCTCCTGAATGCGCGCGATCCATTCCCAATGCGCAGGCGGCTTGTAGCCATCGACCTTGGTGCGCGCATGCACCACGATTTGCTCCGCCCCACCGTCGGCCAGCGCCCGCGCGCAATCCAGCGCGAGATCGGTGCTGTCGAAGCCCAGCCGCATCTTGGCCGTTACCGGGATGTGTTTCGGCACGCCTCGGCGCACGTGTTCGAGGATGGTGTGGAGTAATTCGGGCTCTTTGAGCAGGACCGCGCCGCCTCGGGAGCGATTGACGGTCTTGGCCGGGCAACCGAAGTTGAGGTCCAGCACCGGCGCGCCGAGTTCACAGGCAAAGGCCGCGTTTTCCGCCAGGCAGACCGGATCAGAGCCCAGTAATTGCAGACGCAGCGGCGTACCGGCCTCGGTCTTCGCGCCGTTATGAAACTCGGAGGCGTATTTGTAGAAGTAGTGGGCCGGCATCAACCGCTCGGATACCCGGATGAATTCAGTCACGCACCAGTCGATGCCGCCGACTTTCGTCAGAGCGTCGCGCAGGATGTCGTCGACCAACCCCTCCATGGGCGCCAGAGCAATTTGCATGGGTCACACTCGAAAAAGTCCGGCAGTTTACGGCGCAACGACCGGATTGGAAACCATCGCCGGACCGTAGCCCTCGATGAACTCCGCTGGCATGCGCTTGGGCTTGCCGCTGGACAGCTCGATGCAGACAAAAGTGGTCTGGGCGCGCAGCAAGGTTTGGCCGTCGCTGGGACGGCGTAGCTGAAAGCATCGGGTCATTTTCAGGCGACGATCCCAATCGATGATCCAGGTCGCCAATTGCAGCTCGTCGTCTTCATAGGCGCTGGCCAGATAGTCGATTTCATGGCGGACCACGGCCATGGCGCGGTCCAGTCGCCGGTATTCAGTGAGGTCCAGCCCCAACTGCTGCGAGTGGCGCCAGGCGCAGCGCTCTAGCCAGGTGACATAGACCGCATTATTGGCATGACCCAAACCATCAATATCATCTGCCGCCACATTAAGGTCGATGACAAACGGTGTCGCCCTATCCCAGACCATGCTCACTCCCTTCAGGCTGCTGTCGATGACGTACATAAGCCAGCCAGTGTAACCAAAGTCCGGGAAGTGTCACGTCAGGCCATCAGATCACAGCCGACTTGGCCGCGCGCAACACCCGATCCGACAGTTCGCCATCGCCCAGTGCACGCGCCAACGTCAGACCGCCAACCATCAGCGCTACATCTGCCAGGACTTTGTCGGCGTCTTCAGGACTGGAAGACAGTTGCGCCACCATCATTTCCAGGTGTTCAGCCAGCACCTCCTGAAAACTCTCAGGCAGATGTGACATCTCACCCACGGTTGATGGCAACGGGCAGGCCTTGTCGCTACCATCCCGATGCTTGCGGGACAGGTAAAACGCTGCGAGCAGTGCTCGGCGCTCATGCCCCGGCAATTGATCGTCGATCTGCGCCACTGCGGATTGGCGCTGCTTGAGAAGATGACGAAATGCTTCGAGCATCAGCGCTTCCTTGCTATCGAAATGCGCGTAGAAGCCGCCGACCGTCAGGCCCGCCGCGCCCATAATCTCGTTGACGCTGGGCTGGCCGGGACCACGACTGATAAGGGCCGCACTGGCTGCATCAAGGATGCGCTCACGGGTCTTGGTTTTTTTATCGCTCATATCGATCTCCAGGATTACGGAGGTAATATTATTCCCATAATCCTGAAGAGCAAGCGCAATGATGAATCGCCGGTCAAACGGCTGAAACTTCGCTACAAGGAAGGAGTAACAAGACGAGGGGAAAAAGCGGCACAAAAACAAAAGGGCCATTCAATAATCGAATGACCCTTGGTCTCGCAGAGCGAGAAATCGTGGCGTCCCCTAGGGGACTCGAACCCCTGTTACCGCCGTGAAAGGGCGGTGTCCTAGGCCACTAGACGAAGGGGACACAAAACCTTCTGCGTGTGATCAAGCGGACTTGATCGATTCGAGGTCAGTGTGGCCGAACCTTGAACCTTACAAATTGGTGGAGCTTAGCGGGATCGAACCGCTGACCTCCTGCATGCCATGCAGGCGCTCTCCCAGCTGAGCTAAAGCCCCGGATTTATCGCCTCGCGGCTCACATGACCTTCCAGTCATGCAGTTTGAAATGGCGTCCCCTAGGGGACTCGAACCCCTGTTACCGCCGTGAAAGGGCGGTGTCCTAGGCCACTAGACGAAGGGGACAAAACCTTCAGTAGATAACCGGAGCTGGAACCGGTAATCCTACCTCGCTTCAAGGCAGTGAAGCTGCGCCTTGAAACTCTAAATTGGTGGAGCTTAGCGGGATCGAACCGCTGACCTCCTGCATGCCATGCAGGCGCTCTCCCAGCTGAGCTAAAGCCCCACGTTGTGGACGGGGCGCATGTTAAGCGTGAGGCGGGGAGCTGTCAAATATATTTTCAACAAATTTCAATGTTTTCTGTCGGCATTACAATCACTTACCCGTCAGCCCCCGGAAAACCGGGGGACGGAAGGCCGCGTCGGACTCACACACGGCCCCAGGCGTCGGGAGATGCTCAGGCGATGGCGCCGAACAGCTTTTCCCATTCCTTGTTTTCTTTCTTGGAAACGCCGCCCAGCAGGTCGATAGCCTGGCGCAGACGGAAGCGCGTCAGATCCGGACCGAGGATTTCCATCGCATCGGTGACCGACACCGAGTTGGCCTGACCGGTGATCGCCGCGAACATCAGCGGCATGGCATCGCGCAGCTTGAGTTCCAGATGCTCCACCACGGCCTGGATGCTGGCGGTGATCGAATCCTTCTCCCACTGACGCAAGGACTCCAGTTTCCAGAGAATCAGCTGCATCACCTGACGTACCTGGTCGCTGGACAGCTTTTTGTGCTCGAACAGCTTGGCATCCGGCGTGACGCCGCCGGCAAAGAAGAACCCGGCCAATGGCGCGATCTGGCTGAAGGTCTCTACCCTGCCCTGCACATGGGGCGCGATTTTCATCATGTAGGCCGGATTCAGCGCCCAGTTCTGTACGCGACTGGCGAATTCTTCAACTGGCAGCTCGCGCAGCCATTGGCCGTTGAGCCACGACAGTTTTTCGATATCAAAGATCGGACCGCCCAGGGAAACCCGGGACAGGTCGAAATGCTCGACCATTTCCTGCAACGAGAACTTCTCGCGCTCGTCCGGCATCGACCAGCCCATGCGCCCCAGGTAGTTGAGCATCGCCTCGGGCATGAAACCCATGCGCTCGTAGAACGTCACCGAGGTCGGATTCTTGCGCTTGGACAGCTTGCTCTTGTCCGGGTTACGCAGCAGCGGCATGTAGCACAACTGCGGCTTTTCCCAACCGAAATATTCGTAGAGCAGAATCAGCTTGGGGGCCGATGGCAGCCATTCTTCGCCACGCAATACATGGGTGATACCCATCAAATGGTCGTCGACGACATTGGCCAGGAAGTACGTCGGCAGGCCGTCAGTCTTCATCAAGACTTGCATGTCCATGCGATCCCACGGGATCTCGACTTCGCCGCGCAGCATGTCCGGCACCACGCAGACACCTTCGCTTGGCACCTTCATGCGGATCACATGAGGTTCACCGGCCGCCAGACGACGGGCGACTTCTTCTTGCGAAAGCAACAAGGCACGGCCGTCGTAACGCGGGGTTTCGCCCTTGGCCATTTGCTCGGCGCGCATCTGATCCAGCTCTTGCGCGGTGCAGAAGCACGGGAAGGCATGACCCAGCTCAACCAGCTGCCTGGCGTACTTCTGATAAATCTCGCCACGCACGCTCTGCCGATACGGACCATGGGGACCGCCCACGTCCGGACCTTCGCTCCACTCGATACCCAACCAGCGCAAGGCATCGAAAATCTGCTGTTCGGACTCGCGGGTCGAACGCAGCTGATCGGTATCTTCAATACGCAGGATGAATTCGCCGCCGTGCTGTTTGGCGAAGCAGTAGTTGAAAAGCGCGATGTAAGCCGTGCCAACGTGAGGGTCGCCGGTAGGCGATGGCGCGATGCGGGTACGAACGGTGGTCATGGGAAATCCCGAATAGGTCAATCAAGCGGCGAATATTAACAGGCGCGGGGGTGGCGCGGCACGCAAACCTTGTGGGAGCGAGCTTGCTCGCGAAGTGGCCAGTACATCCAGAATATCTTCGTAGCCAGACATACTGCCTTCGCAGGCAAGCTTGCTCACGGGTATTCAGACCACCAACAGCCGCTCGCGCAATTTGCCGATCTCGTCGCGCATCTGCGCTGCCGCCTCGAATTCCAGGTCGCGGGCCAGTTGGTACATCTTTTCTTCCAGTTGGCGAATGCGCTTGGTGATTTCGCTGGGTGAGCGCAGCTCGTTTTCGTACTTGGCATTCTCTTCGGCAGCCTTGGCCATGCCTTTGCGCTTCTTGCTGCGCGAACCGGGCACGGTGGCACCTTCCATGATGTCGGCGACGTCCTTGAATACGCCTTTGGGCGTAATGCCATGCTCAAGGTTATAGGCAATCTGCTTGTCGCGACGGCGATCGGTTTCGCCGATGGCACGCTCCATGGAGCCGGTAATCCGGTCGGCGTACAAGATCGCCCGGCCATTGAGGTTACGTGCGGCACGGCCAATGGTCTGGATCAGCGAACGCTCGGAACGCAGGAAGCCTTCCTTGTCGGCATCGAGAATCGCCACCAGGGAAACTTCCGGCATGTCCAGACCTTCACGCAGCAGGTTGATCCCCACCAAAACGTCGAAGGTGCCGAGACGCAAATCCCGGATGATCTCGACCCGCTCCACCGTGTCGATGTCCGAGTGCAGGTAACGCACCCGCACCCCGTGGTCAGCCAGGTAATCGGTCAAATCCTCGGACATGCGCTTGGTCAGCGTGGTCACCAGCACCCGCTCTTCCAGCGCCACACGCTTACCGATCTCGGACAGCAAGTCATCGACCTGAGTCAGCGCCGGACGAATTTCGATTTGCGGGTCGACCAGACCGGTCGGGCGCACCAGCTGCTCGATGACCCGGCCGGCGTGCTCGGCTTCGTAATTGCCAGGCGTTGCCGAGACGAAAATGGTCTGCGGGCTGACCGCTTCCCACTCGTCGAAACGCATCGGCCGGTTATCCAGTGCCGACGGCAGCCGGAAACCGTATTCCACCAGCGTCTCCTTACGCGAGCGGTCGCCTTTATACATCGCGCCAACCTGCGGCACACTGACGTGGGATTCGTCGATCACCAGCAAGGCATCGGCCGGCAGATAATCGTAAAGCGTTGGCGGCGGCGCGCCGGATGGGCGACCCGACAGATAGCGCGAGTAGTTTTCGATGCCGTTGCAGTAACCCAGCTCGAGGATCATCTCGAGATCGAAACGGGTGCGCTGCTCCAGACGCTGGGCTTCCACCAGCTTGTTGTTGTTGCGCAGGTATTCCAGGCGCTCCTGCAACTCGACCTTGATGCCTTCCATCGCTTCGACCAGGGTTTCCCGAGGCGTTACGTAGTGGCTTTTCGGGTAGAAGGTGAAACGCGGCAGCTTGCGGATCACCTCGCCGGTCAGTGGATCGAACGCCGACAGGCTTTCCACCTCGTCGTCGAACAGCTCGATGCGGATCGCTTCCAGATCCGATTCGGCCGGGTAAATATCGATGACATCGCCGCGCACCCGGAAGGTCGCACGGGCGAAATCCATGTCGTTGCGGGTGTATTGCAAGTCTGCCAGGCGCCGCAGTAACGCGCGCTGGTCGAGCTTGTCGCCACGGTCCACGTGCAGAACCATGCGTAGATAGGTTTCCGGACTGCCCAGGCCGTAGATGCAGGAAACCGTGGTGACGATGATGGCGTCCTTGCGTTCCAGTAACGCCTTGGTCGCCGACAGCCGCATCTGCTCGATGTGGTCGTTGATCGAGGCGTCCTTCTCAATGAACGTGTCCGACGACGGTACATAGGCTTCGGGCTGGTAGTAATCGTAATAAGAGACGAAATATTCGACTGCGTTGTTGGGGAAAAACGCCTTGAACTCGCCGTACAGCTGCGCCGCCAGGGTCTTGTTCGGCGCCAGCACCAGCGTCGGGCGCTGCACCTGGGCGATGACGTTGGCGATGCTGAAGGTCTTGCCCGAACCGGTCACACCCAGCAATGTCTGGTGCGCCAGCCCGGCTTCGATCCCTTCGACCATCAGGCGAATGGCTTCCGGCTGATCGCCAGCAGGCTCAAAACGGGTGACGAGCTGAAACTCGGACATAACGTACCTCTGTGTGCGTTTTCGCCAGAGTGCGCGCAAAAACGAAAGAACCGCCAACGCCTGCTCCGTGAAAGGATCAGTCGTACAGAATATAAAGTGATGGGACTACAAATGGAGTCTCCATCGCCGCCTTTCAAGCCGAACAGCCGATAGCTTCGAAGGATGTCGGCCGCAATGTGACTGACGGCGCAAAAATAACCGTAAAAACCTTGAAAAAACGCCGTCGCAGCTGTCGCCCCGGCCAGCGATGGCCTCTATACTAGCTCCCCGTTTGTGCACCGCTCTGGCGCATTCGGGTTAGAGCGGCATTCCCTCACTTCCCACTCAGAGCCGCCGCAAAAATGAGCCTGTTCTCCGCTGTCGAAATGGCACCACGCGATCCAATCCTGGGCCTCAACGAAGCATTCAACGCCGATACCCGCACCACCAAGGTCAATCTTGGCGTGGGCGTCTATTGCAACGAGGAAGGACGCATTCCCCTTCTACGCGCTGTTGCCGAAGCCGAGAAGATTCGCGTGGCTCAACACGCTCCCCGCGGTTACCTGCCGATTGACGGCATCGCCGCCTACGATCTGGCCGTACAAAAACTGCTGTTCGGCGCAGATTCGCCATTGATCGCGTCCGGTCGCGTATTGACGACCCAGGCAGTCGGCGGCACCGGTGCACTGAAAATCGGTGCCGACTTCCTCAAGCAACTGCTGCCCGATGCCGTCGTCGCCATCAGCGATCCAAGCTGGGAAAACCATCGCGCCCTGTTCGAGACGGCCGGTTTCCCGGTACAAAACTATCGTTACTATGATGCGACCAGCCACGACGTGAACCGTTCCGGCATGCTCGAAGACCTTGAGAACCTGCCGTCCGGTTCCGTCGTCGTGCTGCACGCCTGCTGCCATAACCCGACCGGCGTCGACCTGACCCTTGAAGACTGGAAAAAAGTCCTCGAAGTGGTCAAGGCCAAGGGCCACGTACCTTTCCTCGACATGGCCTATCAAGGCTTTGGCGACGGTATCGACGAAGACGCCATCGCCGTGCGCCTGTTCGCAGAGTCGGGCCTGACCTTCTTCGCTTCCAGCTCGTTTTCCAAATCCTTCTCGCTGTACGGCGAACGCGTCGGCGCGCTGTCGATCATTACCGAATCCAAAGAAGAAACGGCCCGCGTGCTGTCGCAGGTCAAGCGTGTAATCCGCACCAACTATTCCAACCCGCCGACCCATGGCGCAATCATCGTCGCCGCCGTGCTCAACAGCCCGGAACTGCGCGCGATGTGGGAAGAAGAACTGGGCGAGATGCGCCTGCGGATTCGCGGCATGCGCGCGTCGATGGTCGAGCGTCTGGCGAACAATCCGGCGGGTCAGGATTTCAGCTTCGTCGGTCGCCAGAGCGGTATGTTCTCCTACTCCGGGCTGACCACCGTACAAGTGCACCGTCTGCGTAACGAGTTCGGCATCTACGCCCTGGACACCGGCCGCATCTGCGTGGCTGCGCTGAACCAGAACAACATCGATACGGTGTGCAAGGCGATCATTCAGGTGATCTGAAAGCGTTAATGCCGTCCGTCACGATCCGTAGGACCGGCTTCAGCCGGGAGCGCGCCTTCCCGGCTAAAGCCGGTCCTACGGATTGCTGGCTTTCTACCCCTTCTTCCGATACGCCATCGAATCATCGATCCGCTTGAGGATGTAATCCCCCGCTGCCACCGGCGGATACAGGCTGCTCGCCGGATCAATCCCCAGATCACAAGGGTCAACCATCGCACTGTAGGTCGGGTCGTAAAAGGTCGCGATGGAATAGCGTTCATGCCCGGATTTGTTGATCACCCGATGCAAGGTCGAGCGGAATCGGTTGTTCGACCAATGCGCCAGCAGATCACCGACGTTGACGACCAGACTGCCAGCGATTGGCGTCGCGTCGATCCAGTTGTTGGAACCCAGCTCACGCACCTGCAAACCACCACTGTCGTCCTGATACAGCAAGGTGATGCAGCCGTAATCCGTGTGCGGTGCGACGCCGAATTGATCGGCTTCAGCCATGGGCGGGTGCGGTGGGTAATAGACCATCTGCGTGCGCTGCAGCCGCTTGCTGTATTTGCCGACGAAAAAATCCTGATCGATACCCAGCCCGGCCGCCACCGCCTTGAGCAGATCCGCGCCCGCCACACCAATGTGTGCGTAATAGTCGTCCAGCGCACCTCGCAACTCGGGCATGAACTCCGGCCATTGATTCGGCCCGCGCAAGGCTTCACCGGCCAGCACACACGGATCGTCTTCCGGCAGCTCCAGGCCGATGCTGAAAAACTCCTTGTGATCGGGTTTGGTCGCTTCGTACATCAACGCGCCACCCAAGGCGTGCCAGCCGCGATGGCGTTTATTGACGGCGACCTGGCGCTTGACCTCGGCCGGATAAGCGAAAAAGGTCTTCGCCGCAGCCATGGCGCGGTCAATCACTGCCTGGGGAACACCGTGGTTAACGATGTAAAAGAATCCAGTCTCGCTGCACGCCTTGCGAATCGCGTCGCCGACGCGCTGAATGCTGGCAGGATCGCCCTCGTGAACTCCGGTCATGTCGATCAAAGGCAGATTGGTATCGGTCATGCTGACTCCTGAAGAAACGGCAGGCGGTATATACAGGTGCAAGCATTTCCTGTGCCGGTCGACCAGGCACTGGGTCGATGACTCAACCAGCCTCCTTATCACCTCGATTTGCTGTTGGCTGTATGACCAGTCGCCGGGATCAGGCAGCGTTTCCAAGCGCCCCAACACTGGGCACGAGGATCACAAGTGGTGCAACTTTCGGTGACAGGTTCCAGGCATGCAGAAACAGGCACAGCCGCCCAACCGGCGAATTCCGGGACAAGGTTGAACTGGCCCGGCTTTTGCCTTACCTGTATATACAGGATGATATGACTTAAAATGGTCATTCGAAATCAGCTCGAATTCGCCAGCATCCACCCGAATAATCAAAGCAGGAACACACGCCATGCCAGCTTCTCTTCTTCTCAAGCCCGGACAATTCGACCTCGATCAGTTGCGTGCGATCTATCAGCAGCAGGCGCCGTTCGAACTTGACCCTGATGCACGGGAAGTGGTCGATGCCAGCACCCGTACGGTGAACGAGATTATCGCCAACAACCGCACGGTGTATGGCATCAACACCGGTTTCGGCCTGCTGGCCCGCACATCAATCCCCACCGAATCCCTGGCCAAACTGCAACGCAATCTGCTGTTGTCGCACTGCACCGGCACCGGCCCGCTGCTGGATGACGCCAGCGTCGCGTTGATCATGGCGCTCAAGGTCGGCTCGCTGGCTCGTGGGTTTTCCGGGATTCGCTGGGAAGTGATCCAGGCCATCAGCGCGCTGTACGCCGCCAAAGTCTATCCGTGCATTCCGTCCCAGGGTTCGGTGGGCGCGTCCGGCGATCTGGCACCGCTTGCGCACATGTCTGCGGTGCTGATCGGCGTGGGTCGCGTGCGTCATCAAGGCCGTGAAATGGATGCTGTGGAAGGTCTGGCGCTGGCCGGACTGGAACCGATGGTCCTCGGTCCGAAAGAAGGCCTGGCGTTGATCAACGGCACCCAGGTGTCGACGGCGCTGGCACTGCGCGGCCTGTTCGCCACCGAGAAACTGTTCACCGCCGCCGTGGTTGCCGGCAGCCTCAGCGTCGAGGCACTCAAAGGCTCGGACGTTCCTTTCGACGCGCGTATCCAGGCCGTTCGTGGGCAACCGGGGCAAATCGACGTCGCTGCGCTGTACCGCGAATTACTGGCGAAAAGCGAAATCCGCGACTCGCACATCGATTGCGGCCGCGTGCAAGACCCGTATTCCCTGCGTTGTCAGCCACAAGTCATGGGCGCGTGCCTGGATCACATGCGCTTCGCTGCCAGCGTGTTCCTGCGCGAAGCCAACGCCGTGTCGGACAACCCGCTGGTATTCAGCGCCGATGGCGATGTGTTGTCTGGCGGTAACTTCCATGCTGAACCGGTGGCCATGGCATCCGACGTGCTGGCTCTGGCAATTTCCGAAATCGGTGCCCTGTCCGAGCGCCGCATCGCCCAGTTGGTGGACCCTGCCCTGTCCGGCCTGCCGGCGTTTCTAGTCAAGGAAGGCGGCTTGAACTCCGGTTTCATGATCGCTCAGGTAACCGCTGCGGCACTGGCCTCGGAGAACAAGACCCTGGCGCACCCGGCCTCGGTGGACAGCCTGCCGACCTCCGCCAACCAGGAAGACCATGTGTCCATGGCGACCTTTGCGGCACGCCGTTTGCTGGATATGGCCGGGAACAGCAGCGCGGTGGTGGGCATCGAGTTGCTCGGCGCGGCGCAAGGTGTCGATCTGCATGCGCCGCTGCACACCTCGGAAAAGCTCAGCGAAGTGCTGGCCATGATCCGCAGTGAAGTTGCTCATTACGATGAAGATCGCTACTTCGCCCCGGACATCGCCGCTGCGCGTGCCTGGGTCGAGAATGGTGCATTCACGCGCTGGTTGCCGTTCCAACGCCTGTACGGTTGATAGGTCAAGCGGTCGGCGGGCATTTAGTCTGCCAGCCGCGCATTTCCTGTCCAGGTCCCTTTTTACTGTTCAAGGATTTGCATGCGCCGCTATCACACAGGCTCCGATTTCCGTCGCGCCAAGAGTATTGCCGAACTGGCCGCCATGGCCCGACGCCGTTTGCCGCACTTCGCCTGGGAATACCTGGAGGGCGGAGCGGAAGAAGAACTCACCCTCAAGCGCAACCGCCAGGCATTCGCCGACATAGCCTTGTTGCCCAAGACCCTGGTGCCGTGCGGCGACATCAATACCCGGCGCTCGATCTTCGGCCGTGAACTGCCGCTGCCCATCGCCATCGGTCCAACCGGCTACAACGGCATGCTGCATCGCGATGCCGACATTCATCTGGCCCGCGCTGCTACTGAGCGCGGCCTGCCGTTCACCTTGAGCACGGTCTCCACCAGTTCCATGGAACAAGTGGTTGCCGCCGTGCCTGACGCCAATTTCTGGCTGCAGTTGTATTGCCTGAAAGATCCGCTTATCCAGCAAGACATGCTCCAGCGGGCCAGCGCGGTCGGTTGCCAGACACTGCTGCTGACCAGCGATGCAGTATTGCTGGGCAATCGCGAGTGGGACCGGCGTAATTTCGCCCGCCCCCGGCAGCTGAGCCTGCGCAACAAGTTCGACGTACTGCGTCACCCGCGCTGGTTGCATCAGGCGCTTTGGCCGCAAGGCATGCCGAGTCTGGCGAATATCGAACGTTATCTGCCGCCGGAGCAGCGCAACGCCAGCGGCGGCGCGCATTTCATGGGCGCGCAAATGGACATGAGCCTGGATTGGGAATACCTGGCGCGCCTGCGTGATCGCTGGCCGCAACGCCTGCTGCTCAAAGGCGTAATGCACCCCGGCGATGCGGAAAAGGCCGTGGCGCTGGGTCTGGATGGCATCGTTGTAACTAATCATGGCGGACGGCAACTGGATGGCGTGCCGGCCAGCATTGACTGCCTGCCCGCTATCGCTGCAGTGGCCAAAGGCAAGTTGACGCTGCTGCTGGACAGTGGCATCCGGCGCGGCACCGACATTCTCAAAGCCTGCGCCCTGGGTGCCGACGCGGTGCTGCTAGGCCGGGCCACTTTGTATGGCGTCGCGGTGGGCGGCCAGGCGGGCGCCGGTCATGCGCTTGACCTGCTCGCCGAGGAGCTGCGCCTGGCGCTGTTTCTGCTGGGCCAACCCGATCTGGCCGCACTGCGCGCCGGGTTTTCCCCTTCCTGCACGGTGAGTTGACCGATGACGAATCTGCAACAGACCCTGGATCAACTGCGTGAAGCCTTGGGTGAAGCGCAAGTGCTGACCGGCGACGCCATCAACGCGCGGCATTACAGCGACTGGACCGGCCACGCGCCCGCCTGCCCGGCGGCATTGCTGTTGCCGCGCAACACTGAAGAAGTGTCTACCGCGCTGCGCATCTGCAACGCCGCACAACAATCGGTGGTGCCGCAAGGCGGCATGACCGGCTTGGCCGGGGGCGCCATTCCGCGCACCTGTGACGTCGCCTTGTCCCTGGAACGCCTGCGCGGTATCGAAGAAATCGACGCCGCTTCAGCGACAATCAGTGTGTTGGCGGGCACCACCTTGCAGGAAATCCAGCAGGCCGTGCACGACGCAGGCTTTCTGTTCCCGCTCGATCTTGGTGCGCGGGGCTCGTGCCAGATCGGCGGCAACATCGCCACCAACGCCGGAGGCAACGCCGTCATCCGCTACGGCATGACCCGCGAACTGGTGCTGGGCCTGGAAGTGGTGCTGGCCGACGGACGAGTCCTCAACCTGATGAACAAGATGATCAAGAACAACTGCGGTTATGACCTGAAACAGTGCTTTATCGGCAGTGAAGGCACGCTCGGGATCATCACCCGCGCGGTGTTGAAACTCGCGCCGCAACCGGGCGAAACCATCACGTTGCTGTGCGCCCTGCCCGATTACACAAGCGCGGTGAACCTGTTGCGACGCCTGCAACGCGACGCCGGTACGCCGCAAGCCTATGAACTGATGTGGCAGGACTTCTTCCGCATGGGCGTTTCCTGGCTGGAAAACCCGGTATCGCCGATGCCCGACCACCATCCGCTGTACGTGCTGCTGGAATCGGTGGCTTCGCGCGAAGTACTGGAACAGACCCTCGAAGCGGCGCTGGAAGCGGGCGAAGTGGTGGATGCGATCATGGCCAGTTCCCATACCCAGGCCCGCGCCTTGTGGAAGATTCGCGAAGCCACCGGCGAGTTTCCCGTGCGTCTGGCACCACTGAATTTCGATATCAGCCTGCCGATCGGCCAGATTGGCGACTTCGCACAGATGTGTCGCCAGCGCCTGGAGCAACAATGGCCGGGTAACCACAGCGTGTATTTCGGCCACATCGGTGACAGCAACCTGCACCTGACCGTGGATTGCAACTCCCTGCCGCAGCCTGCGCCGATTCTGGAAATCGAAGACTTGGTCTATACCGCCGTGGGTGAAATGGGCGGCGCGGTCTCGGCCGAGCATGGCATCGGCCTGCTCAAGCGTGAGTTCCTGCACCATTCGGTCAGTCCTGAAGCCTTGGCAACCATGCGCCAGCTCAAGGATTGCCTCGACCCGCACGGCATTCTCAATCCGGGGAAAATCCTCGGCTGAGCCGGGCAACCGGGTTGTATATACCGGTATGGCACGCTAACTGCAGCGATAGTTACAGATTTCACACCGAACCTGACTGAGACGAAGGAGTTACCCAATGCAACTGGATTCCCTGTTCAGTAAAACGTGCAAAAGCTTGAGCCTCGCCGTGGCCCTGGCCGCAATGCCGCTGATGGCTCACGCCGATCAGTTGGCCGATGTTAAGAAAGCCGGCGAGTTGGTCGTGGGTACCGAGTTGCAGTTCGCGCCGTTCGATTTCACCGAAAACGGCAAGCAGCAAGGCTTGAACTCCGAATTGTTCGAGCAGCTGGGCAAGGAATTGGGTGTGAAGGTCAAGTTCATCGATCTGCCGTGGCCGAGCGTGTTGCCGGGGCTTGAGGCGAAGAAATTCGACATGGTTGCCGGTCCGATCATCGAGACCAAGGCACGTCAGGAGCGTTACCACTTTGTTTTGCCGGTCGCCGAAGCCACCGTTGCGCTGATGGTCGGAGCCAATGACAAGAGCATCAACAAACCCGAAGACATTTCCGGCAAGACCGTCGGCGCTGGCAAAGGCTCGGCGCAACTGGAAGAGCTGAAGAAGTTTGCCGAGACCCTACCGGAAAAAGTCACCATCCGCGAATACGTGGACAACAACCAGGCTTACGCTGACCTCGCGGCCAAACGTATTGTTGCAGTGGCCAACTCGCTGCCGAACATCTCTTACGTCGCAGCTAAACAAAAGGACAAGTACAAGGTGATTGAGCCGCCGTTCGGCAAAAAATCCTACTTTGCCTATCTGGGCCGCAAGGACGCCGATGCCGACAGCCTGATCGCCGCCCTCGACGCCGCCATGCTGAAAATGCACGCCGACGGCCGCCTCGCCGCCCTGCAAAAGAAATGGCTGGACGCCGAAATGGACGTGCCGAAAGCTGATTTCACGCCGACCTGGTAAACCTCCCTGTTGGAGCGAGCGGGCGGCGTTCCGACTTGCCCGCGAAGAGGTCGGAGGAGCGACCGTAGGAGCGACTTTAGTCGCGAGAGCGCCAATCGCCCTCCCGGCTAAAGCCGGTCCTACAGCAAGCCTCGCGCCAACAATGGCTCGCCCCTTTGTGCACGAATTCTGGAGACACGATGTTCGACTGGCCCTTGCTCGCGCAAAACCTGCCGTTGATGCTCGAAGCGCTGCTGGTGACCCTTGAAGTTACCGTCGCGGCGCTGTGCATCGGTTTTGTGATCGGCATTCTGGTGGGCAGCCTGCGCTTGTCCCCCGTGCCGCTGCTCAGGCGTCTGGGTGGCGGCTATATTTTCGTGTTCCGTGGCATTCCGCTGCTGGTGCAACTGTTGTTCATTTATTACTTCCTGCCGCGCATCGGCCTGCCCAATGTATCGCCGACCGTGGCGGCGGTGATCGGCTTGTCGCTGGCGGCAGGCGCGTACATTGCGGAAATCATGCGCGGCGGTTTTCTCGCCATCCCCGAAGGCCAGCTGGAAGCCGCCGGCTTGCTGGGGTTGAGCGCCGGGCAAATGCTGATCCGGATTCGCGTCCCGCAAGCCGTGCGCCTGACGCTGCCAGCCCTGATTAACGAGATGATCTTGCTGATCAAGGCGTCGTCGCTGGTCTCGGTGGTCGGCCTCGCGGACTTGACCCGCACGGCGCAGAACATGGCGGCCAGCGATTACCTGTTCGTCCAGGACTACCTGATGCTGGCGGGCTTCTATTGCCTGATCAACATTCCGCTGGCGTTCTTCGGCGGCCTGCTTGAACGGCGTTTGAAGGAGCAGTACTGATGATCTTCGATCCGCGAATCATCACCGACCATCTGGACGAGATCGGCTCGGGATTCATGATTACCCTGGGCACCTGGACCGGCGGCGTCGTGCTCGGCCTCGGTCTGGGCATGCTGATCGCCGTCGCCCAGCTGTTCGGCAATGGCCTGGTACGCGCGCCATTACGGGTCTTCATCGAGCTGATCCGCAGCACGCCGTTTCTGGTCCAGTTGTTCCTGATCTATTACGCCGGCCCGGCTTTCGGCTTGAGTCTCGAGCCGATTCCGGCTGGCGTCCTTGGGCTGGGCATCTATGGCAGCGTGTACTTTGCGGAAATTTTCCGCACCGGCTTTCAGTCCGTACCACGCGGCCAGCTTGAGGCCGCCGATACCCTGGGCATCACCCGTTGGCAATGCATCCTGCGCATTCAGGTGCCGCAGATGCTGGTGATCATCCTTCCAGCGCTGGTCAATATGGTCACGATTCTGTGCAAGGAAACCGCCGTGTTGTCGATCATCACCATTCCGGAACTGACCATGGTGCTGACCGGCATCGGCTCGGAAACCTTCGCCTTTGTCGAAACCTTGCTGATGCTGTGCATCGGCTATCTGTTGTTGGTCGAAGCCTGTTCCCGGCTCGGTATGTTCCTTGAGCACAAGGTCGGCCGCTTCATGAACAGGCAAGCCCAATGAGCAGCGTTCAAATTTTGCAACCAGGTGAACTGATGAAAACCTCCCAGCAACTGGCCGGCGACCGCGAACCCATGCTGACCTTGAACAAGGTCGGCAAAAGCTTCGGCCCCCTGCGCGTGCTCAAGGGGATCGACCTGCAGGTCCGCCATTCGGAAGTGGTGTGCCTGATCGGTCCATCCGGGTCCGGCAAGAGCACCTTGCTGCGCAGCATGGCGTTTCTTGAAGAGTACGACGAAGGCGAAATCATCATCGAAGGCAAACTGCTGGGCTGGATGCCAGGCAATGGCGCGCCCGGAAAGCCTCGCAAACGCGCGCCGCAAGCGCAGATCAATCAGGTGCGGCGCAACGTCGGCATGGTCTTCCAGCAGTTCAACCTGTGGCCGCACATGACGGCCATCGGCAATGTCTGCGAGGCCCTGCGTCGGGTGCGCAAGCTGTCCGCTGACGAAGCCAGACAACGTGGCATGGCGATGCTCGATAAAGTCGGGCTGGCGCACAAGGCGGCGTCCTATCCGGCGCAGCTGTCCGGTGGCCAGCAACAGCGCGTGGCAATCGCCCGGGCTCTGGCCATGGAACCGCACATCATGCTGTTTGATGAGCCGACCTCGGCGCTGGACCCGGAACTGGTGGGCGAAGTGCTGCAAGTCATGAAAACCCTCGCCAAGGAAGGTATGACCATGGTCGTGGTCACCCATGAAATGGGCTTCGCCGCTCAGGTTGCCGACTCGGTGGTGTTTCTCGATCAGGGCGAAGTGGTGGCACGGGGCACGCCGCAGGAAATATTCCACAATGCCGAACAGCCACGCTTGCAGCAATTCCTGCAGAACTATCTGGATCGCAATGCATTCTGGCAGGACAACAAGGAGGCCAGCAGCGTATGACCCTTGTGAACACCTGATGAGCACTCCTCCGACCCCGCAAGCCTTGTACCGGCGCGCCAAGGATTACGTGCAGGGCAAGCTCAGCTGTGGCGAATGGAAACCAGGCGACCTGATCCCTTCGGAAAATCGCCTGGTGCAGGAGCTGGGCATGTCGCGCATGACGGTCAACCGTGCGCTGCGTGAACTCACCGAAGAAGGCCATTTGCTGCGAATCTCCGGGGTCGGCACCTTCGTCGCCGAAAGCAAGCCGCAGTCGAACCTGCTGCGCATCACCAACATCGCCGACGAGATCATTGCCCGTGGCCATCGCTACAGTTGTGAGGTGCTGCATCTGGGCCGGGAAGCGGCGTCGATGTCGATTGCCGCCGCGCTGTCGCTGACCACCGGCAGCTCGGTGTTCCATCTGCTTTGCGTGCATTGCGAAGAAGGCGTGCCGGTGCAACTGGAGGATCGCTACGTCAACCCGGAACTGGTCCCGGATTTTCTCAAGCAGCAGTTCGGCGAACAGTTGCAGCCGGCCCGCTATCTGTTGCAGACCATTCGCCCGGATGAGATGGAGCACATCGTCGAAGCCAGTCACCCAAGCGCCGATGAGAGCCGCTACATGCAGATCGACAACCTGGAACCGTGTCTGGTCCTGATGCGGCGCACCTGGAGCAACGGCAAGATCGTCACCTTCGTGCGCCTGACCCATCCTTCATCGCGCTATCGCCTGGGCAGCCGTTTGCCGGTCAACGGTGCACATCGCGACAGCTGATCCTTTTTCACAACGGACAGTCGGTCACGAAAATGATCGAACGACCGCGCGCCATCGACCTCGAATTCTTGCAAGCTTATGAATGAGAGGACACAACGATGACCGATCAAAGCCAGAAATCCGTCGACCGCAACGACCCCGCCATTGACCCTGAAAACCCGGATAACGCATTGGGTCAGGGCCAGCAGTACCAGGACACTGCAGGCCAGTCCCAAGGCAAACCGGTGGGCCAGCCTGATACGCAACTGGAACAAACCCAGGAATCGGGCGGCAGCACTTTTACCCCGGATTACGAACCGGAAGAAAAACCGGCAGATCAACGCAATCCGCAACCCACACAAGGGCATGATGCCGATATCAATACTGATGGCGGCTAGTCATCAGCGTCGCGGGAGCACGCTTTGTGGGAGCGAGCTTGCTCGCGAAGATGTCAGTAAATCAGGTACATTTCTGTTGTCTGAAATATTGTCTTCGCAAGCATGCTTGCTCCCACATAGCTCACGCTTAATTAATACAAAACATTGCACAGCCATGCTGTAAACCGGCAGGATCGCTCTGGTGTCTGCGTCGCAGGCCTCGTCCCTGCGAGAAAAATCTTCCGGAGCGTTGTTGGTAATGGCTCGACTCACACCCGAATTATCTGTCCCGGTCAGCAATAAACTGACGCCACTCGAATTTCGCGGGATGGTTGCCATCCTGATTTCGATTGCCCTGGCAACCCTCGATACCGCCATCGCCAATACCGCCCTGCCCGCCATCGCGGCGGACCTGAATGCCTCGCCGGCCGCATCCGTGTGGATCATCAACGCCTACCAGCTGGCGGCCGTAGCAACCTTGCTGCCGTTTGCCGCGCTGGGCGGGGTGATCGGGCATCGCAAGGTGTATCTCGGCGGTCTGATCCTGTTCGTCGTGTCTTCGGCGCTGTGTACATTTGCCTGGTCGCTGCCCACTCTGACCATCGCCCGGGTTTTGCAGGGTTTGGGCGCCAGCGCGATCATGAGCGTCAACGCGGCGCTGATCAGCTCGATTTTCTCTCGGGAACGTCTGGGCCGAGGGCTGGGCATGAATGCTCTGGTGGTCGGCACCTCGTTCGCCGCCGGCCCAACCATTGCCTCGCTGGTGCTGTCCGTGGCGAACTGGCCGTGGCTGTTCGCGATCAACCTGCCGATTGGCATCTTCGCCCTGGTGTTCGCCTGGAATTCATTGCCCATTTCAAAGCCCGGCACGCTGACCTTTGATCCACTGACGGCGTTGCTCAACGTCCTGACCTTCGGCGCGCTGATTTTTGCCCTGAGCCAGGCCGCGCAACTGGGTTCGTGGAACAGCGTGTTGATTGCGCTGGCGGTGTTTCTGGCTGGGTTCGTGCTGATGCTGCGCCGTGAAGCTGGCCACCCCGCGCCGATGTTCCCGCTGGATTTGCTCAAGCGGCCGATGTTTGCCTTGTCGGCCATGACGGCTTTCTGCTCGTTCGCGGCGCAAGGCCTGGCGTTCGTCTCGCTGCCGTTTTTCTTCGAAACAGTGCTGGCCCGCGACCCGGTGCAAACCGGCTTTCTGATGACGCCCTGGTCGGTGGTCGTCGCCATGATCGCGCCGTTTGCCGGACGCCTGTCCGATCGCTACGCGCCCGGTCTGTTGGGCGGCATCGGGTTGGCGATCCTTTGCGCGGGCATGATTTCCCTGGCGTTTATGTCGCCTAATGCTTCGGCCTGGCAAATTTGCATCAGCATGATTATCTGCGGCCTGGGCTTCGGCTTCTTTCAGGCGCCCAACCAAAAGGCACTGATGACCAGCGCGCCTAGGGAACGGGCCAGCGGCGCCAGCGGCACCATTGCCACCGCACGCCTGATTGGCCAGGCCACCGGTGCGGCGCTGGTCGCCTTCAGTTTCGGGATCTCCGGCGAACACGGGCCGGTACTGGCGTTGAGCATCGGTGCCGGTTTTGCGGCCGTGGGCAGCATCGCCAGCGGACTGCGACTGGTGACCAAAAATCAGCCTGGTTCGACACCTGGCCAATAACCGCAGGCTGCTTTCAGAAGGAAAATCCACAGAGAGTTGATCCGGGTCAGAAAAAAATGTCTGCGTTCCACGACATCTTGGCTATGATGGCATATTGCCCTAATTGACTGACTTCTCGAACGCATTCTGAGAAAACTCATGCACCACACCCTACAAGCAGAGCACCAACGCCTGGCCGCAGTGCGGGCGGTGCAGTGGCTGGAGACGGCCAACAACGAAAACTTCGACCGCATCTGTCGCCTTGCGGCCGCTTATTTCGATGTGCCAACGGTCCTGGTTTCCCTGGTCGAGGCCGACCGACAGTGGTTTGCCGCGCGAGTGGGGTTTGTCCAGAGCGAAACCCCGATCATCCAGTCCTTCTGCGCCCACACCGCCAGGCAGCAAGGCGTGATGCAGGTCATCGATGCCTGCGAAGACACGCGCTTTTCCGACAACGACCTGGTGACCGCTCAGGACGGCATTCGCTTCTATGCTGGCGCGCCGCTGCTGACCCGCGACGGGCATGCCCTCGGCAGCCTGTGCATCATCGACAAATCGCCGCATCAGCTGAGCCATACCGAAATCCGCGTGCTGGAAGATCTGGCCGAGATGGTTATCTCGCAGATTGAACAACGGCAGATGATCCTGACGCGCAACCCGTTTTCGGGATTACCGAACCTGCGGCAGTTTCTGACCGACCACCAGGAACCCTGGCTGAATAAAGAATTCCCGGGCCGCTTGCTGGCCTTGATCGAGATTGTCGACAGTCAATACGAAACCGAACTGGCCCCGCTCAACAACATGACGTCCCTGCAGATGCGCGCTCAGGACATTGCCGGTCGCCTGGAGCAGGTGCTGCTCAACAGCGTGGGCGTCTACCACGTCAGTGAGCGCCACTGCTGCCTGCTGCTGCCAACCAACCAGACCGATAAGACCGAACTGATTCAGATCCTGAGCACGCTGATCTGCGAGCCGTGCGCCGAGGATTCGATTTCCACCTTGCCCGCCACGCGTATGGGCATCGCGTCTTGTGAAGATGGCAGCCAGTCCATGGGCGAGCTGCTGCGTAAAGCCCGGCACGCCGTCGAAGCGGCCAGTCGCGAGGGCATCGACTGGGCGCTCTGGGACGAAAACGAGAACTGCGCCAGCCGCCGCGCACTGGCATTGAGCCAGGACGTCGTCAGCGCGCTCGCCAACGGCGATATCTATCTGATGTTTCAGCCGCGCTTTCGTCTGGAGGATGGCCGCCAGGTGAGTGCCGAAGCATTGTTGCGCTGGAATCACAGCACGCTGGGACCGGTCTCGCCTGCCGAATTCATCCCGCTGATCGAGCGCTCGGGACAGATCAGCACGGTGACTCGTTGGGTCATTGATCACGCGCTGGCCGCCGCGGCCGAGTGGGAGGATCGCGAGTCGAAGGTTTCGCTGAACCTGTCAGCGCTGGACTTCCAGTCCATGGACATCGCCAATGCACTGCGCGACAGCTGCGAGCGGCACCGGATCGCCCCGCATCGGGTTGAAGTGGAAATCACTGAAGGCGAGTGGATCAGGGCGAGCACCACCGTGCTCGGCCAGTTGTCAGACATTCGCGCCTTGGGCGTTGATGTGGCCATTGATGACTTCGGCACCGGCTACAGCAACTTCGCCTACCTGCACGAAATCCCGGCCAACGTCATCAAGCTGGACAAGTCGATCATCACCGACCTGGAAAACAAACCACGCAATCGCATCATTGCCCAATCCATCTTCAAACTGGCCCATGAACTGGGTTACCGCACCGTCGCCGAAGGCATCGAGACGTTCCAGTGCATGGACCTGGTCAGGAGCTTCGGTTGCCATGAAGCCCAGGGTTTCTTCTTCTGCCGCCCACTTTCCGGCGAGCAGATCAAGGGCATGACAGTGGGCAGCCACATCAAACTGCGCGCTTGAACGGGCGCTTACTTCTCGTCGTCGTAAGGCGGATATTGATCGTCATCCACGCGTTTATCCGAGCCAACGTCCTGACCGTCATCAGGCGCTTTGGCCGGGCCGATGGGATCGATCTGCGGGTCGGCAACGTCTGGTGAATCGGGATCGAAGCCGGGATCGTTCCGGGGATCATGCTGATTTGTCGCCATGCTGATCATCAGGGGCACCTCACACCAAGAGCCCAGAGATGCCTGGGCCATGATTATCGGAAGCCTGCCAGCCAATAGAGTGCGGCGCGCCTGACCAATGGTCGTCGGGCCTCACGCAATCAGTTCGAAGCCTTGATGGCCGTCACGGTCATTTCCACCAGCCAACCCGGCGGGACCAGACGGATGACCTGCGCACGGGTTCGGGTCGGCACGTTCGGCTGAGCAGGCGTGCCGAAATATTGGTTGTATATCGCCGAGAAACCCTCGAAGTCCGCAACGCCGTCCGCAGCCGGGTCCGCCACCAGAAGCGCCTGCATGCTGACAATGTCGCCCAACCCATAACCGTGGCGAGTCAACGTCGCTTCGATCTGCCGGATGACGCTCAGCGTCTGTACCGCCGTATCGCCGTAAGCCTGCACAGAACCCGCCGGGGCAGCGTCGTCGACAACTTGTGGCCCGACGCCACTCAACACCAGCTGACGCGCGTTCACTGGCACTTCAATGGCTTCAGCGAACTCCCGGGCCCATGGCTCGCTGACGCTGGCGGGGTGCAGGTGACGGATGAGGGGATTGCTGGATTGGGTTGTCATGTGCAACGGACTCCTGTCGAACGAACATGGACGGGGTACAGCCGCATGGCTGCACCCACCGGTATTTGCGAACTAGCGACCTTCCAGCAGCAGCGCAGCCTGATCGAGCAGTGCCAGCGGATTCTCGGCTTTGTGAATATCCACCGAGAGCAACTGGCGAAAACGTCGCGCGCCGGGAAAGCCCTGGCCCAGACCCAGCACATGGCGGGTGATGTGATGCATCGAACCGCCGCTGGCAATATGCGCCGCGATGTAAGGACGCAAGGCTGCCAGGGCTTCAGCCCGGCTGATCACCGGCGTGTTGCTGGCAAACAGCTGCTGATCGACCTGCGCCAGCACATAAGGATTGTGATACGCCTCGCGACCCAGCATCACGCCGTCGAAAATCTGCAAGTGTTCCTGACATTGCTCAAGGGTCTTGATACCGCCGTTGAGGATGATTTCCAGCTCGGGGAAATCCGCTTTAAGCTGCGCCACAACGTCGTAACGCAACGGCGGGATATCCCGGTTTTCCTTGGGCGACAATCCCTCCAGAATGGCGATCCGCGCATGCACGGTAAAACTGCTGCAGCCCGCCTCGCGAACGGTACCGACGAAATCGCACAGCTGCGCATAGCTGTCCCGGCCATTGATGCCGATGCGATGCTTGACCGTGACCGGAATCGCGACCCGATCCTGCATGGCCTTGATGCAATCGGCCACCAGTTGCGGATGCGCCATCAGGCAGGCGCCGATCATGTTGTTCTGCACCCGGTCGCTTGGGCAACCGACGTTCAGGTTGACCTCGTCATATCCCGCGTCCTGCGCCAGATGCGCGCACGCCGCCAGATCGGCCGGCACGCTGCCGCCCAGTTGCAACGCCAACGGATGCTCGGCTTCATCGTGACGCAAAAAACGTTCGTGGTCGCCATTGAGCAGCGCGCCGGTGGTGACCATTTCGGTGTACAGCAAGGCATTTTTCGACAGCAGGCGCAGGAAAAACCGGCAATGGCGGTCAGTCCAGTCCATCATGGGGGCAACGGAAAACCGACGGGAAAGCGTAGAGGCGGGGTTCATCTGCGTGGCGGTTGTCTGTGACATTAGCTCTACGTGTCTCGAAGTCTGTGTGGCGAAGGGCTGCAAGTCTACCAAGAGAACCCCGCATCAGGGAAAAACGCCGAACGCCAGCGGTCCAGGTTTCGCAAATCTCCGGGAACAAGCAGCCTGACTGAGGCTCAAAACCAGCACAATCGAGGCGTTGCCCTCTCGCGGATTTACACAGCTCGCTTGAGAGGCCGGCAATGCTCGGGTAATGTCATCCAACCGCACAGGACAGAGCACACTCATGACTTCCAAGCTGGATCAACTCAAAGAATTCACCACCGTTGTCGCCGACACTGGCGATTTCGCAGCGATTGAAAAGCTCAAGCCGGTCGATGCCACCACCAACCCTTCCCTGCTGCTCAAAGCCGCATCGAGCGACAGCAACGGCGACCGCCTGAAAGAAGCGTTCAGTGGCAGCAACGGCGATATCAGCCTGGCCTGTGACCGCTTCGCTGTCGCAATCGGTCAGGAAATCCTCAAGGTTGTGCCGGGCCGCGTGTCCACCGAAGTCGATGCGCGTCTCTCCTTCGACACCGACGCCTGCATCGAACGCGCCGAGCGCCTGGTCGGCCTCTACGACAAGGCCGGCATCGGCAAGGATCGCATCCTGATCAAGCTGGCCTCGACCTGGGAAGGCATCCGTGCCGCCGAAGTGTTAGAGAAGAAAGGCATTCAGTGCAACCTGACCCTGCTGTTCTCCTTCGCCCAGGCCCAGGCCTGCGCCGACGCCGGTGTGTTCCTGATTTCGCCGTTCGTGGGCCGCATCTACGACTGGTACAAGAAGGCCGAAGGCAAGGACTATGTCGGTGCCGAAGATCCGGGCGTGCAGTCGGTGACGCGCATCTACAACTACTACAAATCCAATGACTACAAGACCGTGGTCATGGGCGCCAGCTTCCGCAATATCAGCCAGATCGAACAGCTGGCCGGCTGCGACCGCTTGACCATCAGCACCGACCTCTTGCAGAAGCTGGCCGACGACACTGGCTCGCTGCAGCGCAAGCTGGCGCCCGGCAATGCCGGTGAGCCGCGTCAAACCTTGAGCGAAAGCCAGTTCCGCTGGGCTTCCAACGAAGACGCGATGGCCACCGAAAAACTCGCCGAAGGTATTCGTCAGTTCGCTCGCGATCAGGAAAAGCTCGAGGCGCTGCTCTCAGCCAAGGTCTGAATGCACTAAAGGGCGACACCCTCGCGGGTGTCGCCCTTTTTATTGCCTGCGATTTGGCGCTGGCCCTTGCTGACGTTATTAAAGGCTAGTGACGTTCCAGGGCGTTGACCAGATCGTGAAAGGCTTCACGGTTGGAATCGTTCAGACCCATGAGGATCTTGTGCGCTTCCAGCACCTTGGCCTTGACCACTTCCTCGCACTGATCCTGGGACGGCAGATCCGTCAGGCACTCAGGACGCGGAATCGGACGGTCGACGATGTTGAACACCTGATCGAAACCCATCGACTGCAAAAGCCGGGTGATGTCTTCATGGGTGGTCACGACCGTCGGCAACAGCCCGACCTTTTGCCGAGACAAAATAGACAACTTGGCCAACAGGCCAAGGGTTGTACTGTCGATGCTGCGGGTTTCGGTCAGATCGATGACGACAGCCGAAAAATTCAGCGCAGTGAAGATCCGCTCAATCGTCGCATCCAAAGCCGAACAAAGGGTCAGACGCACTTCCCCAACGAACTTCAGGACGAAGGTGCCGTCCTGCTCGGCGAACTGGATTCTACCGGTACTCATTCAAGGTTCCTGCTCAGCACTAACAAGGCGATATCATCCGGCATCTCCCCTAGCGTGGCCAATCCAAAAATCTGCCGCAGACCATCCAGGCTGCCGCCCGCCGTTTTTACCAACTCTGGTAACACAGCCTCTTTCTCTTTGAGTGTATCACCGGGCAAAAGGTCCAGAATGCCATCTGATAGCAGGGTCAAGCTGAACGACTCCGGCAAATCAACTTCATGGTCCTGATACGTCGCCTCATTGAACAAGCCGACTGGCAAACCACGACCGCCCAGATAACGCGCCTCACCGGGCGTATACAGCACCGGCAACGGCAAATGGCCGCCAACCGCGTAAGTCAACTTGCCGGTGTCTTCATCGATGACACCGCCCACCATGGTCACGTGTTTGCCCAGCTTACAGCTGATCAGGCCTCGGTTGATATGGCCCAGCACATCCGACGGCTTGAATTCAGGCAATGTGCCACCGCGCTTGGACTCGAACAACAGGCGTGTGGTCATGAACTTCAGCAGCACCGTGATAAACGCCGAAGAAGCACCATGCCCGGAAACATCGGCCAGATAGAACGCAACCCGGCGCTCATCGACGCGGAAGTAATCGACGAAATCCCCGGACAGGTACAACGACGGGATGATCTCGTGGGCAAACTTGAATTCATCGATCGCCCAAGGGCTGATCGGCAACATGTTCATCTGCACCTGGCGACCGGCATCCTGGTCCTCCTGCAACAGATGAAGACTGGCTTCGAGTTCGCGATTGGCGGTTTCGAGTTGTTGCCGATAAACCTGGTTTTCCTGCAACAGACGGGCGCGATCCAGCGCACGCCGAACCGAGTGCTCGAGCACCGCCAGGTCTTCAAGAGGCTTGATCAGGTAATCAGCAGCACCCAGACGCAGCGCTTCGACCGCGTCGTTCATGACACCGGCGCCCGAGACGACGATCACCGGCGTTTCGGGAGCGAGGCTGGTGACCTGACGGATCAGTTCGAGTCCACCCATCTGGGGCATGCGCAAGTCGCAGATCACCAGATCAGGCTTTTCCTTCTCGAACAGCTCGATACCCTGCAAGCCATTGCTCGCTTGCAGGACGCTGAAGCCACTGTCTTCCAAATAGGCGGCGAGGCTAGCTCGCACCACTTCGTCGTCATCGATTATCAGCAGCGTGGCACTGGTTTTTTGCATGTGGGCAAACGGCGCCAGATTAGGTTGGCGTAAACGACTCGTTGTACGGGTCAGCTTACTGGATTCGCTTCTAGCCTCTCTGAACGCGCGCCGTGCTTTTCGCCCTGCGCATGCCATTTCAGAGGTGCCCTTCAAGGCGCAGACGGTACTCCCATCCGCCGGGCGTTTCAAGCATGCTCCGGCGGTCGCTTTGCGTCTTTACATCGCAAATCACCCAGAGTTATAAGAACAGGCAAATAAGCAACTAAAGTGAAGGACAAACCATGAGCCGAAATGATCGAGACTACGACGAAAAGCGCGATTACATCCGCATGCGCGTGGATGCCGATATCAGCTTGCTGTACGCCGGCCAGATCATTCCCGCCGTATGCATTGATTTGTCCAGCTCCGGCATGCAGGTCCAGGCGCCGCGCACCTTCAGGATCGGCGACAAGCTGAGCGTCCGAATCGATTCGGAGCACGCCGCCCTCAAAGGTCTTGAGGCGGAAACGGAAGTGGTCTGGCTGACAGATCTGGAAGACGGCGGACAGAAACTGGGGCTGACCATTGTGTCCATGAGCTGAGCCGCAGCGGAACGGGTTCACATTCCGCAATGAATAAAGGCGACCTGAGGTCGCCTTTATTCATTCAAGCCGGAGCGATCAGAAATCGTCCTTGACCTGACCGTCCTTGACCTTGAACTCGCGATTCTGCAGATACGCGTTGCGGATGAAGGTGTATTTGTCACCGGTGATCAGGCGCTCGGCCGACAGCAGGCTGGCGCGGGTGTCGACAACGTTCACAGCGCGTGCGCTGTTACGGGTCGGTACGTGATCGATGTAGTGATACGCCGACGTGTAGGTGTCCGGGTAAATCGCAACCGTGTCACGCACGGTGCTTGGGCCGAGCAATGGCAGCATTACAAACGGGCCGCTTCCTACGCCCCAGTAACCCAGCGTCTGACCGAAGTCTTCATCGCTGCGTTGCAGGCCCATTTTGGTCCCCACGTCGATAAAGCCCAGCAAGCCAAAGGTGGTGTTGAAAATCAGGCGGGCTGTGTCCACGCCAGCCTCGGCAGGTTTAGCCTGCAGAATGTTGTTGGCCAGGTTGCGTACATCACCAATGTTGTTGAAGAAGTTATGCACGCTGTCTTCGACAAACTGCGGTGTCACGTATTGATAACCCTGGGCGATTGGTTTCAAGGCATAGGTATCGATCGTGTCATTGAAACGGAAGATGGCGCGGTTGACGCCTTCCCATGGATCATCCTCGGCGGCCTGAGCGGCCATTGGAACCAGCGCTACACCGGCACAAAAACATAGCTGAGCCAGACGATCAAATAAGCCTGCACCGGTCAAGGGCATAGCTGACACTCCTAGTCAAAAGTAATCAAGCGGGTGCTACGCCCCCACGTCAAGGCGGGCAGTATAAAGCCATATCGGCAAAATAAGGCAGCATCACTGAAGCCAAGCCTGTCAGAGCAGGAAAACATTTTAAACGCCATCATCAGACGTTCATCGCGCTGTCACAAAAGGCCAGTAGCGTTTCTCGGTATTTCTGAGAGATCACCATGCTTGCGCCGGTCACTGCTCCCCTGCCCGCCTTTACCGCCGTATTGTTCGGCCTGAGTGGCTGCCTGGTGGATTTCGGCGCGCAAGCCTCGAAAAAGCTGGTCAACAGCGACCAGGGCCAGGCTACAGCGGGCGCGTTGCAGGTATTGCAAAGCCTGGGTAGACAAGGCGTCCCCTGCGCGTGGCTGGACGAATTACCGGAAGCAGTCAGCGAATCGCTGGCCCGGTCGCTGACCTCATTGATCGTGCCGGCGCCAAAGGCATCGACGCCTTGGCCTGCCCCGAACGCCTGCTGGCAGGCGCTCATGGCATTGGGCGTCAATCAGCTCGACGGCAGCGTGCTGGTCAGTGGCGAACCGAAACTGTTGCAGGCCGGCCTCAACGCCGGGTTATGGACGGTCGGCCTCGCGTCCTGCGGCTCGTTGTGCGGGTTGTCTCAGGCGCAGTGGCAAGCACTGAGCAATGCCGAGCGCGAATACCGTCGTGGTCAGGCCACCTTGCAGCTCTACGCATTGGGCGTGCATTCGGTGATCGATCATCTGGGGGAGTTTGAATCCTGTCTGGCCGACATTGCCCTGCGCCGCAGCAAGGGCGAAAAACCCTGAGCAGTGTCTCGGCGTTGATCAACATCATGCAGGCCGCGCCGTAGTGGATTAGTCTTACACCCATAGCGGACCTTTCGCCCGGCGACGAGGTCCATGGGACAGACTTATCAATGAAGGAGCACGTCATGCCTGCCCGCGAACTGCAAGAACAACTCAATACCCTGCGCGAGCAACTGGAGCAGAACCCGCCGCTGTCCGAGCAGGAGCGCGCCGACCTGCATCAACTGATGCAACAGATTGAATCGCAAATCGAACTGGAAAGCGCCACTCAGGATTCCAATCTTGCTGACGACGTCAATCTGGCGGTAGAGCGCTTCGAACTTGACCACCCAGGCATTGCCGGCACACTGCGCAACATCATCGTGACCCTGGGCAATATCGGGATTTGATCTGACTTACTCCCGCGGGAGCGAGCTTGCTCGCGAAGACAATCATTCAAACGCTGACAATCCCATTGAATGTATTGAAGCCTTCGCGAGCAAGCTCGCTCCCACAGACTGTTGCGATTTACTGCCGCGCCAACCGGCGATTTTCAAAGCTGAGTTTCTCAGTGCTGCGATACGGGTTGATGTCCAGCCCGCCACGGCGCACGTAGCGCGCGTACACAGTCAGTTTCTCTGGCTTGAGCAAGCGCTGCAGATCCAGAAAAATCCGTTCGACACATTGCTCGTGAAAATCCGAATGCTGCCTGAAGCTCACGATGTACGCCAACAGGCTCGCGTGATCCAGCGCCGCGCCGCGATATTCCACGGCGACGCTGCCCCAATCCGGCTGACTGGTCACCGGGCAATTGGATTTGAGCAAGTGACTGTGTACCGCCTCCGCCACCACGCGCGAATCATCGCAACGCAGTAATTCCGGTTGCGGGCGATCGTAGCTGTGAATCGTCACGTCCAGATCATCAATGCAAACGCCCGACAGCGCCGCGACGCCCTCTGCCTCGATGTCGGCCAGACTGCGAATCCGCACGCCCACTGGTTTGCCCGCTGCTGCGGACAAATCCTTCTCAAGGGTGGCAACCAGTTCGGCGCGCTCGGCGAACGGCGTCTGGTTCAGCGAGTTCAGGTACAGCTTGAAGGATTTGGATTCGATAATATTCGGCGAATCCGCCGGGATACTGAACTCGGCAATCGCCACCACCGGCTTGCCGGAAGGCAGCAGCCAGGACAATTCGAAGCAGTTCCAGAAATCGACACCTTGATACGGCAAGGTCTGCGCCGTCAGTCCCAACTCGGCCCATTTGGCAGCGCGAGGGATGGGGAACAGCAGCGACGGCGTGTAGGTGGCGATGTATTCACTGGACTTGCCCAGCGGCGAGTGTTCGGCTGCGGGATGCATGACGGTACCTGGATCACATGAAGCGGACGGAATAGACCGGCAGTTTATAGACTTTATGCCCGGTTTTCAGCGACTACTCGGTGATCGTCAGCTTGCCCACCATCCCGGCCTGGTAATGACCGGGGATATTGCAGGCAAATTCCAGGTTGCTGGCTTTGGCGAAGGTCCAGGTCAGCTCGGCGGTTTTGCCGGGTTCGACGAACACGCTATTGGGATCGTCATGTTTCATGGCCATTTTGCCGTCGCCCATCTCATGCGCCATGTCCTTATGGTTCATGCCGGTTGGTGTCAGCATCCCGCTTTCCTGCATCTTGAGCATTTCCTGCTGATGCCGCGCGTGCATCGCCGCATCGCCGAGATTGAACTCGTGGAGCAACTGGCCTTTGTTGACCAGCACGAAGCGCACGGTTTCACCGGCTTTGACCTGCACGGATTTGGGCTCGAAATACATATCGCCAAGGGTCAGTTCAACCGTGCGGGTCGCCTGAGTGGCAGGCGCTGCATGGCCAAAGTCAAAAGACGACGCTGGCGATGCGAGCAAGGGCTGACTCGCGGCCAGCAGTGCAACGACCAGCGTGAGGCGTGCGAGGGAACGCATAGGTGTCTCCAAATGAGCGACAATCGATCATCACACAGTACAAGCCGGGCACTGGCGGCGAGCTGACAACAAGATTACAAATTTGTCAGGTTGGTATCCGCCAACGCCAGCCGCGCTATAAAGCAGCCTTCGTTGAAGCTTATGAGTCACTCATGAAATTACTGATCGTCGAAGATCAACCGAAAACCGGCCATTACCTGCGTCAAGGCCTGAGCGAAGCCGGTTTCAGCACCGAACTGGTGGCTGACGGCAGCACGGGCCAGCATCTGGCGCTGACCGGCGACTACGCGCTGTTGATTCTCGACGTGATGCTGCCGGGCCGCAGCGGCTGGCAGATTCTGCAAGCCGTGCGCAGCGCCGGCCTGGAGACACCCGTGCTGTTCCTGACCGCCCGGGATGCCGTAGAGGATCGGGTCAAGGGCCTGGAACTGGGCGCCGACGACTATTTGATCAAGCCTTTCGCCTTCTCCGAATTGCTCGCCCGGGTCCGCACCCTGCTGCGCCGTGGCAGCAGCGCGGTCCAGGAAACCCATCTGCAACTCGCCGACCTGCGCCTGGACTTGCTGCGTCGCCGGGTCGAGCGCGACGCCAGACGCATCGACCTGACCGCCAAAGAGTTCGCCCTGCTCGAATTGCTCATGCGTCGTCAGGGCGAAGTGCTGCCCAAATCGCTGATTGCTTCCCAGGTCTGGGACATGAATTTCGACAGCGACACCAATGTGATCGAAGTCGCGATCCGCCGCCTGCGCCTGAAAATCGATGACGACTTCCCCAACAAACTCATTCATACCGTGCGTGGCATGGGCTATGTGCTTGAAGAGCGCCCATCGTGATTCGGCGAATCTCCCTGGCCAGCCGCCTGGCGTTGCTGTTCGCGGCCTGCACCGCAGTGGTGTCCCTGACCGCTGGCGTGCTGTTCAATCACGCCAGCGAAACCCATTTCATGGAACTGGACCAGCAATTGCTCGACAGCAGACTGCCGCAATTGCGCAATGTGTTGAACGGAGTATCGACCCGTGAAGGATTCATCACCCGGGAAGCGCAACTGCGCGCTGAACTGGGTCGTCAGCCGGACCTGGCCTTGCGGGTCAGCGCCGCTGACGGGGCGGTCTGGTTCGACAATTCAAACCTGAAGGTCGAGCAACTGGCTCACTCCGGACTGCACACGCTGAATGATTCGGATGCGGCCTATCGTATCTATAGCGCGCCGTTGCGGGAGCCAGCAGCGGATTCGCCACAGCTGACGTTGATGCTCGACATCACCCATCACCAGCACTTCCTGCAACGCATGCAGCGTTTGATCTGGCTGACCATCGGCCTGTCGGCGCTGGCCACTGCGCTGCTTGGCGCCTGGGCGGCGCGCAGTGGATTACGCCCGCTGCGCCAGATGAGCCAGATCGCCGCCAGCGTTTCGGCCAGTTCGCTCACCACTCGCCTGCCCCAAGAGCAAATGCCCAGCGAGCTGGCGGAACTGACCCTGGCCTTCAACGCCATGCTCGGTCGGCTGGATGATGCCTTTCAGCGCCTCTCGGCATTTTCTGCCGACATCGCCCATGAATTGCGCACGCCGTTATCCAATTTGCTGACCCACACCCAAGTGATCCTGACTCGCGAACGCCCACGGGAGGATTATCGCGAGGCGTTGCTGGGCAATCTGGAAGAAGTGCAAGGCATGGCGCAGATGGTCAATGACATGCTGTACCTCGCCAAGGCCGAGCATGGCTTGCTGACTCCTGTGCGCGAATGCTTGCAGCTGCATGAAGAAGCCAATGCGGTGCTGGAGTTCTTCGCGCCACTGGCCGAAGACGCGCAGGTCAGCATGAGTTGCGCAGGACAAGCCACCTTCATAGGCGACCGCACGATGCTGCGTCGGGTTTTTTCCAATCTGCTGGACAACGCCCTGCGCTTCACCCCGGCGCACGGCTACATAAAGGTCAGCCTGGGCAACGCGCAACGCGGGGTTGCGATCAGCATCGAAAACAGCGGCCCGACGATCGACCCCGAGATTCTGCCGCGCCTGTTCGACCGCTTCTATCGCGCCGACCCGGCCCGTCGGGAAAGCACTGAACATGCAGGATTGGGTCTGGCGATCACCCGCTCGATCATCCAGGCCCATGGCGGGACGATTCGCTGCGAGTCAGCTCAGGGTGTGACGCGGTTTGTGATTGAGTTGCCAATTTAATGAAACATGTCAAACCATTGCGTGCTGATTTATCCGGGAATACGTCGGTGCCGTCAGCGAGAGAGTCGGAGCCTGTCCCGGCCGCTTCGCGAATGAATTCGCTCCTACGCTTTCGAAATCAGCGCGGTCTGTAGGACCGGATTTATCCGGGAGGACGTCGGGGCAGACAGCGAGAGAGTCGGAGCCTGTCCCGGCCTCCTCGCGAATGAATTCGCTCCTACTCTTTCGAAATCGACGCGATCCTGTAGGACCGGATTCATCCGGGAGGGCGCCGGGGCAGACAACACATCGGCGGCGTCTGGCGGTTAACCCCAAACATGGATCTCCCGCATTCGCGCCTACAAATCCGCATCTGCAAATTGATGTGTCTAACCGCGCAGATCACTCATACCGCAACGCATGCGCCGGCTGGATCTGTGCCGCGCGCCAGGCCGGGTAGACCGTCGCCAGGAAGCTCAGAATGAAACCGGCGCTGCAGATCAGCAGCACGTCGCCGGTTTGCAGCTCCGAAGGCAGGCTGTTGATGAAGTACACGTCGGAACTGAAGATGTGCTGGCCGCTGACCCGCTCCAGCCAGCCCACCAGACTGCTGACGTTGATGGCAGCGATCACGCCGAGTACGCCGCCGATCAAGGTGCCGACGATACCGATCACCGTGCCCTGCACGACGAAGATCGACATGATCTGTCCCGGTGTGGCGCCAAGGGTGCGCAGGATTGCGATGTCCGCGCCCTTGTCGTTCACCACCATGATCAGCGTCGCAATAATGTTGAACGCGGCCACGGCGACGATCATCAGCAACAACAAACCGATCATGGTCTTTTCCATTTTCATGGCACTGAACAGGCTGCCCTGAGTGTGAGTCCAGTCATCGGCTCGATAATCAGCACCCAATCCGGCGACGATCTGGCTGGACACTTGCGGCGCCGCGTACAAATCTTTCAGCGCCAGACGCACGCCCTGTACCTGATCAGGCTGCCAGCGTTGCATCTGCGCGGCGTCAGCGACGTTGATCAACGCCATCGAGCCATCGAGTTCGGCACCGACCTTGAACACGCCGACCACGGTCAGGCGTTGCAGGCGCGGGGTGATGCCGCCCGGCGCGCTGCTGACTTCCGGCACGATCAGGGTCAACTTGTCGCCGACGTTGAGACGAAAACGCCGGGCGGTCAGCTCGCCGACGACCACACCGAATTCACCGGCTTTCAGATCTTCAAGTTTGCCCTGCACAATGTGCTGCGCAACGATCGAGACTTCGTGCTCCAGCGCAGGATCAACGCCACTGATTTGAATCGGTTGCATCGAGCCTTTATAGGAAAGCATGCCTTCCATTTCCGTAAACGGTACGGCGGCGGTCACTTCCGGGTTCTTCAAGGCGGCGGCAGCGACCGGCTTCCAGTCGTCCAGCGGCGTGACGCCAGCGATGACCGCGTGGGGCACCATGCCGAGAATCCGCGAGCTCATTTCGCGCTGGAAGCCATTCATCACCGACAGCACGACGATCATCGCCAGCACGCCCAGCGCCAGCCCGATCATCGAGGTCATGGAAATGAACGAGACAAATCGGTTGCGGCGCTTGGCACGGGTGTAGCGCGCGCCTATGAAAATCGATAACGGTCGGAACATTCGAATAACACCGTAGCAAAAAAATGCCGCAGAAAAAGTGACCCGGCGCGCTCAGCTGCGCCGGATTGCGCGATCAGGCGGCGACCAGGTGGCCATCTTCCAGACGCAACACGCGATCCATCTGCCGCGCCAGGCTCATGTCATGAGTCACCACCAGAAACGCGGTGCGCGACGAGGTGCTCAACTCCAGCATCAGATCCTGAATACCTTGGGCTGTGTGATGGTCGAGGTTGCCGGTCGGCTCATCAAGCATCACCAGACCCGGCTGATTGACCAGCGCACGAGCAATCGCCACGCGCTGACGCTCACCGCCAGACAATTCCGAAGGCTTGTGCTGCAAACGATGCCCCAGGCCAACGCGTTCCAGCAGCGCCGTGGCCTGTTGCCGGGCTTTCGGGATCGCGGTCTTGCCGATCAGCAGCGGCATGCAGACGTTTTCCAGCGCGGTGAACTCGGGCAACAGGTGATGAAACTGATAGACGAAACCCAGCGAGCGGTTACGCAACAGGCCACGGGCTTTTTCGCCCAGCGCCGATAGCTCTTCGCCGGCCAGCCAGACACTGCCGGTGGACGGTGTATCCAGCCCGCCGAGCATGTTCAGCAAGGTACTCTTGCCGGAACCCGAACTGCCGACAATGGCTACGCGCTCCCCCGGAAACAACTCAAGCTGCAGGTTGGCCAGAACTACTACTGATTCCGGACCTTCCTCGTAGGATTTGCCCAGGTTACGGCAACTCAAAACTGCTTTATCACTCATGCCCGACTCACTCATAACGTAACGCCTCCGCCGGCTGCGTGCGCGCTGCGCGCCAGGCCGGATACAAGGTGGCGAGAAAACTCAGGATCAATGCGGCGCCGCAGACCAGCAACACATCTTCGGCCAACAGCTGCGATGGCAGGTAGTCGATGAAGTACACGTCGGCATTGAGAAACTTGTGGCCGATCAGGCCTTCGAGGGCGGAAATCGCGGCACTGACGTTCAGCGCGGCAAAAATCCCCAGCACGGCGCCAATGAGCGTCCCGACCACGCCGATCACGGTGCCCTGCACCATGAAGATCGCCATGATCTGCCCTGGCGTGGAACCCAGGGTGCGCAGGATGGCGATGTCGCCTTTCTTGTCATTCACCACCATGACCAGCGTGGAAATGATGTTGAACGCGGCGACGGCGACGATCAGCAACAGAAGCAGGCCGATCATGGCTTTTTCCATACGGATCGCCTGATACAGATTGCCGTGGGTGCGCGTCCAGTCGCGGGCGTAATACTGATGCTCGCCGAGGGTTTGCGCGATCTCGTAAGCGGTGCGCGGTGCCTTGAACAGGTCGTCGAACTTGAGGCGCAGACCTTGCACCTGCTCGGGCTTCCAGCGATGCAGTTTGGCAATGTCATCCAGATTGGTCAGGCCCAGATAGCCGTCCAGTTCGCCAGCGCCAACATGGAAAATGCCGACTACCGTGAAGCGCTTCATGCGCGGGAACATGCCGGCCGGCGTCACCGTGATTTCCGGTGCTACGAAGGTCAGCTTGTCGCCCATCTTCACGCCCAGCTTGGTCGCGGCCTTGTCGCCAATGACGATGCCGAAGCTGCCGGGAACCAGATCGTCGAGCTTGCCCTGTTTCATGAAGTTGTCGACGATCGAAACTTTACGCTCCTGAACCGGGTCGATGGCATTGAGCAAGACTTTTTGCACGTTGCCATTACTGGTCAGCAGGCCCTGCATCTGGGTGAATGGCGCAACGGCCAGCACCTGCGGGTTGCGCTTGACCTTGTCGGCCAGGGCTTTCCAGTCGTTGATGGGCTCGGCGGACTCGATGGTCGCGTGCGGCACCATGCCCAGAACGCGGGTACGCATTTCGTGATCGAAACCGTTCATGACCGATAACACGACTATCATCACCACTACGCCAAGGGCGAGTCCGATCATGGAAGTCAGCGAAATAAAGGAGACGAAATGGTTACGGCGTTTTGCACGGGTATAACGCGTGCCGATGAATACAAAAAGAGGTCTGAACATTTAGGGACTTGTTCGGAGGAATGGGAACGTCCTTGTGGCGGGCCTTGGCGCGCAGCTCTACACTCGAAAACACTCTGAGCATTGCTGAGCAATCACTATGACAACCGCCGCTACCATGGGTTCGCCATGTCGACATTAGATGAAGAAGAACGCCGCGAATACTACCGTATCGAGGACAGCGTCGCACTGGAAATTAACCTGCTGGCCGGTGCCGATACGGCTGACCTGAAAGCCATGCGCGAGACCTCGGGCCTCTTTGAGCTGCTCAGCGAACTGCATATCAGTGAGTTCGAATCCCAGCATTTGCTGCGTCAGCTGGACGAGCGTGACCGGGTGTTGAGCAGCCTGCTCAAGTCGCTGAGCAAGCGCATCGATCTGCTCGGCCAGGTGGTCGCGCAAACAGCGCTGGCCAAGCTGGGCGCCCCGCAGCCAGTGATCATATCCGAAGGCGGCGTGCAATTTTCGTCGCCCCAGGCGTACGCACTCGATGCGCAACTGTCGATCAAAATGGTGCTGATGCCGCAGGCGTCGGCACTGATGCTGCACGCCAAAGTCACTCATTGCGATACGCTGGCAGGTGGCGAATTCGATGTCGGCACCGAGTTTATCGAGCTGCCGGATTCACAACGCCAGCTGCTTGCCCGATACATTTTGCAACGACAAGCCCAGCAGCGACGTCAAGCGCTTGAGCAGCAGGAGTTGCCGGACGCCTGATCGCTGAACATTCTGCCCATTTCCCAGATAGACCTGACTGCACTCGCAGCAAGAACGACGCCTTGAAGGCCACCAGGAGTAAACGTGACCCTTATTTATGGCCACCGCGGCGCCAAAGGCGAAGCACCGGAAAACACCCTGACCAGTTTCCAGGAATGCCTCAAGCACGGTGTGCGCCGTTGCGAACTGGATTTGCACTTGTCCCGTGACGGCGAGTTGATGGTCATTCACGATCCAACCCTTAAACGCACCACCGACCGACGCGGTAAGGTCAACGAACATGTGGCGGCGGATCTGGTGACTTACGACGCGCGCAAGGGCGGCCCGGGCTGGGTCAATCCTTGCCCGATTCCGACCCTCGAAGAACTGTTCGAGAAATGCGACTTTGAGCATTGGCAGCTGGAAGTCAAAAGCGCCTCGCGCACCCGTGCGGCCACGACAGTGCTGGCGATACGCGAACTTGCGCAGCGCCATGGCCTGCTGGACAAGATCACCATCACCTCGAGTTCACGGGAAGTATTGCGTGCGGCATTGGACCTGACACCGGATATCGCGCGCGGGCTGGTTGCCGAATATGCCTGGCTGGACCCCTTGAAGGTCGCGCAAAGCTATGGCTGCGAGATTCTCGCGTTGAACTGGACGCTGTGCACCCCGGAGCGGCTGAAGAAAGCCCAGAATCAGGGTTTGCATGTGTCGGTCTGGACAGTCAACGAACCCGCGCTGATGCGCAGGCTCGCCGACTTCGGCGTAGACAGCCTGATTACAGACTTTCCCGGTTTGGCCAGCGCCACGCTCGGGAATTACTGAAATCGGTCTCCCCGGCCGGCTCAGGCCACCGGCCGGAGTCGCTTAAAAAAGCCGGTTGAGGCCATCATAAGCAGCGACCCGATAGGCTTCGGCCATGGTCGGGTAGTTGAACGTGGTGTTGACGAAATACTTCATGGTGTTGGCTTCGCCGGGCTGGTTCATGATTGCCTGACCGATGTGGACGATCTCGGACGCCTGGTCGCCGAAGCAATGCACGCCCAGCACTTCCAGGGTTTCACGGTGAAACAGGATCTTCAGCATGCCGACCCGCTCGCCGGAAATCTGCGCCCGCGCCATGCCCTTGAAGAACGCCTTGCCCACTTCGTACGGCACCTTGGCCTGGGTCAGTTCGTGTTCGTTCTTGCCGATGGAGCTGATCTCCGGAATCGTGTAAATCCCGGTCGGCACGTCATTCACATAACGCCAGCTGCCGTTATCCACCATGCTGCCGGCCGCTGAACGACCCTGGTCATACGCAGCACTGGCCAGGCTCGGCCAGCCAATCACATCGCCTGCGCCATAGATGTTCTGCACGCTGGTGCGATAGTTGTCGTCGACTTCGATCTGGCCACGACCATTAGCCTTGATGCCAACGTTCTCCAGGCCCAGCTTGTCAGTATTGCCGGTACGGCCGTTGCACCAGAGCAAGGCATCGGCCTTGATCTTCTTGCCGGATTTGAGGTGCAGGATCACGCCGTTATCCAGACCTTCGACCTTTTCATACTCTTCGTTGTGGCGAACCATCACATTGTTGTTGCTGAAGTGATAACTCAACGCCTGGGCAATTTCCGAATCCAGGAAGCTCAGCAACTGGTCGCGGTTATCCACCAGCTCGACCATCACGCCCAGTCCGCTGAAGATCGAGGCGTATTCACAGCCGATGACACCGGCACCATAGATAATCAGTTTGCGCGGCGTGTGGCCCAGGCTGAGGATGGTGTCGCTGTCGTAGATACGCTTGTGAGAAAAATCGATATCGGCTGGACGATAAGGTCGCGAGCCTGTGGCGATGATGATCTGGTTGGCGACGAGTTTTTCCACGACGCCGTTGGGGCACACCACATCGATGCTGCGCTCGTCGGCGAAACTGCCAGTGCCGAAGAACACGTCGACGCGGTTGCGAGCGTAGTAGCCGGTGCGCGACGAGACTTGTTTGGCGATGACAATTTCAGCGTTTTTCAACACATCCGGAAACGAAAACCAGCGCGGCTCGCCAATGGCCCGGAACATCGGGTTGGTGTTGAAGTGGATGATCTGCTTGACCGAATGACGCAATGCCTTGGACGGGATGGTTCCCAGGTGAGTGCAATTGCCGCCGACCTGCCGACGGCTATCGACCATCGCAACCTTGCGTCCCGCCTTGGCGGCATTCATTGCCGCGCCTTCACCAGCAGGGCCGGAACCCAGTACCACTACGTCGTAGTTGTAGACAGCCATGCGTACTCCTTAGAACAGGCCGAGCTGCCACTCTGGCATCTCTGGCTAAATCACATCGCGGCCAGCGACATGAAGGATCGAAACTCGAGGCGCAGTCTAAACCTGCGCCGAGGCGGGGAACATTAACCCTTGGTCGCGTCGTTAGCCAATTTTGTCGGCACTGCATCACCTCCCGACAATTGATCAAAGGCGCGATTGCTGCGAATGATAAAGCCCTTGCCGTCACGAATCACAAAAAAAGCGGCGACATGGTGCTGTTCGGCGTAATCCCAACCGCGTTCCGGGCCGAGAATCAGCAGCAAGGTTGACAGCCCGTCAGCCATCAGTGCCGAAGGATGCATAACCGTGACCGACGCCAACGCCTGCTCGACCGGCGCCCCGGTCAACGCATCCAGGGTGTGTGAATAGCGATGACCGTCGCGCAGGAAATACTTGCGGTAGTCGCCGGACGTGGAAACCCCATAACCATCAAGGGCGATGACGCGCTGGGCAATCCGCTGATCATCCCGAGGCTGTTCCAGACCTATAAGCCAGGGCGAGCCGTCGGCCTTTTTGCCAACGGCCTTGAGCTCGCCGGTGGCCTCGACCAGATAATCCTTGATACCCAGGGCTTGAATTCGAGCGCTGATCCGGTCAACCGCATAGCCGGCGGCGATGCTGTTGAAGTCGACCTCCACCGCAGCATCCTTGCACAAGCGCTGGTCCTCGATGCGCAAGTGCTGATGACCGACGCGTCGCCGCGCCTGGGCCAATTGGTCAGCGTCCGGCACTTGCTCCGTTCGGGATTGCGGGCCGAAGCCCCATAGATTCAGCAAAGGCTCGACGGTCAGGTCGTAGCGCCCTTCGCTTGTCTGGGACAGCTGCTCGCCGAGGCGAACCAGTTGCAGAACCGGCTCCGGCATCGCCTGGCAACTGTCGGCGGGCAAGGCGTTGAAACGCTCGATGTCCGAATCGCTGCGCCAGGTGGACATTTGCCGGTCAACTTCGGCCAGTATCGCCTGGACTTCGGGCTGCACTGCCGCTACACCGGGCTGATCGGCCCGGCGTACATAGCTGACCGAATAACTGCTGCCCATGGTCGGCCCGCCAAAACTTTCCAGCCGGGAACCTTGCGCCCTCGGATCAGCGCCTGAATCACAGCCCGCCAGGCCAACTGATAAAAGCCCGAAGGCACAACCGCGCAGCAAATCCAGTTTCCGCAAGTTCAAAAGACCCTCCTGTTCAACGCAACCATGTGAGATCGAAAAAAGGCCAGGAGAGTGCCTTGCCCACACAAATGCGGACAAGGCCTGCCTGTGGATTCAGCGCGCCAGCACCAGAAACAATCGCTGCGCCACCTCCTTGCCGATTGTGCTGCGATAAATGTTGACCACTTCCCGGTTATCTTTTGCGGCACGCACCAGCGCCTTGTAGCCGAGCAGGCGCTGGTCTGGCAATTTCAGGTGGGCTGCGGTGAATGACTGGGCATCCGCATCTTCGGCAGCGTAGTGAAAATGTGCCCACCACAACAGCTGATGGTCCCGGTCACGCAAAGAGTACTCCTGAATAAAATCATCGCGCTTGCTTCCGGACATGTTCTTGCGGCCATCAACCCGGGCAATATTCACCTCATTTTGTCGGTGCAAATAGCTGACGCGTGCTGCGGTTGGCGGCTGCACCTTGATCATTGCGACGCGCAGATTCCTGCCTTCGCTGGTCAACCGGGCGGCGGCCGTACGCAAATCGCTCACCGTCTGGGTCAATTGCGACGAGATCGGCGCCGGTGTTCGAGCATCGCTGGCGCTTTGCATCATCTGTTCGGCAAGCGCGGTGAGTTTTTGCGCCTTGAAAACCAGGATGTCTTCGATGTCTTCAGGTTCGTACACGCGCGTGGATTGCTGACGAGCGGTGGCAATCGAGCCCTCGACGCTGTCCAGCAGGACCTGGGCCTGTTTCTTCAGTTCGCCCGGTGCTGGCAATACCGGTTTAGGCGTTGCCGGCACCTCGGCAGGTGGTACCGTCTCGATTTCCACCCAATCGCCGTCGGCATGCTGGTGCCACGAAGTGATTACTTCATTGGTCAGCGGATTGGTGACGTCAACCACCGGTTCGGGCGAATCGCTGCCGCCTTCGCGCAGCCGTCCGACAAAAGCGCGGTGGTCTCGAGTTCTGACAATCCGTTTGTCAGGCTGTGGTACACGAGGCACCTGCGCAATGACCACCGCTGCAGACTCCAGCTGGTCATGAATTAACGCGGTCAGGCGGGTTTCGGTCGACTCGCGCAGCAACGTGAAGTCGCGGAAGAACTGTTCAAAGTAATCGCCCTGCTCAACGGCCAGCCCCGCTGACTCCACATAGGCTGCTATATCCAAAGCTTTGTCGTACTCACGCAACGCACTCTCCAGGACCTCAATCTGTTCCTGCACAGAGTAGTCATTGGGTTTGTCCAGCTCAGCCTGGGATATGAATGCGCCGTGCAGATCCTTGTCTACACGCAGCGCTTTCAACATACTCAGTTCGTCCTCCTCGAGAATATCGGCCTTGCTGAAACACAGTTCCAGCAACGACATCATTCGCTGGGTCCTCCATTCCTGACTGGTAAAAAGTTTCGCCCTTTGAAGCTCTAGAACCTCGTTGCGCCAGCACTGCTCTCCGACCTTCGGCACCGCGCGCAACCGGGACCAAAGCGATTCACGCACTTGCGACCAGTGCAGCCCGCGCGCCTGATTGGCCAGCAACTTTTTGAACATATCGATATAGACGTCGACGTTGCCGGCCACTACAAAACTATTAGCCTGACTCAACTGCAACCCAATGGAATCCCTGATCACGTGGAGGTTTTCTTCCACCAGGATAAATTCCAGACACACCACATGACTGGCCAGCCGCTTGATTTCTGCGGCTTCGTCCCGTTCAGGCAGCCGGTCTCCCGGCCTGAGCTGCCGCGACAATTCGAGCCGCTGTTGCACAACGTCGACCAACTCCGTCAATTCGCTCTCACTTCGATCGAAAAATAACGGTCGAACCTCACCCTTCGCCGTCCGTAATTGTTCGTAATATCCGGCAACTCTCCCAAACAGCGCCGTCTTGCGGCTATCCAGCAAGGCTACCTGCTCGTCGATACGAGCCACATTCGCGGCATTTTCCTCAGCCAGCTTACGCAGGGTCTTTTTCGGACCGCCACCGCGCAACCGCAAGCCGAGGTCAAAACGCCAGTGCTCTGCGTCCCGCACCAGATGCGGCCCCCTGAATGACGGATCATTGGCACGCACCACCACGACACCTTCCTCATCGACAACGACACGGAACAGGTCGGTGCCGACCCAGACCAGCCATTCATCCTTGTAGGCATACAGCCCGGAATGAGGCCCATGGGTCAATTTTTCCCCCAGATGCGGATGCGGCCAGTATTTGAACCGCTCCAACTGCCTGTTTTGCCGCTCGGTGAGTCGATTGACCGGTCGTGACCAGGAGAAGTCCAGAAGGGTCTGCGCATCGGCCAGCAGTGCACTCGTATGAGGTGATGCCTGACGAACGACCACCGGTGCAGCTTGCGCGGGCTCCGCCAACAAGTGGGTCGGCGCCGGCAAACGCCAACGTGCCGCACTGCGCAGGGCAAGACCGTGATGAAGCAATAGTAATGAAATGTTCATCAGCAAATCGGCAAGCACCGCCGAGCGAACTCGGGCATCCACGGTGGCAGGTGTGGCGAGCAACTGGTTGACACTTGCCAGCAATTGACCGAGCCACAATGCGTTGGCAACTGTGCCGCCAATCAGCGGCAACAGGGTGTTGAGCAGCAACCAGCCGCCTTCCTTGAGCATCATCCAGCGGTTTTCCGAATTGGAAATCGCGTTGCGATCCGCCAGGGCGATCAACGTTTGAGCATTGGCATTGAACAGCGTGCTCAAGATATCTTCGCTGACCCAATCGATAGCTAACGCCGCAGGCCGAGGGCGCTCCAGCGAGGCGAACTCGGAGCCAAGGCCAAAACGGACAATGTGCGGCTCGACGAAACCGCCATTGGCGTAGATCGGGCGCGCAGTGTCGCTGAGCCAGATCAGGACGCTGTTCTGCAAGGCACCGGGTTGCGCGATGCCCGCCAGCAAGGCCGACCAGTCGGGGAATTCGGTCAACGGCGTACGCGCCAAAGGCCGATAGAGCACGTGCGGAGCGGAACGGATGTCGGCAGGCCCGATCACAAACATATTGGCGACGACGTCGGCGCTCCGCCCGGGAGCGCTGACGAACGCCAGTGGACGCATGACAACGCGCTGAGCGCCCACTTTGCGCTGGGCCGCACGCGGTCGCATGATGGCGTCGACCGTTTGCCAGGCAGCCTGACTCAACTGCCCCTTCATTTTCAGTTCCAGCGCCAGCAGCGGCAGTTGCACACGCAGCTGATCGGCAAACAGCCGCTCCCGTCGTTGCGCTTGCGCGGTGTCGGTGACCAGACAGCGCTTGAGCAAATCCGGATAAACCTGGCCAATGTCGGCGCGGATTACCAGTTGCCGCAGATAGCCAGCGGTCATCCAGCCCGGCAAATCACCTGAATCGGTGCGCCCCAGCGAGATGTTTCCGGCGGGCAAGCCGGCCAGATTCTCCAGGGCAAACTCGGCGAGCGTCATGTAAACCGGTTCGACACTGCCCACCGCAAACGGCTGACCACCTCCCGGAACAGCTTCGGCGATGACCTTATCGATCCTCACCCGAACATGTCCGACGGGAAAACCCATGGAATCCGGGTGGTCCTTGCGGATTTCTTCAGTCAATGCCGTAGTTGCAAACTCAAGAATCGGCGGCAGATCATCATTGAAAAACCTGCCATCTGCCTGACGCTGGACCACCGCCAGTTCGGTCAGCAGATGGCCGTATGCAGCCCGGTCGACCTGCGATGCACCGATGAGCCAATGCGGCAAGTGATCAAGGCTTACCGGCGAAGGGCTGACCTGTTCTTCCTCGGCCTGAAACCAGCTGCTGACGTCAGTAACCGCTGAGAGTGCCTGTTCCAGGTAGTCGAGCGGGTAAAAATGCTCGTCCTTGATTTGCTCGATATCAGCCAGTTGGCTTTCGAGACGCGCCTGGGTCAGCACCTCGAAAATATCGTCTTCAGGCTCGTATGCCGTCCACTCAACTTCGCGCACCTGGCTATCAGCTGCGAGCAGGCGCGCCAGACTCTGCTCCCACGCATGCAGTGAGGGCCAGAACTCGCAGCGTCCTGATATCCCACACATCAGCACTCGCTCACCACTGAAAACCACCAGTGCGGGCAGCACCCTCACCGCCGTTTGCGTCCCGGCTTTGAGTTGAACAATACACACCCGAGGCACCGGCGCTCGTACCAGCGTCAGTTGCCGGTCGAGCTTGAACGGAAAGCGAATGATGTCGTGCAGCAACTGCCGGGCGTCGGCATCCGCCGGGCGCGGGGGCGTTGCATTCAACCCGTCGGTTATTTGCTGCCAGACCCGTTCAGCCAGCCAGGCCCAGCGATTGCGGCAACCAGCGCCGTCGACCGCGCAGCTGTGCCAGTAATCCACCAGGGCCTGCTTGAAATAATCGAACAAGCCTAAAGCGATCCGGTCGACCAGTGCTCCGACCTGGTTGATATCCACCGGTAGCGGCGTAGCGTCTTCCGACCTGGACAACAGCGTGGTTTGCTCCGGCCACCACTTGACCGTCGATTGCTCGGCGAAATGGTCCAGCAGGCAGTCGGTAAGGGTTTTTGCCGCATGTGCGAGCGTTGCGACCTCCGGGTCGATGGTCAGCGTCGGATACAGCTCGCGCAACCCGTCCCGCAAGGCGGCGCTGGCCACGCTGCGCAGGGTCGGCCGGTGAGCAAATTGTTCTGCAACATCTAAGGCAATAGTCATGTGATTCCAGCTTGCTTGTGAATGAGGACGATCAAGGCTTGGGGCCATGGGCGTATTTCACAGCAGCTAAAACCATCGGTGAGTGCTGCAAGCGCTAAACAAATACCGCATCCCGCAAAGCCCAAACCGTGCCTCGAGATTGCGCGATGAAAGGCAGATGGTTGTCATTGCAGATCAATACACATATTGTTACAAATATGCTTCGCGTGCAGGCAGGAGCCTTGACCGGTGCAAACAGGACATAAATACAACGGATCCCCTAGATAAAAAGCCTAAGCGAGTAATTCCAATGGCCTCCAATACAGGCAAAGGCAAGGCGATTTTTCGCGTTGTCAGCGGCAACTTTCTTGAAATGTTCGACTTCATGGTCTACGGCTTCTACGCCACGGCCATCGCCAAGACCTTCTTCCCGACCGACAGTGCGTTCGCCTCCCTGATGCTATCGCTGGCGACCTTTGGTGCCGGTTTCCTCATGCGCCCGCTGGGGGCAATTTTTCTCGGTGCCTATATTGACCGTCACGGCCGTAAAAAAGGTCTGGTCGTCACCTTGGCATTGATGGCCATGGGCACCGTGCTGATTGCCTGCGTGCCCGGTTACGCAACGCTTGGCGTCGCAGCCCCGCTGCTGGTCCTGCTGGGTCGTTTGCTGCAGGGCTTTTCCGCTGGCGTCGAGCTGGGTGGCGTTTCGGTGTATCTGGCGGAAATCTCCACGCCGGGTCGCAAGGGCTTTTTCGTCAGCTGGCAGTCCGCCAGCCAACAGGCTGCGGTGGTGTTTGCCGGTCTGCTGGGCGTTGGTCTGAATCACTGGCTCAGCCCGGAGCAAATGGGTGAATGGGGCTGGCGCGTGCCGTTCCTGATCGGCTGCCTGATCGTGCCGGTGATTTTCGTGATCCGTCGCTCGATGGAAGAAACCCCGGAATTCCAGGCCCGTACTCATCGCCCGACCTTGGGCGAAGTGGTGCGCTCCATCGGCCAGAACTTCGGGCTGGTGCTTGGCGGTATGGCGCTGGTGATCATGACCACGGTTTCGTTCTACCTGATCACGGCCTACACGCCGACGTTCGGCAAAAACGAGCTGCACCTGTCCGACCTCGACAGCTTGATCGTGACTGTGTGTGTCGGGATCTCGAACTTCATCTGGCTGCCGGTGATGGGCGCGTTTTCGGATCGTATCGGCCGCAAGCCGCTGCTGGTCGGCGCAACCGTTCTCGCAATTGCCACGGCCTACCCCGCCCTGTCGTGGCTGGTCGCGCATCCGAGCTTCGGCAATCTGTTGATGGTCGAGTTGTGGTTGTCGTTCCTTTACGGTTCATACAACGGCGCGATGGTCGTGGCGCTGACCGAAATCATGCCGGTCGCCGTGCGCACTACGGGCTTCTCCCTGGCCTATAGCCTGGCGACAGCAACCTTCGGCGGCTTTACCCCAGCGGCCTGCACGTACCTGATTCATGTGCTGGACAACAAGGCAGCACCGGGCATCTGGCTGACCGGCGCGGCGATTCTGGGTCTGGTGGCGACGCTTGTGCTGTTCCGCAAGGGTGGTCAGAAGCTTGAAGCGCCGGTGGGCGCGGTGGCGGGATAATCTGACGCTGGTTTTTACGTTAGAGCCCCTATCTGTGTGGGAGCGAGCTTGCTCGCGAAGGATTTTTCAGACGCTGCAAATGTAGCGTCTGAACCGGCGCCTTCCCGGATAAATCCGGTCCCACGGGTTACGCTCTACAGGTTTGTCAAAGTCAAAAAAACGCCCCGACCGGAAACCCGGTCGGGGCGTTTTTTGTAGGACCGGCTTTAGCCGGGAGAGCTGCCTCGCGGCTAACGCCTCTCCTGTGTCTTACTTAGGAAACGCTGGTGGGTTGACGCCCGCCATGTCTTCCATCACACGAACCACCTGGCAGCTGTAACCGAATTCGTTGTCATACCAGACGTACAGGACAACCCGGTTATCGTTGGCGATGGTCGCTTCAGCATCGACAACACCGGCGTGACGCGAGCCAACGAAGTCGGTGGACACCACTTCCTGCGAATTGACGAAATCGATCTGCTTGTGCAGATCCGAGTGCAATGCCATGTAGCGCAGGTACTCGTTGATTTCTTCGCGGGTCGTCGACTTCTCAAGGTTGAGGTTGAGAATCGCCATGGAAACGTTCGGCGTTGGAACACGAATCGCGTTGCCGGTCAGTTTGCCAGCCAGTTCCGGCAGCGCCTTGGCGGCAGCGGTGGCAGCACCGGTTTCGGTGATGACCATGTTCAGCGCGGCACTACGACCACGGCGATCGCCTTTGTGGAAGTTATCGATCAGGTTCTGGTCGTTGGTGTACGAGTGAACCGTTTCGACGTGACCGTTGACGATGCCAAACTTGTCGTTCACGGCTTTAAGCACCGGCACGATGGCGTTTGTGGTGCAGGAAGCGGCGGAAACAATCTTGTCATCGGCAGTGATTTCGCCATGGTTGATGCCATGCACGATGTTCTTCAGCTTGCCTTTACCCGGCGCGGTCAGAACCACACGGTCGATGCCAGGGCAGGAAAGATGCTGTCCCAGGCCTTCGGCATCGCGCCATACGCCGGTGTTGTCTACCAGCAACGCGTTTTGAATGCCGTACTGGGTGTAATCCACCTCAGTCGGGTTCTTGGCGTAGATAACCTGAATCAGGTTGCCGTTGGCGGTGATGGTGTTGTTGGCTTCGTCGATGGTAATGGTGCCATCGAACGGGCCATGCACCGAGTCACGACGCAACAGGCTGGCGCGCTTGACCAGATCGTTGTCGGCGCCTTTACGGACGACAATTGCACGCAGACGCAAGCCGTCGCCGCCACCGGTTTTCTCGATCAGGATCCGCGCCAGCAGGCGACCGATCCGACCAAAACCGTACAGCACGACGTCGGTGCCTTTGCGGCTGTTGGAGTTTTGCTGACCTACCACATCGGCCAACTCTTCACGCACGAACTGCTCGGCGGTTCGGCCGTTGCCTTCGGTTTTGAACTTCACGGCCAGCTTGCCCAGGTCCACCGAAGCGGCACCCAGTTTAAGCTCGCTCATCGCCTTGATGAGCGGGAAAGTCTCGTGTACGGACAACTCACTCGCATCGGACTGGCGATGACGGGCAAAGCGGTGGGCTTTGAGTATCGCGATCACTGAACGGTTGATCAGGCTGCGGCCATAGATCGAGCTCACCACATTATTATTGCGGTAGAGCTGACCGATTAGCGGGATCATCGCTTCGGCTAGGGCTTCACGATCAATCCATTCACCAAGACACTGGTCGGGCTTCTGAGTCACGGGAACCTTCCACATGTAGGGGCTGAAAAAAGGGGCTACATTATGCCGCCGCCTTTGTTTATGAGCAATGCACGGCTATCAGATTACACGGCACTACATTTTTCCGGCTCTCGTAAAACAGACAACCGATACCTGCGTTAGTTACAATCGCCGCCCCGTCGCAACGCTTGGAGCTCTATCTTCCGTGCCCGTTCTGCGCCTACCGCTTCTTCCTGCTGCTGCAGGCAAACAACACTGGGGCAATCTTCCCGGTGCCGCCCTGAGCCTGGCGATTGCCGAGGCTGCCAGCGCCGCCAAGCGCTTTACCCTGCTTTTGACCGCCGACAGCCAGAGCGCCGAGCGGCTGGAGCAGGAGTTGAAGTTCTTCGCGCCCAGCCTTCCGGTCCTGCATTTCCCGGATTGGGAAACGCTGCCCTACGATTTATTCTCGCCGCACCAGGACATCATTTCCCAGCGCATCGCCAGCCTTTATCGCTTGCCCGAGCTGGAACATGGCGTTTTGGTAGTGCCGATCACCACCGCCCTACACCGCCTGGCGCCGACCAAATTCCTGCTCGGCAGCAGCCTGGTGCTGGATATCGGCCAGAAGCTCGATATCGAAGTGATGCGCTCGCGGCTCGAGGCCAGCGGCTATCGTTATGTCGACACGGTGTACGAGCACGGCGAGTTCACGGTACGCGGCAACCTGATCGATCTGTTCCCGATGGGCAGCAAGCTGCCGTACCGGATCGACCTGTTCGACGATGAAATCGAAACCCTGCGCACCTTCGACCCGGAAACCCAGCGTTCCATCGATAAGGTTGAATCGGTACGCCTGCTGCCCGCTCGGGAATTCCCGCTGCAAAAAGAAGAAGTCACCCGCTTCAAGGCGCGTTTTCGCGAACGCTTCGACGTGGACTTCCGACGCTGCCCGATCTTTCAGGATTTGAGCAGCGGCATCACCCCGGCCGGTATCGAGTATTACCTGCCACTGTTTTTCGAAGAAACCTCGACCTTGTTCGACTACCTGCCCCAGGACACCCAAGTGTTCTCGCTGCCGGGCATCGAGCAGGCGGCGGAAAACTTCTGGAACGACGTGCGCGGCCGCTACGAAGAGCGTCGTGTCGACCCGGAGCGTCCTTTATTACCTCCGGCGGAGCTATTCCTGCCGGTTGAAGACTGTTTTGCGCGCCTGAAAAACTGGCCGCGCGTGGTTGCCAGCCAGCAGGATGTCGATGCTGGCACAGGTCGCGAGCGCTTCCCGGCGCAGCTGTTGCCTGATCTAGCCATCGAAGCCAAGGCCAACCAGCCGCTGGCCGCCCTGGCGAATTTCCTCGACGAATTCCCCGGCCGCGTATTGTTTACCGCCGAATCCGCCGGGCGCCGGGAAGTCCTGCTCGAATTGCTGGAACGTCTGAAGCTGCGCCCGAAAACCGTGGACAGCTGGAACGACTTCGTCGAAAGCAAGGAACGCCTGTCGATCACCATCGCCCCGCTGGATGAAGGCCTGGTCCTCGAACAACCGGCGCTGGCGCTGATCGCTGAAAGCCCGTTGTTCGGCCAGCGCGTCATGCAGCGTCGTCGCCGGGAAAAACGCACCGATGGCGGCAACAACGATGCAGTGATCAAAAACCTCACCGAGCTGCGCGAAGGCGCGCCGGTGGTGCATATTGATCATGGCGTCGGCCGCTACCTCGGGCTGGCTACGCTGGAAGTCGAGAATCAGGTCGCGGAATTTCTAATGCTGGCCTATGCCGAGGACGCCAAGCTCTACGTTCCGGTAGCCAACCTGCACTTGATCGCCCGCTACACCGGCAGCGATGACGCCTTGGCGCCATTGCATCGCCTGGGTTCGGAAACCTGGCAGAAAGCCAAGCGCAAGGCCGCCGAACAGGTGCGCGACGTGGCGGCAGAGTTGCTGGATATCTACGCCCGCCGCGCAGCTCGTGAAGGTTATGCCTTCGAAGATCCGAAAGCCGACTACGCGACGTTCAGCGCAGGCTTCCCGTTCGAAGAAACGCCGGACCAGCAAACCACCATCGACGCCGTACGCGCCGACATGCTGGCGCCCAAGCCCATGGATCGTCTGGTCTGTGGCGACGTTGGCTTCGGCAAGACCGAAGTGGCAATGCGCGCCGCATTCATTGCCGTGCATGGCGGACGTCAGGTGGCAATCCTGGTGCCGACCACCCTGCTCGCCCAGCAGCATTACAACAGCTTCCGCGACCGCTTCGCCGACTGGCCGGTGACTGTTGAAGTCATGAGCCGCTTCAAGTCCACCAAAGAGGTCAACGCGGCAGTGGCCGACTTGGCAGAAGGCAAGATCGACATCGTCATCGGCACCCACAAGCTGCTGCAGGACGACGTCAAGATCAAGAATCTCGGCCTGGTGATCATCGACGAAGAACACCGTTTCGGGGTGCGCCAGAAAGAACAGCTCAAAGCCCTGCGCAGCGAGGTCGACATCCTGACGCTCACCGCAACGCCGATCCCGCGTACGCTGAACATGGCGGTTTCGGGCATGCGCGACCTGTCGATCATTGCCACGCCACCGGCGCGACGTTTGTCGGTGCGTACCTTTGTCATGGAGCACAACAAGCCCACGGTCAAGGAAGCCTTGCTGCGTGAGCTGTTGCGCGGCGGGCAGGTCTATTACCTGCACAACGATGTGAAAACCATCGAGAAATGCGCCGCCGACCTCGCGGAACTGGTGCCCGAAGCCCGGATCGGCATCGGCCACGGCCAGATGCGCGAACGTGATCTCGAACAGGTGATGAGCGACTTCTATCACAAGCGTTTCAACGTGCTGATCGCCTCGACCATCATCGAAACCGGGATCGACGTGCCCAGCGCCAACACCATCATCATCGAGCGCGCCGACAAGTTCGGCCTGGCGCAGCTGCACCAGTTGCGCGGCCGCGTAGGTCGCAGCCACCACCAGGCGTATGCTTATCTGCTGACGCCGCCGCGCAAGCAAATTACCCCGGACGCCGAAAAGCGTCTGGAAGCGATCGCCAACACTCAAGACCTCGGGGCCGGTTTCGTGCTGGCCACCAACGACCTTGAGATTCGCGGCGCGGGCGAGTTGCTCGGCGACGGCCAGAGCGGCCAGATTCAGGCGGTAGGTTTCACGCTGTACATGGAAATGCTCGAACGGGCGGTCAAGTCGATCCGCAAGGGCGAACAGCCCAATCTGGACCAGCCGCTGGGTGGCGGACCGGAAATCAACCTGCGTCTGCCGGCATTGATTCCCGAAGCCTACCTGCCGGATGTTCACACGCGGCTGATACTCTACAAGCGCATCGCCAATGCCGCCGACGAGGACAGCCTCAAGGATTTGCAGGTGGAGATGATCGACCGGTTCGGGCTGTTGCCGGAACCGACCAAGAATCTGGTGCGCATCACGCTGCTCAAATTGCAGGCCGAGCAGCTGGGCATCAAGAAGGTCGATGGCGGACCGCAAGGTGGGCGCATCGAGTTCGCGGCGGATACGCCGGTGGACCCGCTGACGCTGATCAAGCTGATTCAGGGGCAACCCAACCGTTACAAATTCGAAGGCGCCACGATGTTCAAATTCATGGTGCCGATGGAACGCCCGGAAGAGCGTTTCAACACCATTGAAGCGCTGTTCGAGCGCCTGACCCCGAAATCTGCTTGAAGGATTCATCCATGCGTGTGTTTCGTTCACTCCTGCTGTTGCTGACGCTGGTTGCGCCAACAGCTTTCGCCGATGGCAGCTATCAGGTCGAGATGATCCTGTTCCGCCAGTTGGGCGAACCGGCCGCGACGCGTCAGTTCGCGCCCGAGGGCTGGGCAGCCGACGCGCAAAGGATCGACGCGCTAAACGAGCGCAGCGTCGCCCTGAACGAACTGGCCAGCAAGCTTGAAGCCAGTGGCACCTATAAAGTGCTGCTGCACCGGGCCTGGAGCCAGAATCTGACAGCCGAGCCCGGCAAAATGGCGATCAGCAGCGGCCAGGAGCAGTTGGGGCACTTCCCGATTGAAGGCACGTTGAGCATCGGTATTGCGCGCTTCACCGACATCGCGGCAGACTTCTGGGTCAACCAGCTCGATAGCCATGGCGTTCTGATCAGCAGCGAGCGCATGAAACAGACAACCCGGGTAAAAAACGGGGAATTGATCTACATGGACTACGGAAGTCTGGCCATGCTGATCAAGATTGCACCCCTGTAACCATCAAGGAGCGCATAGCGCGTTCCTTGCCCTTTTGAGCATCGCTACGGCGTAGGCTGTCCAGAACTGTGTCGTCCAATCTCGAAAAAGTCCTCGCCCTGGCGTGGACAGACAACTTTACCGACAAGACTCTTGAGCGGGGGCTCGACTACGCCCTGCAACAACGCATCATCCTTGAAGAACTCAATCCCGATCTGGTCCGCACCGCGTGTCGGGGTTCCGGTCTGGAGATCTATCAGCAGACGTTGATGTTCAAGGATCCAGGCCGATTCAAGAACACCCTGATCTGCAAATGCACCTGCCCGGTGCGGGAAAACTGCAAACACTGCGCGGCGGCCTTGTACTACCTGCAGGACCCGACGAATCAACCGTCGATTCTGGCGGTGCTGAATGAGTCACGACGCGAGGCGCCACCCCGGGTCGAACCCAAACCCGCGCTGCCCGAACGGCTGATCGACACCATCAAGCCCAAACCAAGGCTGATCCTGGCGAGTATCGAATACAGCGCCTACGAACCACGTAACGGTCGCATGCAGCGTCATATCCAGCACCGCGCGGCGCTGGCGTTCGGTTACGGCGAGCATTTCGCCATTGGCACGGCCAATGTCAGCATTCTGGTCAGTTCCCTGGGCAGCGATCTGGTTAATCAGAAAAGCGACATCATCGAGCATCATCCGACCGAAACCCTGCGCATTCGACGCCGGGGCGAAGACGAACGCCAACAGCGCCAGGTGTTGCAGGACATGGGCTTCAGGGTCGCGACCCGGCAAAGCAAGGCGCTGCCCGAAACCGCCGGCGACATGTTCGAACTGCCCAACGACAAGGCCTGGCTGAATTTCGTGCTCAAGGATTTGCCCCGCCTGGAAGAACAAGGCTGGGATATCGAGATCACCGATGAATTCGCCTTCGACGTCACGCCTGTCGATGACTGGTACGCGGTCATCGACGAAGAAGCCGAGCGTGACTGGTTTGATCTGGAACTGGGCATCATCGTCAATGGCGAGCGCCTGAGCCTGCTGCCGATCCTGATCAATCTGATTCGTACCCATCCGGAATTGATGAGCGCGGCCGGCATCGCCAAGCGCGCTGACGACGAGCAACTGCTGGTGCAGATCAATCACTTCACCCAGCGTGGCGGTGGCCCGATCCAGATCGCCCTGCCCTACGGCCGGCTCAAGCCGGTGCTGGCAACCCTCGGTGATTTCTACTGGCGCGACGAAGGCAACAACGCGCTGCGCATGAACAACGCCGACGCGACGCGCCTGGGCGAACTCGAAGACTTGCCACTGAGCTGGCAAGGTGGCGACCGCCTGCGCCAGTTCGCCGACCGACTGGCCAATATCAAGGACGCACCGGTGGTGGTGCCGGACGACCTGAACGCTACATTGCGGCCGTATCAGCTCGAAGGCCTGAGCTGGATGCAATCGCTGCGGGAACTAGAAGTCGGCGGCGTGCTGGCCGATGACATGGGCCTGGGCAAGACTTTGCAGACCCTGGCGCACTTGCTGATGGAAAAACAGGCCGGGCGTCTGGATCGCCCTGCCTTGGCAGTGATGCCTACCAGCCTGATCCCCAACTGGATGGACGAAGCGGAAAACTTCACGCCGCAGCTCAAGGTGCTGGCCCTGTACGGCGCCAATCGCTCGCAGGACTTTGCCAATCTGCAGGATTACGACCTGATCCTGACCACTTATGCCCTGCTGCCGCGTGATGTCGAGGTTTTGGCCAAACAGCCGCTGCACACGCTGATTCTCGATGAAGCGCAATACATCAAGAACCCCAACAGCAAGGCTGCCCAGGCCGCTCGCGAATTGAACGCCCGCCAGCGTTTGTGCCTGAGCGGTACGCCGCTGGAAAACCACCTGGGCGAGCTGTGGTCGCTGTTCCACTTCCTGATGCCGGGCTGGCTGGGCAGCAGCAAGGAATTCAACAGCAACTACCGCAATCCCATCGAGAAGCACGGCAACATGGATCGCCTGCAGCACCTGAACGCGCGGATCAAGCCGTTCCTGCTGCGCCGCACCAAGGAACAGGTGGCCACCGAACTGCCGCCGAAAACCGAAATCATCCACTGGGTCGAACTCAACGACGCCCAGCGCGACGTGTACGAAACCGTACGTCTGGCCATGGACAAGAAAGTCCGCGACGAAATCACCCGCAAAGGCGTGGCGCGCAGCCAGAACATCATCCTCGAAGCGCTGCTCAAGCTGCGTCAGGTGTGCTGCGATCTGCGTCTGGTCAACAGTGAACAGGCCAATCCGCGTCACGGCAGTTCAGCCAAGCTGCACAGCCTGATGGAAATGTTCGAAGAGCTGCTGGCTGAAGGTCGCAAGATCCTGCTGTTCTCGCAATTCACCTCGATGCTCACGCTGATCGAAGCCGAACTCAAACAGCGCGGCATCGAGTATGCGTTGCTGACCGGTGCGACCCGGGATCGTCGCACGCCCGTGCAAGCCTTTCAGGCCGGCAAGCTGCCGATCTTCCTGATCAGTCTGAAAGCCGGCGGCACCGGTCTGAACCTGACGGCGGCCGACACCGTGATTCATTACGACCCGTGGTGGAATCCGGCGGCGGAAAACCAGGCCACCGACCGCGCGTATCGCATCGGTCAGGACAAGCCGGTGTTCGTCTACAAGATGATTGCCCGAGGCACCGTCGAAGAGAAAATCCAGCGCTTGCAGCAGGAAAAATCAGCGCTGGCAGCGGGTGTCCTGGACGGTCGGATGACTGGCGACTGGAAGCTGCAAAGCGAGGACATCGCGGCACTGTTCGCGCCGCTGCCGTTGCCAGCGAAGAAGGTCAAGCGTTAAGCAATGTATCAACCAAGTGGGAGATTCTATGTTTGAGGGCAACCCACAGATGCCGCAGATGTGGCGTCTGCACCGACGCCTTCCCGGATAAATCCGGTCCCACGGGATGACCGCATTTCACCTGTGGGAGCAAGCTTGCTTGCGAAGGCAATAGTTCAGGCCCGACAAATCTCCCGGATCTTCTGACATCTTCGCGAGCAAGCTCGCTCCAACAGGTTATTCGGCTCCCAAAACCCGCGCCAGGGTTGCCTTCACTTTGCCCATTCCGTCGTGCAATGCCTGCTCGATCTCGGCCATGGTGATCACTGCCGAAGACTTGCCGGCTGCCGGATTGACCACCAGCGCCAGACAGGCGTATTCCAGCTCCAGCTCGCGGGCCAGCGCCGCTTCCGGCATGCCGGTCATGCCGACGATGTCGCAGCCATCGCGCTCAAGACGCACAATCTCCGCTACGGTTTCCAGGCGCGGCCCTTGGGTGCAGGCGTAAACCCCGCGTTCACTGAACTCGCAACCTTCCGCCGCCAACGCGGCAATCAGCCGCGCGCGCAACGCTTCGCTGTACGGGTAGCTGAAATCGATGTGCGTCACCTGCTCCAGATCATCCGCGAAATAGGTGTGCTCGCGACCGCTGGTGTAGTCCACGAGATCATGGGGCACACAGAAATGGCCGGTGCCCATGGCCGGATGAATACCGCCCACAGCGTTAACCGCCAGAATCGCCTCGGCGCCAGCCTGCTTCAAGGCCCAGATATTGGCCCGATAATTCACCTGATGCGGCGGCAAACGGTGCGGATGCCCGTGGCGCGCGAGGAACATCACTTCGCGACCGGCATAGTCGCCGATCTGGATTTCGCCGGAAGGCGCACCATACGGTGTGTTCATCGGCAGGGACTGACGAATGTTCAGCCCCTCCAACTGCGTCAGGCCGGTGCCGCCGATAATCGCGTAAACAGTCATGAGTAATCCTTAGTCGATCAGTTGCGCAGCACGCAGCGCTTCGAGCGCCGCCAGCCAGCGCGGATGTTGGCGGTATTCTGTATTGGCGTATGCCTGGCCGCGCATGCGTGCGATGCGCGGCGAAGGCTTGACCTTCAGCCGTTGTGCCGCAGTGAGCGCCAGCTCGGCAGCCGCACGGTCGTTGCACACCAGCCCCATGTCGCAGCCGGCACTCAATGCCGCTTCGATACGACTGGCCGCGTCGCCAACCACATGCGCGCCCGCCATGGAAAGATCATCGCTGAAGATCACCCCGTCAAACTGCAGCTCGCCGCGCAGAATGTCCTGCAACCAGCGGCGGGAAAAACCTGCCGGCTGCGAATCAACCTTGGGATAGATCACATGCGCGGGCATCACGGCGGCCAGCTGCTTGCTCAAGCGTGCAAAGGGCACCAGATCATTGGCGCGAATCTGCTCCAGACTGCGCTCGTCGGTGGGAATCGCTACGTGGGAATCGGCTTCAGCCCAGCCGTGACCGGGAAAATGCTTGCCGGTGGCGGCCATTCCCGCAGCGTTCATGCCCCGAATGAACGCTCCAGCGAGCAACGCTGCCCGCTCGGGGTCACCCTCGAAGGCACGACTGCCGACCACGGCACTGCGCTGATAATCCAGATCCAGCACCGGCGCAAAGCTCAGGTCCAGGCCCACCGCGAGCACTTCGGTGGCCATCAGCCAGCCGCAGTGCCCGGCGAGGATTTCGGCGTTCGGATTGTCGGCAATTGCGCGCATGGCCGGCAAACGCACGAAGCCCTGGCGTAAGCGCTGCACACGCCCGCCTTCCTGATCGACGGCCAGCAACAGGTCCGGGCGAACCGCGCGAATCGCTGCGCTCAGCTCCCGAACCTGACGCGGGTGTTCAATGTTGCGAGCAAAAATGATCAGGCCACCCACTTCGGGCTGACGCAGAAACTGGCGATCTTCGGCGGTCAACCACGTGCCGGCGACATCCACCATCAAAGAGCCTTGCAGGCCGTAACTCATATGAAAACACCATTGCCTATATCCAATCCGGGCAATGGTGCTTGATCATCGAGTCTGGCGCAATGCGCGAAGGGTCAGGCCTTGGCAGTCGCGGGGACGCTGGTGCTGCTTTTGGTACGCGGCTTGAGCTGCGCCGAGATCATCGCGGCATCGCTGACGCCGGTTTCAGCGCGCATGCCGGCGGCGAGAAACGGCACCATGAGGCGCATGACCTGTTCAATAGAGGTATTCACCCCGAAATCGGTTTCGGCGATGGCCCGCAATGCCTTGATCCCGGACATGCTGAAGGCTGCAGCGCCGAGCATGAAGTGCACGCGCCAGAACAGTTCGATAGGCGGAATACGCGGCGCGGCTTCGTTGACCAGCGTCATGTAGCGGCGGAACACCTTGCCGTACATGTCTTCCAGGTAGCGCCGCAAATGGCCTTGGCTCTGGCTGAAGGCCAAACCCAGCAGGCGCATGAAAATCGACAGATCGTTACCGCTGCGTGGCTGAACCACCAGCGCCTGTTCGACGAGGATTTCCAGCAGCTCTTCAAGCGTCGGCTTGTTTTCCGGCTTGGCCTGGCGTCGCTCCAGCTCACGATCAAGGCTGATGCAGAACGGCCCGAGGAAGCGCGAGAAAACCGCCTGAATCAGGGCTTTCTTGGAACCAAAGTGATAATTCACCGCAGCCAGATTCACCGATGCCTTGCTGGTAATCAGCCGCAACGATGTTTCGGCAAAACCTTTTTCCGCGAATAACTGCTCGGCAGCATCGAGAATGCGTTCAACTGTTTCCGACTGGGCCATGGTTTCCTGCCTGACAAACACTTGTTTGAAACATACGTATTACACGGGTTACTTGTCAAGTCTGGCCGTTCACTTTCTGCCTGTACGGTCACGCATTTAACCATATCGGCTGGCCCCTGTAGCCGTTAGCTGACGACCGCTTGCAAAGCCCGAATCCACCCTTCCCGAGTACCGCCTGGCAGCGGAAACAAAAAGGACGATTGCCAAGACGCAATCACTGTATATAATCCCAGTCACTGTATAAAAAGCCAGAGCGCTCAACATGATCAAACTGACGCCACGCCAAGCAGAAATTCTGGGTTTCATCAAACGTTGCCTTGAAGACAACGGTTATCCGCCTACCCGTGCGGAAATCGCCCAGGAGCTGGGTTTCAAATCACCCAACGCTGCAGAAGAACACTTGAAGGCCCTTGCCCGCAAAGGCGCTATCGAAATGACTCCCGGCGCTTCCCGGGGCATCCGTATTCCGGGCTTCGAGGCCAAGGCCGACGAGAGCAGCCTGCCGATCATCGGGCGGGTTGCAGCCGGCGCGCCGATCCTTGCCCAGCAACATATTGAAGAATCCTGCAACATCAACCCTGCGTTTTTCCATCCCAGTGCCGACTACCTGTTAAGGGTGCATGGCATGAGCATGAAAGATGTCGGCATTCTCGATGGCGATCTGATTGCCGTGCACACGACGCGCGAGGCCCGCAATGGCCAGATCGTTGTGGCACGCATCGGTGATGAAGTAACAGTGAAGCGCTTCAAGCGTGAAGGCAGCAAAGTCTGGCTGATCGCTGAAAACCCGGATTTCGCCCCGATCGAAGTGAACCTCAAAGATCAGGATCTGGTTATCGAAGGCTTGAGCGTCGGCGTGATTCGCCGTTAAGGAGACATTATGCAGTTCACCCAAACACCGCATGCGCAATTGCCGCTGTTCGAGGCATTCATGGCGCAGCCCATCGCCCCGATGCTCCAGGTTCCGGTCGAAACAAGCTGGAACAATGAGCCAGAAGTGTTCAGCGAATTGTCATTGCGCGGCGCTACCGGGAACTGCCTGAGTCTTCTGGCACCGATTCTGCGGGAACTCAGCGAGGACAAGGATGCCCGCTGGCTCACGTTGATCGCACCGCCCTCAAGCCTGACGCAAACCTGGCTACGAGATGCCGGGCTCAATCGCGAGCGGATTCTGTTGCTGCAACCACGGGGCACACAGAGTGCACTGGAATTGACACGTGAAGCTCTGCGCCTGGGGCGCAGTCACACGGTTGTAAGCTGGATCAATCCGATCAATGCAGCAGCGCGTCAACAGTTGATTGGCGCGGCAAGGACTGGAGATGCGCAAAGCTTGAACATCCGCCTTGGCTGAAGCGGATCAATGGAGTACGCGGGGACCGGCGTCTTTCTCAAGTTCGCCTTCAGCCATGCGACCGGCCATCTGAACCCCAACGCTCAACATCGCTTTGGCGACTTCAACGTGTTGACCCTGCAGAAAGGCCTTGGCGTCCTCGGAAAAATTCAAGGTCACCAATGAGCCCTCGTCTTCGGCACGACGAAGCTCGATACGGCCATCAGGCAGTTCGACAATTTCCAAAAATGATGTAGGCATCAGCAATACTCCACGAAAGGCCGGCATTGTAGCAGCCAGTCGACTCAGGCCCTAGCCCATCCATCATTGCGTTTCAGCACTCGCTCAGACCTTCGCGAAAGCGAATGGCCAAACCTTTGAGCTGCTGACGCCAGCTTTCCAGCTCTTCACGACCCAGTTCCGGCACCGGTTCTTCATCGAGATTGACCGCCACGATCAGCGGCTGGGTAACGTCGCCCTTGGGCTTTTTCGGGGCGCGAGGCGGCTGGAACAGCGCGTTGTAGGCTGCCAGCAACTGGGCGAGCCAGGTTTCGCGATGCTGGGCCAGTTCGATCAGCTCGGCCATTTCCGGGATTGCTATCGCATCCAGCACTTCCTGGGTCAGCAGCAGCTCGGCGCGCGGCGCATTGGCCTGCGGCAGCCGGTAGAAGCCTGCAATCTCATGACACAAACCCAGCAGCGCGCCATACAGATGGAACAGTGCAGATTCGCGCTCGGCCTGGACCAGCGCCTGGGAATTCATCGCACGGCCTTCCTGAGCCTTGCCCAGGGCTTCAAGTGCCAGACCTGCGAAATAAATCTTCTGATTGGTGCGGGTATAGAGTTCGTGGGCCATGACGGCATCCTCCATAACGTGAAATAAGACGAGCACTACCAGAATGGCGAAAAACCCCCGATGCGACCAGCGCAACGAGGGTTTGCGTTGATTGATGCCAGCTGCTCCGCAGAGCAGCTCAAGTTAGTGCATCAACGCTTGTCTTCGACTTTCCAGGCCTTGCCATCGTAGAACGCGCGCCAGCCGGTCGGCTTGCCTTCCACTTCGGTCTGTACATATTGCTCTTTGGTCTTGCGGCTGTAACGAATCACCGCTGGACGCCCATCCGGATCTTTCTTCGGTGCTTCACAGAGGAAGTGGTACTTCGGATCGATCTCGTCTTTGTGCGGCGCAATTTCCATGACCAACGGCGCACGGGTTTCGCGGTTTTTCGGGAACTGGCTGGCGGCCAGGAACAAGCCCGAAGCGCCGTCACGCAGGATATAGGTGTCGTCGACCTTGTCGCATTTGAGTTCCGGCATCTTCACCGGGTCCATCTTCGGCGGCGCCGCGTCACCGCTCTTGAGCAGCTTGCGCGTGTTTTTGCATTCGGCATTGGTGCAACCGAAGAACTTGCCGAAACGGCCGGTCTTGAGCTGCATTTCGCTGCCGCACTTGTCGCATTCCAGGCTCGGACCTTCGTAGCCCTTGATACGATAAGTGCCCTCTTCGACTTCGAAGCCTGTGCAATCCGGGTTGTTACCGCAGATGTGCAGCTTGCGCTTCTCGTCCAGCAGATAAGCGTCCATTGCCGTATTACAGATATGGCAGCGATGCTTGCCGCGCAGTACGCGGGACTCGGATTCACCCTCGTCGTCCTCGGCAATTTCATCGCCGGGCGTCAGATTGACCGTGGCCTTGCAGCGTTCTTTCGGCGGCAGGCTGTAGCCTGAACAGCCGAGGAATACGCCGGTGGATGCCGTACGAATCTGCATCGGACGCCCGCAAACCTTGCAAGGAATGTCAGTCATCACCGGTTCGTTGGAACGCATGCCGCTGTCAGGCGCTTCGGCTACTTCCAGCTTCTTCTTAAAGTCACCGTAGAACTCGTCGAGCACGTTCTTCCAGTCACGCTCGCCCTGGGCGACGTCATCGAGGTTTTCTTCCATGCCGGCGGTGAAGCCGTAGTCCATCAGGTTGGAGAAGCTCTCGGACAGACGCTCGGTGACGATATCGCCCATTTTTTCCGAGTAGAAGCGGCGGTTATGCAGCGCTACGTAGCCACGGTCCTGAATGGTCGAGATGATCGCTGCGTAGGTCGAAGGACGACCGATGCCGCGTTTTTCCATCTCTTTTACCAGGCTCGCTTCCGAATAACGCGCAGGCGGCTTGGTGAAATGCTGGCTTGGGTCGAGCTTGATCAGTTTCAGGGTGTCGCCCTGAGCCATGTCCGGCAGGACGTCGTCATCGCCGGGCTTGGTCATTTGCGGCAGAACGCGGGTGTAACCGTCGAACTTCAGGATGCGGCCCTTGGCGCGCAGCTCGAAGGTACCGGCAGCAACGCTGACCGTGGTCGACAGGTATTGCGCTGGCGGCATCTGGCACGCCACGAATTGGCGCCAGATCAACTCGTACAGGCGCTCAGCGTCGCGCTCCATGCCCGTCAGCTTGCTCGGGTGGGTATTGACGTCAGAAGGACGAATCGCTTCGTGAGCCTCCTGTGCACCCTCTTTGCTGCTGTAGACGTTCGGCGATTCCGGCAGGTACTTCTTGCCGAACTCGGTTTCGATGTAATCCCGCGCCATGCTGACCGCGTCAGCCGACAGGTTGGTGGAGTCGGTACGCATGTAAGTGATGTGGCCCGCTTCGTACAAACGCTGCGCCATCATCATGGTTTTCTTCACGCCGAAGCCCAGGCGATTGCTGGCTGCCTGTTGCAACGTCGACGTAATGAAGGGTGCCGAAGGCTTGCTGCTGGTCGGCTTGTCTTCACGTTTGGCGATGCTGTAGGCGGACGCCTTGAGCTTCTCCAGCGCGGCCATGGCCGAGGCTTCGTTCAGCGGCTTGAAGGCCTCGCCGTTTTCTCGAGCCACTTCGAAGCGCACATTGGCGCCCTTGGCGGTGCCCAGGTCGGCGTGAATTTCCCAATACTCTTCAGGGTTGAACGCACGAATTTCACGTTCCCGCTCGACCACCAGCTTCACGGCAACCGATTGCACGCGACCGGCAGACAGGCCACGGGCGACTTTCTGCCAGAGCAGCGGCGACACCATGTAACCCACAACCCGGTCGAGGAAGCGCCGCGCCTGCTGAGCATTCACTCGATCAATATCGAGTTCGCCCGGCTTGGAGAATGCTTCCTGGATGGCTTTCTTGGTGATTTCGTTGAACACCACGCGCTTGTAGCGGCTGTCATCACCACCAATGGCTTCGCGCAGGTGCCAGGCAATGGCTTCCCCCTCGCGATCCAAGTCGGTTGCGAGATAGATGATGTCAGCATCCTTGGCGAGCCGGCGCAGCTCTTCAATCACCTTCTCCTTGCCGGGAAGGATTTCGTACTTGGCTTTCCAGCCATGGTCCGGATCGACACCCATGCGCGAGACCAGCTGACGCTTGGCCTTCTCCTTGGGAGTAAGCACTGGCCCGTCGCCCGCGGCAGCTTTGCCTCGCTTGGCGGCAGGGTCTTTGCTGGCGCTAGCCGAACCGCTGGTGGGCAGGTCTCGGATATGGCCGATACTCGACTTCACCACGTACTGGTTGCCCAAATACTTGTTGATGGTCTTGGCCTTAGCCGGGGATTCCACGATGACCAGCGATTTGCCCATGGATCAGAAAATTCCTGAATACTGAAAATGAAAGACGGTTGGAGCCTGTCGAGGCCCCGCTATATATAGTGGCTACAACCCGAGGTCAAGCACGGGGTTGTCTTCGATCACGATTCACGGCCTGGAAAAGAGACTCGGTTCGGCCTGGACCAAAGCAAAGCGCGGCACTTGCTCGCCGTCAACCTCCACCGACTCCAGAAACATTTCCAATGGGCGCACCCACAGACCGTAATCGCCATACAAGGCTTGGTAAAACACCACGTCTTCTTCGGTCTCGGAGTGCCTGGCAACACTGAATACGCGGTACTCGGGGCCTTTGTAATGGCGGTAGAGCCCTGGCTGTAATTTCATGCTGCTGTCCTCGCAAGACACATTGGAAAACAATTCTATAAAACAGCTTTTGCCAAAATACAAAAGCCGGGGCACTTGGCCCCGGCTTGCGTCACCCTGACAAATCAGACGCGTTCGAAGACGGTAGCAATGCCCTGACCCAGTCCGATGCACATGGTAGCAACGCCGAGGTTGCCGCCATTCTGCTTCATGACGTTGAGCAAAGTGCCGGAGATACGCGCACCGGAACATCCAAATGGATGGCCCAGAGCGATAGCACCGCCGTGCAGGTTAACCTTCTCGTTCATCTTGTCGAGTACTTTCAAATCTTTCAGCACTGGCAGGGCCTGTGCGGCGAAAGCTTCGTTGAGCTCGAAGAAGTCGATATCCGAGATGCTCAGACCCGCGCGCTTCAGGGCTTTCTGGGTAGCAGGCACTGGCCCGTAACCCATGATTGCCGGGTCGACACCGGCCACAGCCATGGAGCGGATGACGGCCATCGGCTGGATACCAAGGTCCTGGGCGCGCTGGGCAGACATGACGATCATGCATGATGCGCCATCCGTGATCTGCGAGGATGTGCCCGCGGTCACAGTTCCGCCTTTCGGGTTGAAAGCCGGCTTCAAGGCCGCCAGGCTTTCCAGGGTTGTCTCCGGACGAATGGTCTCGTCGTAGTCGAAAACCTTGAGCAGGCCGTTCTCGTCATACCCTTGCATCGGGATGATCTCGTCCTTGAACTTGCCTTCCAGCGTTGCCTTGTGGGCCAGCTGGTGCGAGCGCACGCCGAAAGCATCTTGTTGCTCACGGGTAATGCCGTGCATCTTGCCGAGCATTTCCGCCGTCAGACCCATCATGCCCGACGCCTTCGCCGCGTACAGCGACATGTGCGGGTTTGGATCGACGCCGTGCATCATGCTGACGTGGCCCATGTGCTCAACGCCGCCAATGACGAAGACATCGCCGTTGCCGGTCATGATCGCTTGCGCTGCGGTGTGCAGTGCGCTCATGGACGAACCGCACAGGCGGCTCACGGTTTGTGCCGCCGAGGTGTGCGGGATCTGCGTCAGCAACGACGCCATGCGGGCGATGTTCCAGCCCTGCTCCAGGGTCTGGTTGACGCAGCCCCAGATCACGTCCTCAACTTCAGCCGGGTCGACTTTGCTGTTGCGTTCCAGCAATTTGCTGATCAGGTGCGCCGACATGTCTTCGGCGCGGGTATTGCGGTGCATGCCACCCTTGGAGCGGCCCATCGGGGTGCGACCGAAGTCGACAATCACGACGTCTCTTGGATTCAAACTCATAAATTCACTCCTGAAAGGCGCTTAACCGAAGAAGCTCTGGCCGTTTTTGGCCATCTCACGCAGCTTCGCAGTCGGGTGGTACAAGGCGCCCAAGTCAGCATATTGGTCAGCCAGGGCGACGAACTCAGCGACGCCGATCGAGTCGATGTAACGCAACGCACCGCCACGGAACGGAGGGAAACCGATGCCGTAGATCAAGCCCATATCGGCTTCTGCGGCGGTATCGACGATGCCGTCTTCCAGGCAACGCACGGTTTCCAGGCACAGCGGGATCATCATCCAGTTGATGATGTCCTCGTCGGATACTTCGCGCTGTTCGTAGATGACCGGCTTGAGCACTTCAAGCACAGCGGCATCGGTGACTTTCTTCGGCTTGCCCTTCTTGTCGGTCTCGTAGGCGTAGAAACCTTTGCCATTCTTCTGGCCCAGGCGCTTGGCTTCGTAGAGCGCGTCGATGGCAGAGCGACGGTCATCCTTCATGCGATCCGGGAAGCCTTCGGCCATCACGTCACGACCATGGTGGCCGGTGTCGATGCCGACCACGTCCATCAAATACGCCGGACCCATTGGCCAGCCGAATTTTTCCATGACCTTGTCGATGCGCACGAAATCCACGCCCGCGCTGACCAGTCTGGCGAAACCGCCGAAGTACGGGAACAGCACGCGGTTGACCAAAAAGCCCGGGCAGTCATTGACCACAATCGGGTTCTTGCCCATTTTCTTGGCGTAGGCCACGGTGGTCGCGATGGCGACTTCACTGGACTTCTCGCCACGGATCACTTCAACCAGCGGCATCATGTGCACCGGGTTGAAGAAGTGCATGCCGACGAAGTTTTCCGGGCGCTTGAGGGCTTTGGCCAACAGGCTGATGGAAATCGTCGAGGTGTTGGACGCCAGAATGGTGTCTTCGCCCACCTGGGACTCGACTTCGGCCAATACCGCTTGCTTGACTTTGGGGTTCTCGACGACGGCTTCAACCACCAGATCGACATTACCAAAATCGCCGTAAGACAGCGTCGGACGAATCGCGTTAAGCGCTTCAGCCATTTTCGGCACGGTCAGACGGCCTTTTTCAACGCGACTGCCGAGTAATTTGGCTGCTTCGTTCAGACCCAGCTGAATGGCGTCTTCGCGGATGTCCTTCATCAGGATCGGCGTGCCTTTGACCGCCGATTGATAGGCAATACCGCCGCCCATGATGCCAGCGCCCAATACGGCCGCCTGTTTCACGTCCTTGGCGACTTCGTCGTAGATCTTGGCTTTCTTTTTCAGTTCCTGATCGTTCAGGAACAGACCGATAAGACTCTGCGCCGCAGAAGTCTTGGCCATTTTCACGAAGCCGGCGGCTTCGATTTCCAGCGCCTTGTCACGACCGAAGTTCGCGGCTTTCTGGATGGTCTTGATCGCTTCCACCGGCGCCGGATAGTTCGGACCGGCTTGACCGGCAACGAAACCCTTGGCGGTTTCAAAAGCCATCATCTGCTCGATGGCGTTCAGCTTGAGCTTGTCCAGCTTCGGCTGGCGCTTGGCCTTGTGATCGAACTCGCCGGAAATGGCGCGTTTGATCAGGTCCAGGGCTGCCTCTTGCAGTTTTTCTGGTGCGACTACGGCGTCGACTGCGCCGACTTTCAGCGCGTCTTCAGCACGGTTCTCTTTACCAGAAGCAATCCACTCGATGGCGTTATCGGCACCGATGATCCGTGGCAGGCGAACCGTGCCGCCGAAGCCGGGGTAGAGACCGAGTTTGACTTCCGGCAGGCCGATCCTGGCGCTGCTGGACATGACGCGGTAGTCAGCGGCCAGGCACATTTCCAGGCCACCGCCCAACGCGACGCCATTGATGGCAACTACGGTCGGTACACCAAGGTCTTCAAAGTCGCTGAAAATCCGGTTGGCTTCCAGATTGCCCGCCAATAGCTCGGCGTCCGGCAATTTGAAGTTTTCGACGAATTCGGTGATGTCAGCCCCGACGATAAACACGTCTTTGCCGCTGGTGACGATCACACCCTTGATCAAACCATCAGCCTTGATGGTGTCCACGGCCTGACGCAGGTCGTTGAGGGTGAGACGGTTGAACTTGTTGACGGACTCACCCTTGAGATCGAAATTCAATTCGACGATGCCACTTTCAAGAGCCTTAACCGTGATGGCTTTACCTTCGTAAATCATCAACTGATCTCCACGATATGGAAGCTGAACAATACACACCGGACGCTGGTTCTGGCGTGACTACGACGTCACCGTCGATGAAGCGCCAAATCACCAGGCACACCCGCCGGTGTAGTAGCCGGGATTTTGTAAGAGCGGTCTGACGGACCAAACGCTCAATTCATACGGCCGTTTGATTTGGAAGTGCCTACCTTCTGCCAAATCCGGATAATTGTCAATTCGGCTAAACGCCAATAAAACCGGGAAATGATCGCCATCTTCGCAAGGAACCGTCCCGGTCAGCGACCATGATTGGCAGTCATTCAGCGCGTTTATCGTGAACAAACGGTGATAAACCCGGACAGGTTTTTGCACCGATGCGGGTCACGCAAGAAAAAAAGTGAAGGAATCGCGACAAAACGGCGCAGAAGGTCTACATTCAGCGCACTGCACAAGACAACGGAACCGGTCATCGGACCCCGCTGCTCTAGCCCGCGTTTTTTTCGGCATTGCACCGAGATGCGCTACAGATTATCGGCCTGCCTGGCCAACCCCAGCCCGATGTTGTTGTCGGGCTTTTTAATGCCTGAAATTCAGCCCATGGGCCTCAAGCCAGGGCTTTCAGCACCGCAGCAATACGCTGTAATACTTCAGCCTCACCCCGCTCGGCCCAATACAGGGCGATCATTTGCTCGTCAGCCTCGACCTTGAACACATCCGCAGGCAGCGTGTTGAATTGAGTCAACAAGCGCTCGTCCTCGCAGGGCTCGCGCCAGCGATTGAGCCAGACGCCGGCCTCAGTCTGCCAGTAAACCCAGGATGCGGCTTTTTCCACACGGCGCGGCCGATGATATTGCGCACAAGGGCTTGGCGGCTCCTTGGGCAACCAGTGCGGCCACTCCTGCGGCGCCAGTTGCATGGCCAGCCCCATGCGCCGCGCCTCCATGCGTAATGCCATTCTGCCGCTCTGTTGCCGCGACGGCCGCAGCCACACCAATGGGCTAAGCATCACACCAACGATTGACAGGATTATCCAGAACGTCATATTGCTTGCTGCCTTTTTATCCGCTTACCCATGGATGAAGATAATGGCCTGCCCAGACGGGCGTTAAAGAGCCATACTGAATGCATCGCAAACCTCCGGAGGACTTCCTCATGAAGTATGAACACGTTCTGGTCGCCATTGACCTCACTGATGAGTGCAGCCCTGTACTTGCCCGCGGTCGCGAGGTAGCAGTGCGCAACGGCGCCAAGCTTTCTCTGGTGCATATCGTTGAACCCATGGCCATGGCCTTCGGCGGCGACGTGCCCATGGACCTTTCGCAGCTACAACAACAGCAGTTCGATCAGGCCAAGGACAAACTGGCAGCTTTGGGGGTCGATTATCCTGAAGTCAAACTGGGCGACTCCCACCTTCTCTACGGGCAACCACGCCAGGGGATTCAAGACCTGGCTAAACAGCAAAACTGCGACCTGATCGTGGTCGGCAGTCACGGTCGTCACGGCCTTGCCCTGCTCCTCGGCTCGACCGCCAATGACGTGCTGCACGGCGCGCCCTGTGACGTGCTGGCCGTACGCCTGAAAAAAGCTGAATAACTGCCAGCCCCATCGCAGCCCGGCAGCAAAAAAGCCCGGATCATTGAATGATCCGGGCTTTTTTACGGCAACGCCAAACGCATTCAGGCGTCCAGTTCAGCCCAACGCTCCAGCAAACCGTCAAGCTGAGCCTGGCGGTTTTCCAGCTGGGCCAGCACGGCGGCGGTCTGTTCGGCAGGACGCTGGTAGAAACCCGCTTCGGCCATTTCAGCATTCAGGGCCGCCATCTGCGCTTCGACTTCGTCGATTTGCTCAGGCAACGCTTCCAGCTCGCGCTGCAGCTTGTAGCTGAGCTTTTTCTTGGCAACCGGCATGTCCTTGGCAGCAACAGGCGTCGCTTCGACCACTGCGGTGGCCAGCTCGGCTTTGCCTGACTTGGTATCGGTCACGCCCAGCAGACGTGGCGAACCACCCTGACGCAGCCAGTCCTGATAGCCACCGACGTATTCACGAACCTTGCCTTCACCTTCGAACACCAGCGTGCTGGTGACGACGTTGTCGAGGAATGCCCTGTCGTGACTGACCATCAACACGGTGCCCTTGAAGGTCAGCAGCACTTCTTCCAGCAACTCCAGGGTTTCAACGTCCAGGTCGTTGGTGGGTTCGTCGAGCACCAGCAGGTTCGCTGGCTTGCTGAACAGTTTGGCCAGCAACAAGCGCGCACGCTCACCGCCGGACAGCGCCTTGACCGGTGTCCGCGCACGTTGCGGGCTGAACAGGAAGTCGCCCAGATAGCTCAGCACGTGTCGGCTCTGGCCGTCGATATCGATGAAGTCACGCCCTTCGGCGACGTTATCGATAACGGTTTTTTCCAGATCCAGCTGATGGCGCAACTGGTCGAAGTAAGCCACGTCCAGACGTGTGCCGACCTCAACCGAGCCGTTGGTCGGCTGCAGGTTATCAAGCATCAGCTTGAGCAAGGTGGTCTTGCCAGTACCGTTGGCGCCGAGCAGACCGATACGGTCTTCGCGCTGCAGAACCATGGAGAAATCCTTGATCAACATCGGGCCGCCCGGGTGAGCGAAGCTGACGTTGTCGAGGACCATGACCTGCTTGCCGGATTTATCGGCGGTATCGAGCTGGATATTGGCCTTGCCGGTACGCTCGCGACGTTCGCTGCGCTCTACACGCAACTCTTTAAGGGCACGCACGCGGCCTTCGTTACGGGTACGACGGGCCTTGATGCCCTGGCGAATCCAGACTTCTTCCTGGGCCAGACGCTTGTCGAACAGCGCGTTGGCGGTCTCTTCCGCCGAGAGCATGGCTTCCTTGTGGACCAGGAAGCTGGCGTAGTCGCCATTCCAGTCGATCAGGCCGCCACGATCCAGTTCCAGAATCCGGGTTGCCAGGTTCTGCAGGAAGGAACGGTCGTGCGTGATGAACAACACGGCGCCCTGGAAACCCATCAAGGCTTCTTCGAGCCAGGCGATGGCGCCGATGTCCAGGTGGTTGGTTGGCTCATCGAGCAGCAGCAGATCCGGCTCGGACACCAGCGCCTGAGCAAGCAGCACGCGACGACGCCAGCCGCCGGACAACTCGGCCAGGGTCTTGTCGGCCGGCAATTGCAGGCGACTCAGGGTGCTGTCGACCAGTTGCTGCAGACGCCAGCCGTCACGGGCTTCGAGGTCCTGCTGCACATGCATCAGCTTGTCGAGGTCTTCCTCGGTCACGCAGTTCTGCGCCAGATGATGGTATTGCGCGAGCAAGGCGCCAACGCCATCCAGGCCTTCGGCTACGACGTCGAATACAGTCCGCTCGTCGGCCACCGGCAATTCCTGGGGCAGTTCACCGATCTTGAGCCCCGGCGCACGCCAGACAGCCCCGTCATCAGGCTTTTGCACACCTTTGACCAGCTTCAACATGCTGGACTTGCCAGTACCGTTTCGGCCGATGATGCACACCCGCTCACCACGGGCAATTTGCCAGGACACCTTGTCCAACAACGGCATGGCGCCGAAAGCAAGGGACACATCGGTGAATTTGAGCAGGGTCATGAGCTTCTCCAAAAACTGGGGGCGCATTCTACCTGAGATAGCGGGCCTATGTGGGCTTTCAGTGATGATTGACCGGGCACCATGGGAGCGATTGCCTCCTTATATAGCCGTGATTTATTTCCAAGTGCGAAACCCCCGTCGGCAATGCTTTCACCCGGAGCTGGCAAAAGGCTAAGCTAGCGGCACTTTTCACGATTCATCTGCTCGGAAGTCTCATGCGCAGTCGCTTGTTCGGTCTTTTCTCCTGCCTCATCCTCTCGGCAACCGTGGCCCAGAGCACCTACGCCGCGGATCTTGGCCAGCAACGCCAATATTACGATGAGGCCAAGCGCGCGCTGGCCAAAGGCGACACCGGTCCTTATCGGATGTACGCCGCTGAACTCGCCGACTATCCGCTGGAGCCCTATCTGGCCTACGACGAGCTGACCGCCCGACTGAAAAGCGCCAGCAACCCGGAAATCGAGAAGTTCCTGGCCGAGCATGGCGACCTGCCTCAGGCCAACTGGATGAAATTGCGCTGGTTGCGCTCGCTGGCCGAACGCGGCGACTGGCAACCCTTCGTCAAGTATTACGACCCGAAGATGAATTTCGTCGAACTCGACTGCCTGTACGGCCAATACCTGCTGGGCCACGGCAAGAAAGCCGAGGGCTATGCGAGCGCTGAAAAACTGTGGATGACTGGCAAGACGCTGCCGGATGCCTGTGACGGCTTCTTTGCGCAGTGGGCGGCCGACGGCCAGTTGCCCGAGCAGAAACGCTGGCAGCGCGCCAAGCTGGCGGCCACCGCTGGCAATTACAGCCTGGCAACAACACTGGTCAACAGCCTCAACAGCCTGGCCCCGCAAGGCAGATTGCTGCTGGCGGTGGCGAAGAAGCCGGAAATGCTCAACAACCCGGGCCAGTTCGCCCCGGTGGATGAAGCCATGTCCGATGTCGTCGGCCTTGGCCTGCGACGTCTGGCGAAACAGGACCCGCAGAAAGCCCTGGAAATGCTCGACGGCTACGCGACCACCATGCACTTCTCCCGGGAAGAACAGGTGCAGATCGCCAAGGAAATCGGCTTGACCCTGGCCCGCCGCTACGATGGCCGCGCGCTGGAAGTGATGACCAAGTACGACCCGGAGCTGCGGGATAACACCGTGACCGAATGGCGTCTGCGCCTGCTGTTGCGGCTTGGCCGCTGGGAAGACGCTTACGAGCTGACCCGCCGCCTGCCCAAGGATCTGGCCGACACCAATCGCTGGCGTTATTGGGAAGCGCGCTCGCTGGAACTTGCCCAACCCGGCAGCCCGTTGATTGCCAACCTCTATAAAGGCGTGGCGAAAGAGCGGGATTTCTACGGATTCCTCGCCGCCGACCGCACGCAAAGTTCCTATCAGCTCAACAACAAGCCGCTGCTGCTCAGTCAGGCGCTGATCACCAAAGTGCGCAATACACCCGGCGTGCGTCGCGCTCTGGAATTTCATGCGCGCGGGCAGATCGTCGACGGTCGCCGTGAGTGGTACCACGTCAGTCGTTCGTTCAGCCGTGATGAAATGGTCGCTCAGGCCAAACTGGCCTACGACCTGAAATGGTACTTCCCGGCCATCCGCACCATCAGCCAGGCGCAATATTGGGACGATCTGGATATCCGCTTCCCGATGGCCCACCGCGAAACGCTGGTCCGTGAAGCGCAGCTGCGTGGTCTGCATTCAAGCTGGGTGTTCGCGATTACCCGCCAGGAAAGCGCCTTCATGGACGATGCCCGCTCCGGCGTCGGCGCCAGCGGCCTGATGCAATTGATGCCGGCCACGGCCAAGGAAACTGCGCGCAAGTTCAGCATTCCGCTGGCATCGCCTCAGCAAGTGCTGGACCCGGACACCAACATCCAGCTGGGCGCGGCGTATCTGAGCCAGGTGCATAGCCAGTTCAACGGTAACCGCGTGCTGGCATCGGCGGCTTACAACGCAGGCCCAGGCCGCGTTCGCCAATGGCTCAAGGGCGCCAATCACCTGGCCTTTGATGTCTGGGTGGAAAGCATCCCTTTCGACGAAACCCGCCAGTACGTGCAGAACGTGTTGTCTTATTCGGTGATCTACGGACAAAAGCTCAACTCACCGCAGCCGCTGGTGGATTGGCATGAGCGGTTTTTCGATGATTTGTGAGTGCTGAATTTGTTGGAGCGAGCGGGCGGCGTCCCGACTTGCCCGCGAAGAGGATTACGCGGTGGGTCTAACCTACCGTGGCGCCTGCTTCGCGGCCGTCGTAACCTCCGAACGCTCCCACAGACAATCACTCCAGAATTTCAACCGGCATCCCTACTTCAATCACACCGCGCCCATCACTGACCATGTTCTGCCCAAACCACACATCCCCTTCACGCTCGCGATAGGTCTTGAGGGTGGTCAGGGGTTCGCGGTCGGCGTTGCGCTCGCCGGTGGCCGGGTCGATGGTGGTCAGGATGCAGCGCGTGCAACCTTTGAGCAGGCGGAATTCGATGTCGCCGATGCGGATGCGCTTCCAGCCGTCCTCAGCAAAGGCTTCAGCGCCTTCGACCACCAGGTTCGGACGAAAACGCAGCATCTCTTGCGGGCGGCCGATCCTGGCAGACAAGTCATCCAGCGATGCCTGACCAATCAACAGCAAGGGAAACCCATCAGCGAAGCCGACCTTGTCATCGATGGTGCCGTAACCACTGGGCAACCAGCGCGCACGATCCGCGGGCACATAAACCATGCGCGTCGGCTTGCCGATGAAGTCGCTGACCCAGCGCGCCGCTTCGTCACCGGCATCCGGTACGCGCAGGGTATCGCGCCACAGCGTGACGCCACGCAAGGTGGGCTCGCTGTTCTCGGGAAGTGGCACATCAAGGGACGAATAACCAGGCGCCGACAGCGTGACGCCGCCACTGGCGTTCCACAGCACGGAAAGTTGCGACATGTGCGGCAAGGCGCGCTGGGTCAGGAAGCGACCGCTGTTTTCTTCCACCAGCATCCAGCGTCGATCGCCGACCATCCCCAGTTCGTCAAACGCCGCCCGCTGCAACACATGGGCCTTGCAGGATTTGAGGGGGAATTGATAGAGCGCACTGAGATGCAACATGGCCTGATCCTTGTGTGGCAGGTGATAAGCGAAGGCTCGGAGAGCCACAAGCTTATACGAACCTGCCAGGGATCAGACAGACAAAAACGGCCTGCCCGAGCGGGGATTCAGCCAGGCACAAACATCAGCCGTGGATCATCGTCAGGCGCTCGCGCACCACATCCACCAACTTGTCGGGCTGGAATTTGGAGAGGAAGTTGTCGCAGCCGACCTTTTTCACCATGGATTCGTTGAAACTGCCGGAAAGCGAGGTGTGCAGCACGACATATAATTCGCGCAGGCGCGGATCGTTACGGATTTCAGTGGTCAGACGATAACCGTCCATTTCCGGCATTTCGGCATCGGTAAAGATCATCAGCAGTTTGTCGGTCATGACTTCGCCACTGTCCGCCCAGCCCTTGAGCATGTTCAGTGCCTTGAGGCCGTCGCTGGCCACATGCAGCTTCACGCCGAGCTGAGACAAGGTGTCACGCAACTGGCTGAGCGCCACTTTGGAATCGTCGACCAGCAGGATTTCACGGCCACGGGCACGCTCGAGAATCGGATCTTCGAGCTTCTCGCGGGAGACCTTGGCGTTGTACGGCACGATTTCGGCGAGGACTTTTTCCACGTCGATGATTTCCACCAGCTGGTCATCGACCTTGCTGATGGCAGTCAGGTAATGCTGGCGCCCGGCGCTGGCTGGTGGCGGCAGGATCGACTCCCAGTTCATGTTGACGATGCGGTCCACGCCACCGACCAGAAATGCCTGAACCGAACGGTTGTATTCAGTCACGATGATCGTGCTGGTTGGCCCCGGCACCAGCGGGCGCATGCCGATTGCCTGGGAAAGGTCGATCACCGGCAATGTCTGGCCGCGCAGGTTGACCACACCGCAGACGAACGCATGCCGCTGGGGCATCAGGGTCAGCTTCGGCAGCTGGAGCACTTCCTGGACCTTGAACACGTTGATGGCGAATAACTGCCGACCCGCCAGGCGAAACATGAGAATTTCCAGGCGGTTCTCGCCCACCAGCTGTGTGCGTTGATCTACCGAGTCGAGAATGCCAGCCATGTATAGCTCCAGAAGCGTGGGTCACAGTGAGTCCGCTAGACCTGTTATCGGCTGATGTGAGCGAGACCTTAATCACAATAAAATGCCACGTCCCAGGCTTGATGTCACATTAACACCATCGCTTGTGGGAATTTTCTTTCAGCGTGTCTGAGCACGGCAAATGGGAGACCGGTCAAGTTTTGGTGAACTTCAGAATCGGCCTACAGACTTCCATTGGAAATCCACATTTACTGGCAGCCACTCGCTGAACGCGAGCCCCAGTCGCCGGCCATGAAATGTGGAGATCAAGCATGCTGAACGGCCTTCAATGGCAAGACAGGTATCCCGAATTTCTCAGCGAAACCCAGGCGCTGCTGAGCCGCTTGCAGGAATGCCTGCTGCACCTGGAGCTGATCAACGACGATCAAGACGCCATTGACGGTCTGATCGCCACCTTGCACAAACTCAGCAACGCGGCAGAAAACGCTGCGGTTGCCGGCGTTGCGGACTTCTCCCGACAATTGCTGAGTGTGTTGAGTGCCGCAATGCTCGACAGGCATTTCCAGGACAATGCGTTGCTGGTGTTGAAAGACTGTTTCGCCCTGCTCGCCTGGCAGCTCGAACTGATCGATCCCCGCGACGGGCTGTTAATGCTCGACGACAGCGAACAGCGCGAGCTGCTGGCGAATCTCACGTCCGCCACCCGGCCTGTACCAAGCGTGACGGACGCAGGAAAATGCTCGTTCCAACGGGTGCCGGTGTTTGCTGCGCGACAACGCGGCGTCTGGACGACATGTCCTCTCCCACCGGAAGATCCAGAGGGTCAGTCCGCGTGAGCAATGTGCCGGCGCGTCGTGAACAGCGCAGAATCGGCCGGCAGATGCACATACAGCGCTGCCGGACGGGCCGAAAATCGGAGGTTTTCGCCTGACAACGGCTCGCCGTCCAGATTTATATCCAGCCCTTGCGCCGACTTCAGTTCGACCCAGGGCAGGCGCGCGCGAATGAACATGTTGTCGATGCCCAACCCGCCTTCCAGCAATCCTCTCAGCGTCCCGACCAGTTCCTGAGGTGCGGGCAAAATGCTGATATCGAGCAAGCCATCATCGGCCAGCGCAGTCGGGCACAGCACGTGTCCACCACCGGCTTGTCGACCATTGCCGATGCCCAGTGCCAGCAGGTCGCCGCGCCAGCGGAAATCCGGACCATTCAATTCGCCATAGGCCGTACTCAGTTCACTGAAGCGTGTCAGCCCGGTGAACAGATAAGCGGCACCGCCCAGGACCTTTTTCAGGTCTTCCGAGGTGTTGGCGGTGACCTGGCTACCGAAACCGCCGGTTGCCATGTTGAGAAATATCTTGCCGTCGACTTCGCCGAGATCCACCGGGCGCGCAGGCACAGCCAGCAAGTCCAGCGCCGCCTTCGGTTCCAGCGGTATGCCCGCCGCTCGCGCGAAATCATTGGCGGTGCCCAACGGCATGATGGTTAGCTCGGCGTCGCTATCTGCCAGGGCTTCGGCGATGTCGCGCAACGTACCGTCGCCGCCACCCGCGATGATTTGCGTGTGCCCCGCCGCCAGCGCTTCCTTTACCAGGCGTTGCGCATCGCCGCCCTCCCAGGTGACACGTACGTCCAGCTCCCAACCTTCATTGCGCTTGTCCGTCACGGCGGCGCGCACTTCTTCATTGAGTGCCTGCTTGCCGTGCAGAATTAGCATCGCTTTTCGACCTGTCATCAACGCGCCCTCCCCTCTGATTCAATGCGCAAGATGTTGACCCCAGCGAAAGAAAAAAAGCCCTTCAATCGCAGAATAATTTCTCCCGCGCGGCTGATTTCTTCATACATGTCCCGTTTCATGAGCTTTACTCCCTCCCAAATATCTGTTCGAGGGTGATTCACTCAGTCAAATAGAAGCGCACTGCGTTTTGAGTGCATGCCGGACGGGAAATATCAGCAAAACGACAGGTGGAGTCGTAAAAAACGCGCACAAGCCAAAATACTGACTATATTTTTATCCTTTACAGCAAGTGACGTTTTATTGACCACCCAACGCTTATTCAGGTATGTCGTCGAAAAAGGGCTGTGTGGTTCGACACTGACAACCCTTACGCACTGTCCCCGCAGTGCTTTTTCACTCGTGAGGCTAATTGATGAGCACCCTCATCCCTTGCATCATCGCCGGCGGCGCCGGCACCCGGTTATGGCCGGTGTCCCGCGAAGCCATGCCAAAACCCTTCATACGCCTTCCCGACGGCGAAAGCCTGCTGCAGAAAACCTTCATGCGTGCCGTAGGGCTGCCCGACGTTGATCGCTTGCTCACCGTAACCAATCGAGAAGTGTACTTCCGCACGGTTGACGACTATCGGCAGCTGAACAAAACCCGGGTCGCGCTGGATTTCGTCCTTGAGCCCTTTGGCCGCAATACCGCACCGGCAGTGGCTGCCGCCGCATTGCACGTGGCCCGCCTGTATGGCGAAGACGCCCAGTTGCTGATTCTGCCGGCGGACCATTTAATTGCCGACGTTGCGGCCTTCTCTGCAGCGGTCCAGCAGGCACGAGTTCTGGCTGACCAGGGCTGGCTGGTGACCTTCGGGATTTTGCCGGACAAGGCGGAAACCGGTTTCGGCTACATCGAAAAAGGTCAGTCGTTGAACGAGCACGGCTATCAGGTCGCGCGTTTTGTTGAAAAACCGGACGCCGCCACCGCGCAAAGCTATCTGGACGGAGGCCTGCATTTATGGAATGCCGGCATGTTTTGCATGCGCGCCGATACCCTGTTGAGCGAGTTTCAGGAGCATGCGCCGCAGATCCTCGCGGCGGTCCAGCAATGCCTTGAGCAAAGCACCAGCAAGCAAGGCAATCACGAACTGCAACTGGAACTGGACAGCCATTCCTTTGCCCTGGCGCCGGACATTTCCATTGACTACGCGCTGATGGAACGCTCGCAAAAGGTCGCGGTGATCCCTTGCCAGTTAGGCTGGAGCGATATCGGCTCCTGGCAGGCCTTGCGCGAACTGACCCCGGTCGATGAGCTGGGCAACCAGTGCAACGGTCAGACCGTGCTGCACGACGTAACCAACTGTTACATCGACTCGCCGAATCGCCTGGTCGGTGGCATCGGCCTGGATGACCTGATCATCATCGACACGCCGGATGCCTTGCTGATCGCCGATGGCAAGCGCACTCAGGATGTGAAAGTCATCGCACAGGAACTCAAGCGCCAGGGCCATGATGCCTATCGCCTGCATCGCACGGTCACCCGGCCATGGGGCACTTATACCGTGCTGGAGGAAGGCAAGCGCTTCAAGATCAAACGCATCGTGGTCCGGCCCCAGGCATCGCTTTCATTGCAAATGCATCACCATCGCAGCGAGCACTGGATTGTCGTCAGCGGCATGGCCAGGGTCACCAATAACGACGCCGAATTCATGCTCGACACCAATGAGTCCACATTCATCAAACCCGGACACACCCATCGCCTGGTCAATCCGGGGGTCATCGATCTGGTGATGATCGAGGTGCAGAGCGGCGAATACCTCGGTGAAGACGACATCGTGCGTTTCACCGATATCTATGGCCGTGTGCCCACCGAAGCGGCCAAGGTCTAGGGAACCTAACGCAGTCCTGCCGCGCGTGCTGGTGGCAGGCCTGATCCTGTGATCCGCGTGTCAATGACTGATCATCCATGGCCTTCCTGCCGTCTTGCCTTTCAGCGCATGAGGATTGGCCTTGGTCGGCAGCACGGTTTTGCTCGGCGCACAGCAGCTGCAACCGCTGGGGTGGCGCTTGCTTTCCTGATACTCGGCCACGGTTTTGGGGGCGTTGGCGCTGCGTTCGTTGGTTTCGATGGCGCGGCGCTTGTTGCCTGACACCGTACTCAAACCCGGCGCCGACAAAATCACCCGCATGCTCGACTCGCCGCATTGCGGGCAGGCGCAAGGCATGCCGCTTTCGGCCATGGGTTTGAGCGCCGTGAAATCGCCACAGCTGGGGCAATCGAATTCGTACATGGGCATGGGCAAATCCCTGAAAGTTGTTGAAATCTTGTTGGGGCGAGGCTTGCCCGCGAACCAGTCGCCTCGGTGTATCAGGCATCCCGCGTTATCGCTCTTCGCGGGCAAGCCTCGCTCCAACAAGTAGAACCTACAAATCGTAGGCAATCGGCAAATCCACCAACCCATCAATAAATCGGGTCGGGCCGTTGGCGTTGGGGTTGATGTCGAACTGGAAGATTTCCGTCGGCAGCCACAAGGTCGCGCAGGCGTTGGGGATATCGACGATACCGCTGATATGCCCTTGCACCGGCGCAGAGCCAAGCAACGCATAACCCTGGGCCGGGGAGTAGCCAAACTTGGTCAGGTAGTTGATCGCGTTCAGGCATGCCTGGCGGTAGGCGATGTTGACGTCCAGGTAATGCTGCTTGCCGGCCTCGTCCACCGAGATGCCTTCGAAGATCAGGTATTTGTTGTAGTTGGGCACGATGGGGCTGGGCTTGAACACCGGGTTCTTGATGCCGTATTTCTCCATGCCGCCCTTGATCAGCTCGACGCGCATGTGCACCCAACCGGCCATTTCGATGGCGCCGCAAAAGGTGATTTCACCGTCGCCCTGGCTGAAGTGCAAATCGCCCACCGACAGGCCCGCGCCGTCCACGTAAACCGGGAAGAACACCTTCGAGCCGCGCGACAAATCCTTGATGTCGCAGTTGCCGCCATGCTCACGGGGCGGCACGGTCCGCGCGCCGGTTGCGGCCGCCAGATCACGGGCCGGACCTTTGAGCTTGCCCAGATGCGCGGTTGCAGCAGAGGGCGGATTGGCCAGCGGCGGCACGCGGGTCGGGTTGGTGTCGATCAGCTCCTGCTCGCGCTTGTTCCATTCGGCGAGCATCTTGTGATCCGGCAGGCAACCGATCAGACCGGGATGGATAAGACCGGCGAACTCCACACCCGGAATGTGCCGGGAGCTGGTCATCATGCCCTTGAAATCCCAGATGGCTTTTTGCGCCGACGGGAAGTGATCGGTCAGGAAGCCGCCGCCGTTATTGCGCGAGAAAAACCCGTTGAAGCCCCATTGGGAATCGGCACGTGCGCCGATGTCGAGCAGGTCCACCACCAGCAAGTCACCCGGCTCGGCGCCATGCACGCCAATCGGCCCGGACAGGTAATGCACGGTGGACAGGTCCACATCGCGCACATCGCTGGCGTCGTCGTTGTTCTTGATCGCGCCCGCGGTCCAGTCGTAGGTTTCGAGGATGAAGTCATCGCCCGGCTTGACCCACGCGGCCATGGGAATGTCCGGATGCCAGCGGTTGTGGATGTTTTCGTTTTCGGTGACAGGCTGGTTGAGGTCGACTTTGATCAGAGTTTCGGTCATGGCGTATCTCCTGGGTTAGAGAGTGAATTCGGTCAATCAAGAGTGATCGGATCGACGCTTTCGCGAGCAAGCTCGCTCCCACATGTGAAGTGCGGCCAGTGGGAGCGAGCTTGCTCGCGAAGAGGTCGGCTCAAACAACAAAGCTGCCGGCATAAATCACACCGACAAATACCGGCTGATCGTCGCTTCATCGACATTGGCCCGGGTCTCTTCGATGACGAAGCGGCCCTTCTCGATGACCAGGAAGCGATCAGCGATTTCCAGGGTGAACGACAGCACTTGCTCGGAGACCACGATGGTCAGGTTGCGCAAGGTGCGGATTTCTTTGAGGGTGCGGGCGATGTCCTTGATGATCGACGGCTGGATGCCTTCGGTGGGTTCGTCCAGCAACAAAACCTTGGGGTTGGTCGCCAGCGCCCGGGCAATCGCCAGTTGCTGCTGTTGCCCGCCGGACAGGTTGCCGCCGCGCCGACCGCGCATGTCGTAGAGCACCGGGAACAGCGCGTAGAGGTCTTCCGGAACGATGCCGCGAGCCGACGCGGGCAAGCCGGTCTGAATGTTTTCCAGCACGCTCATGGCCGGAAAAATCATTCGGCCTTGCGGGACGTAAGCCATGCCGTGCTCGACCCGCGAGTGGGTTTCCATGCCGGAAACTTCCACGCCCGCCACCTGAATTTGCCCGCCCCATTGTGGGAGGATGCCCATCAAACTCTTGAACAGCGTGGTCTTGCCCATGCCGTTGCGGCCCATGACCGCGACGATTTCCTGCTTCTCGACGTTAAGGTCCAGGTCATGAAGAATCTGGCTCTGGCCATAACCGCACGCCAGCTGATTGATCTTGAACATGCCGCGCTCCTTATTAATGGCCCAGATACACTTCGATAACTTTCGGGTTTTTCTGCACCGACTCCATGCTGCCTTCGGCCAGGACCTTGCCTTGGTGCAGCACCGTGACCTTGTGCGCGATACTTTTGACGAATTCCATGTCGTGCTCGATGACCAGCACCGAGCGGCCCTGGCTGATGCGATTGAGCAACTCGGCGGTCTGCGAACGCTCACTGACGCTCATGCCCGCGACCGGCTCGTCGAGCATCAACAGCTCCGGGTCCTGCATCAGCAACATGCCGATTTCCAGCCACTGTTTCTGGCCGTGGGACAGCAAACCGGCCTGCTGCTGGAGCAATTCGCCGAGGAAGATATCCGCCGCCACTTCGTTGACCCGCGCCACCACTTCGGCCGTACGCTTGAAGAACAGCGCACCGAACACCGAGCGGCCTGCTGGAAAAGACATTTCCAGGTTTTCGAACACGCTCAAATTGTCGTAGATCGATGGGGTCTGGAACTTGCGGCCGACCCCGGCGCGAACGATGTCGTACTCATGCATTTTGGTCAGCTCGCGCCCGTCGAACTGGATGCTGCCACTGGTGGCGCGGGTCTTGCCGCAGATCAGGTCGAGCACCGTGGTCTTGCCAGCTCCGTTGGGGCCGATCACCACGCGCACTTCATTGCGGTCGATGTACAGATTCAGGTCGTCCACCGCCTTGAAACCGTCGAAGGAAACCGTCAGCCCTTCGATGGCCAGCACCGGTTTGTGCATCTGAAAAGCGGTTGGGCCGCTCATGGCTGAGTCTCCATGGAAGTGGCGGCGGTCTTGGAGGGCGTCGCGACAGGCCCCGGCGGCGGCGTAATGACGACCGCTCTGGCAATCACCGGCTCGGGTTTGTGCAGCACGCGGTCAAACCATTTGCGACCGTGGCTTTCCCACAACCCGGCCAGGCCGTTGGGGAAATACATGACCACGGCGATGAACAAGCCGCCCATCAGGTACAGCCACAACTCAGGGAAGGATTCGGAGAAATAGGTCTTGCCGTAGTTGACCAGCAGCGAGCCATACACAGCACCGAGCAGCGACATACGCCCGCCCACTGCGGCGAAAATCACCATCTCGATGGAGGGCACGATGCCCACGAACGACGGCGACATGAAGCCCACTTGCAAGGCGAACATCGCCCCGCCAATCGCCGAAAACGCTGCCGCGACGCAATAGACGAAGATCTTGAAACTGGCCACGTCGTAGCCGGAGAAACGCACGCGTTCTTCCTTGTCGCGCATGGCCATCAGCAAGCGGCCGAGCTTGGACGCCAGGATGAATTTGCCGATCAGAATGCAGCCGAACAGTAAGGCGGCGTTGATGAAATACAAGGCCAGCTTGGCGCTGTCGTCGCGGATGTCCCAGCCCAGCAGCGTCTTCAGATCGGTGATGCCGTTGACGCCACCAGTCAGGCCTTGCTGGCCGATGATCAGCACCGTCAGGATCAGCGCGATGGCCTGGGTGACGATGGAGAAATACACGTCGCCGACCCGACGCTTGAACATTGCCAGGCCGATCACCAACGCCAGCAATACCGGCACGGCGATCACCGCAATCACCGTGAAGGTGAAGCTGTGAAACGGCACCCATAACCAGGGCAGTTCGGTGATCTGGTTCCAGTCCATGAAGTCCGGAATACCGGGCGTGGACTGGATTTTGGTGCTTTGCGGGTCAGAGGCTTCCAGCTTGAGAAACATCGCCATGCAGTAACCGCCAAGGCCGAAAAACACGCCCTGCCCCAGGCTGAGAATCCCGCCGTAGCCCCAGCACAACACCAGGCCGACCGCGACAAACGCGTAGGTCAGGTATTTGCCGACCATGTTCAGGCGAAACGCATCGAGGGTCAGTGGGAACACCACCAGAATCAGCACGGCGAGGATCAACAGGCCGATCACACCCTGCCGGCCGCCGAGCATACCGGCCCCCTCCCGGCTAAAGCCGGTCCTACGGTTCAGAGCATTCATGGGGCCGCCTCTATTTACGTACTTTGCTGGAAAACAACCCTTGCGGGCGCATCAACAGAATCAGAATCACCGCCGACAGGGTCAGCACCTTGGCCATGGAACCGCTCATGAAGAATTCGGAAATCGACTGCGTCTGAGCGATGGCAAATGCTGAGGCAATGGTGCCGAACAGGCTTTGCGCGCCGCCGAACACCACCACCAGAAAGGTGTCGACGATGTACAGCGAACCAGCGGTGGGCCCGGTGGAGCCGATGGTGGTGAACGCGGCACCGGCCACCCCGGCCACGCCGCAACCCAGGGCGAAGGTCATGCGGTCGACCTTGCGGGTATTGATCCCCACGGCGCGGCTCATGATGCGGTTCTGTACCGTGGCCCGAACATGCAGGCCCCAACGGGTGCGATACAGCATCAGGAAAATCGTCGCCGTCAGCAGAACCGTCAGGCCCATGACGAACAGGCCATTACGCGGAATCTCGATGGCATCGCTCAGACTCACCGAACCCATCAACCATTCCGGCGGCGTGGCGCTGACTTCCCGAGCGCCGAAGATCGACCGAAAGCCCTGCTGCATCACCAGCGACAAACCCCAGGTGGCGAGCAACGTATCCAGCGGACGATGGTACAAGCGGCTGATCATCACCGACTCGACGACCCAACCCACCGCACCGGCCACCACGAATGACAACGCGATGGCGAAGAAGAAGTAATAAGGCTGCATGGACGGCATGTACTGCAGCGTCAGGCTGGACATGACGTAAGTGGTGTAAGCGCCGATGGTGAGAAATTCGCCATGGGCCATGTTGATAACGCCCATCTGGCCAAAAATGATCGCCAGCCCCAGGGCCATCAGCAGCAGGACGCAGAACACGGAAAGCCCGTTGAACCCCTGCATCGCCGCGATGGCACCAAATTCCGATAGCCATTCCATGATGATGGTCTCCGAGGTGGAAAAGTGCGGTTGTGGCAGCGTCGTAGGACCGGCTTTAGCCGGGAGGGCTATTTGCGAAACAGCACATGATTTGCGGTGAGTGAACTGACGCCCTCCCGGCTAAAGCCGGTCCTACAACGTCCCGCGAGGCTGCGCTGTTACTGATAGCCTTTAGGAAACGGATTCGGCTCGATCAGCTCCGACTCGTAGATGACTTTGAACTGGCCGTCGGCCTGAACTTCGCCAATGCGCGTCTTGCTCCACAGGTGATGGTTTTCGTGGATTTTCACGTAGCCTTCAGGTGCGGTTTTCAGCTCGATGCCAGGGGATGCAGCGACCACCTTGTCGACGTCGAAGCTGCCGGCTTTCTCAACGGCGGCTTTCCACAACCACGGGCCCAGGTAAGCGGCCTGAGTCACGTCGCCCATCACCGAATCCTTGCCGTACTTGGCCTTGAAGCTGTCGACGAAGGCTTTGTTGTTGGGGTTGTCCAGGCTCTGGAAGTACTTCATCGACGCGAAGAAGCCCTTCATGTTTTCGCCGCCGATACCCAGCAGTTCGTCTTCGGTGACCGACAGCGTCAGCAAGGTCTGCTTGGTGGAGTCAACGCCTGCCGCCTTGAGCTGTTTGTAGAAGGCAACGTTGGAACCGCCGACGACCGCAGCGAACACCACATCAGGTTTTTTCAGCTTGACCTTGTTGATCAGCGAGCCGAACTGGGTGTTGCCCAGCGGGTAGTAATCCTCGCCAACCACGGTGCCGTGCAGCACGTTTTCAATGTGCTTGCGGGCAATTTTCATCGAGGTGCGCGGCCAGATGTAATCCGAGCCGATCAGGTAAAAGGTCTTGGCGCCTTTGGTCTTGGCGATCCAGTCCAGGCTGGCGAGAATTTGCTGCGTAGCTTCCTGGCCGGTGTAGATCACGTTTTTCGACTGTTCCAGGCCTTCATAAAACGTCGGGTAATACAGCAGGCCGTTTTCTTTCTCGAACACTGGCAACACCGCTTTGCGCGATGCCGACGTCCAGCAACCGAACACCGCCGCTACCTTGTCGCCGACCAGCAGCTTCTTGGCTTTCTCGGCAAAGGTTGGCCAGTCCGACGCGCCGTCTTCCTGTACGACTTTGATCTGCCGACCGAGGATGCCACCCGAAGCGTTGATCTGATCGATGGCCAGACGCTCGGCCTGGATCGAACCGGTCTCGGAAATCGCCATGGTGCCGGTCGCCGAATGCAGTTGGCCCACGGTTACTTCAGTCGCGGTAACGGCAAGTCCGGTGGTGTTGGCGTCATCGGCCCAAGCCACCTGGCCAAATACACCTGCCGCAATCAGCGAGAGCGCAGCTGCGCCCAACGCCAATCGACGCGGCAAAAAACGTTTGGCGCCTGTCAGTCGTGAATCCATGTTCCCGCTCCTGTGCTGGTGGTTCGCCGAGATCCGGTAAAGGCGTCGTGGCGAGGTTGGAGCAAGCATGAAGTCGCGGGACAAAAGCCGGTATACGCACCATGACGTACCGGGCTACGTCATTTGACGTAGGGCCGGATAGGGGCAAAGCGAGGATGATTGCGCGCCTAGACACCCAACCCGTGGGAGCGAGCTTGCTCGCGAAGACAGTGTCTCAAACCGGGAAGATGCGCCTGATGTACTGACCTCTTCGCGAGCAAGCTCGCTCCCACGGTCGCGGTGATCAAAAGGCATCCCCCAGGCACGGAAGTTGCTGTCGCCAACTCCATAACCCTAAACATCCTTCTCAGGAATCCGCCGTGCGACCCTCCGGCTCTCAACGCATCGTCAAGGTGCGCCGCGATTACAACAGTCTGGTCGCCGACGAGACCATGGAGGACTACGCCTTACGCTTCACGCCGAAATCCTTTCGCAAGTGGTCGGAATTCCGCATCGCCAACACCGCTGTCGGTGCAGTTTCGTTTCTGGCGCTGGAAGCCATCGGCGGCGCGCTGGTCATGAGTTACGGCTTCACCAACACCTTGTGGGCGATCCTCGCCACGGCGCTGGTGATTTTCCTCACCGGCCTGCCGATCAGCTACTACGCGGCCCGCTACGGCGTGGACATGGACTTGCTGACCCGTGGCGCGGGCTTTGGCTACATCGGTTCGACCATTACTTCGCTGATCTACGCCAGTTTCACCTTCCTGTTTTTCGCCCTCGAAGCGGCAATCATGGCCTTGGCCATCGAGCTGTATTTCCACATTCCACTAGCCATGGCCTATGTGATTTGCTCGATCATCGTCATCCCGCTGGTGGCCTACGGCATCACCCTGATCAGCCGTCTCCAGATGTGGTCGCAACCGTTGTGGCTGACCTTGTTGCTGGTGCCCTACATCTTCGTGATCTGGAAAAACCCCGAAGCGCTCTCCGACCTGACCAGTTTTGCCGGGCGTGAAGGCGAAGGCGGCACCTTCAATCTGCTGTTTTTTGGTGCAGCGTTCAGCGTGGCGCTGTCGTTAGTGACACAGATTGGCGAACAGGTGGACTACCTGCGCTTCCTGCCGGAGAAAACCCGCAAAAACCGCAAGCGCTGGTGGGCCGCGCTGCTCATGGCCGGGCCGGGCTGGATCATTCCCGGCGCGATCAAGATCATGGCGGGCGCGTTCCTGGCGTTTCTCGCCCTGCAACACGAAGTGCCCATCGAACGCGCCGCCGAGCCGACGCAGATGTATCTGGTCGCGTTTCGCTATGTGTTCAGCTCGCCGGAATGGGCGCTGGCGGCCATGGTGCTGTTCGTGATCATTTCCCAGATCAAGATCAACCTGACCAATGCTTACGCCGGTTCCCTGGCCTGGTCGAACTTCTTCGCCAGGGTCACACACAGCCATCCCGGACGTGTCGTGTGGCTGGTGTTCAACGTGGCGATTGCCCTGATCCTCATGGAATTGGGGGTCTTCGACGCCATTGAACAAGTGCTCGGTCTGTACGCCAACGTGGCCATCGCCTGGATCGGCACGCTGGTTGCCGATCTGGTGATCAACAAACCGCTGGGCCTGTCGCCCAAATACATCGAATTCAAGCGCGCGCACTTGTACGACATCAATCCGGTGGGCGTCGGCGCTATGTCGATTGCCTCGCTGCTGTCGATCAGTGCCCATTTCGGGGCATTCGGCGCCCTGGCGCAGACCGCCCCGCCGCTGATTTCCCTGACCACCGCGCTGATCGTCGCACCGCTGATCGCCTGGTGGACCAAGGGCAAGTACTACATCGCCCGCACCAGCGACCCGTTGCAGCTGTTTCCCCTCGGCCAGCAGACCAGCCTGCGCTGCGGCCTGTGCAGTAATGAATTCGAAACCCCGGACATGGCGTATTGCCCGGCCTACAGCTCGCCGATCTGTTCGCTGTGCTGCTCCCTCGACGCGCGTTGCGCCGACCAATGCAAAAGCCGCGCGCGCCTGTCGATGCAGTTTGAAGACGCCATCAGCCGACTGTTGCCGAAATTACCACTGCACTACCTGCACACCCGACTCGCCCAGTATCTGGGTTTGCTGACGGTGTTGTTGCTAACGATATCCGGCGCGCTGGCGGTGATTTACGGTCAGGTTTCCCACAGCCTGATCGACCAGTCTCCGACGGTGCATCACACGCTTTTCCTGGCGTTCCTCAAGGCGTTTTTCACCCTGTGCGTGTTCGCTGGAATCCTCGCCTGGTGGGTGGTGCTGACCCGGGAAAGCCGCCGCGTCGCCCTGGAAGAGTCGGATCGCCAGACCTCATTGCTGATGCAGGAAATCGCCGCCCACGACAAGACCGACCAAGCCCTGCAAAAAGCCAAGGAAGCCTCCGAGGCTGCCAATGCGGCGAAGAGCCGCTACGTCACCGGGCTGTCCCACGAGTTGCGTACGCCGCTGAACAGTATTCTCGGTTTCACCCAGATTTTACAACGCGACGCCGCAACTCCCGCCCACCAGCAAGACCCGTTGGCGACCATTCTGCGCAGCAGCTCGCATCTGCTGTCGTTGATCGACGGCCTGCTGGATGTGGCCAAGATCGAAGCGGGCAAGTTGCGTCTGGAACCTTCGGAAATCCTCTTTCAGGAATTCCTCCACGACCTCGAACATATGTTCGCCCCCACCGCCCGGGAAAAAGGCCTGGGCTTTCGCCTGGACGTGGTCGGCCGCATGCCCGCCGTGGTGCGCGGCGATGAGAAACGCGTACGGCAAATCCTGATCAACCTGCTGGGCAACGCGGTGAATTTCACCGACAGCGGTGAAGTCTGCCTACGGGTCAGCTATCGGCGGGAAACCGCGATTTTCGACATCGTGGACACCGGCATCGGCATCGCCCCACAACAGATCGAACGGATTTTCCAGCCGTTCGAGCGCGGCGGACTGGTTCGCCAGGACAACGGCGTCGGCCTGGGTTTGACCATCACCCGCATGCTCACCTCGTTGATGGGCGGCGCGCTGTCGGTGACCAGCCAGCCTGACGAAGGCACGCATTTTCAGGTACGGCTGTTTCTCTCCGAAGTGCGTGTGCCCAAGGCGGTGATCCATGTCGATCACGATGTGATGGGCTACGAAGGTCCACGCCGACTGGTGCTGGTGGTGGACGACCACATTGAACATCGCAAGGTCATCAGCGGCATGCTCACACCGTTGGGTTTTGAGGTCGCCCAAGCGGCCAATGGCCAGGAAGCGATTCGTCAGGTGTCATTGCTGCATCCGGATCTGATCCTCATGGACCTGTCGATGCCGGACATGGACGGCTGGGAAACCAGCCGCCTGATCCGCCGCAACGCGCTGTCGCTGGCGCCGATCATCATTATTTCCGCCAACGCCAACCCCTTCGCCGACGACAAGGAGCGCAGTCTTCCCGAGGTCTGCAACGATTACCTGGCCAAACCGGTGCATATCCAGCAACTGCTCGACCGCATGCAGCATCACCTGCAACTGCACTGGCTGCGCCGGCTGCGCCCCGCGCCACTGATCAAACTGCCCTGGACGCTGCCGCCGCGTCAGGATCTGGAAGATCTGTACGAACTCTGTGGCTTGGGTTATGTGCGCGGCATTCAAGCCAAACTCGACGCCATCGAACGTGACAGCCAGCACAGCGCCAGCTTTGTCGCCGACCTGCGGATGCTCGCCAAAGGCTTCCGACTCGATGAACTCAGCCTGCAACTCAAGGAGGCCCTCAATGAACGCCCTGACTCAACCCGCTGAAAACGGTGTGATCCTGATTGTCGACGACACGCCGGACAATCTGGCTTTGCTCTCCGACGCGCTTGATGAAGCTGGCTACATGGTCCTCGTCGCACTGGACGGCACCAGCGCCCTGAACCGCATCCAGCGTCGCCGCCCGGACCTGATCCTGCTCGACGCCATGATGCCCGGCCTCGACGGCTTCGAAACCTGCCGACGCATCAAAGCCCAGCCCGACACCGCCAACATCCCGGTGCTGTTCATGACCGCCCTGACCGACAGCGAACACGTGGTCAAAGGCTTCGAAGCCGGTGCCATCGACTACGTGACCAAACCCATCATCTGCAACGAAGTCCTGGCCCGCGTCGCCTCCCACCTGCGCACCGCCCGCATCCTGCAATCGGCACGCAACGCCTCACAATCCGCCAGCCTGGGCTTCAACGACAAACCCGCCTACGGCAAACTCTCCAGCCGCTTCCAACTCACCGAACGCGAAATCGAAGTACTGCGCTGGGTCGCCTGCGGCAAAACCAACAAAGACATCGGCGACATCCTCCAACTCAGCCCCCGCACCGTGAACAAACACCTGGAGCATATTTATATAAAGCTTGGGGTCGAGACGAGAACGGCGGCGACATCGGTGGCGTTGGCGGCGATGACGGATAGGGTTTGAAAGTAGGCTACTGTTCGGTAGCCCGGCTTTTATTGTTTGTAGGCCATACATTTAAACTCGCGTTTTAGGTAACGCCCGAATTTCGTAACTCTCCGCTTCCAGTTCTAGCTGACCATAATAGAAAGCGCCTTGATATTGGCTGCTTACCATGACTCTGGCGCAATCAAGCTCGGCAGAATCCTTCACCCGACTAAATTCCAGAAGCGCACCGCCCCGGAAAATACAGTCTGCTGAAACGGGTTCGTTGTCACGGTTGTAGAAGTTGAATTTTTGTATACCGTTTATTTTAAAGGTGAAGGGTTGATATGGATTATGATTATCGTCCAGCGTTGTTAAGCTCAGCTCGAATGCATCGCTTTTGAAAACCCTTTCCAGACGCATCCGCTTAAGCGATAAAAATACGCGTAAGGTTGGGCTGAAAGCGCGCGATTGGAGTGGCTGGCAAAATACATAGAAAAGATCAATCACGGGTTTTAACGCAGCAAAACCGAACGCGAAAGCGGCCAGTGACGCAAGAAGCATCCCGACAGGTGCGCAAGCACCGCGCCGCCGTGCGACTCTATAAGTGCAAACATCAGGATCACGTATAGGCTCTGATACAACCCAGAAGGTGGCAACGCAAAAAGTTGTGAATAGCAAAAATATCCATAGCGTCCTCTCTACATTTTCAAGGCGTTCCCAACGTTCACCAAGGCGAAGATTTTTTAAACTCATAAGACTTAGTCCACATACCGAACATGCCGCGCCATCAGGTTCGGGCGTTTGAAGGTGTCGATGTTGTCGATATTTTCTAGCAGCTGGATTAGCTGCTGCTTGTAGGTTTCATCGTCCATGTCGATCCAGAAGCGCGGGTTGCGGCCGGTTTTCAGGTCGTGGGCGGCGGTGGTCGGGTCCAGGTGGCGAAACTCTTCATAGCGCGGCAAATCCGGCAGCGGGCGGCTGGTGTCCATGTAGTTCTGCAGGAAATCCCACAAAGCGCAGGGCATTTGCCAGCGGTTATCCAGGTTCACCAACGACGAGAAATTGATCACGATGTCCCTATAACGGTGGGCGATGCACAACACATGATTCATCGAACCCTGCCGATCCGGCCCCGACTCCAGATAAGCATCGAACTCGTAAAACGGCGCAGTAATTTCGCCAATAGTGCCGTTCTTTTTGTATTCGCCGTTATTGTTGTAATCGAATAGCGTGACCAGACCGGTGCGGCGGTTTAGCTCCCAGATGGGGCCTCGGGAGGGTTTTACCCAGAGCTTGGGGAATTTCCTCAAGATTAATGAGGCTGCGGCCCATGCTACATATAACGGAAGCATCGTCACGTAAAACGTTTCATCGAACAAACCCCATAATGCCTCGAAATAAGGCTCGCGAGACTTTGCTGCTAATGCAAGCGCAGTAAGAATGTATATGGGAGTAAATATCAGAGACCACCCTTTCCCAAAAATATACAAGTACGACCAAAATTGGGAGCGTGAAGACCAGAGCGAAAACCTGAACCGCTCATGGTCGTGCCGATCATGAAAATCTACATGTTCGTAAGGCGCAGGAACGTAAGTACCGGCCGCAATTTTCTCTTGGCGTTCTTTACGCATATCTTCACGAAAACGTAGGTTGTTCGGCGAGCGCCGTCGCATAAATGCGTCCGGTGCAAGGCTCAGCGCCCGCCCCCACGGTAAGCGCTTTTTGCTAAAACGCCTGAGCCATGACCGCTCCGTTGAAGCTTGTTGCTTAGGAATGCCGTCTGAACGATAAGCGGTATCTGCATAGTAAGGCGTCTTCTGGGTACTCATTTCGCGGTCTTCGCCCGATTCTCGGTTTCGTCGGCCCAGAACAGCCGTTTGGTAACTTCAAAATCGGGTCTGGCGTAAGTCGACCCGAAGGGGGTTGGATCTTTGGGCGGTGGCGCCGGAAAGACCCAGGTACGCTGCCCGTCATTGAGCGACAATTGAGCGCGCACGCGCCATACGTGATAGACCTCGGGCAAGTTTTGCGCAGGTTCCGCCTTATAGGAGAAAGGTGTTTTGACGAACAGCTCCAGGGCGCCCGGCAATAGCCGATAGGCAACTGGCGTTACAGCTATCTGCGAGCTGCTGGTCTTGCTGCGGTCGCTGTATTGATCGAAAAAGACTTCAAAGCTTTTCAGATTGAGGAAAGCCTGAGTCCCGAACTCGCCCGGTCCATTCAATAACCCGCTCAAATTACTTTCAATACGAATTCGCGTATTGGCGCTGCGCACCGGAAAAGGTACCGTGGCGCGAAAATCCAGCAGGCCGTCAGCAACGTATTCAGGGTTGCGGTCGATACTGATTCGGATATCGGCGAACAGACTGACCAGATAGTAGAAGGCATTCTGAGGGTCTTGCAGGTGTGGCGCGACATTATGCTGATCGTCGCCAAAGGGCCCTTTTTTTAGCCAGTCGTCGATGGGCTTGCTGCTCAGCCAGTACGACAATCCTGCGCCAGTGGCAATCAATAACAGCGCAGCCCAACCCATAGGACTCAAACCAAGGAAGGTGCTGCCCCCAGCGACAACACTACCCAAAGCCGCCGTCAACCCGCCGGAAGCCATGACTAGTTGGCCTATATAGGCATCATCACCCCACCTGTAGGAATGCCACGCGTCGTAAATACTGATCCCGGTAAAAAGCAAACCTGCTCCAATCTGGCTGAACAAGCGAGCGCTGTACTCCTTAACTAGATACTCGCTTAAGGGACCCAGAAGCCGCTCCGCGAATGCTTCCGGAATGGTAAGCACAGTTTTGCGTCCAGCTGCCAAGACAGAATTACTACCAGCCAGCTTCACAGTCAGCGCCTCGAATGCGATAGCCAAATCAAGTCCCGCGCCCGCAACCCCGACAAAGCCACGAAGCCCCTCCTTCTCCCTAACCGTCTGTTCCCATCCGTCAAACTCATTACTCAGATTGTAAATCTCCAACCCCACAATCAGACCCGCCACGATCACCGAATCCAACACGCGAAAAGCCGTACTGTCCCGCATCGAATCCCGCAGCTTGATCGCACTCTCCAGCCCACTCAGCTTGTCTGCCTTGTCCGCCGCGCGCTTGGCCACGTCTTGTTGCCAAGCGTCGTTAAACCGTTGATTGAGTCGGCTAACTGTCATGGCCGTACGGTGGTTGCGCGGGATGCCGAGCACGATTCGTTCTGGGGGCAGATCCGGCTGCGGCCGAGCAAAACCGTGATCCTCGGCGGGGGATTTCATGACGCCATTCTGGTTGCGATAAACCCCGTATGCCTGTGCAGAGCGGCCGATGTTCTCGGGCATGTCGTCCAGGCCGAAAACGTAATAGGCCTTTCTCCGGGCGTCAGCGTGAGACAGGAAGTGCAGGTCGCCAAAGGTTTGCGGCAACATGCCGCGCAGTTGGGCGAGGCTGCGTCGATGCGCCGCTTCGTTCAGTCGAAAGCGTTTGGCAGCAGGGTCTTGCAGTGCAATGTGTTGCGCGCCATGGACCGCTCGTTCGGCGGCTTCGAGGGCGCCTTGCAGGTTTTCATTGATCGCGACCAGCGCAGCCGCGCCGGCCTTCGCTTCAAGGGTCAGGGTAGTATTGAGGCCCCCGCTTTTCAGCAAACTCGCCAAAAACATTGCATCGATCGTCGAGTACGCACCAGCGGGAGCAACACTGTCCTGTTCGGTACTGGCCAGTTCCGTCGCCCGAAAAGTGCCGTCGCCTTGATTGACCTCCGGGTTGGCGGGTGCCTGATATGGCGCGTCGAGATCCTGTTGCCCGGCATCCGGCCAGAGCATGCGGTGCATTGGATGTTGCGGGTCATTGCTGACGTGGGCGATCCACTGTTGGCCGACGCTGGCGTCGGGGCTGTAGAGGCTGAGGCCGGTCATGGCGTCGGTGATGTCGCCGCTGGCGGCCAACGGGTCGTAGCCCGACGGGCCCAGCGCCAGGGTGACGAACAGTTGGCTGACAAAATGAAAAGCCGCCGCGTATTTGAAGCCATCGAGGCTCAGGTGGTCGGCGAGGCATTGTTCAGTCTGCCGTTGTTGCAGGCACTCGCTGAGCAGCGATTGGCTCATTTCCTGCTGACGCCACAGCTGGGCGCGTTCGCTGCTGGCGGTGAAGCGGTTGATATCCAGCCGGCTCTTTTCCTTGAGCATGTCGAGTTGCTGATGCAGCGGGTTCTTCTTGCCGCCGATGGATTGCGGAACAATCAGTTGTTGCACCAGCAAGGCGCTGGCGTGATGCGGATAGCGCTGCGCCCGCTCGCCGCACAGTTCCAGCAGGTGACGCTGGTCATAAATCCGGGTGCTCAGATGCCGCAGGCGGTACTGGGTGTCGAGCAGCATCACGCCGTAGAGCGCGCGGGATCGCGCCGTTTGCAACACGTCTGCCGCAGGCGGTTGAGCCGTCCACAGGCCCGCATCGCCTTGGGTATTCGGGTCGACGATGTGCTCAAGGCATTGTGCCCAGGCGCCGATTTCCAGCGGCAATGGCACGTAAGGCGCGGTCCCCGCTTCACATAGCCGCACATGTTTGCGGGCAGCGCTGAATGCATTTGCCAGAAACTCTCCGCTCAGGTCGCACAGGTAGCGCGCTGGCTGGTCGATCATCCACTCAAAACCGGTCTGGCGCGCGCGTTGCGGGGCCGGGACTGACAGCGGAAAAGCGCCGCGATTGAGGTTCAACCAGGTGATATGGGCTCTACTGGCCGCAGCCTGATTCTCCTTGTCACGCACATCAAAATTGCTGAAAGCGTCCAGCATGGCCACGCCATCCGGTCGGTTGGCAAAGACCGTTTTGGAGCGTTCTTTCGAGACCCGCAGGTCCGGGCTTTGACAGCGCTGACGACGCAACGCCGAGTCGCTTTCCAGACGCTGCAATCGAGCCCCGCTCAGCTGCACTTCGCTGAAACACAGTTGCGCGTCTACCGGTCGATCATTCCAGTTGGATGGTAACCAGATGTCGTCCAAAGCCTTGCCGGTAGCGAGGCGCGCTTCGTCGCCGAATCCCTCACCCTCGCGAAATTTCTCCAGTTCGATATCGTGATAGGTGGTGCGCTCGTCGCTGATCCGGACTTCCAGTTCACGCCACAGCCTGCCGTCGACGAAGACATAAATAAACCCGGCGCGGCACAACACGGGAGTGCCATGATCGTGAGCGCTGTTGACGCCGGGCAGGGCCACAAAGGGCAGCACCGGGACGATCTGGTTCCACTGTTGATCGAGTTGCCTCTTCGTAATGCGGGTTTCCGGAAGCGGCAACAGGATCGGCTTGCCCTGTGTGGTCTCGATTTCCAGCATCAGGCGATGCTTGGGCTCGCCGGACCAGTCCCAGACATGCAAGGCGCTGGGCGCGCACATGTAAGCGGTGACGATTTCGGGACGGTCTTGCGCGGTAACTGCATCCAGCCGTTTGCTGGCGTCTTTCTCGTAGAAAGCCAGGCGTTGGGTCGAAGGATGATGCGTGCCAACCACCTGAACGATGAGTTTGTTGATTTCGCAGCACGGGCCACGGCTCAGGGTGCCAACGGGATTAGGCATGTCAGGACTCCTGTCCGGTCGAAGGTTGTTGGAGATGGGATTGCAGGTAGACGGAGCGCTCTTGCTGCTGGCGTTCCAGCGCTTGCTGCTGGCCGCTGCTCAACGCTGATTGATGACCAACAGCCAGTGCCTGCCACCCGTTGGCCGCCAGGTTTTCCAGCGCGTGCCACTTCATCTGCCCTGTCGCTTTATCCGCCCAGCTACCGCCATACCAGCTCAGGTGCGTCAGCGGTCCCAGCCAGAATTTCAGTTCGCTGGCGGTACATGCGGGGAAGAAATAGCTCGCAGTGGTGGGGTTCGAATAGCGCAGCACGCCCTTGCGGTTTTGGTCGATATTGAGGAACAGGATCTGCCGTAAATGAGCCAGCACTGCGGTTGTCGAATGTTCGCTGCGCAGAATCAGGCCGGGCCATTGCTCGGGGGCTTGCTGGATCGCGGCGAACAGTTTCGAACCGTCGTCCTTGACCAGCAAAGGGCTCTGCTCGTCATAGGCCGCCAATGGCGTTGAGTCGAAGAGCCGGGTCAAGTCAGGCAGCGCAACCTGCCGATAAAGGTTGGGTAGCAGATGCTCGGTGCGCTCCAGCAACAACCACGCGTTCATTGCTTGCCTCCCGCGCCCAGTGCTTGCGCGCATGGGCAGTCCGGCAACGGACATTCCATAGGCGTCTTGCCTTGCGGCTTCTGGCATAGCTCGACAATCGGCGCATCACCCGCCAACACCGCAGGCAATGCCGCGCTGATACCCTGGCTGTCCGGTGGCAAAGAAGCAGACGCAGCGAGCGCAGTCTGTTTTGCAACGGCCATCGGCATTCCAGGCACTGCGGGCAGCCCCGGCATCGGCGCACCACCCAGGAAGATCGGCACGCTACTGAAAATCCCTACGGGTGTGATATTGATCCACTGTCCGCCGGCTTTGATGGTCGCAGTCATGCCTGCATCAATAACCACGTCCAGCTTCGAGTTGAGATGCACCTGCCCGGCTGCACTGACCAGATAACTTGATGCGCTGATGTGCTGATTGCCCACCACCGTCAGGGAATCGTCTGCCAAGACCTGTGTCTTGCGCGGTCCGAGGGTCAGGTGATGTTCTTCGCCTTGCAGTTCATGGCTGGACAGCCCCGTGACCAGGACGCTGCGCTGGTTGTCGACCTGGATCGACTGGTCGTTGAGCACATGTTCTTTCCAGTCGCGTTGCGCGCGGATGGCGATTTCTTCCTGGCCCTGGCGGTCCTCGATTTTCAGTTCGTTATAACCACCGCCGCCGGGGCTACTGTGGGTCTTGAGCAAAGTCTGGGTTTTCTGCGCGGGCAGGTCCAGCGGGATGCGCGTGCTGGCGTTGGGCAGGCAGGCCTGCACGTAAGGCTGGTCGGGATCGGCCTCGAAATAACCGATCACCACTTCCATGCCGACCCGAGGAATCATCGCCGTGCCGTATTGGTCGTGGGCCCAGCCGGTGGCGACCCGCAGCCAGCAACTGGCGTGTTCGTCTTGCACACCTTCGCGGTCCCAGTAGAACTTGACCTTGACCCGACCGTACGCATCGCAATGAATCTCTTCGCCCGGCGGGCCGCTGACGATGGCGTGTTGGCTGCCAAGAATGCGCGGTTTGGGATGTTTCAGTGGCGGGCGAAACGGCGTCAGGCCGGGGATCGCTTCGAAGCGGTTTTGGTAGCCCTGACTGAACTCGCCGGGCTGCGCGGCGCGGTCGCTGTATTCTTCCAGCACCTGCGGCTGTTTGCCTTCATGAACCACGGAAACCAGCAGCCACTGGGCATTCCAGTCCTCACGGGGATGCTCGGCGAGGGTCAGCAGATGGCCGCTGAGCAGGGCCGGCTGATCGCTTTTGCCGCTGGCCAGTTGATAGTCGCTGCGATGCCGTTCCAGCACGGTTTGCGCCTGACGCGCGCCGATCTGCCGGTCATTGAACGGCGCCGGATACCGATAATCCTCAAGGTCCACGCGCCCGTCCGCCAGCTTCGCACTGGCCAGCATGTCGATCCCGGGTTGTTCGAAATCGTAGGTCTGGCGACTGACTTTGCCGGTGCGGGTGGCGAGGCGCACGCTGAAGGCGTTGATCACCGGCGCTTGGGCCACCAGCCCGTTGCCTTGCAGGTAGGCCGTAGGATGTTTCAGGTTGGGCAGTGCGACAGGATCGTCGGCGAAGATCAGCAGGTGCCGATCGCGGCTGTGCTCAAAGTGGAAGGACAAACCCTCTTCTTCGCACAGGCGACGTAGGAAATGCAGGTCGGTTTCGTGGTACTGGGTGCAGTAGTCGCGCGGCGGGCAGCTTTTGCTGCTCAGGCGGAACGCAAACTCATCGGCGAGAATGCCGTGGTCCTTGAGCACCAGGGCGATGATTTCCGGCACGCTCTTATTCTGGAAAATCCGGTGATTGTGCCGATGCTCCAGGCGCAGCAGATTCGGCACCAGCCGGATGAAATAGTGGGTGAAACGCTTGCCGGAATCGCCTTGGGCAATCTCGCCGATCTGCCCGTGCAGCCCGTTGCCCACAGCGTCAAAGGCCAGAAACGCCTGCCGATGCAGCAGGTCTTCAAGCGCGAGGTTGGCCCGTTCGCTGACCAGCTCGATACGCACACTGAAGGGCCGGCTGACGGCCTCTTTAGCGGTGAAACTCAGGACGCGAAGCTGATGCTCAACCCCCGCGATATCCAGCGTGAACGTGGCTTGGTTGGCGGGGGTGAGCATGGGCAAGTCCTTGGCCTGGGGAAAGGCAGAACTTTGCGCGTCGACAACCAATGTGTAAGTCGGAATCGTGGGACGTTAGTTGTGGGATGTTTCCTAAAGAGGATGCGATCTGGCCCTATCCAATCCGAGATCAAACATTCCCCAAACGAAACCCCCGCCGCGTTGCCCAACGTATTGACCCCCATCGCAACGGAGACTGCCCAGATGACTCAGGAATCGAAACGCAAAGACCTGGACCACAAACCGGAAAATGCCGGCAAGGTTGGCGAGGACAACAAGCAACTTAATCAGCAGGGCGAGCAGCCGCGTCCCGGTACGCCACCGGATCCGAAGCAGCGTCCGAAAGACGCTTGAATCCTTGGGTTCAAAGCAGGCCTTGCTCGGCGCAGACCTTGACGATCTGTTCGCGGAACCATGCGTTGGCTTCATCCTGCGTGGCCTGTTCACTCCAGACCATGTTCAGGGTAAAACCGGGCAAGTCGGCGGGCAGTTCGCACACTGCAACCCAGGGTTCATTACCCAGCAGGGTCTGGATACGCCGGGGCATGGTCAACACAAAATCGGTGTCGACCACCATTTGCAGGGCGGCGGTGTAGCTGTTGGCGCGAGCCATGATCTGGCGCTGCAGATCCTGACGTTGCAGCCAGGCGTCCACCAGATTGGTGTCGGAAGTCCAGGTGACGGGGTAGACGTGGGGGCGCGCCGCAAAAGTTTTGGCGTCGATGGCGGCCGTCGCTGGCGCGAACTCGCGGTCCATGACGCAGACCAGATCATCCTCCAGCAGGACTTGGGACATCAGCCCTGTAGGAATACGCTCGAAATCCGGACTGAAACACAGCGCCAGATCAATAATGTTGTCCCGCAGACCGTCGACCGGCAGTTCTTTTTCAAGGGTGCGGACTTCGACGGTGACCGCGTAGCCAGAGGCAATGAAACTGCGCATCAGATGGGGCAGCACCAGCAACTGGAAAAATTCTGGCGCACAGACGGTGAACATGGTTTGACGGTTCGCCGGATCGAACAGTTCCAGGCCGGATTGGCACAGTTCGAAACGCTGCAGGATCAGCAGCACATGACCATGCATGGCGCTGGCCTTGCGGGTCGGGCGCATGCCATTGCGGGTGCAGATGAACAGTTCGTCGTCAAAGTGCGTGCGCAGCTTTTTCAAGCTGTTGCTGACGGCAGCCTGGCTGACATCCAGCACGTCCGCCACCAGGGTGAGGTTGCGCTGCTCGTACATCGCAACGAAAACCGTCAGATCCTGCATATCCACCTTTTTCGGCACATTATTGTTGTTGTGCATGGACTACTTCCAGACGCCGCGACCGGGAAATCAGGTCAGCCCGAAGACAATAACATCAAAGTGCAATCACGCTCCATCTAGACCTTCGGCGTGTCGACGCCCACACCGAAAGCCGCCGGTCCGGGCGGCCGCTACCTCTTTGACCCCTTCTACACCCAGCCACCACGCGTGCCCTCGGTTCGGGTAATCCATGTAGAACGGCTGCCCCATTTGCGGCGTGGTGATGGAGACATTTTTCTCCCACGCCAGGGCAAGAATTCGGTCGAACGGTTCATGCCAGGCATGCATCGCCAGGTCGAACGTGCCGTTGTGGATCGGCAACAGCCATTTGCCCCGCAGGTCGATATGCGCCTGGAGGGTTTCTTCCGGCTGCATGTGCACGTTGGGCCAATCGACGTTGTAGGCGCCGGTTTCCATCAGGGTCAGATCGAATGGTCCGTACTGCTCGCCAATGGTCTTGAAGCCATCGAAGTAGCCGGTATCGCCGCTGAAAAAGATCCGCTGGCGCTCGTCATGCATGACCCATGAGGCCCACATCGTGCGATTGCCGTCACGCAACGAACGTCCGGAAAAATGCTGCGCCGGGGTCGCGACGAAGTGCATGCCGTGCACTTCTGTCGACTGCCACCAATCCAGTTGCCGCACCTTCTCGGCAGGCACGCCCCACTCGATCAAGGTATCGCCCACGCCGAGCGGCGTGAGGAAATGCTCGGTCTTGGCCATCAATGCCTTGATGGTCATGTGGTCCAGGTGGTCGTAATGATTGTGGGAAAGGATCACCGCCTTGAGCGGCGGTAATTCTTCAAGGCTGATCGGTGGCCGATGAAAACGTTTCGGCCCGGCCCATTGCACTGGCGAAGCGCGTTCGGCGAACACCGGATCGGTCAGCCAGAACACCCCGTGCAATTTGAGCAGCACCGTGGAGTGACCCAGCCGAAACACACTGTTGTCCGGCGCGGCAAGCAATTGCTGGCGCGACACCGGCTGGACCGGAATTTCGCCGGCCGGGCGTGTGAATTTGGGCTTGTTGAACACCGCATCCCAGAACACTCCCAGCGTCCGAAAAAACCCCAGGCGGGTCATGGACGCCTTGTTGCGGTAGCGGCCTTCATGCTTCTGCAAGGTCGGCAAGGCTTGGGCTGGCGAGGTCGGATTGGTTTTGGCCATGATTTGCTGACTCCTGGATAGTTCGTCAATCCTGTCGAGCCATTAAACACTGGCGACGGTGACAACGATGTGTAACAGTGCTTTACACTACACGGTGTAGTTTTAAGCTTGCATGAATCAAGATGACAAGTAAACTGCTGAGTGTAATTTTCTCTAAACGCCTGTTTGAAGCGAGACCTATGACAGCTCCCCTGCGCCTCACCGACCGAAAACGCGAAGCTATTGTCCTGGCAGCCATTGCCGAGTTTCGCGAGCACGGTTTCGAAGTGACCAGCATGGATCGCATTGCGGCGCGGGCAGAAGTGTCAAAACGCACGGTATACAACCACTTCCCCAGCAAGGAAGAGTTATTCGCGGAAATCCTTCAGCGGCTCTGGCACCGGATCGGCGAGCTGCCTGACTCGGCGTATCGGTCCGGCGTCGACCTGCGCCAACAGCTGCGCGCCATGTTGCAGAGCAAAATGCGCACCCTCAGTGACAGCAATTGTCTGGATCTGGCCCGGGTAGCCTTGGGCGCGACCATTCATTCACCGGAACGCGCCCAGGCCTGGCTGGCGCGTCTGGATGAGCGTGAGGAAACCTTCAGCGCCTGGATTCGTGCCGCGCAGGCCGATGGCCGAGTGAAAACTGCCGACCCGACCTTTGCCGCCAACCAGATGCATGCCCTGCTCAAGGCCTTTGCGTTCTGGCCTCAGGTCACGTTTAACGAACCCGTACTGAGCGCCGACAAGCAACGGGATGTGATCGAATCAGCCTTGGATCTGTTTCTCGGCTGGTATGAAATCCCGGCCGACGCCACCGCTACGCCGACTTAAGCCTGACCTTCTGCGACCCGCTCGACGATGGCGCGACGTTGGGCCATCGCTTGCTGGCCGCGCTCCCGCGCAAGGGCGAGCACTTCAGCTGGCGCGGTATCGGGATGACCGGCGTTGAACGGCGGCGCGGGAGCATATTCAAGTTGCAGCTGGACCGTCTGGGCATGCAGCTCATCGAACAGCTCGCTGGCCAGGGTCAGGGCGAAATCGATGCCGGCTGTCACGCCGCCTCCGGTCATCAGGTTGCCGTCGCGCACCACTCGCTCATGCACGGCAATGGCGCCAAACTTCTCCAGCAAGTCATGTGACGCCCAATGCGTCGTCGCGCGCTTGCCTTGCAACAATCCCGCAGCCCCCAGCACCAGCGCGCCGGTACATACCGAGGTCAGGTATTTCACGGTCGCGCCCTGCCGCTTGATAAACGCCAGGGTCTCGGCGTCTTCCAGCAACACATCGATGCCCTTGCCACCGGGAATACACAGCACATCCAGCGCGGGGCAGTCGGTAAAGGTCTGCGTCGGTTGCAACGCCAGGCCGGTGCTGGACAGCAGCGGGTCGAGATTTTTCCACACCAAATGCACGCGCACATCGGGCAGCGTCGCGAATACTTCGTAAGGGCCGGTCAGGTCCAGCTGCTGCACGCTTGGGAAAACCAGCAAACCTATATGAAGGGTCATGGGTAGCTCCGTTTCAAGATTGATATCAGAAGTGGACGCATCTAAAGTAGCCCGTCTGGATTTGGCGGGTACGCCATACAACCCACCAATCACGCCAATTTTTCTCCCGATTTTCTTCGATGAGTGCCAGCATGACCGACTCGCCAAAGACCGTGCACATCCTCGCGTTCCCGAACGTGCAATTGCTGGACGTTTGCGGCCCCTTGCAAGTCTTCGCCTCGGCCAATCTCCAGGCGGCTCAGCAAGGCATGCCGCCCGCCTATGGGCTGAAGGTGATTGCCGTCGCACAACACGGCGTAGAGTCTTCCGCTGGTCTGGGCCTGCAAACCTGGCCGTTGCCGGATGCCGACGAGCCCACCCATACCCTGATCGTCGCCGGTGGTCGCGGCGTGCATGTGGCCGCAACCGATCCGCAGCTGGTGCAATGGCTGCGAATTCGTGCGCAAAGCGCGCGGCGCGTGGCATCGGTGTGTACCGGTGCTTTCCTGCTGGCGGCAACCGGGCTGCTGGACGGTCGTGCGGTGGTCACTCACTGGAATAGTTGCGAAGAACTGGCGCGGCGTTTTCCGGCCCTGCGGGTCGATCCTGATCCGATTTTCCTCAATGACCAGCACTTCTGGACATCTGCCGGGGTGACCGCCGGGATTGACCTGGCCTTGGCGCTGGTGGAAGCAGATCTCGGTCATGCCATGGCGCTGGCGGTCGCTCGGGACCTGGTGGTGTTTCTCAAGCGTCCGGGCGGCCAATCGCAGTTCAGCAACGCACTTTCCTTGCAGACCAGCGGCGGCGATACACGGTTCGCCAGCCTGCACGCCTGGGTCAACGAGCATCTGGCCGGCGACCTTTCAGTGTCGACGCTGGCGGCGCAGGCGGGAATGAGTGAGCGCAGTTTCGTCCGCCACTATCGCGCCCAGACCGGCAGCACTCCCGCCAAGGCCGTCGAACAGCTGCGTGTCGAAGCGGCGCGTCGCCTGCTGGCGGACAGCACAATGCCCGTCAAGCGTATCGCCGTGCGCTGCGGCTTTGGCACAGAAGAAACCCTGCGCCGCAGCCTGCTACGAGCGCTGGCGGTGACGCCGCAGGCTTATCGCGAGCGGTTCAGCAGGGTTTGAAGCTGGATGTACGTAGGCATCAACGCCTCGCTGTAGGAGCCAACTTGTTGGCGAGGCCTCGTTTCAGAAGCTTCGCGAGCAAGCTCGCTCCCACAGGTGGAATGCGGTCATCCCGTGGGACCGGTTTTATCCGGGAAGGCGTCGGTGCAGACGCCACATCTGCAGCACCTGTGGGTGGCCCTCAAACGTAGAATCTCCCACACAAGTTCGCTCCCGCAGATTTGACATCGCCTCAAGGAAATTAATTTTCATTTATTGATATTTATTTCAGTTTTCGTGTAAATTAATTTCATAACGAAAACAGAGATAACAATAATGATTACCTGTGATCGCACCATCTGCTGCACCTTTGCTCCGTCCTGCGAGCCTTTAGCGATACCTCTGCCGAGATCTTCTGGAACGCCGCTGCCTTGATGGGTTAACGCCCACTGAGTTGCGTTTTTCAAACCTCCCTCTTGAGCAAGGAACCGCTGTATGCCGCCCTCTTCTGGCCTGTCGCTGCTGATTTACGCTGCTGTCGCGATCATCGCCCTGATTGTCCTGATCGCGCGTTATCGTCTTAATCCATTCATTGTCATCACGCTTATATCCATTGGCCTGGCGCTGGTCGCCGGTATGCCGGCCACCGGCGTGGTCTCGGCCTATGAAGGCGGCGTCGGCAAAACCCTTGGGCACATCGCGCTGGTGGTGGCGTTGGGCACCATGCTTGGCAAGATGATGGCCGAATCAGGCGGTGCCGAGCAGGTGGCGCGCACGCTGATCGACCGCTTCGGCGAGCGCAATGCCCACTGGGCGATGGTTTGCATCGCATTCCTGGTCGGCCTGCCGCTATTCTTCGAAGTCGGCTTCGTGCTGTTGGTGCCGATTGCCTTCACCGTGGCGCGTCGCGTCGGGGTGTCGATTCTGATGGTCGGCTTGCCGATGGTGGCCGGTTTGTCGGTGGTGCACGCCTTGGTGCCGCCGCATCCCGCCGCGATGCTGGCGGTGCTGGCGTATCAGGCGTCAGTGGGGCAAACGCTGTTCTACGCGATTCTGGTCGGCATTCCGACGGCGATTATCGCCGGGCCGCTCTACGCCAAATTCATCGTGCCGCGTATCCAGCTGGCCGACGATAATCCGCTGGCCAAGCAGTTTCTGGACCGCGAACCGCGCGCGAAACTGCCCAGCTTCGGCCTGACCATGACCACGATTCTGCTGCCGGTGGTGTTGATGTTGCTGGGCGGTTGGGCCAACCTGATCAGCACGCCGGGCAGCGCCTTCAACAGCTTCCTGCTGTTCGTCGGCAACTCGGTGATCGCCCTGCTGCTGGCGACATTGCTGAGCTTCTGGACGCTGGGTATCGCTCAGGGTTTCAGCCGCGACTCGATCCTGAAATTCACTAATGAATGCCTGGCCCCCACCGCGAGCATTACGCTGTTGGTCGGCGCGGGTGGCGGTTTGAACCGGATTCTGGTCGACAGTGGTGTGACCAACGAAATCGTTGGCCTGGCTCAGGATTTCCATCTGTCGCCGCTGCTCATGGGCTGGCTGTTTGCGGCCTTGATGCGCATCGCCACCGGCTCGGCAACGGTGGCAATGACCACCGCATCAGGTATTGTCGCCCCCGTTGCGCTGGGGCTTGGTTATCCGCACCCGGAACTGCTGGTGTTGGCCACCGGCGCAGGCTCGGTGATTTTTTCCCACGTCAACGACGGTGGTTTCTGGCTTATCAAGGAGTATTTCAACATGACCGTGGCGCAAACCTTCAAGACCTGGACGGTGCTGGAGACGCTGATTTCCGTGATCGCGTTCGCCTTCACCCTGGTTCTGGCGCAGGTACTCTGAGTGGACATTCTTTACCAGATCCGCGCGCGCCAGGATTCATTCAGCGCCGGTGAAGGACGCATCGCCAAACTGATTCTCAGCGATGTGGCCTTCGCCGCCAGTGCCAGCCTGGAAGAACTGGCGGCGCAGGCCGAAGTCAGCAGCGCTACGTTGTCGCGGTTCGCCCGCAGCGTGGGTTGCCGTGATTTGCGCGACCTGCGCCTGCAACTGGCTCAGGCCACCGGGGTTGGCAGCCGGTTTCTGAACCCGGAACGCGCACCCGAGCAATCGGCCTTTTTCAGCCAGATCGTCAGCGACATTGAATCGACGTTGCGCCAACACCTGGCGGGTTTCGACGAAGCGCGCTTCGCAGCGGCCGTTGGCCTGTTGAGCGGCGCGCGAATGATCCACGCGTTTGGCATGGGCGGCTGCTCCAGCCTGTGCAGCGAAGAACTGCAAACCCGACTGGTACGCCTCGGCTATCCCATCGCCGCCTGTCGTGATCCGGTGATGATGCGTTTGATCGCCGCCACGCTGGGCGCCGAACAGAGTCTGATTGCCTGCTCGCTGAGCGGTCGCACTCCGGAACTGCTGGAAGCCGTGAAGCTGGCGCGCAGCTATGGCACGAAAATTCTGGCGATTACCTTGCCCGATTCGCCTTTGGCGCAGCTCGCCGACGTGCTGCTGCCCCTGCAAATCGCCGAAACCAATTTCATCTACAAACCCACGGCAGCGCGCTACGGCATGCTGCTGACCATCGACGTGCTGGCCACTGAACTGGCCCTGGTCGCCCCTGAAGAAAATCAGGAACGCCTGCGGCGGATCAAGCTCGCCCTCGATGACTACCGCGGCGGCGAAGATGGCTTGCCGCTTGGAGACTGAATCATGCTTTACGACCTGATCATCCGCGATGCGCTGGTCATTGATGGCAGCGATACCCCGGGCTTTCGCGCCGATGTGGCTATTCGTGAAGGACGCATCCAGCGCATCGGCAGCCTCGACGGCGTGTCCGCCAGCGAAGAAATCAATGCGGCAGGCCGCGTACTGGCACCAGGCTTCATCGACGTGCATACCCATGACGACACCGTGGTGATTCGCAAGCCCGACATGTTGCCCAAGATTACCCAGGGCGTGACCACCGTGATTGTCGGCAATTGCGGGATCAGTGCGGCGCCGGTGAAACTGGCGGGCGATCCGCCTGATCCGATGAACCTGCTGGGCACGGCCGACGCATTCGTCTACCCACGCTTTATTGATTACCGCAACGCCGTGGACAAGGCCCGCCCGGCAGTGAACGTCGCCGCGTTGATCGGCCACACGGCGCTGCGCAGCAATCACATGGCGGATCTGCTGCGCACCGCCACCGCCGAAGAAATCAGCGCCATGCGCGAGCAACTGCGCGATAGCCTGGAAGCCGGTGCGCTGGGGCTGTCCACCGGCTTGGCGTATGCCTCGGCCTTTTGCGCCGAAACCGATGAGGTCAAGCAGTTGGCCGAAGAGTTGACGGCGTTCGGCGCGGTGTACACCACGCACTTGCGCAGTGAATTCGAACCGGTGCTGGAAGCCATGGATGAGGCGTTCGCCATTGGCCGTCACGCCAAGGCGCCGGTGGTGATCTCGCATTTGAAATGTGCCGGCGCGGGAAACTGGGGGCGCAGTCCGCAACTATTGGCGGCCCTGGAAAAAGCCGCGCTGGATCATCCCGTGGGTTGTGACTGTTATCCGTATGCCGCCAGTTCTTCAACGCTGGATCTGAAGCAGGTCACCGATGCCTTCCGCATCACGATTACCTGGTCGACGCCGTATCCGGATCAGGGCGGCCGCGACTTGCAGGACATCGCCGCCGACTGGAATCTTTCGCTGCAGGACACGGCCCGCAAACTACAACCCGCAGGTGCGGTGTACTACGGCATGGATGAGCAGGACGTACAAAATATCCTGCGTCATCCGCTGTCGATGATCGGCTCCGACGGCTTGCCGGAAGACCCGTTTCCGCACCCACGGTTATGGGGCGCGTTCCCCCGAGTGCTCGGGCATTTCAGCCGCGACCTTGGCCTGTTCCCGCTGCACACCGCCGTACACAAGATGACCGGGCTTTCTGCAGCGCGATTCGGGCTGCATGAGCGCGGGCTGATTCGCGAAGGTTATTGGGCTGATCTGGTGTTGTTCGACCCTGAAACTGTGCGCGACATCGCGGATTTCAAAGACCCGCAACGAGCGGCTGAAGGTATCGATGGCGTGTGGGTCAACGGGCAACTGGGCTATGCCGATGGCAAGGCTCAGGGCGAACGGCAGGGCAAATTCCTGCCGCGTGAAGGGTCGTTGGTGGCGGGATTCACGAAGGCCGAATAATTGTTGGAGGCTCGCCCGCGAACAACGATGACGCGGTGGAACTGGAACAGCGAGGCGCCTGATTCGCGGGCAAGCCTCGCTCCAACGAATCATCAGCCCACCACAACACCTCGGCATTCACCGAACCCGATGGACACCTGGCCTTCGCGCTTGCAGCGGGCGCGCAGGATCACTTCATCGCCGTCTTCAAGGAAGCGCCGCACTTCGCCGCTCGGCAAGGTGACGGTAGTTTTCCCGCCTTCGGTCATTTCCAGCAGGCTGCCGAACTGACCGGCCTGCGGACCGGACAACGTGCCGGTGCCGAACAGATCACCGGGCTGCAACTTGCAGCCGTTGACGCTGTGGTGGGTGACCATCTGCGCCAGGGTCCAGTACATATTCAGCGTGTTGCTCAGGGCCAGGCGCTCGGCGGGCAAGCCTTGCTCCTTCATCTGGCGTGTCAGCAGCAGGACTTCCAGTTCGATATCCAGCGCGCCGTTCCGCTGATCCGCTGTATCAAGCAGGTACGGCAGCGGCTGCGGATCGCCTTCAGGCCGTGCGGGTTGCGGGCTGCGGAATGGCGCGAGGGCTTCCGCCGTCACCACCCAGGGCGACACTGTGGTGGCGAAGCTTTTCGACAGAAACGGACCCAGCGGCTGGTATTCCCAGGCCTGGATATCCCGCGCCGACCAGTCGTTGAGCAGACATAGACCGGCAATGTGTTGCGGCGCCTCGGCGATATCGATTGCCTCGCTGCTGGCATTACCCGGCCCAATCCACACGCCCATTTCCAGCTCATAATCCAGCCGTTTGCAGGGACCAAACTGCGGCACGTCCTGACCCGGCGGCAGCGTCTGGCCGTTGGGCCGCTTGACGGGCGCGCCCGAGACACACAGCGTCGAGGCGCGGCCGTGATAGGCAATCGGCACATATTTATAGTTGGGCAGCAGCGGATTGTCGGGGCGGAACAGCTTGCCGACATTCATGGCGTGATGAATGCCAACGTAGAAATCGGTGTAATCGCCGACCCGCGCCGGCAGGTGCATCTGGCACTCGCTCATCGGGTGCAGCAACGCATCGATTGCTGCTTGCAGGCGCGCGCGCTGCGGGCTGTTTTCATCCAGCAGATGTAGCAACTCACGACGCAACGCCTGACGTGCGCCCGCGCCCAGAGCGAAGAAATCATTCAACTGATCGCGGCTGGCGGCTTCGGCGGCGGCTCGTGCGGCACCGTTGAAAAAACCCGCTTCGAGGGCGGCCTGCAGATCAAAAATCGAATCACCAATGGCCACGCCGCCGCGTGGGGCCAAGCCTGGGCGACTGAACACACCCAAGGGCAGATTCTGCAACGGGAAATCAGCGTGGCCGTTGGCGGACTCGATCCAGCTGCGAGTGTTTGAAGAAGCATTCATTGCGGCATTTCCCTGTTGAAAGTCTTGGCCATGCCGGTCCAGCAGGCGTCGTAGTCGGGTTGCAGTTGCGGGCATTCCAGCGCGAAGCGGCTGGGGCGCAACACCTTGCCGGTCTCGAACATGAAGGCCATGGTGTTTTCGATCTTGTGCGGTTGCAGTGGCGCGGCGACAGCTTTTTCCGCCGTGGCGTTATCCGGCCCGTGGGCGCTCATGCAGTTGTGCAGCGAAGCACCGCCCGGCATGAACCCTTCGGCCTTGGCGTCGTAGGCACCGTCGATCAGGCCCATGAATTCGTTCATCAGATTGCGATGGAACCACGGCGGGCGGAAGGTGTTTTCCGCCACCATCCAGCGCGGCGGGAAGATCACGAAATCGATATTGGCTTGGCCATGCACAGCACCCGGCGCCGTCAGCACGGTAAAAATCGACGGATCGGGATGGTCAAAACTCACTGTGCCAATGGTGTTGAAACGACGCAGGTCATACTTGTATGGCACGTTATTGCCATGCCAGCCCACCACGTCGAACGGCGAGTGATCCAGTTGCGTCGCCCACAGTTCGCCAAGGAATTTCTGCACCAGCAGCGTCGGCTCATCGCGCTCTTCGAACCAGGCAACCGGCGCCTGGAAATCCCGGGTGTTAGCCAGTCCGTTGCTGCCGATGGGTCCGAGATCCGGCAAACGCAGCGCGCTGCCGTGGTTCTCACAGACATAACCCCGAGCGCTGTCATCCAGTAGCTGGACGCTGAATTTCATCCCGCGCGGCACCACGACGATTTCCTGAGGCTCGACGTCCAGCAGACCCAGTTCGGTGACGATGCGCAGGCGTCCCAGCTGCGGCACGATCAACCATTCGCCGTCAGCGTTGAAGAACACCCGCTGCATCGAAGCATTGGCCACGTAGTTGTAAATGCTGACACCTTCAGCCTGCTCTGCCGACGCGGTGCTGGCCATGACGTGCAGGCCATCGATGAAATCCGTCGGCTGCGTGGGCAGGTCAAAGGCGTTCCAGCGCAGGCGGTTGGGCGTGATCGGCCCCATTTCGCCGGCAGCGATTTGCCGGTCCAGCCGCTGATAGCGAGGATGACTGGCGGACGGCTTGATGCGATACAGCCAGGTACGCCGCGCCTCTGCACGGGGCACGGTGAACGCAGTGCCGGAGAGCAATTCAGCGTACAGGCCCAGAGCATGTTTCTGCGGGGAGTTCTGGCCGACCGGCAAGGCGCCGGGCAGCGCTTCACTGCTGAACTGGTTACCGAAACCTGTCAGGTACTTCAGAGAATCGGCGTGTGGATGAGTGAACATCTCGACCTCTTATTGTTTTTCAGGTTATGCGACTGGATAAACGTAACGCGATTACGCATAACGTAATTTGAGTTTGAAACCGGGTCAAGCTATAAAGCAGCCTTCTCAGACCGGCGCACCTGTGTAATGACCGTTGAAATCGAAAGCCCCGCAGGCGGACGCCAGCAAAAGGTGCAAGCCGCCGAAGTCGGCGTGGGTATCCTCAAGGCACTGGCTGAACTGGCACCGTCGACCTCATTGTCGCGGCTTGCCGAGCACGTCGGTATGCCCGCCAGCAAGGTGCATCGCTATTTGCAGGCATTGATCGCCAGCGGTTTTGCCGAACAGGACGCTGTCACCAACCACTATGGCTTGGGGCGCGAGGCGTTGTATGTCGGGCTGGCGGCGGTCGGGCATCTGGATGTCTTGAAAATTACCGCGCCGCATCTGGCGACCCTGCGGGACGAACTCAACGAAACCTGTTTCCTGGCGGTGTGGGGCAACAAGGGGCCGACGGTTGTCTATGTCGAACCTTCCAGCGGCGCGGTGACGCTGGTGACCCAGATCGGCTCGGTGCTGCCACTGCTCGGCTCGTCCACCGGGCTGGTGTTCAACACCTTCCTCAACGCCAGCGAAACCGCCGGGTTGCACGAACAGGAATGGGCCGCCTTGAATACCGGGCAACGGCAGATGATCGAGCAGCATGTGCAGGACATTCGCAGCACGGGCGTGCATCAGATTCATGGCTTGCTGATGGCCGGCGTCAACGCCGTGTCCTCCCCGGTGTTCACCCTTGGCAACAAACTGGCCGGGGTGATCACCATGGTCGGTTCGGCGTCGGTGTTCACCGGCGCCGTGCAGGCTGATGCCGCGCAGCGCTTGCGGGCGGCTGCGCAGCTGATCAGCGCCAGGATGGGTGGGGACGCTCCAGCGGGATCCGGGATCAATCCGCCGTCAAAACCCCACGTTTGATCTGATCACGCTCGATGGATTCGAACAGCGCCTTGAAGTTACCTTCGCCAAAGCCGTCGTCGCCCTTGCGCTGGATGAATTCAAAGAACACTGGCCCCATCAGGGTTTCCGAGAAAATCTGCAGCAGCAGACGCCGCTCGCCGCCGTCTGACGTTCCATCCAGCAAAATCCCACGGGATTTGAGCTCGGCTTCCGGCTCGCCGTGATCAGGCAGACGACCCTGGAGCATTTCGTAGTAGGTTTCCGGCGGCGCGGTCATGAAGCGCATGCCCAGGGCTTTCAGCGCGTCCCAGGTCTTGATCAGGTCGTCGGTGAAGAACGCCACATGCTGAATGCCCTCGCCGTTGAACTGCATCAGGAACTCTTCGATCTGCCCCGCGCCCTTGGAGGACTCTTCATTCAGCGGAATGCGGATCATGCCATCCGGTGCGGTCATGGCCTTGGAGGTCAGGCCGGTGTATTCGCCCTTGATATCGAAGTAGCGCAGCTCGCGGAAGTTGAACAGCTTCTCGTAGAAGCTCGCCCAGTACGCCATGCGCCCGCGATACACGTTGTGAGTCAGGTGATCGATGAATTTCAGGCCCGCGCCGACCGGATTACGGTCCACGCCTTCGATGAAATTGAAGTCGATGTCATAGATCGAGGTGCCTTCGCCAAAGCGGTCGATCAGATACAACGGCGCGCCGCCAATGCCCTTGATCGCCGGCAAGTTCAGCTCCATCGGGCCGGTGGCGATTTCCACCGGTTGCGCGCCCAGTTCCAATGCGCGTTTGTAGGCCTTGTGCGAATCCTTGACCCGGAACGCCATGCCACACACCGACGGACCATGCTCGGCCGCGAAGTACGACGCGACGCTGTTCGGCTCATTGTTGAGGATGATGTTGATGCCACCCTGGCGAAACAGCGTGACATCCTTGGAACGGTGCGTGGCAACTTTGGTGAAACCCATGATCTGGAACACAGGTTCAAGGGCATTAGGCGTTGGCGAGGCGAATTCAATGAATTCAAAGCCCATCAGGCCCATCGGGTTTTCGTATAGATCAGCCATGGTCTGGCTCCTTGCAGGAAAGTGGAATTCTGGTTGTCAGATCACTTTCCTGCGGGTGGCGCGCAGGGGATTCCGCGCACACTGCGAGCGAGGAAATCACCGAAGATCAGTTGCAGGCCGAGAATTTTCATAAGGCCAAGACTACTCCGGCTTGTCGGATTGCGCATCGGGATGCGCTTGTTGGAATGCCCGATGTTCCAGGGCCAGTTGCTCAACCCGGACAATGCGCGGGTATGGGCTGAGGTCGACCTTGAAACGTCGGGCGGCATACACCTGAGGCAATACGTACACATCAGCCAGGCTCGGCGACTCGCCAAAACAGTAACTTTGCTCACCGATCATTGCCTCGACGGCGGCGAATCCCTGATTGATCCAGTGACCGATCCAGGCATTCACGTCGTTCTCGTCATGACCAAGACCGCGCAAACGATTGAGCACCGAAACATTGTGCAGGGGGTGGATATCACAGGCGATCAGCGCCGCAACCGCACGCTGGGTAGCGCGAACCTCAAGGTCCGCCGCCAACAGCGGGCGCTCGGGATAGCGGTCTTCGAGGTATTCGATGATCGCCGAAGACTGCGTCAGCACCCGGCCGTTCTCCAGCCGCAACACAGGCACCCGACAATGTGGATTGATGGCCTTGAAGTCCGGCTTGAGATGCTCGCCGCCGTCGCGAATCAGGTTGACGGGGATCGCCGTGACGTCCAGCCCCTTCAAGGCCAGCGCGATACGTACCCGGTAACTGGAAGTGGAACGGTAATAAGTGAAGAGGTCCACGGCGCGATACACCATTGTTGTTATTTCGTAATCGGTTTACGTAATGCGTAAATTGCGCGATTGACGGGGTGCTGTCAAGCGGAGGCCGACAGGGTCGACTCCGCCGCCCGGTAGGACCGGACTTGTCCGGGAAGGCGTCGGGTCTGCCAAGGAAGTTCGGCAGCGCTTGCACCGGCTTCTTCGGGGACAAGTCCCCTCCTACCGGGTTGTATAGCTCGGTAGGACCGGACTTGTCCGGGAAGGCGTCGGGTCTGCCAGGGAAGTCCGGCAGCGCTTGCACCGGCCTCTTCGGGGACAAGTCCCCTCCTACCGGGTTGTATAGCTCGGTAGGACCGGACTTGTCCGGGAAGACGTCGGGTCTGCCGAGGAAGATCTTCAGCGCTTGCACCGGCCTCTTCGGGGACAAGTCCCCTCCTACCGGGTTGTGTTGATTCGGTAGGACCGGACTTGTCCGGGAAGGCGTCGGGTCTGCCAGGGAAGTTCGACAGCGCTTGCACCGGCCTCTTCGGGGACAAGTCCCTCCTACCAGGCGTCAAACCCAACCTTCCAGCCGTAACGTCGCCCGCACCAGGCGTTGTTCCTCGTTTTCGATCTCGCGCAGGTTCTCGCAGATGCTTTGAATATGCGCGACAGCCGCCTTGCGGGCCTGCTCTGGCAGACGACCGGTGACGGCGTTGTACAACCGGGCGTGGTGGCGGTCGATCTGGCGTTTCTGGGGTTCGCGGTGGTACAGGTTGTTGACCGACGCGAAGACCGTATTGAGCAGCAGGTCAGTCAGTGAACGCAAGGTCTGCACCAGCACCGGATTATGCGACGCCTCGCAGATCGCCAGATGGAACGCATGATCCAGGCGGGCATGGCCGGAAGCGTCCAGATCACTGCCGTGAGCAGCGACCAGCGCGTCGTAGCTGCGGGTGATCAGGACAAAATCAGCGTCGGTGCCGCGCAATGCGGCCAGCCGCGCCGACTCCCCTTCCAGCAGGCTGCGCACCTCGAACAGGTCGTACAGCGTGCGCGGTTGCGAGCCGAACAAATGCATCAACGGCGAAGTCGGCGGGTGGCTGTTCATCTGCGCCACGAAAGAACCCTTGCCTTGCTCCGTTTCGATGATGCCTCGGGCACGCAGCAGCTTCAGACCCTCGCGCAAGGCGGTGCGCGACACACCCAGCTTTTCAGTGAGCCGCCTTTCGGATGGCAATAACTGCCCGACCTTGAGTACGCCATCGACGATCAACCGCTCTATGCGTTCACACACCACATCCGCGACCTGTGGTGCCTTGTACTTTGGAGTGCCTTGCATGCTTTACCTACTGGTATGACCAGTGAATACACGCGAACCGATAAAATGCTCGCACATCTACAACTAATTGTTTTTATTAGATTTTATAAAACAGATTTGATCAATTCGATTAAAAAACTGGTTCGACCACTGTTTTCTGTCATAGACAGTAAAGCCCGCGCGGCCAATGATGCAAGTCAGCCGTTCACTGCCTGATTCAACTTTCCTGTTTAAAAAAGAACAGCCCACTATAAAAACAACTCAGGGTCAGAAGCCCATCATGAATATTCTCTACGACGAACGCGTTGACGGCGTGCTGCCTGTCATCGATAAGCAAGGGTTGCTGCAAGACCTGCAACGTCAATTGCCCGACCTGGACATCCTGCACCGTCCCGAAGAACTGCGCCCTTACGAGTGCGACGGGCTGTCGGCCTATCGCACTACGCCGATGCTGGTCGCCCTGCCCCGTCATCTGGAAGAAGTGCAGACCCTGCTGAAGATCTGCCACCAGCGCCGCGTGCCGGTGGTCGCTCGTGGCGCGGGCACCGGACTTTCCGGCGGCGCCTTGCCGCTGGAGAAAGGCGTGCTGCTGGTCATGGCGCGGTTCAACAAGATTCTCGACATCGACCCCGCAGCGCGCCTGGCCCGTGTACAACCGGGCGTGCGCAACCTGGCGATTTCCCAGGCCGCCGCGCCGTTCGATCTATATTACGCGCCAGACCCTTCGTCGCAGATTGCCTGCTCCATCGGCGGCAACGTCGCGGAGAACGCGGGCGGTGTGCATTGCCTGAAGTACGGCCTCACGGTGCATAACCTGCTCAAGGTGGACATCCTCACGGTCGAGGGCGAACCCATGACATTGGGTTCCGACGCGCTGGATTCGCCGGGTTTCGACCTGCTGGCGCTGTTCACCGGCTCGGAAGGCATGCTCGGCATCATCACCGAAGTCACCGTCAAGCTACTGCCAAAACCTCAGGTCGCCCGGGTCCTGCTCGCAGCGTTCGATTCGGTGGAAAGAGCCGGTCGCGCCGTGGGCGATATCATTGCTGCCGGGATCATTCCTGGCGGTCTGGAAATGATGGATAACCTCGCCATTCGCGCCGCCGAGGATTTCATTCATGCCGGCTATCCGGTAGATGCCGAAGCCATCCTGTTGTGTGAACTGGATGGCGTCGAAGCCGATGTCCACGACGACTGCGCCCGGGTCCGGGAAGTGCTGACTAACGCTGGCGCCACCGAAGTGCGCCAGGCCAGGGATGAAGCCGAACGAGTGCGTTTCTGGGCCGGTCGCAAGAATGCCTTCCCGGCAGTCGGGCGACTTTCGCCGGATTATTACTGCATGGACGGCACCATTCCGCGTCGGGAATTACCGGGCGTGTTGCGCGGTATCACGGCGTTGTCGGAAGAGTACGGCCTGCGCGTCGCCAACGTGTTTCATGCGGGCGACGGTAATATGCACCCGCTGATCCTGTTCGATGCCAACCAACCCGGCGAGCTGGATCGCGCTGAAGCATTGGGCGGCAAGATCCTAGAACTCTGCGTGAAAGTCGGCGGCAGCATCACCGGTGAGCACGGCGTCGGCCGCGAGAAAATCAATCAGATGTGCGCGCAATTCAACAGCGATGAGCTGACGCTGTTTCATGCGGTCAAAGCCGCATTCGATCCCGGCGGCATGCTGAATCCCGGCAAGAACATTCCGACCCTGCATCGCTGCGCCGAATTCGGTGCCATGCATGTGCATATGGGCAAGCTGCCCTTCCCTGAACTGGAGCGTTTTTGATGGCTGCCGACAATAACTTCCAGGGCCGGGACGCCAGCGAGCAACTGCTGGAGCAGGTCAATCAGGCGCTGCAAAACGCTACGCCCCTGCGTATTCAGGGCGGCGGCAGCAAGGCTTTTCTCGGCCGTGACGTCGCTGGCGAAATACTCGATATTCGCGCCCATTGCGGCATCGTCAGCTATGACCCCACCGAACTGGTGATCACCGCGCGTGCCGGTACGCCCTTGAGCGAACTGGCCGCCGCGCTGGACGCCGCCGGGCAAATGCTGCCCTGCGAGCCGCCGGACTTTGGCGACGCCACGGTGGGCGGCATGGTCGCAGCCGGGTTGTCCGGGCCGCGTCGTCCATGGTCTGGCTCGGTACGCGACTTCGTGCTCGGCACGCGGGTCATTACCGGGCTCGGCAAGCATCTGCGTTTTGGCGGCGAAGTGATGAAAAACGTCGCCGGTTATGACCTGTCACGCTTGATGGCTGGCAGCTTTGGCTGCCTTGGCGTGCTCACCGAGGTTTCCCTCAAGGTCCTGCCCAAACCCCGGCTGTGCAGCAGCATTGCCCTGGAAATGGACAGCGAGCATGCCCTACGCCGCCTGGCCGAATGGGGCCAGCAACCGATCCCGATCAGCGGCGCAAGCCATGACGGCCGAGTGCTGCGCCTGCGTCTGGAAGGTGGCGAAGGTTCGGTGGCGGCGGCTCATGAGCGTCTGGGCGGCGAACAATTCGATCCAGCGTATTGGCAGGAACTGAACGCACAACGTCTGGAATTTTTCACCAGCGGCCAACCCTTGTGGCGCTTGTCAGTGCCCAACAATACCGGGGTGCTGGATGTGCCGGGCGAGCAACTGCTCGATTGGGCGGGCGCCCAGCGCTGGCTGAAATCCGATGCCGACGGCGCGACGATCCGCGCCATTGCCAGCGCCGCCGGTGGCCACGCTATCTGCTACAGCCATGGCCTGGAGGACAGCCCGTTTCACCCGCTGCCTTCGCCACTGCTGCGCTATCACCGCCAGTTGAAGGCGCAACTCGATCCGCACGGAATCTTCAATCCGGGCCGGATGTACGCGGAGATCTGAACCATGCAGACCACCCTGAGCGACAAAGCCCGCCAGCTGTCCCGCGCCGAGGAAGCCGAAAGCATTCTGCGCAGTTGCGTGCATTGCGGTTTTTGCAACGCCACGTGCCCAACTTATCAGTTGCTCGGCGATGAACTGGACGGCCCACGCGGCCGGATCTATCTCATCAAGCAGGTGCTGGAAGGCAACGAAGTCACGGAAAAAACCCAGCTGCATCTGGACCGCTGCCTGTCGTGCCGCAACTGCGAAACCACCTGCCCGTCCGGCGTGGATTATCACAACCTGCTGGACATCGGTCGCGCCGTGGTCGATGCCGCCGTGCCGCGCCCACTGGGCCAGCGCCTGCTACGGGAAAGCCTGCGCGCCGTGGTGCCCAACGCGGCCCTGTTCAAATCCCTGACGCAACTGGGCAACACCTTTCGCCCGTTGCTGCCTGGCAGCCTGAAAATCAAATTGCCGTCGAACATTACCCCAGCCAAGGCGCGGCCTGCGGTTCGTCATGCGCGCAAGGTGTTGATGCTCGAAGGCTGCGTGCAACCTGGCCTGTCACCCAATACCAATGCCGCCACCGCGCGGGTGCTGGATCGCCTGGGCATCAGTGTCACGCCCATCGCCCAGGCCGGTTGCTGTGGCGCGGTGGATTATCACCTCAATGCGCAAGAGGCAGGCCTGAACCGGGCGCGGCGTAACATCGACGCATGGTGGCCGAGCGTCGAGGCTGGCGCCGAAGCCATCGTCCAGACCGCCAGCGGCTGCGGAGCTTTCGTCAAGGACTATGGACACCTGCTCAGCGGCGACCCGGCCTATGCCAGCAAAGCGCAACGCATCAGCGCGCTGACCAAGGATCTGGTTGAAGTGCTGCGCGACGAACCCCTGGAAAATCTCGGGGTTGCCAGCGACCTGCGCCTGGCGTTCCATTGCCCCTGCACGTTGCAGCATGCGCAGAAACTCGGCGGTGCCGTGGAAAGCGTACTATCGCGACTCGGCTTCAACCTGACCGCCGTGCCGGACGCGCATCTGTGCTGCGGTTCGGCCGGTACCTATTCGATCACGCAACCGGAGCTTTCCAAGCGGCTGCGCGACAACAAATTGAACGCACTGGAAAGCGGTCGGCCGGAGGTCATCGCCACCGCCAATATCGGTTGCCAGACACATCTGGCCGGCGCAGGCCGCACGCCTGTACGGCACTGGATCGAACTGATCGAAGAAGCCTTGCACTAATTACGTATCCCTCAACAACAACCTTGTGGAGACACCGATGAAAACCAAAGCTGTCCTGACCCAGACCGAAGTCACCCAGATCCTGGCCGCCGCACGTGCCGAAGCCAACAGCAACAGCTGGGCGGTGTCCATCGCCGTGGTGGACGATGGCGGTCACTTGCTGGGCTTCGAACGCCTGGATGGTTGCGCGCCGATTGGTGGCTACATCTCGATCGAAAAAGCCCGCACCTCGGCGCTGGGCCGTCGCGAATCCAAAGGCTACGAAGAAATGGTCAACGGCGGCCGCACCGCCTTCCTGTCCGCACCATTGCTGACTTCCCTGGAAGGCGGCGTGCCGTTGATCGTCGATGGTCAAGTGATCGGCGCAGTGGGCGTGTCCGGCGTCAAGGCTGACCAGGATGCACAAGTGGCCAAGGCTGGCGTTGCAGCGATTGGCTGATTCTGCCTCGCCTTTGTTGGAGCGAGGCTTGCCCGCGAATCGGTATTCCAGTCGATCTGGATATCGCCTGAAATAAAGCCTTCGCGGGCAAGCCACGCTCCTACGGATCGCATTCCAAACAGATGGCCAAGCGCAGCTTGCCCCCCACAACCGGAGAACCCCAGATGACCGATTTCGTCCAATGCCAACGCCTGAAGGTGGCGGTTAATCTGCAACGCTTCGTCAACGACGACGTACTGCCCGGCACGGGCCTGGATCAAGACGCTTTCTGGGCCGGATTCGACGCGCTGGTTCACGAACTGGCGCCGATCAATCGCAAGCTGCTCGCCGAACGCGACCGCCTGCAGATCGAACTGGACAAATGGCACAAGGCGAATCCCGGACCGATCAAGGACATGCCAGCCTATCGCGCCTTTCTCGAATCCATTGGCTATCTGCTGCCGGTTCCGCAGCAGGTTGCGGCGACCACCGCCAACGTCGACATCGAAATCAGCGAGCAATCCGGCCCGCAACTCGTGGTGCCGGCAGTCAACGCTCGTTATGCACTGAACGCCGCCAATGCGCGCTGGGGTTCGCTGTATGACGCGCTGTATGGCACCGATGCAATTTCCAGCGCCAACGGTGCCGACATCAGCGCCGGTTACAACCCGCTGCGCGGTGCGAAAGTCATCGCCGCCGCCCGCGCCTTGCTCGATGAGGCAGCACCGCTGCTCAAAGGCTCCCACGTCGATGCGACCGGCTACAGCGTCGCAACCGGTGAGCTCAGCGTAACCCTGGCCGACGGCAGCCAGACATCCTTGCAACAACCGGAAAAATACCTCGGTTACCAGGGCGACCTGAACCAGCCCAAGGCGATTCTGCTGAAGAATCATGGCCTGCACATTGAAATCCAGATCGATCCGCAGAGCCCGATCGGCAGCAGCGATCCGGCTGGCGTGAAAGACCTGCTCCTGGAAGCGGCCGTCTCGACCATCATCGATTGCGAAGACTCAGTGGCCGCCGTGGATGCCGACGACAAAGTGTCGGTTTACCGCAACTGGCTGGGCCTGATGAAAGGCGACCTGACCGAAGATCTGGTCAAGGGTGGCAAGACCATTACCCGTCGCCTCAATGCTGACCGCCAATACACTCGCGCCAGCGGCGGCGAGATCAAACTGCACGGCCGCTCCTTGCTGTTCATTCGCAACGTCGGCCACTTGATGACCAACCCGGCAATTGTCGACGGCGAAGGCCACGAGATTCCCGAAGGCATTCTCGACGGCGTGATCACCAGCCTCATTGCCCTGCACGACCTGCAAAGGCGCGGCAACTCGCGCACCGGCAGCGTGTACATCGTCAAACCGAAGATGCACGGCCCGTTGGAAGTGGCGTTCGCCGAGCAGCTGTTCAGCGCCATCGAGGACATCCTCAAGCTGCCGCGCAACACGTTGAAAATGGGGATCATGGACGAAGAGCGGCGCACCAGCGTCAACCTCAAGGCGTGCATCAATGCGGCTTCGGCGCGGGTGGCGTTCATCAACACCGGCTTCCTGGATCGCACCGGCGACGAGATTCACAGCGCCATGCAGGCAGGTCCGATGTTGCGCAAGGGCGACATGAAAAACACCCCGTGGATCAAGGCTTACGAGCGCAGCAACGTGCTGGTCGGCCTGGCCTGCGGCCTGCGTGGTCGGGCGCAAATCGGCAAAGGGATGTGGGCCATGCCGGATCGCATGGCGGACATGCTCGAACAGAAAATCGCTCACCCGAAATCCGGCGCGACCACTGCCTGGGTGCCTTCCCCAACCGCCGCAACCTTGCACGCGCTGCACTATCACAAGGTCGATGTCCGGGCGATTCAGGAAGACCTCGAACAGGTCAGCCTGAACAGCGTCAGCGAAGAAATCCTCAACGATCTGTTGACCATTCCGGTGGCGGCAGAAGCCAAGTGGAGCACCGAGCAGATTCGCGAAGAAGTGGAAAACAACGCGCAGGGTTTGCTGGGCTACGTGGTGCGCTGGGTCGAGCAAGGCGTCGGCTGTTCCAAGGTGCCGGACATCCATAACGTCGGCCTCATGGAAGACCGCGCGACACTGCGGATTTCCAGCCAGCACATTGCCAACTGGCTGCATCACAAAGTCATCGACGAAGGGTTTACCCGCGGCGTCCTGGAACAGATGGCCAAGGTGGTGGACAAGCAAAACGCGGGCGACTCGCAGTACACGCCGATGGCGGCTGACTTCAAGAAGTCAGTGGCATTCCAGGCGGCGTGCGCGCTGGTGTTCAAGGGTCTGGAACAGCCGAGCGGCTATACCGAGCCGTTGCTGCATGAGTTTCGGTTGGAGTTCAAGAAGGCGCAGTAACCGAAGGATTCGTGGGAGCTTGCTCGCGAATCGGCCGTAGGAGCGACTGTAGGAGCGACTTCAGTCGCGAGCCTCTCATCAATTGCTCTCCCGGCTAAAGCCGGTCCTACAGCAAGCCTCGCTCCCACCGATTGTTATCCTAAGAACTCTCCCGCACCATCAACTCAAACCCCAGGTCCACCTGGGGTTGTTGCGCAATGCCATCGATCAAACCCAACAGCAACTGCGCGGCGCGTTGTCCGACCTCCTCGCGGGGGGTGCGGATCGAGGTCAGGCGCGGGACCATGTGCGCCGATCCCGGCAAATCATTGAAACCAATCAGCGACACCCGCTGCGGAATCGCGATGCCATGGCGCAATGCCTCCAGCGCAGCGCCCTGGGCCAGGTCGTCGTTACAGAAAAACACTCCGTCCACGTCCGGGTGCTCAGCCATCAACTTCATGAACAACTCCGCGCCCAGCCCGATCGAAGAAGGCAGTGGTGAGCTGCCTTGCAGTGCAGGATCGTAAACGCCCTCTTCCTCCAGCACCCGCCGAAAACCCTGGCCGCGCTGCAGCACGCGAGGATCAAGCTGCGCGGAAATGTAAGCCAGACGCTTGCGTCCCCGTCCCAACAGATGCCTCGCGGCTTCGGCTCCCGCTTCTTCCTGAGAAAAACCGACGCAGTACGCCCCGCGCACCGTATCCAGTTCCATCATGTGCACACAGGGCACGCCGCTGGCGGCCAGCAACTCACGCAACGCTGGCGTGTGGTCAAATCCCGTCAGCAACATACCGCGCGGGCGATTCGCCAGATAATTGCGCAGCAGGTTTTCCTCCTCCACGGGCGAGTAGTGATAGTTGCCGATCACCACCTCCAGGCCGCGAGTGCGCAGCACGTTTTGAATCGCTTCCAGGGTTTCGATGAACAGCTGGTTGGACAGCGATGGCACCAGCACCACCACCGTCTGGCTTTGAGAAGAGGCCAACGCCCGTGCCGCCGGGTTGGCGACATAGCCAAGGCTCTGCGCGGCAGCGCGAACTTTCGCCACCAGCTCGGGCGCAACGGTAGTAACGCCGCGCAAAGCGCGGGATGCCGTGATGGGGGAAACAGCCGCCAGACGTGCGACTTCATTGAGGGTCGGACGACCGGTGGAACGGGAACCAATGCGTGTCATGCGTTGCCAACTAACATAGGAATAAGCAAGGGGGTTGCCAAAAGTGGCGAATGGGCTCTAAGGTAGCGCTGTCTCACGGCCCCTACAATGCTTATTCGCAGGTCACACAACTGACGCGAGTAGCTCCGATGACGACCGATGCAACTAAAACAATGACAAGAACTGGAAGCAGGTCTGACTGTATTTTTGTCCAACACGGCAAAGACAGCGCTGTCTCCGGAAGAGGTGGAAAATTGTGACAACTGCGAATTCTGCAATTACCGCCCTCGTGGTGATGGGTGTTTCCGGCTGCGGCAAAAGTGTCGTTGGCGCTGAAATCGCCTTGAACAGCGGGGGTCGCCTGATCGAAGGCGATGCCTTTCATCCGCCAGCCAATATCGAAAAGATGAGCGCTGGACATCCCCTCAACGATGAAGACCGTGCCGGTTGGCTGACCCGTCTGGGCGAAGAGATGGCCACTGCCCTGAGCAACGGCGAACATCCGGTGCTGACCTGTTCCGCACTCAAGCTTATTTATCGTGAACGCCTGCGCCAGGCCGTGCCGGGTCTTGGCTTTGTGTTCCTGGAGCTGACCAAGGAAGTCGCCACGGAGCGCTGCTCCCATCGCCCAGGCCATTTCATGCCCGCCAGCCTGGTCGATAGCCAGTTCGCCACGCTCGAACCTCCTTATGGCGAAGATCGCACTCTGGTGGTCGATGCAACCCAACCGATCAGCTCAATCGGCAAGCAAGCCGCCGACTGGTGGAAAGCGTCTAAAGCCGACTAAAGGCGTGAGCGCAAAAGACAGCGCTGTCTCATCGCCGCAACAGGTCGACGTGGCAGCGCCAACAGTAGCTCCATAAAAAACAATGACAACCGGAGAGACATCCAATGTTCGGCATGAGCCATGACACGTACCTGTTGGTCGATGCGGTGGTAACCATCATCGGCCTGATTTTGTTGATCACCAAGTTCAAGGTCCACCCTTTCATCGCGCTGACGATTGCCGCAGGCTTTCTCGGCCTGACCTCCGGCATGCCGGTGGACAAAGTGATGAAATCCTTCCAGGACGGCTTCGGTGGCGTACTGGGCTTCGTCGGTATCATCCTCGGCCTAGGCACCATGCTCGGCAAGCTAATGGCCGACTCCGGTGGTGCGGACCAGATTGCCCAGACCCTGATTCGGGTGTTCGGCAAACAGCGCGTGCACTGGGCGATGATGTTCGCCGCGTTTCTGGTGGGCATCCCGTTGTTCTTCGAGATCGGTTTCGTCCTGCTGATCCCGCTGGTCTACATCGTGGCGCGTCGCACTGGCGTGTCCATCGTCAAGATCGGCATCCCGTTGCTGGCTGGCCTGTCAGCCGTACACGGTCTGGTTCCGCCGCATCCGGGTCCGCTGCTGGCCATCGGGATCTTCGGTGCTGACATCGGCAAAACGATTTTCTACGGTCTGCTGGTTGCCCTGCCGACTGCGATGATCGCCGGTCCGATCTACGGCAAGTGGATTTCCAAATATGTACCCGGTACGCCATCCCCCGAACTGATGGAACAGATTGGCAAGGAATCCAGCAGTGACAACCTGCCGGGCTTCGGTATCACCCTGGTGACGATCCTGCTGCCGGTGTTCCTGATGCTGCTCAAGACGTTCGCCGATATCGTGGTCCCGGACGGCAATACCTTCCGCATCTGGATGGACTTCATCGGCCACCCGATCACCGCCCTGCTCGCCGCCCTGCTGCTGGCGTTCTACACCTTTGGCGCGGCCCGTGGCTTTGATCGCACCAAGATCATGAAACTGCTGGATCAGAGCCTGACACCGGTTGCAGCCATCGTGCTGATCGTCGGTGCTGGCGGTGGCTTCAAGCAGATGCTGGTGGCCAGCGGCGTGGGCGACCTGATCGGCCACATGGCAGTGCAGGCGCAGATCAACCCGATTATGCTGGCCTGGCTGGTGGCAGCGGTGATTCGCATCGCAACCGGTTCGGCAACCGTGGCGACCATTACCGGTGCGGGCATCGTTGCCCCGGTGGTCGGCCTGATTCCGGGCGTTAACCGCGAGCTGCTGGTGTTGGCGACGGGTGCGGGATCGCTGATCCTGTCTCACGTCAACGACGCGGGTTTCTGGCTGGTGAAACAGTACTTCAACATGACCGTGACCGAGACGTTCAAGACCTGGACCGTGATGGAAACCATCCTGTCGGTGGTGGGCATCATCTTTATCATGTTGTTGTCGATGCTGGTTTGAATTGAGTGATGTGTGACGACGCCTTGAACCGAGTGGCACCAACAGCATTTGCGGTGCGGCTTATTGAGGTTTCGCCCTGACGGTCGAGTCCTTTTGTTTCGGCAAAAGGACGAAACCATCTGCGCTGACGTCCGGCCCCTGCTTCGCAGCGGTTCCTTCGACTCCGGTGCCGTGGTGTGGGTACGCGCCGACGCGCCACCCCTGGCGCAACGGCGCTCGACCGGCATCCATGCCGGTCGCCCCACCCCACGACACCTGCGCTCAGCCTTCCGACGCGCGTTTGGCGGTGTCTGCCAGATCGCGGCACGGAAAGCGAAGATCAAAGCACGGGGCAAGGGCTGAACGCCGATTCCGTTAGAGCGATATTGCAACCCGAAATTCAGGGCGCAACACAGCAACAAATAACCTACCGCTTCATCCCGATCCGCTTGCGCATATCTGCGGTAATCGTCTGCTTCACCTTCGCATACCCCGCCCACGGATCGTCCTGATCTGCCAGCCGCTCCATGAAATTCTGAATATTCCAGCCATTGGCGCCTTTGAGCTGGGCGACTTCTTCGCGCAACACCGGCACTGAAATCGGTAGTCCATCCCGCGTACGCGCCGAGAATGCGCAGATCGTGGTGGCGCCCTGACTGTTGCGCAGGTAATCGATGAAGATCTTGCCGACCCGATTCTTCGGCCCGGACACTGCGGAAAATCGTTCCGGCAGTAACTTCGCCATATGCGTGACGATGGCCTGGCTGAACGCCTTGACCTCGTCCCAGCCAGCCTTGGGTTTGAGCGGCACGACAATGTGAATGCCTTTGCCGCCACTGGTCTTCAGGAACGACTTGAGGCCCAGCTCATCAAGAATGGTCAGGGTCAATTGCGTGGCTTCTACCATATGTTTCCAGGGCAAGGCCGGATCGGGGTCAAGGTCGAGGATAAAGCGGTCAGGATGGTCGAGATCCGCCGAAGTCGCATTCCAGGTGTGCAGTTCGATGGTGCTCATCTGCACCGCACCAATCAGCGCCTCGGGGTTGTCGATGATCATGATGGGCTGGCCAGCGTGTTCCTTGCCGAGACTGATCAGGCCTGGAATTGCCAGCTTGTCGGCGTTTTTCTGGAAGAACAGCTCACCGGCGATACCTTCCGGCGCCCGAACCAGCGCAACGGGCCGGTCCTGCAAATGCGGCGCGATCCATGGGAAAACCTGAGCGTAGTACTGAGCGAGCTGCATTTTCGTCGCGCCGCTGCTGGCATCGATGACCCGCTCGGGATGGGTGATGCGGATCTTGCCGTCGCCGGACGCTTTTTCGGCAGCTTTGGATTTAGAGGGAGCGGTTTTCGCGGATGGGCTCGAGTGTTGTTTCGCGCTACGGGGTTTCGGCTTCTCGACCGCAACCGCAGGCTTGGCCTGTTCTTCGCTGATCTGCGTGGCGGGCTTGTCGTCGCGCAAGCCATGGAACACTGCATGACGCACCGAACCTTCCCGAGTCATTTCGGCAAATGCCACTTCCGCCAATAACTCGGGTTTGAGCCAATGCACGCCTTTGGCTTCGAAGCCGGTGGGTGGATTGACCACCGGGGCGGTCTTGACTTCAAGAGGCTTGAGACGCGCGTGAATACTGCGCAGCGTGGCCTCGTTGAAACCGGTGCCGACTTTGCCCGCGTAACGCAATTCGCCACTGTCAGCATCATGCAGGCCCAGCAGCAAGGCGCCGAAAGCGTTGCGGCTGCCCTTGGGTTCGCTGAAGCCGACCACCACGAATTCCTGACGATGCTTGCACTTGAGCTTGATCCAGTCCGAGCTGCGTCGCGACTGATAGAGGCTGCCAACGCGCTTGCCGATCAAACCTTCCATCTTCATCTGACAGACGCTGTTGAGCATGTTGTCCGCCGACTCGCTGAAGTCCTCGGAAAAACGCAGTGCGTCATCGGTGCCGCGTTGCAGAACTGCCGCCAGCGCGGCGCGGCGTTGTTCGAGCACCACCTCGCGCAAATCCATGCCATTGAGATACGGCATGTCGAACAGGTAAAACACGATGCTGTCGTGGCTTCCGCTTTCAAATGCATTCTGCAGCGCCTGAAAATCCGGCATACCGTCTTCGTCGGCAACCACCACTTCGCCGTCCAGCCAGGCGGACTCCAGGCCAAGGTTCTTCAAGGCCTTGGTCTGGCGCGGCATTTTTGCGCTCCAGTCATGGCCGTTGCGGGTAAACAGCTGGACCTTGCCATGATCAATGCGGGCCATGATGCGGTAACCATCGAACTTGAGCTCATAGCGCCAGTCACCGCCGGGCGCGCTTTCCACCAGCGTCGCCAATTCGGGCTTGATGGTTTCCGGCAACCGGGCGACCTGAGCGCCGGTCAGGGCGATGGCTGGCGGGGCTGTGGCATTCTTTTTTGCAATTTGTTTCGGGGGTTTTGCCGGGGCTTTTTCTGTGGCGCGCTTCTTTGCGATCAGGCTGCGCTCGCTCAGGACGCTATCCGGCTGGTCTTCGACAATGTCGTATTCAGCCTTGGCGCGGGCGAAGGAGTCCTTGGATTTGATCAGAAACCACTGTTCCTGCTTACCCTCCAAATGAGTGCGTACCAGGTTCCACAGGCCGCCGAGCTTTTCCCCTTCGAGCTGGAATTTGAGCCGGCCTTTTTCATATGCGGCAACAGGATCGCCCTGGGGAATCCAGACGCCGCGATCCCAGACAATCACATGGCCCGCGCCGTAATGACCTTGCGGAATATGGCCTTCGAAGGCGGCGTAATCCAGTGGGTGATCTTCCACATGCACGGCCAGGCGCCGGACTGTCGGGTCCAGACTAGGGCCTTTGGGCACCGCCCAGCTTTTGAGTGTTCCGTTTATTTCCAGGCGAAAGTCATAATGCAGGCGAGTAGCATCGTGCTTCTGGATACAGAATTGTAAGGCATGCTCGGCATCCGATTTCCTACGAGACTTGACGCCTTTTTCGCTTTTATTGCCAGAAGGCTCCGGCGTAGCTTCAAAGTCACGCCTAAGCTGATACTCATCCAGGGATCTGTTCATGGTTCACCTCTGCGCATTGCAATAAAGAGCAAAGCGGTCGGTGATAGTTCAGCGCCGGGGAATGAAAGCTTTGTTAGCTCCCCAGTAAACTCGGGCATTTGCAAGCAAAAACAGGCAGAATTAGCGTACTCACCACGTCAGTGATTCAAATACCCGTGACAGAAGAACGAGCCAAGGGAATTAAATTCACCCCGGCACCGTCATACTGATGGACGCATTTGGATGTACTCGGCAATATTCACCACGCAAAGGCAAACGCCAGCTTCTTGGTAGAGGCGTTTCAAGAGGCCATCAAGGAAAAGATTATGTTGATACTCACCCGCAAAGTAGGCGAAAGCATAAACATTGGTGACGAGATCACCGTCACGATTCTTGGCGTTCAGGGTCTTCAGGTCCGGCTAGGCATCAATGCTCCAAAAAATGTTTCTGTGCATCGTGAAGAAATCTACAAACGCATCCAGGCGGAGCTCGCGCCCAACCAAGACCCACAATGAATTCGTAGCGTCACCCAAATTCAAGCCGACCTGCCTCATCGTTGCGGGCAGATCGGCCGCACGGCGTCCACTATGACGCCGTTTTTTATGCCTGGGATTCAGGTATTTGTGGAGCGAGCTTGCTCCCCCAAGGCATCCGCTACCATTTGTCTGACTTCCAGAACTCTGCGAAAAAATCACCCCTCCATCTCAAGTAAGCATTGAGACCGACGCTGAGCCCGTTGTCGCCGCTGTCGTTGTGAGCTGAGCTCGTCTTCTTTTGGTGAACCCGAATGGACGGTGAATAAGAAATGAACACAACTTCTGAGAACTCGCCCGGCAATACCCAACACAAAAGCGCGCCGCCCGAGGAACATCTGCAGCACTTGCAGGATGATGCAAAGGCTGCTTTGGAGAGTGCCAAGGAGCACGGAACGGCACAGTTCGAGCAGTATCGGGACACCGCTGCCGAACAGATCACTGCACTGGCGCAAGGTGCGCAGTCGGCTGCGCAACAAATGGAAGGCAGCGATACCCTGGGGCTCTCGCACTACGTCACTGACATCGCGCAGGACATGGCGACCCTGGCTGACAACCTGCGGGGCAAAAGCGCTGACGAACTGTTGCAGCAGGCGGGCAAACTGGCGCGGGACAATCCGGCGCTGTTTCTGACCGGCAGCGTTGCGCTGGGCTTTGGCCTCTCGCGTTTCCTGCGGGCATCGAGCCCTTCGCCCACGTCTTCGTCAACCTCCCCGATAAAGTCTTCTGAGCCAAGTGATGCGGCGGGTGAGCGTTACCAGACCGGAATCAATCCGGCCATCGCCGCTGACGAAGAGCTGCCCGTCACGCCACCGCATACCGATGACGTTTATCACAGCGCCCGGCCTGGCATTCCAGACCGCTCGGCATCGCCCGACGCAGCAGGTCCTGGCAGTTCATCGGCTGCGTACGTACCTGTCGATCCATTGGGCAGCTCTGCGACCTGTCCCGACACCGACGCATCGGCCCGCCAACCGGACGAGGTGCCTAAAGGCGGTTCTTCCAGAGGAGACCTGTAATGGCCACGACACCCAATATGCCTCCCACCGGTTCTGAGAACGAGACTTCGGTGCTGGGCCTGATCCGTCAGCTGGCCCACGAAGTGCCGGCACTGGTCACCAAGGAACTGGCCCTGGCCAAGGCCGAACTCAGGGAAACCGTCGAGACCACCAAGGCCGGTGTGGCCGCAGTCAGCGGCGGTGCCGTCGTGATGCTAGCGGGTTTGATCATCGTTTTGCTTGCCGCGGTGTATGCGCTGGCGATGGTCATGCAGCCTTGGCTCGCCGCGCTGATCGTCGGCGTAGTGGCCATGGTCGTCGGCTTCATGATGGTCCAGTCCGGCAAAAAACAGTTCGAAGCCTCGAACCTTAAGCCTGAACGCACGGTTAACTCATTACAGAAAGACAAGGAAGCCATCCAGAGGAAAGTCTCATGAGCATTGATAGCAGCTTTGAAAGCAGCCTTGAAACGAAGGAATCCTTTGCCGTGGAATCCGAAAAAAGTCCGGAAACCCTGGAGCGTGAGATCGACGCCCAACGTTCGAGCATCGGCAATATCGTCGACGCTCTGGAAAGCAAATTCTCCCCCGGCCAACTGGTCGACCAAGCCTTGGCGTATGCCAAAGACAATGGCGGCGAGTTCTTCGGCAATCTGGGCAGCACGATCAAGGCCAATCCCGTGCCGACCGTGCTCACCTCGGTAGGCCTGCTGTGGCTGATGCTGGGTCAGAATCGCAGCCCTGCGCCCTCTTCCGCAGCTACCGGTTCCGGGACTTCCAGCCTCGGCCATCTCGGTGAGCAGATCAGTGACATGGCCCATAACGTGACTGACTCACTGGGCAGTGCGCGCAGTCGTATCGAAGAGACCGCTCATCGCATGAAAGACAAGGCCAGCGATGTGACCGACAAGGCCAGCAACCTGACCGGCAGCGTCAGCGACAAGCTCTCGTCCGCCGGACAACGGCTGAACATGGGCAGTCACGACGCCAGCGACGCCTTGCAGGAACAAGCCCGGAAGGCGCAATCGAGCGTCAATTACATGCTGCGTGAACAGCCATTGGCCCTGGCGGCCATCGGCATCGCGCTGGGCGCAGCAATAGGCGCGGCGTTGCCTGCGACCCAACGGGAAAACCAGTTGATGGGTCAAGCCAGCGATCACCTGACCGACAAGGCCAGGCAAGTCGCGACCGAAGGTTACGACAAGGTCAAGGAAGTGGGCGCTGATCTTGCGGGCCAGGCCAAATCGATCGCCTCATCAGCAAGCTCGGGCAACACGGGCACCATGGAGTTCAGCAGCCCGAGTAAAACCGCGCCCAATGCGGGGACCGGTCTGGGCTAAACAAAAAGCCACCAGCACAGGTGCGTAAAACAGGAATCGGGCCGTAATGGCCCGATTCTTTTTACCTATCCCGTCATTTAGGTCTGGTGAGTTGCTGGACGATCTTGTCCTTGATCTCCAGGCGTTTTTCCTTGAGTTTTTTCAGTTGATCATCGCTGATATTGCCCGCTGAACCGGATTCGGCATCGAGCACGCCAGTATCTATCTGGCTGTAATCAATGAGCAGCTTATTGAGTTTCCCGTCGCCTTCCGTGCGCTCGGCAACCTGCGCCCTGGTAAGCCCCAAATCCTTGTACAAATCGTGTTTGACCGGCATAGCGACACCTCTCTTCTTGCTGCGATGATCTTAAAGGTATGAGGCTGGGCACTGTCTTAGGTTCGATGCAATCGTCATTGCTCACGCAGACGCCGCGCTTCATAGGCCTTCAAATGAGTGTAGGCAAACTCGAGTACTGACAGCTCACCCGATGCCAAGCCCTGTGCATCACGCCGGGCCAGCAGGTCACCGAGGACATGTTCGGCCTCAGTGGGCGCCCCGCGCTCGATGTCGCGCAGCATCGACGCCATCATTTTCGAGCCCGGCGCAGTGAGCATTTTCAACAGTCGCTGACGAACCGGTTCACGCAGTGGAAAGCCGCCAGCCGCCGCGACGCTGGCACATTCTGCGAACAACCTGACGATCAACGGTTTGCCATCGGCGACCAATACATCGCCGAGACTGGCCCGCATGGCGCAGGTAATACCGGCGCCGGTGGCGATGAAGCACCACTTCTCCCACATTTCCTGGACGATGAACTGGCTCAGACTGGCCTCGAAGCCGGCATCGGCCAGGGCCTCCGCCACGCGCAGGATGCGCGTGGTCAAGGCGCCGCTCAGCTCGCCAAACGACAGCTGATTGGTGTCATTCAAATGCAGGATCGCACCCGTAGCGTCCCGATCCAGGGAAATCAGGCACTGGCCGCCCAGCACGTTCGCGCCGTCGAACCGCGCGCAAAGCCGGTCCAGATGCGCCATGCCGTTGAGCAACGGCAGGATTGCCGTGTCGGGACCGACGGCTGCAGCGAACGAGTCCATGGCCGCATCGAGATCGTAAGCCTTGCAACTGAGAATGATAAGGTCATACGGATCGCCAAGCATCTGCGTCAATACGTGGGGCGGCGATGGGTACTGGATGTTGCCCAGCGGGCTGCGCACCACCAGACCGTCGCGATTCAGCTCCTCGGCGCGGCCGGGACGCACCAGAAAGGTCACATCGCGTCCGGCCTCAAGCAACCTGCCACCAAAATAACCGCCTATCGCTCCTGCCCCAACGATCAGAATCCGCATGATGTCGTTCTCCTGTCAGTCTGCTCGCGCCCACCCAAGTATCGAGAGTAGTGGATGTACAACCGCTGCTCAACGAATGATCAATAGCGAGGAGGTAACGCAGGACAAAAAAAATCCCGGGCCGCCTTGAAGCGCTCGGGATTTCTTCTCACCGTGACTGTCCTGCGTGTCAGCTATTGGCGCTGCTCAGGCCCGGGAACAGAAACGGCAGCCCTTCTTCCAGACGCTCCGCCAGGCTGCGGCTGGGTACCGCAAGCTCCGGCGCAGTCTGTTGCAGCCTGGCGATGACCGATTCGATGACCGGCCGGCTCGCGTCGTTGTGGAACTGCCACACGCCATAGATGCGCCCATCAAAGGATGGCTCGCTGCCCAACCGGGGATCGATACCCAGTCCTGATCCGAGCCCGAACAGATGCAAACCGTGCAGGCGCATGCCGGTGGAATCCATGGGGCAGCCCGCAGAGTCAGAATCCACGCCACCTTTGACTTCGCGCAGGGTTATCGACGTCCCGTCCGAATAGCTCATGGGTGGCAGATGCGGCTGATAACCGGTGCATTGCACCACGGTATGCGATTCAAGCAACGCCTGGGCAGCCGCTTGGTAATCTCCCGACGCACCACCTTCGGTCTGGAATGCCCGGACGCGCACGCCGGTCTTGCCAACTCGCGCGTGCTCAATGACCGCACGTCCCACGTCCAGAGCGCGGTAGCGCAGGCCACCGGAACGATTGATCCGGCCGGAGACCGGGCAGACATCTTTGACTGGATCGAATGTATAACCGGCAGCTGCAGCCAGTTCAGCACTTTCGTAGAACAGGCGAATCGCCGAGCGATGAATCAGGGTGATCTCCTGCAAGCCGGCAAACTCAAGGGCATCGGCCAGATTTTCGAGCATGGAAAAGGCACTGTGTGAACCTCCAACCACAGTGATCCGCCCGGAACAGGCCAGCGCTGGCGCAAAGGTTTCCCGCAGCTTGACGGCGTTCATGCGCAGCAGTTCGTCGGCGCTTTTAATCGTGGCTGACCGTGACACCACCAAGCCTTGCTGCGCGAGCCCAGTCACCAGATGCTGCGGATCCTGACGACCGCCGAGGTTGAGCACCAGCGTACGGCAGCGAATACGCCGAGTGCGGCCTTGAGCCTGGACCCAAACGAAGAATTCGTCGTTATCGCGCACCACTTCAGTGATGGTCGTATTGCGCCAGAGCCTGGCTCCGTAATGCTCGACAATAAAGTCCAGCACCAGCCGGGAAGCCTCAGCCAATAACTCGCCAATGTCCGACAACTGTGGGGCATATTGGGCCTGGCGACGGATGCGCCAATAGGCGGGCGAATGCTCAAGCGGAGCAAAGACGTCCCGCAAGGCGGGATCGCGCAGACATTCGAGGATCACGTCGCCTACCGAGTTCGCCGTAATGCGGTACTCGCCCAGACGCCCCGTCCCTGGAGCGGCACTGGCGTCGACAATAATCAGACCGTCCTTGGCCAGATCGGGCAACGTTCCGCTTTTCAATGCGTTGAACAGCAAGCCCATACCCGCAGGACCGGCGCCGCCAATCACGCAACCGCAAGAACTTTCCAGATAATCTCCAAACATAATGTCGCTCCATAATTTGATCGACGAGTTAATACAATCCAACAGTTCCTGAGCAGTCCGTTGTTGCGAGGGCTACTGCACTTTCCTGGGGCTGAACAACGCCCTGCCGTTTAACGGCCACAAGAAAGCGTGTCGCATCGATCTAGCGTCGGCTGGCCGACTTTGAATACATATACGCAAGGGATGCGGCAATTACTCACCAGTGCAAAGCATCTTGTTACTGCCCGTTACAACGCGCAGACAAAGCTACCGCCTGGTGCAATCTGGAGGCTGTTTGGAGTTAGAACCAGGTACACAAAACAAACGAATGACGGCTGAACTCGCCGCTCGCGTTTTTTTGCTCAACAGGCCCGCACAGGAATGGCGGAGACGCTACCGTTTGGCAAGATCACCAAAAATCAATAGCTTAGGCAGACTGCCTGTAACCAGAGCCCGGCAGACAATGTCCGGGATGGGGAGATAATTCCAAATATTACTGCAAGTGTCAACTTTTCGTTAATTTCGCGCCATTTGACATAGAGAATTGCAACGTATTGATTATTATGATGTTTATTTTTTGGCGATACAGTGTCAACCGAAAAACCCTGAGAAGAGCACGGTCGCGCATCATTATATTTTTAGTTGGCCAGAAATTAATGAACCAAACGCCAGCGCCGGTAAGTTGACGAGTAGAAAACAAACTCCCTTTGCATGCCCTGCGGGCGACGCCTGAAACCTTTTTACTTCAGAAGTTTGACGCGCAATGACAAACACGTGCACTACCCGTTACTTCCGGCGCACGAACACAGCATCTAAGGTACCTCCAGTTCTGTAGAGACGAGTCACTAAGGCCTTTCGATCAACGGCACTGCCGTCGGTAGCGAAGATAGAACTATTCACACTTGCCAGTATCAATCATTTAACGAAGGAGAACGGGTGTATTCAAGGGGTACCACTATGAGCACTGACAAAGACCATCGAGCAGGCATCGCCGAAATCGACTACTCACGCGATACGCTGTTCGGGCCGATTCCGATGCAAGCCACCTGCCGGGTTCGCCTGGCTACGGTGCAGCACGGCGGACACCGCTTGCGGGAGCTGACGATTCTGGGTGATGTCCCCGATTATCTGTCCAATTCGACCGTAATCCGGGTCGCCCTGGGCGGCCGTATCGAGGCAGGACCGATCCGTGACCAGTTTGCGGTGCGTGACGCCGACGAAGCGCAGTTTAAATTGCTGTTCGAAAATGAACACCGGCGTGCAGCGCACTGACCGGTCATGCCCTGCTCGCGGATCGCCATGGGCCTGTCAGCGGCATGAAAATGGAGTCGCCGACAGTGCCCGCTGCGAGCTTCGTCTGCCTGGCAATACGCCGCAGATCTCGGAGATCAGATGTCTGATATATCGAGTTGACCCGCAAACGCGGTGCGCTTAGATGACTAACTCGAGGTTCGGGTTAATTCCAGAACTACATATCGTACAACCACAAATTTCAAGCAACACCACTGACTGCAAAAATGACTTCCTGCCAGGCAAAAAAAAGCCGCTAGTTCAGCAAGTTGCTCTTAAACATCGCGGCGTTTAAAACGTGTCAGATACTGTTCATCTAACCGACTGAACGAACCGGCATCTGCAAGTGTCCTGCATGCTCCAGATCGTAGCGCAGCTCAGCAACAAGCTCCGCGATATCCCGGCTGGTGTTAAGTCGATCCAGCGATATACCGGTAACAAGAAGTTCTACCTGACCGGTCTTGGGGTCGGCGATTTGCACCGTCATGGTCGAGCGCGGCGCAACGCTGCAAGTGCAACGTAAAGGCAGGAAAGCCCCCTCGATAATGCTCCGTAATTCGAGGGTGGAAAGTCGGTAAGCAAACATGCGTATCTCCTTATAGCTGCTGAGCGGCGAACAAATCGCAGACCACAGCATTTTGTTGATCCAGAGGGTTGAATATCCTTGGCCTGACAAATAAATGTCGCCATTTATTTGCGGGCATGAATCTTTATACGCTGCACGTCCTTGCCTTCGCAAGTTTGTTTTCAGGTGTAACAAGTTGTTAAGTTATTGAACTTTCAGGTAATCCAATAGCAGAAACGATTCACTCGAAGGGAATATTTAATATTCACCTGACTTGAATCAAGCCAGGCGCGTCTTCATTTGGCAGAAAAACCGCCAATTGGATGGACTGACCCGGGCGATGCTCAATCCGGGCTGCGAGGCAGACGGAAATGAATCAGCGCGACCCGACCGCCCTGCTTGTCGCGACGCTCATCCACGGCATAGGGCCGAAACCCCAGTTTCGGGTAAAAAAGCAGACCCGGCACGTTGTGGTTATAGCAGGAAGCCGTCATTTCGGTGGCCTCGTGTTTATCGAACGCCAGGTCTTTCATGCAGCCAATCAGATAGCGGCCAACCCCTCGGGATCTGGCTTTCGGGGCGATGATCACGTTGCCCAGCGAGCAGCGCCCGCGGAAATCGCTACGAGAAAAGTTGGCATACCCAACGACTTCGCCATTCATTTCAATGACCGTGGAGTCTGAATGATTGTCCAGAGCATCCCTGAGCTGGGGTGGCGTCAGCGGATAGATGGCACGCGGGAACATATAGAACAGCTCATCGACACTCTGTGGCAGTCCGCACACAACGGCTATGTCTTTTTCTTCCAGGGGACGATGTAGAAACATTTATTAGTAACCTCTCGAAGAATCAGGGTAAGCACCTAGACACTATATGCGATATGGCAGGTTGCGCACCCGTGAGATGCGAATCCGGGAAAAACCCTTGCGCATCAAGCGCCGTACCGTCTGGAGGTAAGACGTAACAAGCCGAATCAAGTTCAGATGATCGGCCCGATTCCGCTTCAATTGCACTCGACAAGGCCGTTCAGCTTCGCTTCGTAACCCTTTGAAGCGCCTGTGATTACCGCTCATGCATTACGCCTGCTGAAAACGTCCCGACCTTGCAAAATGCATGAAGCCGACCGCAGGAATTATTTTCAACCCATTGAATTCATTGGATTTTTGTTTTAATAAAACTGGCATAGAGGCTGCAATACTCCATTTGGAAAGATGTAACAATATTAGTCATGGAGTAGAACAACAATGATTTCATCCCCCGATACTTACGTAACTGCCCCGCAGGATTCGCAAAATCACTCAGGTGTATCCTGGGGTGCGATCTTTGCCGGTGCCGCTGGCGCCGCTGCGTTGTCTCTCATCCTCGTCCTGCTGGGCTTCGGCCTGGGCTTCTCTGCTGTTTCGCCGTGGGCGGACAGCGGCATAAGCGCTAAAGGGTTGGGCATTTCCACAATTATCTGGCTGGCCCTGACGCAGATCATTGCTTCAGGCATGGGCGGCTACATTGCCGGACGCCTGCGTGTTCGCTGGGCAAATCTGCATGGTGATGAGGTCTACTTCCGTGACACGGCACATGGCTTCCTGTCATGGGCTGTTGCGACGCTGGTTGCCGCAACCTTGATCGTTGGATCAATCGGCAGCGTGGTCAGCGGTGGCGTACAAGCTGGCGCAAGCATGGCTTCCGGCGCAGCCGGGGCGGTGACTCAGGTTGCCGGCAGCGCTGCCAGCAACACCAGCAGTCAGGATTATGGCTACTTCATCGACAGCCTGTTCCGTGACGATCGTCCGGCTGCTGTCAGCGATGACGCTGCCCATGGCGTGGTGTTCCGCATCTTCGCCAAGACCCTGAACAATGGTGGCGACATGGCTGCTGAAGACCGTACGTATCTGGCGCAGATGGTTGCCCAACGTACCAACCTCAGCCAGGCCGATGCAGAGCGTCGCGTGGATCAGGTCTATGGCCAGGCTCGCCAGGCTGTGGAAGACGCCAAGCTGGCCGCCAAAAACGCTGCTGACACCGCCGCCAAAGTTGCTGCCTGGACTGCGCTGTGGATGTTCATCTCACTGCTGTGTGGTGCGTTCTTTGCCAGCTACGCAGCTATCTTCGGTGGTCGTCGTCGTGACGCTGTGACTTACACCGAAGCCCGCGCCTACACCACTACAACAACGGCTCGATAAGCCAGGAGAAAGACAATGCGCTCATTACTACTGCTGTTCCTCGGCGTGCCGATCCCGATCATCATCCTGATCGCGCTGTTCATGCACTGATGTGCTGACCGGCTAAATAAAGAAGCCGTCTTCTCGTGAGAGAAGACGGCTTCTATGTTGCCGTTGCAAACGTGCTAACGGCTATTGCGCTACAAGGCCGGCGTCAAGGCATGCCCAACCAGTTAGGCAATGCCAGCGAGATAAACGGTACGTACGTCACCAGAAGCAGGAACGCCAGCAGGATCATCAGCCAAGGCATCGCCGCGCGAATGGTCTGACCCAGCGTAAGTCCCGTCACGGCCGACGTCACGAACAGGTTCAGCCCGACGGGCGGATGCACCAGTCCGATCTCCATATTCACCACCATGATGATCCCCAGGTGAATCGGGTCAATACCCAGCTTCATGGCAATCGGGAAGAAGATCGGCGCCAGAATCAGAATGATCGCCGACGGCTCCATGAAGCTACCCGCCACCAGCAGCACGATGTTGACCATGATCAGGAAGCCGATTGGCGTCAGCCCTTCCGAAATCACCCACGAGGTGATCTGCTGCGGAATCTGTTCCGTGGTCAGTACGTGCGCGAACAGCATCGCGTTGGCAATGATGAACATCAGCATGATAGTCAGCCGTCCCGACTCCATGAGTACCTTCGGGCAGTCGCTGAATTTCATGTCCTTATAAACAAACAACGCGACGAAAGCGGAATACACCGCCGCCACTGCGGCCGCCTCGGTTGGCGTGAACATCCCGCTGTAGATCCCGCCCAGAATGATCACCAGCAATAACAGGCCCCAGAACGCCCGTTGTGCGGTGTGCAGCCATTGGCGAAAGGTCACTCTTGGCTGGGCAGGTAATTTCTTGACCCGGGCGACGATGTAGATCACCACCATCAGGGCCACACCCAGGAGAATCCCCGGAATAACGCCGGCAATGAACAGTTTGCCCACCGACGTTTCAGTGGCGGCGGCGTAGACCACCATCACGATGGACGGCGGAATCAGAATGCCCAATGTCCCCGCGTTGCAGATAATCCCTGCGCCGAACTCCTTGGGATAGCCGGAGCGCACCATGCCAGCGACGGCAATGGAACCTACCGCTGCCACGGTTGCTGGCGAGGAGCCGGACAATGCCGCGAACAGCATGCACGCCAGTACGGCCGCGATAGCCAGCCCGCCGCGAATATGCCCGACGCACGCGTTGGCGAAATCGATCAGGCGTTGCGCCACGCCGCCGGTGGTCATGAAAGCACCGGACAGCAGGAAGAATGGAATGGCCAGGAAGGTGTAGCTGTCAGAAGTTTCGAATAACTTGATCGCCAATGAACTCAGAGAATCCTGGCTGAACATCAGAATCGACACCGCGCCCGACAAACCCAGGGATATCGCGATGGGCACCCCAAGGAACATGAACACGAACAGCAGCAGAAACAGACATATGACTGTCATCAGTGTTGCTCCTCGTTTGACTGCGCCAGTTTAGTGGCTTCGGCGGCTTCATCAGCCAGGCCGAGTCCGGTTTGACGATGGGTATAGATGCGCCAGAGGATTTCCAGATAACGCACCAGCACCAGGGTGAAGCCGATGGGCACGATGACCGCGATATATGAAACCTGTATACCGAAACGGTCCAGATCCTCGGCACCAATGTGGGCTGTAAACAGTGCTGACACCCATTTGTAGCTAGCAATCACGAACAACCCGGCATAGGCCAGGCAACACAGGCAGGCGAGCATCGCCAGCAGACGTTGAATCGGTTTACTGGTCAGTTTGACCAGCGCATCGACGCCCAGGTGGCCGGCAGTGCGTACGCCATAGGAGATGCCAAAGAAGATTAACCAGCCGAACAGCGCTTTGGTGAGGGCCACACTCCAGGTCATGTCTTGGGCATAGCCCATCATGTGGTCACCGATGTAACCGAAGAAACCGCTCGTTACCGCCCATCGATCGCTCAGGGTATAAAACACCGTGTAGATGTTGTTGAGCGCCACATAGACGAATGTCACCAGCGTCATAGCGGCCAGCAGGAAGGCAATCATGCCCTCCTCAAAATGCTCCCAGAGTCGCGTCAGCGAATGCATAGGAATTCTCCGTATATAGAGAGAGAGTGGCCATTCAGAACAGAATGGCCAGCTGCCTTGATTACGTCGTGACGAGGGTGTTACAGGGCTTGGTTCGAATCTTCCGCAGCTTTGATCAGCTCGGGACCGATATCCTTGGAGAACTCTGCCCAGACTGGCTTCATGGCGTCGCGCCATTCTTTCCGCTGTTCAGGGGTCAAGGTCACGACTTCACTGGTCTTGGAGTCGATGATTTTCTGCTTGGCCGACTGGTTGAGTGCTTCGGCCTGTTTGTTCACCTCAATCGAGACTTCGGCGAGGATCTTTTCCAGCTCGGTGCGCACGTCAGGTTGCAGACCATTCCAGAACTTGGAATTGGTGATCACCATATAGTCGATCAGGCCATGATTGGACTCGGTGAAAAATGGCTGCACCTCGTTGACCTTCTGGCTTTCGTAGTTGGACCAGGTGTTCTCGGTGCCATTCACGGTGCCGGTCTGCAGCCCCTGATAAACCTCGGCGAAACTCATCTTGCGCGGGTTTGCTTTGAGCGCTTTGAATTGAGCTTCAAGTACGCTGGAGGCTTGCACGCGGAATTTCAGGCCACGGGCGTCCTTGGGCTCGACCATTTTCTTGTTAGCCGACAGCTGCTTGAGACCGTTGTGCCAATACGCAAGACCATGAATGCCCTTGTCGTCCATGGACGTAAGCAAGGCTTTGCCCTGCGGTCCGTGCTGGAAGCGGTCGACAGCGGCCAGGTCGTCGAACAGGAACGGCAGATCGAAGATTTGCACTTTCTTGGTGTACTGCTCGAACTTGGCCAGGGAGGGTGCCAATAACTGCACGTCGCCCAGCAGCAGCGCTTCCATTTCCTTGCCATCACCGAACAGTGAGGAGTTCGGGTACACCTCGACCTTCACTTTCCCCGCCAGACGCTCTTCGGCAAGTTTTTTGAACAGCAGTGCGCCCTGGCCTTTGGGCGTGTTTTCGGCCACGACGTGAGCAAATTTGATAATGACGGGATCTGCGGCCTGTGCGAGAGATGCCACGGTCACAGCGGCGGCGCAGAACAGCGCCCTGGTCAACTTCAACATTGATTTCACCTTCTTATTGTTGTGTAAGAGTCAGCCTCTACGGGCCTTCTTTTTTCGATGCAGTAGTAGCAAGATGCCCAACTGTCCGCGTCTGTAGAATCAGCTTTTACGTAACCCCGCGTTTGGTTTAGCTGAATGCGAGCATTTTGCACGCAATCTTCGATTCTTACGCCGACATACCCCATCATGCCGTACTAGACGGGCTGCTGACCAGCAGTAGGCGCTTTGCGCGGATCAACACCGGCGCGTCGATCATCTGCCCGTCCAGTTGAAAGGCCCCTGCTCCGCTGGCTTGGGTACTGGCGTCGACTACCCGCCGAGCCCAGGCCAGATCGTCAGCGCTGGGCGCCAAGGCATCATGAATGATCGGGACTTGTTTGGGGTGAATGCACAAAGAGCCGCCAAAGCCCATGTCGTAGGCGTGACGAACCGAGCGGCGCAACCCTTCGGGATCACCAATGGCCGGATAAACCCCATCCAGCGGCGCTAACAATCCGGCGGCGCGGGAATGCAGTTGCACTGACATCCGCGCTTGGTCGAGGACGAACGCAGCGGCCGCCGAGCCATTATTCAGGTTCAGGTCCAGCGCCAGGTCCAGGCCGCCAAATGACAAACGCTCGACCCCCGGGCACTGCGCTATCTGCTCAACAGCCAGCAAACCTCTGGCGCTCTCGATGATCGGCCAGATCGGCTTGCCGCCCTGCCACACCGCTGCAACCTGTGCCGCAGTTTCAACTTTGGGCAACAGCACTCCGGCCACACCGGGTTGCTCGGCGCAGAATCGAAGGTCCGCGCCATGTTCGGCGTGATCAGGCGCATTGACCCGCACCCACACTGCGGCCTCGGGATTGGCGGCAAGAAACGCCGCCAGGTTATCTCGCGCCTGACGCTTGAGCGGTTCTTCGACGGCGTCTTCAAAATCGACGATCACCGCATCGGCACCGGCAGCCAGCGCCTTGGCAAACCGCTCGGGTCGACTGCCGGGCACAAACAGTGCGGAGCGGACGATGGGTTGAGACATGGTGGTGTTCCTCATCAGTAAATTCATCGCAGTTCGTTCGAGCGAGCGGGCGGCGTTCCGACTTGCCCGCGAATCGGCCGTAAGAACAACTGTAGGAGCGACTGTAGGAGCGACTTCAGTCGCGAGCCGCTCATCAATTGCCCTCCCGGCTAAAGCCGGTCCTACAGCAACCTATCGGGGGGCGGAGCTGGAGGCTCAAACCACCCCGGCCGCCAACAACCGCGCGTGATCCGCCGCCGACAATCCCAGCTCATCGAGAATGCTTACGGTGTGCTGCCCCAGCGCTGGCACGGCGTCCATGCGCGGGGTGAAGGCGGCGTTGCGACCCGGCGGCAGCAGCGACGGCAGTTTGCCGGCCGGGCTGTCGACTTCGCGCCAGCCGTCCCGCGCTTTCAACTGCGGGTGGTCCCAGACGCCCTGCATGTCATTGACCCGGGCGTTGGCGATTTGCGCGTCTTCGAGCCGTGCCACCACTTCATCAACGCTCAGTTGCGAGAAACCGTCGACGATGATCTGACGCAGCACCTCACGGTTTTCCGATCGCTTGAAGTTGGCCGAGAAGCGCTCATCGGTGATCAAGGCGCTGTCGAGCAGGACTTTCTCGCAGAACAGCGCCCATTCACGTTCGTTCTGCAAACCGAGCATCACCGTACCGCCGCCCTTGGTGGGGAACGGGCCGTAGGGATAAATCGTCGAGTGCGAGGCTCCGGCCCGTGGCGGTGGCGGCGCGCCGTTGTAGGCGTAATACATCGGATAGCCCATCCACTCCACCAGGCTTTCCAGCATGCTGACGTCAATGCGGCTGCCGACGCCGGTTTTGCCGCGCAGCAACAGCGCGGACAAAATCCCGGTGTAAGCGTACATGCCAGCGGCAATATCAGCGATGGAGCAGCCGGCCTTGGCCATTTGCTCTTCACCCGGCCCGCCGGTCACCGACAGGAAACCGCCCTCGCTCTGAATCAACAGGTCGTAGGCTTTCTTCTTTTCATAAGGGCCGCCTTCGCCGTAGCCGGAAATATCGCAGACGATCAGTTTCGGGAAACGCGCATGCAGCGCTTCGAACGACAGGCCCATGCGCGCAGCGGCGCCAGGCGCGAGGTTCTGCACCAGCACATCAGCCTTGCCCAGCAGCGACTCGAGAATATCCCCGGCTTCGTCGTGCTTGAGGTCCAGGGTCAGGCTTTCCTTGGAGCGATTGGTCCAGACGAAGTGCGAGGCCAGGCCGTCGACGCGCTGATCATAGCCACGGGCGAAATCGCCGCTGCCGGGGCGTTCGATCTTCACCACGCGGGCGCCCATGTCGGCCAGTTGCCGGGTACAGAACGGCGCGGCAATGGCGTGTTCCAGGCTGACGACGGTGATGCCGTCCAGAGGACGGGGGTTTTGTTCGGTCATGATATCTACCTCTTGCCTCGTACCCCGTGGGAGCGGATTCATCCCCGAAGGCGTCGATGCAGCAACAAATGATTCGCAGCATGTACCGGCCTCCTCCCGAATGAATTCGGTCCTACAGGGCAAGTACGGCGCGATCTGCGCGTTAAATCAATTCGCCCAGCGTTTGCGCATCCCGCAAACCCCAGACCTTGTCGATCAACGCATGACCCTGTTCAGGCGTGCGTGCGCCGGAGAACGCCAGCAAGCGCTGGAACTTGTCCTCCAGCTCAGGCCGCGACAGGGTATTGCCCGGATCGCCCTTGGGTTCGTCAATGGCGCCGATCAGCGTGCGGCCGTCAGTGGTGGTGACGATCACGCGGCCCAGCCAGCGCGCGGGATAGGCCTGATCGACCTCGTCATCCAGCTCCATGCTGACTTTCTCGCGGAACGCCGCCACGGCCGCATCGCTCAAGGCGTGCTGCTGGAACTCGATCAGTTGCGCCTTGCCATGCACGGCGATCAAACCCAGCACCGCGCCCATGGAAAACTTGGCCTGATGCACTGTGGTCGGCACGACAACCCGGCCCAATACGTCGATAGCACCCTGATGCACCCGCGTCACCACCTTGGCGATCTGCTCATGGTTCAGGCCTTCGCGCTGCATCAAGTCCAGCAAGGCGTCGGCAGCTGGATGGGTGTGACGACAGGACGCGTGAAACTTGAACGAGGTCTCGACCAAGGCCCAGCGGCTGCCGAGGCGATCCGACAATTTGCTCGGGTCAGCGTCGCTGGACATCCCCGCCGCCATGCCTTGATCGCCTTCGAGAATGTTGCGTGCTCCGGTCAAACCGTCTTCGGTCATATAGGCCGCGAGCAAACCATCGGCCGCAGCCTTGGCGGTGTGCAGTTGTTTGGAGTCGGCGGCGTCGCGCAGGAACTCCCACAAACCCGCCGCCTGAGTACCGGCATTGCCCAGCAGGTTGATGAACTGCTCCTTGTCAAAACCGAGCAACTTGCCCACGCCGACTGCGGCGGCAAGGGTGCCGACCGTCGCTGTGGTATGGAAGATGCGGTAGTGGGAGCGGCCCATGAACTCGCCGATGCGAATCCCGGCTTCATAACCGGCGACCGATGCCAGCAGCAGATCCTTGCCGGATTTGCCGTGATCCTGAGCAGCGGCCAGCACGGCCGGGAATACCACCGTGGCCGGGTGCAGCACTGAGCTGTTGTGCAAATCATCCTGCTCGACCAGGTGCGAAGACGCGCCGTTGACCAGTGCAGCGAAATACGCCGAGCTGCCTTTACCGTTGACGAGGATTTTCGCCGGGCCCTCGGCGGGGCCCATTTTCGCCGCGTAACGCTCGAACAACGGGATCGGCCGCGAACCCTGGCTGGCCAGCGCGGAGCCGACCCAGTCGAGGAACAAATCCTCGGTGCGGTCCAGCACGGAGTCGGGGATCTGCGAGTATTCGAGGTCGGCCAGAAACGCCGCCAAAGCTTGGGTATGGCTCATGTTCCGCTCCTCAGAAGCTGCGCGGCAGTTCGAGCAAATGCTCGGCGACGTAGGAAAGAATCAGGTTGGTGGAGATCGGCGCGACCTGATACAAACGGGTCTCGCGGAATTTGCGTTCCACATCATATTCGCAGGCAAAGCCGAAGCCGCCGTGGGTTTGCAGGCAGGCGTTGGCCGCTTCCCAGGACGCCTTGGCCGCCAGGTATTTCGCCATGTTGGCGCTGGCCCCGGCGTTCTTGCCGCTGTCGTATTCCTCGCAGGCGCGCCAGCGCATCAGGTCGGCGGCTTCGATTTCGATGTGTGCTTCGGCAATCGGGAATTGCACGCCCTGGTTCTGGCCGATGGGCCGCCCGAACACCACCCGGTCACGGGCATAGGCGCTGGCTTTCTCGACGAACCAGCGACCGTCGCCGATGCATTCGGCCGCGATCAAGGTGCGCTCGGCGTTCAGGCCATCGAGGATGTAGCGGAAGCCCTTGCCTTCTTCACCGATCAGGCTGTCCAGCGGCAGTTCGAGGTTGTCGAAAAACAGCTCGTTGGTTTCGTGGTTGACCATGTTGGCGATGGGCTGCACGGTCAGGCCGTTGCCGATGGCATCGCGCAGGTCGACGAGGAAAATCGACATGCCTTCGGATTTCTTCTTCACCTCGGCTAATGGTGTCGTGCGCGCCAGCAGGATCATCAAGTCCGAATGCTGGACCCGGGAGATCCACACTTTCTGGCCGTTGATCACATACTTGTCGCCCTGCTTGATGGCGGTGGTCTTGATCTTGGTGGTGTCGGTGCCGGTGGTCGGTTCGGTGACGCCCATAGATTGCAGGCGCAGTTCGCCGCTGGCCAGCTTGGGCAGGTAATAGCTTTTCTGCGCCTCGCTGCCGTGACGCAGCAGGGTAAACATGTTGTACATCTGGCCGTGAACCGTGCCGGAGTTGCCGCCGCAACGGTTCACCTCTTCGAGAATCACCGAAGCCTCAGCCAGACCCAGGCCCGAGCCGCCGTATTCGGTGGGAATCATTGCCGACAGCCAGCCCGCGTCGGTCAGGGCCTTGACGAAGCTTTCCGGGAAGCCTTTTTCCTCGTCGATCTTGCGCCAGTACGCCGCGTCGAATTCAGCACACAAGGCACGCACGCCTTCGCGGATGGCATTGAAGTCTTCATTGTCATTGGGGTTCATCAATCTGCTCTCTTGAGTTCGCGCGCCAACAGCACCGGCACGGTCTGGCTAATGAGTGAGGTGTTCAGTCGAACAGCACTTCGGCGCTTTGCCCGACGCCGTCCTGATTGCCGGCCCACAACTGCGCCTTGCCTGGCTCAGTGACGCGGCCGCTGACCGTGAAAGGCGTCGGCACACTCAACGGACGCACGCCGCGATAGGCGAAATGCCGCAGGCGCGCTTCGGGATGGGCGCGACAGAAAGCGCGCAGGTTCAAAGTGGCGATCATCGGCCCATGCACAACGAGGCCCGGATAACCTTCGGTGCCGGTGACGTACGGATAGTCGTAGTGGATGCGATGGCCATTGAAGGTCACTGCCGAATAACGAAACAGCAGGGTCGGCGTCGGCGTGACGACTTCGTTCCACTCGCCGGTTTCGGCCGCGTCGCCACTGTGCAACTTCGGCGGATTCGGCTCACGATAGACAATGTCCTGTTCTTCACGGATGCACAGTTGGCCGCTTTGCGAGTAATCATGACGAACGGTGACGAACAACAAGGCGCCGGTGCGGCCGTGCTTTTCTTCGATGTGGGTAATGGTCGACAAACGGTGGGCATCGGCGCCGACTTTCAGCGCTTCGATGAATTCGACACGACCGCCGGCCCACATGCGATTGCGGTTGTCCGCCGGTGGCAGAAAGCCGCCGCGTGCCGGATGGCCATCGGTGCCCAGCAGCGATTCCTCAACCGGTTCCTGGAAGAAACACCACTGCCACAATGGTGGCAGCGCGTCGCCATCGGCTGGCGTGGCCTCACCGAACGTGGCCGCGATGCGTTTGATCAGATTACGGCTCAGATGGTCGTGAGCCTCTTCAGTGCGTCCAAGCCAGGCAGTGAAATCCTTCGGCGACTCTGCAGCGCTCATGCGGGTAACCCCTTAGCATTTGTTGTTATGCCGGGACTATGCAAGGCGCGGAGCATTCTGTGAATTTGCATTTGCGTAAGGCCGCGTTCATATATGCTGAACACAGCTGACACCGATAATTCCAATAACTCTCACCGGACGCCACCCATGCATTTCGACCTGGCCGATCTACGCCTCTTCATTCACATCGGCGAATCCCCGAGCCTGACCCAGGGCGCGCGCCGCGCCTTCCTGTCACCCGCCGCAGCCAGTGCGCGGATCAAGGCGCTGGAAAGCCAGTTCGAAACACGCCTGCTGTATCGAGACAGCCGTGGCGTGGAACTGACCCCGGCCGGGCAACGCTTGCTCAAGCACGCGCGGCTGGTCATGCGTCAGGTGGAATACCTGAAAAGCGAGTTCACCAACTACGGCACCGATTCGGCCGGGCACATTCGCATCTTCGCCAACACCACGGCCGTGACTGAGTTTCTACCGGAAGTGCTGGCCGGTTTTCTCGCCCAGCGGCCCGGCGTCACCGTCGATCTGCAGGAACGCCTGTCCCGGGACATCGTGCGTGGCGTGCTGGATGGCAGCTCGGACATGGGCATCATCGCCGGACCGGTGGAAGCGGCCGGTTTGCAGGTGATGCACTTCAGCACCGATCGCCTGGTGCTGGCGGTGCCGGTGGGCCACGATCTCGCCAGCCAGAGCCCGGTGACCCTCAAGCAGACGCTGACCTTCCAGCATATCGGTCTGCATGAAGGCAGCACGTTGCTGAGTTTCTTGCGCGATCACGTCGAGCGCATCGGCCAGCACCTGTCGTTGCGGATTCAGGTGTCGAGCTTCGAGGCGATCTGCCGCATGGTTGAAGCGGGTGTGGGCATCGGCATCATTCCCGAGTCCGCCGCCGTGCGCCACAGCCGCACCATGAACCTGGTGACGGTGCAGCTGGACGAACCCTGGGCGATTCGCGAACGGAGCATTCTGGTTCGCGAGCTGGACGCCCTGCCCGGCACGGTTCGCGCATTGATCGCGACACTGATGCCGGATGCAGAGCCGCCTTCCGCTACGGCTGCGGACGCCTGAGAAACGGCAGGCCCGCCAACGTCAGCGCCACGCCAAGCAACGCGCTGACGGCCAGCGGATCGCCAAATTGCAGATACGCCCAAAGCATCGTCACCGGCGGCGTCAGGAACAACGCGCCGCTGACGCTTTGCAGGGTGAAGCGGCGCAGGCACAACCAGTAAAATCCGTAGCCGCCCAACGTTCCGAACACCACCAGCCAGAGCACACCCAAGCCAAAACCGCTGGCCAGCACCGGGCGCAGGCTGCCTTCCTGCAAGGCCAGCAGGGCAAACACCGGCAATATCGCGCAGACCTGAATGAACAGCCCCACCAGACCCGGAAGTGGCGGGTGACGCGACTGTTTCTGATAGATGGTCGCCAGCGCCAGTGACGCCACGCCAAGCAGCGGCAGCGAGTACGCCCAAATCGACGCCCGGGAAAACTCCAGGCTGCTGCCACTGGCGATCAACATGCCGATCAGGCACAAGCCGATGCCCAGCCACTGCCAGCCACGCGTCGCCTGACCGGGAACAAAACCCGCCAGCAGGACGATGCTCAGCGGCAGCAGATTGGCGATCAACGAACTGGTGCCCGGCGCCACGCCCAGGGCGATGGATGCGGCGATGGGCCCAATGTAACCGGCGATGCCCAGCAGACCCACCACGCCTTGATCGGCCCAATTGCGCCAACTCAGTTCGCGCAGCTGCCGCCACACCAGCGGCAGCAACAGCACGGCCGCGAGCACGAATCGCCAGAACGTCGCGAGCATCACCCCGCTGTGCTCCGACACATAGCGATAGCCGATAAACCCGGAGCTCCAACTGAGCACCATGGCGCTGAGCAGCAGCGTGCTGATCCACGTAACTGAAGATGATCTGTGTGGGAGCAAGCTTGCTTGCGAAGGCCGCACCGCCGGTTTCGCCTCATTGAAACTGCAAAAGTCAGCCTGCTGCCCGCCTCTATGCATGTCCATCATCCCCGCCCCTTTCCATCACATGAAGCTGATGGTATGAATGACAGGGTGATTCAATCAAACGAGATGATAAGCATCACTGATGCAGGATTTCTGAACCATGCAGAGCACGCTGGATATCGACCTGCTGCGCACTTTCCAGGCGGTGGTGCGTTTCGAACAGTTCCTCGCCGCCGCGACCTTCCTCAATCGCAGCCCGTCGGCCGTGAGCCTGCACATTCGGCGCCTGGAAGACATCACCGGCGGGCGCTTGCTGGAGCGGGACAACCAGACCGTCACGCTGACGCCGCTGGGACGCCGCTTTGCCTTGCAGAGCGCGGAATTGCTGCAGATGCACGACCGAATGCTGGCCGGATACAACGCGCCGTCGGTCAGCGGCAAAGTCCGACTGGGGATTTCCGAGGAGTATGCCGGGGCGTTGTTGCAATGCACCCTGCCGCCGCTGTCCGAAGGTTTTCCCCACATCGAACTGGAAGTCGAAACCGCTTCCAGCGGCCGCCTGCATAGCCAATTGCAACGCGGGCACATGGACCTGGCGTTGGTGGTTGAGCTGATGGATGCGCAAAACACGCGCGAGCCGCCGTTATTCCGCTTTGGCACCACCGAACCGGTCTGGGTCGCGGCCCACAGCTACCGGGCCGATCCCGACAAGCCGCTGCCCCTGGCGCTGCACGGCAATGGTTGTCCCTATCGCAGCGTGGCGCTGGATGCGCTGACCCGAGTGGGTCGGCCGTGGCGCACCATGGTCATGAGCGCCGGCACCAGCGCGCTGGAAACCACTATTTGCGCCGGTCTGGTGATCGGCATCATCGACCGGGACCGGGTCAGCCCGCAGATGCGCATCCTGAGCGAAGAAGACGGCCTGCCGACCTTGCCGCTGCACGAACTGCAACTGGTCAAGGCCCCCGGCTCACCCAGCGCGGCCTGTGAAGTGTTGATCCGGTTGATTGGGGATCATTTTCGGTTGTGAGCACCCAATGAGTGAGGCGTTTGAATTGGAATTCATTCCGTAGGACCGGCTTTAGCCGGGAGAGGGTCGGTACAAACAGTACATTTCTATCGTCTGTACGATTGTTCTCCCGGCTGAAGCCGGTCCTACGACCTCGTGGAGTCCCGACCAGCCACCGCTGCAATATTCTGTAACCAACCGGTTAATCGGTATCATGACAACGTCGTTACAGTCGGCATTTGGCCATTTCGTTAGGGAACTGTATCCATGCCTTATTTTTCCCTGGCGCGCTTCAAGGCGCGCTGGTTCGCCTGGTCTTGCATGGCCCTGCTGATCGTCGGTCTGCCGGTGGGTTGTGCGGTGTTGCAACATACCGAGCGGGAACTGGTGTTTCGTATCGAACCGGGCACTGCCAGCTGGTACAGCGGACTGCCCGCCGGTGTGCAGGAGTTCGAGCTCAAGGCGCCGGACTTCGGCGTGGCGCAAAACATTCACGCCTGGTGGTGGCCCGCCAATCGCAAAGACGCGCCAGCGGTGCTGTATCTGCACGGCTCGCGCTGGAACCTCACGGGCCAGCTGTTTCGCATTGAGCAACTGCGCGCCCTGGGCTTCTCGGTGCTGGCCATCGACTATCGCGGTTTCGGCCAGAGCCAAGGGCGATTGCCCTCCGAGGCCACGGTTTACGAAGACGCACGCGTCGCTTGGGAACGCCTGAAACTGCTGCAACCGGACCCGCGACAGCGGCTTATTTACGGCCACTCATTGGGCGGCGCCGTGGCGGTGGATCTGGCCGCTGAACTGGGACGAGACACCGAGAATGGCAAAGAGCCCGTACAAGCCCGTGGCCTGATTATCGAATCCACCTTCACCACACTGGCCGATGTCGCCACCGCAGTGGCCAATACGTCGTTGCCGGTGCGCTGGTTGCTGTCGCAGAAATTCGACTCCATCGACAAGATCGCCGCTATCCATATGCCGTTGCTGATCGTCCACGGCACCGAGGACCGCTACGTGCCATCGCGATTCAGTGAAGAGCTGTTTGCGGCGGCCCAGGAGCCGAAGAAACTCCTGCTGGTGCCGGGCGGTTCGCATAACAACAGCATGAGCCTGGGAAGGCAGGCGTATGGGCAGGCGATTCAGGCGTTGTTCAGAGCCAGCGAGGCGCCAGCCCATGCAGCGAAAGCCCCGGCGGGTGCCGAGGCTGACAACCATGCCGCGGGCTGATCACTGCGGATCGATATGGCTCACCGTGAACGGCTTGCTGCGCACCACAACCTGCCCCGGATGACTGGCCGGCGCAACGCTGCCGTTCAGTTGCTTGAGCAATGCCTGCGGGTCTTCAATCGGCAAACCGGCCAACTGCTGCGCTGGCAGGTTCCACCACTGGCTGGCCAGCAAGCCGTCGATGATGTCCTGATCGAAGCGATAGCGCACCACCTGAGCCGGTGAACCAACGGCGATGGCGTAAGGCGGAATGTCCTTGTTGACCAGCGATTGCGCGCCAATCACCGCGCCGGTGCCGATGGTCACGCCTTCCAGAATCAGCACATCCATGCCGATCCACACGTCGTGACCAATGGAAGTTTGCTTGACGCCATCGTGATGCGGCGCAATGCCGCCCAGTTGCTGGCGCAGGCCGACCAGCCCGCTGTGGGATGTCAGCCAGCTCAGTGGATGGGATTTACGGTCCTGGCCGATGGTCACGTTCTTGGCAATCGAGCAATAGCGCCCGATGCTGGAGACGTCGTGCAGCTCGGCGCCGCTGACGATATCGGTGTAGGCACCGATGGTCAGCTTGCGGGACAGAATCTTGATCTGATGCAGCTTTACGCCATGCTCCAGCGTCAGCTCGGTTTCACGGCGCAGGCCTTTGATCCCGCTGTCCAGACGACATTTGTTCTTCGAAAGCGCCTTTTTCAGCTTTCTGTCCAACAGCGCTCGCTTGAAGAAATTCATGGTCTGGTTCCACAGATGATTGGTGGGCTGGTGGCGATTCCACGGCATGAGTGGAATTTTCCTACGCAAGACTATCTGCCATCCCACACAAAGCTGGGAATCATCGCACAAGCCGAGCGAATCCCAAAAAGCTTGTTCACGGTACGAGGTTGTCGATTTGCAGACAGGTCATTCGACTATCCAAAGCTGCACCCGAATGAATGAACAACGACGAGGAACACGCCCATGAGCACTTATCCAGTCGCCCCACACGAACTCGACAGCCACCCGGTCGTCTCTCGGCAAGAGTGGCTGACGGCGCGCAAACAGCATCTGATTTACGAGAAAGCCTTTACCCGCCAACGCGATCAACTCAGCGCCGAACGCCGCGCCCTGCCCTGGGTCAGGATCGACAAGGCGTACAGCTTTGAAGGTCCCAACGGCAGACAAAGCCTGAGCGAGCTGTTCGGCAATAACAGCCAGTTGATCATCTATCACTTCATGTTTGGCAAGGATTGGGAGGAAGGCTGCACGGGCTGCTCATTCCTGACCGATCACATGGACGGCGCCAACCTGCATCTGGCGCACCACGACATCAGCCTCGTCGCCGTTTCCCACGCGCCATGGCAGCAGTTTCAAGCGTTCAAGCAACGCATGGGCTGGAAGTTGAACTGGGTGTCATCGGCGGGCAGTGATTTCAACTATGACTTCGGGGTGTCCGCCACGGCCGAACAGATCGCCGACGGCAGCGTCACCTACAATTACGAGCCCTCCACCGACCCCTTCGAGGAACTGCCCGGCCTGAGCGTCTTCTACAAAAACCCGGCGGGGGAGATTTTCCACACGTACTCAACCTACGCCCGAGGTCTGGACATTCTCGTCGGCGCCTACAACTATCTGGACCTCACGCCCAAAGGCAGGAATGAGGTGCAAATCATGGACTGGATGCGCTTGCATGACCGTTATGACGACCAGGACCCGACGGCGCCCCAGGCTTAGCGCGTCGCCACCACAAACAACCGTGGAAACGGCAACAATACCGTCCCGTCTTCCAGCGCCGGATAAGCTTCGCTGATTGCGGCGAGATAGCGTTCCAGGAACGCGTGCTTCTCCGTTTCATCCAGCGGTTCAAGATAAGGCCGCAATGCCGAACCCTTGAACCACTCGACCACCGCCGCATGACCACCTTCCAGCGGATGAAAATAGGTGGTGCGCCATACGTCTACCGAACTGCAATGGCCCTTGAGCAGCGAGTAATAAAAGCTCGCGTCATGGCGACCAGGATGTTTCACCGCAGCGATCTTGCTCGCCCAAGGGCCGTCCGCTGCCACTTCACGGGCCAGACGGTGGGCCGGCTCTTGCAAATTGTCCGGCGTCTGCACCGCTAGGCTGCCACCGGGCGTGAGTTTGCTGACCAGACGCGGATACAGCGCGGCATGATCCGCCACCCATTGCAACGAAGCGTTGGCGAGAATCACATCCAGTGGTTGCGCCGGATTCCACGCCGCGATGTCAGCCAACTCGAAACTCAAGGCCGGCAACCGCTGGCGCGCGTCGATCAGCATGTTTTCCGAACTGTCCAGGCCGGTCACTTGCGCTTGCGGGTAGCGTTCAGCCAGCACTTCTGTCGAGTTGCCGGGACCGCAGCCCAGATCCACCGCCGTCTGTACGTTCTGCGTCGGGATCGCCGCGACCAGATCAACCACGGGGCGCGTGCGTTGTTGCTCGAAAATTGAATACTGCTTGGCTGACCAAGGCATGGCGGCTCCCGTGCGGTGTTGAGAAGTGGAGCAGAGACTAGAACGTGCAGCGCCCCGAAACAATGTTCGGCCTGGATCAGCGGGACAAGAGCGTCTGCAACTCCAGCGCATTGCCCACAGCAAAACCGCTGGCGGTGTTATCGAAAATGCACCAACTGGAGCTATTTTTTTGCCGGGATGCAAGCAGGTCGCTGGCCAGTATTTGCAGCCGGGATTGTTCATACGCGCTCAGGCGCGAGGCGTAACGCTGCAAATGGCCAACGCCTGATGGTCGTGGCTGACTACCACGCTGGTTTAGCTCGGTACGCCCGAGCCATCATCACCCGCAATGTCCGGATCATCCGGCTCCACTTCATTTTCCTCGGCGTTGCGCACGTCATCGTCCGGACGGGCCTCGTCATCGGATTCCATCGGATTGGGGTTCGGCCCCGGGGATTGCGCAGCCTGGGTGTCGACAGGTCGTATGCTCATGTTGCCCTCGCAGAATCAGATCAATTGGGGGGTGACCTGATTTGGAAGCGGCCGCGTGACGGGAGTTCGGTTTATTGGATGACTGGTGTGAAATCCGCAAATACCGGATCCGTAGGACCGGCTTCGCCCGGAGAACGCCCTCCCGACTCAAGCCGGTCCTACAGGCTGTCGTTCGCTTCAACTACGCAACTTGCCCAACCACTCAAGCGAAGTGCGCCACAGGCAAATCCCCAGGAAATAGGCGGACATCGCGGACCAGACGATCATCACGGTCGGGCTTTGCGCCGGGTGGTCGATGACCAGCAAGGCGCTGCACACCAGCCAGATCGTGGTGACGGTGATGTTCAGTGGCATCAGGCGGCGGACGCGGAACGGGTGGAGGAACTTCATCCGCGTCAGGGTCAGCAGGGCCAGGCCGAAAACGGTCAGCAACGTCACCCACGAAGCTGGCGAGATGATGTAGACGCACAGCGCGACCACGTTCCAGGCGGCGGGAAAGCCCTGGAAATAGTTGTCCTTGCTTTTCATTTCCAGATTGCAGAAGCAGAACAGCGAGGACACCAGAATCACCGCAGTGCTGAGCAACATGGTGTGATCCGGCAAATCGATGTAGCGATAAATGAACAGCGCCGGAATAAACACGTAGGTCAGGTAATCAATGACCAGATCGAGCACTGAACCATCAAAGCCCGGCAGCACCGACTGAACATTGAATTTGCGCGCCAGGGAGCCATCGACTCCATCTACCACCAGCGCAAGGCCCAGCCAAAGCAGGCATGCCTTGGGCTGGTCTTCGAACAGCGCGATGGTTGCCATGAAGGCAATGACCACGCCGGTGGCGGTAAAAGCATGTGCACCCCAGGCTTTGAGCCAGGCCGTGCGTTGAGTCGATATCACAGGGGGAAATCTCCAGAAATAATACGGGCCGGGCATCATCATCGCCGATTTGTCACCGGAGCACTCAGCCAGCGTGCATGTATCGACCGACCATCGGCCGATAAGGTTCACCAACCGGTGAACTGCGAGCAATCTCCAGGCCAGGGACTCGCCCGCCGGGAAAACTTCCCCGTCGCGGTTGATATCCATTACCATGCCGCCCGTCGGTTCCCAAACGGGATTAATAGGGAATCCGTGATGGCCTCAGGGTCATCAAACGGAACTGCCCCCGCAACTGTAGACGCTGAGCCGCTCCATCGATGCCACTGGGTAAACCCGGGAAGGCCGGAGCATGGCGATGACGCGTCAGTCAGGAGACCTGCCGACATCAGGGTTGCACGAAAACGCGCCCTGGCAATTGACCCACCGGCGGGGTGTCCGGGGAGGACATCCGTCAGAATCGGTTCATCGCCGTTGCTGCCAGACCCTGCTCGACCGGCCCCGCCGCAGTCAGCAGCGGTGGCTGATGTGTTTCCTGCCCTTACACCGCCGTCCGGACATCCGTTCGAATGGAGATAGCCTTTCATGACGTTGCCTCGCCTTGCCGTACTGTTTGCCAGCCTTGGATGTTCTGCACTGGCCATGGCCGCCGGTCCGACGCACTACCCGCTGACGGTCGAGAACTGCGGCGTGCCGTTGACCTTCAAACAGGCCCCCGGCAAAACAGTCACCATCGGCCAGGCCGGTACTGAAATCCTCTACTCCCTTGGGCTGGCCGACAAAGTGGCCGGCACTTCGCTGTGGTTCAACGAGGTCCTGCCACAGTTCAAGGCGCAGAACGAGCGTATTCCGCGCCTGGCCGATAACGAGCCGAGCTTCGAATCAGTGATCGGCAAACGCCCTGACCTGGTGCCGGTGCAGTTTGAATGGATGGTCGGCCCGCAAGGCGCGGTCGGCACCCGCGAGCAGTTCAGCGAACTGAATATCCCGACCTACATCATGCCGTCGGACTGCGAAGGCAAAGACAATCTGGTTGGCGCCGATGGCACGCGGCTCAAGCCATTTTCCGTGGAAACTGTATTCAAGACCGTCGCGCAGCTAGCGCAGATCTTCGACGTGCAGGACCGTGGCGATGAGTTGAGCGCGCAGCTGCGTGCCGGTTTGACCAAGGCTCAGGTCAGCGTCAAGGCCAAGCACTTGACCGATGCATCGGCGCTGTTCTGGTTTTCCAGCGCCGACCTGCACATCGACCCGTACGTGGCCGGGCGCAAAGGCGTGCCGGATTTCATGATGAACACCCTCGGCCTGCGTAACGTGATCGAGTCCGATGAAGAATGGCCAACCGTCGGCTGGGAAACCATCGCCAAGGCCAACCCTACGGTGCTGGTCATCGCGCGCATGGATCGCCGTCGCTTCCCTGCTGACGACTTCCAGAAAAAACTGGAATTTCTCAAGTCCGATCCGGTGACCAAAAACATGGATGCCGTGAAACACAACCGCATCGTGATCCTTGATGCCGACGCCATGCAGGCCTCGGTGCGTATGTTTGACGGCATCAACGAACTGGCCAGCGCCATTGATCAGGTTGATCCGGGCAAATGAGAGCAGTGACCGGCGGTCAGGTTCTGCGCAGGGTCTGTCTGCACGCAGCGTGGGTGATCCCGGTATTGCTGGCCGCGATTCTGGCCGGCATCGCCATTGGCGAGACGCCGATCAGCCTGTCGCTGGTGTTTCAGGTGCTGGCCAACAAGCTGTGGGGCGCCGGTTTTGTGCTGGACCCTATTGATGAAGGCATCGTCTGGAACTACCGCCTGACCCGCGCGCTGGTTGCCGCCGCATGTGGCGCCGGGCTGGCGATTTCCGGGGTGGTGTTGCAGTCACTGCTGCGTAATCCGCTGGCCGATCCATATCTACTGGGGATTTCCGCCGGAGCTTCGACCGGCGCGGTGCTGGTGTCGATCATCGGCCTCGGCGCCGGAGCCATTTCCTTGTCAATGGGCGCCTTTGCTGGCGCGGTGGCTGCCTTTGCGCTGGTCGCCTTGCTGGCGCGCAGCACCGGAGCGGTCAGCGGCAGCGGGCAAATCATCCTCGCAGGCATCGCCGGTTCACAGCTGTTCAATGCGCTGACTTCGTTTCTGATTACCAAGTCGGCCAGCTCCGAACAGGCGCGGGGCATCATGTTCTGGTTGTTGGGCAACCTCAGCGGGGTGCGCTGGCAATCGGTGACATTGGCGGTGCCGGTGGTGTTGATCGGGCTGGCGATTTGCCTGTGGCATCGCCGCGCGCTGGATGCGTTCATGTTCGGCAGCGATTCGGCCGCCGCGCTTGGCATCCCGGTGCGACGTGTTCAAGTGGTCCTGATCGCCACGGTTGCGCTGGTCACGGCGGTGATGGTGTCGCTGGTGGGTTCCATCGGTTTCGTCGGTCTGGTGGTGCCGCATGCCGCGCGTCTGTTGGTGGGCGTGCGTCATGGACGGCTGATCCCGCTCAGCGCGTTAAGTGGCGCGCTGTTCCTGATCGCCGCCGACGTGCTGTCGCGCACCGTCATCAAGGGCCAGGTGCTGCCGGTCGGCGTGATCACCGCGCTGATTGGCGCACCGGTATTTGCCGTAATCCTGATCAAAGCCAAGGGTGGCCGATGAATAGCCTGCAAATGCCTGCGCTTGAGACCCGTGTGATGGCGTGTTCTGACCTGAGCTGGTCAGTCAAAGGCAACCTTATCCTCAAAGGTGTCAGTCTGGATCTGCAACGCGGGGAAACCCTGGGCTTGATCGGCCCGAACGGTTCCGGCAAATCCAGCCTGCTCAAATTGCTGTCGGGCATCAGACCACCCGACAGCGGCCGTATTCAGCTCGACGGCGAGGCGCTAACCGACATGACGCGCCGTGATATCGCACAGATGATTGCGGTGGTCGAGCAACAGGCCGAAACCTCGGACGCCATCAGTGTGCTGGACGCCGTGGAACTGGGGCGCACGCCCTGGCTTTCGGCGCTGACGCCATGGTCCGCTGTCGACGATGAAATCGTTCAGCAGGCACTGGTCGATGTGGACATGGCCGATAAGCGCAAGCGCGCCTGGCACAGCCTTTCCGGCGGCGAACGCCAGCGCGTGCACATCGCCCGCGCTTTGGCGCAACGCCCGCAAATCCTGCTGCTGGACGAACCCACCAATCACCTGGATATCCAGCATCAGCTGAGCATTCTCGGTCTGGTGAGATCGCTGCCGGTGACCACAATGATTGCCCTGCACGACCTCAATCAGGCCTTGGCCTGTGATCGACTGGCGGTAATGGACAAAGGCGAGCTGATCGCTATTGGCGAGCCAGCCCAGGTGCTGACTTGCGAACTGCTGCGCAGCACGTTTGGCGTTGAAGCCCACTACCTGATTGATCCACACGATGGTGCGCGGATTTTGCGGTTTCGTTCATAACCGCACGGCCCGAAAAAACACATAAATCCCGTGGGAGCGGACTTGTCCGCGAAGACGTCGGGACTGCCAAGGAAGATCCTCAGCGCTTGCACCGGCGTCTTCGGGGACAAGTCCCCTCCTACCGGGTTGTGTGACTCGGCAGGACCGGACTTGTCCGGGAAGGCGTCGGGTTGCCAAGGGATCTTCAGCGCTTGTCGGGGACGCTTTTTCCCACAAGATCAGCAATCACAACAACCCGCACTCCATATGCGTCGTCCGCCAAACCGGATCGGCCTCGACATCAACCACATGGAAACCCTGCCGCTGCCAGAAGCCGACCGCGCCCGGCAGGAATGGATGGGTGTGCAGATACAACACCTCAACGCCCTGCTGACGCGCATGTTCCTTGAGTTCCAGAAAAATCCGGGTCGCCAGCCCTGAGCGGCGAAATTCGGGGATGACGAACAGCCGCACGATTTCCACTACGCGCTGCTGGCCGTAATCCAGCTGGGCGAATCGGCCGTCGTAAGGCAGGTAGCCGATGGCCGCGACGATTTCCCCATCGCGCCGGGCAATCAGGAACTTGCCGCTGCCGTCTTCGATATACACCCGGGCAAAGTTGGCTAGATCCGCCGGCAGGCCAGCGGAATCAAGCATCGGGAAGATTTCCCTGCGGGCGCGCAATACGAATTCCAGCACGGCGACGACGTCTTGCTGTGCGGCAGGAACAATGTCCATCGATGACCCATCTCAGTAAACCGGTGGCCATCCTACGCACAAACACAACGCCCGCGAAAGTCGCGGGCGCTGTGGGTTAACGGAGGCCGCTCGAAGGCTACATGAGGAAATACAACAGCAGGATGTTGGCGACCAGCATCGGCAGCGCCGTGGGGATCTGCGCCTTGATGACCGCGTATTTGTCCGGCAACTCCAGCAACGCTGCCGGGACGATGTTGTAGTTGGCCGCCATGGGCGTCATCAGCGTGCCGCAATAGCCGGAGAACATGCCGATGGCCGCGACCACTGCCGGATTGCCGCCGTACATGCCGACCAGCACCGGTACGCCAATGCCGCCGGTCATCACCGGGAAGGCCGCGAAACCGTTGCCCATGACGATGGTGAACAGGGCCATGCCCAGCACGTAAACCGAAACCGCCACCAGACGGAAGTCGAGGTTGATGTAAGCCGTCGCCAGATGCGCCACCGCCTTGCCGACCCCGGCATCGTTGAACAGCAAACCGAGCATCGCCAGCATCTGCGGCAACACCAGCGCCCAACCCAGCGCTTCGGTGAGGCGACGGGATTCGCGCATGGCCTGCACCGGCGTATCGCGGGTCAACCAACAGGCCAGCGCCAAGGCCAGCAGGCAACCCAGGCCTAAAGACACGAACGTGCTGTTGGCGGGATCGAGCAACGCAACATCGCCAAACTTGATGTTCTTGAGGAACATCGCGCCAATCACGGTGACCAGCGGAATCGCCAATGCCGGAATAAACAGCTTGTTGCCCAGCCGACCGGCGCTGGCGCGGCGCGCCTTGTCCGGCAGGTCTTCATGCTTGCCGAAGCCGACGCCGCCGAAACCGGCAATCGCCGCCATGACCAATACACCCACGCCAACAATCGCGGGCGGCAAACGCTCACCCACCAGAAACGCGACGGCGAACAATGCCCAGAACAGGCCGGTACTCCAGCGCTTGGGGTTAGTGGCGTCGGTGACGGTCATCACTGCCGTGATCGCCAGAATGATGCCAGCCAGCCAATACAGGTATTGAATTGAAATGATCATTACACGCTCTCCTGCGCGGCCGCTGGCGGGGTGGATTGCGCCAAGGGCTGCAACTGCCGATTGAGCAGGCGATCAAAACGATGCAGGCGAATCGCATGGATCACGAAGGCGCAGATTGCCGTCGGGATACCCCACAGGGCGATGTGCATCGGGTCGACGTCGATCCCCGATCCGAGCAGGAAGGTGTGCATCAAAGCAATCGCGCCGAAGGCAACGAAAATGTCTTCGCCAAAGAACAGGCCGACGTTATCCGTGGCGGCACACATGGCCAGCAACTTGACGCGCAAGGCTTCCGGCAACTTGCCAAACCGCGCTTCAGCGGCACCTTCGGCCATGGGCGCCAGCAACGGGCGAACCATCTGTGGATGCCCGCCGAGGCTGGTCAAACCCAACGCGGCCGTGGTCTCACGCACAAACAGGTAGGCAATCAACAGACGCCCGGCGGTGGCGCTGGTGAAGCGCGCGATCCAGTTCTGCGCGTGCAGGCGCAGACCATGACGCTCCAGCAGACCAATCACCGCCAGCGGCAGCAGAATGATCAGCGGCAAGGTCCGGGTCTTGATGAAGCCGGTGCCGATGGTGGCCAGAATGGTGTCCAGCGGCATGCTCGCGGCGAACCCGGTGGCGACCGCCGCAAGGGCGACCACCAGCATCGGATTGAAGCGCAGCACAAAGCCAATAATGATGACCAGCACGCCCAGTAGCGGCCAGAGATTGATAGCGGTTTGCATGATGGGAATCTCGTTCGGTGGTCCGATTTGAAGGATTCGGCGATCCGTGGCGAATCCTCCGCAGGTTTCAAGCCAAGCCCGGCGTTACCACAGCGGCCCGCGAGCGTCCTGACAAAAGTCCCGATTAAAGGAGAGGTTGCGGGCTTCCTGCTCCCCTTTGCTGTCAGCCAAAAACTCAGTATGGGCGCTCATCCCGAAACCCAGGGAAACACCACCAAACAGCATTGCGCAGACGTATTTTTGATTGTTGTAGCTCATTGAAAACTCTCTCCATGAGCGCGCAGCGGTATCGACCGACTGTTGGCAGAGCGCAGTTATTGTTGGATGGTCGCCGCAAGCAAACCTGCGACCTGAAGGTTTGACGCAACGCTGTGATGAGAACCTCGTTAGGGGACCTTTCTCGTTCCAGGGCAATCTTTCGGTAGCCTTGCCTCTGGCGTCCAACGGGAAAAAACCGCTATACCCCATAAGAATTTCTGTATCGGTGCTGGCATATAACCTGCAATTTCCGGGGATATGCCTGACGCTGCCCGGTCTGGGGATTCGGACCCGGCACGCGCTCAGCACCTCAATTCAAGGCCACGTTCAAGGCCGCAACTCAAGGATCGGCAGTGAACCTCAAGTTTCTGGAAACCTTTGTCTGGGTCGCCCGGTTGAAGAGCTTTCGTCTGACTGCGGAAAAGCTGTTCAGCACCCAGGCCTCTATTTCCAGCCGTATCGCGGCCCTGGAAGACGAAATGGGCGTGCGTCTGTTCGTGCGTGATTCCAAGGGGGTTTCGTTGACACCCGAAGGCCAGCGGGTGCTGGAATATGCCGAGCACATCATGGACACCATGCAAACCATGAAGGCCGCGATCAAGGATCCGCGACAGGTGCGCGGCCGGATTCGCATCGGCGCAATGGATACGGTGATACACACCTGGCTCAGCCCTTTGGTAACACGCCTGATGAAGTGTTACCCGGCGCTGGAGATCGAATTGACCGCCGACACCGCGAGCAACCTGTGTTTACAGCTGGAAAAGGGCTATCAGGACATTATTTTCCAGACTGACATACTGCGTTTCGACACGGTGCGCAACGCCGTGCTGACCCGTTATCCGATGCATTGGGTGGTGCCCACCGGCTCCAGCTACGACCGCGAGTATGCGTCGCTGGAAGATTTGTCCCTGGAACGCATCGTCACGTTTTCCCGCAATTCCCGGCCGCATCAGGACATTCTCAACATGCTGCACAGCGCCAACATCATCACGCCGCGCATCAACTGCGTGAACTCGGCGTCGGCCATTACCCGGCTGGTGCGTGACGGTTTCGGCATCGGCGCCATGCCCGCCGCACTGGTGCGCGGCGAACTGGCTCAGGGCGTGCTGACCCTGCTCGACGGCATTCCGCTGCCCTCGGTGATGGATATAGTCGCCAGCTGGCGCACCGGTGCCGGCATGGAACTGGTGGAAGACATCGTCAGCCTGACCCGGGAAGTGGTGGCGGAGTTTGATGCGGAATTGCCGCAGGGTTTTATGGAGAACGCCTTGTAAAACTCTGTTTCCGGGCGTTGCAGGAGCAAATTTGTTCGCGAAGGGCCGCGCCTACATTTTCGGTCCCAATGCCCTCAAGAGCGCGCCTTTAAACAGTGCATTGCGTATACCGCGCCCCCAATCCCGCCCCCATAATGCCCACAAGATTCTTCTCGACGCGTGCGTCGTCGTGGTCGCGGTGTTTCTGTTGTTTGCGCTGTGCAACGACTATCCGCAAACCGCCAGTTCCCGCGACGCGCGACCTGACCTGAGCCTTAATGCTCGCCGCGATGCCGGGTAAACGTTTCCAGCAGCCAGGCGCCCGCTGGCCCGAGGCTGCGCTGTCGTGACCAGATCACGTCGACGGCGGAGCTGCGCGGCCAGCCGGGAACGTCCAGTTCCTTCAACTTGCCGCCCGCGTAGCCTTTGACCAGCCAGCGCGGCAGCGCCGACCAGCCGAAACCGAACGCGGCCATGTCCATCAGCAACAAATAATTGGGCGCCGACCAAGGCCGATGGCCGCTGATGGGCAAGTCGTCGGTGGGCACACTCTGATCGACCAGGGTGTTAAGGCGCAGTGCGCGATGGGCCGCGAGTTTCTGGTAATCGACCTGCTGCTCGGCGGCCAACGGATGCTTGTGGCCGACGAACAGCCCGAAATCGGCACGTTCGGCAATGGTCGCGTAACCGACTTCCGGCGGATAGCTCGGTTGCGCCGATAACAGACCGAGAGACGCGCGGCCGGACTGGATCAGGTTGATCGCATCGCCGTGCTCGGCAAAGACGCATTCCAGTTCCAGCTCGGGAAAGCGCTGGTCCAGCTCGGCCATCCGCATCTCGAAGTCGGCGAATTGATTAGCGTCTGACAATACCAGCGTCAGGCGCGGCTCCATCCCGTCAGCCAGACGCCCCGCAGCCCGGCGCAACTTGTCCGAGGCGGCGAGCACGTCTTCAATGCGCCCGAGCATGGCCTTGCCGGCTTCGGTGAGGACGGGGTGTTTGGACGAACGGTCGAACAATTCCAGGCCCAAGTCTATTTCCAGCCGGGAAATCGCTTCGCTGATGGTCGACTGACTCTTGCCCAGGCGCCGCGCCGCAGCGCTGAACGAACCCAACGCGACGGTCTGGGCAAACGCCTCAAGGGCTTCGGGTGAATAACTCATGGCCACCTTGTATCGGTTTTTCCGATGGAAACGATTTTCACTTTAGCGCAATGACCGATGAGAATGCACGTCAAGCAAGGTACATCCCGCTGTAAGCAAAAGAGGTCTTCTTCACATGCAACAACCTGCCAAAACCATCAAGGAACGCGCGCTGCATGCGCTGCTCTTCGAGATCATCGGCGTGCTGCTGTTTGCACCCTTGCTGGCGTGGCTGCTCGGCCACTCGCTGGGCAAGATGGGCGCCATGACGGTGATGATTTCCACCGTGGCGATGCTCTGGAACATGCTGTTCAACGCCCTGTTCGACCGGCTGCGGCACAGGTTCGGTTTCGCCCTGTCGCTGAAAGCGCGCATCGCCCATGCGCTGGGTTTCGAGGGCGGGCTGATTCTGGTGGTGGTCCCGCTCGCCGCGTGGTGGCTGTCCATCGGCTGGCTGGAAGCGTTCCTGCTGGACGCGGGCCTGCTGTTGCTGTTTCTGCCGTATACCCTGGCGTTCAACTGGCTGTACGACCAGACGCGAGAGCGAATCGTCCGGCGTCGAGTGCAGACCGCGCAGAACAGCGTCAGGCCCTGAGGCGACTGCCGCCCACCGCCACGCCGAGCAACATCACGGCGACGATCATGAAGGCCAGTTCCAGGCTGCTGACGTGAGCGATGAAACCGATGCCCGCCGGGCCGATCAGAATCCCGGCATAACCCAGGGTGGTGATCGCCGGGACCGCGACGTTTTCCGGCATGCTTTTCTGTCGGCCGACTGCGCTGTAGCAGACCGGGACGATATTCGAACAGCCCGCGCCCACCAGTGCGTAACCGAGCAGCGCGGCTTCCCATGACGGCACCAGCGTGGCGATCGCCAGGCCTGCCGACGCGCACAAGCCACCGAGGATGATCACCCGATTCGGCCCGACCCGCCGCACGATGGCGTCGCCAAAAAAGCGCCCGAGGGTCATGGTCAGCGCGAACACCGCATAACCCAGCCCGGCATAGGAGGTTTCAACGCCGCGCAGGGAACTGAGGAACACGGCGCTCCAGTCGAGCATCGCGCCTTCGGTGAGAAAAACCGTGAAGCACAGCAGGCCGATGAACAGCACCACGCCACGGGGAATGGCAAACGGCGGGCCATCGGTTTCGCTGCCGTAATTCAGCAGATGCGGCGCAGCCTTGAACAGGCAAAGCGCGACAAACGCGACAACGACAAGCATCGACACCAGCGGTGACGCGCCCAGGCTCAACAGCCCGGCCACGCCCGCCGCACCGGCGATCCCGCCCAGGCTGAACAGCCCGTGAAAGCCGGACATCATGGTCTTGCCGCTGGCCCGCTCGACGATGATTGCCTGGATGTTCACCGTGCAATCCAGCGCGCCCATGCTGGCGCCGAACACAAACAACGTGGCAATCAACAGTGGCAAATTGGAAAGCGTTGCCAATAGCGGCAGACACAGGCAGATGATCGCGGTGGAACCGACCAACACCCGCCGACAGCCGAACCGCGCCGACAGCGCACCAGCCAATGGCATGGCGATGATCGAGCCGACGCCGAGGCAGAGCAGCAGCAAACCCAGCGTACCGTCATCCAGCCCGACCCGAGCCTTGGCGTAAGGCACCAGCGGTGCCCAGGCGGCGAGGCTGAAACCGGCAATGAAAAACGCCACGCGGGTGGAAAATTGTTCCCGCCTTCCGGTTACAGCCGGTGCCGGGGTGCTGATGGAAGTCATGCAAGCTCCTTGTGAACACCCGTCAGGTCGACCGGGCAATCGCAGCAGCCTAGCAAAGGTCGGCGGTTATCCAAATGTTTCGTGGATAGGTATTACCGTTCTGGACCTATTCGTTGGAACAAGGCTTGCCAGCGAATCAGACGCCTCGGTGGGCCAGATTCACCGCGTCATCGTTCTTCGCGAGCAAGCTCGGCTCCCACATCCGTCCCCGCCCTTCCGTTAGACTGCGCCGCTGCGATACAACAAAAACAAAGAGGTTGCTGTGTACAAAGGTGTAGTGCTGTCGGTATCAGCCTCGGTATTGTTCGGGGTCATGTATTTTTATACCTCGCTGATGACGCCATTGAGCGGCGAGGAGATTTTCGGTTGGCGCATGTTGCTGACCGTCCCTTGCGTCACCCTGTTCCTGTTGTCCAGTGGCGACTGGCCGCTGGTGCGCAAGATCGCCAGCCGTCTGCGGCATCGACCGACGCTGCTGCTGGGCATGGCTGTTTCCTCGCTATTGCTGGGCGCGCAATTGCTGATTTTCATGTGGGCGCCGTTGCATGGCCGCAGCCTTGAAGTGTCCCTGGGTTACTTTCTGCTGCCGCTGACCATGATCATCACCGGGCGCATCGTGTATGGCGAAAGGCTGTCACGCCTGCAAAAGATCGCCGCGTTTTGCGCGATGATCGGCGTCGGCAACGAACTGCTGCGTCTGGGCAGCTTTTCCTGGGAAACCCTGCTGGTTGCCCTGGGCTACCCGATCTATTTCGTGCTGCGTCGCAAACTGGCCATCGATAACCTCGGCGGCTTGTGGTTTGACATGACCTTGATGCTGCCGGTTGGCGTGTGGTTCATCGTCAGCGGCAATCCGGCCGCGATCCAGCAAGCGCCGATGCTGTATCTGTTGATTCCGTTACTGGGTGTGATCAGCGCTTCGGCACTGGTGAGCTACATCGTCGCCAGCCGTTTGCTGCCGTTCAGCCTGTTCGGCCTGCTCAGTTACGTCGAACCGGTTTTGCTGGTGGGCGTCGCGCTGCTGCTCGGGGAAAGCATCAGCCGTGAGGAATGGATGACTTACCTGCCGATCTGGCTGGCGGTACTGGTATTGGTGTTCGAAGGCAGCAAGCACGTGCTGGTCCAGCGGCGCACCTGAACACGATCAGGCTGCGACGAAGCGTTCCAGTTGCATTTCCTGCAGGCGACTCAAGGTGCGGCGGAACGCGAAGGACAAATAACCTTCGGTGTACAACTCGGCCATCGACACCTGAGCCTCGACATACAGCGGCACGCGGCGGTCGTAACATTCGTCGACCAGTGCGATGAAGCGCCGCACGCCATCGTCATGGGGTGACAACTGCGGCAACTCACGATCGCCCGCCACGACCTGCTCCACCGCATCCTCAGTGCCGCGCGCGATTCGGCCTTCGCGCTGGGGCGCGCTGAGGGCCGGGACTTCGCTGACCAGAATTGCTGCAAAGCGATCGCACAGCTCGATGAAATCCATGGCCGCCAGCGGTTGCTCGCACAGCTCGGCATAGCGACACCACAGCACTGTTTCGCTGTTGCGCACGCAGTTGATGGTGCGATGGCCCACGGGCACGAGATCGGTGGAGACCGTCTGACCGACGCTGAGCGTGTCGAAAATCCCGCCCAACGCGCTCGGCCGACCCGGCTCGGTGATCCAGTACCGCTGATGCAATTGTCCCGGATGCAGCCGATGGTCTTCGCCGCCATCCACGGTGAGCACATTCATATAGCGATTGATCGCGGCAATCGCCGGCAGGAAACGCTCACGGTTATGCCCGTTGATGTACAGCTGCTCGGGCGGTTGGTTGGAGGTGCAGACCAGCACCACGCCCTCTTCGAACATCACCTGCAACAGGCCGCCGAGAATCACCGCGTCGCCGATGTCATTGACGAACAGCTCGTCGAAGCACAGCACGCGCACGTCCCGCGCCAGTTCCCTGGCTAACACGTGCAGCGGTTTGGCAGTGCCCATCAACTCAAACATGCGTTTGTGCACCCAGCGCATGAAGTGATGAAAATGCTGGCGCCGGGCTGGAACCGTCAGGCTCTCGAAAAAACGATCCATCAGCCAGGTCTTGCCACGCCCGACCGGTCCCCACAGATAAACCCCTTTGGCACTTCGCGGATTGTTGCCCAAGGCCAGATAACAAGCCTCCAATTCGCGGGCGGCTTGCAGCTGCGCCTCGTCCGGCTGGAAACCACGCAGCTCGACTGCCTGCTGCCACGCTTGCAAAGGGGACACGCCAGTCATCCGAACACCGCTCGCCAAGGTAAAGCCGGCAATCATAAAGCAGGAGCGAGCTTGGTGGGAGCGAGCTTGCTCGCGAAGGCGATGTTTCGCACTCAGGAAATCTACTGGACGTACCGGACCTTTCGCGAGCGAGCTCTCCCACATGATGAACTACCCTCCAACCCGCTGGCCGACCCGCATCACATTCCGTAACATCCCCCCCTTTTACATCGTTGGCGGTTACCCGAACCGCCATGCACTTCAGGTAAACCATGAAACCAGCTCGTATGCGTGCCGATGTCCTGGCCGGACTCACTTCTTCCTTTGCCTTGGTGCCGGAGTGCATCGCTTTCGCCCTCGTCGCCCATCTCAACCCGTTGATGGGCCTGTATGGCGCATTCATCATCTGCACCCTGACCGCGCTGTTCGGTGGTCGGCCGGGGATGATTTCCGGTGCGGCCGGGTCGATGGCAGTGGTGATCATCGCACTGGTGGTCCAGCACGGCGTGCAGTATTTGCTGGCCACGGTGTTGCTGGGCGGCCTGCTGATGGTGCTTTTCGGCCTGCTGCGCCTGGGCAAACTGATCCGTCTGGTGCCGTATCCGGTGATGCTCGGTTTCGTCAACGGCCTGGCCATTGTCATCGCGCTGGCGCAACTGGAGCATTTCAAGACCGGCGAAACCTGGCTCAGCGGGACGCCGCTGTACCTGATGGTCGGCCTGGTTGCGCTGACCATGGCCATCGTTTATTTGCTGCCGCGCCTGACCCGCGCCGCGCCGCCCGCGCTGGTGGCAATTCTTGGGGTCGGCTTGCTGGTTTACCTGCTCGACCTGCCAACCCGCACGTTGGGCGATATGGCGCACATCGCCGGTGGTCTGCCGAGCCTGACCTTGCCGCAAGTGCCGTGGAACCTGGAAACACTGCACATCATCGCGCCTTACGCGGTGTTGATGGCGCTGGTCGGACTGCTAGAAACCCTGCTGACCCTGAACCTCACCGATGAAATCACCGAGAGCGCCGGCCAACCGGATCGCGAATGCATTGCGCTGGGTGTGGCGAATATCGCATCCGGCGCGTGTGCCGGCATGGGCGGCTGCGCGATGATCGGGCAGACCGTCATCAACCTCAATTCCGGTGGACGAGGCCGTTTGTCCGGTGTCGTGGCCGGTGTGATGATCCTGATGTTCGTGCTGTTTCTCTCGCCGCTGATTGAAGAAATTCCGCTGGCGGCGCTGGTCGGCGTGATGTTCGTGGTGTCCCAGCAAACCTTCGCCTGGGCCTCGCTGCGCGTCCTGCACAAAGTCCCGGTCAACGATGTGCTGGCGATCATTGCCGTGACCATCGTCACGGTGTTCACCGACCTCGCCACCGCAGTGTTGTTCGGCATTGTCATCGCTGCGATCAACTTTGCCTGGCAGCAAGCCCGCGAGCTGTACGCCGATACGCATCTGGAGCCGGACGGCAGCAAGCTCTATAAGCTGCACGGCACGCTGTTCTTCGCTTCCACCACGCCTTTTCTGAACCAGTTCAATCCTGGGGACGATCCGCAACAGGTGACGCTGGACTGCCGTCATCTGAGTTTCGTCGATTACTCGGCCATCGCCGCGCTCAAGACCTTGCGCGAGCGCTACAGCAAGGCTGGCAAGCACCTGCGCGTGGTGCACTTGTCTGATCGTTGCAAGCAATTGCTCAAGCGTGCCGGGGTGCAACACGGCTGAGCGAGTGAACAATTGCGCTGGTCATGGTTGGATCGTCGCAATACGCGGTCAAACCTCAATATCCAGCAACGCCGCGCCCAGTGCTTTGCCATGGGCGTCCAGGGCCAGGGAGCGGGTGACACCGCCGCGCAGGATGCCGGGCAGGACGAAATTCAGGGCGTGGACGTTGGGCAGTTCATAACGCCGCACCGGGCCAGCCGTCGGATCGAGGAGTTCGGCGAAGTGAGCGGTTACCCGTTCGATGGTCAAGGCGTCACGTAGCCGGGGAAAGTCTTCGGGGCGATAGGCGATCACTGAAATGTTCGAGGTATCGCCCTTGTCGCCGGTTCGGGAATGGGCCAGTTCGCGCAGCTTGATCGGTTCGCTCATGGTGTTTGCTCCAGATGCACAGTCGGCGTAACGGCAGTGCGCGGCACGAACAACGACGCCACCGCCACCACCTGCCGCAAGCCCTTGGTCGCCCCGCCGCCGCCATACGGGCCGTTGGTATAAAGGGTTTCCACTTCATTGCCGACGCGCACGGCTTCGGCCTGGTCGGCGCAACGAGCCGCGATCCGCAGGCGGACTTCCCAGGGCTCGCTGGTCACCCGCGAACCCAGTTCGCCGCCATGCAAGGCATCCACGCCGATCAGTTCGGCGCGTAGGTCGTCGTAAACCACGCCCATGAGTTTCAGGCGCTCAAGCACTACGTCCCGCGCCAACCGGGCTCGAGCCAACGCGCCGGGGCCGCCGTAGGAAATCTGTCCTTCGCCGATCCAGCCATCGAGATAGCCTACAGAGACTTTCAAGGTTTGCGGTCGAGCGCGGCCATCAGCGCCGCTGACCCGCACCTGATTCTCGCCCAACGCCGAGAACGACACCCCGGAGAAATCCGCGCTGACGTCCGGCGTCAAATACGCCGCCGGATCGTGAACTTCATAAATCAGCTGCTCGGTGCAGGTCGCCGTATCGATGCGCCCGCCCGAGCCTGCCACTTTGCTGATCACTGCGGCGCCCGAGGTGTCCACTTCTGCCAACGGAAAGCCCAGGCGCGCCAGATCGGGCACGTCCTTGTAGCCAGGATCGGCAAAATAGCCGCCGCTGATCTGCCCCGCGCATTCCAGCAGATGCCCAACCGCCGTGCCGCGTCCCAACAAGGTCCAATCGTCCTCGGCCCAGCCAAATTCGAACAGCTGCGGCGCGAGAAACAATGAAGGATCGGCGACCCGTCCGGTAATCACCACATCCGCATCGGCCTGCAACGCCTCGACGATACCTTCGGCGCCCAGGTAGGCGTTGGCGGAAATCAGCCGTTCGCCCAGGGAGCCAAGGGTTGCGCCGTTATCCAGCAATTGCTCGGGATTGACCTGCAAGGCCGCCAGCACATCGTCGCCGGTCAAGGCCGCAACCTTCAAGCCGGGCAAGCCCAGTTCGGCAGCGATACGTCGCACTTCCCGAGCCGCTGCCAACGGGTTGGCCGCGCCCATGTTGGTGATAATCCGCAAACGACGGCGCTGACCGTCAGCACCACGCCCGACAAAGGGCAACACCCGACGCATGCGCTCGCTGAGCAGCGGGTCATAGCCGGATTCCGGATTACTCAGGCGGGCCTGCTGGGCCAGGGCGATGGTGCGTTCGGCCAGGCATTCAAAGATCAGATAATCCAGCTCGCCGTGTTCGGCCAGCTCGACTGCGGGTTCGATGCGGTCGCCGGAATAACCGGCGCCGGAGCCAATACGCAGGGTTTTCATATCAAAAGACTCCCAAGAGCAGCGCGGTCAGGGTCATCAACACCGAAGCCGCGAACAGGAAAGGGATGGTGAAACGCTGGTGATCGGCCAGTTCGATTTTGCACAGGCCGACCAGCAGGAACGTCGCCGGGGTCAGCGGGCTGACCGGGAAGCCGGTGGTGTGTACGCCCAGCAGCGACGCCTGGGCGACCTGCAGCGGATCGACACCCAAGGCCTTGCCGACTTCGGCAATCACCGGCATCACGCCAAAATAAAACGAATCCGGGTCGAAGAGCATGCTCAACGGCATGGACAGGAAGCCCACCACCATCGGGATCAGCTTGCCGTGCCCGGCGGGAATCTGCGCCACCGCCACTTCAGCCATGGCCTTGAGCATGCCGGTGCCTTGCATGATGCCGGTGAAGACCCCGGCCGCCAGCAGAATACTGGCCATGGTCAGTGCGGTTTTGGCGTGAGCATCGATGCGCGCACGTTGGGCGTCGACATTGGGGTAGTTGATGCACAGCGCCAGCACGGTGCCAAGCATGAACATCACCACCGGATCGACAATCCCGGAAATCATCACGCCCATCACGGCGATGGTCAGCATCAGGTTCAGCCAGAACAAACGGGGGCGACGCAGAATTTCTTCATGCTCGCTGAGTACCCGTTGCGGCACCACATCCACGTTGGCGCCAGCACCGAGGCCGAGCCGTTTTTCTTCGCGACGACCCAGGAACCAGGCGCAGGTGAAGACAAATATCAGGCCAACGATCTGCACCGGGATCAGCGGCTGGAACAGGTCCGCCACTGGCACGTGCAAGGCCGCCGAAGAGCGCAGCACCGGGCCGGTCCAGGGCAGGAAATTCACCCCGGCGGCCATCGCCGTGACGCAGGCGAGAATCCGCTTGTCCATGCCCAGCCGCGTATATAAGGGCAGCATCGCCGGGATGGTCACCAGAAAGGTCACGGCGCCCGAGCCATCGAGGTGGACCAGCAGCGCCAACAGCGCGGTGCCCATCACGATGCGTGTCGGCCGCGTGCCTACGGTGCGCAGGATGCGGTCGATGATCGGGTCAAGCATGCCGGCGTCGGTCATGACTCCGAAAAACAGGATCGCAAAGACGAACATGCCCACCACCGGCGCAACGTTCTTGATGCCGGTAATGATAAAGGCGCTGGTTTGCAGGCCGAATCCACCGAGCAAGGCGGCGATGATCGGCAAGGCGATGAGTGCGACAAGGGGCGAAAGGCGTTTACTCATGACAGCGGCGAGTAAACAGAGAATGGTGATGACACCGAGGGTGGCGAGCATAGGGACTTCCTGTTCGTCATCCCTGACCACTGGCGCGGCGAGATGAGCTGTTGTTGTTTTCAACGAGTATTGAAAACACAGGTAAGCTTTGTAAATTGAAATGTTCAGCGCCCTGCATTCGGAAAAACAAAATGAAGAATTCCATTCAGCACATCCGCGCCTTCCTCGCCGTGGCCCACAGCGGCAGCTTCGCCAAAGCGGCGCTGGAGCTGAACCTGTCGCCATCGGCGCTGACCGTGCAGATCCAGCAGCTTGAAGAATGGCTCGGCGTCTCGTTGCTGGAGCGCAGTCCACGGCACGTCAGCCTCACGGCGGCCGGGCAGAACAATCTGCGGCCCATGGAAAAATTGCTGCTGGATCTGGACAACATCGTCGCCGGCTCTCGGGATCTGGCGGCCCTGCGGCGCGGCGTGGTGACCATTGCCGCCCTGCCCTCCTTGTGCTCCGGCGCATTGCCGCCGGTGTTGCGCCAATTTCGCGAGCAGTTTCCCGGCGTCGAAGTGCGTCTGCGGGATGTGGTGGCGCAGCGTATCGATGCGCTGGTGCGCGAAGGCGAAGTGGATTTCGGCCTGGGCGTCAAAGCCCGGATGAGTCATGGCCTGGATTTTCAGGTGGTGATGACCGATCGCCTGTGCCTGTTTGTACCCCATAAACATGCGCTGGCCCGACGCTCGTCGATCAAGCTCGCGGCGCTGGCCGGACAGCCGATTATCCTGACCGGCCGCGACAGCAGCGTGCGCGAACGTGTGGAGCAGTTGTTCGCCGAAGAACAGCTGGAACTGGTGCCGGGGCTGGAAGCCAACTACATGTCGACGGTGCTGGCACTGGTTCGCCAGGGGTTGGGCATGACGTTATTACCAGAGTCGGCTGACGAGGGCCGTGGCGATCTGGTTCGGGTGCCGGTGGATCATCCGGGGGTCAGCCGGGAAATAGGCTTGATCACCCGCAGCAACCAAAGCCTGAGCCCAGCCGCGCAACGCTTCGTGGAGCTGGTGGGAAATATTTTGTGATAGAAGGTTTATTGAACCGCCTTCGCCACGCTCAATAGGCTGCATGCCCGACCCTATAAAACGAGGAAACCTGGATGTTCCCAATCGACCCTTCCCGCGCCAAAGTGCTGCTTGCCGCCTGCGGCCTGATGGTTGCGGGCATGGCAATGGCGACTGCCGAATCTGAATCCGGCAAGTTGGACGTCGCCGTGGCGGATGCCGCCAAAGCGGTCATGCAGCAGTACAAGATTCCCGGACTTGCGATTGCGCTCACCGTTGATGGTCGGCAGCACTTTTACAACTTTGGCGTGGCATCAAAGGACACTCAGGCCAAGGTCAGCAGCGATACGTTGTTCGAACTGGGCTCGATCAGCAAAACCCTCACCGCAACCTTGGCGACTCTCGCCCAGGTCAATGGCCAGTTGTCGCTGAACGATCATCCAGGAAAATACCTGCCCCAACTCAAAGGCAGCGCGTTCGACCAGGTGACCTTGATGAATCTCGGCACTCACACCGCTGGCGGCTTTCCGTTGCAAGTGCCGGACGCCGTACAGAACACTGAACAGTTGATGGAGTATTTGCAGGCCTGGCAACCGCAATACCCAGCGGGCAGCAAACGGACTTACGCCAACCCGAGCATCGGCATGCTCGGGATGATCACCGCCACGGCCATGCACATGCCGTTTGCACAGGCGATGGAGCAGCATTTGCTGCCTAAATTGGGGCTGAGCAACACTTGGCTGAATGTGCCCGCGAGCAAAATGTCGGCATATGCCCAGGGCTACGACAAACAGGACCAACCGATCCGCTTACAGGGCGGCGTGCTCGGCGCCGAAGCTTATGGCCTCAAATCCAGTGCAAGGGACATGCTGCACTTCGTCGAGGCGAATATGGCGATGACGCCAGTGGAACCGCCGATCAAACAGGCCCTGGCGCAGACGCATGCGGGTTATTTCAAAGTGGGCGCGATGACGCAGGCGCTGGTCTGGGAGCAATACCCTTACCCGGTGCCACTGGAAACTTTGCTGGATGGCAACTCCAACAAGATGGTTTACGAGACCCAACCCGCCCAGGCAATCAGCCCGCCCCTCGCCCCGCAGCCAAACACCTGGATCAACAAGACCGGCTCAACCAACGGCTTTGGCGGTTACGTGGCGTTTGTGCCTGAGAAGAAGACCGGAATCGTGATCCTCGCCAACAGGAATTACCCCAATGAAGCGCGGGTGAAGTTGGCGTATGGGATTTTGAGCGGTTTATAAGCCTCGCTCCAACAAATCTGCGTCCGAATCTCGCCCTGAATCCCGCCTGAACCCTTCCTGAACGAGAATGCGAAACTGATCGGAATCAAAAAAACAACTATACGCATTCAATAATGAGTATCATTATGTTACGCGTTGTTTCAGACATCAGAGACTTTCTGACCCGCTGAAACGAATCAGCCTACAGCAAAAAACCTTGGTGAAACATGCTCGTTCCTTTTTTGATCATGCTGCGCGAAGGGATTGAAGCCGCGCTTATCGTTGGCATCATCGCCAGTTATCTGAGACAGACCGGTCGCGGCGAGTGGATGCCAGCCGTGTGGATTGGGGTTTTCCTCGCTGCTGCCCTGGCGTTGTTCGTCGGGGGTGGCCTGGAAATGGTCAGCGCCGAATTCCCGCAGAAACAGCAGGAATTGTTCGAAGGTGTCGTCGGCCTTGTCGCCGTCGGCATTCTCAGCTCCATGGTGTTCTGGATGCGCAAGGTCGCTCGTTCTATCAAGCATTCATTGCACATGTCCCTGGATGCCGCCCTCGCCGGTTCGAAAAACCAGACCTACGCGTTGATCGCCATGGTGTTTTTCGCCGTGGCCCGTGAAGGTCTGGAAACCGTGTTTTTCCTGCTTGCCGTCTTCCAGCAAAGCGAAGGCCCCGGCGCGCCATTGGGTGCCCTGCTTGGCCTGATCATTGCGATTGCCGTGGGTTTCGCCATCTACAGTGGCAGCATGCGCCTGAACCTCAGCCTGTTTTTCCGCTGGACCGGCTTGTTCATTCTGGTGGTTGCCGCCGGGATTCTCGCCAACTCGGTACAGGCACTGCATGAAGCCGGGATCTGGAATCACCTGCAAACGGTGGTCTTCGACTTCAGCGCCACGCTGCCAATGGACGGACCCGCCGGTTCGGTGCTGGCAGGCATGTTCGGTTACCAGGATGCGCCAACCATCAGCACCCTCAGCGTGTATGTGATTTACCTGGTCGTCGCGCTGGCGCTGTTCTTCATGCCCAGCGCCCCGGTGGTGAGTCTGCCCACCCGGCCCGCGCATCCGCACCCCTCTTCAGCTACGAACGAATAAGGGCACACATGTCGAATCGTCCCACAGGGCTTTCAGAGAAAGCCAAGCCTCCCCGCGCCTTGCGATTGGCCGTCGCCGGTTCGGTGGTGGTCATGATCGCTGCAGGCGGGCTGTTCTATTACGCCTCGCAGAACGCCATGAAAAAACGCGCCGCCAATACCAATGCGCAAACCGTGGTCACCATTCATGCTCACGCTTGCGAGCCCAATGACCTCACCGTGGCTGCGGGCAAGAATGCCTTCCGCATCGTCAACCGCTCCGAGCGGGCCGTCGAATGGGAAATTCTTGACGGCGTGCTGGTGGTCGAGGAACGGGAAAATATTGCGCCGGGCCTGAGCCAGGTGATCAACGCCAACCTGCTGCCCGGCGATTACGCGATTACCTGCGGCCTGCTGAGCAATCCGCGCGGCACGCTGCACGTTACGCCGACCGCTGAATCCGATGCCAACGCCAAGGCTCGCCCCTCGATGGTGGCGTTCATTGGTCCGCTGTCCGAATACCGCGTGTACCTGAGCCTGCAAGGCACGGCGCTGATCAAGGCCGTAACGGCGCTGCAGCAAGCCATCGAAGCCGGCGACCTCAGCGCCGCGCAAGCCGCCTACGCCCCGGCCCGCGCTGCTTACCAACGTATCGCCCCGGCTGCGCAGCGCTTGTCCGAGCTGGACAACGCCATCAATGCCCGCGCCGATTACTACGAGAAACGCGAACAGGACCCAGGCTTCAGCGGCTTCCATCGCCTGGAATACGCGCTGTTCGACAAGAAAACCGTCGACGGCCTGGCACCGATTGCGCAACGCCTGCAAACCGATGTCACCACGCTCAAACAACAGCTGCTGGCGCAGAACATGGCGCCCGAGCAACTGGCGAGCATCATCACCCGCAACATGCGCAGCCTGGGCGAGATCCGCAGCAACGGCGAAGAAGAGCGTTACAGCCATCTGGACCTCAACGGCTTCGCGGCCAACCTGGAAGGCACACGCAAAGTGGTCGATCTGATTCGGCCGCTGCTGGCGAAGAATTCCGCTGAGCTGGTGCAGAAAATCGATGGCGCAGCGGCGGCACTGGACACCGAACTCAACGGCCTGAAAACCGACGGCGGCTATCGCCCGTACGATCAGGTCAACGCCAACCAGCGCAAGCTGATCGCCGACCACGCCAAGGCATTGGCGGATGCACTCGAAGGAATCGATCCAGCACTCGGCCTGTCGGGCCTTTAATTGATGCCACTGCGGTGATTTACGAGATGCCATGGTCGCTGTAGGACCTGGTTTCGCCTTCAGATAGCGAGCAAAGAAAATAGCCATGAACGACTCAGACAACAGCAACGCCCCGCAATCCGTCCAACGTCGCCGCGTCCTGCTGGGCCTCGGCGCGGCGGGTGCGGCGCTGGCGGGCAGCAGCCTGAGCGGTAACGTTCTGGCTGCCGCCCCGGCGCAGGTAACCGAAGCGCCGAAAAGCGAAAAGACCGAAGACCGCAACCTGTTTTTCGGCGTGCATCAGACCGGCATCGTCAACCCGCGCCCGGCCTCGGGCATGCTGGTGGCTTTCGACGTGCTGGCCGCCGACCGGGAAGACCTGGAGCGCCTGTTCCGCACGCTGAACGAGCGCATCGCCTTCTTGATGACCGGCGGCCCGGTGCCTGAGGTCGATCCGAAGTTTCCGCCGATGGACTCCGGCATCCTCGGCCCGGTCGTCACACCGGATAACCTGACCATTACGGTTTCGGTGGGCGAGTCGCTGTTCGACGAGCGTTTCGGCCTGGAAGCGGTCAAACCCAAGCGCCTGAGCCGCATGGTTGGTTTCCCCAATGACGCACTGGAAGCCGACAGTTGCCATGGCGACCTGAGCATCCAGTTCTGCGCCAACAGCGCCGACAGCAACATTCACGCGTTGCGCGACATCGTGAAAAACCTGCCGGACCTGCTGCTGGTGCGCTGGAAACAGGAAGGCACGGTGCCGCCGCAAGCGCCGAAAAAGCCGGACCAGCCGCCGGAAAGCGCGCGTAACTTCCTCGGCTTCCGTGACGGTTCCGCCAACCCGGATTCCAACGATCAGAAGGCCATGAACGAGCTGGTCTGGGTTCAGCCCGGCAGCAACGAACCGACCTGGGCCGCCAATGGCAGCTATCAGGCGGTGCGCATCATTCGCAATTTTGTCGAACGCTGGGACCGCACGCCGCTGCAGGAACAGGAAGCGATTTTCGGCCGGGTCAAAACCACGGGCGCGCCCATGGACGGCAAGGTCGAAACCGACGTGCCGAATTACGTTGCCGACCCGCACGGCAAGAAGACCAAGCTCGATTCGCATATTCGCCTGGCGAATCCGCGTACCGCCCAAACCCAGCGCAATCTGATCCTGCGCCGCCCGTTCAACTACTCCAACGGCGTCAACAAGAACGGCCAGCTCGACATGGGCCTGCTGTTCATCTGTTACCAGTCCGACCTGGAAAAAGGCTTCATCACCGTGCAGACCCGACTCAACGGCGAACCGCTGGAGGAATACCTCAAGCCGGTCGGCGGCGGTTATTTCTTCACCTTGCCCGGCGTTATCGACACTCAGGATTTCATTGGTCGCTCGCTGCTTCAGGCGTCGACCACTGCGCCTGAAACGGCGTGAATTTTCCCCAAAACTGCCCCTACCACCTCAACAGGAAGAGTCCCATGAAAAAGTTGCCTTTTGCTTTGCTGCTCACCGTTGGTTTGCTCCAGACCCCATTGTCGGCTTTCGCCGCGACTGCTCCGCTTGACCTGGTAGGGCCGGTGTCGGACTACAAAATCTACGTCACCGAGCAGATCGGCGAGCTGGTCAGCCACACCCAGAAATTCACCGACGCAGTGAAGAAAGGCGACCTGGCAACGGCCAAGAAGCTGTACGCGCCAACACGCGTGTTCTACGAAGAAATCGAGCCGATGGCTGAGCTGTTCAGCGACCTGGACGCGTCTATCGACTCACGCGTCGATGACCACGAGAAAGGCGTGAATGCTGAAGATTTCACCGGTTTCCATCGCCTGGAATACGCGCTGTTCTCGCAGAACACCACCAAGGATCAGGGCCCGATTGCTGACAAGCTGATGGCTGATGTACACGACCTGGAAACCCGCGTTTCCGGCCTGACTTTCCCGCCAGAGAAAGTTGTCGGGGGTGCCGCTGCGCTGCTTGAAGAAGTTGCCGCAACGAAGATTTCCGGTGAAGAAGACCGCTACAGCCACACCGATCTGTATGACTTCCAGGGCAACATCGACGGCGCGAAGAAAATCGTCGACCTGTTCCGCCCACAGATCGAGAAGTCCGACAAAGTCTTCGCTGCCAAGGTCGACAAGAACTTCGCCACCGTGGACAAGATCCTGGCCAAGTACAAAACCAAGGATGGCGGTTTCGAGACTTACGACAAAGTGAAGGAAAACGATCGCAAGGCGCTGGTTGGCCCGGTCAATACCCTGGCTGAAGACTTGTCCACATTGCGTGGCAAGTTAGGTTTGAACTGAGTAAAAGATTGGACCGGCCCTCCGGATCGTAGGACTGGCTTCAGCCGGGGCAACGCGCTTGTCGTAGGACCGGCTTCAGCCGGGAGGACGTTCGTGCAGACCATAGAAACGTGTCGATTTTACCGGCCCTCTCCCGGCTAAAGCCGATCCGACGGGACAAGCAAAATCCCCGCCTGCAACGCGCTTGTCGTAATTGGATGGACTCGCCCAAGCCGAGGCGTCTGTAGCGCCACGGTGGCATTCTTAAGAAGCCAACGACAGCGAGGGCGAGTCCATGAAAAAGCATACGACCAAAAGTAACGCCTTGTCTTCAGCCGACGTGTCGGCTTGTTCGACAGTGGCGGTAGATCTTGCCAAGAATGTGTTCCAGGTGGCCGGGGAAGATGCCCTTGGTCAGGTCATTTACGAAGAGCGGATCAAGTCACGCGAAACCTTTGTGGCCTTTTTACAAAAACTGCCGGCAGGCGTGACGGTGCTGATGGAGACCGGCCCTGGCGCGCAGGCTTGGGCGCGGCTGTTGCAAGCACAAGGCAATCAGGCGCGAATTTTACCGGCGCAACATGTCGCCAAACATCGTAGCGGTGCCAAAAATGATCGCAACGATGTGCTGGCGATATTGCGTTCAGGACGAGATGTAAACATTGCGCCAGTGCCAGTCAAAAGCACCGCACAACTGGCCATGCAGGCTCTGCATCGTGCTCGACAAGGGTATGTAAGGCGGCGCACTGCAATGGGTAATCAGATACGCGGGCTGTTGCTGGAACAGGGCATTGCCATGGCGCAAGGGGCGGTGACCCTCAGCCGAAATGTCCCACGTATATTGGAAGATGCCATCCAGCCATTGCCGGATATGTTGCGCGAGCTGATTGATGAAATGCTGGGCGAATGGAGCCATCTGGGTGAGCGCATCGATGTACTGACGGGCCGTCTGGAAGCAGCAGCGCGCGAAGATGAGACAGCAAAGCGTCTGATGACAGTGCGCGGCATCGGCCCAATCATCGCCACCGCCTTGCTGGCCAAACAGACTGAGCCTGAGCGTTTCGCCAATGCCCGAATGTTTGCTGCCTACTTCGGCACGGTGCCCGAGCAGCACAGCAGCGGGCAAAAAATCCGATTGGGAGGAATTTGCAGACGCGGAGATGGCTATATTCGCAGCCTGTCGATTCAAGGAGCGCACGCCGTGTTAAGGCAGGTGAAGCCTGATTCGGAGCATCCCGATGATCGCCGGCTAAGACGCTGGCTAAGTCAGCATGGTCAAAAAGGAGCAGCCGTAAGGTTGGCCAATAGAAACCTGCGCATCGTCTGGGTGCTGCTGCAAAACAATCAGACCTATCGTCGTCAGCCTGCAGGTTGCCAGGAGGCGACGATGAATCATTAATCAACAGAGTTCTGCCACCGGGGTGCTGAGTCACCTCAACCGCTGCTGAAGAACATTGACCCCAGGTCAGACCGTCGCGGATAGATGCCTGCGGTCCTACTGGCCCTTTGAGGCCTTAACGTAATCGGCATACCGCGAGCTTACCCAATGTTGGCCAGAAGCCGTAACGCTTCCTCGAACAGGCCTTATACATAGATGCAACCGGGTAGCAGTGTTCAAAAGCAGGTTGAAAGTGTGGGCGAGTCCATACATAGGACCGGCTTTAGCCGGGAGGACGCCGATACATTCGCTGCATCTGTTTCCTCAAAGACACAGCCCTCCCGGCTGAAGCCGGTCCTACGGGATTTATCAAAGCCGTCTTACATCGGCGGGGTAAAACCATCTTTGCCGACCGCTACACCACGGGCGGATTTACCGTCATCGGCAGGGAACAGGACGATCTTCGCGCCGGCTTTCAATTCGCTGCGCTGACCCGGTTCAACATAGGCGATCGGCACGTCTTCCGGTACCACCAATTGCTTCTCGCCGCCTTTGTACAACACGGTCAGGGTGCGGCCGTTGGCTTTGGACAATTTGCCGACCGTACCGTTGGTCATGGTGCCGGTGCTGCCGTCGGCGTTTTCCCAGCCGTAGTGACCTTCACCGCTGCCTTTGAGGCTGGCTTCGAATACCGTGACTTCCAGCGCTTTCAACGAACCGTCGGCCTGGGGAATCGCGGCGGAACCGACGAAGCTATCTGCCTTGATCGAATCCAGATCGGCTTTGGACACCAGGCGGATCCCGGTTTTGTCAGTCAGCGTGATGGTCTGGTGCTGACCGGCGCGAGTGGTGTAGCTCAGGGTATCGGTCTGGACGCTGTCGACGGTACCGCGCATGGGTTTGACCACAGGCATGTCAGCGGCCTGGGTCATGACAGCGGCGCTGAGCAACAGCAGGCCGAACGTAGTGGACAGTGCAGTCTTCATGAGTGATTCCTTGGCAGGGTTGAATGTGCAGATTTGAGTTCGCAATCATCACCCCGCAACCGGCACTGAACCATGACCGGCGAATGACATTTTTGTCATTCGCCGCAGCGCCCGGATCAATGACAAAAATGTAACCGACAGCCCGCCGGGTCTTGGTTAGACTTGCCTTCCCACCCGGCGTGCTGCGCCTGAACAGGCGGAACCATCATGCACATCCTGCTCATCGAAGACGACACCAAGACCGGCGAGTACCTGAAAAAGGGCCTCGGCGAATCCGGTTATAAAGTCGACTGGACCCAGCACGGCACCGACGGCCTGCACCTGGCCCTGGAAAATCGCTACGACCTGATCGTGCTCGACGTGATGCTGCCGGGCATCGACGGCTGGCAGATTATCGAAGTGTTGCGCGCAAAACAGGACGTACCGGTACTGTTCCTCACTGCCCGTGACCAACTGCAGGACCGGATTCGCGGCCTGGAGCTGGGTGCCGACGACTATCTGGTCAAGCCGTTTTCCTTCACCGAACTGCTGCTGCGCATCCGCACCATCCTGCGCCGGGGCGTGGTGCGTGAGGCCGACCATTTTCATCTGGCCGATCTGGAACTGGATCTGCTGCGCCGCCGCGTCACCCGCCAGCAACAGGTGATTGTCCTGACCAATAAAGAGTTCGCCTTGCTGCACCTGCTGCTGCGTCGCGAAGGCGATGTGCTGTCCAGGGCGCAGATCGCCTCGGAAGTCTGGGACATGAATTTCGACAGTGACACCAATGTCGTCGACGTGGCGATTAAACGCCTGCGCAGCAAGGTCGACCTGCCCTTCCCGGTCAAACTCATCCACACCGTGCGCGGCATCGGTTACGTCTGCGAGGTGCGACCGTGCAGTCCCGACGCCAACCATCCCTGATCCTGCGCTCCAGCCTGGCCTTCGCGCTGGTAGCGATGTTTACCGTCAGCGGCGCGGGCTGGTATCTGTACGCGTCGATGAAACAATCAGTCATGCAGCGCACCGATCACGCCGTGCTGGCACGCCTCGATCACTTTCGCAAACTGCTGCGCTACGACCTGACCCTGGACAATCTCAAGGGCAGCCCGCAGCTGTTCGAGAACATGCTCGACAGTGAAGAAGACATTTTTTTGATTGGCGAGCCGGGCAAGGCGCCGGTGATATCGGTCAATCCGCAACGGGCGCCATTGCCGGAGTTGCCCGTCGTCCCGCAGGACGTGGCATTGCGCGACACCGACCTGCGCAGCGGCACCAGCCTGCAAGGCGTGCCTTTAAGGGCAGCTTCGAGCACGGCACTCTCCGGTGGCGTTGAAGTGCGCCTGACCGCAGCGCATTTGATGGTCAAGGAAATGGCCATGCTGGAGAGCTTCCGGCAGCGGATTTATGCCGCCATTACCCTGGCCTTCCTGATCACCGCGCTGCTCGGCTACGTGCTGTTGCGTCGTGGCCTGCGCCCGCTGCGGCGGATGACTGCCCACGCATCGGACATCACCCCGGCGCGCCTGCATAAGCGCCTCGACAATCAGGACGCGCCGGTGGAATTGCAGCCGCTGGTGGATGCGTTCAACGCCATGCTGGAACGGCTGGATGATGGCTATCAACGCCTGACGCAGTTTTCCGCCGACCTGGCCCATGAAATCCGCACGCCGGTGGGTTCCTTGATGGGCCATTGCCAGGTTGCCCTGCGCCAGACGCGCAGCGTCGATGAATACCAGGCGCTGCTGGCTTCCAATCTTGAGGAGCTGGAACGCATTTCGCGACTGATCGAGAGCATCCTGTTTCTCGCCCGCGCCGATGAAGCCCAGGCGGCGATCGAACGTAAGCCGTTGTGCCTGCAGGACGAGTTGCAGCGGATTGCTGGATATTTCGAGGGCCTTGCCGAAGAGCGGCAGTTGAATATCCAGACGTCAGGCGACGGCAACTTGCAGGCCGACCCGATCCTGCTGCGCCGGGCGTTGAGTAATCTGGTGGCCAATGCCATCCGCTATGCTGACCCTGGCAGTGAGATTCTGGTGCGGGTCAAACAGCACGCTGGTCATTGGTTGATCGAAGTGGAAAATCAGGGATCGCCCCTGGCTGAAGCCGCTTTGGGCAAGCTGTTCGACCGTTTCTACCGGGGCGACGCCTCCCGCCATCAAAGCTCGGACTCCAACGGCCTGGGCCTGGCGATAGTCGCGGCGATCATGCATCTGCACGGCGGCCGGGTTGCAGTGGCGCAGCCGGTGGCGGGGAGGATTTGCTTTACGCTGGTTTTTCCAGCGGTGCCAAAACCTGCAATTGCGTGATCACTGACCCCGCTGGAGCGAGGCTTGCCCGCGATTCAGCCGACTCGGTGGCCCAGATGCACCGCGTCATCGTTCTTCGCGAGCAAGCTCGGCCCACAGGTTCAGCGTCCGTTGGAGCGAGGCTTGCCCGCGATTCAGCCGACTCGGTGGCCCAGATGTACCGCGTCATCGTTCTTCGCGAGCAAGCTCGGCTCCCACAGGTTCAGCGTCCGTTGGAGCGAGGCTTGCCCGCGATTCAGCCGACTCGGTGGCCCAGACCCACCGCGTCATCGTTCTTCGCGAGCAAGCTCGGCTCCCACAGGTTCAGCGTCCGTTGGAGCGAGGCTTGCCCGCGATTCAGCCGACTCGGTGGCCCAGATGCACCGCGTCATCGTTCTTCGCGAGCAAGCTCGGCTCCCACAGGTTCAGCGTCCGTTGGAGCGAGGCTTGCCCGCGATTCAGCCGACTCGGTGGCCCAGATGCACCGCGTCATCGTTCTTCGCGAGCAAGCTCGGCTCCCACAGGTTCAGCCTCGCTCCAACGGTGCCGGTGTTTTTCGCGCCGGACCAATCACGCCTTCTTGTCGTGATTGATCGTCAGCTTGTAGAACGTCGCCGCGCCGCCTTCGCTGGCATAGCCGGTGTTGTCCTGGGTATAAACCCCTGCCTTGAAATACAGCAGTTTGGTGCTCCAGGTCGCATCAAGTTTGGCGCTCCAGACAAAGTCCGAGGCATTGACCGTCAGGTTGCCAGCCGGAGTCAAGTGGATGCTATAGCTGAAGCGTTGATTCAGCGGGATGCCCTGGGCAATGGTGATGACTTCGATTTCCGCATCCGGGCTGCGGCGGAATTTGGCGACGATGTTGCCGGTCTGGAGTTTTTCCTTGTACTGATATTCAACCTTGAGCAGCGGCTCCGTGCTCTGGTAGCAATGGATCTGCCCGATCACGATCTTGCCCGTCGAAGGCACCTGATTGACCATCAGCGCGGCCCTGAGAAAATTGTCCGCCTGCGAGTACGCCCAGTTGTTTACGCTGCCATCAGCCTTGGTCTCGCGCAACTCGGTTCTGGGATAGACGGCGTTTTCAGTGCGTGAGCCCGTGACCGGTGCCCAGAAAAACAGGGTGTCGCCCGAACGGAAAAAGCCATCCTGATAACCGCCCAGCAGTTTGGGCGTCTCAATCGTGGCGGCAGGAGTGCCTACCGGTACAGACAGGTTCCACATGGCGAGATCGATCATTGCGTACTCACGAGGTGCGCTGGCGCACCGACAAAGTGTCTATATCGGGCTTTTGCTGCCCATTGGCTTCGTCTCGGAGTATCGGCAGGTTCTTCGCTTTAAATAGCGCCCACGACAGAGTATTGGCGTCAATAAAACAGCACCCAATCGCAAAGGCTATTATTTGGCCAGTATTTGAGTCGGAACTTGTACAGCTTCATTTGAATGGCAGTTGTGAGCCCACGAGGCCTCTAAGCCGGGGCCGCGCGTCAGTTTTTTGCTGTGGTAGCGGCGCTGATACATTTTTTGAGGGGTATTTTTTGCGGGGATTGCGACGAACGGTCGTATTTTTTAGCCCAGGAGAGGCACTTTTTTAAATTTTTACAGTCAGCCTGCGCACCAATGAGGCACAGGCTGACGGCTCAAGCGCCGTTCGCAGAGCCTAGTCTGCGAGAACCGGCGCTTCCAGACGCACGAAAACCGTGTACTTGCTGGCTTCCATGGCCTCGAACGCAATCAGCTTCTGGATCAGTTGCTCGCTGAGCACTTTGCCAGCGTTGAGCAACAGCATGCCGTTGTCGGCGCTCAGGTTGCGTGCCAGCGCCATCCCCGCCTCCAGCTCGCGGGTGGTGAAGCCCTTGACCAGCGGGTCGCCCAGGGTCACGTCGCTCTGGTAGATCGCGCAGACCTTGATGAAGTCCTCCAGCAAGCCTGGATCGTACAGCCGCCCGCTGTATTTGCGGATGAAGGTCAGGGCTTCGTCGCTGTTCATCTGCCGCTCAAGGATCAAGCCATGCTGCAGTTCGATGAAATCCACGGCGAGCTTGAGCAGGCGCGAACCGAACGGAATGGCCTCGCCCTTGAGATGGTCGGGAAAACCGGTGCCGTCCCAGCGCTCCTGGTGGTGAAGAATCAGCCGCGCCGCATCCTGCATCGGCTCCAGCGTCATCAGCACCGATTCACTTTTCTTCGGATAGCCACGATAGCGGTCGCGCTCAGTGTGATTGAGCAAGTCCGCCGGCGCACTCATCATGCTGTCGGTCCAGCTCAACTTGCCGATGTTGTGCAGCGCCGCCGCCATGCACAAGTCACGCTGGCTGGCTTCATCCATGGGATGGACCTGGGCGTACGTGCGGACCAGATCGATGATCTGCCGATTGGTTTGTTTATCGTGCGGCAGACGCTGGTTGAGCAGCACCGAGAACACCTCGGTGCTGGTCGCGTAGCTGCGCTTGAGTTCGTCGTAGGCCAGATCGAGCATGTCGGCAGTCTGTTGCAGCTCTGAAGTACGCGCCGCAACCCGGTTTTCCAAGGTGATATTCATCGACTGCAGGGCTTCGTTCTGCACCTTGGTGAGCTTCTCAAGCCGCACCCGCTCCCGTTCCGAATGCTGATGCGCAAACAACTGGCGCAGGGTCAGCAGCATCTCTTCATCGTTCCAGGGCTTGCTGATGTAGCTATGAATTCGGCCTTCGTTGATGGCCTTGGCAATCATGTCCACGTCGGCGAAGCCGGTAAGCAGGATGCGCATGGTCGAGGGGTAACGTTTGTTGATCTCGGCCAGCAGCGTCGCGCCGTCCATGTTCGGCATGCGCGCATCGCTCATTACCAGATCAATATGCTGCTGCGCCATGATTTCCAGCGCCTTGGCCCCGCTATCGGCAAGGAACAGGTTGTAGCCGTGAGAGCGCAGTAAGCGACGCAGGCTGCTGAGAATCAGCTCCTCGTCGTCTACCAGCAACACATTGGGCTTGAATTCAACCTCGGAACCAGCTTGTTCGTCCATGTCGACACCTTGATTAGCATTTATTTGTGCGCGTTAAGTTCCATCGCTACCGCAGATAATGCGTTAGTCCATGAGCTTGGGGAAGGGCATTTATATTCGTCTGGCTGGCTCATTAAAATCCTGCGGCAGCCGAAATACAGTTATCGGTCCGGCGCTCTGCCCCGTCTGCACCGCTTTGCGCAAGCTCCACTCCATTGGCACAGGACGCTATAGATGCCTTCATATGGATTGATTGTTGTCCTCGCTCTGATTCTGGGCGTAGCGACCGCCAGTGTCGCACAACCCTTGGATGAACCGCTCCAGCCGTTGCCTGATGTTGTGGTGCAAGACCCGCAGCAGGTCGAACTGGGCCGCCAGCTGTTCAATGAAGTACGCCTTTCAGCCAATGGCACGCTTTCCTGCGCCAGTTGCCATCGCCTGGACCATGGCGGCGCCGACGACAAACCGCTGTCGATTGGCTTTCAAGGCGGCACGTTGCCGATCAATACGCCGACGGTGTTCAACGCGGCGCTGAATTTCAAACAGTTCTGGAACGGTCGCGCCGAATCCCTGACGGCACAGATCCATGAAGTGGTGCAAAGCCCCCTGGAAATGGGCAGTTCCTGGGAACACGTCAGCACCCTGCTGTCCGGCGACAGTCATTACCGGACAGCCTTTGCCGCCGCCTACACCGACGGCGTCACCATCGCCAATATCCAGCAAGCGCTGCAAAGCTATGAGCGCACCCTGATCACCCCCAACTCGCGCTTCGATCGTTACCTCAAAGGTGACACGGACATCCTCACGGTGGAGGAAAAGTACGGCTATCAGCGCTTCAAGCAATACGGCTGCATTGCCTGTCATCAGGGGATCAACATCGGTGGCAACATGTTTCAGAAATTCGGAGTCATGGGCGATTACTTCAAGGTCAGGGGCAACGTCACCGACGCTGATCAGGGCCGCTTTCTCGTGACCGGCAACGAGGCCGACCGCAACGTATTCAAGGTGCCCAGCCTGCGCAACGTCGCGATCACCGCGCCTTATTTTCACGACGGATCGGCCGCTACCCTGGAACAGGCCGTCGAGGTGATGTTCACCTATCAATTGGGCCGCATCCCGACCGAGCAGGATAAATCGCTGATTGTGCAGTTTCTGAAAACCCTGACCGGTGAGCTGGCAGGTAAACCCCTATGAACATGTCCCGACGCTCGAAAACCTCGCTGTTGGGTGCCATAACCCTGAGCATCGCCTCGGGTCTGGTGTTTTTATACTTCAATTCGATCGCCCACGAGACCTCGACCTACTTCGAATCCCGGGACGTGATACGCCAGCTCAAACAGCTGGATGCGCATTGGGAAACGGAAATCCTCAAGTCGCGGATGGGCGTCACCCAGGACTACGACCTGCTGGTCGCGCCCCTGACGGAAATGAAGCGCCTGGGGTCCCGTTTCGAAACGATGCTGCACCTTGACCCCGGCCAACAGACCGACGAATGGACAGCCCATCGCGACGCGTACCTGGAGGCCCTGGACCTGAAGACGGAGCTGGTGGAACAGTTCAAGTCCCACGACGCGGTGCTGCGCAACTCCCTGGCATTTTTGCCCTCGGCGGCGGATGACATTCAGTTTCAGCTGGCACGGGTTGAAGATCCCGTCCTGCTGCAGAACACCGCAACCAACATTTATGACCTGCTGCTGACCGGTCTGGAGTTCGCCCAGTCGGCAACGTCTGACAAGTCTGCCGAGATCGAAGTGGGGATCAATCGGGTGCGTGCGGCCAGTGATTTGCTGCCAGCACCGCTCGGCGCCTCGATCAGCATCCTGCTCAATCACATCAACCTGATCCAGCGGGAACAGCCTTTCGTCAATGACCTTTTGGGCCGCATAGCGGCGGTGCCTGTGTCGGAACGCCTGGATGCGATTAACCAGATGCTCAACGTTCACCAACAACAGGCCGTGGAAAAAGAGCAGCAGCACCACCTGTACCTGATCATCCTTTCGGCGGTGATGGCGCTGCTGCTGTTTTATCTGCTGCATCGTCTGGTGCGCAGCTACAAAGTGATCAACGACGTCAATAGAGCCTTGCAGGAAGCCAATGCGAGCCTGGAGCGACGAGTCGAGGAGCGCACCTGCGAACTCAGGAATGCACAGACCGAACTGATGGACACGGCGCGTCAGGCCGGGATGGCGGAAATCGCCACCAACGTGCTGCATAACGTCGGCAACGTGCTTAACAGCGTGAACATTTCCGCAGAACTGGTGACCCGCCGGGTTCGCGACAGCAAGGCCCGTGGCTTGTCCAAGGCCGTGGCGATGATGAACGAGCATGCGGCAGACCTTGGCAATTTCATGACCCTGGACGACAAAGGCAGGCTGCTGCCCGGTTACCTGAATCAGTTGGTGATCAGCCTGGATATGGAACAACAGAGCATCGCCGAGGAGCTGGAGCGGTTGACCAAAAGCGTGGACCACATCAAGGAAATCGTCGCGACACAGCAGTCCTATGCCGGCGCCGCCGACCTCGTCGAAACGCTGAGCATCACCGCCTTGCTGGAGGACGCCCTGCACATGAACTCCGGCGCCTTGACCCGGCACAGTGTCGCCGTGGTACGTGAATACGGCAGCGTGCCGGAAATACTGGGCGACAAACACCGGATCCTGCTGATCATGATCAACCTGATCAGCAACGCCAAATACGCCATGTCCCAGACCGACAACGCGGCACGCAAGATCACCCTGGCGGTGAACATTGTCGGGGGCACGACGCTGCGCATCTGCGTCAAGGACGAAGGCGAAGGTATCTCGCCGGAAAACCTGCCGCGTCTGTTTGTTCACGGATTCACCACGCGCAAGGAGGGCCATGGTTTCGGACTGCACAGCTGTGCCCTGGCTGCAGTTGAGATGAACGGGCAATTGACGGCCCAAAGCGACGGCCCCGGCAAAGGTGCCTCGTTCACCCTGGATCTCCCATTCAAGCCTGCCGCAGGTGCGCAATGAAAAGTCTCACTAACCGACGCATCCTTCTGATCGACGACACCCCGTCCATTCATGAAGATTTCCGCAAGATCCTCACGCCCTCCGACGTATCCAATGAGGAACTGGACCTGATGGAAGCGGCCTTGTTCGGCAACGAGATTCCGGTCGTCGGCAAACCGTTCTCGCTGGACTCCGCGTACGGCGGCGAGGAAGGATTGGCCAAGGTCAACGAGGCGCTGGCGCAGAATCTTCCCTACGCCCTGGCGTTCGTCGACATGCGCATGCCCCAGGGCTGGGACGGCGCCATGACCATCGAACATTTGTGGGTGGCGGACCCGCGCCTGCAAATCGTGGTGTGCACCGCTTACACCGATTATTCCTGGGACGATTTGTTGGACCGGTTACAGGGCCATGACCGCCTGCTGATTCTGAAAAAACCTTTCGACAACATCGAAGTCCAGCAACTGGCCAACACCCTGACCAACAAATGGGAGATGGCCGAGCGCGCTTCGGTACAGATGGACTCGCTGGAGAACCTGGTCGAACAACGCACCGCTGAACTGACCCAGACCAGCGAAGCCCTGCGGCGGGAAATCGACGAGCGAAAACTGCTGGAAAGCCAACTGGTGCAATCGGAAAAACTCGCCTCACTGGGCCAGCTGGCGGCAGGTGTCGCCCATGAAATCAACAATCCCATCGGCTTTATTTCCTCCAATCTGGGCACCCTGGAAGGCTACTTCAGCAAACTCCAGGAAATGCTCGACGCCTATCGCCTGGCGGAAAAAGCGATGCCGCCGGGACCGACTGAACAGCAGTTGGCGGCCCTTCGTGAGCAGGTGGAACTGGATTACCTGCTGGAAGACATTCCCGTGTTGATCGCGGAGTCCAAGGAAGGTATCAGCCGCGCCGGAAAAATCGTCAAGGACCTGAAGGCGTTCTCACGGGTGGATTCCAGTGAACAATGGCAGTGGGCGAACGTGCATGACGGCATCGATTCGACCCTGAACATCGCCGCCAACGAATTGAAATACAAGGCTGACGTGATCAAGGAATACGGCGACCTTCCGGAAATCGAATGCCTGCCCTCGCAAATCAATCAGGTGGTCATGAACCTGGTGGTCAACGCCGCCCAGGCGATGGGCACACAACGCGGCAAGATCACCATCCGCAGCGGCGTGGAGGATGATCAAGTGTGGCTGGAAGTGGCTGACAACGGTTCGGGCATTGCCCCGGAATCGCTGCAGCGCATTTTCGATCCCTTCTTCACCACCAAACCCGTCGGCCAGGGCACCGGTCTTGGCCTGTCGCTGTCGTACGGCATCGTGAACAAACACGGCGGGCATATCACCGTGCACAGCGAAGTGGGTGTGGGTACCGCGTTCAAGGTCATGTTGCCGATTCATCAGACTGCAACGGCCTGACAATTTGCGTACGTGCCGAGCGTATAACTGGACCAGACCCGCCGCGTCATCGTTCTTCGCGGGCAAGCCTCGCTCCAACAGGACCGCGCCGTCTCGTTGGAGCGAGGCTTGCCCGCGAATCGGATTTTCAGGTGGCACGCTTATCGACTGAGATAAAGCCTGGCGAACGCCCTCAAACGAGTAGCCAGAATATAGCCTCGCGAATGAATTCCTTCCGGTCAACCTGCGCCATCCTCTCCAAAAAACTCCCACCACCCGGCACTTCGGGGTTGACTGTAACTCCTTGTTACAGGATATTAATAGTTAGCAAGCTAATAATGTTCCTACGAACAATATCAACCCTAACTATTTCAATCCGGTCCATCTCATGTCCCTTGACTCACTGCAGATGAATATCAGCAGCGGCATAGTCGCTGCGTCTCGCCAGTGGCGGCGAATCTGCCAGAACACGCTGGTCACCTACGGCGTGTCCGAAGCCTGCGCTGGCCCTTTGCTGATGATCCTGCGCTTGGGCGATGGCGTGAATCAGGTCACCGTCGCCCACGCTGCGGGCATGGAAAGTCCGACGCTGGTGCGCCTGCTGGATCAGTTGTGCAGCGCCGGAATCGTCTGCCGCACCGAAGACCCGAATGACCGCCGCGCCAAAGCCTTGAGCCTGACCGAAAGCGGCCGAACCTTGTCCCTGGCCATCGAAGAAGAATTGATTCGCCTGCGCCGCGACGTGCTGAAAAACGTCGCTCGCGAAGATCTCGACGCCACATTGCGCGTCTTCAAAGCCTTTGCCGACGCAGCGCATCCGGACACAGCGGGGCCAGTTTGAAAGATTTCTTTGCGGGCGTTCCCCCGGCGCGCGACTGGTTTTACGGCGTGCGCACTTTCGGCGCTTCGATGCTGGCGTTGTACATCGCTCTGTTGATGGAAATGCCTCGGCCGTATTGGGCGATGGCCACGGTGTATATCGTCTCCAGCCCGTTTGTCGGCCCGACCAGTTCCAAAGCGCTGTACCGCGCACTAGGCACTCTGGCTGGCGCAGCGGCGGCGGTGTTTCTGGTGCCGATGTTTGTGCAGACGCCCATTCTGCTGGCGGTGGTCATCGCGCTGTGGACCGGCACGCTGCTGTTCCTGTCCCTGCATTTGCGTACCGCCAACAGCTACGCCCTGATGTTGGCCGGCTATACCCTGCCGCTGATTTCCTTTCCGGTGGTGGATAACCCGCAAGCGGTGTTTGAAATCGCCGTATCGCGTACCGAAGAAATTTTCCTCGGCATCGTTTGCGCGGCGGTAGTGGGCAGCATGTTCTGGCCGCGCCGCCTGGCGCCGGTCATGCAGGGCGCGGCGGACAAATGGTTCAGCGATGCCTCGGCCTACAGTGATCGCTTCCTGGCCCGCATGGTCAATGCCGAAGAAGTCGGCGCCTTGCGCGGCTCCATGGTCGCCACCTTCAACAGCCTGGAGCTGATGATCGGTCAATTGCCCCATGAAGGCGCGCGCAGCCAGACCGTGCGAAATGCCAAGGAACTGCGCGGGCGGATGATCCATTTGCTGCCGGTGATCGACGCCCTGGACGATGCCTTGTGGGCACTGGACCGTCGCACCCCTGAACTGGTCGCCAATCTTGCGCCGCTGCTGATCGACACCCGCGCCTGGCTGGACAACACCGCCAGCGGTTTGCAGTTTGAGCAGTGGCAAGCCTTGCACCGGGAACTTGAGCGCCTGCAGCCCACCGCTGCGCAGCTGGACGACCGACGTCAGTTGCTGCTGTCCAACGCGCTGTTCCGTCTGGGCGAATGGATCGATTTGTGGCAGGACTGCCGCACGCTGCAACACGCGATCAAGACCGACGACCAGACGCCATGGCGCGCGGTCTATCGCCATTGGCGGCTGGGGCGAATCACGCCGTTCCTGGATCGCGGGCTGATGCTCTATTCGGTGACGTCGACGGTTCTGGCGATCATCGTCGCCTCGGTGCTGTGGATTCTGCTGGGTTGGCCCGACGGCGCGGCGGCGGTCGCACTGGCGGCGGTATCCTGCAGCTTTTTCGCGGCGATGGACGATCCGGCGCCGCAGATCTACCGGTTCTTCTTCTGGACCCTGCTCTCGGTGGTATTTGCCAGCCTGTATCTGTTCTTGGTCCTGCCCAACCTGCATGATTTCCCGATGCTGGTGTTGGCGTTTGCCGTGCCGTTCATTTGCGTCGGCACGCTCACCGTACAGCCGCGCTTCTACCTCGGGACGCTGCTGACCATCGTCAACACCTCGTCATTCATCAGCATTCAAAGCGCCTACGACGCGGACTTCCTGAACTTCGTCAATTCCAACCTGGCCGGTCCCGTGGGGCTGTTGTTTGCCTTTGTCTGGACTCTGGTGGTGCGGCCATTCGGTGTCGAACTGGCAGCCAAACGCCTGACCCGCTTTAGCTGGCGCGACATCGTGGCGCTGACCGAACCGGCGACCTTGGCCGAGCACCGCACCATGGGCGCCCAAATGCTTGATCGGCTGATGCAGCATTTGCCGCGCCTGACCCTGACCGCGCAGGACACCGGCATTGCCCTGCGCGAACTGCGCGTGGCGTTGAACCTGCTGGATCTGCTGGCCTGGTTACCGCGGGTTCATGCCGGCCAGCAAATGCTGGTGCGGCAAGTGGTGGATGAAGTGGGCGGTTATTTTCAGGCCTGCCTGAATGCACGCGAACGACTGCCGGCCCCCAAAGGCCTGCTGATGACCATGGACCGCGCCCGCCGCGCCTTGAGCGCTGAAGGCATGGGCGATGAACCGGCCCGCCCTCACCTGCTGCACGCCTTGAGCGGCTTGCGCCTGGCACTGTTGCCCGGTGTCGAGATCGTCCACCCGGCGGCGGAAACCGAAGAACAACCGCCCTATGGCATTGACGGAGCACCTCTATGATCGGTGATCTGGACATCAGCGGGGTGTTCATCCCCACCTTTCTGGCGCTGATGGGCATCACGTATTTGCTGTTTCTGGTGGTCCACGCTGGGTTGTCGCGTGTCCACTTTTACCGCCTGGTCTGGCACCGGGCATTGTTCAACGTAGGTCTATACGCTTTGCTCCTCGGCGCCGTGGATACTCTCAGTCGATACCTGATGAAATGAAAAAACCTCTGCTGACTTTGGGCCGTGTGGTCCTGACTTTGCTCGTTGTGGTCTTCGCCGCCATCGTGGTCTGGCGCATGGTCATATATTACATGTATGCACCGTGGACCCGCGACGGGCATATCCGCGCCGACATCATCCAGATCGCCCCGGACGTTTCCGGGTTGATCCAGAAAGTCGATGTGAGCGATAACCAGTCGGTAACCAAGGGCCAGGTGCTGTTCACCATCGATCAGGACCGCTTCCGCCTGGCCTTGCGCCAGGCGCAGGCAACGGTCGCCGAACGCCAGGAAACCTACGAGCAGGCCCGTCGCGAAAACAAACGTAACCGTGGCCTGGGCAATCTGGTGGCCCGCGAACAACTGGAAGAAAGCCAGTCCCGGGAAACCCGCGCCTTGTCCGCGCTCAACGAGTCGCAAGTGGCCGTGGACGCCGCACAGCTGAACCTGGATCGCTCGGTGATCCGCAGCCCGGTTGACGGTTACCTCAACGACCGTGCGCCCCGCGCCCATGAATTCGTCACCGCAGGCCGCGCCGTGCTGTCGGTGGTGGACGGCACGTCCTTTCACATCGACGGCTATTTCGAAGAAACCAAACTCGACGGCATTCATATCGGCCAAGGCGTGGATATCCGCGTGATCGGCGACAACGCCCGGCTGCGCGGCCATGTGGTGAGCATCGTCGCCGGTATCGAAGACCGCGACCGCAGCAGCGGCTCGAACCTGCTGCCCAACGTCAACCCGGCGTTCAGCTGGGTGCGTCTGGCGCAGCGGATTCCGGTGCGCATCGCCTTTGATGAAGTGCCGGCGGACTTCCGCATGATCGCCGGGCGCACCGCCACGGTGTCGATCATCGACGACGCGCAGACACAAGCCACCCAGGAGCCCGCGCAATGAAACACCTCACGCGCCTGACGACGGTCGGGCTTGGCTTGCTGTTGTCGGCGTGTCAGGTCGTCGGCCCGGATTACAAGCTGCCCGCAGACGCCGCCGTCAATCGTGCGGATTTGCAGGGCGAACTGGCGGGTGAATCGGTCAACACGATTTCCGCGCCGGTGCCTGCCGACTGGTGGCGGTTGTATCAGGACCCGCGCCTCGATCAGTTGGTGCAACAGGCCATGGCCTCCAACACCGACCTGCGCATCGCCGCCGCCAACCTGCAACGCGCCCGCTATCAGACTGCCGAGGCGCAGGCCGCCGGTGGCTTCAACAGCGGCGTGAAGCTCGGTGCGGAACGTCTTCAGGAATCCGGCGAAGCCTTTCTCCTGGCGGACAAAGTGCCCGTGGCCAATGTCGGTAACGTCGGGATTACCACCTCGTATCAATTCGATCTGTTCGGCACTTTGCAACGCGGCATCGAAGCGGCAAAAGCCAATGTCGACGCGACTCAGGCCGCCGCCGATACCGCGCGTATCACTCTGGTTGCCGATGTGGTGCGCGCCTATACCCAGGTGTGCGCCGCCAACGAAGAACACGACATCGCCCTGGAATCCCTCGATCTGCAACAGCAAGGCGTGACCCTGACGCAGCGCTTGCGTGATGCGGGCCGAGGCGATGAAACCCAGGTCACCCGCTCGCAAACCCAGTTCAAATCCTTGCGCGCCGAGCTGCCGCGTTACGAAGCGCTGCGCCAGGCCGGGCTGTTTCGCCTGTCGATGCTGCTCGCCAAGCCGTTGAACCAGCTGCCGACTGGCGTGGCGACCTGCAACGAGTTGCCGCATATCGCACAAGTGATGCCGGTGGGCGATGGCGCCGCGTTGCTCAAGCGTCGCCCCGATGTGCGCCAGGCCGAACGTCGCCTTGCCGCAGCCACTGCGGAAATTGGCGTGGCAACCGGCGAGTTGTATCCGGACATCAGCATCGGCGCGACGGTCGGCACCGTGGGCCTGCTGGAAAACCTCGGCAAACCCGCCACCAATCGCTGGGGCTTCGGTCCGCTGCTGAACTGGACCATCCCGTCCAACGGCTCCCGCGCGCGAATTCATCAGGCTGAAGCCTCGACCCAGGCGGCACTGGCCCGCTTCGACGGCGTGGTGCTCAATGCCATCCGCGAAACCCAGACCGGCCTGGCGCAATACACCGCCTTGCTGGAACGCCGTGACGCTCTGGCCGATGCCGAACAATCCGCCAGACAGGCCGCCGACCAGACCCACCGTTTCTTCCAGGCCGGTCGCGAATCCTTCCTCGCCGACCTGCAAGCCACCCGCACCTACACCGACGTCCGCGCCCAACTGGCCATGGCCAATACGCAAGTTGCCATGGGGCAAATCGATCTGTTCCTGGCGTTGGGCGGCGGCTGGGAGAATGCCGGCAAGGTGGCGGGGAAATAACGCCGTACCGGGAACCCTTTGCCCATTTCACTGCCACACTCCTCATCATTCATCCAATTGCAGGGGTTCCCATGCGTACGCTTGAACTCGCGGGGCAGACCGTACCGGTCTTGGGTCAGGGGACTTGGCACATGGGTGAAGACCCGCGTCAGCGCTCCGTGGAAATTGCCGCGCTGTGCCAAGGGATCGAGCTGGGCATGACCCTGATCGACACCGCCGAAATGTATGCCGATGGCGCCGCCGAACAAGTGGTGGGCGCAGCCATCGCCGGGCAGCGGGACAAAGTGTTCGTGGTCAGCAAGGTCTACCCGCATAACGCCAGCCGCACGGGCGTGCCCGCTGCTTGCGAGCGCAGCCTGAAACGACTGAACACTGACTTTATCGATCTGTACCTGCTGCACTGGCCCGGCCAGTATCCACTGGAAGAAACCGTTGAAGCGTTCGAACGCCTGCGTGAGGCCGGCAAGATCGGCCGTTGGGGCGTGTCGAATTTCGATGTGCCGGACATGCTGGAGCTGAACAACCCGGACTGCGCGACCAATCAGGTGTTGTACAACCCGGAAGAGCGCGGCATCGAGTTCGATCTGCTGCCCTGGGCCGAGATCCGGCGCATGCCAACCATGGCGTATTGCCCGATCGGTCAGGCAGGTAACCTTCTCCATCACCCGGCGTTGCAGGCGGTCGCCGCCCGTCACAACGCAACGCCGGCGCAGATCAGCCTCGCCTGGGTCTTGCGTCAGGACAACATGATTGCCATTCCCAAGGCGGTTAATCCCGAACACCTGCGCCTCAACCTCGCCGCCGCAGAGCTGAGGCTCACCCCGGAAGATATCGCCGACCTTGATCGAGCCTGGCCTGCGCCCACCCGCAAGCAGCGTTTGGCAATGGTTTGATACGAAACAATCCGTCACAAACCGCAACAAAACTGAAATAAACGCTTGTCATGATGCGCCCTTCGTCCATTTGTCACGGACCGGGCGTATCAAGACCTGCGAGCAACCATGAGCCAGAGCATTGTGCAAAAAAACCAGGATTCCGACCTGTTCGGCCTGCTCTATGGTTTTCGTTTTCGTCCCGGTGGCGTCGGTGAGGAAATCGGCTCGACCGCCGCCTTGAGTTGCCTGCGCACGCCCGAAGACCCGGAAGAATTTCTCTGGCTGCACCTGAATCTGGCGCATGCCGGTTGCGAGCGCTGGATGAAAACCCACCTGGAGTTGCCGGAAGAATTCTTCGAGGCGCTGCACGAAGGTTCGCGCTCGACACGCATTGAGCATGTGGACTCAGCCCTGCTGGCGGTGGTCAACGACGTGGTGTTCGACTTCAATCTGGTGTCCACGGACATCTCCACCCTGTGGGTCTGCACCCACCGACAACTGCTGATCACCGCGCGACAATTGCCGTTGCGTTCGGTAGACAAGCTGCGTTCGTCAGTCAAACGTGGCGAACAGTTTCGCTCGCCCGTGGAGTTGCTGGCGCATTTGCTGCGCGATCAGGGCGAAGTGCTGACTCAGTTTCTGCGCAAGACCAGCGTCAGCGTGGACAAGATCGAAGATCAGTTGCTGTCGCAACGTCTGAGCAATAACCGTTCGGAACTGGGTGCCATGCGCCGGGTATTGGTCCGTCTGCAGCGGCTGCTGGCGCTGGAGCCCGGCTCATTGATGCGTCTGCTGCATCGGCCGCCGTACTGGTTGCAGGAAGACGATGTGCAAGAGCTGCGGCAATCCACCGAAGAGTCAGCGCTGGTGATCAGCGACCTGACGGCACTGGGTGAACGCATCAAGCTGTTACAGGAAGAAATCGCCGCCAACCTCAACGAACAAAGCAGCCGCACCCTGTTCACCCTGACCGTGGTCACGGTGCTGGCGCTGCCGATCAACATCGTCGCCGGTTTCTTCGGCATGAACGTCGGGGGCATTCCACTGGCTTCCGATCCCGAGGGTTTCTGGGTGCTGGTCGCGCTGGTGGCGACTTTTACGCTGATCGCCGGGCGCTGGGCGTTTCGCAAGAATCGGGATCAGGCGTAGAACGCCAACGCGAAACCCGGTCCCACAAAGCCGAGTTTCCACACCGGACATCTGAAAAGCCGGACTAATTGTCACATCGTTGACTTGTGTCGCAACGCTGTAACATTTTGTAATGAACATGGGTGCCATCCCTTTCCCACAGGATTGCGCACCATGGTTTCCAGCACACTGGCCCCGGACTCAATCAGACACGCCGACGATTCACGACCGCAGTTCTCCCGCAAGCCCGGCAAACTCACGATGGGGCTGTTCTTCCTCATCCTCGCCATGGGCCTGTTGTTCACCGCCTACAGCCTGAAACAAGACGTGGATGACATGGGCACGGTGGTCACCACCTGGACCCCGTTCCTGCTGCTCGGCGTGGCGCTGGTGATTGCGCTTGGGTTTGAGTTCGTCAACGGTTTCCATGACACCGCCAACGCGGTGGCCACGGTGATCTATACCCATTCCTTGCCGCCAAACTTCGCGGTGGCCTGGTCAGGGTTGTTCAACTTTCTCGGTGTGCTGTTTTCCAGCGGTGCAGTGGCGTTCGGCATCATTGCGCTGCTGCCGGTGGAATTGATCCTGCAAGTCGGCTCCAGCGCCGGTTTCGCGATGATCTTCGCCCTGCTGATCGCGGCCATCATCTGGAACCTCGGCACTTGGTGGCTGGGCTTGCCGGCTTCTTCCTCGCACACGTTGATCGGCTCGATCATCGGGGTCGGTGTGGCCAATGCCTTGATGCACGGCCGCGACGGCACCAGTGGCGTGGATTGGTCCCAGGCGACCAAGATCGGCTACTCGCTGCTGCTCTCGCCGCTGGTCGGCTTTGGCTGCGCGGCATTGTTGCTGCTCGCCATGCGCCTGTTCATCAAGAATCGGGCGCTGTACAAAGCGCCAAAGGGCAATTCGCCACCACCATGGTGGATTCGCGGCATGCTGATCATCACCTGCACCGGCGTGTCATTCGCCCACGGTTCCAATGACGGACAGAAAGGCATGGGCCTGATCATGCTGATTCTGGTCGGCACCCTGCCGATGGCTTATGCCCTGAACCGCACCATGCCCGCTGACCAGTCGATTCAATTCGCTGCTGTCGCCGAAGTGACTCAGCAAGCCTTGAGCCGCAGCGTCCCCGCCCCTGCTCCGGCTGATCCGCGCCAGACCTTGTCGGCCTACCTGGTCAGCAAACAAGCCACGCCCGAGCTGATCCCGGCGCTGGCGGTCATGGCTGGCAAGATCGGCATTCAGGTCAAGAGCTACGGCTCGCTGTCAGCCGTGCCCGCCGAAGCAGTGGCCAACGTGCGCAACGACATGTACCTGACGTCGGAAACCATCCGCCTGATGGAGAAAAACAAGGTCGGCAGTTTCGATACCGATACTCAGGACAAGCTCAAGCTGTTCAAGGACCAGATCGACAGCGCCACCCGCTTCATTCCAACCTGGGTGAAAATCGCCGTGGCCATCGCCCTTGGCCTGGGAACCCTGGTGGGCTGGCGGCGCATCGTCATCACCGTCGGCGAAAAAATCGGCAAGACCCACATGACCTACGCCCAGGGCGCCTCGGCGGAAATCGTCGCCATGTTCACCATTGGCGCGGCCGACATGTACGGGCTCCCGGTTTCGACGACCCACGTGCTGTCGTCCGGCGTGGCGGGTTCCATGGTCGCCAATGGCTCGGGCCTGCAACTGCGTACCTTGCGTAACCTGGCGATGGCCTGGGTGCTGACGCTGCCCGCAGCGATCCTGTTGTCGGGCTCGTTGTATTGGGTGTTCATGCACATCTTCTAAGCACAAGCCTGTGCATAAAAAGCCGGCGCTTAATCACGCCGGCTTTTGTTTGCCCGTTTACCTCACGCCTTCAGGTTGAACAACGCCACTTGCGGTGCCTCGCTGATCCATTGTTCGCTCACGGTCCAGCCCGCTTGCTCGGCCAGGGCGGTGAATGCCTCGACGGTGAACTTGTGGGAGTTTTCCGTGTGCAAGCGTTCGCCGGGGTTGAAGTGGAAGGCCTGGCCGGCAACTGTCGCGGTTTGCTCGACGCGGCTGACCAGATGCATTTCCATGCGCTGCTCCTGAGCATTCCAGGCGGCCAGATGATCGAACGCGTCAACCCGGAACGTGCCATCCAGCTCGCGATTGATGCGGGTCAGCAGGTTCTTGTTGAAACGCGCGGTGACACCTTGCGCGTCGTCATAGGCCGCGACCAGCGTGGCAGCGTCCTTGACCAGATCGACACCGACGATGAAATGGGCGTTTTCCCCCAGCAACGTCTTCGCCGCACGCAGGAATTTCACCGATTGCTCCGGGGTGAAGTTGCCGATGGTCGAACCAGGGAAGAAACCGACCCGGGTCAGGCCGTCCGCAGCACGGGGCAGTTTCATGGCGCGGGTGAAGTCATCGATTTGCGGCGCCACGGTCAGGTGCGGGTATTTCGCTTGAAGCTGGTGCGCCGCCTTGTTCAGGGCATTGGCGCTGATATCAATCGGCACATAGACCGCGATGTGTGGCGCAGCGTCCAGCAGCAAACAGGTTTTCTCGCTGGCGCCGCTGCCAAACTCCACCAATGCCGCGCCTTGGGGAATCGACGCGGCCACTTGTGCAGCCACGTCGGTCAACAGACGGGTTTCAGCGCGAGTCGGATAATATTCGGCGGTATGGCAAATGGCTTCGAACAACTCTGAACCGGCAGCATCGTAGAAATACTTCGGCGAGAGGTTTTTTGCGGGCGAGGACAGCCCGGCAATAACGTCGCGGGCAAATTCGCTGTCATGGGGATTGACCACTCCCGGCTGGCGACTGTCACGGGCCAGGCGCAGACCGGAAACGACCCAGCGCTTTTCCGGATGAAAGAAGTTGCGATACGTGGCCCGGGAATGATTGGGCGAAGTGACGCTGGCGCCGCCGCGCAAGACCATCTGGCTGATCATGAACTTGCCGTTGTATTCCCCCACCGCGCTGGCTGCCGGACGGAATCCGGGATAAGCGCTGTAGGCACTTTGCGTCCACTGCCAGGCGACATCATCGACTTGCTCCAGCAGCCCCGCTATCGCCGCAGCTTCCCATTCGGCCTCGGTGGGCAAACGCGCATCGGCCCAATGGGCGTAGGCGGCAGCTTCGTAGTAGCTGATATGCGTCACCGGCGCATCACGTTCGATGGTTTCCAGACCGCGCAAACTCATGCGCCGCCAGCCGTGGGTTTCGTCGTGCTGCCAATAGAGCGGCGCGTTCCAGGCGTTTTCCTGCACCACGGTCCAGCCTTCCGACAGCCACAGGCCTGCCTGGCTGTAGCCGCCCGCCTTCATGAACGCCAGCCATTCGCCATTTGTGACCAGACGATCGCTGATTTCGAACGATTGCAGGTACGTGGTGTGGCGCGGGCCTTCGTTATCGAAGGCGAATTGCGTGCCCTGATGGCCGATTTCGGTCAGACCGCCCTTGAGCGGCTTGTATTGACCGCGCCGCCCGGCAGCATCCTTGGGCCAGCCAGAATCGTAGGCCGGCTTGAGTGACGAGGTGCTGAACAGGTGCAGGATGTCCATCAACAGCAATTCCTGATGTTGCTCTTCATGGGCCAGGCCCAGTTCGATCAGGCTGTCGAGTGCTTCCGGCAAGGGGCTTTGCAGCAGCCTGTTCATGTGCTGATCGACATAATTGCGATAAGCCAGCACTTGATCGATGCCGGGCCGGGTCATCAACCCCCGCTGCGGGCGCGGGTGGCGCGGGCCGACGGCTTCGTAATAGGAATTGAAGAGATAGGCGAACGTCGGATCGAACGCCGCATACCCTGGGAGGTTCTCGCTGAGCAGGAAGGTTTCGAAAAACCAGGTCGTGTGCGCCATGTGCCATTTGGCCGGGCTGGCGTCCGGCATCGACTGCACCACCATGTCTTCGGCACTGAGCGGCGCCGCCAGAATTTGCGTGCGGCTGCGTACGCTTTGATAGCGTTTGAGCAGTTCGTTGGCGACAGGGGTTTGGCGTGGCTCGCGTGAGGGACTGATCATTGGTGTTCATCTCCGGCGTGGCCGCGACCTGTGTGTTCAGGTAATGCGGCGTAGAGCGTTTCTTGATGTTTCTTTATGAGCGGCGGCAGGGAGTTTGAGGTGCGACGAGCGCGGAATGTTCAAACCGTATATCCGAACGGGGACGCGGCCCAAAGGGAACGTTTACCAGCACTGTGGATCGGAACACACAATCACTTGAATACTTTCCCCTTTCGACGGGCTTATTGTAGGTGCCGACTTGCACACAGGATCCGTAGGACCGGCTTTAGCCGGGAGGGCGCAGGGTCTGACGACGCAACTGCTGAAAATGTACCGGCCTCCTCCCGGCTAAAGCAGGTCCTACGCAGACTGTGTGAAAACGTCACGAGCGAAGGCAAGACAAGGCAAAAACAGCCGGAAAAGCGGAGTCTAGGTGTTCTAAATGAGCATTTTCCGCCTGTTTTTAACGCAGTATTGCCGAGCGCAGTAGTTTTCACACAGTCTGTACGGGATGTATTCAGGGTCAAGACGGTATCAACCTGTTTGCTGCGCGCTCACCACCCACAAGGCTGTGCCGATTCATGAGCAATAAGTATGCGCCCCGTGACTGGGAGCCCCATGAGCGCCCTACCCTGCCGGGTTCGCCGTCCACGCCGCTGCATTCGACCGGCAAGCGCTGGGCATTTGCGCTGGTAGGCATCATTGTTGCGCTGACCGGCGGCCTGGGTAACGCCCTGGTGGTTGCCAACCTTCCCTATCTCCAAGGCTCACTCGCTGCAACGACGGCCGAGATTGCCTGGCTGCCCGCTGCGTACGTCATGACCAATGTGTCGATGAACCTGCTGCTGGTGAAGTTTCGTCAGCAATTCGGTCTGCGGGCCTTCACCGAAGTGTTCCTGGTGCTGTATGCCTTGGTGACATTCGGCCATCTGTTCGTCAATGACATCAACTCGGCGATTGCCGTGAGGGCCGCGCACGGCATGGTCGGCGCAGCGCTGTCCACGTTGGGCCTGTATTACATGATCCAGGCGTTCCCGACCAAATGGCGCTTGAAAGCCCTGGTGCTTGGGCTGGGAACGGCGCAGCTGGCAGTACCGATGGCGCGGCTGGTCTCGGAAGATCTGCTGCAGATTGCCGAGTGGCGTGGCTTGTACCTGTTTGAACTGGGCATGGCCCTGCTTTCCCTGGGCTGCGTCCTGCTTCTGAAGTTACCGCCGGGTGATCGCTTCAAGGCGTTTGAAAAACTCGACTTCCTGACTTTTGGCCTGCTCTCCTCCGGCTTCGCCTTGCTCTGCGCGGTGCTGTCGCTGGGGCGCATCGACTGGTGGCTGGAGCAAACCTGGATCGGCGTTGCGACAGCGGCCTCCATTGCGCTGATCATGGCGGGATTGGCCATCGAGCATAATCGGCGCAATCCGTTGCTGATCACCCGCTGGCTGGGCAGCGGCAAGATCCTGCGCCTGGCGCTGGCGGTGATCCTGTTTCGCGTGGTGCTGTCGGAACAATCCATCGGCGCGGTAGGTTTTCTTCAAGCCTTGAACATGGGCTCCGAACAGTTGCACACCCTCTATGCGGTGATGTTGCTCGGCAGCGTCGCGGGCCTGGCGGTCAGTGCCTGGACGATCAATCCAGCGCATCTGTTCACGCCGCTGATCATTTCTCTGGCGATGATGGCGACCGGCGCGTGGATGGACAGCGGCGCGACCAACCTGACCCGTCAATCGAACATGTACCTCAGCCAGTTCCTGCTGGCGTTTGGGGGGACGTTTTTCCTTGGGCCGACCTTGGTCCTGGGGGTCAGCGGGGTCATTGCCAACCCGCGCAACATGGTGAGTTTTTCCGTGTTGTTCGGGATCACCCAGAACATTGGCGGCCTGATCGGCTCGGCGGCGCTGGGCACTTTCCAGATCGTGCGGGAGAAATTTCACTCAAGCATCCTCGTGGAGCATCTGACCCTGATCAATCCACAGGTGCAGGCACGCTTGCAAAGCTCCGGCGCCAGCTATGCTGGCGCTATCGCCGATCCTTCGGCGCGCACCAATCAAGGCATTCGCGCTATTGCGACCGCCGCCACCCGGGAAGCCAACGTACTGGCCTATAACGACGTGTTCATGCTCATCGCCGTGATTGCCGTGTTGACCATGATCTGGATCTCGATACGCGGGATCTGGCTGAAAATGACGACTCAACCGATTACACCTGCGTCTCCCGCGCCGGTGGCTTCGACTTCCGTAACTTCCAGTGGCGCCACCTCTTCATGACCGAACCGACCACGCCGACGCCAGCCAACCCGGCCCCCGCGTCTTCCGCACCACCTCCTCCAGCGCCGGCACCCGCGACCAGCCAGCCACGCTCATTGCGCACCCGAATCGTCTCCTCGGTGATTTTCGGCAGCGTTGCCCTGATCGGCATTCTGATTGTGCTGTACGCCTGGCAACTGCCGCCGTTCGGCAGTCCGATAGAAAGCACCGAAAACGCGCTGGTGCGCGGGCAAACCACGATCATCGGCCCGCAGTTGAGCGGTTACGTCTACGAAGTGCCGGTCCAGGACTTCCAGTTCGTCAAGCAGGGCGACTTGCTGGTGCGGCTCGATGACCGAATCTATCGCCAGCATCTGGATCAGGCCGTGGCGCAACTGGGCATCCAGAAAGCTGCACTCGCCAATAATCTGCAACAGCGCCGCAGCGCAGAAGCGACTATCGTGCAACGCAAGGCAGCCTTGGAAAGCAGCATCGCGCAAGGGCGCAAGGCCTCGGCGGATTTGCGCCGCAGCCAGGCGTTAGTGACCGACGGTTCCATATCGAAAAGCGAACTGGATGTTGCCCGGGCCGCCGACGCTCAAGCGACCGCCGCCACCGCCGAGGCCAGAGCCGTGCTGGAGATCGCCCGGGAAGACTTGCAAACCGTGATCGTCAATCGCGGTTCGTTGGAAGCTTCGGTGGCCAATGCCGAAGCCGCCATTGAACTGGCCCGTATTGACCTGACCAACACACGCATTCTCGCGCCTCGGGACGGGCAGCTTGGGCAGATCGGCGTGCGCCTGGGTGCCTACGTGAACTCCGGCGCGCAATTGATGGCACTGGTGCCGAACCGGCTGTGGATCATTGCCAATATGAAGGAAACCCAGATGGCCGACGTACGTCTCGGTCAGCCGGTGACGTTCAGTGTCGATGCGCTGAATCACCAGAAGATGAACGGTCGCGTGCAACGTATCGCCCCCGCCACCGGCTCGGAGTTCAGCCTGCTGCCGGCGGACAATGCCACGGGTAACTTCGTCAAGATTGCCCAGCGGATTCCGGTGCGCATCATCGTCGAGCCCAATCAGCCGCTTGCCGAACATCTGCGCCCGGGCATGTCGGTGGTGGTCAGCATCGATACCAGCCGGGATGGTGAAATTCCACCCGATCCGGGCACCGAAGACTGACACGCGCTGTCGGCCCATGCATGAATGCCTTGGCGTTTTGCAGGAATGCCGATTGTGCTTGGCAAATTTGCACTGGTAGCATCGGCGGTCCTTACTCAGACCGCCCGCCCTAAAATATGAACCCAAAACAACAATGAACAGGGAGTTTGCAGATGACTGTACAGGTTGTAACTGGCGTACCTGAGCCGCAGGATTTCCCCCAGGACACCGTGCTGGCCGAGGTCCGCAACCATATCGGGCATCTGACCCTCAATCGCCCGGCCGGCCTTAACGCCATTGACCTGAACATGGTGCGCGGCCTGCAACGTCAGCTCGACAGCTGGGCCGAAGACGATGCGGTGTACGCCGTGGTCCTGCGTGGCGCCGGTGACAAGGCGTTCTGTGCCGGTGGCGACATTCGCTCGCTGTATGACAGTTTTAAAAGCGGTGAGACGTTGCATCAGGACTTCTTCGTAGAGGAGTACGCGCTGGATCTGACCCTTCACCATTACCCCAAACCGGTGCTGGCGCTGATGGACGGCTTCGTCCTGGGCGGCGGCATGGGTTTGGTGCAAGGCGCTGATCTGCGGGTGGTGACTGAACGCAGCCGGCTGGGCATGCCGGAAGTGGCCATCGGTTATTTCCCGGATGTGGGCGGCAGTCATTTCCTGTCGCGAATCCCTGGCGCACTGGGCACTTACCTGGGCGTCACTGGCGTACAAATCGCTGCCGCCGACGCCTTGTATTGCGGCCTGGCCGACTGGTATCTGCCCAGCGATGCGCTCACGGAACTTGATCAACAGCTCGACCAGATGCCGTGGCACACCAGCGCGCTCAAGGATCTGCAAGGCATCATGGCCGGGCTGGCGAGCCAGCTGCTGGCTGATCCGCCGCTGGAGAAGCTGCGTCCGGCCATCGACCATTTCTTTGCCCTGCCGGATATCCCGAGCATCATCGAACAATTGCGCGAAGTAACCGTCGCCGACTGCCACCCTTGGGCCTTGACCACGGCAACGCTGATGGAGACTCGCTCGCCGCTGGCCATGGCCGTGACCCTGGAAATGCTGCGTCGCGGCCGGCATCTGTCCCTGGAAAAATGCTTTGCCATGGAATTGCACCTGGATCGCCAATGGTTTGAACGGGGCGATCTCATCGAAGGCGTCCGCGCCCTGATCATTGATAAAGACAAGAAGCCACAATGGAATCCACCCAGCGTGCAGGCCTTGAACGCCGAGCAGGTACACGGATTCTTCAACGGCCAGGAGAACTGAGTCATGCACGATATTGAACTGAGTGAAGAACAAGTCATGATCCGCGACATGGCGCGGGACTTTGCCCGCAATGAAATCGCGCCCCATGCCCAAGCCTGGGAAAAGGCCGGCTGGATCGACGACGCGCTGGTCAGCAAACTGGGCGACCTCGGCCTGCTGGGTATGGTGGTCCCGGAAGAATGGGGCGGCACCTATATCGATTACGTGGCTTACGCCCTGGCTGTTGAGGAAATCTCTGCGGCCGATGCGGCCACCGGCACCTTGATGAGCGTGCACAGTTCGGTGGGCTGCGGCCCGGTCCTCAATTACGGCAGCGAAGAACAGAAACACACCTGGCTGGCGAAGCTGGCCAGCGGTCGCGCCATTGGTTGCTTCTGTTTGACCGAACCTCATGCCGGGTCCGAAGCCCATAACCTGCGCACCCGCGCCGAATTGCGCGACGGCCAGTGGATTCTCAACGGCGCCAAGCAGTTCGTCAGTAACGGCAAGCGCGCACAACTGGCTATCGTCTTCGCCGTGACCGATCCAGAGCTGGGCAAGAAAGGCTTGTCAGCGTTTCTGGTGCCCACCGACACGCCCGGTTTTGTGGTGGATCGCACCGAACACAAGATGGGCATTCGTGCCTCCGATACCTGCGCTGTGACGCTGAACGACTGCCGAATCCCGGCCGCCAATCTGCTCGGCGAACGCGGCAAGGGCCTGGCCATCGCGTTGTCGAATCTGGAAGGCGGACGCATCGGTATCGCCGCCCAGGCCTTGGGGATTGCCCGCGCCGCGTTTGAAGCTGCGCTGGAATATGCTCGGGAACGGGTGCAGTTCGACAAGCCGATCATCGAGCACCAGAGCGTGTCCAACATGCTCGCCGACATGCACACCCGCATCAACGCCACGCGCTTGTTGATCCTCCATGCCGCGCGACTGCGCAGCGCAGGCAAACCGTGCCTGTCAGAAGCTTCCCAGGCCAAGCTGTTCGCCTCGGAGATGGCCGAATGGGTCTGCTCCAAGGCAATCCAGATTCACGGCGGATACGGCTATCTGGAAGACTACCCGGTAGAGCGCTACTACCGGGATGCACGGATTACCCAGATTTATGAAGGATCGAGCGAAATCCAGCGCCTGGTGATCGCTCGGGAACTCAAGCATTACCTGGTTTAAAGCGATCCGGTAGCGCCGGACTTGTCCCCGATGACGTCGGATCGGCCAGCAGCATTTAGCCTGCCCCAGCCCAGTGTTTGCGCCGACGCCTTCCCGGACAAGTCCGGTCCTACCGAGTCATGCACCACCCGGTAGGAGGGGACTTGTCCCCGATGACGTCGGATCGGCCAGCACCATTTAGCCTGCCCCAGCCCGGTATTTGCGCCGACGCCTTCCCGGACAAGTCCGGTCCTACCGAGGCATGCGCCACCCGGTAGAAGGGGACTTGTCCCCGATGACGTCGGATCGGCCAGCAGCATTTAGCCTGATCCAGCCCAGTGTTTGCGCCGACGCCTTCCCGGACAACCAAATCTCGTCAGGCAATCACGTCGTGGAGGTGTTGAATCGTTCGCGCCCCAACAACGTGATCAACAGGGTGATCGAGTCGGCATTGCTCAACATGATGTCGATGCGTTTGTCAGCATCGGCATAGAAAACATCCCGGGCCTCTTCCAGTGTGTTCTTGCCGGTGATGTTCAAAATAGTCAGTTTGGCGTCTCCATCGCTGGTCTTCAGATCCCTGGGGAGTTCGTCGCTGGTCGTGTCCTTGAATAACTCTTCCCGAGGCGTATCGAACGACAGACAACGCTGCTGATAACCTTCAAAGCGCTTCTTCGCGCTTTGGTAATAGTCACCAATGTCGAAGATCAGATCCAGATACGGCGCAGTGGCTTCCACATAAGCGATGTCATGGCTGTCGTTGGCGATATGCGACAGTTCGTGGAGCAGCGTGGTGGCCCGAAAGTGCGCCTGAACGTCGAATGCATTCTGACCTCTGGGCGGAGGCTTGAGGCGGTAGGTCTTGCCGCGAAAGTACCGTTCGGTGAGAAAGATTCGTTTATGCACGTCCGCGCTGTAGGTGAACGCCGTAGCGTCCTGATGCCCCCGCTTGTTGGTGCCGACGACAAACCGCTCGGAAGAGAATGGCGAGAGCGACTGATTCAGCAACACCCCCTGAATTTCAGTAATTTTCAGGATGATCAAGGCGATCAGCCGCTCGCTGGGGGGGTTCACCGCAAAGAAGTCGGCCACTATCTTTTGGGTTGCCGAGGGGATTTTCCCGGTGGAATACTTCGGCAAGAGATTGCTGCGCGCAGTCCGCAATAGATTCCGAACCCCCTGATGAGCCTCGGCTATTCGTCTGGCTCTGTCTGGAAATAGCCGCCTGATTTCCGGTAAACCACGGGCCTCGACAATCATGATCTCATTGAGTTGATCTTCAAGGGGCAACACTTCAACCCGGGACAGAAAACCACCGCCGCCCTTGAGTCCACCTTGCAGATCAAGTGTCCAGTTGCGGTCCTTGTCGGTGCGTATCCAGGGACCCAGGATCTGGTCCTTGACGATACGGTAGCCACCCGTAGTGAAACGTATCTGATAAACCTTGCCGTCGACTGCCGCATACTCATTGGGCGTATTGCGACTGCGGTACACGTTGAACAGCTCATCCTTCGTCAACTCGCTCAGGGCAATGTTTTGTGCCTCAAGGCGCCGAAGCCGATTACGCAGCTCAGGGGTCAGCTTGTGATTGCCCCAGGAAAAATCCACAAAGGACGAAGACGGTGTCTGGATAACAGGTTCCTCGACAGCTGGCTCCTCAACCGCCTGTTCCTCTCGGTCTTTCGGATCCTGGCGCGACGCAATCAAAAGGGCCAAGGCGGTGGAAAATTCGGAAAGCGCCTTGCCCCAATGGCGCTCGGTCAGGTCTCCCGCAGAGGCTTTGAGCCATGACTGGCTTTGCCAGGCCCCGATCAGCATGCCAAGCCGACCCGGCAACAGAGCCAGAGTCTGCTCGCTGCCCAGGGTCATCAGAAACCGATACGCCTGCCGGTTGTATTGCGCCGTGGTAAGGCTCGCCTGCTGCGCGGTGAGCATCAGCACCGCCTTCAATCCTTCGAACAAACAGCTCAAAGCGTTGCCGCGTACCGGTTCAAGCAGAATGCGCGGCGCCGCCGGGGCAAATAGCGGCGTATCCATGAACCCTTCCGTACTCCAGGGCAGGTGCGGCTCGATGAATCCGCCATTGGCATAAACTTGCCTGACCTGCGGATCGAGACGTCCCAGTATCAACGATTGCAAATCGCTGGAGTGCTGGATGGCAGCCAGCAACGCAGCTTCGCTGGCGTATTCCGAAAACTGCACGTTGTTCATTAGAACCGAATACAAAACCCACGGCCCGCCCGGCGCAGTGATTATATAAAGACCGGTCACCACATCCGGTGCAGCCCCCGGTTCTGCGACCAGTTGCAGAGGACTGATTACAACCTGCCTGCCCTCCACGGGCAGCCTCGCCAGGCCATCGGGCATTTCCACAACCGCGTGAACAAAGCCTAGCGCTTCCTCGGAAAAAACCTTCTGCAGCTTGAGTTCAAAGGCCGCCAGGATCAGCAATGACGGCATGCAAACCGCGAATAAATTCACACGCTTGAGATACTCCGGATCGTGCACGTTGAGTTTCTGGTGCAGCAGCGCCTGATAGCTGGCGCCGACATCAAGGTCTTTTACCAGCTCCCTCACGTAAGCGGCGTCAGGTATTTGCGACACCGTATACCCCTCTTCCAGGGCGACACTCAGCGTTGCGTTCTGTGCGCCGCCGAAACGGGTGATCGCAAAATTGGTCAGCGTTTGCGTGTGGACCTGAGTGGCCGCAGGCACCGAGGAGGGAATCTCGCCGAGCAGCGATGGCGCGATGAGGTAATGGGTCAGGCTGATCAGAATCCGGTTCGGATCGAGCGACTGCCCGGCGAAATCCTTCTCCAGCCGAGCGCTCAGCAGCTCATAGGCATGTGTCTCCAGACTCGGGATACCAAACATGAAGTCCTGATCGGCACCTTGCACAATGTAAGCACTGACCAACAACGTACTGAGCGTTAAAAGATCCTCGACACTGGCGCGGTTTATCCAGTTTGGCAAAACTGCCGTGAACAGCGAGACCTCAACGGCATATGCCAGCGCGTCCTTCAACCCGCGCAACTGGTCACTGGCATTTGCCGTGCGGATCAGCGCGCCTGTCAGAGCAGCGTCCGCCTGCCAGCGCACGGCATCGTCACAGGCGGCTTCGACTTCCTTGATCTGCCGGTCCAGCTCTGCACTCTGGAGATGCTCGATAAAGTGTTCGTCAATGCGCTCCAGTCCGACGGTGATCGGCAAGGATTGATGCAGATGAGCCTGGAGCCGCTGCCTGGCCGGTGAACTGAAGCAGTCCAGCCACTCCGAGCGGGTCGCGGGATCAGCCAGTCTCTGCTGGATCAGCGCTTCCAGATCGGATCGCGTTGGGTGCTCTCGCAAGCCGACAAGCGGCGAGCACAGCAGCAGTTGGCCCTCAGCGTCCAGTGGCTGACGCAGGACGAACGCGTTGGTCATGACGGCTGTGTGCGCCCCCGGTTGATACCCGACATGCAGCGTGTACACCTCGGCAATGGCGTCGCCCCAGTGGGCGCGCAGGCTCAAGGTCGGTCGGTCCAGAACCTGCTCGAACATGCCCAACGATCTGGCACTCAAATCGCCAAAGCGTTTCTCCACTCGCAACGCAAGGCGCAGCAGATTGCCGCGCATTCTGCTGCCCGCCTGGCTGGGCAGAAATCGGGTGTCCCGGTCGCGCAGCTGACCATTGCGAGCGTGTCGCGCCTGCCAGGTCAGAGCTTGCCGAAACCCGGTATCGGCCAGATCCAGAATGAGCTGCAGGACGCTGATTTTCAGGGCCGTCTGCGGGTGCTGTTCTGCGGCTGCAGAGGCTGCGCTGAATACCTGGCAATCGTCCGGCAATTGCCCAGTGAAATGGCCGGTTACTTTTTCCAGCAGCAGATTCAGCATGTTTACCGGACGTTCACCGACGCGCTGTACCCAGAGATCACGAGCGTCAGGTTTCAGTGTGGTAAAGATCGACAGATAACGGTTCAGAACATGGCGTGCGCAATCAGCCGCACCGGGATATAGGCCGCCGGTTTGATCGATTTGCTGCTCAATGGCATCGAGATAGTTCTGCCAGGTGTCCACTGCTACGGCGCCACCGATAGCGTCCGGTTCGAGTGAGTTGGCGCGCACCGCAACCGGTTGGCACGCGGGTCCGGGAGCAATTGCTTTGTCGCCCCAGCGGCCGGAACTGTCTGAGGAAACAAGCCCTGGATTGAGCAAGTGACGAACATCCAACGCATCGTCGATTACCACCGCTGCCTTGTCGGCCTGACTGCAAGGCAGATCGATGGCGTACGCCAGATTGCGTTTCTGCCAGGCGATGATCGAGTCCATTGCATCGCTGAACAGCCGGTGCTCAATCGGGTCCAGGCGCAGTTGCAATTGGCCCTGCGCTTGCAGCAATGGGCGGTCATTGAGCGATGTACATTGCAGCATCTCCGTCCGCCCAGCCGTCGATGTCAAATGCTCGATGACCTGCCCGATGCCAGCGAAACGGCGCAGCCCATGTCTGGCTGAAAACAACAGCACGCCGGACAATCCCTCCGCTGTCAGATCGATCAGGATTTCGCCCGCCAGCTTCACCGGCTCCGCGCCTGCAATCGATACGGAAAGTCTGGCCGTCGCAGGTTGTTCTGCGCGCCCGGCAGTGCCGGACTCAGGGTGCAATCGGCGCAAGTGAATCCATTCATCCCTGGAAATACTCCCGGTCTGCAGACCGCTCAACAAATGATGGCGAAAACTGTCCGCCAACAGTCGCGTCCCGAAGTCGCGCCGGGTACCGCCACCGGTAACCGGGCTGAGCCAGAAGTTCTCCAGCAGCCCTTCGAAACAGTCCTTGGTCGCCCCGCGAACTTCAGTCAGCGCAGCCACAAACGGCTGCGCCTCAGCCGAGGTCAACACCCGACCCGTAGCGCCCAGGAATCGCCTCTGCACCGCAGGTTCGGCAGGTTTCTGGACATACTCATCCAGTGCAGCCTCGGCCAGGGACTGCGTCCCCAATACCAGCGGCTGGGTAGCAACACCGAAGTCGCCTGCAACCTGCACGATTTGCAGCAGATGATTGAACGCATTCAGTGAAGTGTCCGGCAGCGCGTGCTCCAGGCAATCCTGCATCGCACAGCCCACCGCCACGTGCAGCGAAGGCAACATCACCAGGTGGGTCGCGAAAACCTCCAGGCTCTGCCCATGCTGGTGGATGATGGCGTGCATGCGCCGCTCAAAAGGATCACCTTCGACCGATTCATATTCCCATGGGAGTGCAGCCGTCTGTGGCAACCTGAAACGCGCATTGAGCATTCGCGCCAACTGCTCGCGGCTGGCGAACCGTTCCAGCCCGTTGAGCTGGGTGTGCAGGAATACGGTGTGGTCGCGGGACGTGTGGTCAGTCAACAACAGCGTGGCCGCCAGCTCTGCAGCAGGAACTGCGCCGTCATCGATGACCACTCGATCGACTCGTGGACCGTCGACGACTTGACCGGGTTGCGCAGGCTCGGCCAGCCTGCCGAGCCATTGATGCTGCCGTGAATCGATTTGCGCCAGGGCCAGCGCGCGATCCAGATCTGCGACGTAATTCGCCCGGAGCGCGTCGCTGGAGAAATAGTTGATGGATGCCAATGGCATGGCAAGCTCCTTGTGAAAAGACCCTGCACCCTTGGCAGCGCGGGGTCTGAACAAAAAACAAGAAGTGTATCCATGGCACCCGGCGGGCGTTCCATACATAAAGCAGTGCTGGATTAGCGCAAGCCGTGGGGAGCAACCCAGGGACGTTTTCAGGTAAAGCGTCTGCGCCCAAGGTTCATGCCCAGCCAGGTCACCGAGTCGGCGTTGTTGAGAAGAACACCACACCTACCTCGGGACGGGCCTGCCGCACTCCCCGAGCGGCCCGGGATGGAAATAAGGGCGGATGAAGCTGACATGATAAGTCTCCTTGTCTGAAGCCAGCCTGTGCCATTTCTGACCAGGCACAGACTGAAACAAAGGAGCTTATCGGCAAGATTCAGGTGGGCTGCGCTACATAAAGCAGCGATCTATCGTGCGGCAGCGCAACTGGATTTCAGGCTTTTTGGTTCTGCTCAACCCATGCCGCGTAGGCATTGATGAAGGTTTGCAGGAAGGGTTTGGTCTGCTCGGACAGCGTTCCGGCCGCGTCGAAAAAGGTGCCGGCGTTGCCCAGGTAGGCTTCCGGCTGTTGCAGGCAAGGAACGTTGAGGAACACCAGGGACTGGCGCAAATGGTGGTTGGCGCCAAAACCGCCGATGGCGCCTGGCGAAGCGCTGATGACGGCACCTGGCTTGCCGCTCCAGGCGCTCTTGCCGTACGGCCGGGAGCCAACGTCGATGGCGTTTTTCAAGACGCCGGGCACCGAGCGGTTGTATTCCGGAGTGACGAACAGGACTGCATCGGCTGCGGCTATCTGCTGGCGAAACGCAGCGTAAGACTCAGGCGTGGACGTCGCGGTATCGATGTCTTCGTTGTACAGCGGCAGATCGCCGATCTCGACAATCTTCAGCTGCAGATTCGCCGGAGCCAGTGCAGCGAGCGCCAGCGCAACTTTTCGGTTAATGGAGTCCGCACGCAAACTGCCCACCACAACGGCGACCGAATAAACCTGACTCATGGAGATTTCCTTTTACGAATTCAAAGAGCCATTAGTTATAGATGAAGTCAGGGATTAAAACCGGCTTTAACTTGTTTGAATGTGCCAATATTTTTTGCCAAATGGCGACGTGTGCGGGGAAACTGCCCCTACAACTATTTTTTTTTGGCCGGAAAACTCTGTGCTAAAACAGCGGTCTACAAGGCTTGAGTGCCAACGCCATAAACCTTTCTTGCGACTCGGCTTACAAGCCGGCGCAGATTACCGGCGCGCGGTGTTAGCATGCAGCAGTAAATGAGCGGTTATCTTCAGAGGTTACAAAGCAAATGGCTTCAGTTCTCGTCGGACAATTTCATGCAAGGGACGCCGAAGGCCGCGTCTACTCCGTGCATGAGTTCCAGGAATCACAGCCCTCCGAGGCTGGCGGCACGGAGCCTGTATCAACCTATCGCCTGGCAATCGGTGATCGGGTCAAGCACTTGGGCGGAGATGTCTTCCAGTTGCTTCAGTCCGGTGTGGAAATGACCCGTACCAAGTAATACTCGTCCTGAGGTCGCTTGATCGCTTCGTCTTATCGCAAGCGCAAGCGGCTGTTCAGGCTGAACGCGGGTCGCTGCCGGCTACGGCATTGGTAGCCGCATCACTGAACAGCAAGTACCAGAATATTGCTGCTTCCCGGGTTTGCGGGTCAATGCCGCGATAACGCATGTGATCAACCCCGCCGACGACGAACCCGCAGCGTTCGTACAACTTGCAGGCAGCCAGATTGTTGTTCTGGGTTTCCAGCATGATCCCCGGCAAACCCTGCTTGCGACTCCAGAACTGCGCGACATCCAGCAGCGCCCGGGCAACCCCGTTACGCCGTGCGGACGCATCCACCGCCACTTCGTCGATATGGGCAAAACCGTTCCAGTGCGTGCTCAGCACCACATGCCCTACCGCTCGCTCATCCAGCCAAGCAACCAGCACGGTGCTGTCCGCTGCGTCGCGATAATCGCAGAACTCCTGGGAATCAATGCCGTAGTTCTTGGAATACGGCTCGACCGGTTCGATCTTCCAGCACTCGACGCTCTGTCCTACCTGCGCCAACGCAAAGCCGCTGACGGTGAAGGTGAATTCGCTGTTGAGGATGTAATCCTCGAAGCATTCGTCTGCCACCCGAATGCTCAGTGCCGGATTAACCGCCGGATTAGCCAAAGTCATCACATCGCTACGCTGGATGAAAGGATCACGCTGACGCCTGGTCCCGAGCTTCCTGCAACTGCACCCATAACGCCGGAGCACCTGCCGATTTGGCGATAGCCGCCATGCGCACATCGTGCTCGGCCAGTTCGCTGTCGCTGGCGCGGATGACCCGGCAACGCGCGCGATCAGCCGGCAAACGACGAATCTCGCTGGCGTTATTGCCCGAGCCTTCGCCGGAGCCATTGCCGTCGGTGGCATTGCCGGCCAGCGACAGGCTGGTCTGGCCGCCGGTCATGGTCAGGTAGACGTCGGCGAGAATCTCGGAGTCGAGCAAGGCGCCGTGCAATTCTCGACCGGAGTTGTCGACGCCATAGCGTTTGCACAAGGCGTCCAGGCTGTTGCGCTGGCCGGGATGGCGTTCACGGGCCATCAGCAAGGTGTCGAGCACCGTGCAATGCTGGGTGATATCGGCCTTGTCGGTCTGACCGATCAGGGCGAATTCATTGTTGATGAAACCGATGTCAAACGCGGCGTTATGGATGATCAGCTGCGCGCCCTTGATGAATTCGAAGAACTCATCCGCCACTTCGCCGAAACGCGGCTTGCCCACCAGAAACTCGTTGGTGATGCCGTGGACACCAATCGCGCCTTCGTCGCTTTCGCGATCCGGTTGCAGGTAAACGTGAAAATGCCGACCGGTCAGACGACGGCCGATCAGTTCGACGCAACCAATCTCGATAACCCGGTGGCCATCGGTGACCGGCATGCCGGTGGTTTCGGTGTCGAGTACAACACTACGCATGTTTGATGCCTCTCACTTCGTCGACACCACGATTGGCCAGCTGGTCGGCACGCTCGTTGCCGTAATGGCCAATGTGTCCGCGCACCCATTGCCAGGTCACCGTGTGTCGATTGACTTGTTCATCGAGCAACTTCCAGAGGTCGGCGTTTTTCACCGGTTCCTTGGCGGCGGTCTTCCAGCCGCGCTTCTTCCAGTTGACCATCCACTCGGTAATGCCTTTCATGACGTACTGCGAGTCGGTCACCAGCGTCACGTCGCAGGAGCGCTTGAGTTCTTCAAGGCCGCGAATCGCGCCCGTCAGCTCCATGCGGTTATTGGTAGTGTTGGCTTCGCCGCCCCACAACTCCTTTTCGACGCCCTTGCACACCAGCAGTGCGCCCCAGCCGCCTGGTCCGGGATTACCCTTGCAGGCACCATCGGTGAAGATCTCAACGCTTTCGCTCATTACAACTTTATCCGGAAAATAGTGGGCTTCAGCACAGCCTAGGGCTCGCTACTGCGACGATTCACTTTCGCCATGGGCAGCGGAATGAGCTTGCCCAAGGGTTCGCGGCGGGTCTGGCGCACGGGCCGCAGCCCCACCACCATCTTTCGCGCCACTAATAAATAGAAGCCCCCGCCGGGGCTTTGCCAGCCGCCACCGAGCCGTTCAAGGCCAGACAAACGCGCTTGCCAGGCTGTCGAAGCAAGCGGCGGACGATAGCATCCGAAGCGCCGTTTCTCCAGTGCGAAGCCCAGCAGATTAAGCCAGTCAGCGACCCGCGACGGGGAAATGCAACGCGCCTTGCGCAAAGCGTCCTGGGCGAACGCACGGCGCAATCCCCAGGCGCTCCAGGGGTTGATGCCGATAATCAGCAGATGACCACCGGGGCGCACACTGCTGGCAGCTTCGCGCAACAAACCATGGGGTGACAGGCAGAAATCCAGCCCGTGCTGCAAGACCACCACGTCAGCCGCATGCTCGCTGAGCGGCCAGGCTTGCTCTTCACAGACGATCTCGACTCCCGGCAGTGGCGCGCCAAGGCGTACGTTGCGCTGCACCTGCTCGGCAGCGGGCGGGGTCTCGGCAGACGGCCCGTAATGCACCAGATAACCACCAAAATAACGTCCCAACTCGTCTTCGAGTACGCGACGCTCTTCCTGCAGCAATAATTGGCCCAACGGCCCGGACAGCCACTCACGCGCCGAACTGATCAGCGCCAGCCACTCAGGATCAGCCTGGGCGAAAGCTTCATCGGTCATTTCAGTTCTCCTGAGGGGATGCTCGCCTCGAACGTAATCAGACTCTAAGATGCACCATTGTTTCCCGCTAAGCGAACTGCGCCATGATACAGATCGATGCTCTGCCCGCTTTCACTGACAACTACATCTGGTTGTTACAAGATCCTTCCAGCAAACGCTGTGCCGTGGTCGATCCGGGCGATGCGGCGCCGGTACTGGGCTGGCTGGAACAGCATCCCGACTGGCAACTGACCGACATCCTGGTCACCCACCATCACCACGACCATGTGGGCGGCGTTGCCCAGCTTAAGCAGGCCACCGGGGCCAGAGTCCTCGGCCCGGCGGCGGAAAGCATCCCGGCCCGGGACGTGGCGCTGGTCGATAACGACCGGATCAACGTCCTCGGACTGGACTTCGATGTCTATGCGGTGCCTGGCCATACCCTCGGCCACATTGCTTTCTACCATGCGCAGACTCCGGCGCCTCTGCTGTTCTGCGGTGACACGTTGTTTGCCGCGGGCTGCGGACGCCTGTTCGAAGGCACGCCGGAACAAATGCACCACTCCCTTGGCCGCCTGACTGAACTGCCGGACAGCACGCTGGTGTACTGCACTCACGAATACACCTTGAGCAATCTGCGCTTTGCCCAGGCCGTGGAACCGCATAATACCGACATCGCCGAGCGTCTTGCCCAGGTCAGCCAATGGCGTAGCGAGAACCGCATCAGCCTGCCTTCAAATCTAGCCCTGGAACGCCTGACCAACCCCTTTATCCGCACCCATGAAACATCTGTTAAAGAAAAAGCGGACGAACGGACCGGCACCTCTAATCCGTCGCCGAGCGCGGTTTTTGCTGCATTGCGCGCCTGGAAAGATAAGTTCTAAACAACCCGCAAATCAGTAACAAAATTCTGAGTGGTTGACCATTGGCAGGGCTGTTCCTAGAATCGCCCGACATTTTCGCCTGGAACTATCCCCCAGCCAATGTCGTCACCTATAAGCAGAACCCTCAATTCAGACGCATTGACCCGGTTGGCTCAGGCTATCGCTGTTGCCGTGAGCGCTACACTCGCGGGCTGTCAAACCACCAGCCATATCGAGCCCAGCAGTACCCATCGCGCGCCGACCCAGGCCGCGGGGATCAAGCCAAAACCGATTTTTCTCAGCCACAAACCCGCGCCGCTTGCGCCAGCGCAAGACGTCTGGGAGCGGATGCGTCAGGGCTTTCAGTTGCAACAGGGCAACGACCTGAACCCGCGAATCGATCAACAACGCCTCTGGTTCGCCAACAACCCATCGTTCCTCGAGAACGCCGGCGAACGCGGCAGCCTGTACATGCACTACATCGTCGAGCGTCTTGAAGAGCGCAACATGCCGCTGGAACTGGCCCTGCTGCCAGTCATCGAAAGCGCCTACAACCCGATGGCCGTGTCCCGCAGCAGCGCGGTCGGCCTGTGGCAGTTCATCCCGTCCACCGGTCGTTATTTCAACCTGCGTCAGACCAGCTTTTACGATGGTCGCCGAGATGTTCAGGCTTCGACCGTTGCCGCACTGGATTACCTGAGCAAGCTGCACGACATGTTCAACGGTGACTGGCTGCTGGCGCTTGCTGCCTACAACGCTGGCGAAGGCACGGTCAGCCGCGCCATCGAACGCAACGACAAGCTCAACCTGCCGACTGACTACTGGAACCTGCCATTGCCGCAGGAAACCAAGGATTACGTGCCCAAGCTGCTGGCGTTGTCCCAGGTTGTTCTGGCGCCTGAAGCTTACGGCGTAAACCTGAACCCGATTGCCAACCGGCCTTACTTTGAAGTCGTCGAGCTGAACCAGCGCATGGACCTGTCCAAGGTCGCCGCCATGGCCAATATCGACGAAGACGAATTGTTCCAGCTCAACCCGGCCTTCAAGAAGCGCATGACCGTCGACGGCCCGCAGCATTTGCTGGTGCCGACGTCCAAGGCGCAACTGCTGACTGCCAGCCTGTCAAACATGAAACCTCAGGAGCTGGTCGACTGGCAGCAATACCGCGTGCGTCCCGGCGATACCCTCTCCAGTCTCGCCAGCCGTTATCAGGTTTCGGTCAGTTCATTGAAGAGCAGCAACAAGATTACGGGCAACAATCTGCGCGTCGGTCAGGCCCTGACCATTCCGACCCAGCCAGGCATGAGCCCGGCGCAACCGGTATTCGAAGAAGTTGCCCGTAACGACAAGCCGCTTCGCAGCCGCAGCTACAAAGTCAAACCCGGCGAAAACCTGACCATGATCGCCAAGGCGAACAAGGTCGACGTCAAGGATTTGCAGCACTGGAACAAGTTGTCCGGGCAAGGCCTGAAAGTCGGCCAGACCCTGGTCATGGAAGACAAGACCAAAGCCAGAAGCACAGTGGTTGTCGCCAGCGCCAAAGGCAAACCCGGTGCCAAGGAAGCTGACAAAAAATCCATGCAGTACAAAATCCAGAAAGGCGACTCGATGTACCTGGTCGCCAAGCGCTTCAACGTCGAGATGCAACATCTCAAGCGCTGGAACCCGCGTACCGGTTCCGCATTGAAGCCGGGCCAGACCCTCACGGTTTACCTGCCGCATTGATCCCAACCGCTCAAGGACTGACGCCCGCGGGAGCAAGCTTGCTTGCGAAGACGATATTTCAGCCGCAGATCATGCTGCGGTAGCTCGACTCCCTTCGCGAGCAAGCTCGCTCCCACAGATCCGCGCTTCACTGTGGGATTCCGCCCTTTCCGCCGTAGTCTTTTTCCTGCCGATACAAGCTGTTACTGTTACCGACCTAAAGCCCAAGCCGTCTGGATCGTGATACGTCCCTTCCTGCTACTTATTAGTCTGGCCTTGAGCTTTCCCGTCTGCGCAGCCATCAGCGAAAGCCACGGCTATGCGCAATTCGGCGTACTCAAGTATCCGGCCAGCTTCACGCATTTCGACTGGGTAAATCCCGAGGCGCCGAAAGGTGGCACCTTGCGAATGATGGCTTTTGGCACGTTCGATACGCTTAACCCTTATACCTTCAAGGGCAGCAGCCCGATTTCCACCGGTAACTTCCTGCAATACGGCGTCAGTGAGCTCAACGAACCTCTGATGGTCGGCACCGGCCAGTACGATCCTTCCGGGGATGAGCCGACCTCAAGTTACGGCTTGATCGCACAGAGCGTGGAGTTCAGTGAAGATCGCAGCTGGGTGGTGTTCAACTTGCGCCCTCAGGCGCGTTTTCATGATGGCAAGCCGATTACCGCCTATGACGTGGCGTTTTCCTATCGCACGCTGCTGAAGGATGGCCATCCGCAATACCGCACGGCGTTGCAGGAAGTGCAGCGGGTCGACATCCTCAATCGACATCGCATTCGCTTCGTCTTCAAGCGCGCCGGGAATCCGCTGCTGATTCTGCGTCTGGGCGAGCTGCCCGTACTGCCGCAACACTATTGGAAAGGCCGCGACTTCAAGGCCACCACCTATGAAGCGCCGCTGGGCAGCGGCCCGTACCGCATCACGCGTGTGCAGCCCGGTCGCCAATTAGTGTTCGAACGGGTCAAGGATTACTGGGGCAAGGACTTGCCGGTCAATCGCGGCAAGTACAATTTTGATCGGGTCGAAGTCGAGTTCTATCGCGACAGCGATGTGGCCTTCGAAGCCTTCAAGGCCGGTGAATTCGACATCTATATCGAGCATCAGGCCAAGAATTGGGCTACCGGTTACAACTTCCCGGCCGTGGCCAGCGGCGATGTGATCAAGGCGCAAATCCCGCACAAGATCCCGACCCAGACCCAGGGTTTGTTCATGAACACCCGGCGCGCCACCTTCGCCGACGTCAAAACCCGCGAAGCACTGGGCTTGATGTTCAACTTCGAGTGGACCAACCGCACGCTGTTCAGCGATGCCTACAAGCGCTCGACCAGTTACTACCCCAACAGCGAGTTCTCCGCCACAGGTCTGCCGACGGGCGCGGAATGGCTGCTGCTGTCGCAGTATCGCGAGCAACTGCCGCCGAGCCTGTTCACCCAGCCCTTTGCAGTATCGAAAACCGATGGCGGCGGCATCCCACGGGAAACCCTGCGCAAGGCATTGGGGCTGTTCGGCGAAGCGGGCTGGAAACTGGCGGATCAGCGCCTGATGAATCGTGATGGCCAACCGTTGCGCTTCGAGATCCTGCTGGTCAACCCGAATCTCGAACGCATTCTGCAACCCTATATCGAAGACCTGCGGCGCATCGGCATTGACGCGCGGCTGCGCACGGTGGATCGCGCCCAGTACAAGCAGCGCCTGGATCAGTTCGATTTCGACATGATTCTCATGACGCTGAACCAGACCCTCAGCCCTGGCCTGGAGCAATGGCAATATTTCCATTCCAGCCAGGCTGCGATTACCGGCAGCAAGAATTACGCCGGTGTCGCCAACCCGGTGGTCGACGGCCTGCTCAATCAATTGCTCGCCGCGCCAACCCGCGACACCCAGGTAGCGGCCGCCCGCGCACTGGACCGGGTCCTGTTGTCGCAGCATTACAGCATTCCGAACTGGTACCTCAACAATCATCGCCTGGCGTACCGCAACCGGTTCGCCATGGTCACCACCCCGCCCTATACGTTGGGGTTGCGCGCGTGGTGGCTCAAGCCCCTGGAGAAGACTCAATGACCGTTTTGCGTTCCCTGCTGAAGCAGGCTGGCGGCCTCTTCCTCGCCGGCGTGGCCTGCACAGCTCAGGCAGTGCCTCTGCACGCCGTGACCATGTACGACGAAGCGCCCAAGTACCCGGCCAACTTCACGCACTTCGATTACGTCAACCCCGATGCACCCAAGGGCGGGCTCTTCCGCCAGGCGGGTTTCGGCAGCTTCGACAGCCTCAACCCGTTCATCAACAAGGGCACGGCCGCCGATGACGTCGGCATGATCTACGACACATTGGCCCGCTCCAGCCTGGACGAGCCGATGACCGAATACGGCCTGATTGCCAGCAAGATCGAAAAGGCTCCGGATAACAGCTGGGTGCGCTTTTACCTGCGTCCGCAGGCACGCTTCCATGACGGCCACCCGATCCGCGCCGAAGACGTGGAGTTTTCCTTCAACACCCTGATCAAAGATGGCACCCCGATGTACCGCGCCTATTACGCCGGCGTCGACAAGGTGGTCGTCGAAGATCCGCTGCGGGTGCTTTTCAAGTTCAAGGACAACCAAAGCCGGGAATTGCCGTTGATCCTCGGCCAGTTGCCCGTGCTTCCCAAACATTTCTGGGCCACCCGCGAATTCACCAAGGGCAACCTCGAATTTCCGCTGGGCAGCGGCCCCTACAAGGTCGCCGAGGTTAACGCCGGCCGCTCAGTGCGTTACGAGCGAGTCAAGGACTATTGGGCCAAGGACCTGCCGGTCAACCGTGGGCAGTTCAACTTCGATGTGATGAGCTACGACTATTACCGGGACATGGACGTGGCCCTCCAGGCCGGCAAGGCCGGGCAGTTCGACTATTGGCTGGAAACCAGCGCGAAGAACTGGGCAACCGCCTACGACACGCCCGCAGTTCGCGAAGGCCGACTCATCAAGGAGGAACTGCCCAACGGCAACCCACAAGGCATGCAGGGCTTTGTCATGAACCTGCGGCGCCCGCTGTTCCAGGATCCAAAGGTGCGTGAGGCGCTGACCCTGCTGCTCGACTTCGAATGGACCAACAAACAAATGTTCAATGGTTCGTACAGCCGGACCAAGAGCTATTTCGACAACTCGGAAATGGCCGCCAGCGGCCTGCCGTCCGCCGAGGAACTGAAAATCCTCGACCCCTGGCGCGGCAAGATCCCCGAACGCGTGTTCAGCGAACCTTTCCAACTGCCGGTCAACGACGGCAGCGGCATGATTCGTCCGCAATTGCGGCGTGCCTTCCAGTTATTGCAGGAAGCGGGTTGGACCATCAAGAACGACAAGATGAGTGATGCCGACGGCAACCCGATGAAACTGGAGTTTCTTCTGGCCCAGACCCAATTCGAACGCATCCTGCTGCCCTACAAACGCAACCTCAGCGATCTGGGTATTGAACTGACCATCCGCAGGGTCGACGCATCGGAATACATCAACCGCCTGCGCTCGCGGGACTACGACATGATCGTCAGCAGCTTTCCCCAGTCCAGCTCGCCGGGCAATGAACAACGCGAGTACTTTCACTCAGTCAGTGCCGACCGGACCGGCAGCCGCAATTTCATGGGACTCAAAGACCCGGCGGTAGACAGCCTGGTGGACGGCCTGATCAACGCCAACTCCCGACAGAGTCTGGTCGACCATGCACGGGCTATGGATCGGGTGCTGCTATGGGGTTTCTACGTGCTGCCGAACTGGCACATCAAAACCTGGCGTGTCGCGTATTGGGATCACATCGCCCATCCCGGCGTAAAAGCACTATCGGACATCGGCACCAACACCTGGTGGTACAAACCTGATGCCCGTCCGGCGGAGCCCCAACAAACGGGCGATGCGCCTGCCAGTGCGGAGCAATAACATGCTGGCTTATATATTTCGGCGGCTGCTGCTGATCATTCCGACCCTGTTCGGCATCCTGCTCATCAACTTCGTGATCATCCAGGCCGCGCCCGGCGGCCCGGTGGAACAGATGATCGCCAAACTCGAAGGTTTCGAGGGCGCCACCAGCCGCATCGCCGGTGGCGGTGCCGAGGTTTCGGTGGCGGGCTCGACCTATCGCGGCGCCCAGGGCCTGGATCCCGGCCTGGTCAAAGAGATCGAGCACATGTACGGCTTCGACAAGTCGGCGCCGGAACGCCTGTGGATCATGATCAAGAATTACGCGCACCTGGATTTTGGCGACAGCTTCTTTCGGGACGCCAAGGTCATCGACCTGATCATCGAGAAAATGCCGGTGTCCATTTCCCTCGGGTTATGGAGCACGCTGATCATGTACCTGGTGTCGATCCCGCTGGGCATCGCCAAGGCGACCCGACACGGCAGTCATTTCGACGTATGGACCAGTTCGCTGATCATCGTCGGTTACGCAATTCCGGCGTTCCTCTTCGCCATCCTGTTGATCGTGGTATTTGCCGGCGGCAGTTATCTGGACTGGTTCCCGTTGCGCGGCCTGACCTCGAACAACTTCGACGAACTGAGCACCGGCGGCAAGATTCTCGACTACTTCTGGCATCTGGTGCTGCCCGTCACCGCTCTGGTGATCGGCAACTTCGCCACCATGACCCTGTTGACCAAGAACAGCTTCCTCGACGAAATCGGCAAGCAATACGTGATCACCGCCAAGGCCAAGGGCTTGAGCAACCATCGCGTGCTGTACGGCCATGTGTTCCGCAACGCCATGCTGCTGGTGATCGCTGGCTTCCCTTCCGCGTTCATCGGCATCTTCTTCACTGGCTCGCTGTTGGTCGAGGTGATCTTTTCCCTGGACGGCCTGGGGCTGATGAGTTTCGAAGCCGCCATCAACCGTGATTACCCGGTGGTGTTCGGCACGCTGTTCATTTTCACCTTGCTGGGTTTGGTGGTGAAGCTGATCGGCGACATCACTTACACGCTGGTAGACCCGCGCATCGACTTTGAAAGCAGGAAACATTGATATGAAGTTGTCTCCTCTCAATCGTCGCCGCTTCGAACGTTTCAAGGCCAACAAGCGGGGCTGGTGGTCGTTGTGGCTGTTTTTGATCCTGTTCGGCCTGAGCCTGGGCGCGGAACTGATCGCCAACGACAAACCGCTGGCCGTGCGCTATGACGGCAGCTGGTATTTCCCGGTACTTGAGCGCTACCCGGAAACCACGTTCGGCGGGGAATTCCCCCTGGAAGCCAACTACAAAAGCCCTTACATCAAGGAACTGCTGGCCGCCAAGAATGGCTGGGTGTTGTGGGCGCCGATTCCGTTCAGCTACCAGAGCATCAATTACGACCTGAAAGTCCCGGCACCCGCGCCGCCATCGGCAGAAAATCTGTTTGGCACCGATGACCAGGGCCGCGACGTGTTGGCGCGAGTCATCTATGGCTTTCGGGTTTCGGTGCTGTTTGCCCTGACCCTGACCATCCTCAGTTCGATCATCGGCGTGATTGCCGGTGCCTTGCAGGGCTTTTACGGCGGCTGGGTGGACCTGCTCGGGCAGCGCTTCCTGGAAATCTGGTCGGGACTGCCGGTGCTGTATCTGCTGATCATTCTCGCCAGCTTCGTGCAGCCCAACTTCTGGTGGCTGCTGGGCATCATGCTGCTGTTTTCCTGGATGAGCCTGGTGGACGTGGTGCGCGCCGAATTCCTGCGTGGGCGCAATCTGGAATACGTGCGCGCCGCCCGGGCGCTGGGCATGGAGAACGGCGCGATCATGTTTCGCCATATCCTGCCAAACGCCATGGTTTCGACCATGACGTTCATGCCGTTCATCCTCACTGGTGCTATCGGCACCCTGACGGCGCTGGATTTCCTCGGCTTCGGCTTGCCGGCTGGCTCGCCATCGCTGGGCGAACTGGTAGCACAGGGCAAATCCAACCTGCAGGCACCGTGGCTCGGCATCAGCGCCTTCGCCGTGCTGGCCTTGATGCTCAGCCTGCTGGTGTTTATCGGTGAATCCGCCCGCGACGCTTTCGACCCAAGGAAATGAGATGAACAATGACAATCTGATCGAGATTCGCGATCTGGCCGTCGAGTTCGTGGCGGGCGAAGGCTGTCAGCGCGTGGTCGAAGGCATCAGCTTTGATATCCGCCGTGGCGAAACCCTCGCGCTGGTGGGTGAAAGTGGCTCCGGCAAATCAGTGACGGCGCATTCGATCCTGCGCCTGCTGCCCTACCCGCTCGCCCGTCACCCCCGCGGCACGATTCATTATGCCGGCCAGGATTTGCTGACCCTGAGCGAGAAAAAACTGCGGGCGATTCGTGGCAACAAAATCGCCATGATCTTTCAGGAGCCGATGACCTCGCTGAACCCGCTGCAATCCATCGAAAAGCAGATCAACGAGGTTCTCGGCCTGCACAAAGGCCTGATGGGCAAGGCCGCCACACAGCGCACCCTGGAGCTACTGGAGCTGGTAGGCATACCCGAGCCGCAAAAAAGACTCAAAGCCCTGCCACACGAGCTCTCAGGTGGTCAGCGCCAGCGTGTGATGATTGCCATGGCCCTGGCCAACGAGCCCGAGCTGTTGATCGCCGATGAACCGACCACCGCACTCGACGTTACGGTGCAGCTGAAAATCCTCGAATTGCTCAAGGAATTGCAGGCCCGATTGGGCATGGCGCTGCTGCTGATCAGCCATGACCTGAACGTGGTCAAGCAAATAGCCAATCGCGTATGTGTCATGCAGCGCGGTTGCATCGTCGAACAAGCATCCTGTGAGGAGCTGTTCCGTTCGCCTCAGCATCCGTACACGAAAATTTTGCTGAGTGCGGAGCCCAGCGGCGGTCCGGCGGACAATCCGGCCGGTGCGCCATTGGTGGAAGTGGAGGACTTGCGGGTCTGGTTTCCGATCAAGAAAGGTCTGCTGAAACGGACCGTGGATCATGTCAAAGCGGTGGACGGCGTGCAGTTCAGCCTGCCGCAAGGGCAAACGCTGGGGATTGTCGGCGAAAGCGGTTCGGGCAAATCGACCATGGGCCTGGCGATTCTCCGGCTGATCGGTAGCCAGGGCATCATACGGTTTCAGGGCAAAACGCTAGACTGCCTGTCGCAGCAGCAGATTCGTCCGTTGCGCCGACAGATGCAGGTGGTGTTCCAGGACCCGTTCGGCAGCCTGAGCCCGCGGATGTCGGTGGGTGAAATCGTCGGCGAAGGCCTGCGTATCCATCGCCTGGGCACAGCGGCCGAGCAGGAGATGGCGATCATCGCGGCGCTCAGGGAAGTAGGTCTGGATCCGGAAACCCGGCACCGCTACCCCCACGAGTTTTCCGGTGGGCAGCGGCAGAGAATCGCCATTGCCCGGGCATTAGTGTTAAAACCGGCGCTGATTTTGCTGGACGAGCCCACTTCGGCGCTCGACCGGACAGTCCAGCGTCAGGTAGTGGAGCTGCTGCGGTCACTGCAAACCAAGTACAACCTGACGTATTTGTTCATCAGCCATGACCTGGCGGTCGTCAAAGCGCTTAGCCATCAATTGATGGTGGTCAAGCAGGGCCAAGTGGTCGAACAGGGTGACGCGCAAGCTATCTTTGCCGCACCGCAACATCCTTATACACAGCAGCTGCTGGAAGCCGCCTTTTTGGCGCCGGTAGCTGTCGATTAACCTGAAGAGGAACAACACATGGGTTTTCTCGCCGGTAAGCGCGTCCTGATCGTCGGTGTCGCTAGCAAACTGTCCATCGCATCCGGCATCGCTGCCGCCATGCATCGCGAGGGTGCAGAGCTTGCCTTCACCTATCAGAACGACAAACTCAAAGGTCGTGTCGAAGAATTCGCCGCAGGCTGGGGCTCCAATCCTGAGCTGTGCTTCCCTTGCGACGTCGCCAGCGACGAAGAGATCGCCAAGGTCTTCGAAGAACTGAGCAAGAAGTGGGACGGCCTGGACGTGATCGTTCACTCCGTAGGCTTTGCACCGGGCGACCAGCTCGACGGCGACTTCACCCAGGCCACCACCCGCGAAGGCTTCCGCATCGCGCACGACATCAGCGCCTACAGCTTCGTGGCCCTGGCCAAGGCCGGCCGCGAAATGATGAAAGGCCGCAATGGCAGCCTGCTGACCCTGTCGTATCTGGGCGCAGAACGCACCATGCCTAACTACAACGTGATGGGCATGGCCAAGGCCAGCCTGGAAGCGGGCGTACGTTATCTGGCCGGCAGCCTTGGCCCGGAAGGCACGCGCGTCAACGCAGTATCGGCTGGCCCGATCCGCACCCTCGCCGCTTCGGGGATCAAGAACTTCCGCAAGATGCTGGCAGCCAACGAAGCGCAGACCCCACTGCGTCGCAACGTGACCATCGATGAAGTCGGCAACGCCGGCGCGTTCCTGTGCTCGGACCTGGCGTCCGGCATCAGCGGCGAAATCATGTACGTCGACGGCGGCTTCAACACCACCGCGATGGGCAACCTGGAAGAGTAATCTTCCCAGCGTTACCCAAGCCCGCAGCTCGCAAGAGTTGCGGGCTTTTTTGTGGGTGAAATCTGTTGGAGCGAGGCTTGCCCGCGAATGGACAGAGCGTCATGAAGATCGACTCGAAGGTCGGCAATGGGCAACGGCTGTCCTCTCGGCATGGGTCTACCATGTAGTCGGTGGCAGGCGACGCGTATGGAAAACGCGCAACACCTGCAGGCGCCCGCCGCGAATTCGATAAGGTATGAGGTATGGCAGGTCGGGAAGTGGCCACTCTCGTGTTCCAGGAATACGCCCCTCACGGCCCATTGCTGGAAACCGGCAGAGGTGTTCAACACTTGCCTGTATGGCCAGAACGAAAGTTGCGGCGGCGGCGGGATTATCTAATGCAATGTAAGCGGCTTCGTCATCCAGATTTTTCAGTGCAGTTTTTAGCCACTCAACGCACATTGTTCGTCCACTTCTCCATGACGGCAGTGACTTCTCCTTCAGTCGCAAAGTCACCAGCATCGGCTTCTTCGACTGCGCGCTGGATTTCCGAAATTTGCCAGGCTTCGCGGGCCAGATATTCACGCAGGGCATCGATGGCCAGGAACGATTTGCTTCGGCCTGTAGCTTTGGCAAGAATCGCCAGGGTATCTGCCATCTCGTCTGGCAGCCTTAGGGACATAACGGACATGAGAACCTCCTGTGTAGTTTCCGGTATTACAGCACACTACATTGTCATACATCCATATCTGCCAAAATCGCACGCACTTTCACCACTCTTCTAAAAGGCCACTCAATGAGCGGCATTTTTATGGGACGGAGACGCACCTGTACAGACTGTGTGAAAACGTCACGAGCGAAGGCAAGACAAGGCAAAAACAGCCGGAAAAGCGGAGTCTAGGTGTTCTAAATGAGCATTTTCCGCCTGTTTTTAACGCAGTATTGTGTGCGTAGCGCCGAAGGTCGCCCAGCCTGCAGTAGTTTTCACACAGTCTGTGTAGGACCGGATTTATCCGGGAGGGCGTATTCGCGGACAAGCCGCGCTCCAACAGGCTCGCCGTACGCACAAAAAAAAGACCGCTCAATGAGCGGCCTTCTTTTTTTGTCGCCAGATCAGAGCATCAGAACCGCTCGATCTTCGCCTTGCTTTCCAGTTGCGCACGGTAAGCAGCAAAATCCTGCTGGCCGGCACGGGATGCCAGGAAACGACGGTATTGCGTTTTCTCTTCTTCAGACGGCGCAGCCGCTTGATTGACACCGTTGAGGCGCACAACCACATAGCTGCCGTCGGCCAGCGTCAGGCTGGTGAAAGCAGGTTTATCCTTGCCTTCAGGCTTGGGCATGCGGAACAGCGCTTGCAGCACCGCAGGCTCAACGCCCTCCTGACTGCGAGTCACCGCTTCCATGACCTTCCAGCTCTGACCATCCTGTTTGGCGGCCACTGGAACCTTGCCATCGCGCAGACCGGCCAGCAGAGCATCGCCCTTGGCTTTGACGGCGGCGCTGGCGTGTTGCTTGATCAGCTGAGCACGAATCACACTGGCAACGCTTTCCAGCGGCAATTGCTCAGGTTGACGGTGCTCCCTGGAGTGCACAACCACCACGGTTTCCGGATCCAGTTCCAGCGCGTTGCTGTTGGACCCTTCTTCCAGCACTTCAGGGCTGAACGCAGCCTGCAGCACCGCGCGGTTAGCCGTCAGACCTTCGCCGCCTTCACGACCAAACGGTGCGGTAGTCTGGACTTTCAGACCCAGATCCTGAGCCGGCTGCACCAGATCGGACGATTCGAACGCCGAATCCTCAAGCTGCTTGGTCGCTTCCACGAAGCGCTGCTCAACCTGCTGGGATTTCAGGTCGTTGGTGAGCTTGCCCTTCAGGCTGGCAAACGTAGGCACCGACGGCGCTTCCACACCCAACAACTTGATCAAATGCCAACCGTAGGAACTTTGCACTGGCGCCGAAACCTGATCTTTGTTCAAGGCATACAGCGCCTCTTCAAAGGCCGGATCGTAAACACCCTTGCCTGCGTAACCCAGATCGCCGCCTTTGGATGCCGAACCCGGATCCTGGGAGAATTCCTTGGCCAGGGCCGCGAAATCTTCACCTTTGGCCAGACGCTGCTGAATTTCTTCAATCTTCGCCTTGGCCTGCTCTTCGTTCAGCTTGTCGCTGACTTCGATCAGGATGTGCGCTGCACGACGCTGCTCGGCCAGATTGGAAATTTCTTTCTGATAGGCCGCCTGGAGATCTTCGTCCTTGACCTGCACCTTGTCGAAGAAGGAAGACTTCTTCAGCTCGACGTAATCAAGTACGACCTGTTCCGGGCTCAAGAACTCTTTGGCGTGTTCGTCGTAATGCGCCTTGATCTCGTCGTCGGTAACCTTGGCTGCTGTGGTATCGGCAGCCAGCGTCAGCGTTGCGAAATCCCGGGTCTGTTTTTCCAGACGGGCAAACGCTTCGACTTGAGCGTCGGTCACAAAAGCACTGCCAGCGACGCCAGCACGCACCTGACCAATCAGCATTTCCTGAGCGAGCATCTGGCGGAACTGCAGCCGGGTAAAGCCCAGCTGACGAATCACCTGATCGAAACGGTCGGCGTTGAATTTGCCATCCACCTGAAACTCGGGTGTCTGCAGGATCTGTTGATCCAGTGCAGTTTCCGAGAAGGAAAACTTCGCCTTGGCGGCACCTTGCAACAGCAGCTTGCGGTCAACCAGACCTTTCAAGGCGGCGTCGTGCAGCATTTTCTCGTCGAGCAGAGCAGGATCGAAATCCTTGCCCAACTGCTGCATGAGCTGACGACGTTGCATATCGATTGCCTGGCTCAGCTCGGTCTTGGTGATCTCATCACCGTTGACCTTGGCGGCGTCCTGCTTGGTGCTGGTCGCCGAAAAAAGAGCGTCGAATCCCGTCAAAGCCATCAAGGCAATGATGACGCCGATAATGGTCTTGGCAATCCAGCCCTGTGAATTGTCCCTGATATTCTGCAGCATGCGTCCCCCAAAACGGTTGTACTGACTATCCAACCGCGGAGCGTGGGTAGAAAGCGGATAGAAGAAAGGCGCATCCGAGGATGCGCCTTCTCGTAACTGGCGAAGCGGACGGGGTAGCTACTTGCGACCCCGGTGTGTCAGGCCGGATTCAAACCGACCGCACTACCGCTCCGCTGCCGATGCAGAATAGTTCTGCTTCGGTTGGGCAAAGGCTTTGAGAACTTAGTTGACAGCTTCTTTCAGGGCTTTACCGGCTTTGAAACCTGGTTTTTTAGCAGCAGCGATTTCCAGTGTCTTACCGGTCTGAGGGTTACGACCGATACGTGCTGGACGATCAGTCACGGAGAATGTTCCGAAACCCACCAGTACCACGGAGTCGCCAGCCTTCAGAGCGCCAGTGACGGATTCGATTACTGCATCCAGCGCACGGCCGGCAGCAGCTTTCGGGATATCAGCAGATGCAGCGATAGCATCAATCAGTTCCGACTTGTTCACTCTAAGTCCCCTTATGTCTATATTGAGTATGTTTCTAAGTTTTTTGGTAAAGCCAAACGAACGCTGAACGGCTTGCAGATGCTTAAAAGAGCCGCTTTATAACAAGGGCTCTAAAAAGCTGTCAAGGAAGGCCGCCCAGACTAATGCGTGCTAATCCTTTCCTTAGAGTCAGACTCGCGTTTTTCATCCTTCGCAACCATCTCCGGAGCCACATCCGGCAAGGGCTCCGGCGCGTATTGCAGCGCAATTTGCAGGACTTCGTCAATCCAATTAACCGGCTTGATCTGCAGGTCACGCTTGATGTTGTCAGGAATCTCTTTCAGGTCACGGACGTTTTCTTCCGGAATGATCACCGTTTTGATACCGCCACGGTGCGCAGCCAGGAGTTTTTCCTTGAGCCCGCCGATCGCCAGAACCTGCCCGCGAAGGGTGATTTCGCCCGTCATTGCCACGTCCGCACGCACAGGGATCTGTGTCAGCGCCGAAACAAGGGCCGTGCACATGCCTACGCCTGCGCTAGGACCATCTTTGGGCGTCGCGCCTTCTGGCATGTGGATATGCGTGTCGCGCTTCTCGTGGAAGTCCACAGGAATCCCGAGACTTTTCGCGCGACTGCGCACCACGGTCAGTGCCGCCGTAATGGATTCAACCATCACATCGCCCAGCGAACCGGTCTTGATCAGCTGACCTTTGCCCGGCACAACCGCCGCTTCGATGGTCAGCAATTCACCGCCCACTTGCGTCCACGCCAGACCGGTAACCTGCCCGATCTGGTCCTGCTGCTCAGCCAGGCCATAGCGGAATTTGCGTACGCCGAGGAAATGCTCAAGCATTTCGGCCGTGACACGAATTGCAAAACGTTTTTCCAGCGCGTGCTCTTTGACCGCCTTGCGGCAGACCTTGGCAATCTGGCGCTCAAGGCTACGCACACCTGCTTCACGGGTGTAGTAACGAATGATGTCGCGGATCGCTTCCTCGTCGAATTCCACTTCGCCTTTTTTCAAGCCGTTGGCCTGAATCTGCTTGGGCGAAAGGTATTTGACGGCGATGTTGATCTTCTCGTCTTCGGTGTAGCCAGGCAGACGGATGACTTCCATCCGGTCCAGCAACGCCGCAGGGATGTTCATCGAGTTTGCGGTGCACAGGAACATTACGTCGGACAGGTCGTAGTCGACTTCCAGGTAATGGTCGTTGAAGTTGTGGTTTTGCTCCGGATCGAGCACTTCAAGCAATGCCGAAGCCGGATCGCCGCGCATGTCACTGCCCATCTTGTCGATTTCATCGAGCAGGAACAGTGGATTGCGAACGCCAACCTTCGTCATCTTTTGAATCAATCTTCCTGGCATCGAACCGATATAAGTTCGGCGATGACCACGAATTTCGGCTTCATCACGTACGCCACCCAAGGCCATGCGCACAAATTTGCGGTTGGTTGCGTGTGCAATGGACTCGGCCAGCGAGGTTTTACCCACACCAGGCGGGCCAACCAGACACAGCACCGGGCCACGAATTTTCTTCACGCGCTTTTGCACGGCGAGGTATTCGAGAATGCGTTCTTTGACTTCATCAAGGCCGTAATGGTCAGCGTCGAGAATGTCTTCAGCGCGGGCCAGATCCAGACGAACCTTGCTCTGCGCCTTCCACGGCACCTGAACCAGCCAGTCGATATACGAGCGAACCACAGTGGCTTCAGCCGACATCGGCGACATCTGCTTGAGCTTATTCAGCTCGGAAGTTGCTTTGGCCAGTGCGTCTTTTGGCAGGCCCGCGGCATCGATACGCTTTTTCAAGTCTTCGATTTCGTTGTGACCTTCCTCGCTGTCGCCGAGTTCTTTCTGAATAGCCTTCATCTGCTCGTTCAGGTAGTACTCGCGCTGACTGCGCTCCATCTGTTTTTTGACCCGGCCACGAATGCGCTTCTCGACCTGCAGCAGGTCAATCTCGGCATCCAGCAACGCCAGCACGTGTTCGACACGGGCTGGTAGATCGATAATTTCGAGAATTTCCTGCTTTTGCTCGATTTTCAGCGCCATGTGCGCCGCCATGGTATCCACCAGGCGACCCGGCTCATCAATGCTGTTCAGCGAGGAAAGCACTTCAGCCGGGACTTTCTTGCCCAACTGAACATATTGTTCGAACTGCGCCAACAGGCTGCGCACAAAGACTTCGGACTCACGGTCAGGCGCGTCTGTCTCTTCGATCAGCGCGACTTCTGCGCGGCAGTGACCGTCGACTTCCATGAAGCGTTCGACCGAGCCGCGCTGCTCGCCCTCTACCAGCACCTTGACGGTACCATCGGGCAATTTGAGCAGCTGCAATACGGTTGCAATGGTGCCGACGCTATAAAGAGCTTCTTCACCAGGATCATCATCAGCAGGATTTCTTTGCGCGAGCAACAGGATCTGTTTGTCGCCGGTCATCGCAGCCTCAAGGGCTTCGATAGACTTCTCGCGCCCCACGAACAGCGGGATAACCATGTGCGGATAAACCACAACATCACGCAATGGCAAGAGAGGCAATTCAATGGTCGTTTTCATGATTTCGCCTCTACGGCGGCCAAGTGGCCGTGACAGGTTGAATGAGCTTGAATTCAAGATGGGGGTAGATCCTGAAAAAAACAAGCTCTGGAGCAGGAAATGCAAAAGGGGCCCGAAGGCCCCTTCTTTATTCATGCAGCAGTGTCACTCACGCGTCCGGAGCGACCTTGGCAGGCGGCTCGCTGTTTTCATATATCAACAGCGGCTTGGACGTGCCATCGATGACGCTCTCGTCAATCACCACCTTGCTCACCTCGGATTGCGAGGGGATCTCGTACATGGTGTCGAGCAGGACGCCTTCGAGGATGGAGCGCAGGCCACGGGCGCCGGTTTTGCGCTCAAGCGCGCGACGGGCAACCGATTTCAACGCGTCGGCACGGAACTCGAGGTCCACACCTTCCATTTCGAACAACTTGGCATACTGCTTGGTCAAGGCGTTTTTCGGCTCGGTGAGAATCTGCATCAACGCAGCCTCATCCAGCTCGTCCAACGTCGCCAGAACCGGCAGGCGACCGACGAACTCAGGGATCAGACCGAACTTGACCAGATCGTCAGGCTCGACTTCACGCAGGGATTCACCGACCTTCTTGCCTTCTTCCTTGCTGCGGACTTCGGCATTGAAACCGATGCCGCCCTTGGTGGAACGGTTCTGGATAACCTTTTCCAGCCCAGAGAACGCGCCGCCGCAGATGAAGAGGATGTTCCGCGTGTCAACCTGAAGGAATTCCTGCTGCGGATGCTTGCGACCACCTTGAGGCGGAACGGAAGCGACCGTACCTTCGATCAACTTGAGCAGGGCCTGCTGCACGCCTTCACCGGAAACGTCCCGGGTGATCGACGGGTTGTCCGATTTGCGCGAGATCTTGTCGATTTCGTCGATGTAGACAATGCCCATCTGAGCTTTTTCTACATCGTAATCGCACTTCTGCAGCAGCTTCTGAATGATGTTCTCGACATCCTCACCCACATAACCCGCCTCAGTGAGGGTGGTTGCGTCGGCGATGGTGAACGGAACGTTCAGCAACCGGGCCAGTGTTTCGGCAAGCAGGGTTTTACCCGAGCCTGTCGGGCCGATCAGCAAAATGTTGCTCTTGCCGAGTTCGACGTCGTCATTCTTCTTGTCACGCTGGTTCAGACGCTTGTAGTGGTTGTACACCGCTACGGCCAGAACCTTTTTGGCACGCTCCTGACCGATCACATACTGATCAAGGATGCCGCTGATTTCTTTAGGCGAAGGCAATTTATGCGCGCTGCTTTCAGCCTGGGCTTCCTGCACCTCCTCGCGGATGATGTCATTGCACAGGTCGACGCACTCGTCGCAAATAAACACCGAGGGGCCGGCAATCAATTTGCGGACTTCATGCTGGCTTTTGCCACAGAAGGAGCAATAGAGCAGCTTGCCGTTGTCCTCGCCGTTGCGGGTGTCAGTCATTCGTTCGATCCAAATCCGATAGGCTTGCAACACAAGATGAAGGCTATTGCAGGCTTTTTCAAGCCCGCAAGTGATCAGAACAGCCGACCAACCCTATTTTGAGCTGCTTATTAAGCGGGGCGCTGACTGATCACTTCGTCGATCAGCCCATACTCACGTGCGGCTTCTGCGCTCATGAAGTTATCGCGGTTGGTATCACGCTCGATCTCTTCGAGCGTGTGCCCGCTGTGCTTGGCCATCAGCGTGTTGAGGCGCTCACGAATGAAAAGGATTTCCTTGGCATGGATTTCGATATCCGAAGCCTGGCCCTGGAAACCGCCCAGCGGCTGGTGAATCATCACGCGCGAGTTTGGCAAGCAATAGCGTTTGCCAGCGGCACCGGCTGTCAGCAGGAATGCACCCATGCTGCACGCCTGTCCGATGCAGGTAGTCGACACATTGGGCTTGATGAACTGCATGGTGTCGTAGATCGACATTCCAGCTGTCACTGAACCGCCCGGTGAGTTGATGTAAAGATGGATATCCTTGTCCGGGTTTTCCGCTTCAAGGAACAGCAGTTGCGCACAGATCAGGTTGGCCATGTAGTCTTCTACCGGGCCGACAAGAAAAATCACGCGCTCCTTGAGCAAACGTGAATAGATGTCATAGGCGCGTTCGCCACGGGCGGACTGCTCGACAACCATCGGGACCAAGCCGCCAGCGGCCTGGATGTCAGAGTTCTGCTGAATATAAGAATTGCGGGACATGTCTCGCATTCACTCCCAAATAGTCATTTCTTGAATACGCACAAGCCAGCGCGAAGGCTGGCTTGTAGGTGTTTTCGAACGAGAGAAAAAATCAGTCGGCTTGTGGAGCTTCTACCGGCTTGACTGCTTCTTCGTAGGAGACCGACTTGTCGGTCACGCTAGCTTTCTGCAAAACAGTATCCACAACTTGCTCTTCAAGCACAACAGAACGCACTTCGTTCATTTGCTGCTCGTTCTTGTAGTACCAGGCCACAACCTGCTCTGGCTCCTGGTAAGCGGATGCCATTTCCTGGATCAGCTCGCGAACGCGAGTATCGTCAGGCTTAAGGTCGAACTGCTTGACGACTTCAGCAACGATGAGGCCCAGCTCGACGCGACGCTTGGCTTGCTCTTCGAACAGCTCTGCCGGCAGTTGATCAGGCTTGATGTTGCCGCCGAACTGCTGAACAGCCTGCACGCGCAGACGGTTGACTTCGTTTTCCAGCAACGATTTAGGCACTTCGATCGGGTTGGCGGCCAGCAAGCCGTCCATTACCTGATTCTTGACCTTGGATTTGATCGCCTGACGCAGCTCGCGCTCCATGTTCTTGCGAACTTCGGTGCGGAAGCCGTCGATACCGGTTTCCTTGATGCCGAACTGCTTGAAGAACTCTTCGTTCAGCTCAGGCAGTTTAGGCTCGGAAACGGTGTTGACTGTCACGGTGAACTCGGCGGCTTTACCAGCCAGTTCCAGGTTCTGATAGTCCTCCGGGAAGGTCAGGTTCAGAACACGCTCTTCGCCGGCTTTAGCGCCAACCAGACCGTCTTCGAAGCCAGGGATCATGCGACCGGAGCCCAATACCAGCTGGGTGCCAGTGGCCGAACCGCCAGCGAATACTTCGCCGTCAACCTTGCCAACGAAATCGATGTTCAGCTGGTCTTCGTTCTGGGCAGCACGATCGGCCACTTCGAAACGAACATTCTGCTTGCGCAGGATTTCCAGCATGTTGTCAAGATCGGCATCAGCCACGTCGGCAGCCAGACGCTCAACAGCGATGGATTCGAAACCTGCAACCGTGAACTCAGGGAACACTTCGAAGGTAGCGACGTATTCCAGATCCTTGCCCTTTTCGAAGGACTTGGGCTCTACAGAAGGAGCGCCAGCCGGGTTCAGCTTCTGCTCAACCACTGCTTCGTAAAAGGTCGCCTGGATCAGGTCGCCCAGAGCTTCCTGACGCGCACCATCTTCATAACGCTGGCGGATCACGCTCATAGGCACTTTGCCTGGGCGGAAGCCCGGGATCTTGGCTTTACGTGCGGTCTGCTGCAGACGCTTGTTGACTTCAGTCTCGATGCGTTCGGCAGGCACGCCAATGGTCATGCGGCGCTCAAGAGCGGAAGTATTTTCAACAGAAACTTGCATGGATATTCCTCGTTGCACAGACGTTAGCCGGCCGTTTCCGACCCCAGAATCAAGGGCATGCATTCTAGTGGGTCAAACTCAAGAAGTCACCCTACTGAAAAAGGGCAAATGAAGAGGACGAATTCAGCGAGCCCGCAGGTGACAACCATGATGGGTTGCCGCCGACCAAAATGCGTCTGGCACGGCCTTAATAAGAAGGCATTGCGTGCACCTGCTCGTCGCCGATTCCATCCCCAAAGCACGCTTTACGCGACCGACGGCAGCCGGGCTGAGCGATCGGGCAAAACGACAAAACCATAATCCTGAAACAAAAAAAGCCGCACTAGGCGGCTTTCTTCAGTCGTTAGTGCTGAACCAGCAACAACGCTTGTATCCTGGTGCGGACGGAGAGACTCGAACTCTCACACCTTGCGGCGCTGGAACCTAAATCCAGTGTGTCTACCAATTCCACCACATCCGCATTCAATCTTTAAAGCAAAGGCGCCAGATTATAAGTCTGGCGCCTCTCTGAATATGGGGTGGACGAAGGGGATCGAACCCTCGACAACGGGAGTCACAATCCCGTGCTCTACCAACTGAGCTACGCCCACCATATTGCGTTGTAACCGTGACATCTTACTTGTGCCAAAGCTGCCTTTAATGGCGCACCCGGCAGGACTCGAACCTGCGACCATCCGCTTAGAAGGCGGATGCTCTATCCAGCTGAGCTACGGGCACTTATATAATCTGTATTCTTTAACGATCACAAATTAAAAGGCTTTCAATCACACCGAGCCAATTTGCAACTCTGCCTGACCAAATCAACCAGTGCTAGCTTAACCAGTGCTGGGCTGTGCCCGACAAGTGCGACGAATCTTATAGACGGTCCCTAGGGTCGTCAACTCTTTTTTCGAAAAAATTCAGTTAGATAAAGGAGTTAGCTGAATTCGCGGACCAAGCGCCTTTGCCCATGCGTCATGACATGCGAGAATGCGCGCTCTTTTCCAATCCCTCTCGATGGTTAATCACGCGTAATGACTGCAAAACTTATCGACGGCAAAGCGATCGCAGCCAGCCTGCGCCAGCAGATCGCCAAACGTGTCGCCGAACGTCGCGATCAAGGCCTGCGCACACCCGGCCTCGCGGTGATTCTGGTAGGCAGCGACCCCGCCTCTCAGGTTTATGTCTCGCACAAGCGTAAAGACTGCGAGGAAGTCGGCTTCATCTCGCAAGCTTATGATCTTCCTGCCGAAACCACCCAGACTGCGCTGACCGATCTGATCGATCGCCTGAACGACGACCCGACTATCGACGGCGTGCTGCTGCAATTGCCGCTGCCCGCGCATCTGGATGCATCGTTGCTGCTGGAGCGTATTCGCCCGGACAAGGACGTGGATGGCTTCCATCCTTATAACGTCGGTCGACTGGCCCAGCGTATTCCGCTGCTGCGTCCGTGCACTCCGAAAGGCATCATGACCCTGCTGGAAAGCACTGGCGTCGATCTCTACGGGATGGACGCCGTCGTTGTCGGCGCCTCGAACATCGTTGGTCGCCCAATGGCAATGGAACTGCTGCTGGCCGGTTGCACCGTGACCGTTACGCACCGCTTCACTCAGGATCTGGCCGGCCACGTGGGCCGCGCTGATCTGGTGGTGGTCGCGGCGGGCAAGCCGGGGCTGGTCAAGGGCGAATGGATCAAGCCGGGCGCGATCGTCATCGACGTCGGCATCAATCGCCAGGAAGACGGCAAGCTGGTCGGCGACGTAGTTTACGAAACCGCCCTGCCCCGCGCTGGCTGGATCACACCGGTTCCGGGCGGCGTTGGCCCGATGACCCGTGCCTGCCTGCTGGAAAACACCTTGTATGCGGCAGAAACCCTGCACGGCTGATCAAGACGGCAATCCGCGGCATAAAAAAGCACCCGAACGGGTGCTTTTTTGTTCACGCCTGTTGAAGCTTACTTCTTGGCGCTTTCCCAGCTTTTGAGCAGTTCCGAGTAAGCGATGGTTTCGCCTTTAGGCTTCTCGTTGGCCAGCTTGCGCTGTGGAGCAGCCCAACCGTCCGGCGATGCTTCGCCTTTCTTGTACCAGGCTTCGGCCGTGGTTTCCGGGTTCATCTTCGGTGCACAACCACTGGCGTCCTGGACCTTGGACCGCTCGATGCGGGTCATGATCGCATCCTGATCCTTGGCCAGACCGTCCAGCGCCACTTGCGCAGTCTTCTCGCCGGTGACCGCTTCGGCCACATGACTCCACCACAGCTGCGCCAGCTTCGGATAATCCGGCACGTTGGTGCCGGTTGGCGACCATTGCACGCGAGCCGGACTGCGATAGAACTCCACCAGGCCACCGAGTTTCGGTGCCAGCGCGGTCATTTCCTTGGAGTTGATGTCCGATTCGCGAATCGGCGTCAGGCCAACAATGGTTTTCTTCAGAGAAACGCTTTTCGAGGTCACGAACTGCGCATAGAGCCAGGCCGCCAGACGGCGTTTTTCGTCGGTGGCTTTCAGGAAGGTCCAGGAACCCACGTCCTGATAACCGAGCTTCATGCCTTCTTTCCAGTACGGACCTTTAGGCGACGGCGCCATCCGCCATTTTGGCGTGCCATCGGCATTCATCACCGGCAGGCCTGGCTTGGTCATGTCCGCAGTAAACGCGGTGTACCAGAAAATTTGCTGAGCCACGCTGCCCTGAGCCGGCACCGGTCCGGATTCGGAGAAGGTCATGCCTGCCGCTTCAGGCGGCGCGTAAGCCTTCAACCAGTCGATATACTTCTGGGTTGCGAAGACCGCCGCAGGCCCGTTGGTATCGCCGCCGCGAGTGATGCTCGAACCCACCGGATGGCAGCCTTCTACGCGAATACCCCACTCATCCACCGGCAAACCGTTGGGCAAGCCCTTGTCGCCGCTGCCAGCCATGGAGAACCAGGCATCGGTGAAGCGCCAGCCCAGCGATGGGTCTTTCTTGCCGTAATCCATATGGCCATAAACCCGCTTGCCGTCGATTTCCTTGACGTCTTCGCTGAAGAATTTGGCGATGTCTTCATAAGCCGACCAGTTGACCGGCACGCCCAGTTCGTAACCGTACTTGTCCTTGAATTTCTTTTTCAGGTCCGCACGTTCGAACCAGTCGGCGCGGAACCAATAAAGGTTGGCGAACTGTTGGTCGGGCAGCTGATACAGGTCGCCGTCAGGCGCAGTCGTAAACGACGTTCCGATGAAATCCTTGATATCCAGAGTAGGCGATGTGACTTTCATCCCTTCCGGGCTGGCCATCATCTTTGTAATCGACAGCGCCTTGCCGTAGCGGAAGTGAGTACCGATCAAGTCAGAATCGTTTACCCAGCCGTCATAAATACTTTTATCGGACTGCATGGCGGTTTGCAGTTTCTCGATCACGTCGCCTTCCTGCAGCAAGTCATGGGTGACCTTGATGCCGGTGATTTCGGTGAACGCCTTGGCCAGGGTTTTCGACTCGTATTCGTGGGTGGTCAAGGTTTCCGAAACCACCTTGATATCCATGCCACGGAACGGCTCGGCGGCCTTGATGAACCACTTCAGCTCCTCCAGTTGCTGCTCGGGGCTGAGGGTCGACGGCCGGAATTCACTGCCAGCCCATTTCTTTGCCGCGTCCTCGTACTGATCCGCCCACGCCGCCATGCTCAAGCCGCTGATCGTCAGCATCGTGGCGATTGTCACGCTATGTCGCAGCTTGTTTTTGTTATTGAACATAGACACCTCCAGTGTTGATTCTTATTTGGTCCACTCAAAACCTCGCAGTGGATCGCTTGGGCAAACGCGATCCAGCCACCGCCTAACCCCAACGCATTACTACCAACAGCCAAACCAGGGAAATCCCCGAAGCAACCCAGATACTCCAGTCAGTCGCACCAATGACCAACAGGTGAAGGTAGGCGCTGCCGAGAAGCCCGATGAACAACCGATCACCACGGGTGGTGGCAATCGGCAAGAACCCCCTGCGCTCGATACTTGCCGAGCGCAACTCCCATACCGTCATCCCAGCCAGGATCAAAGCGATGCTGGCGAAGAAGGCAGCGGTCGGTAAAGTCCAGGACATCCACTCCATTTTTCGACTCCTCAGACCCGGCCGAGGGCAAAGCCCTTGACCACGTGATTACGAACGAACCAGATCACCAGCATGCCCGGCAGAATAGTCAGTACTCCGGCCGCCGCCAGTACGCCCCAGTCAATCCCCGACGCCGAGACGGTGCGGGTCATGACCGCTGCAATCGGCTTGGCGTTGACCGACGTCAACGTACGCGCCAGCAACAGCTCGACCCACGAGAACATGAAGCAGAAAAACGCCGTCACGCCGATCCCCGAGCCAATCAGCGGGACGAATATCTTCACGAAAAACTTGGGGAAGCTATAACCGTCGATGTAAGCCGTTTCATCGATTTCCTTGGGAACGCCCGACATGAAGCCTTCAAGAATCCACACCGCCAGCGGCACGTTGAACAGGCAATGCGCCAGTGCTACGGCGATGTGCGTATCAAACAGCCCGATGGACGAGTACAGCTGGAAAAACGGCAGCAGAAACACGGCCGGTGGCGCCATGCGGTTGGTCAGCAGCCAGAAGAACAGGTGTTTGTCGCCGAGAAAACGATAGCGTGAAAAAGCATAGGCCGCAGGCAACGCGACACTCAGCGATATCACGGTATTCAGACAAACGTAGTACAGCGAATTGATATAGCCGCTGTACCAGCTCTCGTCGGTGAAAATCACCTTGTAATTGGCGAAGGTGAAATCCTGTGGGAACAGCGTCAGGCCGCCGAGGATTTCCGTGTTGGTCTTGAATGACATATTGATCAGCCAGTAGATCGGCACCAGCAGGAACAGCAGGTAGATCCACAACGGCACTATCTTGCGCAGGTTCATGGCCTCTCCTCAGTTCTTTTCGCCGTGGGTCATGGCGGTGTAGAACACCCACGACACCAACAGAATGATCAGGAAATACACCAGCGAGAACGCGGCCGCCGGACCCAGGTCGAATTGGCCCAGGGCCATGGTGGTCAGTGTCTGACTGAGGAACGTGGTCGAGTTGCCCGGCCCGCCGCCGGTCAGCACGAAAGGTTCGGTATAGATCATGAAGCTGTCCATGAAGCGCAACATCACAGCGATCAGTAACACGCTCTTCATTTTCGGCAGTTGGATGTGTCGGAAAACCGCCCAGCCGGATGCACGATCAATCCGCGCCGCCTGGTAGTAAACGTCGGGGATGGCACGCAGGCCGGAATAGCACAGCAGCGCCACCAGCGACGTCCAGTGCCAGACATCGATGACCAGCACCGTCACCCAGGCATCCGAGGCATTGGCCGCATAGTTGTAGCTGATGCCGATCTTGTTCAGTGCGTAACCCATCAGCCCGATGTCGGCGCGACCGAAGATCTGCCAGATGGTGCCAACCACGTTGAATGGGATCAGCAGCGGGATGGTCATGACGATCAGGCACAGCGAAGACCAGCGGCCTTTGGTCGGCATGGTCAGCGCGATGGCAATGCCCAGGGGAATTTCGATCAGCAACACGCAGCCCGAATAGATGAACTGGCGCAGCAGCGAGTCATGCAGACGCGGGTCCTGCAGCACCTGTTTGAACCAGTCGGTACCGACAAAATAGCGACTGGACTGATCGAAGATGTCCTGCACCGAGTAGTTGACCACGGTCATCATCGGGATGATGGCGCTGAACGCCACCAGCAGGAAAACCGGCAGCACCAGCCACCAGGCCTTGTTGTTTTGCACCTTACGCATGGGGCACCTCACTTTCGGAGCTGGCCTGGAGCAGATATTCGTCGGCGTACAGCATCAGCCATTGCCCCGGAAAACTGATCCACGCCTGGCCTTGCGGCACAGGTTTGTCTTCCTGCAAGCGCACTTTCAACGACTGGCCAGCCAGATTCAGGGTCAGGATCTTGTAGGTGCCGAGATCTTCGACGTAGGTCACATCGGCGCACATCGCGTCGTCGTACGGCCCGTCCCACACATGGACGAATTCCGGGCGGATGCCGACTTTAAGGCTGCTCCACTGGGTACTGGCCAGCTTCTGTTGCAGGCCTTCGGACAGCGGCAGATGAATGTGACCGAAGCCGACGCCACCGGCTTGCGGGGTGACTTCAATCAGGTTCATCCCAGGGCTGCCAATGAAATAACCGACAAAAGTGTGGGAAGGTTTTTCGAACAGCTCGCGGGGCGTGCCGAACTGCACAATCTGCCCGCCATACATCACCGCGATCTTGTCGGCGAAGGTCGAAGCCTCCAGCTGATCGTGGGTGACGTAGACCATGGTGATGTTGAACTGCTCGTGAATCTGCTTGAGCTTGCGCCGCAGCTTCCATTTCAAGTGCGGGTCGATGACCGTCAGCGGCTCATCGAAGAGGATTGCCGACACGTCATCCCGCACCAGGCCGCGGCCCATGGAGACTTTCTGCTTCTCATCCGCTGAAAGGTTCTTGGCTTTGTTCTTCAACACGGCTTGCAGGTCCAGCACCTCGGCGATTTCCTGGACCTTGGCCTGGATGCGCTTTTCGTCCATGCCTTGATTTCGCAGCGGGAACGCCAGGTTGTCGTACACCGTCATGGTGTCGTAGACCACCGGAAACTGGAAAACCTGGGCGATGTTGCGCTTCTCGGGGGTCAGGTCGTTGACCACTTTCGAGTCAAACATCACTTGGCCTTCCGAAGGGCTGAGCAGGCCGGAAATAATATTGAGCAAGGTCGATTTGCCACAGCCCGAAGGCCCCAACAACGCGTACGCCCCGCCCTGCTCCCAGATATGACTCATCTCGCGAATCGCATAGTCATCAGGGCCCGACGGCGCACTGCTGTAGCTGTGGGCGAGGTTTTGCAAACGAATTTCGGCCATCAGGCAACCCTCGCCATACGCAAGCCCGGCGCCTGGATCAGGCGACCTTGCTCATCGAAGACAAACAGTTTGTGGGTCGGGATATACACCCGAATCGAAGCATCGACGTCGTAGGCGTGCACGCCGGGCAAATGCAGGACCAGCGAGAAGTGCTCGTTGCGCACGTGGAGAAAGGTTTCCGAGCCGCTGATTTCCGCCAGCTCCACGGTAACTGCCAGTTCAAGGTCGTCATCGTTGGAAGGCACCAGACTCAGATGACTGGGACGCACGCCAAAACGGAACGGACCCTCGCCGACTTTGCGCAGGTCCACGTTGAGCGGGAAATGCACGAAGTTGGCGAAGCTGACTTCATTGACATCAATGCGCCCCGGCATCAGGTTGATCGGCGGCTCGGAAAACAATTCGGCGGCCAGCACGGTCTTGGGCTGGTGATACACCTCAGGCGTCCGGCCGCTCTGCACAATCCGCCCTTCGTGCAGGATCGTCGTCGTGCCGCCCAGTGCCAGGGCTTCATTGGGTTCGGTGGTGGCGTAAATGGCGATGGTATGCCGCGCTTCGAACAGCTCGCGCATTTCCTGACGCAGTTCTTCGCGCAGTTTGTAGTCGAGGTTGACCAACGGCTCATCAAACAGAATCAGCTCGGCATCCTTGACCAGCGCCCGGGCCATGGCCGTGCGCTGCTGCTGCCCGCCGGACAACTCCAGCGGATGACGCTGCAGAAAACGCTCGATGCGCAGCATCTTGGCGGTTTCCAGCACCTTGCTGTGGATAACTTCCTTGGATTCCCCGGCCTGGCGCAGCGGCGAAGCGATGTTTTCAAACACCGTCATGCTCGGGTAGTTGATGAACTGCTGATAAACCATCGACACGTTGCGGTGCCGCACTGCGGTCTGCGTGACATCCTTGCCGTTCATCAGGATTCGTCCGCTGTCCGGCTTGTCCAGCCCCGCCATCAAGCGCATCAGGCTGGTTTTGCCTGACAGGGTGCGGCCCAGCAGAACGTTGAAAGATCCAGGTTCGAAGCTCAAGGATGCGTCGTCGATCCAGGTTTGGCCGTCGACAGCGCGGCTGACGTGCTCCAGCGTGAGTGACATGGCGTGCCCTTTATTGTTGGTTCTTATCAGGGGTGTTGCAGGCAGTCGAAATCTGCATCGAAATCTTTTTCGAATAGTTATGGCTATTTCCAGGAGTATTGCGACAAGCGTGCCAAGTGAGCGCTGGCGAAGCCGACAGCAGCAAAGCTGCGGATTAGAGCCTTCACCTGGAATCAGCTAGGGAAAGGGGTTTCAGTGCTGAACAAAAATGAACAGCAAACGCTGAACACTTGAACAATTCAAAGGTTGACTTTGAACAATATTGAACAACACTGGAGAAACGTTTCGAGCCAAGGCTCGTGCAGGTCGCACAACAAAAACAATAAAAGTACTCGCAGGATTCCCTCTCATGTCCACACCCAGTGCATCCCTCGCTCACGACATCATCGTTCAGGATTCATGGGCCCGTTGTCGGGAGTTTGGCCTGAGCCATCAGTCCAGCCCGTCATTCGGTCAGTTACCGGGTGCACAAGTGATTGAGCTGCTGGAACGGCATGATTCGCTGGTGCAGACCACCCATCAGGAAGTGCTGCCGTTCTACGAGAACATCCTCGCCAATTCCAATTGCCTGATTCTGCTGGCTGATAATCAGGGCCAACTGCTCAAGTCCTGGGGTGCCCAGCGCTTTATCGAACCCTCGCGCACGCAAGGCTTCTTGGCGGGCGCCAGTTGGGTCGAGCGCGGCACCGGCACCAACGCCATCGGCACCGCGCTGGCCTGTGAACAGGCGGTGCACATTGAACACGACGAGCACTTCCTCAAGGCCAACCGCTTCATGACCGGTTCGGCCGCGCCGATCTTCGATGCTCGTCGGCGCATCATCGGTGTGCTCGATGTGTCCAGCGACAGCTTCCTGCCGCCCTCCCACACGCTGGGCATGGTGAAAATGATGAGCCAGTCGGTGGAGAACCGGCTGATCCTTGACCAGTTTCAGGACACGCATTTCCAGCTGACCTTCAATACCGGGCTGAACAACCTGGACAGCCAATGGGCCGGGTTGCTGATCTTTGATGAAGCCGGGCACATCGTCAGCGCCAACCGCCGCGCCGATAATCTGCTGGGCGTCAGCCTGCTGCGGGCCAATATCGAAAATCTGTTCAAAAGCCCGGTCGCGCGTTTGCTGGATGAGCCCGAGGGGCAACCTTTTGCGCTGCAGGCTTCCGGACATAACCGCTTCCACGGTTTGCTCAGGCGTCCGAAGCGCAAACCGATGCATCTTCACGCGGTGCCGGCGCCTGCCAAAACACTGCCAAACGATGTATTGCCGCTGGCCGCCGTGGGCCTGGGCGATGCAACAGTCGAGAAAGCCGTGCGCCAGGCCGAACGGCTGCTGGAAAAGGACATTCCGCTGCTGATCCATGGCGAAACCGGGGTCGGCAAAGAGGTATTTGTCAAAGCCCTGCACCACGCCAGCTCACGTGCCGCCCGGCCGCTGATCGCCGTGAATTGCGCGGCAATCCCCGCCGAGCTGGTGGAGTCCGAGCTGTTTGGCTATGAGAAAGGCGCGTTCACCGGCGCCCACCACAAAGGCAGCATCGGCCTGATCCGCAAGGCGGACAAAGGCACACTGTTTCTCGATGAAATCGGCGACATGCCGTTGGCCGTTCAGGCCCGTCTGTTGCGGGTTTTGCAGGAGCGCAGCGTGCAGCCGCTGGGCAGCAGCGAGCAGTATCCGGTGGACATTCGGCTGGTGTCCGCAACCAATCGCAATTTGCGTGAACAGGTGCAGACCGGGCATTTCCGCCAGGATTTGTACTACCGGATCAGCGGACTGAATCTGGAACTGCCGCCGTTACGGCAACGCACGGACAAGGCCGCACTGATCCAGCGCCTCTGGGAACAGCATCGCGAAGCTCAGCAACATCGGGGCTTCGAGCCGAAAGTTCTGGCGCTGTTCGAAGAGCATCCATGGCCCGGCAACCTGCGCCAGCTCAGCAACGTGATTCAGGTCGCGCTGGCCCTCGCCGATGATGAACGCATTGGCGTGGAACACCTGCCGGACGACTTCTTTGCGGACCTGGAACGGGCAAACCCCGTAGGAGCGACTTCAGTCGCGAAGGCGTCAATTGCTCTCCCGGCTAAAGCCGGTCCTCCAGCAAGCCTCGCTCCAACAGATTTGAATGACTTGTTGCAAGCCACTGGCGGCAACATTTCCCAGCTGGCAAAACGCCTCGGCGTGAGCCGCAATACGCTGTACAAACGGCTGCGGGAACGCGGGGTTTGATGGCAAATCACCGTTGGAGCGAGCGGGCGGCGTTCCGACTTGCCCGCGAATCGGCTGTAGGAGCGACTTTAGTCGGGAAGGCGTCAATTGCTCTCCCGGCTAAAGCCGGTCCTACAGCAAGCCTCGCGCCAACGGGATAATGACGGCTCAGCAGCTAGTCAATCCGCCAATCGCCAGGTCGTTGCGCCTTTACCGTCTTCCAGCACCACGCCCATGGCGGTGAGCTGGTCGCGGATGCGGTCGGATTCGCCCCAGTTCTTCGCGGCACGTGCAGCCAGACGGGCTTCGATCAAGGCTTCGACTTCAGCTGCGTCCACCCGACCTTCTGCACCTGCGCGCAAAAAGTCGTCCGCTTCCAGTTGCAGGACGCCCAGCACGCTGGCCAATTCCTTCAAGCGTGCCGCCAATCCAGCCGCAGCCGGCAGATCGGTATCACGCAAGCGATTGATCTCGCGCACCATTTCGAACAGCACGGCGCACGCTTCCGGTGTACCGAAGTCGTCGTTCATTGCAGTGGAGAAACGCTCGACAAACGCCTCGCCACCCGCAGGTTCGGCAACCGGCAAGCCTCGCAGCGCGTGATAGAAACGTTCCAGCGCGCTCTTGGACTCTTTCAGGCTGTCTTCGGAGTAGTTGATGGCGCTGCGGTAGTGGCTCGAAACCAGCAGATAACGCACCACTTCCGGATGATATTTCTCCAGCACGTCGCGAATGGTGAAGAAGTTGTTCAAGGACTTGGACATCTTCTCGCCATTGATGCGAATCATGCCGCAGTGCATCCAGGCATTGGCGTAGGTCTGGCCGGTCGCGGCTTCGCTCTGGGCGATTTCGTTTTCGTGGTGCGGAAACTCAAGATCGCTGCCGCCGCCATGAATATCGAAGGTCTCGCCCAGGCAGCAGGTGGACATCACCGAGCATTCGATGTGCCAGCCCGGACGCCCGGCGCCCCAAGGTGATTCCCAGCTCGGCTCGCCCGGCTTGACGCCCTTCCAGAGCACGAAATCCAGCGGATCGTCCTTGGACTCATCCACTTCGATACGCGCGCCGATGCGCAGGTCTTCGATCTTCTTGCGCGACAGCTTGCCGTAACCGAGGAACTTGCCGACGCGGTAATACACGTCGCCGTTACCCGGCGCGTAGGCGTAACCCTTGTCGATCAAGGTCTGGATCATGGCGTGCATGCCAGCGATATGACCGGTGGCACGCGGCTCCATGTCCGGCGGCAGAATGTTCAGCCGCGCTTCGTCCTCATGCATCGCATCGATCATGCGCGCGGTCAGGGCATCAAACGTTTCGCCGTTGTCACGGGCACGGTTGATGATCTTGTCGTCAATATCGGTGATGTTGCGCACGTACGTCAGGTCATAGCCGCTGAAGCGCAACCAGCGCGTGACGAGGTCGAACGCCACCATGCTGCGGCCATGGCCAAGGTGGCAGTAGTCGTACACGGTCATCCCGCAGACGTACATGCGCACCTTGTTGCCATCCAGCGGCTTGAAGACTTCTTTGCTCTTGGTGAGCGTGTTGTAGATGGAAAGCACGTGGTGTCCCTTAAGTCCAGGAGTCCCGCAGCGTTACCGTGCGGTTGAATACTGGTTGACCTGGTTTCGAGTCCTTGATGTCCGCGCAGAAATAACCTTCGCGTTCGAACTGGAAACGGTCTTCCGGTTGCGCGTTTGCCAAAGAAGGTTCGGCGCGACAACCGGTGAGGACCTGCAGCGAATCAGGATTGATGTTGTCCAGGAAGCTGGCGCCGTCTTCGGCTTTTTCCGGGTTCGGCGAGCGGAACAGACGATCATACAGACGCACTTCGCATTCGACGCTGGCCGCGGCCGGCACCCAGTGCACCACGCCTTTGACCTTGCGGCCTTCAGGGTTCTTGCCCAGGGTTTGCGGGTCGTACGAGCAACGCAGCTCGACGATGTTGCCGTCGGCATCCTTGATCGCTTCGTCAGCACGGATCACATAGCTGCCGCGCAGACGCACTTCGCCGTTGGGTTCCAGACGTTTGTAGCCTTTTGGCGGCTCTTCCATGTAATCGTCGCGGTCGATGTAGATCTCGCGAGCGAACGGCAACTCGCGCACGCCGAGGTCTTCTTTCGGGTGACGCGGCAGTTCCAGCTTCTCGACCTGGCCTTCCGGATAATTGGTGATCACGACTTTCAGCGGACGCAGCACGCACATGGCACGCGGCGCGCTGTGGTCCAGATCGTCGCGGATGCTGAATTCGAGCATGGCGAAATCCACTACGCCATCAGAGCGATTGGTGCCGATCATCTCGCAGAAGTTGCGAATCGACGCTGGCGTGTAGCCACGACGACGGAAACCGGAAATGGTCGACATGCGCGGGTCATCCCAGCCGGACACATGCTGCTCGTCGACCAGTTGCTTGAGTTTGCGCTTGCTGGTGACGGTGTAGCTCAGGTTCAGACGCGAGAACTCGTACTGACGCGGATGGCAAGGTACTGGCAGATTCTCCAGGAACCAGTCATACAGCGGACGATGGCCTTCGAACTCCAGGGTGCAGATCGAGTGCGTGATGCCTTCGATGGCATCGGACTGACCGTGGGTGAAGTCATAGTTCGGGTAGATGCACCATTTGTCGCCGGTCTGGTGGTGATGCGCGTGACGGATGCGATACAGGATCGGGTCGCGCAGGTTCATGTTCGGCGAGGCCATGTCGATCTTGGCGCGCAGCACGCGTGCGCCGTCCTGGAATTCACCGGCCTTCATGCGGGCGAACAGGTCCAGGCTTTCCTCGACGCTGCGCTCACGGAACGGGCTGTTCTTGCCCGGTTCGGTCAGGCTGCCGCGATACTCACGGGCCTGCTCGGGGGTCAGATCGTCGACATAGGCCTTGCCCGACTTGATCAGCTCGACTGCCCAGTCGTGCAATTGGTCGAAATACTGCGAGGCATAGCGCACTTCGCCGGACCATTCGAAGCCCAGCCACTTGATGTCATTTTCGATGGCATCGATGTATTCCTGGTCTTCCTTGGCCGGGTTCGTATCGTCAAAGCGCAGATGCGTTTCGCCGCCGAATTCCTTGGCGAGACCGAAATTCACGCAGATCGACTTGGCATGACCGATATGCAGATAGCCGTTGGGCTCAGGCGGAAAGCGGGTGACGATCTTCGTGTGCTTGCCGGCATCCAGGTCAGCCTGGACGATCGGGCGCAGGAAATTGGTCGGGACAGCAGGGCCTGCCTTGGAATTCGCAACGGGGTCTTGAGTGGGCTTGCTCATAGGATCCTTGGACAATACAAGTGCGCGGCCAGGGTAGGCCGACTAAATCAAAGCGCCTATCATAGCCGATGCCGTCAAGAGGCTAACAGCACACTCTGCGAAAACACGCGAGTTAAAAACTCGACCGAATTATGTAACCACCTCTGTAAACTGCGCGTCAGGGTTATATCGCGCCCCATCCATGAATCAAAGAGCGACTTTTCCATGTCCAAAGTAAAATTGACCACCAATCACGGCGACATCGTATTGGAACTCAACGCTGAAAAAGCGCCACTGACCGTTGCCAACTTCATCGAATACGTCAAAGCCGGCCACTACGAAAACACCGTTTTCCACCGTGTCATCGGCAACTTCATGATCCAGGGCGGCGGTTTTGAGCCAGGCATGAAAGAAAAGAAAGACAAGCGTCCAAGCATCCAGAACGAAGCTGACAACGGCCTGCCGAACGAAAAGTACACCGTTGCCATGGCTCGCACCATGGAGCCGCATTCGGCTTCCGCGCAGTTCTTCATCAATGTCGGCGACAACGCGTTCCTGAACCACAGCGCCAAGACCACTCAGGGCTGGGGCTACGCGGTATTCGCCAAAGTCGTTGAAGGCACCGAAGTCGTCGACAAGATCAAAGGTGTTTCCACCACCAGCAAATCCGGCCATCAAGACGTACCGGCTGAAGACGTGATCATCGAGAAAGCCGAGATCATTGAGTGATATTGCTGATCTCCGATCTGCATCTTGAGGAGGAGCGCCCGGACATTACCCGGGCGTTTCTGGATCTGCTCGCCGGCCGCGCTCGCGCTGCCGAGTCGCTGTATATCCTCGGGGATTTTTTCGAAGCCTGGATCGGTGATGACGCCATGTCGCCGTTCCAGCGCTCGATCTGCGAAGCCCTGCGCCAATTGAGCGACAGCGGCACGCACATTTTCCTGATGCACGGCAATCGTGATTTCATGATTGGCCGCGCATTTTGCAAGGCGGCAGGCTGCACACTGCTGCGCGACCCCAGCGTCGTCCAGATCAATGGTGAGCCGGTGCTGTTGATGCACGGCGACAGCCTGTGTACCCGGGATGAAGCCTACATCCGTATGCGTCGCATCCTGCGTAACCCGTTGACGTTATGGGTGTTGCGCAATCTGCCCAAAAGTACGCGCTACAAGCTGGCGCGCAAGCTGCGCAGCGAGAGTCGGGCGCAGACCCGCATGAAAACCAACGACATCGTTGACGTCACGCCCGAAGAAGTCCCGAAGGTCATGACCCAATATGGCGTACGAACCCTGATCCACGGCCACACCCATCGGCCGGCGATCCACAAGCTGCAGATCGGCGATGACGCCGCCCGGCGCATCGTGCTCGGCGATTGGGACAAACAGGGCTGGGCGTTGCAGGTCGACGAACAGGGCTTTGCCTTGAGTGCGTTTGATTTTTTAACGCCTGAATGAGCTGTGCAGACTGTGTGAAAACGTCACGAGCGAAGGCAAGACAAGGCAAAAACAGGCGGAAAAGCGGAGTCTAGGTGTTCTAAATGAGCATTTTCCGCCTGTTTTTAACGCAGTATTGCCGAGCGCAGTAGTTTTCATACAGTCTGTGTGGGAGCGAGCTTGCTCGCGAAGGCTGTACCGACCCTTCGCGAGCAAGCTCGCTCCCACGGTTTCTCACCGCTCAAAAGATCAATGCCCGCCCCCCGCCGCCGGTCCGGCCTTGGCGGCAAACGGTGGCTTGGCCAGCCACACCAGCAAGATCAGCCCCATGAACACCCAACCCAGCAAGTAGAAATAATCCACCGTGGACATCATGTACGCCTGACTGTTGAGCGTCTGCTCCAACTGCGCGTACGCCTGTGGACTGGCGCCGCCCAGGCTGTTCAGTGCGTCGCGGGTCGCTGGATCATAAGTGCTGAGGTTTTCGCTCAAATACGCATGATGCTGATCCGCCCGGCGAATCCAGATCCAGGTGGTCAGCGACGCGGCAAAGCTGCCGCCCAGCGTGCGCAGGAAAGTCGCCAGCCCGGAACCGTCGGCGATCTGATTGGGCGGTAAATCCGACAACAGGATGCTCAAGGTCGGCATGAAGAACAGCGCCACGCCCGCGCCCATAAACAGCTGCACCAGCGCGATGTGTTCGAAATCCACCTGATTGGTGAACCCGGCGCGCATGAAGCAGCTGGTGCCGATTGCCAGGAAAGCCAGGCCAGCCAGCAAGCGCAGGTCGAACTTATGAGCATATTTGCCGACAAAAGGCGACATCAGCACCGGCAGGATACCGATGGGGGCTACGGCCAATCCCGCATAGGTCGCGGTGTAACCCATTTGCGTCTGCAACCATTGCGGCAACAACAGGTTGATGCCGAAGAAACCCGCGTAACCACCCACCAGCACCATGGTGCCGATACGGAAATTGCGAAACGCGAACAGGCGCAGATTGACGATGGGATGCTTGTCGGTCATTTCCCAAATGATGAACACCGACAAGGCAATCGCCGAAATCACGGTGCCGATCACAATGAAGTTCGATTCGAACCAGTCCAGGTCGTTGCCCTTGTCGAGCACGATCTGCAACGCTCCGACGCCAATGATCAACGTCAGCAGGCCAACGTAATCCATGGGCTGATAACTGGTCACCACCGGACGCTTGGCCATCTGCATGCGTACCACCAGCACGGCGAACAGACCAATCGGGATATTAATGAAGAAAATCCACGGCCAGCTGTAACTGTCGGTGATCCAGCCGCCGAGTATCGGCCCGGCAATGGGCGCGACCACCGTGACCATCGCCAGCAATGCCAGGGCCATCCCTCGTTTGGCCGGAGGATAGACGGCAATCAGCAAGGTCTGCGTCATCGGGTACAACGGCCCGGCGACCACACCTTGCAGCACGCGAAAGCCCACCAGCTCAGGCATCGACTGGGAAATCCCGCACAGGAACGAGGCGACCACGAACAGAATCGTCGCCCACAAAAACAGTTTCACTTCGCCGAAGCGGCGGCTCAACCAGCCGGTCAGTGGCAAGGCAATGGCGTTGCTGACGGCGAACGAGGTGATGACCCAGGTGCCCTGCTCCGAACTGACCCCGAGGTTACCCGAGATAGTCGGCAAGGCGACGTTGGCGATGGTGGTGTCCAGCACCTGCATGAACGTCGCCAGAGACAGGCCGATGGTGCATAACAGGAGGCTGGGCGGCGTAAATGAAGCGGGGGCGTTGGCGCTCATCGCGAATCCCTGAAAACTCTGACGGCGCCCCGACCTTGCAGGCCGGGGCTACGGATTGGCGGTTCAGCGCTGGGCAGTCTTGCCGGTCGCGGCGCTGTTTTCGTGGATCAGGCGCGCAATCAAAGCATCGGCATCAGCCAGTTGCTGCTCATACACCTTGGTGGTGAACGAGGCCTTCTTCGGCGGTTGCTGGGCCAGCACCGGGCCGCTTTGGTCGTGCAGATTGACATCGACCACTGTCGACAGGCCGATGCGCAACGGATGCTCGGCCAGTTCGTCAGCATTGATGTGAATCCGTACCGGCACGCGCTGGACGATCTTGATCCAGTTACCGGTGGCGTTTTGCGCAGGCAACAACGCAAACGCGCTGCCGGTGCCGGCGCCCAGGCTGTCGATGGTGCCGCTGTATTTCACGTCGCTGCCGTACAGGTCAGACTCGATTTCCACCGGCTGGCCGATGCGCATCTTGCCCAACTGGGTTTCCTTGAAGTTGGCGTCGATCCACAACTGATCCAGTGGAATCACCGCCATCATGGCCGTGCCCGGCTGTACGCGCTGGCCCAACTGCACGGTGCGCTTCGCGACATAACCGGTCACCGGCGCGATTAACGTACTGCGGGCATCGGCCAGGTAGGCCTGACGCAATTGCGCGGCGGCGGCTTTGACGTCGGGATGCGACGAGACTTCGGTGTCATCCACCAGGGCAACGCTGCTGGCCAATTGTTGCTGCAGATTGTTCAAGGCACTTTGCGCGCTGGTCAGGTCATCCTGCGCGTGGGAAAGCTCTTCCTGGGAAATCGCCCCGCCAGCGGCCAGGTTCTTCCGGCGGCTGTAATTGTCCTGCGCTCTCTTCACTTCGGCGCGCTGCGCCGCCAACTGAGCTTTCATACCGTCGACATTGCTGTACAAACCGCGCACCTGACGTACGGTCTTGGCCAGATTGGCCTCGGCGCTTTGCAGGCCGACTTCGGCGTCACTCGGGTCGAAGCGCAGCAACACCTGACCTTCACGGACCAGATCGCCATCGTCAGCACCAATGCTGATTACGGTACCGGTGACCAGCGGGGTGATTTCCACCACGTTGCCGTTCACATAGGCGTCGTCGGTGCTCTCGCTCCAGCGCCCGTAAAGTTCGTGCCAGGCCCAGATACCCAGCGCGCCCAGAATCACGATCAATAACAGCCCCAGCAGAAGGAATTTACGCTTGCGTGGATTGCTGTCTTTATTACCATCCTGAGCTTTGGCGTTGTCAGCCTGGTCTTTGGGCGCGGATGTGTTTTCGCTAGTGGCAGTGGCCATGACAATTACCTTGTGTTAGTCAGCGAAGCAGCTGATGAAGTGGCCGGTCTGGTTGATTCCGAAGGGCCTTGCCCCTCGAAACCGCCACCCAGGGCCTGCATCAACTGGATCGACAAATCGATTCGTTCGGCGTTGAGATCAGCCAGTTGGCGTTGGGATTGCAACAGTTGCTGTTCGATGGTCAGCACATCCAGGTAATTGCCGACGCCCGAGCCGTAACGCTGGGTCACGGTGTCGAAGGATTGCTGGATGACATCGGTGGCGTGCTGCCGCGCCTGGATCTGGCCGTCCATGGCGCGCAGCTGACCAATGTTGTCGCTGACGTCACCCAAGGCCCGAATCAGGCTTTTATTGTATTGCGCCACGGCCAGGTCGTAATCGGCATCCCGCGCATCGAGGTCGGCGCGCAGTCGGCCGCCATCGAACAGCGGCAGGGAAATGGTCGGGGCGATATTAAAGAAGCGACTGGCCGAACCGAACAGCGCATCACCCAGCAACGACTCGGTGCCCGCCGCAGCGCTGAGGTTCAGGTTCGGGTAGAAATTGGTCTTGCCGGCCACGATGTTCTTGCTCGCCGCCTCAACCCGCCAGCGTGCGGCAACAATGTCCGGACGACGGCCCAGCAGTTCGGCCGGCAACGACGACGGCAACGCCACGACAGCGGGTTTGAGCACGTTGGGCCGGGAAATATCTTCGCCACGGTCCGGGCCTTTGCCAAGCAACACCGCCAGGGCGATTTTTGCGCTGCGCAGACGCTTGTCGGCGTCGATCAGCTGTTCCTGGGAGTTCGCTTCCAGGCTTTCGGTCTGCTGGTATTGATACTGGCTGTCGATCCCGGATTGCAGGCGACGACCGCCCAGATCCAGCAGTTGCCGGGTGCGCTTGAGATCTTCAGTCGCCAGATCGCGCACCACATAAGCCTGACCCAGATCGCTGTAGGCGCGCGCCACATCGGCGGCCAGCGTCAACTGCGCAGCCTGCTGATCGACTTCGGCGGCTCGGGCCTGGCCCAGCGCCGCTTCCCAGGCGGCACGCTGGCCACCCCAAAGGTCGAAGTTGTAATTGAAATTGACCGCCATGCTGCGCAACGTGCTGTAACGCCCGCCCACACCGCTCGGGTCCTGATCCTTGGCCAGACGCGAACGGCTGATGCTGGCGTCGGCATCGACAGTCGGCATGCGCGCGGCATCGGCCGCATACGCAGTGGCCATCGCCTGATGGGTACGTGCGCTGGCAACCTGCATGTCCGGGCTGTCGCGCAACGCCTCGCTGATCAGGCCGTCAAGCTGCGCATCGCCGAGGCTTTTCCACCAGTCGCGCTTGGGCCATGCGGCAGGGGAAAGGGTGATGTCTTGCAGATTGCGTTCGCTGTGCAAGGTCTTGGCATCGAGGCTTTGACCCTCGGTGACCAGACCGCTGTAATTGGCGCAGCCGGCAAGGCTCAGGGCAAGCAACAACAGGCTATGGCGCGCCTGCAAAATCGTGCGGTTCATGTTGCACCTGTGTCTTTGAAGCTCAGACGAGTAATGGTGACGTGGTCATCGGCTCCTACCAGGATCTTGGTCAGGATGCGCTCCAGATTGGCAACCTCCTCCGCCTCCAGCACGCCTAACAAGTCATTCAGTGCGTCAGCGCCGATCTGCGGCAAGCGGTCCGAAAGCGCCTGACCTTCGGCGGTCAACGCGAGATGCACCTGGCGTCGATCAGTCGCCGAACGGCTGCGAACCAAAAGCGCCTTTTGCTCCAGACGGTCGAGCATGCGGGTCATCGAGCCGCTGTCCAGCGACAGACAACGGCACAATTCCGCCGGTGTGTCAAAACCGCCCCGCGCCACGATGATCAACACCTTGAACTGCGAGGAAGTGACGCCATACGGGATCAGATGCTTGTCCAGCAAGCGATCCTTCACCGAGTTAGTTCGGCCGATCAGCATTCCCATGATTGAAGAATTCAGGTCAGCGGGACTGAAATGTTTCATGCATCCACCAAAGTAACTGCCTAGGCAGCGAGTTACATAATGTTACTGCCTAGGCAGCAAATGGCCAAGCTTTTATTAGCAGGCTTACTATTCAGACGTGAAAAAGGCGTCCGAGGACGCCTTCTATATATAGAGAGAGCAGAATCAAGCCAGCGCAGGCACGCCGCTATGAAAGCGAAACTCTTCATCAGGGCTTTCGATCAGCTCACGCTCGGCGAGCAGAATCTCCTGAATCTTCGCCTCCACATCCGCCTTGTCGCCATAGGTATGGGCCAGTTTCAGATAGTCCTGAAAATGCCGCGCCTCGGACTTCAACAGGCTGGAATAGAACTTGGCCAGGTCCTCATCCAGATGCGGGACCAACGCTGCAAAGCGCTCGCAGGAACGCGCTTCGACAATCGCGCCGACAATCAGCGCATCCGTCAGGCGGTACGGATTGTGATTGCGCACCAGTTTGCGCAACGAACCGGCGTAACGCGCGGAGCTGATATTGACCAGCGGGATGGCGCGTTTGCGGATGATGGCGATGACTTGTTCGAAATGGCGCAGTTCTTCCCGGGCCAGCCGGGACATCTTGCTCAGCAGGTCGAATTTGTCGTTGTACTGGAACATGAACTGAAATGCCGCCCCGGCCGCCTTCTTTTCATTGTTCGCATGATCGATCAACAGGATATCCAGATTGCGCAAAGCGGCCTGGACCCAGCTGTCGGGGGTGCGGCACAGCAGGAAGGCTTCTATTTCAGGGATCGGGTACATGAGTTCACGGATGGCTGGATGACAAAGCCCGGCATTATACGAGGCCGGTCGAACTCCCGCGATATAAATGAAATTGACTTGAATCAACGCCCGACTCCGGGCGGCGCAACTATAGTTACCGGGTGCTTATGCAGCCGGGAGATCCAATTCATGCAAGCCATTCGCAGCATCCTAGTGGTCATCGAACCCGATCATCCTGACAGCCTGGCGCTCAAACGGGCGCGGCTGATCGCGGGCGTTACCCAGGCGCATCTGCATTTGCTGATCTGCGACCGGAAAAACCATCCGCACAGCGCCCTGCTGGTCGAACTCAAACGACGCCTGCATGACGAGGGCTACAGCGCCCTGCTGGTCGAACTCAAACGACGCCTGCATGACGAGGGCTACAGCGCCACGGCCGAGCAAGCGTGGAATGAAACCCAGCACAAAACCATCATCCAGGTACAGCAGGCTGAAGGCTGCGGGGTGGTGATCAAACAGCACTTTCCTGACAACCCGCTGAAGAAAGCGCTGCTCACGCCTGAGGACTGGAAACTGCTGCGTCAGTGCCCAAGCCCGGTATTAATGGTCAAGACCGACCGATCATGGGTGAACGGCGTGATCCTGGCGGCGGTTGACGTGGGAAACGCCGACGGCGAGCACCGCGCCCTGCACTTCGACATCATTGATCGCGGCTATGACATCGCCGCCCTGGCCAAGGCCGAGCTACACGTGATCGCGGCACATCCGTCACCGATGCTGTCGGCGGCCGACCCGGTATTCCAGCTCAAGGAAACCATCGAAGCGCGCTATCGCGAGCAATGCCAGGCGTTCCAGACCGAGTTCGAGGTTGATGATGATCATCTGCACATCGCAGGAGGACCAGCCGACTTCTTGATCCCGTTTACCGCCCGTCAGCTGGGTGCCAGCGTGACCATCATCGGCACCGTGGCGCGCAGCGGAATTTCCGGCGCACTAATCGGCAACACCGCCGAAGTGGTACTGGATTCACTGGAAAGCGACGTATTGGTGCTCAAGACCGAGGAAATCGTCAGGCATCTGGAAGAGCTCTGGGTGAAGGGTTGAAGCTGAAAATCGATCTGCAGGAGCGAGGCTTGCCCGCGAAAGCGTCATTTCACGCAGTGAATATCGCGACCGCAATAGCCATTCGCGGGCAAGCCTCGCTCCAACAAATGCCTAGCCCCCGAATGCATCCTTGAGAAACCCCGGCGCGATGTAGCGCTCGTAGTGGGCCTCGGAAAGCAGAAAAAACTCTCGATCGATGGCATCGCGCAGATCCGGCAGCGGCCAGTCGCGGAATTCCGGCAACAGCGCCAGACCATAGGCTTCTATATTGGAAATCACCCGCGCCCCGCGTGCGATCAGCTGATAGGCCCAGCAATATTCGGACTGGTTGGGCACGAAGCGAATCTTGCGCTGCACCAGTTGCAGGCGCAGTTTTTCGGCGTCGAACACTTCGAGCTTGGCGGTCATGACCTGCACCAGCAATTGCTCAAGGCGCAGCCACACCGCACGTTTTTCAGCCTCGTTATAGCCGTTCCAGTTGATCACTTCATGATGAAAACGCTTGCAGCCACGACAGACCAGATCCCCGTAAACAGTGGAGCAAAGGCCTACGCAGGGCGTTTTGATGATTTGATTAGGCATGGCGGACAGAGCAACGAAAGGCGTAACAAGCCCACATGTTAGCCCTTTGTCTAACAGTGTTCACCCCCGAAGGTGTAGGGCTTAACTTACCTTTGGCAGAGTTTTGCCGTAGAATCAGCGAGCCTTTTAAGGCGCCAATGTCCGTTGGAAGCTGTTTTCAAAGCGTCACGAGCACAGTCAAGTTAACCCCGCAGTCGGTGTTGACGCAGGTTTCACGCCTTCGTCAACACTCATCAGCCGTCCTGCAGGCGTAAAACTTTGAAAACAGCTTCTGTAAGGAATTGCCGATTTACCCTGGCCAAGGAACTCAAAAAGTTTCGTCGTGCAGGTATCGGGTAATTCCTGGATGAGCGTCCCGGACACCCATTTGGGACCACTGATGAGGGTAATACTGTGCTTGAAGCCTACCGTAAACACATCGAAGAGCGTGCCGCCCAGGGTATCGTGCCCCAGCCGCTTAACGCCGAACAAACTGCAGGTCTGATCGAGCTGCTGAAGAATCCCCCGGCTGGCGAAGAAGCTTTCCTTGTCGACCTGATCACCAATCGCGTTCCACCTGGCGTTGACGAAGCTGCCTACGTCAAGGCCGGTTTCCTGTCTGCCCTGGCCAAGGGTGAAGCCACTTCGCCATTGATCGATAAAAAGCGCGCTGTTGAATTGCTCGGCACCATGCAAGGCGGCTACAACATCGTCACGCTGGTCGACCTCCTGGACGACGCTACCCTCGCCCCGGTTGCCGCCAAAGAACTCAAGCACACGCTGCTGATGTTCGATGCGTTCCATGACGTCGCTGAAAAAGCCAAGAACGGTAACGTTCAAGCCAAGGAAGTCCTGCAATCCTGGGCTGACGGCGAGTGGTTCCAGAAGCGTCCGACCCTGGCCGACAAGATCAGCCTGCGCGTCTTCAAGGTGACTGGCGAAACCAACACCGACGACCTGTCTCCAGCACCGGATGCATGGTCCCGTCCTGACATCCCGCTGCACGCCCTCGCCATGCTGAAAATGGCCCGCGACGGTATCGTACCGGATGTTCAAGGCTCCATCGGTCCGATGAAGCAGATCGAAGAGATGCGCGGCCAGGGCTTCCCGATTGCCTATGTTGGCGACGTGGTCGGTACCGGTTCTTCGCGTAAATCCGCGACCAACTCAGTGCTGTGGTTCTTCGGCGACGACGTTCCTTACGTGCCGAACAAGCGTGCCGGCGGTTTCTGCTTCGGCAGCAAGATCGCTCCGATCTTCTACAACACCATGGAAGATGCTGGCGCACTGCCAATCGAATTTGACGTTACCAACATGAACATGGGCGACGTGATCGACCTGTACCCGCATGCTGGCAAAGTCTGCAAACACGGCACCGATGAAGTCCTGACCACCTTCGAAATGAAGACGCCGGTCCTGTTGGACGAAGTCCGTGCCGGCGGTCGTATCCCGCTGATCATCGGCCGTGGCCTGACCGAAAAAGCCCGTACCGAACTGGGTCTGCCACCTTCGACTCTGTTCAAGCTGCCTGAGCCTCCGGCTGAAAGCGACAAGGGTTACACCCTGGCGCAGAAAATGGTCGGCAAGGCATGCGGTCTGCCGGAAGGCAAAGGTGTTCGTCCAGGCACCTACTGCGAACCGAAGATGACCACCGTTGGTTCCCAGGACACCACTGGCCCGATGACCCGCGACGAACTGAAAGACCTGGCGTGCCTGGGTTTCTCTACCGATCTGGTCATGCAATCGTTCTGCCACACCGCTGCCTATCCGAAACCGATCGACGTCACCACGCACCACACGCTGCCTGACTTCATCATGACCCGCGGCGGCGTTTCCCTGCGTCCGGGCGACGGCATCATCCACAGCTGGCTGAACCGCATGCTGCTGCCGGACACCGTCGGTACCGGTGGTGACTCCCACACCCGTTTCCCGATGGGCATTTCGTTCCCGGCCGGTTCCGGTCTGGTTGCGTTTGCTGCTGCCACCGGCGTTATGCCGCTGGACATGCCGGAATCGATCCTGGTTCGTTTCAAAGGCAAGATGCAACCTGGCATCACCTTGCGCGATCTGGTTCACGCCATTCCTTACTTCGCGATTCAGGCTGGCCTGTTGACCGTCGAGAAGAAAGGCAAGAAGAACGCCTTCTCCGGCCGCATCCTGGAAATCGAAGGCCTGGACGACTTGAGCATCGAGCAGGCATTTGAACTGTCCGACGCCTCGGCCGAACGTTCCGCTGCCGGTTGCACCATCAAGCTGTCGAAAGAGTCCATCAGTGAATACCTGAAATCCAACATCACCCTGCTGCGCTGGATGATCGGCGAAGGCTACGGCGATGCACGGACTCTGGAACGTCGCGCGCAAGCGATGGAAGCCTGGGTTGCCAATCCGGAACTGATGGTTGCCGATGCCGACGCGGAATACGCCGAAATCATCGAAATCGACCTGGCCGACGTCAAGGAGCCTGTGCTCTGCGCGCCGAACGACCCGGACGACGCCCGTCTGCTGTCCAGCGTTGCTGGCGAGAAGATCGACGAAGTGTTCATCGGTTCCTGCATGACCAACATCGGCCACTTCCGCGCTGCGGGCAAGTTGCTGGATCAGGTCAAAGGGCAACTGCCGACCCGTCTGTGGCTGTCGCCGCCGACCAAAATGGACGCTCACCAACTGACCGAAGAAGGCTACTACGGCATCTACGGCAAGGCTGGCGCGCGCATGGAAATGCCGGGCTGCTCGTTGTGCATGGGTAACCAGGCACGGGTAGAGCCGAATTCGACCGTAGTGTCGACGTCGACCCGTAACTTCCCGAACCGTCTGGGCGACGGCGCGAACGTCTTCCTGGCCTCGGCCGAGTTGGCGTCCGTTGCTTCGATCCTGGGTCGCCTGCCGACCGTCGAAGAGTACATGGGCTACGCGAACCAGATCGATACCATGGCAGCGGACGTATACCGCTACCTGAGCTTCGATCAGATCGCCGAGTTCCGCGAAGCCGCAGCGAATGCCAAGATTCCGGTCATTCAAGCGTAAGCGCGAAACCCAGCGTTAAAAAAACCCCGTCCTTGTGACGGGGTTTTTTATTGGGCCTGATTGAGTACATATCCAGCATTTTTGTGCTCTGAAACTATGGTTCCGCTCTTACGGCAGGTCACTTGACGGTTTTTTATGAGGGCATATCCGTTGCTGCGGTAACGGCGGCTTAGGGTTGCGCCCTTACGGCGCCTCACTTTCGAAAAGCGCGAAAGTAACCAAAGCGCTCTTGCCCCACCACTCGGTCCCTCGCTTTGGCTCGGCATGCCCGTCATCCGACATTGATGTGGAGGGCCGCCGCAAAGGGCCATCCCTGGCCCAGTGCGGCTAAACCGGCGTCCTACCGGTTTACCCTCCAAATCAACATCGAATTCCGGCCAGCGTGGTTTGAAGGGGCGCTTAAGATCAAGATCAAAAACAGAGCCAAAGCCAAAGCCAAAGCGCCGTTGAATCTGTGCGGACCGTATCTCAACTGTAGGAGCGAATTTATTCGCGAGGCGTTCGTTGCGGCGACACAGATTTATGCCGTGAGCGCTGGCCTCTTCCCGGATAAATCCGGTCCTACCGGAGGGATGCTACATATCCGTTGCTGCGGTAACGGATATGTACACAAGAATCAATCCTTCAAAGATGTGTAGCCGCCTATGCCTATCGCGGCCAAGCCGCGCCTATGAATCGCGGTTATCCACTACCCAATAAAAAACCCCACATCTCTCGATGCAGGGTTTTTCACTACCACTCGATCAAACCATCAAGCCGCGACGGTTTGTCCGCTCATGGCCAGGTCCAGCAGCTCACGGTTGGCGACTGCATACATGGCGTAATCCGTGCCGCTCGCCGCACGAATATCCACCAGCATTGCGCGCCAGCGGTCGACCATCAACACGTGCTGCTCCAGCCACACGGCCAGACGTTCTTCCACATCTTCAGGGCCGTCCGGCATTTGCAGGACCGAGACCGTGATCGCCCGCTGTTGCCAGTCGATGTCGTCACGGAAGGCTTCACGGGCCAGCGCCTGCCAGTTGTTTTCCACCGGCAGGTTGCTGATCTGTTGCAGGTACCAGGTCACGTCCAGCGCACTGCCCACGGCGAAGTAGACCTTGGCGACATCGGCAGCATTCTGCCCGGTGACGTCGGAGGCTTCGATGATCGGCAACAAGGTATACAAGTGGCTGGTACCGGCCACCATCCGCGCCAACAGCTCCGGCACGCCGGCTTCGACGTAAGCCTGATAACGGGTCTGCCAGACTTCACGAGTCGGGCCTTCCAGCAGTTCGTCGAGTTTCAGACCCAGCGCCGCGATATGCGGGCCGAAGTGCGCCACGTCACGACCGGCATCCAGTTCGTTGCGACGGCTGCGCAGGAACCAACGGGTGGCACGGCGACCCAGACGCATCAGCTCGTCCATCAAAGCCAGCTGGATTTCAGCAGGAACCTTGTAGTCCAGCGCTTCGATCTGGCGGAACCAGTGCGGCAGGTGGAAGATGTCCCGCACGATCACGTAAGCGCCCGCCACGTTGGCTGCACTCATACCGGTGGACTCTTTGAGTCGCTGCACGAAGGTGATGCCCATGTGGTTGACCAGATCGTTGGCGATCTGGGTGCTGACAATCTCGCGCTTCAGGCGATGCTGACGCATGGAATCCCCAAACTTCGCCGCCAGGGACGGCGGGAACGCGGTTTCCATGTCGCGTGCCAGGTAATCGTCGTCCGGAACACGGGATTCCAGCAACGCTTCCTTGAGATCGATCTTGCTGTAGGAAATCAGCACCGACAGCTCCGGACGGGTCAGACCCTTGCCATCCGCAACGCGCTCGGCAATCTGATCCTCGGCAGGCAGGAACTCAATGGCGCGATCCAGCTTGCCACGGGCTTCCAGATCGCTCATCAGACGCTTATATTCGGCGATACGCTCGTAGGCGCGACGTGTCGCCAGCGACAACGCCTGAGTCTGTTTGTAGTTGTTGCCCAACACCAGATGGCCGACTTCATCGGTCATGCTTTCCAGCAGCTGGTTGCGCTGCTTCTCGGTCATGTCACCAGCCTGCACCACTTCGTTGAGCAGGATCTTGATGTTCACTTCGTGGTCGGAGCAGTCAACGCCACCGGCGTTATCAATGAAGTCGGTGTTGGAACCGCCGCCATTGAGGCCAAACTCGACACGACCCAGTTGCGTCATGCCCAGGTTACCGCCCTCACCCACTACCTTGCAGCGCAACTCGTTGCCATTGACCCGCAATGCGTCGTTGGCCTTGTCGCCCACATCGGTATGGGTTTCGAAGCTGGATTTGACGTAAGTACCGATGCCGCCGTTCCACAACAGATCAACCGGCGCCTTGAGCAACGCGTTGAGCAGTTCGGTTGGCGTCAGCTTGTCGGCCTTGATGTCGAAGCGCTCTTTCATCTCGGGACTGATGGCGATGCTTTTCAGACTACGCGGGAAGATACCGCCGCCAGCGGACATGATGCTGGTGTCGTAATCGGTCCAGGCCGAACGCGGCAGGTCGAACAGACGCTGACGCTCAGCGAAGCTGCTGGCCGGTTCCGGGTTTGGATCGATGAAGATATGCAAATGGTTGAACGCGGCGACCAGCTGCAATTTATCCGACATCAGCAAACCGTTGCCGAACACGTCACCGGCCATATCGCCAATGCCGATCACGCTGATGTTGTCTTGCTGGACGTTGATGCCGCGCTCGCGGAAGTGGCGCTGCACGCCGACCCACGCGCCTTTGGCGGTGATGCCCATTTTCTTGTGGTCATAACCGGCCGAGCCGCCGGAAGCGAACGCATCGCCCAACCAGAAGCCGTAATCGATGGCGATGCCGTTGGCGATGTCAGAGAAGGTCGCCGTGCCTTTGTCGGCCGCCACCACGAGGTACGGGTCATCATCGTCATGACGCACGACGTTGACCGGCGGCACCAATGTGCCTTCCTTGAGGTTATCGGTGATGTCGAGCAAACCGGAGATGAAGATGCGATAGCAGGCGATGCCCTCGGCCTGAATTTCATCGCGACCGCCACCCAGTGGCAGACGTCGCGGCAGGAATCCACCCTTGGCACCCACCGGCACGATCACCGAGTTCTTCACTTGCTGGGCTTTTACCAGGCCCAGCACTTCGGTGCGGTAGTCTTCTTCACGGTCGGACCAGCGCAGCCCGCCACGCGCAACGTTACCGAAGCGCAGATGCACGCCTTCGACACGCGGTGAATAAACGAAAATCTCGAACTTGGGCACCGGTTTCGGCAGTTCGGGAATCTGCCGTGGGTTGAACTTGAAGCTGAAGTAGCTCTTGTTCTGGCCGTTGGCGTCGGTCTGGTAGAAGTTGGTGCGCTGGGTCGCCTTGATCAGGTCCAGGTAACGACGCAGGATGCGGTCTTCGTTGAGTACCTGAACGTCGTCCAGAGCAGACAGAATCGCTTGTTCCAGACGTTGCTGCTTGTCGTCCAGATCGTCGGCGGCCAGCTTGCGCGCCAGATAGAAGCGGGTCTTGAACAGCCGCGTCAGTTCTCGGGCGATATCCGTGTGGTTGTTCAGGGTCGCCGCGATATAACCCAGGTCGAAGCCCAGGCGAATCTGTTTCAGATAACGGGCATAAGCGCGCAGCAATGCCACGTCACGCCATGGCAAACCAGCGGTGAGCACCAGACGGTTGAACGCATCGTTCTCGGCCTCGCCACGCACGATGTGGACGAACGCGTCCTGCAAGGTGTCGTTGAGCTGCTGGATGTCCAGGTTCAGGCCTTCGCCATAGGTAAAGGCGAAATCATGAATCCAGAACTCGCGGCCATTGCTGTGATGCAGGCGATACGGGAACTCACCCAGGACACGCAAGCCGAGGTTTTCCAGGATCGGCAGCACGTCGGACAACGCCAGCGGCGTATCGGCGTGGTACAGCTTGCAATGCAGCTGCTGTTTGCCACCGGTCAGCGGCTGATAGAAGCTCATCACCAACGGATTGGTTTCGTTCAGGCTCAACAGGTGCTGCATGTCGACCACAGCCGAATGCGCCGCGAAACGCTCGCGATAACCCGCTGGAAAACCTTTCGGGAAGTCCGCCAGCACGTTGGTGCCGTGGGCTTCGCCGAAGCTTTCCACCACCAGGCTGGCGTAATCGTCTTTCCACGAACGGCAGGCCTGAATGACTTCGTTTTCCAGTTGCACCGGATCGATGTTCAGATTGACCTTCGGGTCCACCCGCAGGATCAATTGCACACGCGCCAGCACGGATTCGGAGAAGAACGTCCAGAATTCGCAGTCGCTCGCCTTCAGGCGATCCATCAGCACTTGCTGGATTTTCTGACGGACTTCGGTGGAGTACACGTCACGCGGCACATAAGCCAGGCAATAGCAGAAGCGGCCGTACGGGTCCTTGCGCAGGAACACGCGAATCTTGTTGCGCTCCTGAATCTGCACGATGGACATCACGGTGGTGAACAGCTCATCCACTGGTGTCTGGAACAGATCGTCACGGGGCAATACTTCGACCACCTGAGCCAGTTCCTTGCCCAGGTGCGCCTTGGCATCGAAGCCGGAACGGCGTTCAACTTCGGCGACCTTGCGGCGGATGTACGGGATTTCCCGAACGCTCTCGCCATACACCGATGAGGTGTAGAGGCCCATGAAGCGGCATTCCTTGATGACCTTGCCGGATGCATCAATCTGCCGGATCGACACGTAGTCCGGGTAAGCAGGACGATGCACACGGCTCGGATGGGCGGCCTTGGCGAACGACAGCAGCGTCGGCTCATGCAGGTAGTTCACTGCGTAGCCTTCGATGTGCAGATCGTCTTCGGTCAGCCCGGCGCGCAGGCGCTTGGTCAGGCCCAGGAACGAGGATTCGTCATAGATCAGCTGGCCACCATCGGCCTCGCCGCGCACCTGGAACTCTTCGTAGCCCAGGAACGTGAAGTGGTTGTTCACCAGCCACTGCAGAAACGCCTTGATCTCGGACTTTTCACCTTCGTCAACGCCGTACTGCACGTCATCGATGCCTGCCAGCAGCTCGTGGAGCTTGGCTTTCATCGGTTCGAAATCTTCTACCGCAACCCGCACTTCACCCAGCACCTGCTCCAGCTCGCGGGCCAGCACATTCAGCTCGCTGGTGTTGGCGCAGCGATCGATCTCCAGATACATCAGCGATTCTTGCAGCACGTTTTCGCCGGTCGTGCCCTTGGGCAGCAACTCCAGCAATTCACCTTTGCTGCCACGACGCACACTCAACACCGTGGTCTGCAGGGTGTGAATGCTGTAGCCGCGACGGTTCAGCTCGGTACGCACCGAGTCCACCAGAAATGGCAGGTCGTGATGCAGCACTTCGACGGCGGTATGTGTCGATTGCCAGCCATGCCGTTCGTAGTCGGGGTTGTAGACCCGCACCAGCGGCTGGGCGTGCTCGAAGCGCTCAAGCAGACGCCACGCCGACAGGGTGCAACCGACGAGGTCGGACAACCGACGCTGGGTCAGTTCATCCAGGGAAATGATGCCGAAGAATTGCTCGGCAAACAGCGCCACTTGTGGCAGTGCCTGTTCGCTGATGTGCTGCGCCAGTGCCGCTTGCAGTTGGTGCTGGAAGTCGGGCTTGCTGGCTGCGGTGAAGAACGCCATCTGTGGTACTCCGCTTTGGCTTTTATAAGGAGGAAGCTGGATGGTTAGGTCGCGGACCATGCTCTGCCGTGGGTAACGGGCAGAACAGCAAAGCATGGCTGAGTGTAAAGCTAAAGAACTAACGCTTGCGGTGTGCGACTCGTCACATCGAAATGCCGAAAATCGCTGTCAGAAAAGTCCACGCGTGGCGCAGGACCTTTCCATCGCCGTTTATATGACCTCCAGCTTAACGACAGCGGGCGGGCGACTGCTTGCGAGGCTGCGACATATTCAGTCATCGGCTCGTAGCGCGGCGGGGGATGATGACTCAGGAACGGGTGGGGGTCGCCGCCAGTCAGGCAGAAATTATGGCCTCAATATCCAAGCTTCCTGCCAGTTGCTGCCAATTCCCGGTTCGAACTGGGTGTTGCTGCCGCTCCATTGAATGCAATAGCCGCTGTACGGGAACGGCTTACACTCGTAAACGCGCTGATTTTTTGGCTGCAGCACTTTCGTCCCCGCCTTGTACCCCGCCACGTTCTCCGGAAAGGCATGATCATAACTACCAGCGTCCTTGAGCTGGAGACTCTGGACTTTCATATAGCTTTTCGAGGGCTCGCCCCTGATCGTCACGGTCGCAATCATGGTCAGCGGCCCTACCCAACTCTGCGCCGCGCGCACGTCAAAAACTGGCGCATACGTCCCAGTCACTACATCCTGCTTCAACGCTACACGCTCGTCAGTCCCGGCATCGAAGATACTCACAGCCACGTTTCGAGTCCCAGTACCGCCACCACCGCCAATCTGGAAAGTGAAGTTATCGCCTTTCTTCACGATGGACGGCGCGTCAAAAATCATGGATCCGCCATCATCCGCCGGTTGGGTGGTCACCCCGCCGCCCACATGGTGGACCTCACTGATTGCGCGGGAATACCTGTCTGGAGCGACCGCGTAGAAATAGCGCGTTGTCACACCCCAGCCATAATTTTCCAGCCCGCCATGGTGCACATTGGGATTGCCGGGGACCACACCGATATTTGCTGTTTGGATCTGGTCCAGCAGGCGCAATGCCCAGCGATGACTGCCTTTATCGTCCTCGCGCACCGTCGAAGAGAAAGCATGCAGTTCTTCATTCGCAGGTGAGAAAAAGCGGACTTTGACAACGTCACCAGGGTGTCGTGACGCATACATATCGAGCCCGCCCAGGAACTTCCAGTTCTTCCAGACCGAAAGCGGTATGACATCGTCGCTGGTCTCAATCCTGGGCGAGGCGCCAGCAAACTGCCCCACCATAACGGCAATAACCATGCTCAGCAGCATTACGACGCTGCTGATTTTTCTTCCCTGAATGCAATGTTTCATAGGAGACCTCCCTGGTCTTGTCAGTTGCTGGATAACTCGATGCGGCCCGCCATTCCACGTTCAGGTCGCGTGCTTTATCCAAGGTAGACGCCTTATGCATTTACGATTCAGTGAAGATTTTCCAAAGATTGCAGCCGTGTGGGATGCCCGCCGCAATTAGCCAGCAAAAATCAGGTAACACTGGCAAAATCGCTGGATTCACGCTCAGTTCAGGAACTCATCATGCAAATCACCACCGCCAGCCTCATCGTCAACCCGTGCGACGACGAATATGACGATATGGCGCTGCTCTGCTGCCACAGTGAAAGCGGCGAGCTGTTTTCCCTGACCCGTTTTCCGGATGAAAACGAGGTGGAAATCACTATTCGTGACGACAAGACGCACACTGTCTCCAGCCTGAAGGTGACCTTCAGTGCCGAGCGCCTGCTGGTGGAGATCGATCCGGCCGACGGCAACGAGCTGGATGGTCATCAAGTATTTGAAATCCTCCACTCCACTTCAGCCGACGAGCTGCGAGATGTGGAAGAGACGTTGCAGATAATTTTGGAAAATGTCGGTACATATGTCAGCGAGATCGCGTAAGTCGATGTGAGTAAATAGGGCGCTCTCAGTACACGGACCGGAGCCGTCATGACCCAGCCGATTTTCGACGCCCATTGCCACATCATTGACCCGCGCTTTCCCCTCAAGGCCAATGACGGCTTTGTGCCCAAGCCGTTTTGCGTTGCCAACTATCAGGCGTTGGCCGCTCCGTTAGGAGTGGTTGGCGGCGCGGTAGTGTCGGGCTCGTTTCAGGGCTTTGATCAGGGGTATCTGCTCGAAGCGCTGCGCCGACTGGGCGCAGGCTTTGTTGGCGTGACCCAGGTGCCCGCCAATATCACCAACGCCGAACTGGAAACCCTCAATGGGTTTGGCGTGCGCGCAGTGCGCTTCAACCTCAGACGCGGCGGCTCGGAACAACTGGACCAGCTGGAGTTCCTGGCCAGACGAGTATTCGAACGAGTGGGTTGGCATACCGAGCTGTATGTGGATTCCAGCGAATTGCCAGAGATCGAAAGCCGCCTGCTGCAACTGCCGAAAGTCAGCATCGACCATCTGGGCCTGAGCGCAGAAGGCCTGCCCAGCGTGGTCCGACTCGCCGAAGGTGGCGTACATATCAAGGCCAGCGGTTTCGGTCGGGTGGACTTTCCGGTTGCCGTTGTCCTGAAGGCGATCTTCGCCGCCAATCCCCACGCACTGATGTTCGGTACCGATCTTCCCTCGACCCGCGCACCTCGGCCATTTCGAACCAGCGATATCAACCTGATCAAGGACGCCATTGGCGAGCGCGATGCGCAAATGGTGCTTTGGGAAAACGCGTCAATGTTTTATCGGGCGCGATTTGTGTAAAGCGCAGCCAATAACCGGCGCCACGTCAACAGATTTCCACTTGGCGCCTCAATTCCTACAAGCGCTCAACATATGAAGTAGGACAATTCGGAGTTGTTTGTAATCTTCTGCCCGGAATACCAGAAAAAACCCGTAGCCGTTAGTCGGAACCCCCCGCTATGGATTAAAGTAACGCCCCCAGCTTCGGTGTCACCTGACGCCGCTGATTACCTGCCAGGAACAGTCATCGATGGAACATCGTGAAGCGCTGATTGCGCTGCGAACATTTCTTTCTACGCAGATTCTCGGCCAGGAAAAGCTGATCGAACGCTTGTTGATCGCCCTGCTTGCCGACGGCCACATGCTGGTCGAAGGTGCGCCCGGTCTGGCCAAGACCAAAGCGATCAAGGAACTGGCTGAAGGCATCGAAGCGCAATTCCATCGCATCCAGTTCACCCCTGACCTGCTGCCTGCCGACATCACCGGCACCGAGATCTATCGTCCGGAAACGGGTAGCTTCGTCTTCCAACAGGGGCCGATCTTCCACAATCTGGTGCTGGCCGACGAAATCAACCGTGCTCCGGCCAAGGTGCAGTCTGCCTTGCTCGAAGCCATGGCCGAGCGGCAAGTCAGCGTCGGGCGCAGCACTTACGAGCTGTCCCCGCTGTTCCTGGTGATGGCGACCCAGAACCCGATCGAACAGGAAGGCACTTATCCGCTGCCGGAAGCACAGCTGGACCGGTTCTTGATGCACGTCAAAATTGGCTTCCCGGACGCCGCTGTCGAACGCAAGATTCTGCAACAGGCCCGAGGCGAAGCGCTCAACGGCGAAACCAAACCCGAGCGCCGGGTCAGCCAGCAAGCGATTTTTGCAGCCCGCAAGGAAATCCTTAACCTCTACATGGCCGATGCCGTAGAGGAATATCTGGTGCAACTGGTCATGGCCACGCGTACGCCCGGCAAGTTCGACCCGGAAATGGCCGAGTGGATTTCCTACGGCGCCAGCCCGCGCGGCTCCATCGCCCTGGACCGCTGCTCACGGGCCCACGCGTGGCTGGCCGGACGCGACTTCGTCAGCCCCGAAGATATTCAAGCGGTACTGTTCGACGTCCTGCGTCACCGGATCATCCTGTCGTTCGAAGCGGAAGCGGCTGGCATCGATCAGGACCGGGTGATCCAGCGCATTCTTGATGTCGTGGCAGTCGCGTGAAGCCATGCAACCCTATCTGATTCCTCAGCCAGGCATTCGCGTCAGCCTCGCCGAACTGATCGAAATGCGCCATCGCGTTCGCGAGGTGCAACTGTTCTCCACGCCGAGTCGGCGCAGCCCGCTGATCGGCCTGCATCACTCCAAGCTGCGCGGCCGTGGCGTCGATTTCGATCAGGTCCGGGTTTATCAGGCCGGCGATGACGTGCGCAGCATCGACTGGCGCGTCACGGCCCGTACTCAGGAACCGCACACCAAGCTGTTCCATGAGGAACGCGAACGGCCGATTTTCATCCTGGTCGAGCAAAGCCGTCGGCTGTTCTTTGGTTCCGGCCTGATGTTCAAGTCGGTACTGGCGGCCCAGGCTGCGGCACTGATCGGCTGGGCGGCGCTGATCCACAATGATCGGGTGGGCGGGCTGGTGTTCGGTGACAACGAGCATTACGAAATCAAACCCCGGCGCAGCAAGCAAAGCCTGTTGCAGTTACTCAACCGTCTGGTGCGGATCAATCAATCGCTGCACACCGAAATCGCCGCCGACCGGGACGCGTTTGGTATCGCCCTGCGCCGGGCGCGAGAGGTGTTGCGTCCGGGCAGTCTGGTGGTGGTGCTGTGCGATGAACGAGCGCTCTCGGACGCCGCCGAGCAACAGCTGAGTTTATTGTCGCGACATTGTGATCTGCTGCTGCTGCCTTTATCCGACCCGCTGGACCACGCACTGCCCGCAGCGGGTCTGCTGCGGTTTGCCGAACGTGGCGCGCAACTGGAGCTGGACACCCTCGATCCGCAACTGCGTCAGACCTACCGAGCCCAAGGCGAAGAACGTGCCGCGCGTTGGGAATTGCTCGCGCAGAAACTCCGCGTGCTGCTGATGCCTTTGAGTACACAACGGGAGATGGTCGAACAACTGCGCGAATACCTGAACGCCCAGCGTCCGGTAAAACACAAATGAACCCGCTGGATCACCTTCAGCCGCTGATAGCGCCACAAGCCATCGGCATCTGGCCACCTGCGCCGGGCTGGTGGCTGCTGCTGTTGTTGATCCCGATTGCGGGCTGGGGATTATGGCGTGTACGGCATGTGATCCCGGTCAAAGCCGGCATCCGCCGCGCCGAGCAGCCACTGGACCCGGTCCGCATTGCCGCGCTGCTGGAGCTGGCGCAGATGCCCAAACCCTATGACGGCGCTCCGGCAGGGGCCTGGCTGCAGCAAATCAACGGCCTGCTCAAACGTCTTTGCCGCAATCACTACCCGTACAGCCAGAGCCACACGCTGAATGGCCGAAAATGGCTGGCCTTCCTCGATAACCGTTGCCCGGCCGCTGGCTTGACGCGCTGGATGGTACTGGTTGAAGGCGCGTACAAACCGGAATGCAAACTGGACGACAAGGCCATTTCCGGTTTGACCCAGGCGGTTGAAACCTGGATTCGCAAACATGTTTGAGTTCGCCTGGCCGTGGGTCTTCGCCCTGCTGCCCTTGCCCTGGGTGATGCGTATATTGCTGCCCGCAGCCGACAGCGGCGAGGCGGCGCTGAAAGTCAGTTTCCTCAGCGATCTGGAAGGTCTGGTGGGCCGTCGCGCCAAGGCCAACCTCCCGGCATGGCGGCAACAGTTGCCGTTCATTCTGTTGTGGCTGCTGTTGTTGGTCGCCGCCGCACGCCCGCAATGGTTGGGTGAGCCGCTGCCGATCGCGTCCAGCGGCCGGGATTTGCTGGTCGCGGTGGATGTGTCCGGTTCCATGGACTATCCCGACATGCAGTGGAAAGCCGACGAGGTCAGCCGACTGGTGCTGGTCCAGCATCTGTTGGGGGATTTTCTTGAAGGCCGTCAGGGGGATCGCGTCGGGCTGATCCTGTTCGGCAGCCAGGCGTTCGTTCAGGCGCCGCTGACCTTTGATCGCCACACCGTGCGCGTCTGGCTGGATGAAGCGCGAATTGGCATTGCCGGTAAAAATACCGCCATTGGCGACGCCATTGGCCTGGCCCTCAAACGCTTGCGTCTGCGCCCGGCCCAAAGCCGGATTCTGGTGCTGGTCACCGATGGCGCCAACAATGGCGGCCAGATCGACCCGGTGACTGCCGCCCGCCTTGCCGCTGAAGAAGGCGTGAAAATTTACCCTATCGGCATCGGTGCGGACCCGGAAAAAGCCGGTTCGCTGGGCATGCTCGGGCTCAATCCGAGCCTGGATCTGGACGAACCTACCCTCAAGCAGATTGCCGAAATCAGCGGTGGCCAGTATTTCCGGGCCCGGGACGGCGATCAGCTGGAGAAGATCCGCAAAAGTCTTGACGCGCTGGAACCGGTCGCGCAACAACCGACTCAGGCGCGCCCGGCGCTGGCGCTTTATCAGTGGCCGCTGGCTGGCGCCATGCTGCTGAGCCTGATCCTTGTGGTGCACGAGCGCTGGCCGAATAATCCGTTGCAGCGCCTGCTCAACCGGCAACGTTTCATGCGCGACGGGCGCCAATGGCGCGAGCGAATCAAGCGATTGCGGAGGCGCGCATGATCAGCCTCTGGCCGCACTGGTTCCGCCCTTGGTGGCTGCTGCTGTTGCCTCTACTCGTCTGGCTGCTTTGGCGGCTCTGGCATCGGCAGAAACGCGCCGGGCGCTGGCAGATGATCTTGCCGGTTGCGTTCCATGCGGTGCTGCTCAATGGTGGCAAGGGTCGCGACAATAAAACCCCGTGGATATTCCTTGGGGTGGCCTGGATGCTGGCGATGCTGGCCTTGCTCGGCCCTGGCTGGCAGCGCGTGGAACAATTCAGCCAGAAACCGGTAGACCCGCTGGTGATATTGCTGGAGGTCACTCCGGAAATGCTCGCCACTGACAGCCCGCCAACCCGGATGGAGCAGGCCAAACGCAAACTGCAGGATCTGTTGCAGGCGCGCAGCGATTCGCAAACCGCCATCATTGTTTACGCGGGCAGTGCCCACACGCTGGTGCCGCTGTCGGACGATCTGGCCACCATCCGCAACCTGCTCGATGCGGTCAAACCTTCGATCATGCCGCAGGCCGGGCACCGCGCGGATCTCGCCATGCATCAGGCGTTGGGTCTGCTCAAGCAAGCGGCGCTGGGCCGTGGCCGAATCTTGCTGATCGGTTCGTCGTTGAGCGAACAGGAGCGCCAGGGTATTCGTCAGGCATTGGTGGGCCAGAGTCCGCCACTATTGATCCTGGGTGTCGGCACGGCCGAAGGCGCGCCGGTGCTTCAGGAAAAAGGCGGGTTGCTCAAGGACAGCCAGGGGGCAATTTTGCTGCCGCGTCTGGACAGTGCCAGCCTGGCTGACTTCGCCGGTCAGCTCGGCGGCCAATACCGACAAGTGCGAATGGATGACGACGACCTGCGCGAGCTTGGCTTGCTCGATGGGCCAAAAGCCCTGCGCAGCGACGGGCAACTGATTCAGCTGGACAGTTGGGCCGACCAGGGGCACTGGTTTCTGCTGCCGCTGCTAGTGCTGGCGGCTTGCGCCGGTCGTCGCGGCTGGTTGCTGTGCCTGCCGCTGCTGCTGATGCTGCCGCAGAACAGCTATGCGTTCGACTTTCAGGACTTGTGGTTGCGTCCCGATCAGCAGGGCCAGCGCTTGCTGGAGCAGCATCGCCCCGCCGAAGCGGCCCGGCAGTTCGAAAACCCGCAATGGAAAGGTATCGCGCTCTACGAAGCAGGCGACTATGCCAGTGCCGCCCAGCGCTTCGCTGAAGGGAATAGCGCGGCGGACCACTACAATCGCGGCAACGCGCTGGCGCGCAGTGGCGAACTGGAGGCGGCGCTGGACGCTTACGAACAGGCGCTGGAGCGACAACCGGATCTGCAAGCGGCCGTGAAGAACAAGGCGTTGGTCGAGCAGATCCTTGAGCAGAGCAAGCAACCCAAAGCAGCGGAGCCTGCCGAGACCAAGCCCAGCGATGGTGACGACGACGGCGACAATGCCCAAAGCCAGACGGCGACCGCGCAACAGCCTCAAGACAAGGACAAGGACAAGGAACCCACCGAGCCCGGCGAGGAAAACAGTCCCGGTACTGAACCCCCGCCGCGTAATGGCGGCAATCCGGCGCCCGGTTCGCCTCTGGACGATAACGAAACCACCCAACCGCCGATCCGGCCTCCGGACCGTCCGATGGATGGCGAACGTCGGCAAGCGCTGGAGCAATGGCTACGCCAGATTCCGGATGATCCAGGGGAATTGCTGCGCCGCAAATTCTGGTACCAACAGCAACAGCGTCAGGAAAAAACCCGATGAGTCGCGTGTACACCTTATTGATCAGCTTGCTGCTCTGTCTGGTTGCCCTGCCCAACCAGGCGGCGGAACTGACCGCGAGCGTGGATCGCGCCCGGCTCAACTCCGGGGAAACCGTCGAGCTGACCCTGGAAACCAGCGATGTCACCCAATTCGGCAAGCCTGACCTCAGCTCTTTGGAGCGCGACTTCGACGTGCGCGGCACGCGGCAGGTCAATCGCCTCAATACACTGAACGGCGGCAACCAGGCGACGACGCGCTGGATCATCACCTTGTTGCCGAGGCAGACCGGGTCGGTGATCATTCCGGCGCTGGAGTTGGGGGAACTGAAGAGCGAGCCGATCACCCTGCAAGTGATCCAGAGCAACGAGCAGGATCAGCCCGGCAAACTGGCGCCGGTATTCTTCGACGCCAGCCTCGATCAGGACAGCGTTTACGTGCAGGCGCAGGCGGTGCTGAACCTGCGCATCTATCACTCGGTTGCGCTGTTCGATGACAGCAACCTCACGCCCCTTGAAGTGCCCGATGCGCGCATCGAAAAACTCGGTGAATCGAAGACCTACGAGAAACTCATCAACGGCATCCGCCATGGCGTGATCGAGATGCGTTATGCCATTTATCCACAGCACAGCGGCACCCTGGTGATTCCGCCGCAAGTGTTCAGTGCCACACTGGTCCAGCCCGCCGCGGAAAACGCCCAGACCAACGATCCGGTCAATCCCTTCGGCCCGCAGCCGGGCAAGGTGGTGCGGGTCAATTCGGCGCCGCTGCCGCTAACCGTCAAGGCCAAGCCTGCCGACTATCCGGCCGATGCGCCCTGGCTACCGGCCCGCAGCGTCAATCTGAGTGAAAGCTGGAGCCCGGAACCGGGCCACAGCCAGGTGGGCGAATCCTTGACGCGCATCCTGACGCTCAAGGTCGAGGGCCTTTCCAGCGCCCAACTGCCGCCGTTGCCAGCCACCGACCTCAGCAGCCTGCGACGCTATCCCGACCAGCCGCAACTGGCCAATCTGGCCAGCGAGCGCGGCATCATCGGCACGCGTGAAGAACGCGAAGCACTGGTGCCGAACCGGGTTGGCGCCATCGACCTGCCGGCCGTCGATATTGTCTGGTGGAACACCCGCGAAGACCACCTGGAACATACCTCGCTGGCCGCACGCACCTTGCAGATCAGCAGCAACCCAAGCCTGGAAGTGGACACTCCGGTGAATAACGACCCAGGCGGCGTCACGGTGATCGGTCCGCCTGTCTGGCCGTGGCAGATGAGCACATTGTTCTTTGCCTTTACCACGCTGATCGGGGTGATTCTCTGGTGGCGCGCACGCTGGCAACCGGCGGTGGCGCGAGTGGCCCAGGCCGGGCCGAGCCCGCGCACAGTGCTGGATGATCTCAAACGCGCCAGTCTGGCCAACGACCCTCATGCGACCCGTCAGGCGCTGGACGCCTGGGCACGTCAGCAACCGGAAACCCTGGCCGACATGGCGGCCCGTTTCGTCCCGCTGTCCGACGCCCTCGATGGTCTGAACGGCGCGCTGTACAGTGAAACCGGCCAACTGTGGCTGGGCGAAGACCTGTGGCGCGCAATCCGTATGCTGCCTGCGTCAGAACACGTTCAGGATGCGGCGAGCGACCAGAGTCTGCCGCCGTTGTATCCCAAGTAGAGGCCTTTGCGCTGGAATTGAACGCTGTTGAAGCATCTGCGCGTCGCCACGCCTCACGACACACCATTCAGAATTGAGAAAACACATGCGATTGTTCCACACCTCCGACTGGCACCTCGGCCAGAACCTTCATGGCCAGGAGCGGGACTTTGAACACGCCAGCTTCCTCACCTGGCTGCTGGCCCGTCTGGCCGAGCGTCAGCCGGATGTGCTGCTGATTGCCGGGGACATCTTTGATACGGTAAATCCGCCGGTCAAAGCCCAGGAGCGGCTTTACGACTTCATCGTCAACGCGCACGAGCAGCAGCCGAAGCTGACCATCGTGATGATCGCTGGCAACCATGACTCGGGGTCGCGCATCGAATTGCCCGCGCCGCTCATGCGCCGCCTGCGCACCCATGCGCTGGGCCGGGTGTTGTGGCTCGACGACGGCACTCTGGATGTCGAGCGCCTGCTGTTGCCATTGCCCGATGCCGAAGGCGAGATCGGCGCCTGGTGTCTGGCCCTGCCCTTCCTGCGTCCGGCCGAAGTCACCGGCGCGACCCTGGGCGACAACTATTTGCGCGGTATCGGCCGGGTCCATGAACTGCTGATCGAAGCTGCCAATCTCAAACGCCAGCCGGGCCAGGCCCTGATTGCCATCAGCCACGCGCACATGGCCGGTGGCTCGGTTTCAGAAGACTCCGAGCGCAGCCTGATCATCGGCAATGCCGAAGCGCTGCCCGCCAGCCTGTTCGGCCCGAGCATCACGTATGTCGCCCTCGGCCACTTGCACAAACCCCAGCGGGTCAATGGCGAAGAACGTATTCGCTACAGTGGGTCGCCTATTCCGCTGTCATTTTCGGAAATCGGCTACGCACATCAGATCCTGGAAATCACCTGCGAAGGCGACCAGTTGCGCAGCGTCGAAACCCTGCTGATTCCTCGCGCCGTCAATCTGCAACGGATCGGCCCCGCGCCGCTCGCCGAACTGCTGGTGCAGCTCAAGGACTTGCCGGACATTGATCTGCTGGCTGATATCGAACGCCAACCCTGGCTGGAAGTCCGCGTACGCCTGGACGAGCCGCAACCGGATTTGCGCAACCAGATCGAAGGCGCGCTGCAAGGCAAGGCCGTGCGGCTGGTGCGCATTGCTGCCGAATATGCCGGCAACGGCCGTGGCGACGGCAGCGATGACAGCGAAGGCCTGATTGAACTCGATCAGCTCAACCCGCTGGAGCTGTTCAGCCGCGCCTGGCAGGAAAATTACGGCAGCGAGGTCGACGAGCAAACCCTGACCGACTTCGCCACGCTGTTGCAGGAAGTCCAGCTGGAGAGCGAACAACCATGAAAATTCTCGCCATCCGCCTGAAGAATCTTGCCTCCCTGGCTGGCCCCTTTGAATTGGACTTCACCGCCGAACCCCTGGCCAGCGCCGGGCTTTTCGCTATCACGGGGCCAACCGGTGCGGGCAAAAGCACACTGCTTGATGCCTTGTGCCTGGCACTGTTCGGGGCCATTCCGCGCCTGAGCAATATCGGCCAATCGAAAGTGCCGGAAATTGACGGCGACATCAGCACCAACGATCCGCGCACCCTGTTGCGGCGCGGCACCGGCAGCGGCTTCGCCGAAGTGGATTTCGTCGGCATCGACAGCCGTCGTTATCGCGCCCGCTGGGAAACCAACCGCGCACGGGACAACGCCAGCAAGAAACTTCAGGCCAGTCGCCAAACGTTGACCGATCTGGACAGCGAGCAAATCCTCAGCAGCCAGAACAAGACCGAATACAAAACCCTGCTCGAAGCGCGCCTGGGCCTTAACTTCGAACAGTTCACCCGCGCCGTCATGCTCGCCCAGAGCGAGTTCAGCGCCTTTCTCAAGGCCGACGACCGGGAACGTAGCGAGCTGCTGGAAAAACTCACTGACACGGCGATCTACAGCCAGTTGGGGCGCCGCGCCTTCAGCAAGAGCCAGGAAGCAAAAAAGGCCCACGACGATCTCCAGGCCTTGGCAACCGGGGTCACGCCCATGGAGCCTGACGCCCGTGCCGAGCTGGACCAGCGCTTTGAAGCTGCCCAACTGGCGCTCAAGACCCAGCAAAGCGAACTGCGCCAGCTTGAACTGCAACAGCAGTGGCACAAGGTCCTGCTGCAACTTCAGCAAGAACAGCAAAGCGCCGCCGAACAGTTACAACAGGCGCAATTGCATTGGCAAAGCCAGAGCGGCGAACGGCTGAATCTGACCCGCCTGGAACAACTGGCGCCGCAGCGTCATCAGTTCCTGCGCCAAACCGAATTGACCGCGCAACTGACCCCGCTGGCAAATCAGATCCAGCAACACATCAGCCAGCAGAGCGAACTGCACACGCGCCAGACTCAGCTGCAACAGACTTGCGTCGAAGCACAGGCCGCGTCGCTCACGGCGCAACAGCAGCACAGCGATGCCGCGCCATTGCTGCGTCAGGCCTTCGACATCCAGAGCAACGTGGCCCGATTGGCGGACGAATTGCGCCAGGCCGATGAGCACAAACAACAGGCCGAGCACAGCCACACCCAAGGGCAAAGCACCTTGCAAAGCCTGCTTGAGCAACAGGCCCAAGTCGCCGAGCGGCTGCAACGGATTGCCGGGCAGCTGGAACTCACTCAGGCGCTGGCTCCTCTTGGCGAAGCCTGGAACGCTTATCGCGACCGCTTGAAACAACTGATGCAGATCGGCGCGCGCCTCAAACAGGGCCAGACCGAACTGCCGAGCCTGGAACAGCGCGCCGCCACGGCCAGCCAGCAAACAAGCGAACTGCGCAACGCGCTGGATCTGCTGTATCGCGAAGCAGGCGCCGAAGCCGAAGCGGTGGGCGAGCAGATTCAGATTCTCGGCAGCCTGCTGCAAGACAATCGCAAACAGCAGCGCGCCTTGGAGGAACTGGCGCGGCTTTGGGCCAGCCAGCAGGAACTCGACAGCCGCGCGCTGGAGCTGACGGACAAACAACAACAGGTCCAGCAACAGCGCGATCAGCTCAACAGCCAAGGCCTGCAAGCCAAAAACCAGCTGCAAGTCGCCGAACAAACCCTCACCGTGACCCGCCAGTTGCTGGAACGCCAGCGCCTGGCCCGCAGCGCCAGTGTCGAAGAACTGCGCCTGCAGTTGCAGGATGAGCAACCGTGCCCGGTGTGCGGCAGCGACGAGCATCCGTGGCATGAGCCGCAAGTCTTGCTGCAAAGCCTCACCCAGCATGACGAAAACGAAGAAAACAACGCGCAAAAAGCCGTGGATGCCCTGAAGGAAACACTGGCCGAGTTGCGCACCACGGTAGGTGGACTGATTGCCCAGCAGAAGGAGTTCCTGCAACAGCAGGAACAACTCGCCATTCGCCAGCAGGCACTGGCCCCCGCGTTTGATGCCCATCCGCAGGGCAAACGCCTGCTGGAGCAGGACGCCGCCAAACGCGATAGCTGGTTGAACCAGCAACTGACGCAATTGACGCAAAACATCACTCAGGACGAACGGCGCCAGAACGCTCTGCTCACCTTGCAAAAAGATGCGGCGCGCCTGCAACAGCAACTCTTGAGCGCCAATGAAGCCAGTCAGGCCGCTACGCAGCAACTGGCTGATCAGCAGCGTGCGCTGAACAGCGACCGCGAACGTCTTGAGGAGGAACTGACCGCCTTCGCGCTGCTGTTAAGCGCCGAGCAGCTGGAGGGCCTGCGCCATGACGCCGCTGCCACGGTCATGCAACTGGACCAGCAGGTCACTCAGCGTCTCGATCAGCTGGAACAACAACGCGACGAAGTAGTGGAACAACGGGAACGTCAGCAGAAGATCGAGCTGGAACAGTCCCAACAACAGACTCGTGCCCGGCAACTGAGCGACCTGCAACAACGTTGCACCGTGCTTGGCGACCAGCAGACCGCCGGCCAGCAGGCCTTGACGCAATTGCTTGGCGAGCACGCCAATGCCGAGCAATGGCAGCAGCAACTGGAGTCCGCCGTGGAACAGTCGCGGCACGCCGAAAGCGCGGCGAGTCAGGCCTTGCAGGATGTCAGCAGTCAATTGATTCAACTGGCCGCCGAACTTCAGGCGCGCCAGGAACGCTTGCACGGCATGCAGCAGGAAAGCACCGAACTGGGCGCGCGGATTGCCGAATGGCGCAGCCGGCATAGCGAACTGGATGACAGCGGCCTGCAACAGTTGCTCAGCGTTGACGATGAGCAGGTCAGCGAACTGCGCCGCCAACTGCAAGCCAGCGAAAAAGCCGTCGAGCAGTTCAAGGTATTGCTGCAGGAGCGCGAACAGCGCTTGCACAGTCACCAAGCGCAGCAAATCGGCAGCATTGACGCCGAACATCTGGAAAACGCAGCGGCTGAACTGCACGGTTTGATCACCGCCAGTGAACAACTGTGCGCCGACTTGCGCGCCCGGCAAGCCGACGACCAGCGTCGCCAGGACGCCAATCAGGCGCTGGCGCAGCGCATCAGCCAGGCTTATGACGAATGGCAACGCTGGGCGCGGCTCAATGCGCTGATCGGCTCGGCCACCGGCGACACCTTCCGCAAGATTGCCCAGGCTTACAACCTTGACCTGCTGGTGCATCACGCCAACGCGCAGCTCAAGCAACTGGTGCGTCGCTATCGACTGAAACGTGGCGGCAGCATGCTGGGTCTGTTGGTCATGGATACGGAAATGGGCGACGAACTGCGCTCGGTGCATTCGTTGTCCGGCGGCGAAACCTTCCTGGTTTCCCTGGCCTTGGCGTTGGGCCTGGCCTCGATGGCTTCCAGCACGCTGAAAATCGAATCGCTGTTCATCGACGAAGGCTTCGGCAGTCTCGACCCGGAATCCCTGCAACTGGCCATGGATGCGCTGGACGGACTTCAGGCACAAGGCCGTAAGGTGGGGGTTATCTCTCACGTTCAGGAAATGCACGAGCGAATCCCGGTGCAGATCCAGGTCCGCCGTCAAGGTAATGGCTTGAGTACGATCGAGGTCAGCAGTTGATGCCGATTCTGTATTCGTTTCGCCGTTGCCCATATGCCATGCGTGCGCGCATGGCCGTGCGCTATGCCGGCTGCGAGGTTCGCATCCAGGAAATCAGTCTCAAGGCCAAGCCGCCGGAAATGCTCGAGCGCTCACCGAAGGGCACGGTGCCGGTGTTGATCCTTGGTGACCAAGTACTGGAACAGAGCCTGGACATCATGCATTGGGCGCTGGCACAGAACGATCCGGATAACTGGCTGATGATCAATGACGGCGATGCGCGACGTCAGATTCAAGCGCTCATCGAAGAAAACGATCAGGTGTTCAAAGCCCATCTGGATCGCTATAAATATTTTGTCCGTCACCCTGAATATCCTCAGCAACATTACCGGCAGTTGGCCGAGGGATTTCTGCAACAGCTGGAACAACGCCTGCAACAGCGGGATTTTCTGGTCGGAGATCATCTGACGTTGGCGGATATCGCCCTGGCGCCTTTCATTCGGCAATTCAGCGCGGTGGATCCCGACTGGTTTACGGGCAGCCCTTATCCGAAGTTACGTGGCTGGTTGCAGCGGTTTGTCGAGTCGGCGTTGTTCAAGGCGGTGATGATTAAGTAAAACTATCGTGCTGGCTTTGGGGCCGCCCCTCGCGAATAAATTCGCTCCTACAGTTGAGATACGGTCCGCTCAGATTCAACGCCGCTTTGGCTCTGTTTTTGATCTTGATCTTAAGCGCCCCGTCAAACCACGCTGGCCGAAATTCGATGTTGATGTGGAGGGTAAACCGGCAGGACGCCGGTTTAGCCGCACTGGGCCAGGGATGGCCCTTTGCGGCGGCCCTCCACATCAATGTCGGATTACGGGCATGCCGAGCCAAAGCGAGGGACCGAGTGGTGGGGCAAGAGCCTTTTGCTTACTTTTGGGCTGTTCAAAAGTGAGGCGCCGTAAGGGCGCAACCCTAAGCAGCCGTTACCGCGACAACGGATATGTACGCATCCCTCCTGTACAGACTGTGTGAAAACGTCACGAGCGATGACAAGACAAGGCAAAAACAGGCGAAAAAGCGGAGTCTAGGTGTTCTAAATGAGCATTTTTCGCCTGTTTTTAACGCAGTATTGTCGGGCGCAGTAGTTTTCACACAGTCTGTGTAGGACCGGATTTATCCGGGAAGAGTCCAGCGTTCACGCCGCAAAATCTGTGTCGCCGCCACGAACGTCTCGCGAATAAATTCCCCCCTACAGGTTTAAATAGGGTCGCCTGCTCTTTCCGGCCGATTCCCCGCCACCATGTTCTGTGCCCTGGACCGTTCAATGGCGTGGGCGATCTCGTGTCGGCATTCGATACTGCGCGCCAACCCGCCCACTGAACCCTGGCCAACCCCCAGCAATGAACCGCCATTGATCAATACCGCGAGCCCGGCTGTTACCCATAACTTCCCGCCACTCACGACGCACGCTCCTGGGCATTAACCGCAGTACGCTCAACCAGGGTTTGCGCCGACGGCGTTGTAAGTTGTGGATTCATGCTGGTAACAGTGACCACGGCGATGAAAACAACATAAAGCGAAATGGCGATATAAGCGCCTTGTTTGATTGAATGAAGAATGGCAGTGGCCATGGTTGTAACTCCGTGATGTGTTTCCAGGCCGACAGGATCGTGGAAAAACGCAGTATTGAAAAACGATGGCTGGGCATAGCGGATATCAGGTCGGTTGATAATGGATACGTAAAAATCCAGTAAAAAAAAGCCCGCGACTTAACAGGCGCGGGCCAAGGGAATTTCATCTGACGCTTTCGCGAGCAGGCTCACTGGCAGAATTTGCAGGGGTCTGATACGCAATGATCAGGGGTCGCAAAAACCTGGGTAAGCGAACATGCTCGCGAAAGCGGCGGCTGTTACCTACAACTTTGATTGCGAATCCATTCCCCGGTATTGAACCGTTCATTAACGGGGAATGGATTCACTTGTTAAATACATTCATTGTTGAATCTTGTGATCCAGTGCTGCGTAGAACTTGGCGCTTTGTTGCAGATACTTAGGGGAGTAAGTCTGGGTAGAGTGAGCTTTTTTGTCGGCGACTTCGACACTGGCGTGGGCTGGCAGCGCAACAGTGGCGGAGATGGCGGACGCGGCGATGATGGAGAAGATATTGAAGTTCATGGCGGTAACCCTCGGATGTTCTGTGGAAGCTTCGTTTCAAGTCTTGACCGTCTTGGCCGTGACTCAAACTTACCCCCGAGGGCCGATCATTCGAAATGTTTTGTAGCACTAGCTCATATCAGCCGGATTAATACATACGCCAGCCCGCGTATCTGGCGGGCTGGCGTCGATCCAAAGCTACTTGCGTGTCAGAAAACGGAAGTCCGAAGGCGAATCGAAGTCGACCTTTTGCACGGTCTCGCCGAGCAATCCGGTTTTCGGGTCAACCTTGACGGTGACGATCTGATTGCTTTTCTGGTTGGCGATCAACATGAAGTGGCCGCTCGGGTCAAAACTGAACTCCCGGGGCTCGGTGCCTTCCACGGAACGGCGCTGAACTTCCTTGAGCTGGCCTTTGCCGTCGATTGCGAACACCAGCAACTGATTGGCCTCACCGCGATTGGCCACGTACAGGAACTTGCCGTCCGCCGAGGTGTGCAAACCACCCGCGCCGACTTTCTGCTGCACGCCTTTATTCTTCAGATCCACCAATTGGGTCTGCTTGAATGCACCGTCGTGGTAATCGAATACCGCAACCTGGGCGAGCATTTCCAGCGTCAGCCAGGCGTGCTTGCCGTCCTTGCTGAACAACAGATGCCGAGGACCACTGCCCGGCGCCAGCTCTACAGTCGGATGTTTGGCGGGCTGTAACGGCTGGGTTTTCTGGCCGTCGTAGCTGAACACGAACAACTTGTCGGCGCCCAGATCGCTGGCCACCAGATACTTGCCGTCCGGCGTTGGAACCGCTGAGTGCACGTGGGAAGAGGCCTGGCGTTCCGCGTTGACCTTGCTGGCGCCGTGATTGTTGCTGACTTGCGCAACATCAGACAGCTTGCCGTCCTTGCCCACCGGAATCACTGCAAGGGCGCCGCCCGGATCGGGATGCACCGCGTAGTTGGAGACAAACAGGAAACGCTCATCCGGGCTCAGGCTCGAATGGGTCGGCTCGTCGCCACGGCTGACCACTTGATTGATCGGCGTCACCTCATGGCTTTTGGGGTCAATGGCAAAACTACTGACCTTGCCCACCACATCGCTGCCGCCGGGGCCGTTTTCGTTGACTGCGAACAGATGACGTTGATCCTTGGACAGGGTCAGCCAGGACGGATTTTCGCTTTTGATCACTTGCAGCGGCTTGGCGTCGAGCTTGCCGGTCTGGCTGTCGAAACGATAACGGTAGATGCCTTCGCTGGCACCCTGGGTATATGAACCAATCAGTACGTCGTAGTCGGTCATGCTTTGAGCCTGTAGCGGCAGAGCGCTCATTGCGCTGACCAGCGTCAGCAACGGCAGGAATTTACGAGTCATGGGGCATATCTCTTGTGGATTGTTATCGGGCGCCATCGACGCGAAAGTTACCTCTATGACACTGCCTGCCCGGGATTGGTTTTATTCGGATCCGTCCTCTTCAAGCTCGTCCACGTCATTGCTCGGGGTGAACGCATCCAGGCATTTCAGGCTGTGATCGTCGGTGCCGTCGTTGATCGTCCAGCTTTCCTTCGCGGCATCGAACGTCGCTGCACGAACCTGCTCCAACGTGAAACGCCAGGTCTTGCGCTCGCGACCGTCCATGCATTCCATAGTCAGGAAAACCTTGAGGAAGAAATCCCATATGTGCAGGCCGTCGATTTCCAGCATGGTCGCGGTCTTCAGGGATTCGCACAGGGTGGCAGGAGCGTCAGTCATTTCATTCGCCTTCATGAAAAAGGCGAATGATAGGCCAAAATGCCCTGTTCGGTCAGGCCGGGGCTTACGCCGGTGACGCAATCGGCTTGTCGTGAATGGTCTCACGCACGTAATAGCGATTCGGTATGCCCCAGATAATCAACGCCGTAGCCAGCACGCAGACGGCGCACAGCACGTACAGCGCCGGCGTGGCGACGCCGGTCAGGTCCTTGATCCGGCCAACCATGAACGGCGCAATGATCCCGCCGAGCTGACCAATGGAGTTGATCAGTGCGATCCCCGCAGCCGCCGCCAGTCCGCTGAGAAAGCGCGGCGGAATGGTCCAGAAGATCGGCATCCAGGCGATGATCCCGGTCATGATCATGGTCATGCCGACCATCAACGGCACCAGCTGTCCAGGAAAGCTGGCGCAGACCAGATAACCCGCAGCGGTCAGTGACGCGCAACCGGCCATGTGCCAGCGACGCTCGCCATGGCGGTCCGAGCTGGCACCGATCAACAGATTGCCGACCACGGCGCCCAGATACGGAATGACCGTCAACAGCCCGATGTTCATGGTGTCGGCGACGCCTGCGGTCTTGATCAACTGCGGCATCCAGAACAACAGGCCGGTCAGCGCCATCACCAGGCACAGATAGATCACCGACATCACGTAAGTGGTCGGGTGTTTCCAGATGTCCTTGAAGGTCTGGGGAATCTCCGGCTGCACTTCCTTGGCCATCCGCGCCAGCACGACTTTCTTCTCCCGCTCATTCAACCATGGCGCATCTTCGATCCGGTCGCAGACGAACCAGAACACCACGATGCCGAGCAGCACCGAAGGGATGCCCTCCAGCAGGAACAACCAACGCCAGCCGGGCATGCCCAGCACGCCATCAAAATGGCCGAGAATCAATCCGGCAATCGGACCGCCGACAATACCGCACAGGCAGATCGAACTCTTGAAGTAGGAATTGACCCGCGCCCGCCGATTACCCGGATACCACTGGGTAAAGAAATACAGCACACCGGGGACAAAGCCCGCTTCCATCACACCGATCAGGAACCGCAGGGTGTAGAACCAGAATTCGTTCTGCACGAACATCATGCAGGCCGAGGTAATGCCCCAGGTCACCATGATCCGCGCGATCCACACTCGCGCGCCGATCTTGTGCAGCAGCATGTTGCTGGGCACTTCGAACAGGAAGTAGCCGACGAAAAACAGGCTGGCGCCGAGGCCGTAAACCGTTTCGCTGAAACCCAGATCGCTCTGCATCTGCAACTTGGCGAAACTGATATTGACCCGATCCAGATAGGCGAACAGGAAACAGGCAATGAACAACGGGATGATCCGCCAGTTCACCTTGCGATAAATCCGGTCCTCGAAAGCGTCCTCGTCGAAGGCTTCGACGGGCACAGTAGTGTTGGTCATGTGCACACCTCGTTATTTTTATTGGTGTCGTAGAGCAGGTGGGAGCCAACGTGTTGGCGATACTCTGGGCCTGCTTACACAGCAATGGCGCCTCGCGAACACGTTCGCTCCTACCTCGCCCGGGCGTTAAAGCCGGCCAATCCCACCCGGCTGAAACGCGGCTTCACTCGCGGCGATCCCGTTGACCAGCGGCTTGCCGAATTCGGCCTGGCTGATTTCAAACTGGTCGCCCGGCTGGGTACGAATGCCGTCGGCGAACGACAGGGTCGCGGTGCCGAAGAAATGCACATGCACGTCGCCCGGACGCAGGAACTGCGCATATTTGAAGTGGTGGTATTCGAGGTTTTCCAGGCTGTGGCACATGTTGGCCTCGCCGCTGAGGAATTCCTTCTCCCACAGCACGGCGCCATCACGAATGACCCGACTGGTGCCGGCCAGATTCTGCGGCAGCTCGCCCACCCGCAGTTCAGGTCCGAACGAACAGGCGCGCAGCTTGGAATGGGCCAGGTACAGGTAGTTTCTGCGTTCCATGATGTGGTCGGAATATTCGTTGCCGATGGCGAAACCCAGGCGATATGGCTTGCCGTCGTTGCCGATCACATACAGGCCGCTGAGTTCTGGCTCTTCGCCGCCGTCTTCGGCAAAAGGTGGCAATGGAAACGCCGCGCCAGGACGCACGACGATGCCGCCATCGCCTTTGTAGAACCACTCAGGTTGCACGCCGGCCTGACCGGCCTCGGGTTTGCCGCCTTCCACGCCCCATTTGAAAATACGCATGGTGTCGGTCATCGACGCTTCGTCGCCGGCCTGCTGGTGCATCTTGTCCCGCGCCGAAGCGCTGCCCAGATGCGTCAAACCTGTACCGCTGACCAGCAAGTGCGCAGGGTCGGGATGGTCCAGCGGCGGCAGGATGCGCTGCTCGCTGAGCAGTTGCGCATAATCGTGGCTGTCACCGAGGCCTTGGCTGTCGACCTGCCGAGCCAGATCGACGCCCGCATCAATGGCCGACAACGCCAATTCGCGCACGCTCTGTGCGCCCTGCACTTCGCGGATCAGATCGCTGTCTACCAGACCGACGCGACGCTGGCCGTTGCTCAATTCGAATTGCACGAGGTTCATTGGGATCTCCTTTCATACAGTACGGACTGTGGGAGCGAGCTTGCTCGCGAAAACGCCAGCACATTCACCGCCTTCGCGAGCAAGCTCGCTCCCACAAAACAATTCAGGCTTGGCGGCTGCGCGCACTTGCCGCGAAATCGCTGGCGGGCAAGACGTGTTTGCGCTCCAGCAGGCGATACACCACGCCGGTCAGCACCAGGCCGAAGACCATCACGCCAGACAGGAAGTACAGCCCGGACGCAAGATTGCCGGTGTATTCCTTGAGCGCGCCGATCACGAACGGACCGATGTAACCGCCCAGGTTGCCCACCGAGTTGATCAAGGCAATCCCGGCTGCGGCGCTGGCACCGGCAAAGAAACGTCCCGGCAAGGTCCAGAACACGGCAGTGCAGGAAAACAGCGAGAAGGCCACCAGACACAAAGCTGCCAGCTGCGCGACCGGAATGGTCAGCCAGGCACTGAGGAACAGGCCGATAGCGCCCAGCACATAAAGCACCGCCAGATGTCCGTAACGGTCATTCAGGCGGTCAGAACTGCGCGGCACGATCAGCAGGCCGATGATGCCGAAGATGTAGGGCACTGAAGACACGAATCCGGTTACCAGATCAGTACCGCCGAACTGCTTGATCAGCGTCGGCAACCACAGGCCCAGGCCATAAATGCTCAGCGTTACTGGCAGATAGAACAGCGCCAGCAGCAAGACACGTTTGTCTTTCAGGGCGTGCAGCGGATTACCGTGGCGGGTCTGGCCGTATTCTTCGAGGTCTTTTTTCAGCTCACCGGTGAGCCAGTCCTTCTCGGCCTGATCCATCCATTTGACTTGTTTCGGACCGTCCGGCAACCAGCGCAGCACCGGCCAGGTCAGCAGAATCGCTGGCGTGCCGATCACGATGAACAGCCACTGCCAGCCGTGCAGGCCGAGTACGCCTTCCATGCCCAGCAGACCGCCGGACACAGGGCCGGTGATCATCATGGCGATGGGTTGGGAAAGGATGAACAGGCCAAGGATCTTGCCGCGATGGCGAACCGGGAACCACTGGGTGATGTAGTACAGCACGCCAGGGAAGAAGCCGGCTTCTGCCGCGCCCAGCAGGAAACGCATCACATAAAAGCTGTGCGCGCCCTGCACGAACGCCATGCCGATGGTGATTGCGCCCCAGGTGATCATGATCCGGGCGAACCAGCGGCGCGCGCCGAAACGTTCAAGCATCAGGTTGCTGGGGATTTCCAGGAGGAAATAGCCGATGAAGAACAGACCGGCACCCAGGCCATAAGCCGCATCACCGATGCCGATGTCCGCGCTCATGTGCAGCTTGGCAAAGCCGACGGCGGACCGGTCAACGTAAGCGATCAGGTAGAGCAGGATCAGAAAGGGGATCAATTTCAGGGTGATGCGGCGAATAAGCCTGAGTTCCTGGCTCATGAAAGCGGTCTCCAATTGTTTTTGTTATGGAACCTCCGGGGCCGCCTCTGGCTTCGAGCGTGAGCTTTTGCCAGGGTCATTCCCTCATTGAAAACCGACTATATAGTATTACTATTTAGCTCACAACTCTTCCAATGAGGCGAATTTGCGCTTACTTTAACCGTCATAAACGCCATTAAGTCTTACAATAAGAGAGCCGATCATGTCTGATTCCGATAAAAAACCCACCCTGCGTTCTGCCCAATGGTTTGGTACTGCCGACAAGAACGGCTTTATGTACCGCAGCTGGATGAAGAATCAGGGCATCGCCGATCATCAATTTCAGGGCAAGCCGATTATTGGCATCTGCAACACATGGTCCGAGCTGACGCCGTGCAACGCGCACTTCCGGCAGATCGCCGAACACGTCAAGCGCGGCGTGATCGAGGCCGGTGGCTGGCCGGTGGAGTTCCCGGTGTTCTCCAACGGCGAATCCAACCTGCGCCCCACCGCGATGTTCACCCGCAACCTGACCAGCATGGATGTCGAAGAAGCGATTCGCGGCAATCCCATTGATGGCGTGGTGCTGCTCACCGGTTGCGACAAGACCACTCCGGCGTTGCTGATGGGCGCGGCCAGTTGTGACGTTCCGGCCATCGTCGTCACTGGTGGGCCGATGCTCAACGGCAAGCACAAAGGCAAGGACATCGGCTCCGGCACCGTGGTCTGGCAAATGCACGAAGCCTATAAAGGCGGGCAGATCACCCTCGATGACTTCCTCGCGGCGGAAGGCGACATGTCGCGTTCGGCCGGCACCTGCAACACCATGGGCACGGCGTCGACCATGGCTTGCATGGCGGAAGCATTGGGCACTTCCCTGCCCCATAATGCGGCGATCCCGGCCGTGGATTCACGTCGTTATGTGCTGGCGCATATGTCGGGCATGCGCGCCGTGGAAATGGTCCGCGAAGACCTGCGTCTGTCGAAGATCCTCACTAAAGAAGCGTTTGAAAACGCGATTCGGGTCAATGCGGCCATCGGCGGCTCGACCAACGCTGTCATCCACCTCAAAGCCATCGCCGGGCGCATTGGCGTGGATCTGGAGCTGGACGACTGGACACGCATCGGCCGAGGCATGCCGACCATCGTCGACTTGCAGCCGTCCGGACGTTTCCTGATGGAAGAGTTTTACTACGCAGGTGGCTTGCCCGCCGTGCTGCGCCGCATGGATGAGGCCAAGTTGCTGCCCAATCCTGACGCGTTAACGGTCAACGGCAAATCCATCCGCGAAAATACCAAAAACGCGCCGATCTACGGTGAAGACGAAGTGATCCGCGCCCTGGACAATCCGATCCGCGCCGATGGCGGCATCTGTGTGCTGCGCGGCAACCTTGCGCCATTGGGCGCAGTGCTCAAACCGTCCGCCGCCACCGCGTCATTGATGCAGCACCGGGGCCGCGCCGTGGTTTTCGAGAACTTCGACATGTACAAGGCGCGGATCAATGATCCGGATCTGGACATCGACGCCAACTCGGTGATGGTCATGAAAAACTGCGGGCCCAAGGGTTACCCAGGCATGGCCGAGGTCGGCAATATGGGCCTGCCCGCCAAGTTGCTCGCTCAAGGTGTGACTGACATGGTGCGGATTTCCGATGCGCGCATGAGCGGCACCGCTTATGGCACCGTGGTTTTGCACGTAGCGCCTGAAGCGGCTGCGGGCGGACCGCTGGCGGTGGTGCAGGAAGGTGACTGGATCGAACTCGACTGCGCGACGGGTCGTCTGCATCTGGATATCCCCGATGCCGAACTGGCCGCACGCCTCGCGGACTGGCAAGCACCGCCAAAACTGTTGGTCGGTGGCTATCGTGAGTTGTATGTCGAGCACGTGTTGCAGGCGGACCAGGGTTGCGATTTCGACTTCCTGGTGGGCTGCCGCGGGGCCGAGGTGCCGCGTCATTCGCACTGATTGATAGATTTGCAGGCTTGCACTGTAGGACCGGCTTTAGCCGGGAGGACGCTCTCCCGGCTAAAGCCGGTCCTACGCAAGCGCGCAATCTCCTGCAATCGTGCGCCAATGCTATGATGCGCCGCATTCATCGCTCAGGATCGACTTGCGTTCCCATGGATTACCGAAAGCCTTCCGACCGTAAAAGCATGCACGCCCGCATCGTCCAGGAACTTGGCATGCAGATCGTCTCAGGGCGTTTCAAGCCTGACGAAAAGCTGCCCGCCGAAGCCTTGCTGTGCGAAGAATATGCGGTCAGTCGGCCGGTCCTGCGTGAGGCAACTCGCGTTCTGGTCGCCAAGGGCCTGGTTTATTCCCGCCCGCGCGTAGGCACTGTCGTCAAAGCGCGTAAGGAATGGCACTTGCTTGATCCGGACGTGTTGCATTGGGTCATGCAGAGCACCCCGCAAAACGAATTCTTCAACCTGCTCACCAGCGTGAGGGCGGTCATCGAGCCAGCAGTTGCCGCGCTGGCCGCCCAGTACGCTACCGATGAAGAAATCGCCTCCATCGACGAAGCCTACCAACGCATGGAAGCCGCGCCGACGCCGGAAGCGTTGTTGCAGCCGGACCTGGACTTTCACAGCCGCATCGCCGACGCCACCCACAACGACCTGCTCTCGCACCTGTGCAATATGCTGTCGCTGGCGCTGCGTGAAGCCCTCAAACATTCCAATCGCCGCCCCAACCTGCACGAGCTGGCGCTGCCGCGTCACAAGGCGATCCTCACCGCCATCCAGAACCGCGACGCCCTCGGCGCGCGACATGCGACGCTGGTGCAGCTCGACGATGCCAGGAATGCGTTGAGTGTGGTGTTGGGGCGAGATAACCCGTAGGACCGGCTTCAGCCGGGAGAGCGTCGCTCGCGGCTGAAGCCGCTCCTACGGATGAACACACGTCAATGGGAAAACAACGAATTCCCCACCTTGCCCGCCATGTTCTCCGGCTTGATCAGGAACCGCGCCAGTGCTGGCAATAGCCACAACGCGCCGAACATGTTCCACAGCAGCATGAAGGTCAGCATCAGGCCCATGTCGGCCTGAAACTTGATCGCCGAGAAAATCCAGGTGCACACGCCAATGGCCAGGCACAAACCGGTGAACAACACCGCCTTGCCGGTGGACTTCAAGGTTTCGTAATACGCTTCCTGCAACGGCAGGCCCGCGCGCAGGAAGCTTTCCAGGCGACTGTAGACGTAGATGCCGTAATCGACCCCAATCCCCACGCCCAAGGCAATCACCGGCAAGGTCGCGACCTTGACGCCGATCCCCATGAACGCCATCAAGGCGTTGCCCAGCACCGACGTCAGCACCAGCGGCAAGACGATGCACAAGGTCGCCGCCCAGGAGCGGAAGGTAATCATGCACATGGTCGCGACGCAGATGTAGACCAGGATCAGAATGGTCATCTCGGTCTGCTTGATCACTTCGTTGGTCGCCGCTTCGATACCGGCGTTACCCGCTGCAAGCAGGAATTCCAGGCCTTCGCGGTTATTTTCCTTGGCGAAATCCTGCACCGCATGCACCGCCCTATCCAGGGTTTCGGCCTTGTGATCGTTGAGGAAAATCAACAGCGGCGCCAGCGAGCAATCGTTGTTGTACAGGCCATCGGCCCGGGCAATGGAGCTGTTGAGCACGTCCTTGTTGCGCGACAGGGATTCCCATTTCAGATTGCCCTCGTTCATGCCCTTGATCATTTGCTTGGACACGGTCACCAGGGAAATAGCCGATTGCACGCCTGGCGTGTTCTCCATCTTCCAGGTCAATTCGTTGATCGCCGACAGGGTCGGGTACGCCGAGCATCCTTCGCGCGGCGTCTTGACCATCACCACCAGTACGTCAGAACTGGTGGAATAGTTGTTGATAATGAAACTGTTGTCCTTGTTGTAACGCGAATCCGGGCGCAATTCCGGCGCGCCTTGGTCAAGGTCGCCGATCTTCAGGTTCTGGCTGTACCAAAGCCCGCCACCAAAGGCCAGCACCGCCAGAGCGATGGAAACCGGCGCGACCTTGGCGCTGGCAAAGTTCGACAGCAGGCGCCAGAACGGATGTTCACAGACTGAATCCTTCTTGCTGCGGCTGACCGCTTTTTTACTGATGCCAACGTAGGAAATCGCTACCGGCAATAGAATCAGGTTGGTGAACACGATCACCGCGACACCAATCGACGCGCCAATCGCCAACTCGCGGATCACCCCGATGTCGATGATCAGCAGGGTGATGAACCCCACCGCATCGGCCAGAATCGCGATCATCCCCGGCAGGAACAATTGGCGGAAGGTGCGCCGCGCCGCCGTCAAGGCGTTCTCGGCGTCGCTGGATTGCAGGGCAATACCGTTGATCTTCTGCACGCCGTGGGAAATACCAATGGCGAAAATCAGGAACGGCACCAGCATCGAATAAGGGTCCAGCCCGAAACCCACCACATGCATCAGGCCCAACTGCCAGACCACGGCAATCAACGTGGTGCTCAATACCGCGATCGTGCTGCGAATACAGCGGGTAAACCAGATCAGCAGCACCAGGGTAATCAGGAACGCCACGCCAAAGAACAGCACCACCATCAACAGCCCATCAATCAGGTCGCCGACTTTCTTGGCGAAACCGACGATGTGAATCTTGATGTTGGGGTTCTGCGCCTGGTACTTGTCGCGAATCTTCTCTTCCAGCTGATGTGAGAACTGCTGGTAGTCCAGCTTGACCAGTTTGCCCTGGTCTTCAGGGTCCGGGTAGGACTCCAGCAGCGGCACGTCGACGATACTCGACTTGAAGTCGTTGGATACCAGACGGCCGACCTGTCCGGACTTGAGCACGTTGTTGCGCAGCAAATCCAGGCTGTCATCCGAACCGTTGTAGCTCTGCGGAATCACCTCGCCACCGGCGAAGCCTTCCTCGGTCACTTCGGTCCAGCGCACGCTCGGGCTCCACAACGACTTGAGTCCGGAACGGTCGACGCCGGGGATATAAAACACCTCGTCGTTGATTTCGCGCAGGGTTTCCATGTACTGCTTGGAAAAGATGTCGCCATCCACGGCTTCGACAGAAATCCGCACCGTGTTGCCCAGGTTGGCCAGGTCGTTGCGGTGCTCCATCATTTTCTGAATGAACGGATGCTCCAGCGGAATCATCTTTTCGAAACTGGTGGAGGGTCGAACCAGCGTGGCCTGCCAGAACAGAAAGGCGCTGACCAGCAGGCAAATGACGATCACTGCCGGCCGATTATTGAAAATCAGCCGCTCGAGAAGCGTGGCCTTGTCGTTGTTGTGCTGCTGAGTCTGGTGAAGATTACTCATGCCGGATGTCCCGCCTTGATAATTCTTATTGTTGGGTCGACTCGGCGCCGGTCGGCGAGGTCAGGCGAACGCCGCCCTGCCCGACCAGAATCAGATTGCCCTGCGCATCACCCGCCACGCCGGCCAACGAAATCCGGTCCGGACGGTTATAAACCTGAAAGGTCAGGCCATCGTCGGTACTGCGCATGACACTGCCGCCGTTACCGACCAGCACCAATGAGCCGTCAGCGAGCAAGGTTGCGTTGGACAGGCCGAATTCCAGCGGCCCACGCGCCGCTTTCAATTCGATGGGGCTCCAGGTGTCGCCAAAATCCGTCGAGCGATACAGATTGCCGCGCAGTCCGTAGACCAGCAGCGTGCCGGGTTGCCCCGTGCCGATCGCACCAAACAGCGAGCCTTGATAAGGGCCTTCGAGCTTTTCCCAACTCTGCCCGTCGTCAGCCGAGCGGAACATGGCGCCCGCCTCGCCAACGATGAACAAGCCTGCGTCGGCGACCTGCGCAATCCCGTTAAGGTGATATTGGTCTTCGTTGTCGAGGCGATCGCTGGCGTCTTGCCAATGCTGGCCGCCGTCGGTGGTGGTCATCAACGAGCCGTAAGCGCCGACGGCAAAACCGGTGCTGAGGTCCTTGAACCAGACGTCCAGCAGCGGTGCTTCGCGCTTGAGGTCTTCGAACTGTTTGCTCCAGTTCGCGCCGCCGTCGCTGCTGGCGAGAATCTGCGCATCATGGCCAACCGCCCAGCCGTGTTTTTCATCGACGAAATACACCGCAGTGAGCAACTGCCGAGTCGGCACTTTGGCCTGGGTCCAGGTCTTGCCTTGGTCATCGGAATACAGTATGTGGCCGCGATCACCCACCACCACCAGTCTTGCGCCGGCGTGGGTGACGTCCAGCAACAGACCTCGAGCCGATTTGGCCGATTCAATGGAATAAAGCGCCGCAGGATCACCACCCGCGCTGCTCTGAGCGCTGTCGGTCGCCGCCATGGAGGAAGTGATGAAACCCGCCAGCATCATTGCAGCGAGAAGCGAGCAGGATTTAGCCAGGGGCTTGCCTGTGCGTAGTGCCGGTAAAAGGCCAATGGCCGCGTCCGCACTGGACTGGGTGCGCCGATCTGCAGGCTCACTCATGGAGCGTTCCCCTTTTATTGTTATTAGGTCCACCGAAGACTGACCAGCCTTTGCAAAAACGCTGCAAGCGCTCTAGCCCTAGTCTTTTGGAAGCAGACCTATCCTATCCAGCTTTGGAAACCCGTGACAATCGACAAGACGTTATCTTTTGTTAAGCGCCCTTGGTGTGATTGTTTGGGTATCAGTAAAGCTGATGTGGCAGGAGTGCAGCTCCTCGTAGACACCGTCTTGATCCCCCATCACACAGCCCTCCGTAGGACCGGCTTTAGCCGGGAGGAAGCCGGGACATTCGCAGCAGTTGCGTCGTCAGACCTTCCGCCCTCCCGGCTAAAGCCGGTCCTACGCCCCCTGTGTGCTGGCCGATATCGGTAATCGAGTTCAGAACCGGTAGGCCACCGCCAGGGTCGACAGCGTGGTTCTGTTGGCCTGACCACTGGAGTTACTGCCGGTACGCCCGCTCCGGCCGCTGGGTACGTGCGTGATCAACGTATTGCCCTTGGCCTCGGCATAAAACTGATGATCAATGCCAGCCTTCACGGAAAGCTTCGGATTGACGCGATACGACAGCGCGACGGCAATGCTCTGCATTTGACCTGTGTTGCCATGGTTACCTGTGAACGTCAGGTCGCGCAGGTAATGATTGTCGTAGGATCTGGCCTGGACCCACTGGCTGTACTTGAAACGGCTTTCCAGAGTCCAGTTCTGCAGGTTGTAGATACCGACCAGCCCGACATAGGGCGTTGAATAGGTCTGTTGATAGCTGATGACTTTCTGCCCCGCCGGAAACTCCCCGACCACATCGCGATAACCATAATCCGAGGAATAAATGTAACTGCCGCCCCGAGTCTGCCAATCAAACTGGCTGCGCTGATAGCCGGCCATCACCCCAAGGGCAAGGTCTTCACGCCTGAGTGCCCAGGCTGTGGCAGCGAACTCGGCCTGCCAGGCATTCTTGAGGCGGGTGTCCGGATGATCGGAGCGATCGCTCCAACCGGCCTCGTCGGCGTCGAGCCAGTCGTAATCGCGCATGTGACTGTTGCCTGCGCTCATGCGCGTCCAGCCACGTACATCGAGGGAAAGCCAGTCCAGCGCGTGGTAGGTCAGGCCCAGATGCAAGGTGGGCACCTGTTTGATATCCCAGTTCAACTGACTGAGTTTCTCGCCGTCATCGTAGACCTTTTCCTCGGCCTTCCCGTTCAACAGCCCGACACCAAGACTCAATTCAACACTGCCAACCTGCAACCGCTGCTCGTTGGTCACCTGCGCATTGGCCATCGCCTCTTGCCCAAGTGCAACCAGCCCCAGCATCACCAGCGTATTCCGTCCATTCATCAACAAAGTCCACACCTCAATCGGGATGATGTGCGCGACGATCAGGTCGACGCCACACGAAGCAAAAGGATGAGCTTTGTCGCCGGAAATCTCTGCCAGCCGAGTCCGCACGGGTCTGTATGAAACCTCCATGGCTACCTCTGGAAAGCCCCTACATGGACACCCCTTTTACGAACAGCGCGCGCATGAAAAAGGGCCTGTCCGCTTGCGCGTCAGGCCCTTCTTTACCAACCGCTGAAGTTACTCGGCCAGGCTTTTGCTCACCACTTCATACACGTCACTGGACAGATCACCCGAATCACGGATGCGCACCAGTTCGGCCTTCATCAGCGCCTGACGGGCGCTGTCGTATTTGCGCCAGCGGGTCAGCGGCGCCAGTTGGCGCGACGCGATTTGCGGGTTGAACGCGTTGAGCTGGATGACCAGATCGGCCAGGAAGCGATAGCCGGAGCCGTCCGCCGCATGGAAGTTGATCAGGTTCTGCCCCGCGAACGCGCCGATCAGGGCGCGGACTTTGTTCGGGTTCTTGATGTTGAACGCCGGATGCTGCATCAGCGCCTTGACCCGATCCAGACCGCCGGGCAAGGTGCTGCCCGCCTGCACGCTGAACCATTGATCCATGACCAGCGGGTTGTCCTTGAAGTTTTCCGCGAACACCGTCAGCGCTTTGTCCTTCTCGGCGGTGAATGGCGAATTGACCAACACGGCCAGCGCGGTGAGGCGTTCGGTCATGTTGTCGCTGGTGTCGAATTGCTCGATGGTCGCGGCCAGGACTTCCGGCTTTCCGCCGAGCATCAGGTACGACAAGGCAATGTTTTGCAGGGCGCGACGGGCAAAGTGTTCGGCTTCGGCCACATAAGGCGTGGCTTTCGACACCTCGCGGTTGCTGGTGTAACGCGACCACAACGCATCGAACAGGCTGTTCGCCAGTTGCTTGCGCACGAATTCGCGAGCGGCGTGGATCGCATCCACGTCAGCCACTTCGCTGATTTCGGTCAGATAAGCTTCGCCCGGCAACGACAACATCTCGGCAATCATTGCCTGATCCAGCGTGGTATCGGCCAGAACCGTACCCAGCGCGGTGACCAGACGCTGATCGAGGACCATGTCCTGACCTTGCTGGTACTGGCCGATCAATTCCTGCAAGACTTGCACAGACAGCTGCTGCCCGGCATCCCAGCGGTTGAAGCCGTCGCTGTCATGCTGCATGAGGAACATCAGCTGATCGCGGTTATACGGGAAGCTCAGTTTCACCGGGGCCGAGAAACCGCGCAGCAGCGACGGCAACGGCTGTTCGGCGATATCGACAAAGGTAAAGGTCTGCTCGGCTTCGGTGACGGAAATCACGCGGGTAGTGCCCGACGCCGCCACTTCGCCTTGCAGATGCAAGGCCACTTCGCCGCCCTGTTTATCCAGCAGGCCCAGCGCAACCGGGATCACGAAGGGTTGCTTCGCATCGCCTGGCTGGCCCGGCGTGGTCGGGCAGCTTTGGCGGAAGGTCAGGCTGTAGGTTTTGGCCGCGCTGTCGTAGGACTCGCTCACCGCAAGACGCGGCGTGCCGGCCTGGCTGTACCAGCGCTTGAACTGGGTCAGGTCGACGCCATTGGCGTCTTCCATGGCCTTGACGAAATCGTCAACGGTCACGGCCTGGCCGTCGTGACGTTCGAAGTACAGGTCGCTGCCTTTGCGGAAGCCTTCGGCGCCCAACAAGGTGTGGATCATGCCGACCACTTCCGAGCCTTTTTCGTACACGGTCAGCGTATAGAAATTGGAAATCTCGATGAAGCTGTCCGGGCGCACGGCGTGGGCCATGGGGCCGGCGTCTTCGGCGAACTGGTGGGTGCGCAGGTAAGCCACATCCTGAATGCGCTTGACCGTGGCCGAGTTCATGTCCGCCGAGAAACCGGAATCGCGATACACCGTGAAGCCTTCCTTGAGCGACAGCTGGAACCAGTCGCGGCAGGTCACGCGGTTGCCCGACCAGTTGTGGAAGTATTCGTGGGCCACGATGGCCTCGACTCGCTGGTGCGCGGCATCGGTGGCGGTTTCGGCGCGGGCCAGCACGGCGCTGGAGTTGAAGATGTTGAGGCCCTTGTTCTCCATGGCGCCCATGTTGAAGTCGTTGACCGCAACGATCATGAAGATGTCCAGGTCGTACTCGCGACCGTAGGTTTCTTCGTCCCAGCGCATGGATTTCTTCAGGCTGGTCATGGCGTGCTGGCACTTGTCGATATTTTCCGGCTCGACATAAATGCGCAGGGTCACTTCCCGGTCGCTCATGGTGGTGAACTTGTCTTCCACGCACCACAAATCACCGGCCACCAGCGCAAACAGGTACGCCGGTTTCATGAACGGGTCTTCCCAGGTCGCCCAGTGCCGGCCGTCATCTTCCGGCCCGCTGGCAATCGGGTTGCCGTTGGAAAGCAGGACCGGGAAGGCGTGCTTGTCGGCGCTGAGGGTCGTGGTGAACTTGCTCATCACGTCCGGGCGGTCGAGGTAATAGGTGATCTTGCGAAAACCTTCAGCCTCGCACTGGGTGCAGAACATGCCGCTGGATTTGTACAGGCCTTCCAGGGCGGTGTTGGTTTCCGGGTGGATTCGCACGCTGCTGTCGACCACGAAGGATTCAGCCTTCGGGTGCAGCGTCAGGTGGTCCGGGGTCAGCTGGTAATCGGTGTTGGTCAGTTCGACATCGTCGAGCTTGACCGACAGCAGTTCCAGCAACTGACCATCCAGCACCAGCGGCGGCAGACCCGCGCCACGCGCCGGGTTGCGACGCATCACCAACTGGGTGTGCACCAACGAATAGTCGTCGAACAATTCGAAGGTCAGGTGCGTCTCGTCGATGAGGTACTCGGGCGCCTGATAGTCCTTCAGGTAGATCATTTGCGGTTGATCGGTGCGCATGATGGAGTCCTTTTACTGATGCACGGCCAGTTGATAGGCCGTGTATTTGCGAATATTGATCACGCCGGTATCGAAAATCAGGTACTGGCCCTTGATCCCCAGCAACGTGCCTTCGGCGATCGAATTCTTGTCCAGGTTGAAGCTGACAATCTTGGTCGGGTACGCCTCGACGGGGTAACGGATCTCGATTGGCTCGACGTCATGCAGTAATTGGATAGCCTGCAGGCCGAATCGTTCTTGCAGTCCAGCCAGGCCCTCGGCGCAACTGGCGAACAATTGCTGGCGCACGGCGGCAAGGTCCACAGGCACCGCGTCGCCCTTGAGCAGCGCGCGCCAGTTGGTGCGATCCGCGACCTGACTGCGCAGCAAATCTTCGACGAAACCGGACTGCTGGCGAGTGGCTACGCGAACAATCGGCAACGCCTGACTTGCGCCCTGGTCGAGCCAGCGCGTCGGCAGCTGGGTCGCGCGGGTAATACCGACTTTGACCCCCGACGAATTGGCCAAGTACACCACGTGATCAGTCATGCAGAACTGCTCGCCCCACGCCGGATCGCGGCAGGTGCCGTGTTCGTGATGGCATTTTTCCGGGCTCATGATGCAGATATCGCACTGCGCCAGCTTGAGCATGCACGGGTAGCAATAGCCCTGACTGTAGCTGGACTTGGTCTTGCGTCCGCAATGACTGCAATGAATCGCACCAAGGAATTCAAGGCGCACGGTCTTGCCGATCATCGGATTGACCGGAATTTCACTGTCACCCAGACGAAAGCTGTATTGCACCAGCGGTTCATCAAGGCGGGCTGACATTTTGTTGACTGCGCCGCGACCAATCTCGATCAATGGATGGCATCCGACTTGAACAGGATGTTAGGCACTGTCGTGGATTTGGAGGCGCATTCCTGCGGCCCCATGTAGCCGATGCGCTGGTCTTCCGGCAGGTTCTGCACTTCCCAGGCGATCAACGCCTGCAAGGACAATTCACGCTGTTCCTGGGTCAGCTTGCGGCCGTCCGACCATTTACCGATTTCCACGGCCAGCTTCAGGCTCTCGTAGATGTCCGGGGTGATGTTTTCGATCATTTCAACAAAAGAGGACATAGGCACTCCACAATTTAGCGGCGGATTTTAAACGTTACGGCGGGCCAGAGCACCGCCCAACAGACCTGTAACACAACCGATGATCAGACCGCCCACATGCGCGCCGTTGGCGATTTCGCCGAAGCCGAGCATGCTCACCAGCCCCGACAGGCACAACGCCAGCCAGACCAGCATCATCACCAGAACCCCGCGCGGTAAACGATAGATGGGGTTTGGCGCGAGCATTTGAAAGATCCAGCAATGACCGAGCAAGCCATACAGCACGCCGGACAGGCCGCCAAACAGGCTCGGCCCGCCAAACTGGTACTGAACGTAGTTGGAAACGGCGCTGAACAACAGGGTCAGGCCGAGCAGATACCCGCTGCCTTGACGCAACTCAATGCGCCGCCCCAGTTCCCAGTACCACATGGCGTTCATGGCCAGGTGCAGGATGCCGAAGTGAATCAGCATGGGCGTAACGATGCGCCACCATTGGCCGGCCGCCAGCGTATCGGCGAGCGGCCTGAAACTCGCGTAATCGCCATGAATGCGGAAATCGAGGAAGGTCAGCCAGCTCACCGCCTGCAGGTTGTCGCCCAGCAGCGTGATGCCGGCCACGATCAGACAGGCCAGCAGAATCAGCGACGTGACCGGGCTGTCCTTGAGCTGTTGGACAAAACCCGAGCGCGGCAGGCTGCCGGACTGTTGGCCAGCGGGCAGCTGGTAGTTTTCGTCGCCTTCCGGGTATTGCTGATACAGGGTACGTACATCTTCGGCGAGCTGCGGGGTGTCCGGCACCCACAGCACTTGCTCGCCCGCCTCTTCGCTGACTCGATGGGGCACGCGCAAGCGGTTCAACAGGCTGACGAAACCACTCAAATCAGTGGTCAACGGCAGACGCAATACAGCAACAGGACTCATTACACGGCCTCGGGACGTTTGACATCGACCCAGACAAACTTGTCGGGATCGATACGGGTTTCCTGGTCAAGCCGATAGGCGACCAGCTTGCCGTAAAGCACGGCGCTGTAATCCAGGCAAGCCAGGTTTGGCCGAATGGGAGCGGGCACGCCGCTGCGCCAGTAGTGGCCGACGAACAGCAAGGGTTCGTCGATGCCATAGCGCAACAGGGCGTTTTTTTCAGTGGTGGTCAACGGCGTCTTGGCCACGCCTTCCGGCAAGGCATCAGGCTGAAAGACCACGTCGCCATAGGTTTGCGGATCGTCTTCCCAGAACTTGGTGCGGAAGAACGCCCGCGTCAGGCCATCGCCACCGGTAAACGTCATGCCGTGGGGTAAACGCATGTCGGTGCCGCGCAACAGGCGATCGAATACTGCGCTGGCAAAACTGCCGGGCACCGCCGACGCCTGGACAAAATGCTTGTCGATGCAGCCGTTGCCATGCAAACCCAGCAAGGGTCCGATCAGGCTGGAATCCCAGCAGGCATGCACCACGCGAAAACGCTCGGCGTCGATGAACAGCGGCAGTTCGTAGAACCAGTTGACGAAGTCGTTCCACTCGTCCGGGTAGTGCTCGAACTGCGCCAGGGTTTCGCCAATCAGACGCGCGTGCCGTGGCGAATGCTCGCGCACGAACAGCTTGCCGCTTTCGGACAAGGCCGGTGTCACCCAACCCAGCGCGTTGAACTCGTGATTACCCATGATGCACACCGCATGCCCGGCCACGACCATGTCGCGCACGATATGCAGGGCCTCGCGGATCAAGGGGCCGCGGTCGATGATGTCGCCGAGGAACACCGCGATGCGCTCCGGGTGACGCCAGACGCCGGCCTGAAAACGGTAGCCCAGCAGGCTGAGCAATTGCTCCAGCGTATGGGCACATCCATGCACGTCACCGATCAGATCGTAGCTACGCGCGGGATCAAGCATCAGTCGCCTCCACCACCAAGCCGGCTGCCCCAGCCAAGCTTGGTGCGGCACACTTCGTAATAGTTGTGATCCAGCGGATGGATCAGACGCAGTTTCTGCGGCTTCTTGCTCACGGTAATGGTATCGCCGGGGGCGCAAGTGAAATGGTTCTGCCCATCACAGGAGACCTGTGGATAAATCGTCATGTCCTTGGAGACGACGATTTTCAGTTCACTGTTGCCGTCCACCACGATGGGCCGGCCGGACAAGGTATGCGGGTACATCGGCACGATGACGATGGCATCGAGCTTGGGATGCATGATCGGCCCGCCCGCCGACAGCGCGTACGCAGTCGAACCGGTTGGCGTGGCAACGATCAGGCCGTCGGCCTTCTGACTGCAGACGAACTGGCCGTCGATATACAGCTCGAATTCGATCATGCGCGTCGACTTGCCGGGATGCAGCACCACGTCGTTCAGCGCATCGCCCTGGCCGATGGCTTCGCCATGACGACGGACTTCGGCCTGCAGCAGGAAGCGGTTTTCCACCAGATAGTGGCCGTCCAGCACTTCGGCGCACTTCACTTCCAGCTCGTCGGGACGAATATCGGTGAGAAAACCCAGGCTGCCGCGGTTGATCCCCAGTACCGGCACATTGTGCTTGGCCAGCGCTCGCGCCGCGCCGAGCAGGCTGCCATCGCCGCCGACGACGATCACCATGTCGCACACTTCCCCGAGCATCTTGCGCGACGAAGTTTGCAGGCCGTGGCCCGGCAACACTTCAGCAATGGTGTCTTCGAGAATGACGTGCAGGTGCCGTCCCAGCAGAAACTTCTTGAGTCGGCGAACGGTATCGAGCACCTGCACACTGCCGAGGCGACCGATGATGCCGATATTGCGAAATTGCTCCATGGGGCTCCTGCGGGGGTTCGATGCGGCTTAAAGAAGGGGATTATGGGTGAAAGGCCGGGGTAGCGGCAATTGCCGATGTTGTGGGGGCCAACTTGTTGGCGAGGCGACCCTTGTCAGGCGCTGAATCTCTGCTGGATCTACCAATCCTTCGCGAGCAAGCTCGCTCCCACAAGGATCGTCTGCTTTCCCCCCACAACTTCCGCTATCCTCGGTTCATGACCCTATTCCCAAGCCTGACCCACCTGCCCCGCCAATTACGCACCTCGTCAGTGCGTGATCTCGCCTGGGTGATCCTGGCGCCGCCGATGCTTGGGCAAACCCCGTGGCCGCAGCGCCATCCGTTATCGGCCAGCGACTGGGTACACCAGCCGCAACAGTTGGCCGACTTCCTGCTCCAGCTGGATCAGGACAGCCGCAAACTCGATCACTGGTTGGCGTTGGGTGCCACGCGACGCCTGGGTTTGTATTACGAACGTCTGTGGCAATTCGCCGTGCATCATGCGCCCGGCGTCGAGATGATCGCCGCCAACCTGCCGATCCGTCTGGGCGGGCATACGCTGGGGGAACTGGACATGCTGCTGCGCGATGCAGAAGGCGTGCACCACGTGGAACTGGCGATCAAGCTGTATCTGGGTCCGCAAAACGGCGATGGCAGCGATCCGGCGCAATGGCTTGGTCCTGGCTGCCATGACCGGCTGGATCGCAAGCTGGCCCATTTGAGCCAGCATCAGTTGCCGATTTCGGCGCGTCCGGAAAGTCGCGAAACCCTTGCGGCGCTGGATATCGAACATTTCAATGCCGAGCTTTGGCTGGGCGGTTACCTGCTGTATCCCTGGCCCGGTCAGGCGCAATCACCCGATGGGGCGCATCGCCAGCATTTACGCGGCAGTTGGCTGCATCAGCGCGACTGGGAGGATTTCGTCACCCAGCGACCCCAAGGCCGCTGGCAATTGCTGCCACGTCACGCCTGGCTGGCACCGGCGCATTACGCGCAACCGTGGAGCCACGAACAACTTGCTGACTGGCTGGCGGAACTGGACCCACTAGCGCCAGCGCAACTTCTGGTCCGCCTGACAGAAAATCCTGACGGCGAATGGGAAGAAGCCGAGCGAGTATTTCTCGTCGCTGACATCTGGCCCAACCTGGGCGACACCACCAACGCAGCGTCGAGTCTCGCCCTGCCCGTTTCCCCGGCGTGAGCGATCAGGCGGTCTTTTTCGTGCGCGGCAGGAAAACCGCCAGCAGGCCCAGCAGCGGCAGGAACGAACACAGCGTGTAGACGAACAAAATGCCGTGGCTGTCCGCCAGATAACCGAGCAAGGCCGCGCCGATGCCGCCAAAGCCGAACATCAGGCCGAAGAAAATCCCCGCGATCATGCCGACGTTGCCCGGCACCAGTGCCTGGGCGTACACCACGATGGCGGAAAACGCCGAAGCCAGGATAAAACCGATGATCACGCTCAAGATGCTGGTCCAGAACAGGTCCGCGTAAGGCAGCGCCAACGTGAAGGGTGCAGCGCCGAGAATCGAAAACCAGATCACTGCCTTGCGCCCGATCTTGTCGCCAATCGGCCCGCCAAAGAAGGTGCCCGCTGCCACCGCGCCGAGAAACAGGAACAGCTGCAACTGCGAAGCCGCTACCGACAGATCAAACTTCTCGATCAAGTAAAAGGTGAAGTAGCTGGTGATGCTGGACATGTAGAAGAACTTGGAAAACACCAGAAACGCCAGGATCGCCAACGCCATGGTTACCCGGCCTTTCGACAATCCGTGAGTCGCGGCCTGGCCTTGCTTGAGCTTGAACAGACTCAAGTGCGAGCGATACCAACGGCTGATGGCGTACAGCAAGCCTAAGGAAAACAGCGCAAACAGCCCGAACCAGGCCACGTGCCCCTGGCCGAACGGAATGATGATCGCCGCCGCCAGCAGCGGGCCGAACGCCGAGCCGGTGTTGCCGCCTACTTGAAAGGTCGACTGCGCCAAGCCAAAACGCCCGCCCGATGCCAGCCGCGCGATACGCGAAGCTTCCGGGTGAAAGGTCGAGGAGCCGATGCCGATCAGCGCCGAAGCCAGGAGGATCAGCGGGAAGCTGCCGACCATGGACAGCATCAGAATGCCGATCAAGGTGCAGATCGAACCCAGCGGCAAGACCAGCGGATTGGGATGGCGGTCCGTGTAATAACCCACCCAGGGTTGCAGCAACGAAGCGGTGATCTGGAATGTCAGGGTAATCAGCCCGACCTGGGTGAAGCTTAGCCCGTAGTTTTCCTTGAGCATCGGGTAGATCGACGGCAGTACGGCCTGGATCAGGTCATTGATCAAATGCCCCAGCGCCACCGCGCCAATGATGCGCATCACCAGTGGGCTGGTCGTGCTGGTCGTGCTGGACGGTGAGGCTGGGATTGCGTTTGAAGCAGGATTGCTGACGGCCATGAAGATCATCCGTGGAGCGTTTGGATGTGCCCTGACAGCTCATTGCAAAATGTGTCGACGGCACGCGGGGCCACCAATGTGCCATTTTTTGGGGCGCTATCGCCACAATTTGTTGCAGCGTTTGTGTTCTCTTTCCCGGATTCATCTTGTAGGAGCGAATTTATTCGCGAGGCGATCGTCCAGTCAGCAGAGCTGTAACGGACCGCCCGGCCTCCTCGCGAATAAATTCGCTCCTACAGATTTGCACTACGCCGCAGCGCCCATCGCCCCCGGCGTCTCCCCCGTCGGAATATCATGCAAGGAAATCCGCGAGGTCTCGCGCAAGGCCATCCCGCCCGCCAGTGCCAGCAACGCGACAGCGATCAGGTAAAACGCTGGCGAAAGGTTGCTGCCCGTCGTCGTGATCAACCAGGTCGCCATCAACGGCGCGGTGCCACCAAAGATGGTGTAGGCCATGTTGTAGGTGATCGCCGATGCGGTATAGCGGGTGCGGGTTGGAAAGGTTTCCGAAAGCAGCGCCGCCGTGACCACGCCGCACAACACCGCGCCTACGGCCAGCAGCATGACGCCGACAATGGACGCCACGAACGAACCGGAACTGGCCATCAGGAAGGATGGATAAACCACGATGATCAACAACGCGCAGGCGCTCATGACCGTGACGCGACGCCCGACGCGATCCGAATACAGCCCGGCCAGCGGACAGATCGCTGCGGCGAAGATCAAGGCGATCAACGATACCAGCAGCGCCGTGGCACGACTCAGGCCGCCGGCCACTTGCAGGTAGGTGGCGAAATAAGTGGTGAACATATAGAACGACAAGGCCGTCAACGAAACGAAGGCACCCAGGCAGCAAATCGCCGCGCCGTGGTTGCGCAGGGTTTCCTTAAGAGGCGAGTGGGCAACTGCGTGCTCCTCTTTGACGGCTTGAAACGCCGGGGTTTCGTCCAGCTTCCAGCGCAGGTAAAGCCCGACGAGCCCCAATGGCGCGGCGATCAGGAACGGCAGGCGCCAGCCCCAGCTGCCCATGGCCTCGGCAGACAGCGATGCTTCCAGTGCATAAGCCACCACCGCTGCGGCAGCGAAGGCGGAAAAGGTCGAAACGGGAATGAAACTGCCATACCAGGCGCGCTTGTCGTTGGGCGCGTGTTCCATCAGATAAGCACAGGCGCCGGCGTACTCACCGCCCGCCGAGAAACCTTGTGCACAGCGAATGAGCGTCAAGAGAATCGGCGCCATCACCCCGACGGCGGCATAGGTCGGTAACACGCCGATCAGGGTCGTGGCGCCAGCCATCAGCAAAATGGTCATCGCCAGGGTTCGCTTGCGTCCGATCCGGTCGCCCAGCATGCCGAAGAAAATCCCGCCCAAAGGCCGAAATGCAAAGGCCACGGCGAACACCGCGAAGGTTTTCAACAAGGCGGCACTGGCATCGCCGCTGGGGAAAAACTGTTGGGCGATGGTGGTGGCCAGGAAGCCGTAGACCGCGAAGTCGAACCATTCGACGAAGTTGCCGATGGCGGCGGCAACAATAACTTTTCTCAAAGTGGCGGGACTGACCTGCCCTGCAGTTGCACTGGTCATGCTGAACCTCGACGTTGCATCAGGAAGCTATCGATTATCGGGACAGCGGCTGAAAGGGTTCACTCTGAAAGTGTCATCCACGTATTCAGGGCCGACCCGTCATGACCAGAGTGGCGCAGGATTCGTGCCAAAGGCAGGAGTCGGGCGCCTAGAGGCCCATCGCCCGCCGACCTTGCAGGCCACCGGTGTGGATGAAGATCAAACGCGTGCCTGCGGCGAAACGCCCAGCCGATACTTCATCGCGCAGCATCAGCAGGGCTTTGCCGGTGTACAGCGGTTCGAGGGGAATTCCGCTCTGGTCTTCGCTGGCAGCGATGAAATCGAGCAGGTGCGGATCGGTTTTGGCGAAGCCGCCGCGACTGGCGTCGAGCAAGTAATACGCGGGAGTGGAACCTGCGGTTTGCGAGGTATGTGTAGGAGCGGATTCATCCGCGAAAAATTGCGCACAGCTTCCCTGACACGATGCGCCGGAGATCGTCGCCACATTCTCCCGCACCCCATGCCCATCCGGCACCGCCATGGCGCCATACACCGGATGCGCGCCCGCTTCAGCCAGCACCAGCCCGGCCAGCGTGGTGCCCGTCCCGGCGGCGAGCCACCAGCCGTGATAATCGTCCCAACCCAGATTACCCAGCTGGCCGCGCGCCATGTTCAATAACCCGGCACATCCCGACGCACCGGCCAAACCGCCACCGCCTTCCGGGATCGGATAAAAGTGCGGATAGCGCGCCAGCCAGGGTAGCCAGAAATCAGCCTCGTGCCGCGCCCGATAGCCGCCATAGCCCAACCAATGCAACTGCATGCCGAATGCCTGCAAATCCCGCGTGGTCGGGGTCTGCTGCGCATGACCGCGCAATAAGCCCACGGTGGGAAAATCGAAACGTTTGCCTGCCGCCGCCAGTGCGTGCAGGTGATTGGAATGAGCGCCGCCCAGACTGATGACCCCTTGGGTCTTGGCCTGAATGGCCGCGTTAAGGTGATGGACGAGCTTGAACCATTTATTGCCGCTGATCAGCGCGTCGATCAGGTCCAGACGCAACACCGCCACCTCGACCCCGGCGTGGTCTAACCAGGGCAGTTTCAGCGGTTGCAGAGGGGCATGGGGTTGCCAGCTGATGGGTTTGAGCAACACGGTGTCTGGCCCGCATAGAGAGAGGCGCAGTCTAACACTCACGCACATTCAGCTGGTCTGGCGCATATCCGCGAAAGCGCCTGTTCAGACGATGAATATTCACCGCCCGTTCAAATGCCTTCGGGAATAAATTCCCTCCTACAGGAATTGCGCCGGTTTACAACCCCGCCGCCAATCGCGAGCCTTGATCAATCGCCCGCTTGGCATCCAGTTCTGCCGCTACGTCCGCGCCGCCGATCAGATGCACCGACTGGCCCGCGCCCACCAGCCCGTCGTACAACTCCCGCAGTGGGTCTTGGCCGGCGCAGACCACGATGTTATCCACCGGCAGCAATTTCTCTTCGCCTTCGCCGATGCGGATGTGCAGGCCGGCGTCGTCGATGCGCAGGTATTCAACGCTGTTGAGCATCTGCACCTGTTTGTTTTTCAGGCCGGTGCGATGAATCCAGCCGGTGGTCTTGCCCAAACCATCGCCGACCTTGGAAGCCTTGCGCTGCAACAGAAACACCTGCCGCGCCGGTGCATGAGGCTCGGGCTTGATGCCCGCCACGCCACCACGGGCTTGCAGGGTGGTGTCGATGCCCCATTCCTTCCAGAACGCCTCGCGATCCAGGCTCGTCGAAACACCTTGATGGACCAGGAATTCCGACACATCGAAACCAATGCCGCCTGCGCCAATCACCGCCACGCTATGCCCTACAGGCTTGCGCGCCAGGATCACGTCCAGGTAACTCAGCACCTTCGGGTTGTCGATGCCGGGAATGGCTGGCGTGCGCGGCGCAATACCAGTGGCGAGGATGATGTCGTCGTAACCCGCGCTGACCAGATCCGTCACGGCAACCCGCTGATTCAGGCGCACTTCGACGCCGGTGGTCTGCAACTTGCGAGCGAAATAGCGCAAGGTTTCGAAAAATTCTTCCTTGCCCGGCACGCGCTTGGCAATGTTGAACTGGCCGCCGATCTCGCTCGCCGAATCGAACAGCGTGACCTTGTGTCCCCGCTCGGCGGCCACCGTGGCCGCCGCCAGACCGGCAGGTCCGGCGCCGATCACCGCAATGCGCTTGATCTGCCGGGTGGGCACGTAGTTGAGTTCGGTTTCGTGACAGGCGCGCGGGTTGACCAGACAGGTAGTCAGCTTGCCGCCGAAAGTGTGGTCCAGACACGCTTGGTTGCAGCCGATGCAGGTATTGATTTCATCAGCGCGACCGGCAGCGGCTTTGTTGACGAACTCTGGATCGGCGAGGAACGGTCGGGCCATGGACACCATGTCGGCGTCGCCTTCGCTGAGAATCTGCTCGGCGATTTCCGGGGTGTTGATCCGGTTGGTGGTAATCAGCGGGATGCCCACCGAACCGCGCAGTTTGGCCGTGACTTTGCTGAAGGCCGCACGCGGCACTTTGGTGGCAATGGTCGGAATCCGCGCTTCATGCCAGCCGATCCCGGTGTTGATGATGGTCGCACCGGCCTGTTCGATAGCCTTGGCCAGCTGGACGATTTCTTCCCAACTGCTGCCGCCTTCGATCAGATCCAGCATCGACAGGCGGAAAATAATGATGAATTGCGGGCCGACCGCCTCGCGCACCCGACGGACGATTTCCACGGCCAGGCGCATACGGTTTTCGTAGCTGCCGCCCCAGCGATCAGTGCGATGGTTGGTGTGGGCGGCGAGGAACTGGTTGATGAAGTAGCCTTCCGAACCCATGATTTCGACGCCGTCGTAGGCGGCGCTCTGGGCCAGGGTCGAGCAGGTCACGAAATCCTGAATCTGTTTCTCAATGCCTTCTTCATCCAGCTCCCGGGGCGTGAACGGGTTGATCGGCGCTTTGATTGCGCTTGGCGCGACTTGTTTGGGGCTGTAGGCATAACGCCCGGCATGCAGGATTTGCAGGCAGATCTTGCCGCCCGCTTCATGCACGGCCTGGGTGACGATGCGATGCTGTTCCGCTTCCCCGGCATTGGTCAGCTTCGCGGCGCCGGAATACACCCCGCCTTCATCGTTGGGCGCGATACCGCCGGTGACCATCAGGCCGACACCGCCACGGGCACGCTCGGCAAAGTACGCCGCCATGCGCTCGAAACCACCGGGCTTCTCTTCCAGGCCAGTGTGCATGGAGCCCATCAACGTGCGGTTGCGCAGCGTGGTGAAACCCAGATCCAGCGGGGCCAACAGGTGCGGGTAGTGAGCGGCGGCCATAAAGACTCCATCAAGCGTAATCACGGGACGCGGATGCCTTGGGCAACCGTCAATTATTCAGGCCCTCGGGGCCTGTTCATGGCGCAACAGTAAAGGCCGCACCCAGCGCGCTCAATGACTGAAAGTGACAAGTTATTGATCCAAACGCGCAGCAAGGGTTGGCAAGCGCGATGGCGCGCCCTACCCTAGACGGCAAACCCGCACCCGGCAGCCCTTTTCCTTCTCATGCGAACATTTTTTGCTGTTTTCATTGCCGCGCTGCTGCTGATCGCCCTGACCGGTTACGGGATCTGGACCGAACAGCGGCCGGTGGGCCATTACCTGTCCGACCTGCGCATCCAATTGGCAGTCGATGACGGGCAACCCGGCGAGCGCGGCAACCTGCTGGGCGTGCAGGCGGAACTGTTTCCCGCCGACTACCAAAGCATCGACCGTCTGCACCGCAAACTGGCTGCCTATCTGGAGCAGGCGCGGGACAAAGGCCTGATCAGCAGCAAGACCATCGTTGTGCTGCCCGAACATGTCGGCACCTGGCTGTTTGCCAGCGGCGAAAAAAATCAGCTGTATCAAGCCACCACCATCGATGACGCCATGACCTGGCTGTCGGTGAGCAATCCGCTGAAATTCGTGGCCGCCATGCTCGGCGCCACTGGCGAGAACCGCCTGAACGACGCACACCTGCGCATGAAAGCCGCCAGCATGGCCAAGGATTACCAGACGTTGTTCGGCGGGCTGGCCAAGGAATTCGGCGTGACCCTGGTCGCCGGTTCCATTGTGCTGCCGGAACCCCGTGTGGTTGACGGCAAACTGGAAGTCGGCAGCGGCCCGCTGTTCAACAGCAGCCTGGCGTTTGGCAGCGATGGCTTGCCTCTCGGTCAGCCGCAGCGACAGTTGTATCCGGCCAGTTATCAGCGCGGTTACATCCAGTCCGCCGCCGACGCACCGCTCAACGTAATCGATACCCCGGCTGGACGATTGGGCATCCTGATCGGCATCGACAGCTGGTATCCGCGTAACTACAGCCGCTTGAACGACGGCGGCGCGGAGTTGATCGCCGTGCCCGCATTCGTGGTCGGCAACGGCGGCTGGCTCAAACCCTGGCGCGGCGAGCAACGCGCCGACCTCACCCCTCCCGTCGATATGCCGACTGGCAGCCTCAGCGAAGGCGAAGCCTGGCAGCGCCTGACGTTGACCAGCAAGCTGCCCGGCAGCTCGGCCCGCGCCGGGGTTAGCGTGTTCATGCGTGGTCAGTTCTGGGACCAGGGCAGCGCGGGGCACAGTTTCGCCAGCCGCAACGGCCTGAAGATCGTCGAGCCTTCGCTGGACGACAAGACCGGCCATGGCGCGCGCCTGATCAACGTCTGGCTCTGACCATGAATCCGTCGCCGATGCGTCTGGGAGATTTGTCCGTCGGGTTTGTTCACAGCCTGAGCGATGCGGTGCGCAGCTTCGGTTGCGATCCTGCCCCGCTGCTGGAGCAATACGGCCTGGACGCCGCACGCCTGGGCGAAGCCTGCGCCCGCCTGTCGATTCCGCGCTACATGCGCCTGGGCCATGCCGCCATTCAGCTCACCGGCCAGCCGGGGCTGGGTTTGCGCATGGGCCGGTTAAGCCGGATCAACCAATGCGGCCTGGCGGGCGTGACTGCCGCACAAGCGCCCACGGTGCGTGAGGCAGTGCGCACGCTGATCCGTTTTGAAGCGCTGTACGGCTCCAATTACCGGGGCCATTCGAGTTTCCATGAAGACGCTCAAGGCGCATGGCTGCGTTTTTACTCCATCAGCCCGTACAACGCTTACAACCGCTTCGTGGTGGATTCGATATTCGCCGGTTGGGTGCAACAACTCTCGACGCTGGCCGGGACATCGATTCGCGCGCAGCGCATTGAGATCGAATTCGATGCGCCGCAGTACGCGGCGGACTATGCAGCGCTGAGTGAAAATCCGGTGACCTTTGCCGCAGATTCCAATCAATTGCTGCTGGATCAAGACGTGCTGGCGTTGCGCAATCCCGAGCACTGCCCGAGCACCTGGCGGCACTTGCTGCAACTGTGTGAAAAGGAACTGGAGCAACTGACCCGCACCCGCAGCCTGCGTGAACGCATCACGCGTTTGCTCGGACCGCTGTTGAATGGCGGCAGGGAACCTGATCTTGAAGAGGTTGCCGCACGGTTGAAGCTGCCGACCTGGACGTTGCGCCGCAAGCTGGCGGAAGAAGGTACGCGCTTTCGCACTATCCTGAATGACACGCGACGCGACCTGGCAATGACGTATATACGCGACACTGAACTGGCGTTCGGCGAAATTGCCTATCTGCTGGGTTTCGCGTCGGCCGAAGCCTTTCAACGCGCCTTCAAGCGCTGGAACGGCCAGACTCCTGGGGAGTTCCGCCGCAGCCAACGTCATATCGCCTGAAACCTTAAGTGACGCTTACAGCTCGGTAGCGTCGTCCGCAGGTTCCGGAGGATCCAGTTCAAACGCTTTGTATTCGAGTATTTCTTCCAGATAGTCGTCCATAACGCATGCCCTCTTGGCTGTTCTTTAATGACTGCATTCACTGACCATGACCTCCACCTTAAAGTGCCCAGGTGAAGGAAAAATGTCAGTGTCATTAAAGATACGCGGCACATTGGCGGGAATTTACCCCGCGCCGCCTTGACTTGGCCCACACAACCGAAATAGTCTTCAGGCCATGAACGTAACCAAGCATTTCCTCGGCCAGATTATTATTACCGCCATTCCAGTCATGGCGGGTTAGCCGACGCGTGCACCCAACCCGCCCTAGAGGCGGGTTTTTTCTGTCTCCAGGGCCAACCACTCAGGAGTCAGACATGATCATTTGCCCAACCCCGCTCGCCCTCTTCAACTCGCAGCATCTGCGTGCCTTCAATACCAGTGAAGGACGCACGCGATGACCGACCTGCTCAATCACTACGCCCGGAAAATCCTCACCTCCCGCGTCTACGACGTGGCCGTGGAAACCCCGCTGCACGGCGCTCGCCAGCTGTCCGAACGCTTGGGCAATCAGGTGCTGCTCAAGCGCGAAGACTTGCAGCCGGTGTTCTCGTTCAAGATTCGCGGCGCGTACAACAAGCTGGCGCAGTTGAGCCCGGAAGAGCTCGCGCGCGGCGTGGTCACCGCGTCGGCGGGCAATCACGCGCAGGGCCTGGCGCTGGCGGCCAAGACGCTGGGCGTCGAAGCGACCATCGTGATGCCCAAGACCACCCCGGAAATCAAGGTCGAAGGCGTGCGCTCCCGCGGCGGCAAAGTAGTGCTGCACGGCGATTCGTTCCCCGAAGCGCTGGCCTACTCGCTGAAATTGGTCGAGGAAATGGGCTTCGTCTACATCCATCCGTACGACGACCCCGACACCATCGCCGGCCAAGGCACCGTGGCGATGGAAATCCTCCGTCAGCACCCGGGCCAGCTCGACGCGATTTTTGTCCCGGTGGGCGGCGGCGGGCTGATTGCCGGCATCGCGGCCTACGTGAAATACCTGCGCCCGGAGATCAAGGTGATCGGCGTCGAGCCGGATGATTCCAACTGCCTGCAACAAGCCATGGCCTACGGCGAGCGCGTGGTGTTGCAGCAGGTCGGATTGTTCGCTGATGGCGTGGCTGTGGCGCAGATCGGCAAGCACACCTTCGACATCTGCAAGGATTACGTCGACGAAGTGATCACGGTCAGCACCGACGAAATCTGTGCGGCGATCAAGGACATCTACGACGACACCCGTTCGATCACCGAACCCGCCGGCGCGCTGGGCGTCGCCGGGATCAAGAAATACGTCGAACAGTACGGCGTCAGCGGCCAGACCCTGGTGGCGATTGATTCCGGCGCCAACGTCAATTTCGACCGTCTGCGCCATGTGGCCGAACGCGCCGAACTGGGTGAAGGCCGCGAAGCCATCATCGCCGTGACCATTCCCGAGCAGCCGGGCAGCTTCAAGGCCTTCTGCGAAGCCATCGGCAAACGGCAGATCACCGAATTCAACTACCGCTACCACACCGACCGCGAGGCGCACATCTTCGTCGGCGTGCAGACCCATCCCGACACCGATCCGCGTGCGGCGTTGGTCGCCAGCCTGACTGAACAGGGTTTTCCGGTGCTGGACCTGACCGACAACGAACTGGCCAAGCTGCACATCCGGCACATGGTCGGCGGCCACTCCGAGCGGGTCAGCGATGAAGTGGTGTTCCGCTTCGAATTCCCGGAACGCCCGGGCGCGCTGTTCAACTTCCTCAACAAGCTGGGCGGCCAGTGGAATATCTCGATGTTCCATTACCGCAACCACGGCGCGGCCGATGGCCGGGTCATGGCCGGCCTGGTGGTGCCCGAGAACGAGCGGCACCTGATCCCGGCGGCGCTGGCCGAGATTGGGTATCCGTATTGGGATGAAAGCGAGAATCCGGCTTATAAGCTGTTTTTGGGGTGAATTGCGGGTTGTGGGCTCTCGTAGGAGCGGCTTTAGCCGCGAGAGGCATTCTCCCGGCTGAAGCCGGTCCTACGGTCGATTAGCGGGCAAGCCGCCCGCTCGCTCCAACGCTCAAGGCGTAGGCGTGGTTTCCGGCGTAGCTGGTGCAGCTTCAACAGGCGCTGGCTCGGCCTGGAAGGAATCAGAGGCTGCGGGTGCCGGCATAGGCTGACTGGTTTCCACAGCGGGCGCTGCGACGGGCTCAGCCTTTGGTGCTTCTTCAGCAGCCTTGGTTTCAGCAGGCTTGACGTCGGCAGGCTTGGGCTCGGCCAGCGCAGCAGGTTTGGCGGCTGGCTCAGGCATGCCAAGGTCGGTCTTCGGCTTTTCCTTGATATGCGCGGCATTCTTCGCTTCCGGCGGCAGGAAATTTTCCACCAGAATGAAGAAACGTTCGTAGAACTTGTCAGACGCCACCGTCTCGCTGGCGACCTTAACCATTGAGTCGTCAGTCGAGCCGATCGGCATCGACACCGAACCCAGCACGCCGACACCTACGCTCGCGGAGTTGTTGGTCTTTTTCAGCGCATAGCGGTCTTGCAAGGCATTGGCGAACATGGTCGAGCTGTTTTCGGTGCCATCAGCAGCGCAGACCACATTGAAGCTGATCTCCATATGGGTTTCGCCGGTTTGCTGGAAGCTTTTGTGCCCGCTGATCATCTTCGGGTCGCTGCTGGTGATGATGTAACCCTGACTGAGCAAGGCACGGCGCGCCGCTTCACAGGAAGCGGAGTCAGTGACGGGATAGGCTCTGGAAAAAGTCCCCGCATCATCAAAGTTTTCGTGCTCATACATGGCCGCCTTCTTTGCCGAACAGCCTGCGGCAGCCAGCAAGGCAACTGCCCAGCACGCGGTACGAAAGCTAAATAATTTTGGCATCAAGAATCCTGGAGGAGATAACGGTCAGCAGTACTGCGGACTAGGAAAACATCGGCAAGTCTGCAACAAGGCAGGCGCAGGATCAACGCACAGATTGAAAGGATCTTGTTACAACCGGCAAAGCGGCAAAATGATCACTGTCCCACGCAGGTGCGGGGGCAAACCGCAGAGCCAGAAAGTCGAGCATGGCGCGCAATGCTGACGACATGTGTTTACGCGAGGCATACACCGCGAAAATGCTCAACTCCATCGGTTGGCAATCCGTCAGCAGCGCGACCAGCTGACCTTGCCTGATGAGCGGCGCTGCCAGATAAGTCGGCAACAACGCCACTCCCGCGTCGCACAGCGCAGCCTGCATTGTGGTGATCGAATCATTGCTGCTGAGATTGCCCTTCACCGCGACGCTCTGTGGCACGCCCTTGCGGGTAAAGTGCCACAGACTGCTGCTGTGATAGGAATGGGTCAGGCAGTTATGCAGTGTCAGGTCTTCGATCACCCTGGGTGCTGAATGCGTCCTCAGGTAATCCGGTGAGGCACAAACCACCGAACGGCAGGTGGTCAAGCGCCGTGCAATCAGATTGGGGTCCAACTCGTTAGTGATACGAATCGCCAGATCGATGCGCTCATCGACCAGATTGACCGTGCGGTCGAGCAGCACCATGTCGACGCGGACCTGTGAGTAGCGGCCGACAAACTCAGTTATCGCGTGCATAAGCTGAGCCTGCCCAAACGAGGTACTGGCAGTAATGCGCAGCAGTCCTTTGGGCTCAACCTCCGGCGTCGCGACTACGGCGCGCATATCCTCAGCCAGATCAAGCATGCGCCTGCACAGGGGCAATACCTCGGTTCCTGCCGCCGTCAGGTTCAAACGGCGGGTCGTACGATGCATCAGGCGCGCGCCCGTCCAGTCCTCAAGCTCGGCGAGGAATCTGGAAATCACTGGCCTGGACAAACCAAGCTTGTCTGCGGCGGCCGTCTGGCTGCCACAGTCGACGACGGTCACGAAAGCCTGCATCGCCAACAATTTGTCCATGATTCGACCGTTTTTAGAAACAAACCTGCCGCCAATCTAGCGTTTTTCGGTCGATAAATCTCAACTAATCTGCCGACTCCCAACCAGACAAGATGGAACTCGACATGCTACCGCTCCCCGCACGACGGCTTTTGGCCACTTTCGCCCTGCTCGGGCTCGCAGGCTCCGCTCTGGCGGCACAGCCGTTGAAACTGGACATTTACAACCCGGGTGATGAGGCCATCTTTCCGGTCTCCTCGGTGCTGGTGACTGGCGAGAAGGACGCCATTCTGATCGATGCTCAATTTGCCAAACCCCAGGCTGAGCAGATCGTCGAAACAATCCGCAAGAGCGGCAAGAATCTGACCACCATTTACATCAGTCATGGCGACCCGGACTTCTATTTTGGCCTGCAAACCTTCACCGAGGCCTTCCCCAACGCCAGGGTCGTGGCCAGCGCCCAGACCGTAGCCCATATCAAGGAAACCAAGGATGCCAAGCTCGCTTACTGGGGACCGAAACTTGGTGCTGGCGCGCCCGACAAGGTCATTGTTCCTGAAGTGCTTCAGGGCAACGAGCTGAAGCTTGAAGGCCAGAAACTGCAGATCATCGGCCTGGACGGTCCACAGCCGGATCGCACGTTCGTGTGGATCCCCTCAATCAACGCCGTGATGGGTGGCGTGGTGCTGTCCAACAATATTCACGTATGGATGGCGGACACCCAAAGCGCGAAATCCCATCAGGATTGGCTGGCGACGCTGGCGGCGATCGAAAAACTGCAGCCTGCGACCATTGTGCCCGGTCATTTCCTGCCGGGTGAGCTGAAGCCGAATCAATCGCCCGACTTTACCGCGCGCTATATCAAAACCTTCGACGCCGAAACGACCAAGGCCAAAGACTCCGTCTCACTGATTGAAGCGATGAAAGCGCACTACCCAAAGCTGGCGGATGAATCGTCACTGGTGCTGAGCGCGAAAGTGGCCAAGGGTGAGATGAAGTGGTAGAGCGTTTTGACATGCCTGAGATGGACTAGTAGGCGCGAGGCTTGCCCGCGAATCAGACGCTACGGTGACCCAACTCTACCGAAATCAGGCAAAAAAAAAGCGACCCGTTAAGGTCGCTTTCTTTTTTCGCTTCAAGGAGTTCAAGGGCCTCGAAGCTATGTATGGCGCAGCGGACGGGACTCGAACCCGCGACCCCCGGCGTGACAGGCCGGTATTCTAACCGACTGAACTACCGCTGCGTATCGCTCGGACTTGCATCCGTTTGAACCTGTTGAAACAGATTTTCGAGAATCTGTTTCGTTGTAACCCTGACTGATCAGCCTTTAGGCTTCTCAATCGCAGACCGGGCTGACCCGATCCGTAAAATATGGCGCAGCGGACGGGACTCGAACCCGCGACCCCCGGCGTGACAGGCCGGTATTCTAACCGACTGAACTACCGCTGCTTGTCGGTGGACTTGCGTCCGATGCTGCTATCAAACTTTCAAACTTTGTCGCTTGAAACTCACGAAGTGGTGGGTGATGACGGGATCGAACCGCCGACCCGCTGCTTGTAAGGCAGCTGCTCTCCCAGCTGAGCTAATCACCCTTTGCTTCGTTGAGGCCGCGAAATTTACGCACCTAACGAACCTAAGTCAATAGCCTGCTTGAAGTTTTTTTCGAAAGAGCCAAAAAAGCAGTTGCGAGCCTCACGCTCCAACCCGCAAGCCAGAAACGAAAAAAGGCGCAATTTCTTGCGCCTTTGCCAACTCCGTACAGATCACAGCGCCAATGGCACCTTCACTCCACATAAACCATTTTGCGGGTCATGCCGCCGTCGACCACGAACTCCTGCCCGGTAATGAAACCGGCATTGCGCGACAGCAGCCAGGCAACCATCGCTGCCACGTCCTCCACGTTCCCTACCCTGCCCGCCGGATGCTGCGCATGATCGGCGTCAGACAACGGCTCAGCGCGCCTCACAGACGGGTCGCGAACATCGATCCAGCCGGGGCTCACCGCATTGACCCTGATTTCAGGGCCAAGGCTGATCGCCAGGGCGTGAGTCAACGCCAGCAAACCGCCCTTGCTGGCCGCGTAAGCTTCCGTATCGGGTTCTGATTGACGAGCGCGCGTCGAGGTCAGGTTGACGATACTGCCGCAGTGAGCGCGCAGGTACGGCGCACAGTGCTTGGCCAGCAGCATCGGACCATTGAGGTTGACGGCCAGCACACGATTCCAGTGGGCAAGGCTCAAGCTTTCGAGAGTGGAGTTGCGCGGATCAGCCACCGCAGCGTTGCACACCAGTGCATCCAGGCGCCCGAAGCGTCCGATCACCTCGGCAACACCCGCCGAGACCTGTTCTTCGCTGGCCACATCCATGCCAACGAACAACGCGTTCTCGCCGAGCACTTCGGTCACCCGCAAGCCACGGGGACGATCAATGTCGGCGAGCACGACCTGCCAGCCCTCGGTAATCAGCCAGGCAGCGATGCCCAGGCCAATCCCGCGTGCCGCACCGGTGACCAAGGCCACCCGGCCATTGCTGGAGCTGGCGGCCTCCACCACCCAATCGCTCACAATGCCGCCAGACCACGCACGAGATCAGCTTTGAGGTCAGCAACATCTTCCAGACCGACCGCGACGCGAATCAGGCTGTCACGAATGCCCGCCGCTTCCCGTTCCTGAGGCGCCAGACGCCCATGAGACGTGGTGCTCGGGTGAGTGATGGTGGTTTTGCTGTCACCCAGGTTCGCCGTGATGGAGATCAGGCGAGTTGCGTCGATGAACCGCCATGCGCCGTCCTTGCCGCCTTTGACTTCAAAACTGACCACTGCACCAAAGCCTTTCTGCTGACGTTGAGCCAGAGCATGCTGTGGATGGCTCTTGAGACCGGCGTAATGCACCTTCTCGATACCGTCCTGCTGTTCCAGCCATTCGGCCAACTCAAGAGCACTGGCGCAATGAGCGCGCATGCGCAGGTTCAGGGTTTCAAGGCCCTTGAGGAAAATCCAGGCATTGAAGGGGCTCAGGGTCGGACCGGCCGTACGCAGGAAACCCACAACTTCCTTCATCTGCTCGCTGCGTCCGGCAACCACGCCGCCCATGCAACGACCCTGGCCGTCGATGAACTTGGTGGCCGAATGCACAACCACGTCAGCACCCAGCAGCAACGGTTGTTGCAGCGCCGGCGTACAGAAGCAGTTATCCACCACCAGCATCGCGCCCTTGGCGTGGGCGATCTCGGCCAGAGCCGCGATATCCACCAATTCAGCCAGTGGATTGGACGGTGATTCAACGAACAGCAGCCTGGTGTTCGACTTGATCGCCGCATCCCAGCCGGCCAGTTCAGCCAGCGGCACGTAGTCGACTTCAACACCAAAGCGCTTGAAGTACTTCTCGAACAGGCTGATGGTCGAACCGAACACGCTACGCGACACCAGTACATGGTCGCCCGCGCTGCACAGACTCATGACCGTGGCCAGAATTGCCGCCATGCCCGTCGCAGTGGCGACTGCCTGCTCTGCACCTTCCAGCGCGGCGATGCGCTCTTCGAAGGAGCGCACGGTCGGGTTGGTGTAGCGCGAGTAAACGTTGCCCGGCACTTCACCGGCGAAACGCGCGGCCGCGTCGGCGGCCGTGCGGAACACATAACTGGAGGTGAAGAACATCGGGTCGCCGTGCTCGCCTTCCGGCGTGCGGTGTTGACCTGCCCGTACGGCGAGGGTGTCAAAACCCACGCCTTCAAGATCGCTGTCCAGCCGACCGGCATCCCATTCCTGAGTCATGCCGCGCCCTCCCTGATGATTAGTTGTTGTACAGATCGATGATCGCGCTCACCGCCTGAGTCTTGACCTTGGAGGCGTCGTTGCGCGCCTGCTCGATCTTGTTCAGGTAATGCTCGTCGATATCGCCGGTCACGTACTTGCCGTCGAAGACCGAGCAATCGAAGTTATCGATCTTGATCTTTTTGCTGCCGCTGACCGCTTCGATCAGGTCACTCAAATCCTGATAGATCAACCAGTCGGCGCCGATCAGATCAGCGACGTCCTGAGTGGTACGGTTGTGGGCGATCAGCTCGTGAGCGCTCGGCATGTCGATGCCATACACGTTCGGATAGCGAACTGCCGGTGCGGCGGAACAGAAATAAACGTTCTTGGCGCCCGCTTCACGAGCCATCTGGATGATCTGCTTGCAAGTGGTGCCGCGCACGATGGAGTCGTCCACCAGCATCACGTTCTTGCCGCGGAATTCCAGCTCGATGGCATTGAGCTTCTGGCGTACGGATTTTTTCCGTGCGGCCTGGCCGGGCATGATGAACGTGCGGCCGATGTAACGGTTCTTGACGAAGCCTTCGCGAAACTTGACGCCCAGGTGATTCGCCAGCTCAAGAGCGGCGGTACGGCTGGTGTCGGGAATCGGGATAACCACGTCGATGTCGTGATCCGGACGCTCGCGCAGGATCTTGTCGGCCAGCTTCTCGCCCATGCGCAGACGCGCCTTGTAGACCGAGATGCCGTCGATGATCGAGTCCGGACGCGCCAGATAGACGTGTTCGAAGATGCACGGTGCGTATTTCGGGTTCGCCGCACATTGACGGGTATGCAGCTTGCCGTCTTCTGTGATGTAAACCGCTTCGCCCGGTGCCAGGTCACGGATCAGCGTGAAGCCCAGGACGTCCAGGGAAACGCTTTCCGAGGCGATCATGTACTCGACGCCTTCGTCGGTATGACGCTGGCCGAATACGATCGGGCGGATGGCATCCGGGTCACGGAAACCGACGATGCCGTAACCGGTGATCATCGCGACGACGGCATAGCCGCCACGGCAACGATTGTGCACGTCGGACACGGCCGCGAAGACGTCTTCTTCGGTGGGCTGCAACTTGCCGCGCCGGGCCAGTTCATGGGCGAAGACGTTGAGCAGCACTTCCGAGTCGGAATTGGTGTTGACATGGCGCAGGTCGGACTCGTAAATCTCCTTGGCCAGTTGCTCAACGTTGGTCAGGTTGCCGTTATGGGCCAACGTGATGCCATACGGCGAGTTGACGTAGAACGGCTGGGCCTCGGCCGAGGTCGAGCTGCCCGCTGTTGGATAACGCACATGGCCAATGCCCATATGTCCGACCAGGCGCTGCATATGGCGCTGATGGAATACGTCACGAACCAAACCATTGTCCTTGCGCAGGAATAACCGGCCATCATGACTGGTTACGATACCGGCAGCGTCCTGGCCGCGGTGCTGGAGGACGGTTAGCGCGTCATACAGCGCCTGATTGACATTCGACTTACCAACGATACCGACGATGCCACACATGCGACACAACCCCTACTTAGTGGAACTGGATTTACCGAGCACTTCCTGCGGCATTGTAGGCGGCAGAAGGTGATCCTTGAACGGCAGATCAGCAGGTACGCTGATGCCGCTGGCGAGCCACTTGCTGGACATCCCGAGAATCAGGTTTTTCGACCAGTCAGCGACCATGAGAAATTGTGGCAACAATCTGGACTGCTGCCACCATTGATCCTGTTGCACCGGCCCCAGGCTCAACAGCCCGACCGCCACTACGACAAGCAAGCCCCCGCGCGCCGCGCCGAAGACCATGCCGAGAAAACGATCGGTCCCGGAAAGCCCGGTGACTCGAATCAGTTCTCCGATAAGAAAGTTGATCATTGCGCCGACCAGCAAGGTGGCGACAAACAGAATAGTACAGGCTGCGATCACCCTGAACGAGGGCGTCTCGATATAACTGACCAGATACTGCGAAAGCCCCGCACCGAACATCCAGGCAACGACGCCTGCAATGATCCAGGTCACCAGCGACAGGGCTTCCTTGACGAAGCCGCGCTTGAGACTGATCAGAGCAGAAATGACGACAATCCCGAGGATCGCCCAGTCGACCGGGGTAAATGGCACGTTTGAGCCTGCGAACAGATAAGGCGGCGCATTTTAGCAGAGCGCCAGCCTGCCGGTAAGCGGGGATTACCGGCAGGCCTCACATTCGCTGAAAAAGCCTCAGCCGCGTTCGGGCTGGAAGCGTACGACGATGCCCTTGAGTTTCTGCTGTTTGTCGAGCTGGTCGCGCAGCCGATCGGCTTCGGCGCGCTCGATCAGCGGACCGACAAACACTCGATTCACACCGTCGGCGCTACGGATATACGCGTTATAGCCCTGGGTACGCAGGGTTTTCTGCAGATTGTCGGCATTGGCCCGATTCGACAGGCTCGCCAGTTGCACCGACCAGCTGACCGACAGGCCATTGGCATCGACGCCGCCAGGCGTGGCCGGTTTGGTCGCGGCTTGAGCTGGCGCTGCTGCCGGGGCGGCTGGCGCCGGAGCTGGTGCGGCGGGCTTGGGTGCCGGCTTGGCAACAGGCGCAGCTGGCGCAGGAACTGGCTTGGCAGCGGGCGGCGCAGGCGCGATTGGCGCCGATGGAGCCTGGGCAATCTGGCCAATTTCGTCGTCGCCCGGTACTGGCTCCTGAGGCAGGGCCTGAGGTTCGGGAACCGGAACCGGCTCAATCCGCACCTGAGGCGTCGGTGGTGTCTGCGGAGCAGCCGGCGCGTCGACCAATACCCGATGCGACTCGTCCTGTCGCGTGAACAGCATTGGCAGGAAGATCACCGCCACGGCAATAAGCACCAGTGCGCCGACCATTCGCTGTTTGAATACGTTATCCAGCAGTGCCATTTGCAGCTTCCTCTTTGGCGTGCCGGGTCAACCATTCCAGGGCCTCGGCAACACAGTAAAAAGACCCGAACAGCAATATTTCATCATCGGCCGTGGCGTGCGCGCACTGAGCTTCCAGCGCCAACGCAACACTCTGATAGGACGTCACTTTTGCGCCAAGGTTCTGTAGCGCAAGCTGAAGATCGGACGCCGGGCGACTGCGAGAGGTCGGCAATGGCGCAACAGCCCATTCGGCGATACTGCCCACCAGCTCGGCAACCACACCTTCAAGCTCCTTGTCGGCCAGCAAACCGAACACCGCAAGGCGCTTGCCAACGACCGGACGCTGCGCCATGCGACGGGCGAGAAACTGTGCAGCGTGGGGGTTATGGCCCACATCCAGCAATAAATGCAGGTGCTTGCCATGCCACTTGAACGAACGACGATCCAGGCGACCGATAATCCGCGTGCCGAGCAATGCCGAGCGAATCACCTCAGGTTGCCAGGCAATATCCAGCAACAAATAGGCCTGCAACGCGAGTGCGGCGTTCTCCATGGGCAAATCGAGCAGTGGCAGGTCGCGTAATTCAACCAACTCCCCTGCCCCGTTGCGCCCCAGCCAGTTCCAGTTGTGGTCGGTGACCGACAGATCGAACTCGCGACCGCGCAACCACAGCGGGCAATTGAGTGCCGCAGCCTGGGCTAGCAACGGCGCCGGAGGGTCCAGATCGCCACAGAGCGCGGGACGACCATCGCGGAAAATGCCCGCCTTTTCGAAGGCGACAGATTCACGACTGTCGCCCAGCCAGTCGGCATGGTCGATGCCGATGCTGGTCACCAGCGCCAGATCCGCATCGATCAGATTGACCGCATCCAGCCGACCGCCGAGACCGACTTCAAGCACGGCAACATCCAGTGCGGCCTGCTCGAACAGCCAGAAAGCCGCCAGGGTGCCCATCTCGAAATACGTCAGCGTGACATCGCCCCGCGCAGCCTCGACAGCGGCAAAGGCATCGCACAGTTCCACGTCAGTGGCTTCGACGCCCTGCACCTGCACCCGCTCGTTGTAACGCAACAGGTGCGGTGAGCTGTAGACGCCGACTTTCAAGCCTTGCGCCTGCAGCAATGCCGCGAGGAAAGCGCAGGTCGAACCCTTGCCGTTGGTCCCGGTGACAGTAATCACCTTGGGCGCAGGACGGGTCAGACCCAGTTGCCGGGCAACCTGTTGCGAACGCTCCAGCCCCATATCAATGGCCGAAGGGTGCAACTGCTCCAGATAGGCGAGCCAGTCGCCCAGCGATCCTGGGGTCATACGTTCGCCGGGATCGGTGGTACAACGATAGGCTCAATTACCGGCGGGACGAATTTAGGCGTCGGCAGGTTCATGAATTGCGCGAGCAGACTGCCCAGACGCGGACGCAGCTCCTGGCGATGGACGATCAAATCGATAGCGCCGTGCTCCAGCAGGAACTCGCTGCGCTGGAAGCCTTCAGGCAGCTTCTCGCGTACGGTCTGCTCGATGACGCGAGGACCGGCGAAACCGATCAGCGCCTTGGGTTCTGCAACGATGACGTCGCCGAGCATTGCCAGACTCGCGGAAACACCGCCGTAGACCGGGTCAGTGAGTACCGAGATAAACGGCAGGCCTTCTTCACGAAGACGGGCCAGCACAGCCGACGTCTTGGCCATCTGCATCAGGGAAATCAGGGCTTCCTGCATGCGCGCGCCGCCGGAGGCCGCGAAGCAGATCATCGGACAACGTTTTTCCAGCGCGTAGTTGGCGGCCTGTACGAAACGCTCGCCAACGATAGCCCCCATCGAACCACCCATGAAGGAGAACTCGAATGCGCAAGCGACCACTGGCATGCCCAGCAAGGACCCGCTCATGGAAATCAGCGCATCCTTTTCACCGGTCTGCTTCTGCGCGCCGGTGAGACGATCCTTGTATTTCTTGCTGTCGCGAAACTTCAGGCGATCCACTGGCTCCAGATCAGCGCCGATTTCGGCACGGCCATCGGTATCCAGAAAGATGTTCAGACGTGCCCGGGCGCCAATACGCATGTGGTGGTTGCACTTGGGGCAGACGTCCAGGGTCTTTTCCAGTTCCGGACGATAAAGCACCGCTTCGCAAGAAGGGCACTTATGCCAAAGACCTTCGGGAACCGAGCTTTTCTTGACCTCGGAACGCATGATCGAAGGGATCAGCTTGTCTACCAACCAGTTGCTCATGCTTTATTTCTCCAGTACCGGTGGCTCGAACGCAGACGAATCGACGTCTGCGCATGCCCTTGAGCTAAATTCTTGGATGATCTGACAACACGGCGTCAGCGGTCGGCAATTGGCCTGACCTGCATGACAACAACGTCGTCAATCGTGGAACTGCAACAGCTTTTGCGCGGCATACCGACACCTGCGCACTCTTGAATTCGACCTGTGCGTCAATCGCGCAGCCAGGGTTATGGACGGCGGACAATCAATAGCCGTCACATCTATAGCGGCTGGCTATCAAGCGCCATGCACCGCACTCATGAATGCGCGGATCTTGTCATGGTCCTTGATGCCTCCACTTTTTTCGACACCGCCACTGACATCCACCGCATAGGGACGGACCTGGGCGATGGCCTGCGCCACATTGGCGGACGTCAGGCCACCCGCCAGAATAATCGGTTTACTCAAACCGCTCGGGATCAAGGCCCAGTCAAAGGTTTCGCCGGTACCGCCAGGAACGCCGGCGACATAGGTGTCCAGCAAAATACCGCTGGCTCCGGAATATGCCCGGCAACTGGCGGCAATATCGTCACCGGCCTGAACCCGCAACGCCTTGATGTAAGGACGATGGTAGCCTTCACATTGCTCTGGCGTTTCGTCGCCATGAAACTGCAACAGATCCAGCGGCACGGCGTCCAGCGTCTCGTTGAGTTCGCAGGCACTGGCATTGACGAAAAGCCCGACGGTACTGACAAACGGCGGCAGCGCGGCAATGATCGCCCGCGCTTGCTGCACGGTCACCGCGCGCGGGCTCCTGGCATAAAACACCAGCCCGATAGCATCAGCCCCGGCTTCGACAGCAGCCAAAGCGTCTTCTATGCGGGTAATGCCGCAGATCTTGCTGCGAACGGCTGACATGTAGAGAACCCCAAGCCTTTCTGTAAAGTCCGGGATGGTAGCAAATGCTTTTCCGGACGTCAGCCGTCAAGTTCCGAGAAGCCTGTCAGAAAGTGCGGCCCGACGTAGCGTTCCGGCAATGGAAACTCGTCGCGATACTCAACCTGCACCAGATACAACCCATAAGGGTGTGCCGTTACGCCGCCGGTCCTGCGCACCTTGCTCTCCAGAACATCCCGCGCCCATTCGATCGGGCGCTCGCCCGTGCCGATCGTCATCAACACGCCCGCGATATTGCGCACCATGTGATGCAGAAAGGCATTGGCGCGCACATCAATGACAATCATCTTGCCGTGTCGCGAAACGCGCAGATGGTGCAGCTGTTTGATGGGCGACTTGGCTTGGCACTGGCCGGCGCGGAACGCGCTGAAATCATGCGTACCGACCAGATGCTGCGCGGCCTGCGCCATGCGCTCGGCATCCAGCGGGCGATGATTCCAGGTGATTTCCTGACCCAGATGAGCCGGACGAATCTGATCGTTATAAATGACATAACGATAGCGCCGGGCGATGGCCTTGAAGCGCGCATGGAATTCCGGTGGCATCACTTTCGCCCAGGTCACGCTGACATCATGGGGCAGATTGATATTGGCACCCATGACCCAAGCTTTCATGGAACGCTCGGCCTGAGTGTCGAAATGCACGACCTGGCCGCAGGCATGCACGCCCGCGTCAGTGCGCCCGGCGCACAACAGCGACACCGGAGAGTCGGCGACTTTGGACAGCGCATTTTCCAGGGTTTCCTGAACGGTCAGCACCCCGGAAGCCTGACGCTGCCAGCCGCAATAGCGAGAGCCCTTGTACTCGACACCCAGTGCGATTCGGGAAAAACCAGCGGCGGCCATTTCGTCTGCCGAAGTTGTGATAGTTTTCAATGAGTTAGGCCAATATAGTTTCCGTAATGGTGCCCATTATACGGGCCTACAGGCCAAGTACCACGCGGGGTCTGTTTTTAGTTGCGGAAACGATTCGAGGGCATTTCTGCCAAGATGCAATCCGCGCCTATATATAGAAGAGAATCACGCTGCGTTTCAGACGGCGGCAGTGTCCAGCCCCATTTGGGGCCAGATCGGTTCTGCCCTCTCCAACCTGCATTGCAGGCCGGGGCTCCAAAGTTTACTGGACACCCAATCCCCGATGGGGGCGGGCCACTCTCCCCAACGGGGGAAGTTAACTTCCTGCGGCGGAGGAAGTCTCCGGCCACCGCAGGTGGATGGACGCAATAGGAGCCGTCGACCCAACTTGCGATTCTGCGCAGGTTGACAGATCGGCAAATCAGCAGTGAAGGCTGGTTGACAGATCTCAGATTTAGCAGTGATACAAGGGCGTGCTAATTTTTCCGACCGTCAATGTAGGCGTCCTGCCGACGAACACCCAAAACATCAAAACATCACATGTGATTTACGCTCAACTTGTAAGCGGACTCGTACAGGATCACCTCATAAGGAGTCATGTATTCCCAGGCGAAGTCCTCACGCTTAGGTCCGCCAGTGCAGGCCTTGTACCGGCTCGCACCACCGACCCGGACGGCTGCATAGATCAGGTTTGCACGCACGACGTCGCAGCCGGTGACCAGTAACATTTCTCTGAGCAGCGCATCGCACTCGGCTCGGGGTAGCGCATTGGTACAGTAAAAAAGATCGTGCATCGCGCCCGGTAGCCGGGAATCAACTGAATTGAAGATCGGCTCCGCTAGCCATGGGATTGATGCAAGGTCAGTGATGAAGTAGCGAGGGCATGGATGCTGCTTTCCTGCCTTGTCGGTATAAACCGGATCGTCTAAAAGCGCCCACTCACCGACTTTGTAAGGGAGGAGCGGCGGAATGATGGAGAACTGGCCAGGACCGTTGCCGACGTATGGCAATTTACCGAGCGATCCGGCTTTGCTCATGCCAGAGCCCGCCGCACACCTTCGTCAATGACGGAATCCGAATAAGGAATGCTGCCGTTCTCGTGCTGGATGATCGCGCGCACCAGGCAGCCAAGAATTACCGGACTGTCCAGGTCCAGCTTCCCAGCAGGCTTGCCGGTCGCCTTGACGATGCGGCTCTCGACAGCGGCCACGTATGCAGCCGTGTCGTTCTCGTTCGACGGTGCCCAACGATTGATCAGGCCCTTCACGGTGTCCAGTCCGTACTTGGCCCGGTAGTTACGCAACAGCTTGCCCAGTGCGCGGATACCGTTCTCTGGCTTATCGAACCGGGCGAATCTGGATTCAATGAGCGGATCGAAAGGGAGTTGGCCCAGCCAATCATTGGCCTTGTTGTAGTCGATGTTTCCGGGGTTGTCATTGCGTAGTCCGCGAGAAATCGTAGGCATAGAAAGTCCTTGGCCCGCCGAATCGCGGGCACAAAAAAACCGCTCAAGGCGGCCGGGATAGCTGAAATTTGTAGTCGATGGATTACGTGGGCCAGCCCTCGTCGAGCATGGCGGTGGTGATAGTGCCGTCGGCAACCGCATCGAGCAGCGCAGCCTCGCGATTGAAACAAGCCTGGACGTGCGCGCGAACCATCGAAGCCACGCCGAGGATCTGCTGGCCTGTCAGCTCAACGAAGCCAGCCGAGGTTTTCCAGTGCAGCGAATACGCCGGATCGATGATCGCCTGCACCGCCGCGCCGGTAATCAGCCCTTGGCTGTCGCGTCCGGTATCGATGGGCATGCCATCAATGGTAGTTCCGGCAGTCTCGGCGGTGTAGCGGCGGGCCGCGATCTGGGTTGTCCACTGTTCGGCGATCAGCGCATCCCGCGCCGCCTTCTCTGCCGCCGTCATGTTGACCTGCTTGCGCGTGACCACTACGACCTTGCGATCAGCATCAAGCGTGAGGACTCCAGCGCCCCACTTCTTGTTGGTGCCCAGCGCTACGTCAGCGTTTTCTTCCGGCCACCATGCGGCGTCCTGCAATCCGAACTGCGGGTCTGTCCATGAGAGGTCGAGGAGTGAGGCATACCATTCAGGCATGCTTGCCGGGTCTGGCTGCGCAATGAAGTTGGGGATTGGTTCGCGAACCGGGATGTTGTTTTCTACTTTGATCATGCTATTTCGCCTTTACGTAAGCGGATAACCCATTTTGCAAAAGAACCGTAGGTATCTGAAAATTCAGAATAGGGTCGTACGCGAATCGGTCCCATGCTAGGCCGACGAAGATACTGCTGGTGACAGCGACAAACTTATAGTTGCCGTAAGTCGTTTGCCCCCAGGCATAGGAGCCGCCGCCGCTGATATTTGTCAGTGTCCAATCAGCTCCATCCAGAGTCGTATAGACGGCACCGGTCCCGCCCATCCCGTAAAATAACCCGTCACCGAAGGATAGAGTGCCAGCCACACTGGAGCCAGGCTGTGTGCCGGCCACCCAGGCGAGCCCGTCAGCGGATGTGTACAGCGTGTTGTTTGTCCGGTTCGTAACCATGAAGATGTCGTTACCAAACGCCGAGCCAGACCAGTTACCTGCGCCTAGCACGCTTGTAACCCAGGACGCGCCTCCGTCGATGGACGTATACACTTGGTTATTGCTGCCCCCTGGAACGACAATTGTTCCTTTTCCTACCGCTGCCGAGCGAAAAGAGCCCGATATGCTTCCGGCCCCCACCCACGTTATTAGGTCAGTGGACCTTAATGCCCCTGAGCTTGTCGCAGTTAACAGTACATAAGCCCCTTTCGCGTAGACGACGCTCATGTACGTGGTAGTCAAGGAAACCGTTATCGTTGTCCATGACACGCCCCCGTCTACGGATCTTTTGATGGTGTTCCTGTCGTTTTGTTCGCCTGCAAATAGCGCCCCGTTGGCGTAGGAAATCCAGCCCCCGCCAACTGTAAACACCCCCGCAGCGACAACTGACCAGCTAGAGCCATCGGTACTTTTGTATATCGACAGATTCCCATTCGCTACCGCGTAATATCCGTCACCCCCAAAGACAACGCCAGCAACCGCCACCGGAGGGAATGTGGTCGTGTTTACCGTCGGAAGGTTGGAATTAAGCTTGCCTTGCTGGCCTAGCACATCAAACAGCTTCGGGTAATCTGTCTTTGCCAGAATCGCTCCGTTGAGTTTGAGGAAGCTGCCTCCGGGAGAAGTGGCACGCGGCACGATATCGCCAATACCTCCGACTATGTCGCCTGCTGTCGGGGCCAGGTTGAAGGGATTACCCATAATATTCCCGACCGGGTTACCGAGAATCATAGGTCAGCCTGCCAAGCAGAAAAGGCGATACCGGCCGCCAGCGCAACCTGCGAGCCCACATACAGAACGTCACCTTGCTCAAGCGGAATACCAACCGAGCTTGTGATATTGCCGAACGTAGTTTCGGGAATGGCCGTGGTTGTCGCGAGTGTGTAGGCGGCCATCAGCTCCGAATCGACCATCACGAATACGGCGGGCGTAGCGGCTTTGGCGATGAACAGGATCAGCGAGGACGCCGTAGCTGTCGCACGAGGAAGTGCGGTTATGCGGGTGATCAGCGAGCCGTTCGCACCGCCAGTAGCTATCGGCTGCAAACCGGTGACAGTGGACGTACCAATGCCACCACTAGCGGCTGTGACGATTGCCGTGACCAGCTTGAATTTCTGTGCGAACGGTGCAACGAAAGTATTGGCCATGATTATTCCTTAGCGCATTGCGATGGTGAGGGCGTGTAACAGGGCGAGATTGCCGATAGAGCCGGGAGCTGATTCTGCGGCGGCGGCTGATGCAGCGGCGTTGTTGGCTGCGGCTTCCGCTGCGGCTACTTGCTCACTTACGTTGGTGTCTACAGCCTCGGCCCGGTCAGCGGCTGCTTCGGCGTATTGGGCTGATTGGGCGGCGGCGTTGCGGTAATCCAAAGCGGCGGCGACTTGCGCGTCGACGTAGGTGACGCGCACGTTGATTGCCGCGGTCATCACCGGCCAGTAAGCAGTCGAAGCGTCAGCCTTCTGCGAAAAGTCAGCCGGGGCATCGCCTCGATTCGGGGCGGCCGGTGGTACCGGCATGGGTCCAGGAGTAGCCATTAGGTCAAGCCCTCGATGTTGATAGTGCCCCGTGAAATCCTGGGGCCCTCATAAGTAAGCGTGAAGTCTCGATAGAACCCGAACACTACTGTTCCCTCATATGCCGCAAGCGGTGATCCAATCCAAACTACCGGCACGGCATCCAAACTCATCAATGTTCTTTGGAACGATGAAAGTTGATTGGTGTTGAAAGTGATATCGAACCCGGACCGCTTTGCATTTGAACGTTTTACGACGATAAAGCTGCCGAACGTATCCCGCTCTTTGCGGCTGAAACTAATAGCGCCAACGTCCGCGCCGTAACTTACGCAACCGAGGTTCTTTATTTTCCCGATAACGGTGTGGCCAGCGGATGCAATACCCGACCCCGCATCGATCTGCACCGAGATAGATGCAGTTCCGTAAGCAGGCATGTCGGTAAACACGACGTCGGTCTGTGTCTCGATATCCGAAAAGAAATAGTCGTACCAGTTGCTTACGCCCGCGCTGACTAGGCTTATCGTTCGATCAAAGACCAGTCCGTCAGTGGGATCAACCATGGTCACCCGAACTGATCGCCCCCCAAGGTTGAAGAACGCCATCGAGTTAACGACCGTTCCAGGTGTCAGCACCACGACAATCGAACCGGGGTTGGTTGTCAGCGTCCCAACACTGTCATCAAACATACGCCATGGATTTGTCGGCCCTACTACTCGCCAACTTGGAACAGGCTTAGCGATTCCCGCAAGCGGCGAGTCGGTGGTTGATGCGATGGTAACTTCATATATCAGGTGCTCCGCGATGATAATTCGCCGATCACCCAATACATATGTTCCGGCTACCCACTGGGCATAATCATTTTCGGGCACGTTGGTGCTGGTCAAGATCGCCGGAGTGACCTTTACCGGGTAAATAATATCCATTGGTTATGTCCTTGTCGCTGGCATGCCGTCGCTGTTCCAAACATCGAGCCAGCCGACATTGCGTGAAACTTCGTTCAAGATTTTCACAATCCTGTCCCGAAACTTCGCGGTGTCCGTGTCTGCCCCTGCGGATTCGGCGCTGCCCGCGTTCAAAATCGAGCGACTGCGCTGGGCGGGATAGATCGTGGCGGAGCTGATGTTGTTGGCCATGACAATCTCAGGGCCGTGCTCACCAACCAGAGCCGGTGTGCCGTCCCAGCTGTTCGTACCGAGCGCGTGACCTGGGAGCAACTGACCGTTTGCAGCAGCTGAAGCGCGAATCCCTTCCACCACTTGCTGGTAAGACGCTCCCCCTTGCAATGCGCCAACCCAAGCGGCAAGGCCAGCTGCGTCTGCATCACGCCCGAGCATATCTTTGTAGGCGGTATTGACCATGGTGGCGTTATCGGCCGGGGTTGCAGCAGACGCGCTCCCAGGGCCACTAGTTGCGGTGTTGGTCCTGAGCGCAGCAACAACTGCCGCATTCATTGCATTTACCGCTGCCGCGACACTCAGGATTGACGTGTCTACGCCGTTAAGCACGTCGAGCTGAGCCTGGGCAAATGCCAGCTCTTGATCGAACTGCCCAAGCTGCGTTTCGTAAGCCAGTTTGGCCTGATCAATCTGTACCTGGACGGCCGCGAGGGATTTCTGAGCCGTCGTGAGCTGATCGCCATTGATCTCGTTCAGTTCGGCAATGACGTTGGCGGTACGGCCCTGCTCCCGCTCGAAATCGTCCAGCGACGCGTACAGTTCAGGATCCATGTTGGATGCTGTATCAAGCGCATCGTCGAGCCCAGTGAATCCGGCGAGCGAGCCGCCTGCGCGAGCCGTGGCCAGTGCACTTTGCAAAGTGGCATGGGCCTGGGCCCGCAGCATCTTCACTGCAGCGTCAGAATCGCCCCGCAGGTTTTTCAGTGCGCTGCTCAGGCTCGATCCGACCGAGGTCAGGTCCGACACCAGAGTCGATGCCGTCGTGGACATCGCGGTCAAGGCGGTGTTTGTGTCGTTATAAGCCGTCGCTGCATCCTTCTGCTGCGCGGTGATCGAGCGTTGCAGAGTGCCGAACGCCGCAGTCGCGCCAGCGATTGCGTTGGTTCTCAGCGTCGCCGATTGCTGCGCCAGAATCGCAATTGCATCACTGGCATTGCCTGCCGAACCCATCAGGAAGTCGAACGCCTTCTTGCCCGATGCACCCGCCTGGCCAGCGGCGTAGACCATGTTCTTGAAGTCTTCATTGGTCGTCGGCAGTGCCAGGCCCATCGCGGCAAACTGCGCCGTGATGTCGGATAGCTTGTCGTTGGCCTTTTCCGCATCAGTCGTGAACAGGCTGTAGTAGTTGGCGTTTGTTGCTGCCAAAGCTGCCTGAGCTTCGGCTGCCGCAGTGGCTCGCTGCTCAACAATTGCGTACTTGGCTGCTGCCACATCCGAATACTTGATCAGCGTTAGAGCTGCTGCTGCACCCGCTTCCGTGGTGGTGTCGAGCGATTCGACCAGCGCGCGGAAGCCATCACGCGTGTCAGGCAGCGTGTAACCCATTTCCTTGAACTGCTTGGTCACTGCCGCCAGCGTATCGTCGGCCTTTTCCGTGTCGCTGAAAAATGCTTCGTAATACTTCTGGCCGTTGGTATTGAACTGCTCCATGCCGCCAATGCCGATCAGCAGCGATTCCGCCAGCTTGCCGCCGGCAACTGTCATTCCCAGCATTTTCAGATTCAGCAGGTCGAAACCGGCGTTTACCTGGACCAGATTGTTGATGAAGGTAGACAGGCCCGAGAACGTGTATCCGTCCAATCCGGCGGTGGTGGCCTTGTTGATGGCCGACACAGCCGAGTCACCCAAGCTGACGAACCAGGCCTCAATCTCGGACTGGATGGCCTCGGGCGTCTTATCCTTGGTGCTGATCCGGGTCGCGGCCATATCCAGACCGTCCAGCACCGAATCGCTGAGCTTGATGCTCAGAATCGAGAACATGCCCATGGCGCCAAGGATCTTGGCGTTATAGGCAGAACCGAGGGCGTCTTCCGTGCCCTCGTCCAGCTCATTTGACAGGTATCGAGTTTTGTTCGACCCGGATATCAAGCCCTTCTTTTTCTTCTGCTTAACGTACTGCGAGGCGTCGAACACGCCATCGTCTACGCCAAGCTGAATGCCAACATCCTTGGTTTTATATCCAGTGCCAAATAGCTTGCTGCCGACAGCGGTCCACACCATCTGGTGGAAGGTTGAGCCGGACAGAATTGCCGCCCATTTACCGCCAACCACTTTCCCGAGGACTTTATCCACACCCTCCAGAAAGCCTGCCTGAAGGACGCCAGGCGTCATAGCGATGTTGCCCAAGGCAGTGCCGCCTGCGCTTTCCCGAACCTTCCCGGCATCGGGACGGACGCCAGCGTCGTACAGCTTGCCGGACTGATACATGCCCAGCACTACAGCGAGCGGCCACATAGCACCCATAGATGCAAGCACGCCGGAACCTGCGCCGGTGCCAGCCGCATAGGTCGCCGAGCCAGCAGTACCCGAAACAAGCGAACCGCCCAGCGCGTACCCAGTGCCTGCAGCAGCAGTGCTTGCGGTAGTTGCGGCCGTCTGAAGCCCAAGGGCTGTGGCAAGACTTGTCACGCCAGTGGAAAATGTAGACGTTGCGGTGCTCAACAGGCCCGCGTAGTAATTGATGCCACCAGTTACCGCACCGGTGAGGCCGCCGCTTGCCCAGCCGGCGACGACATCTGCACCAACGCCAGTGACAGCGCTCCAAACCGAGTACAGGTCTTTACCCAGGCCAACCATCCCGCCCCAACCGCTGGAGCTGCTAGATCCAGAGGAAGAGCCACTAAATATCGAGCCTACAAGACCGCCGAGCGATGCCCCTCCGCCACCCGCGCCGCCCCCGCCGAACAGAGCCGCGATCAGCGGCTGGACGATGAGCGTCTTGGCAATGATGCGAGCCAGATCGGCAATGATCGAGTCAGCAAGATCCCTGAACGAGAACTTGCCAGTGGTTGCCAGGTCAACGAAGGCGTCCTCGATGCCGCTCAAACCATCCGACACCAGGTCGTAGGTCTGGCCAGCAATGTCAGCCGCTTCGAATGCGTAATCCTGCAGCGCTGCGTTCGCGCCGTTGGTCCAGTCTGCCCGCGCCGCATCCATCCTTGAATAATTGTCGCGCGTGGCCTGCAGCTGATCTTCGAGAGCGCTCTTGAGTATCTGGGTCTGCTTGTCGTAAGTGTCCTGATCGATCTTCCCGCCGATTTTATCGCGGCGAAGACGTTCAAGCTGTTGGGCATAATCCTGCTGCAAGGAGAGATCTACTTGCAGCCGGTGCCGACCTTCACTGCCCAGGCCGATACCCGCAACTTGGTTGTCCAGGCCCTGCTGGTAGCGCGCAACGTTGTCAGCCACCGACTGCTGGAACTCGGCCATTTGCGCGGCCTGTTTGGCAGACGCAATCCGCGATGCGGTGTCCTTCTCCAGTTCGGCGTTCAGCGTTTTCTGTGCAGTGATTTGGTCAGCGGTGGACAGCAGCGATTTTTGCGCGGCCGTCAGCGTGCCTTTGTTCTTCAGGTCGGAGAGCTCTTGCTCCCACTTGATCAGCTCTTGCTGAGCGGCGCCAAGCGTTTTGGTCTTCCCGGTCTGATCGTCAATCTGCTGCGATTGTTGCTGCAAAACGGCGTACTGCTGTTTTGCTTGGTCGAGTTCTTTGGTGCCGGCGTCTTCTATATAGGCTTTGGCGCGGGCTGCTTTCTTCTCTTTGTATTTTTCGTCGATGCCGTCAAGGTCTTTGGCAATCCGCTCGGCGTCCAACCGTGGATCATCAGCTTGAACTTTGCCCGAGGAGACGCCCGCGCGCAGCTTCGCAATTTTAAGCTCGTAGGTTTCGCGTGCCTTCAGCCGCTGCTCCTCTTTGCTGAATCCGTCAGCGTGCACCTTGTCGACGTAGATCGCCGCATCTAACACGTCCGATTTCTGCTGTGCGGATGTGCGCGCAGAAGATTCCCGCCGTAATTTCTCCTGCTTTTCGATAAGCAGCGAGGTCAGGTGAGCAGCGGCCTCCTCCTCCCTGATGGCATTGGATGGCGTGCCAGGTAGAGCGTTCTTCTTGGCCGCAGCAAGCGTGTCTACAAGCTCTTGCGCCTTCTTAATCCCCTCATCAAGCGTGGTATCTCGCCCGATCCCGGCCATCGCATCCCATGCGCCTTTAGCAGCTTCCTTTACAAAATTCCATGACGACTCAACGTAACCGAGGTTTTCTTTGATCTTATCCGCACTTTCGGACACCGCACTCGCATATGCAGCATTCGCCGCAGCGGCGGCGGCCTGGGAATTGCCGGCGTCGGTGAATGCCTTAATCTGGCTGTAGACAGTCTCGCTGAGGAAATTCATTCCCTCGTTGAGCTTGATGATTGCTTTTAGCGGGTCATCGGCGATTTTGACGAAGTTTGCAACAATCTCAGACGCGGCTTGACCCGTTGCAGACTGTGTCTTCAGGGCAGCAACGGCGATCATGTCGAACGAGCCGACTGCGATCTTGCCAGAGCCGGCAAGCTGCGCCAGAACTTCAGACGCGGCACCAACCGTTCCGGTTACGTCAGATACTCGCTCGGCCAACGTCGCCAAACCGTCTGCAGAGGTGCCGGCGAAATTATTAGTGCTGCTCAGCGCGGCGATGTAGGCCGAAGACTCGTCTGATCCCTGCTTATACGCAACCGCCAGCGCAACCGCTGCCGCGCCAGCGATAGTGAGCGGGTTTACCAGGCCGAGGACGTAGCCGCCCAAAGCTTTAGTGGCAGGCCCAAGGCCGCCAAACATATCTTTTAATTGACCGCCCTGCTGGATAAGAACAGTAAAAGGAGCCTGGCCGCCCTGCAGCGACGTGAAAATATCCGTGAACTGAGCGGGCACACCTCGCAGGTTGTTCTGATATTGCTTGAGGGTCTGCCCGTTGGCCGCGAATTGGCGGTCAAGCTTCCCCAGTCCAGTGCCAGCGGTTTCGGCTGCGGCTTTCTGAGCGTCGAGCACTTTAGAGAACTGACGGTAATCCTCAATAGGAAGACGGCCAGCCTTAAAGTGAGAGTTGAGTTGCTCTTGCTGTTTATCCAGCCGGTTAAGAGAGCCGGTGACCGGATCAATCTGGCCAACCAGTTTTTCAAGCTGATTGCCCTGGTAAGCCGCTTCCTTTGTCGCTGCTTTTAATGACCGCTGGGCGCGGTCCATACCCTTTTCAAAGCTGCCAGTATTAGCAACAAGATCGACCGTCAGCTGGCCAAGGCTATCTGTTGCCATACTAATCTCCAGGCGCAAAAAAACCGGCAATGGCCGGTTTGTGGGTAATAAAAAGCCCGCTCAGGGGCGGGCTTTAAAATTTGGGGCGGTCAGCTGTAGTCGCCACTGACCTTGTCACGGAACATTACCGTGACTGCATATCCGAGATGCTCCTCCAGATAGGCGGCAACCTCTTCGGCCTGCGGCTTCTTTTCATAAGCCCCAGCAGCTAATCCGCCGACCTTATGCATCTCGACGACAGGGAATCCGGCCTCCTGAATTGCTGCAGTTACTCGATCGCGCTCTTCCTGATCGGAGCAGATCACCCGTGCAACCCATCCGAATCGAAGCGAAGGTTTGACCGGGGTAACTTGCGCCTGCCCAACATCCGCGCCGCAGTGCTTGCACTTGATGGCCGCGCGCTTGATTGTTTCTGCGCACAATGGGCATGCGCGCGTGTCATATCCGGAATCTGCAGCATGAGCGATTATTGCCGCCGGCTTTTTACTGCCGAAGATAACCATCATGAGCCCCGCGATAACTGCTAAACCTGCAATCATCGTGAAGTTTTGCCTCTCAGACATCAGTCCGAGATTGTTCACTCGACCCGCGCCGGAAGCGACAGAGACATCCATATTCATGGCCGCCAACAGCGCGATGATGCCGACTACTAGGACAACGAAACCAAATCCACGCACAGCACAGCCCTCCATAGTTGAGCTGCGACTCTAGCATGGTCGCCGCCCTTGGCAGTGAGCGGCGCCCACCACCGGCAGGCGTTACTTTTCTGGCTTCGCCAATCCCCGCAACAGCAGGAACACATCCTGCGCTGACGCTGAAGCCTCTTCGCCCTCAACTTCTGGCTCTGGCTGGCTCCTGTCAGGCAGAAAGTCCTCAAGCTCGGCCTTACCGCCAACAGATCGATTGATCATCATGGCGAGCAAGGCAAAGCCCTGCTCCATGCGAGACGCGACGTTCAGTCCCCCGTTGCGCTTGATGTATTCCATCCAATCAAGCGCTTCCAGGTAACTCAGGTTTCGCTTGGCTTCGGCGATGGTTCTGCCGCCGATTCCGGCGAGGACGATTTGGTGCCAGAACTCTTCGGGGACTTTTTTTCCGCCGTCACTGGCGGGTTATTGGCCCGATTGATCGCCGCGAACAGCGCCACGGTCAGTTCGGCACAGAGCTCACCGCGACCCTCTTCCGCCTTACCCAAGACATCGTCCACGGAGAAGATCTGCTCGCCATCTTGGTTGCAGATGTAGCCAGCGATTCGGCCGGCTACGGCATCCTGATTTTCGTGGATGCCTTTCCATTCCTGGGTCACGGTGGTGTAAGAAGCCGGACGGACGTAAACCGCAGCCTTATTTACTTTGCCGCCCGACTCCCACGTGATTTCTTGTTTCATCGGGGCTTCAGCAAAGGCGCCCGCCGCGATGAGTGAAGCAATGGTCAAGTTCGCCATGTTTAAGCAACCTTCGCGATGAGCATTGGGTCGCCAGAAATCTGGATGCCCACGGTGGATTTAACAACGTCGTTCTGCGCGAAGCTGAACGGGTAGCTGTTCATGAAGCCCCGGAAAGTGATCCAGGTGCGAGTGGATGGCAGGTCGAAGTCGCCAGCAACCGAAACCACGGACGTAGCTGTCGCGCCAGTGCCATCGCCACCCGTCAAAGCGACAGTCGGGGCCGACGTGTAGCCGGTGCCTGCGCTGGTGATGTTGAAACCGGTAACCACACCACCAGCGACCGTTGCAGTTGCTGTTGCACCAGTACCGCCGCCGCCAGTCAAGGCCACAGTGGGAGCGGTCGTGTAACCGGTGCCCGCACTGGTGAGGCTGAGCGCCGCGATCTGGCCAGCAACGCCAACAGTTGGTGGAATGCCGACACCATCAACACGACCGTCAGACCAGCCAACAGCCCAGTTCATTTTCAAGCCCAGGCGTTTGATTTCGTGCAAACGGACGTGAACCGGGTCGCGCGAATCAGTGTTGATACCGAAGCTACCGGTGCCGGGAGTGGCCAGGCCTGCTTCGTACTCGCGAGCATCGTCACCCAGGCAGGTCGTTTCGATCTGATCCAGCGTCGAGTCGATGCCGTCAATCGACGTTACACAGCTGACGAAAATCACGTTGCCGAGGACCGGGTCGATGCCGTACAGGTCCGTACCTTGCGTTTTGATACTCAATGTAAACTCCTCGACTTCACTGGAAGTCATTTCTTGCGGACATAAAAAAACCCGCTGAAGGGCGGGCTCTTGATGATTCAGAGATATTTGGTGCTATCGGCTGACAATCCAGTCGATGTCAAAGCTGCTGCGATAACTCATCGTGACGGGGTCGCGTGACTCTCCGTTGTAGCCCGTGATCGTGCATTCCAGTTCAATGGCGCGCTGGATCGCGGTAGCGACCTCTCTTGCAGACTGCGCGGTCAATGCATACACATCGACCTGAAGCGCGTGACCGTCCATATCAGGGCGGCCGCTGAGCACGTTCTCTGGCGATCCGCCGATGCTTTGCCAAACCACGTAGGGCTTGACGACCTTGTCCGGAGCCAGTCCGAACAGATAGATGCGTGTAGTGCCGGTGCCCAGCAATGCAGTGACGGCCTGATCTGCGGAGCAAACCGCGAAGAGTGGCGGGTACATCAATTCACCCCCAGCTTAATCAGCTGAAACTTGGCCGAGCTCAGGAACTCCTTGAAGACCGCCTCCTTGTTGTTCGCCAGCGCAGGCCGCATGAATGGCCGTGCGCGTGTTTTCTCGGTGCCGAGCTCAACCCACCACCAATAGAACGTGTTGCCGCCACCCTGCCCGCGCTTTTTCTTCCGAACGCCGACGGACACAACAACTGCGCCCATCTCTTCACCGATCTTCTTGCGCTCGATCAGCGCAATGTTGGCCGGGATGTAATTCGGGGTTGTCGGGTCGTCCACCCGAGCGGCGCGGTCCTTCGCATCGATCAGCACAATGTCCATCGCATCTTTCGCGGCAGGCAGGGCCACTTTGTTCCGCATCCCTTCCGAGAGCTCCTTGAACTTGGCTGACAGCTCATCGGCACCCTTGAGCTTGAACTGAATCCGATCACTCATCGAGCACCCCCGCAGCGACCATTAGCGTTAGATACTCCAGACCGGATTCACGATCTGGCAGCGGATCACCTTTGATCACATAGACGACCCCGCGATGGATCACGCGCATGGCGGAATTTATTCCGGGGCGGGCTCTTATGAGGACCCGGGCGACTATCTCGGACTGGACTGCCTGGGCTGCAATCAAGTCGCGCGAGCTTAGGGGCTCTACTGACGCCCAAACCTCGACCAGACTCACCCATACGTCGATCATCTCGCCGGTTTGCTGGTCCTGGACCGGCTCAGACTTTTGAATATTAATTCTGTGGCGCAGGCGACCTGCTCGCAAGCTCATGCGAAAGCCGGATCGCGCAGCGGATACAGCAGGGCTGTGACGGGCTTCGGCAGATAACCTTGCTCGAAGGCACCATCGGCGTTTTCGTCGCGATCTTTGTACAAATAGCCAAGCATCAGCATGGTTGCCGCTTTCACCTCGAACGGGACCATATCCGCGATCACAGCTCCATCAGCATCGAAATATATATCTGCAGCCGACTTAAGGTAGTTTCGGACGGTACCGCTCGCAGCGTGCGTTTTTAGCGTGATGTCGCTGTCGTCTGACTCATCGTCGACGCGCAGGTGACGCTTGGCCTCTTCCAGGGTAATGAGCATCATTTGATCGATACTCCCTTGGTCAAGTCCTTTCCGTTGATACCGTCTTTTCCGTCGCGGCCTTTTTTGACCGCCAGGCGCCAGCCCTTACTTCCAGTTTCGCCAGGCTTGTCGCTGGTCGGCTCATCGCAATGCCAAAGGCTGCCTGCCCAAGTAACGGTGTCACCAGGTGCATGATCACCACCGCCGAACACGCCGCGGTAAATCATCAATGGGAAGGTAAGGCTTTTCTCTTCAGTCCTACCGCTGGACAAAGTCGCTACAGCCTTGAAGGAGCGATCACCGCTCTGCTCAATACCAATGGAGGCCACTCCCTCAACGATGCATTCCCAACCCTTCAGACCTACGGTCGCTTCGTAGCTGCGCCACAAGCCTCCAAGATGCTTGGCGTAGGTCCCGCGCGGATAGCACTTCGCGATATCGACCGCTGGCAGAATTTCGATGTGAGCTGCATCCCGTCCCGGCTCGCCATCTTTGGGGAGCGACATGGCCTGCATGCATTTGGATACCGCATCATCGACAAGCGCTTGCACTTCTTCAGCCGTAACGCTTTCCCCGTCCTTAGCTGCTGGGAGGTCAGCAATAGCCTTTTCTAGAGCGTCAGTGATGCCGGGAAGGACATCCTCGACCGTGACCGACTTACCGTCTTTAGGCGCAGGCAGTTCTGCTACCGCTGCTTCTACCAGTTGCCGGACGTACTCAGGATCAGCGTCCTTCCCTGGCTCGCCGTCTTTCGGCTTTTCAATCAGTGCCGAAGCCGCCCGCGCGACCTCGTCGATGTCGGTCAGGACACCCTCAAGGCTTTTCGATACGGCCGAGCGCAGGCTCTCGTCACGCGCATCCAGGTCTTTTTTCAAGTCACTGCGAAACGCCGAGAGCGCCTTGTCTACAAATCCGCGCAGCACTGGTGCCAGCGCTTTCGCTTGGGCTTCAAGCTCGCGAATGTTCAATGGTCAGCTCCTTTTCAATGAACAGCGCCAACATTCTGGCCTGATCTTCAATATCTTTTTCTGCCGGTTCAGGCGCAGCGGTGGCCGCCTGAGTTGCGGAAGAGGGAGTAGCCGGTTTCGAGAACGGATCGTCTTGGTCACGCTTCATCAGCGCTTCAAGACTGAAGTTCTGCTGCTGGGAAAATACCGAGTCCCCGCCAGCTACCGGCTTTAGGTTCAGACGGCGGCGCGCTTCGTTGGGCGCCATCAGGCAGCCACCAACCGCTGCCTTGAGCGTTTCCACCAAGCTGCCCATATCCATCCGAAGCAGTCCATCGAGGTCCAGTTCGACGCCGTAGTTCGCTGGGAGAGCCAAGCCTTCATCCAGGCAGGCTTCCATTTCTTCAATCATGCTTTGCAGGCAGTCGTCGTAATAGATCTGGTTCAGATCCGAGACCTTCTGGCCCGCCGGAATCGCGCCCATACCTACCTTGAATGGCGGGACATGGAACGTGGAACACACGACCTCGGCCGTCATCCGCAGCTGTTCGATCATCTGCGAGTCAACCGCGGTCATGCGCATGGCTTCGAACTTCAGGCCATCACCCACCACCGCCACCTTGCCGGAGTTTTCCCCGGTGTAGCCGACCTCCCAGTGAGCCTTCAGGCGCTGAGCCGTGTCTTCTGAGATCGCACCCGGCGCGGTGAGTATCCCTCCCGGTTTGGCGCCATTACCGAAGAACTGAGCCGAGTCGTTTTGGATTTTCAGCCCCTGACTCGCTGCCAGGCCGCACGCATACAGCGGCGAAATACCCACCAGTGGATGAAACAGACAGTTCATCCGATCATGGATGATCTCGCTTGCTGGGACCGTCAGTCCCTCACTGCCAATGCCGTTCAAATCGTCGGCATTCAGGCGGTAGTAGATATCGCCCGAAGGAGTGACCAGGACAGTGACCTGGCATGGGTCCAAGATGTACAGCCTGACAACCACTCCACGATTATCGCGTTCTTTCAACAGGTACGTGTTGCCGGTGGAGAGTTTCGACATCACCCACCACTGCTTGAACTGGATGTGGTTCTGATACCGATTCGGTTTTTTCAGAACCGGACTGAACGCCGGACTGGTGATTTCGGACCAGATGCCACCGCCATCCAACTCGACAAGCCTGGGACGAAGTTTTCCAACGTCGGCCGCGATAAGAGTGATACACGCATAGACAGCGTGATAGGCCAATACCGTTTCGGCCTTCCACTCATCATTTTTCTGCCAGGCACCCGCATAGGGCTCCCGGATAATAGGAAACCAGCCACCATTTCGGCTATCCACGGGCGCCGGTACTGCACGCTTTAACTCAAAGCCGAAAAGGCGCATGGGTCACTCCTGTTGTTTGCCGGCCAGCTCAATCGCGGCATCGACATCGGACTTGGTGACTCGGCCGTCCTTGCCGGTACCGAAGATACTTTCAACCACCAGCCCCGCGTCTTCGGCGGCCTTGCGGACGGCAGCCGAGATAAGCTGCGAATCCTCCGGCGCCTGGGCTGCGCCACCAGGCCCGGGAACCATATCCCGGCGAAGGTAACCTTCCGGTGCGGAAACCTTGCCAATGGCAACCAAGACCCGAGCATCGCGCCGCGAAACCTTGAATGATTCCCCTACCGCGCGGCCTTGGTAGGACTTTCCAATAACTGCAACTTCAACTTTTTCCACGGTGCATCTCCACGTCGATGGCGTTCATCAGAGCAGGCAGCGCGACCCCAATACATCAAGGCCGCAACGGAGAGCGCATCAGCTGCCGTAGGCGGCGCCACTGATGTAACCAACAGCCTGAGGGCGGCGCTTACGCCAAGTGATCATGCGTTCGGCGCGGATACCGACCAGATTGTTCTGCCACAAGCTGGTCAGTACGGTCGTAGCCGTGGTCGGATTGTCAGGGGTCGAATTCATCTGCAGCGATGCTTCGCGGCTGACATCAATGGTCACACCACCTTCGTCTGCTAGGAGGATTTCGCTTTGCTTGACCAGCACGATGATCGAAGTAGCTGGAGCGTCGGCAACCCCCGGAGTGGTAGGAACGGTTTCGGACACAACAACGGGCAGGCCCATCCAGGTGCCGCCAGTCGCGCCCAGGCCTGGAAACTCAGACTGGCCCAGCGCGTTCTGCATCATGCCGATGGACATGGCCATAGTCGCGGTCATCACCCAGGCAGCATCTGCAACGCTGAGGTTGGCCGAGATGAATTGGGAGAACAGCGCGCGGGCATCTGCGCGGAGTGCATCGGCATCGGTGCCGGAAGCAACGATTGCAACAACACCGTTGGTTACCGAGGCCGGACGAACATCGGCGATTTCCGCGTTCGCAGGATTGATGAACGAGTCGTCCATGAACTGTGCGATTTGCGAGGTCAGATCGGTGCGGATGATGCCCTCGGCCGCCGGTGTAGAAAGGCGCGCCAACTCATCGGAAATCACCACGATTCCCGCCAGTTTGTTGAAGCGCAGCGTGATGTCCGCGAACTTCAGCTCAGAGACCGGCTTCGGTGCGGTTTCGCCGACCCAGTTGACGCTGGAACCCTGGGTCTGGCCGGGAATGCGGACGTTGAACGGCACTGCACGCAGCCCCGTCAGCTTGCCCACGATGGTTTCAGGGCGCAGCAACTCGATGAACTCGCTCGACATCTGCTGGTACGGGACCAGAGGCGCCGCCCAATCGGAATCGGTCGTGGTGCCAGCGGCCATGGCAGCTTTCAGTACTTCTGCAACTTCCGGGGTGGAGTCATGCCACTGCTTGGCGATTTCGGCAGCCTGAACCAAGTTACCCTTGGCGCGGCACTGCGCAATGACGTAGCGGGTGAACGCGGTGCCCTTCGGCAGCACAGGGGCGGCCTTCACGGTCGCGTGGAACCCCTGGATACGGTTCTGCATACCGGATGCATCCGCAACAGGCTTGGCCGCGGCAATATTTGACTTCTCCATCACCGCCAGGCGCTTCAAATGCGCTTCGGTTGCGCCGATCTCTGATTCAAGAGTTTCAAACTCGTCCGATTCAGCAGAATCAAGCGTGCGCCCTTCGGTGCCTGCTTTTTCCATGATTTCAACCAGGCGAAGGTTTTTAGCTTCCAGCGCTGCTCGGAAGGATTTGATTTGTTCTGCAATGTTCATGTGGCCCTCCTCGGGCTTCGGAAACTTTAAGGTTTTGGTGATGGGTGCCGAAGCGCCGGCAGGTGTGGCGAGACGCACGACAGGAACCAGCGATTGGCCGGACGCGGCCCGCTGTTTGCTGTCGATGGATTTGATGGACTGGATGCTGGCATCGGCATTTGCCGGGATGGTCACGGCGGAGAGTTCCAGCCAATCCCACTTAATGAAGCGCCGACCCCAAGTGCCGTCGATATTGGCGGACTCAATTGCCGAAAACCCGATGGACAAGCCGCGAACAAGACCAGCCTTGATCGACTGCCAGGCCTCATCGAGACGATCCTTGAGCTTGCCCGGTTCGGTGATAGTGGCCAGCTGCACTGACACTTCAATGCCTTTCGCCGTAACCGTGGCCGCGATGACGTGGCCGATAGGCTCGGCTTGGTTGTGTTGCCACAGGAAAGGAATTGGCAAAGTGAATTGCGCACCCTTTGGCTCGACAATGTCGTCCATGCGATCTGTGGACGGCGTTGTCGCAATGCCGGTTATAACGCGCAACTCCTCATCAACCGCCTTGATCTGCAGGACGCTGTAGGCACGATCCATTTTTTGGTTCTCCAGAAAAGCAAAAACCCGCGCTTGGCGGGTTGACGTTGCAGCGCATGGCTACACGAAAAACATCTGAAATTTCTTTTTCATTGGCTCTGGGTTGAGTGACATCATCGTGATCGCGTCGAACGTAGCCATCAGTGGATCGATCTTTGCTGACCCGCTCACCTGCTTGTTGATGGTGATAGCGTTACCCACAGCTACTACCCGAGCGTTGCCAACGCACCAGTTCATCATGGGGCTGCCGCAGTGCACCAGCTCAGCACCGGCCACTTTCCGCTCCGTTGTTTTGATCGCCCCGTTGAGTCTCCAACCTTGTGAAACGGCGTTTATCTGATCTTCAACAATCCCCCGGCCGGGCGCCTGCAACTCGTTCACGATGTCGCCGATACCTGCGGCATCAGCACCAATTGCCTGCGTGGGTGGCAACAACTGCAGGTCGTTGATGCGGCAAATAACATCAGCAAGCTGCTGAACGTCATCGCCTGGCTTGGCCACGATGGTCAAATCACCTTGCCGCTGAAAGTCCAAAAGCGCAGGAGCGATATCCTTACGCCGCTCAAGAACTATCTGGTGGGCCCAGGCGTGAGCCCAGTGCAGCCAACGACGGGTTCCGATCTCACGCCCAATGAGGCTAAGCCCAAGAAGGTCATCCAGGCCGCCACCATCAATGCCCGCAACAATAACTTCAGAGCGCTCAATGAGCATATCTAGGGTCAATCCAGGCTCAGCAGCAGCGAGCCAAAAATCTGCACCAGCCCAACGATCGTTCCGAAGGGACAGGCCAATCGGGACGTTCAAGTGTTTAGCAAGGAACTTGTTCCGGGCGCCTACATCCTTTTCCATACTTTTGCGAATCTGGTCCTCAAGCCATTCACGGCTGACAGACCGCCCCATATTCGGATTGGGGATGTGAAAATTTTCGGGCTTTAGGTGCTCGCCAGCGGCAATCATCGCAGCAGGAAATTCGTAGATGACCCCGAGCGATTTATTGTCCGTGATCAGCCCGTCTCGCACATTCCTGAAGTAATCGACCTTTTCCTTGAAGACTCCGGCGGGCGGATCATCGCTTTGCGTGGACAGAAAGATAACCCAACCCTCATCGCGGGATATTTGCCCGCCAGTGGCCTCCATCAGCATCGCATCAGCGTTCGGGCGCTTACCAAACACCCAAAGCTCGTCAATCAGGATCTTGCCGGATTTCTTACCCGATACCGTGTCCGAGTCGGCCGCAACCACTTTCAACGCCGCCCGAGTCACGCGGTGTGTGATGGTTCGGATATGGTCCTGCACATGCAGCAACTCACTCAGCTCTTCGTCAGCGCGGACCATTGCTGCGGCGGGCTTGTAGCTGTTTTGTGCAACCTCAATCGTTGGGGCAAGGATTAGCAACTCTTCGTTGGCGCGCCAGTTCAACACCAACGCCGTGACCATGATCCCAGCGGCAATCGTCGACTTTGCATTCTTCTTGCTGATTAGCAGGAAGAACTCCCGAATCTTCTGGTTCCCGGTCTCCGCGTCATAGGCGCCAAAAATGGCGGCTACGAAATCGAAAACCCAGGCCTCGCAACATTCGCCGAAGGTGGGCTGTCCAGGTACGTCAACTACCTTGAGCGACTTGAAGATGTCCAGGGCGGCTTCAGCTTCGGCTGGGTAAAGCGGCGCAAACGGTATCAGTGACTGGCCGGCGACTATCCGCTTTTCCCAGTCCACGCAGGCGGTCGACCATTCCATTTATTTCACCGACCGCAAAGGAGGAGCGCCTGACCTAAACCGCCCGGTCGCTGCAGCCTTCTTGGCGGCATCAACCTTCTGATCCTTCTTGCCGCCCTCCCCGATCTTGCCATGGACATAAGGAAGCAAAGCTTTGGCAGCATCGATCCTCAATTTCGGATCGGCTACCAGGTCGCTCATCACGCTGCGAAGGAAGTCCATCGGGTCATCGGCGGATGCCGGGATGTACGGAGCCGGGTCAGCCTTAGGTTGTTCTGCCTTCTTGGCGGCATTAACAACCAGAGCGCGACCCATTGCGGCCTGCACTTCTGGATCTTTTTCTAGGCGGGACGCAGCCTGAGACGCAGTCTTTTCGGGGCAGCCAGCAATAATTGCGGCGTGCTTTTTCCCTTCACCGGACAGCCGCGCTTCGGCATACCGGCGCTTCTGTTCGGTTAACGCCATAGTTAACGAATCCTGTTAACGGGGATAAAATCTCTAAATGGGTCAGGCGTGGTCTAGAAGGGCACAAGACCCAAACTATCGACCTCCCCCCCTCCATAGCCTCAGCCTAACGCACCATTTCGGTGCGCCTAGACAGGAATTGATATCATCACCGACGAACGGTCATATTCCAGACAGATCGGCCTTTTCCTCACGCTGTTTCACGGATGAGTGACAGTTAGTGCACAAGGACACCCAGCCGGCCTTGTCCCAGAAGATTGCCATGTCGCCTCGGTGCGGAATCGAATGGTCAACAACAGTGGCTTCAGTAACGCGACCCTCGCGCTGGCAGTACGCACACAAGGGATGTGACCGCAGGTGTCCGGCCCGAGCCTGCTGCCACTTGTACCCGTAGCCGCGCTGAGTGCTGCTCTTGTCGCTGCGCCAGCTTGTCGGATCGGCGACCTTAAGCTGCTTGCCTTTTGCCTCTTTGAGGGTGGACTTTATGGCCTTCAGCGCCATCAGAGCACCGGACTGCCATCAAGGTAAGTTGCCTGAGGCTTCTCACGCTCGATGATCTCTTCACCATCCTGCAGCTCTTCACCGTTGAGGATCTGAACCATCTGGCTTTGCTGCTGGGCCATCTGCTGGAGTATCTCGGTCTGCTTCGTCTGCTCGGCCAGGATCTGGCTTAGCAATGAGTTGCTGTGCTCGTTCATATGCGATGGTGCTCCACTTCTTGATCCAGGCTCGGCGCTGCTCACATCCGGAACAGGCCATCAGTCAGCGGCTACGGCTGCGTACTCACGGCTTTCATCCTTCAGTGCCGTGATGTCGATAACCTTCACCTCAGCATTGGCTGTGATGGACGGTACGACCTGAGGCATTACCTCGATGGTTGCTGCCCACAAACCGTTTGGCTCGGCTCTCAACGTAATCGACACAACGCCATCAAGCTCACTGCCATCATCGAGCAGTACACGGGTGCCTTGTGTCATGTGGCAGCTGTTACCGTCCCTCTGTGGCGCAGGGATGATCGTTGCCACTCTGACGCGCTTGATGTCAGTCATGCTGTCACCCGCTCGATCTGAATAGCCAGCAGTGCATCAAGGTGGGAGCCGAGACGATCACACAACGCCGTGTCGTGCTTCGCACCAACCTCCGCCATCTGCTGATGCTCATCACGCAACATGCCAACCGTGGTGCTGATAGCCTGCTCAAGCGGGTCAAGCATGAAGCTCGTCGCCTCACCTTGGATGGTGGGAGCCTGATCTACCTGTTCGGCCGATTTGTCAGCTTCGCGCACAGGGGCGCCAACGAACCGCATCTGACCTCTCATCCAGCGATCAGGGACAAGGGCCAGCGCCCCGTCGTTGACCAACGTTTCGATCAGGCGCATCGCATCACGGGCTGGCTTGCTGAACTGGCGAGGACGTCCACGGCTGTCGCGATCCCATGCGTGGATCATAGAGGCGCAGGAAGCCGTGCTCAGCTCGGATGCCTCGCTCAGGTGCAGCTCAGGGCCGTAATCGCCACGCATAGGCCGCGACTCATTGAGCGGGGTGAATGTCACCTCGTCAGCAGGGGCGCAATCACTGACCTTGGCAGTCGCGCCGGCAGTGAGGAACAGCAGTCGCATATCCTGCTCTTCGGCAAACGCCGCGTACTTGGCGAATAGTGTTTCGTGCTGCTCTTTGCTCAGCATCAACGGGTAGGTGACGATAAGTACTTTGGTCTTCTTCATTGGTTGCTCACTCTACTGTCGCGTTAGGCCAGATGCAGCGAGCAACTGCCAGCGCTCCAGCGTGGTCGTGGTCTTCTTGCATGATCATGGGGAATGGTGGATAGCCTGGCGCTGTGACTGACCATGATTTCTTCACTGGCGAGTCACCGACTTCAGGTAATGCCTGAGCACATCGTCGAGCTGGAGCAGTTCATTCACCGCTCTGGATCTACTCGGACAGGTGGCGCTCTGCCGTCTGGCGTGGAAGTAGTCGGCCTTGCCTATCGAGGACTCTGCATATCCGATCAGCCAGTCAGGAGCGTCTGCCTTAACGCACGCCTTCATCTGTCGGCGTGACCGGCGAACAAGGTCGCGATATCTGGTCATGCTGCATCACCTCGCGCCACGAAACGGCGCATCTGAAAACGTGGCGCGGATTATTTGCTCTGACTGCGAACGATCTGCGCATCAACTTGATCTGCGCAGGTGTCGAGCAGCTTCACCGCCTGATTCTTCAACTCCCAAAGCTGGCCGTTGTCGGAGAGGTCTTCATCCTCTACCCGCTCACACGGAATCAGCTCAGGCGCTTCAATTCTTAGCGCGCTGGTCTTTGTCACTACCAGGGGCTTTGCCGCGCAGGCCGTCAGGAAGAGGCTGATTAGCCCAATCACGAACAGGCTTGCTGTTGCGCTTGAGAGTTTCAAATTCCTTCCTCGCTTGTTTGGCCTTGTCTTCGCTGGCCTTGATGCGTCTTGCCAGGTCTGCGGTGTAGGTAGCGTTGCGCAGGGCTTCGGCGCGCAGAGTGGTGATGGTCAGCAGGCTTTCGGCATTGGCTGCCACCGCGTCGGCTTTGCCTTTCGTCTCGATTGCCACCTCTCCACGCAGGGCGATCACGCGGTACTGCTGGATACCCACAAGGAGCAGGCCGACCAACGTGATCACGCAGGCCAGGGCGAACGCTTTCAGTGTGGTCATGCTGAATCCGCCTTACGTCCGAGGAACCTGATGATCAGATCCCTGATTGCCGTCACGCCGATGAAGCCAATGGCACCACCAGCAGCGACAGACAGACTCGGTGGCCAGGTCATCCAGTCAATGATGCTGCTGGCCGACAGGCTCAACGCACCACAGATCAGCGACTCGAACAAAATGCGCCACTTGTTGGCTTCTTTCGCTTCGTAGAGCACGCGCAGGAATGTGATAGTCGCGGCCATGATCGCGCCTTGCCAGATCGGCGTGGAGAGGATCAGCCAGACCTGTGCCCAGAAGTCAGGGTTCTTTTCGGGCATGGGTTTCATCCGGATGTCCTCCCCGATTAGGGAGCAGTTATAGAAGGGGTCAGAGAATTTGCCGAACTCAAGATGCTCTAGCGAATTCTCCATGCATGTGAGGGGCGGCCTTTCGATAGGCCGCGCTAGCCTCTTCAGCTGTATCAAATCGGCCTAGCCGATGCTTTTTTCCGTGAGCGGTGATCTGTGCCCTCCACGGTTTTCCGCGGCGGCTATCGTCGAAATAAACACCCTTGAACCCGGAGCGATTATTCAGATGCATCTTTCTGTTTCTGAGGTTTTCAGCATTGGTGCACACGCGAAGATTGGCGCGGCGATTATCCAGTCCGTCACCATTGATGTGGTCAACAACCATCCCGGCAGGGCAATTAGTTAGCGACCGATGCAGAGACTCGTAGCCTTGATAGATGCCGTCAGCGTAAATAGACCGGAGCACATAAAATGTGCCGCCGCCTTTCCTGACCACCCACGATGCGCTATCCAGAAGCGGAGCATCTTGTTGGTCAACCCGGACTTCACGCCCACCAATGTTAATCGAGGGCATGGGATTCACCGGTCAAGGTCAAAAAAAAAGGCCCACCGATATGGCGAGCCCTTGAAATAGATGTGATGTCTTTCCATCAGTCCACCAAAGCCACCCCGGAGCAACAGAGGATAGGGGCGCAATGGCTGCCGGTGTTCTGCAGTACACGTGACTACCGGCTATACCGTGTCCAGGCCCGCCCGAAGGCCCACCCTGGCAGTGGTCTGCACACAAAATTGGCGGAAGGTGAAAGAGTCGAACTCTTACCGTTACCGATAGCTCCGGGTTCAAACCGGATTGCCCACCACTGAGCGCCACCTTCCAAAATAAATACCCCAGATGCAATGGGGTGTCCGGCGTCGGCCGCGTAGTCGCAACCCATACGCCTATCTGCGCCCGCAGAGCAAGGAGCCGGGGCTTTCGCCTTGATTCGCAGAGCGAACCCTTGCTGTATCTGCCGCATGCGCAAAATTCAGACATAAAAAAACCCGGCTCAAATATGGCCGGGCTTCAATTCTGTGGGCTTCGCATCTCAAGACGCAGAACCGCAATGTGGAAAACTATATTCTCATTTTCTCAGCCAATCAAGCAGCTTCGGCAATGAGTTGAGCCTCATCCAAAATCACCGAGGCAGACGCTATAGCGGCGTCCCGCTCGGCGTTGAGCCACTTGCGCAGATCCGACCGCCACCGGTACAGCGTCTTCTCCGGCGTTTGCGGCTCCGCATTGTCCCAAGTGTGCAGCACCATGAACGATTCCGGGATACGCGGGGTAGCCCAAGCGGTCACGCACTTGGTCCGGAACAGGTGGTGCGCCTTGCCGGGTGCCGACCTGGCCAACTCCACGATAGCTGTTACCCGCTGCTGCTGAGTTGAGCCGTCAAGGTTGACCATGAAGTGCGCGACCAGCACCGCCCAGTGATGCTTCGACAGAACACGGCGCAGTATCGCCCGGGTCATGCTGTCCTGAGTAAGCTGGTCGAACTTGTCCAGCGGGCATGGATTGTCGGCCTTGATCGGCTCCCAGCTGTCCGCTTGGCACTTGTTCTGCCAACCCGCCCCTTTGTGCAGCGATATTGAATCCACGTTCATGGCTCGCATGATGGCGTGCTCAGCGCTTCGGTAAACACTCATGCTGCCTTCCTGATTCGACGTGGTGGAGTCGGCTCGTCATCGAGGCCCAGCAGATCGCGCAACAGGCGGTCGGCAATCTTGTTCTTTGCATTGCCTTCGGATACCCAGCGTTTGCAATACTCGCCAAACTCAATGTCGATCCGGGTTGCGTGCCAACTGGCGACGATATCGAGCAGGCAAGCCAAAGCGACAGCCCCGCCAAGCTTTTCCCGCGCCAGCCCGTCACCGGCCAACTTGAGGAAAGTACGCTCGTACTCATGCATGCTTTTACGCGGCAACGCCGCAGATACTCGACTCATAGCGCGGCACTCCACACATGCAGATATTCTTTAGGGTTGGTGTCTTTGCGAGCCTGGATCGATACGGCACGGGACCATGCCCGGTAGGCATCGGCGGGTGAGTCTCCACCTCCGGCCCACGGATGACCGTCGGCAATGCACCAGTAGGTTCCGCGTTCGGCGGTGATCTTCACCTTTGGCAATGCGCCGAACTGACGGGGACGCATCACGGCCAGCGGGGCGAGCGCCTTCCAGATGATTTTCCGCTCCGGCTCGCTGTACGAGATTCGCTTGTGACCGTCCCATTCGCCGACGCCGTATTCCTCGTTTCCACACCACAACATGAAGCCAGTAGGAACGTGTGTGAGGTGGTGCCCTGCCCGATCCATTTGCCAGTCACCCGGGAAGCCGCGCAACGATGAGGCGACGCGCTCGGCCTCCGGATACTTCGGCGCCGGAACAGCGATGGCACCCAGCGGCAGGATCAGCGGGCCTTTCGGGTTCAGTAGGTCAGCCAGTGCCGACTGGAAAGGCTCTCCCGTCGTGAGCCGTGGGCCTTTCAACCATTCAAAAAATCTCATGCCTTGCTCCTCCCCTTGGCGCGACTGGCGAAAGTGCGACCCATTTCAACCTCTTCGTTGGTGGCCTGGCGGGTACCGGTGAAGTCGACGAATCGAACGAACTTACCTTCCTGCTGAACAACGCAGCTCCCCGGCTTGGCGTGGCGGCACTTGCCGACGATCAGTTCTGTCAGCCCGTTCTGCCCCTCCTCTGTTTCCATATCCCGATGCACCAGAATCACGACGTCGGCGTCCTGCTCGATCTGGCCGGAATCCCGGATGTCGCTCGGGCGTGGCTTCTTGTCCGGCCGATTGGTCGATCCCCGGTTGAGCTGGGCCAGCACCACGACGGGAATTTTCAATTCCTTCGCGAGATTCTTCAGCGCGGTGGACACCTTGCCGACCTCGACAGAGCGGTTCGCACCGCTCCCAGCACAGATCAGCTGGAGATAATCGACCAGCAGCACGTTCAGCCCTTCCCGGCGCTGACACTGGCGAGCAATCGAACGAATTCGCGCAACAGTCATACCGGCCTCGTCGTTCACATAGAGACGTGCCTCGTTCAGTTGGCTGACTGCATTGGTGATCCTTGGCCAGTCCTCATCTTCAAGGCTCTCGCCCTCATCAAGACGCGTCAGGCTGACGCCACCCAGAGACGCCATGCTGCGAGTAATCAGTTCTTCCTTGGTCATCTCCATGGAGAACGCCAAACCGGCGCCCGCCAGGTCGCAGGTGACATGCTGGGCGATCTGCAAGCCAAGGATCGTCTTGCCCGAGCCCGTAAGTCCGGCGACAACGATCATATTTCCCGGACGGAGCCCGCGAATGATCTTGTCGAGTTCGGTCAAGCCAGTGGTCAGCCCCTTGGGCGCAGTCTTGTTGTATTTCGAATCGATGGTGTCCATCACGCCCGGAAGGATTTCGCTGGCGCGGTGATAGTCCTTGTCGCCATCGTCCAGGTCGCGCATATCGGCCATGGCCATCTGGGCATTCGCGATGATGTCAGCCACCGGCAAGTCATCGCTGGCCGACTGCTGGATAGCCTCAGCAGCTTCGACCACCTTGCGCAGTACCGCTCGCTCTCGGACTACCCGGGCGTAAGTCTTCCAGCTGGCCGCGCTCGGTACCGAGTGTGATATCTCGCTTGCGTAAGCGATGGTGCTGTCGCCGCTTGGCAGGCGTGAGCGTTGATCGCTCAGCGTGATCACGTCGATGGCATTGCCGCCGGCGTGGCAGTCGATCATCGTCTGATACAGCGCAGCATTTTCGAGATTATGAAAGTCTGCGGGCGACACCTTGCCGGTGATCTCGTCGAACAACGAGTTATCCAGCAGGATGGCCCCGAGTAGACCGTGTTCCGCCTCAATGTTGAATAGGTCGCGACTCATACTGAAGCCCTCGCCGATTCCCATGTGAAGCCGATCAGCTGGCCGCCGTTCTGCCGCAAACGGTCAAGGGCGCGAGGCCCAATGAAACCTTTGATATCCGTGCCCAGCGGTGCGTCGGCGGCCTTATCAACCGGCAAGTTGCTCACCACCACGGTGGGCACGACCAGTTGATATCGCCGGTCGATCACCTCATGGATCAGCCCCAGCTCGTAATCCGAGCCCTTCTGCGCCCCGATCTCGTCGATCACCAGCAGATCGACGTTCGCCAGCTCCTCGATGACATCACGATCGGTGTAAGTCGAGCCCTTGGACATCGTCCCTTTCGCCACTCGCACCAACTCGGATACGGAGATGATCAGGGCTTCTGCGCCATGCTTTCGGATGACCGTCTGCACAATGCTGCTGGCCAGGTGGGTTTTTCCGGTGCCGACATTGCCGGACAGGATCAGCGAGCGACCGTCCGCGTAATGGGTTTCGAAATGGTCGGCGTATGCCTGGCACTTCACCCGAACGCGTTCCGCCAGTGATCCGCCTTCGGCTTGGTAGTTCTCGAAGGTCGAGCCGATGAATCTCGGCGTGATGCCGGAAGCTACGAGCCTGACGTTGAGGCGTTCGGCTTCGAGCTGGGCCAACGCAACAGCGCGCGGCTCGCTGCCCGGCGGGGAGACGTTAAGCGCCTCCCACTGGCAGAACCGGCAGGGTTGGATGTGTGTCGAGCCATCGAACTGCTCAATGTGCGAGAACATTACGCCCTCATGGATCCGGCAGTTGCCCAAGACTTCGACGACACGGGGCTGACGGCGGAAGTTAAAACTGAGGTTTGCCATTGGCCGCCTCCTTGTACATTTCCGGAGTGTGGGTTGGCAGATCGCGGAAGTTGGACGGCTTGCCGATCTTGGCGCCAGCACCAGGCAGCACAGATTCCGGATAGATGTCCGTCCATGAGTTCGTTGTTGACTTGTCGATTACGGCGTCTGGCTCTGGATGCTTGACCAAGGCCTTGGCGATCAATTTGCAGGCTCGCTCGGTCAGCGGTTTCTTCTTCGAGGTCCGCATCTCACAAAAACCTTCCCAAGCATCAGTTGACACATTCGCCGGCTTGGCTGTGAGCGGATCAAACTTCACCGACTTGGGTTTTCCAGTTTTCAACACTGGCGCTTTAGCGCCTTTGCTTACCCTCAATGTATTACTCAGTAATGTATTACTCTCCTGCGTGTTTTCCGAAGGGGGTTCGCAGCGTTTTCCGAAGGGGTTCGCGCTGTTTTCCGAAGGGGTATTCGGAATTCCGAAGGGGGTAGCGAGCCGGATTCGACGCTCGACAATTCGCACGCCGTCGCGGATCTGTTCGACCGATACCAGCCCTTTTTCCGCCAGCCCGCTGATGATTTCAGATACCCGCGAAATGGACAGATTGAAGAACTCGGCGAACCTTGCGTTGCTGGCGAAGCAGCCGCGCGCGTCATCTTCGAGGCTGCCTATTTCCACCAACATGACCTTTTCAGTGATCGAAAGCGCCTGATTCTTCCAGAGCTCAGCGGGTATCCAGACGCCCTGGAATTTGCGAGGGATGTCACTCATTGCAAGCTCTCCCCGTTAGCCGTGAAGCGCCGCACCGGTGCCGGAACTTTGCGCTGAGCACGATCTTCACCGGGCACCGCGAAAGAGACGTCGGTAAGGATCATCAGGCGGCGCACAGATGTGTCGAGCCGGCGTTTAGCGCTGTAGCGATTCTGCTTCGCTTTCTTCAGTGCGGCGTAGGCGTCATTCGTGAACTGGATTACGCCGTCGTAACGCGGATCGTCCCAGCGGATGCCGCGGTAGTTGGGCTCTGGCTGACCATGAACGCGAAAATAAGCTCGGTATTCGGCATTCAGATCGTCACGGCGACGTGTCACGGCGAGTTGTGAACGGTGGTGATCAATCGATAGCTCGACGATGAGGGCCTTGAGTTCGGTCTTGGTGGGTTTGATTTTCATTGGGCGTCACTCCCGGTGTGCTTGGCCTGGGTGTAAAGCCCATCCCACTTGGATTTCATGGCGAGTTCGCCTTTCATGTAGAGCTGGTGCAGGCGACGAGCGCCGTCGATCAACAGGACGAGGTCATACTTGATAAACGGATCGCTGCCCTCGGAGCTGATCTTGCGCGGTCGTTCGGTCAGGTAACGGTCGCGTACCCGACTGGCAACCCGGTAGCGGGGCTTAGTGTTTTCGTCGGCGGCGGCGTCCCACAGCCAGCCAAGTGCGAGTAGCGAGCTGTTAACCCGGGAGCAGTTCACGCCATTCAGGCGCTTGCAGAACTGCGTCGGCGTTTCTCCTGTCATGAACAGGCTTTCCAGGCTGGCGATGGTTTTGGCCTGCTGCTGGTTTTCCAGCGCCAGCACGGCCTTCTCTTCTGCCAGGTCGGCAGCGAGACGGAGTGCGCCGGGCAGATCCTGCGGAAGGAGCGGCGGCGAAGGTGGTCGAAAGTAGCTGCTCACCAGTTGGCGCTGTACCGTCCAAGCCAGATCGTCTGTGAGCGACTTCACGATCATCAGATAACCCTGCTCAGTGACAAGCGTGCCTTTCGGTGTGCGGGCAGCAAATACCCCGGCCAACTCTGACTGCGTACGAATTTCTTCACCCAAAACCTGAAAGAAATCTTCGCCTTCGATGAACCGATCACGGTTCTCGTTGAAGTTGCGGCGAGCGGTCCCTTCCGGCCGCTCATGCACCTGATCGATCATGGCTAAGGTGACAACGCGCTGGCCGCGATACTCGACGACGGGTAGCTGGGTGTTGTGGATGGTGATCAGGTTCATTGAGCCATCTCCGCTTTCCGTTGGCGCGCAGCAGCGGCGCACTCCACTTTCTTTTTCCGCGAAGCAGCATCTATTGCAGCCATCAGGGCGGCATCAGTTCTGGCCAGGTTTTGATTCGCCTGCTCGACAAGCAAGCGCTCAGGGATGGCATCAAGGCTTGATCCGAGCTTGAGAACAGCTGCGTCAAGCCAGTCCGCGACCTCGCACATGAAGCCGACGCGCTGACCGTTCAGAGACTCTTCCTCCTCCTTCGTTGCCGGAACCTTGGAGTCGAGTGCGCTGATCATCATGCGGAAGTGAGTACTTCCAAGCCGCACAGGGTTGGCCTGTTCGTCGCGAAGATATTTGAAAAACATGTGAGCGATGCTTTTTCCAGCATCTATGCCCCCGAAGTAGCCGCCAGTAAGGGGGACATCCCAGTTCGAACATTGCTTGCTGTGATCCTTACCTACAAAAGGGAGACGATCCCAGGCATTTGGTTTTTCGGGCTTTGAACGAAGATCAGTCTGTTTACTCTGCGGAAGTGGACGCTTTGATTTCGGGATTGAGGTCTTCATGCCTCACCCCCTGTCGCGCCACGATTTGGTATGTCGGCGTTTTGTGGCGCGCATTCGAACGCTTCAACGCCAGCATGGCTGGCGCATACGAGAGCCAACGCAGACTCAGCGGCATAAAACGCCAAAGTCGCCTGCTCAGAAACAGCACCAACGTTCATCAGAGCTGCTAATGCAGCCACCACAGATTCCAGCCGGTCAGTCGCAGCATCCAGCGCTTTTGTTACGCAGACGCCACCAGCAGCGCTGAAAAGTGATTGCTGGCTGGACTCACAGTAATGGTGTTCCAATGTCAGAATTTGCATGCTCATTGGTCACCCCCGTGGATCGCTTCCGGCGGCGACATCGAACGGTGTGCAGATCGCGTAAGTGCGGTGACGGTTTCACTGAGGAATGCCAAGGCGCGCACTTCTGCGCAATAGACGGTCTCGCCATCACCTACAGCCTTATGGAGACGCATACAAAGCTGCGTAAGTCCATCAGCCAAATGGCAAGCAAGCTGGATCCCTTCAATTACGCTTCCGCCTTCTTCGATACTCATAAAAGGCGACGAATATTCCATAAGCGGATCACCAAATGAGACTTTCCCCAAAACTTGGACTTGTGGCTTTTGTGGAGCAGTGGTATTTTTCGGTTGCATTGATTTGTCCTTCGAATAGACAAAGAAGTACGGAGCCATCTGTTGCGAGCAGATGGCTAACGAGAGGCTCGACTTAGGTCGGGCTTTTTTGTGTCCAGAGGAAAGCTAGCCGGACAGCAAATACTGGGATGGTTGGCAAGAGTTCATTGCGATGCCTGCAAAATACTGGATGCCTGAACAGAGCCATCAGGCCCAGATGCGTTTTCTAGAGCTTTGGCCGATGATTTATTCAAGTTTGGGGCAGCTGCATCCTCTGCCGTTAAGGTGCCGCCCGTCAGCATTTGAATCTGAAATTGACGAAGGCGCGGAATGACTTCTCCCCAAAGCGTCACGGCGCTTGGAGAAATATCCAGCGCATCAGCCAGCTTCTTCTTGCTGCCGAAGTGTGAAACGGCTTGGTCGGTATTCATTAAGCGTTCCTCTGGGTATAGAGGAAATTTAAGCATACTTAAGGAATTGCTGCAACAGGCGATTTAAGTGTGCTTCATGCTAAACATCCGGATGCTTAAGATTTAGCCCATGGAACGATATGAAAGAGTGGCCAAAGCCATTGCCGCTAGCGGCAAAAGAAAAAGCCGGATAGCAACCGAATGCGGGGTCTCAAACTCTGCGGTATCTCAGTGGCTGTCCGGCGAGAGTAAAAGCCTAAAGCCCGAGAGTATTTACGCCCTGGCGAAGGCAACCGGCTTCAGGGCGGAGTGGCTGGCTTTAGGTGAAGGGCCCGAGCGCGAACCAGATATGTCTAACGTAGAACTCGCGCTGCAGCCCACCAGGTCATTCGCTTATCCAGAAATCAGCTGGGTTCAAGCCGGAGCAGCCACGGAGGCTATACAGTTGTCGAATGTCGCTGCGTGCCCACGCCACACGTCGGATGTCTGGGCTGGCGAGAATGGTTTCTGGTTGCGGGTGGTTGGTAACTCGATGACAAGCCCGGGCGGCGGCGACTCGTTCCCAGAGAATTTCCTCATCTTGATAGCGCCAGATACTGAACCCCGCAGCGGTCAGTACGTAGTCGCGCGGATGATCGACAGCAATGAGGCCACCTTCAAGCAGCTGGTCATTGACGCTGGGGAGCTTTACTTAAAGCCTCTAAACCCGGCCTTCCCGATGAAAGCCGTGGACGACACTTGGGAAATTGTTGGCACGGTGGTCGACGGCAAGATGCCGAAATCTGTTTTCTTTTAACCTGCCCGGCCGCCGTCTCGAGCCAGGCCGACAGCGCGCAAAATCGATAAAATCTGGTGCCCGCGCCACGAATTGAAAATATTTATTTCGTGGCGCCGATTTCTTTAACCATTGGTTTCATTGGGTTTCACCGGTTTTTTGCGTCACGGATGCCTGTCACGGTGAGTTATGTGGCTTGAAAAGCGACATTGGCGCACTCATAATTGCGGTGTCACCAGCGAAAGCTGGCAGGAGTCTGGATCCCTCTTTTGGTTGATCCAGCGGCGCAGAAGGGGCGAAGCAAGCTCAGCTGCGTGTCGATTGAAGCCGCCTTCGGGCGGCTTTGCTTTATCTAGGGAAAATGGATTGCCTCTCTACTACCACCCCAAGCAGGGCGATGTATTACTGTGCGACTTCACAAGGGGTTTCGTTGCCCCAGAAATGCTGAAGGTACGAAAAGTAATCGTCATATCCCCAACGGCCACTCACAAGCGCCGTCTCTGCACCGTCGTCCCCATCTCATCTACCCCACCTATCCAACAGGAAGATTGGCACCACCTGCTGCGTGAAAATCCGCTGAGCTCTGATGGCTATCTTGAGCTGTGGGTCAAGTGCGACATGATCTATACGGTAAGCTTTGACCGACTGGACAAAATTCATAAAAAGACCCGAAAAGGCCGTGAATACTACGTACCTCAACTAAGCGACGAGGATATGAAAGGCGTAATCGCCTGCGTAAAAGCTTACCTGCCGCTGTAAAGAGTACAAGTGTACTCAACCTCCCGGATTAACCATTGCCCTTTGCCAAGCTCGACCTATACTGTATGCCCATACAGTTATCCGAGAGCAAGTCTGTGGCCAAGAAAGCAGCAGTACCTCGCGCCCCCTCCTCCTACGACCTAATGTCCATGCGCATACAGCGGACCATCAACGCGACCGGCGCTCAGGCCTCCAAGCGTGCGCTCATCTACAAAGCCGCAGATGAGTCGGACGACGACTGGATGCGGCTGCTCAACGCCATTGATGAGGCCGACAACGTCACGCTGACCAATCGCGATGATGAAGGTGTTGAGGTGACCTGGGTGGTGCCGAAAGAAGACTGAAACGATCGATGCCAGAGCCGCCTACGGGCGGTTTTTTTGTGGGCGTGATATTTCCAAAGCTAAGCGCACTAAATTAATTGCTTAGCTTGCTTGACGCCAATAGTTAAGTAGGCTTAAATAATCTCACACCAAAGGAGATGACCATGAACGCAACAACTTTAACTTGTGGGCCATTGCAGGGCGACACAGGATTTTTGGCTACGCAGGAGCTGCGCACAGCGCTGGCAATTTGCGCGGGCCTCGCCAATAAGGAAATCGCCAAAGAAATGGATTGTGCGCCAGGCACCGTTAAGAAAACGGTGGAACGTCTTTTTTACAAAATGGGGGTCAGCAGTCGGGCAGCTTTGGTAGCTGAAGCATTCAAGCGCGGATTGATTAGTTTTTCTTGCGCGGCAACCCAAGGGCCACAGCACCACCACGAACAAGACCAACACGCTGGCGTTCTCATCGCATGATATGAGCAGCGGCGTGCCCATCCGTGCTGCTGGGTAGTCCAGTGCTCAGGCTCGATCTGACGCAGTAACCAAACCAATTTTTTGCGAAAGCCAACAACGCGGCGGGCCTTTGTTCGCCCTGATGAAAGTAAACAAGGAGTTCACATGCTCATTTTGACTCGCCGTGTAGGCGAAACCATCCGTATCAACGACGACATCACCGTGACCGTGCTGGGCGTCCAGGGCATGCAGGTTCGCCTTGGTGTTTCGGCACCGAAGAACGTATCCGTCGACCGCGAAGAAATTGCCATCCGCAAGCTGGCCAACCCTCGCGCCGAGGTGGCTCATGCCGGTAATTAATCGCGTAACCCTGGTGCTGCGGGCCCCTGAAGGCGAAACCCTGGAACAAGTCCTGCCGTTTGTGCAGCTTGGAGCCCACGTTTCAGTTGGTCGCGGGATCGCAGTTATCTGCGGGGCCAGCGACAGCGACGTTGTCACCCAGGCGCTTGATAGCGAGTTCTGCATCGACGATCACGTCCGGATGGCTGCCGATGCCAAGCGTTACCGCTGGCTGCGCAACAAAGAGCGCGCGGAAGAAATCGACACTGACCTATCGGTAACTTGCGAACTGCAGTGCTACTTCGGCTCCGAACTGGACACTGAGGTCGATAACCGCATGCGTTTGGCTCAACTGCTGGAGAAGCACGGGGAGCCGGTATGAAGCGCCCTTTCTGCGGACCAAGCGCCCAGCGACTGCTTGCCCTTTTCAACGCACTGCAGCGACGGGACACCACCTTCGGCGAGATCTACGCCATGTCGGCCGAATGCGGAATTGATGGGCGACGGGTGCTGGCTGATCACTTCGGGGGCCGGTCATGAGCAATAACCACAAGCTCAAAATCCTGTGCCAGCGACTTACAGAGCAGCAATTTTGCTCGGTCCACGATGCGGAGCTGGCCCTGGAGAAATTCGAGAAGCTGACGACGCCCGCGATAGTTCTGGGCCTGATCGAAGAAAACGATGCGATGAAGTATCAATCTCTCGCAGATCGGCGGGTGATCGAGGCGCTGCGTAGCGATGAGGCTGGATTTCAGCGAGGAGCCAAGGCCGAAGCGGATGCTGGGGACGAAGCGCGGGCGGAAGTTCGCAAGCTGACAGCTGAAAAACGGGATCTGCTGAAGCTTGTGTGCGCGCCAGAGGAAGAGGTGCGGCAGGAAAATCGGTGGCTGAAGCAGGTAATCGAAAGCTATGCGCTGCAAATGGCACCGCTTGAACCGATCCCAGATGAACCGGGTTATTCCCGCCGCTTGCCTGGGTACGACTTGCCAACACTCGCGCGCAATTCGGCACGGTATTGCTGGCTGAAGAATTGCGACGTTCATCAAGGTAACCGTCTGGTCATCCAGGCCCCGAACGAAATTTGGGACCAGATCATCGACGCAGCCATTGCAGAGGAGAGCCGCCATGCGAATGAAGCCTGAGCACGTCTTTAGCCTCGGCCTGCTGATTGAAAGACCGCACCTTTCCCTGCGCAGCCATCTGATCCTGGTGCGCCGCATGGCTCGCCACCTGAACACTGAGCGTGCGCTAACCCGCGCATTCTTCCGGGCAGAGGTGAAGCAGGCCAAGGCCGGGCTTCCATTCACGAAGCTGAAGCTGGCCAAGATCGAGGAAGTTCAGGACCGTGCGAGGCAGTCATTCAAAGCCGGTCTGATCGATATCGGCACCTGGCTGTATCGGAACGATGAGGAGTTGACAGCCTTATACGGCTTCGATGGCATCTGCGATCTATTGGAGGTCAACCCGGTGCACCGTGCCGAGGTGATCAAGTACGCGGACGACATGGGCCGCGCGATATCGGCTATCGCCTTTGTCTCTGGCTACGAAGAAAGCGCAAGCCAGCAATCAGGTAAGCGCCAGCCCGACTCAAAGGAAGGCCCGCTGTTCTTCGTCTTCCTTGAAATGATGATGAAAGCCATGGTCGAGAATCGCGCGTCGATGCCCGACCCATTCGCGCCCGGAGGCCCCTTCCACGGAATCCCGACCTATCACCAGCAGCCTGACGGAACCCTGGCACGCAAGGGCCCTTCGCTGGTGCTGCACAACTCTGACGGCACCAGCCGGGTAGTTGAGCGGAAACTGGAGAAGTCCAAATGATCCGGCTGACAGATACAGCGCTGGCAGGAATCCGCGCCGACTCCGAACAGGGAGTTGCTCCGGGTATGGGTGATGTTCAGCTGATGGTGAACGAGATTGCGCGGCTGAAGGCCGATAACGAAAAGCTCCAGATGTTCGGCAACGAAATGCTCGGCTGCGTTTTTGAAGGCGGAGCCTTGGACGGTGGGGATATCGCAATCATCGGAGCACGCTGCGGCGTCTTGACTGTGCGCGACGTAGAAGCGCCATGCGGCGAAGTCTGCGCCTGCGATGAGTACGGTTTCCCAGGTGAGTGCTACCGAAAGGCGGATGTGATGCGGGGTAGTCAACATGGCTAAAACAATCCTCCGCGTCCGCCTGGATAGCGTGGCGTTCTATCTGAACGAGGTCTCAGTAGGTGTTGCAAACAGCGGCAAGCGATACGCCCTGAGTCGCACGAGCCAGCACAGCGGCAACAAAGACGGATGGGTGCGCGTGAACTCAACTGAATGCAAAGCGCTGTCAGAGATCGTCGCTGAGGCCGATCTGTTCAAGGCTTGCTCGGATCTGTTCGCCAGCAAGAAGCTTCGCCCACACGTCCAGCACGGCGGGATTCGCGGCATGGCGGGCAAATGGGAAGGTGAGGCGTTCCCGGCTCGCGCCACGAAACGCGCATAACGAAATCGTGGCGCGGAATAGCTGCCCTGGAAAGTCAGGACATCTGATGCGTCAGATTTTACAGAAAGCGAAAGCTGACACGCCGTGCAATGCAAAACCGTCCTCAGGACAAATTGAAGGGGTCTTCATGGAAATTCAAAAAGAAACACTGAGCGACGAAGAGCTGGCAGCCATCACTGGCTATCAGTTGCCCTCTCGCCAAATACAGTGGCTCGTACAGCACTCATGGCAGCATGTCCTGACTGGCGCGCGCCGCCCGGTCGTTGGTCGCGTGTATGCCCGCCTCAAGCTGGCAGGCGTCAGGCCGTCGGCATCAAACGCGGTGTCCGAACCCTGGACGCTCGACCTAGCAAGCGTGAGCTGAACACATGCGCCCAAGGAATCCCGCCAACCGGGACTTACCACCAAGGATGATCAGGCGCGTCCGGACACTTAAGTCCGGCGAGAAGTGGATCGGCTACTACTACGCCGGTCGTGACGCTGAAGGTAAGCGCGTGGAAACTCCGCTGGGCACTGATATCGACGATGCCCGCACCCTATGGGCGAAGCTCGAGCGCAAGACCGTCCCGGTATCCACCCGCACCGTGGGCGACTTACTGCGCCGCTATGACCGCGACGTGGTTCCAGGCAAAGCACCAAAGACCCAGAAAGAAAACCGCAAGTGCATGCTGCATCTGCACAAAGCGTTCGAGAAGGCGCCCATGGATTCGATCACGCCGCAGATTATTGCGCAGTATCGGGACGCGCGCACGGCGCCGGTCAGGGCGAACAGGGAGATAGCGCTGCTTTCGCACGCTTTCAATATGGCTCGGGAGTGGGGGATATACAGCAAGGACAACCCAACGCGTGGCGTCAGGAGGAATAAGGAGGCGCCGCGCGACATCTACGTCACGGACGAGGTATGGAAGGCGCTCTATGATGAGGCTGCGGACGATTTGAAGGTTGCCATGGATCTGGCTTACCTGACCGGCCAGCGGCCGGCAGACGTACGGAAGATGCGCTGGTCAGAGGTTGACGCCGACTATCTGATGGTCGACCAAGGGAAAACGTCGATGAAGCTGCGTATCCGCCTGCACCAGGGCGGCGTCCTTACCGGACTGGGCATCCTGCTCTCAACGCTCGACCGATCACGCCCGCATCTCATCACCACCAGCAAGGGCAAGCAGATGTCGGAGTCGATGCTCCGGACGCGATTCGAGCCAGCTCGAAAACGTGCTGCAGAGAAAGCCGCGAAAAATGGTGACCCAGACCTGGCGGCCTCGATCATGAAATTCCAGTTCCGGGACATTCGCCCGAAGGCCGCATCGGAAATCCTGAGCCTCGAAGACGCTTCAGATCTACTCGGACACACCACCCAAGGCATGACACAGCGCGTATATCGTCGGGTCGGGAAGGTGGTAAATCCGTCAAAATAAATGGCGAGTTGCGGAAACGACCGGAATAGTTGCGGAAATGGAAGGCGTAAATACCATATAAAACAGCCGCTTAATGGACTATTACGGCGGCCATTTCGGCCGCCGCGTTATCTATATTCGCCAAGAAGTGACAGCCTGTTGAATTACGAAATGGCGGCCATTATAAGGCCGCTGAAAAAAGACGCCATGCGCCCTGCCTCGGAAATGCAAACGGCCGCAAAAGCGGCCGTTGCAGTCAATCGCAGAACACTCAGACCAGACGACTCAGCATGTCCCTGGCTTCGGATTTCTGACCATCATCACCTTCAGTGACGACCTCATCGAGAATGTCCCGAGCGCCATCGCTGTCACCCATTTCGATGTAGGCGCGAGCCAGATCGAGTTTGGTAGCCGCTTCATCGGTACCGGACAGGAAGTCGAATTCCGGTTCGTCATCGTCGAGTGCAGCGGCATCTTCGGCGGTAAAGCTCGGCGCTTCGAACGGCTTGGCCATGGGCGGCTGCTCAAGATTCTGCGACAGGCGCTCCAGCTCGGCATTCACATCCTCGATCTCGGAGGCGAACGCTTGAGTGGCCTGATCAGTCTCGATTTCGTCGGCCAGCGACAGATCGAAATCATCCGGCAGGTCCAGGTCCAGGTCCAGGTCGTCGGCAGGCTGCGGCGGTGCTGACTCACCCAGATTCAACGGCGGCTCGTCGAGGCTGAGCAGGAAATCATCCTCGGCACTCAGCGCAGGCTCGTCTTCGGTGCTATTGAGATCAAAGTCAGCCAGATCAAAATCAGCCGGGGCGTCCGGCACGCTCGCCGCCTTGGCTTCATTTTGCTGCTTCAATACCGACTCGAAACTCAGCTCGTCATCGTCGTCATTGATTGCTGGCAGAACAGGTGCATCCAGCTCCAGATCGTACAGATCGGTTGGATTGGTCACTTGCGCAGGGGAGGCCTCTTCAAGGTCGTCCAGACTCAAATCGAAATCGTGATCGAACGCATCCAACTCGTCAGCTTGAGCGACCGGTTCCGGCGTTTCCGGCACAGGTGTTTCAGCAACAACGGCCGGTTCAGGTTCAGGTTCAGGTTCAGGTTCAGGTTCAGGTTCGGGCTCGGGCTCGGGCTCAGGAGTTTCCGGCTCGTCGAGCAACAATTCCTCGACGTACTTCGCGTCCATTTCTGCAGCAACCGCAGCTGCGGTCGCGGTTGCCGCCGCCGCAACAACGGCAGCGGTGATCATGGCCGGGTAACGACTCTTGAGCTGCTCGACCTCAGCGTGGTGCTTTCCCCCAGCCACCAATTTCCGCTCATGGATCGCAAACGCCTTGCTGTTACCTTGCTCGGCGTAGATTTCCATGAGTTTAAGACGGATATCGTCCCGGGCCGGATCTTCCTTCAGCGACTCTTCAAGCAGCTCGACAGCTTGATTCATGCGCCCGTAAGCAATATGAATCTCAGCCTGAACCAGCGGATCGGCTGGACGCTCGCGAGCAGGATCGACACTCGCGCTGCCCATCGGCGCCATTTTCACGTTAGGAGCGGCAACCACCAGCCCGTCGAAACTGGCCTGCGGTACGTCCATATCCATGTCGGAAACAAATTCAGATTCTTCAGCCAGCGCACGCGCCATGCGACGGTGCTTCTCGGCCTCGGCATTGGCATTGCGGCGGCGAGCCAGGAACAGCATCAACAGCAGCAGAAGCAGCACCACCGCGCCACCGATCAAGCCGAGGACGATCGGATTGCCGAGCAGTTGCTTGAACGCCTTGTCCGAATCGGCTTCCTGCGCCACAACCGGTTCGACGGCCAAAGGCTGGTCTGCAGCCGGTGCGCTGACTTGCGCTGCGCCCGCTGGCAGTGCGTCTTCGGGGGCAATTTCGCCCGGCGGCTTGGCGGCAGCGCCAGGCGCGGCAACCAATGCTGCCGGCAAGGCCGGGTCCGCAGGCACCGGCGGAACCGTTGCACCTGCAGCCTGCATCTTGGCCAGTTGATCGCTCTTGAGCTGAATCAGGCGCTGCATCTTGTCCAGCTGACTCTGCAAGTCGTTCATGCGACTTTTCAGTTCGGCGTTGTCACGACGCGCGGTATCCAGATTTTCCTCGGCCACCGCCAGCTTGTTGCTCAAATCCTTGTCGCCTGCCGCACCTTTGGCAGAAGGATTGGAGCTTGCGGCGACCAGACTCAGGCTGTCACTTGGAGCAACTCTGGACGGCGCGGCACCGGCGCGATCACGGCGGGTCGCATCGACCTGACGCGTGCCGGACGGCAAGCGACGACCCTGACGCCAGGCCTGATTCTGTTCGGCAACCTTGGCCACGGCTTGAGGCTGCGGCACGGTGGTGATTTGTTGCGGATTAGGCAGGCGCAATACCTGGCCTTTTTTCAGACGGTTGATATTGCCGCCGATGAACGCATCAGGGTTCAGCGCCTGAATGGCCAGCATGGTTTGCTGGACGGTGCCGCCATTACGCACTTTCTCGGCAATTTCCCAGAGCGTGTCGTTATTGGTGGTGGTGTATTGCGCTGGCTTGGCCTCGGCAGCGGGTGCCGCCTCCGGAACCGGAGCCGGTGCAGCCGGCGCTACTTCTGGAGTCGCAGGCGTCTGGGCCGGCTGTGGCGCAGTCGTCGGCAATTGCGGCGCCGCTGCGGCAGCGGCTGCCGCTTCAGGGGAAAATTTCGGTGGGTCCAGCAACAGGCTGTATTCGCGCAGCAGACGGCCATTGGGCCAGAGCACCTGCACGAGGAATTTCACGAAGGGTTCACGCACCGGTTTGCTGGAGGTAATGCGCAATACGCTTTTACCGCTGGCATTGAGTACCGGAGTGAACGTCAGGTCGTTGAGAAATGCCTGTCGGGCGACGCCCGCCTGAGCGAAGTCAGCAGTGGTCGCCAGGCTTGGCACCACTTGTGCGGCGCTCAGGCCTTGGGCCTGTGTCAATTCGATCTCGGCTACAAGGGGTTGATTCAGGGTCGACTTGACCGACAATTCCCCGAGTCCCAGCGCGTGCGCCATGCCTGATGACAACGCCGATGCGGCAGCAATTGCCAATACCAGTTTGCGAACCTGAACCATAGCCCATCCCTTGTTTAAAAACTCCCCGGCACCCGGGAAGGTAAAGCATGCATTGGGTGTCTAAGCAGACATCTCAGGAGATCGACGACACACACGGCTAGAAAGTTTTTTCAAATTGAAGGCAAGTATCTTTTACACATAGTCTTTTATCAACAATTGCGCGACCTGCACAGCGTTGAGCGCAGCGCCTTTGCGCACATTGTCAGACGTCACCCACAGATTCAGCTCACAGGGATCGTCTATGCCAGTGCGCACGCGTCCTACATAAACAACATCCTGGCCTACGGCATCTCCTACAGCTGTCGGATAATCCCCGGCTTCGACCAGTTCAATCCCCGGCGCAGCTTCCAGCGCAGCATTGACCGCTTGCAGATCCACCGGTCGCGAGGTTTGCAGCGACACGGTGAAGCTGTCGCCAAAAAACAGCGGCGCTTGCACGCACGTCGCCGAAACCTTGAGTAAAGGCAATGCCAGCAACTCGCGCAACTCCGCCACCAGGCGGACTTCAAGTGGCGCATGGCCTTGCGCGTTCGGCGTGCCGACCTGAGCGAGCAGGTTAAAGGCCATTTGCCGGTCAAAAAAGCGCGGCTCGATCGGGCGAATATTCAGCAGTTCGGTGGTCTGACGCGCCAGTTCGGCAACCCCTTCGCGGCCCTGGCTGGAGACTGCCAGGCATGCCGTGACATTGACGCGCAGGATTTCCAGCACACCGAGCAACGGTGCAAGGGTCAGCGCGATGGCCGTGCCGGAAGCGCTTGGACTGGAAATCTGATAAGGCTTGCCGTGGGACTCAATCGACTGGGCGTTGATTTCCGGCACCACGCCGGGTGCGTCTGCAGCGGGCAAACCGCCCGACAAATCGATCACCGAACAGCCAGCGGTCAAGGCGCGCGCGGCGTAACTGCGGGTAATGGCCGGACCAGCGGCGAAGAATGCGACCTGCGCCTTGTTGAAATCGAATTCGTCAACTTCCTTGACCCGTACATTCTTGCCCCTGAACGGCACGGAATGCCCCGCCGACTCGATGCTGGCCAGCAAGTGCAGCTGCCCGACCGGGAAATCGAGCTCTTCCAGAATCTGGACGATGGTTTCGCCGACAGTACCGGTGGCGCCGATCACGGCGATGTCAAAGGACTGGCTCATGCAAAAACCTCAGGAAAAACGCGGAGCGGCACTTTAACCGTCGCGCCGGGAGCAGGCAATTGCAGCAGCGACTCAGGGCTCAAGGCCGATCGGGAAAAACTCCCCGCCACTCCAGACGCCCAGCCAGCGCTGCCCGTCTATATCACGCGGCACGGCCAGCTCAACCAGTTGATAGAAGACGTTGCGATGAATCAGCGCTTCGAGATTGACCCGCACATGAATATAAGGCGCAGGTTCGTCGGTCTCGGGATCGATCAGCACCCGCAACGCATGCTCTGGACCGGCTTCGGTCACGTCATCGACATTGGTGGTAAAGCGCAGCACCTGACGCTCGCCCTCGCCTTCGACTTGCAGACTGACCGCCACGAATGGTGCGTCATCGACCTTGATGCGCACCTTTTCCACTGGAGTGATCAGGAAATAGTCATCGCCGTCACGGCGCATGATGGTCGAGAACAAGCGAACCATGGGTTTGCGGCCAATGGGCGTACCCAGGTAATACCAGGTGCCATCGCGGGCGATGCGCATGTCGATATCACCGCAGAACTCCGGGTTCCATAAATGAACAGGCGGCAACCCTTTGGATTTGGGGATCTGCGCGAACAGATCATTGGCCTTGCCTGTATCACTCATGACTTTCTCCTTAACGGCTTACGCCCAACAGACTACGAGCGTAATCCTCCAGAGGCGGGCCAAGCAAATCCTGTGGTTTGGTGTCGTGCAGTGTCAGCAATCCGCCACGGCTGCGAATGCGGGCACTGTCGATCAGGTAGCGGGTGCTGGTTTCGATCAACATCAGCTGGATGACGCCGCTGTCGATGCCGAGGCGATCCAGCGCTTCCTGGTCTGACCATTCGTCGGTGTTGCCGATTCGGTCATCGGCCTTGGCGAAACGGGTATAAAGCAGATAATGCGCGCCCGCGGAACGTGCTTCGTTCATCGCCTCATCCAGGCCTAGCGGCCCGCGAGCGCGACGGACCATCGGGAAATACTCGATGAAGCCGTTGAAAGCTTCTTCGGCCACCACGTTAGGTCTTGGGTAGGCGCTGCCCGGCGGCGCAAACGCACCTTGAGCGATATAGATGAAGGAATCCGGCTGCAAGCGCCAGTTGCTGATGCGTCGGGTTTCACTGTGATCCAGCAATCCGGCGTCACTGAACTGATCATGAGCGCCCTGGCCCAGATCGCTGACACTCATACAACCATTCAACGCCAACAGCGCCAGTAGCAAAACCAGGCTACGCATCACTTCCTCCCAGATGCCGGTGACGGAAAACCGGCGAATGGTCGTCGGATGCAGCTTCCGCGCCATCATGGGCAAAGCAGGCGATTAATGCGTGCAGGTCCTGAAAGGCTCAACCGCCAGCAGTATCAGGGTTCAGATCAACAACTGCCTCGGGATCGCGCTTGCGCTTGTTGCCCATGCGTACGCCGATATCCATCAGGAACTGGAAAAAACCTTCCTGATCTTCGAGGACATTGCTCCAGAACGGCGAGTGGTACAGCGCCACTGCGCCATGGACCAACGCCCAGGCAGCGCAATAGTGGAAGTAAGGCGGGACGTCTTCGAGTTTGCCTTCGTTGATTCGACCTTTGATCAGCAACGTCAGGCGCTCGAAGTTCGAAGCGCGGATCTTGTGCAACTCCTCGACCAGCTCTGGTACCTGATTGCCCTTGACGACTTTCTCTTCAAGGCGATCAAACAACCGGTAACGCTGGGGATCGCGCATGCGGAACTCGAAGTAGGCGCGGGACAGCGCTTCCTTGTCCTTGTCGACATCAGCCGAATGCAGCAGCTCGTTCAAATCACGCTCGTAGTCGAGCATCAGGCGCAGGTAGATCTCCGCCTTGGATTTGAAATGCTTATAGATCGTACCTTTGCCGATACCCACGGCATCAGCAATCATCTCGACGGTGACGCTGTCTTCACCTTGATCGAGGAACAGCTTGAGCGCGGTGTCGAGAATTTCTTGCTCGCGGCGTCGAAATTCACGGACCTTTCGGGGTTCTTTCTGCATAAGAAGGTCTGTTGGGGTCAAAATCGAAGCCGGGTATTATGCCTAACTTGCGCGAAATTGCACGGATCATCCGACCATGGCGTGGTTTCTTGGCCTAAATGGCCAAATCAGCGTCTTGAGCCACAAATGCGTGGCCGGGTGTGCACGATGTGTGAAATGCGGACTCAACAGCCGCCCGGCTATTCCAAATCTGTTTAAAAAATGATCAGAACTAACTGGACGCCTCGCAATCATGACCAATACTTAAGGCGTTGGCGTTGCATATCCCCCAAATGACACGCCAGTAAAGGTGCCGACGGATAGCGCACCTTTGTTTTACTCCTAATGGTCTTAACCCGGATTCACCCCCCCAGAACCCGGGTTTTTTTTGCCCGGGATTCGGTAAGCAAACATCCGATGTCTAGCGCTTTAGGTGAGCCAGAGGGAACAGGCGCGCGAAGTTGTCGGTGGTCATTTCGGCAAAGCGCTCGTAGGACTCGCCACGCAGCATTGCCAGAAACTCAGCGACTTCGCGGACGTACTGGGGCAGGTTTGGTTTGCCCCGATAAGGAATCGGCGCCAGATAAGGTGAATCCGTTTCAACCAGCAGGCGATCTGCCGGAACCTGGCGCGCCACGTCACGCAACGCATCGGCATTGCGGAACGTGACAATGCCGGACAGGGAAATGTAAAAACCCAGGTCCAGGGCCGCCTTGGCCATGTCCCAATCCTCGGTAAAACAATGCAGCACGCCACCTTGGGGCAAGGCAGCCTCGCGCAACAGGTTCAGCGTATCGGCACGCGCGCCACGGGTATGCACGATGACCGGCTTGCCGGTGACGTCGGCGGCTTGCAGATGCAGACGAAATGACGCCTGTTGCAGTTCGGCGGCTTCAGGCTCGTAGTGGTAATCCAGACCGGTTTCGCCAATGGCGACCACACGCGGGTGGTTCAACTCGTCCAACAACCATTCCAGCGCAGGCGCTTCGCCTGGCTTCAGGTCCAGCGGATGAATGCCGACCGAGCAATCCACGTCGTCATAGCGCTCAGCCAGGGCTTTGACCGCGCCGGCATTGTCAGCGCTGACGCCGATACAGAGAAAATGCCCAACACCTCTGCCTCGCGCAGCTTCAAGGGCGGCATCGAGCGAACCCGAATGTTCAGCGAGATCGAGGCGGTCAAGGTGGCAATGGGAATCTACAAGCATGGCAATGGTTATCTACATCGTGTGAGTTGGGCGGTCGGACTTCAAAGCACCGGCCAGATAGGTTTCGATCATGTTGCGGGCGGTATTGTCGCCGTCATTGAATTGCACGCCGACGCCAGCGGCCCGATTGCCCTGCGCGCCCTTGGGGGTAATCCAGGTGACTTTGCCGGCGACCGGCACCTTCTCCGGCTCGTCCATCAGATTGAGCAGCATGAACACTTCATCGCCCAGCTTGTAGCTTTTGCTGGTCGGAATGAACAACCCGCCATTCCTGATGAACGGCATGTAAGCGGCGTAAAGCACGGACTTGTCCTTGATGGTCAGGGACAAAATACCGTTACGGGGACCGGAATTCAGCGGCAAGCTCATCACAACTCCTCAGGATTCCAACGAATACAGCCTAACGTTGCAGCGGCAATCCAGCCCACTGTACCAATAAAGCTTCGAGCAGCAGCACGCGGTTGAGATTGGCCTTGGACATGACCTTCTGGCGCTGCGCCAGGATCCAGTCCTGAATATCGAGAACCTTACCCTGATTTGATTTCTGCGCCATGTACTGCAGCACTTTACGCATATCCGCCAAACCGAGGCCTTCTTCGTCCTCGGTGAGCTGATAGCGCAGGATCAGATGCGACCAGTCGCAGAACCAGTCGAACAGCAGCAACAACGGAATATCTTTCCAGCCTTCAGCCAGCTGCGTCGGCGATTGCTGCTGTTTGAGCAGCTTTTTCACCCCGTCGACCACCTGCGCGCGCTGCTCGCGAACGCCTTGCGCCTGGAGACTGACCGCCGCCAATGGCGAACCTGCGGCGAGGACCAGCAATTCGTTACGCTCGTCCTGCGTGCAGTCCGGCAGCGCGTCGGCCAGCCACGCCAGACTCATGGCTTGGCTCGGCAACGGGCAGGCCTGCTGCACACAACGGCTTCTGACCGTCGGCAACAAGCGGCTGGGTTGATGACTCACCAACAACAGCACGGTGTTGCCCGAAGGCTCTTCAAGACTTTTCAGCAGGGCGTTGGCGGCGTTGATATTCATCGACTCCACCGGCTCGATCAACACCACTTTGCGCCCGCCCATCTGCGCGGTTTGCACCACGAAGCTGACCAGATCGCGCACTTGATCGACCTTGATCGCCTTGTCGGCCTCTTCCGGCTCCAGCACGTAGTTATCCGGATGGCTGCCGGCAACCAGCAGCATGCAGGATTTACAGGTTCCGCAGGCATCAAGCCCTTCCGGACGCTGGCACAGCAAACTGGCCATCAGCCGTTCGGCCAAGGCCCGCTTGCCGATTCCGGCCGGGCCGTGCAGCAGGTAAGCGTGCGCATGTTGAGGACGCCCGGCCATTTGCTGCCAGAGCGCTTCCTGCCAGGGGTAGGACTCAGCCACGGTAACGCTCCAGCATTTCCGGGACCAACGCATCGAGGGCGTGCTGGACTTGCGGCAGTGACAACGCCGCATCAACCAGACGATATCGTGCAGGCTCGGCGCTGGCGCGGTTCAGATAAGTACTGCGCACGGCATCGAAGAAGGTCCGCCCTTCCTGCTCGAACCGATCCAGCCGGCCACGCGCAGAGGCGCGGGCCAGTCCGACTTCAACCGGCAAATCGAAGATCAGGGTCAGGTCCGGGCGCAAATCACCCTGGACAAAGTTTTCCAGCGCGGCAATCCTCTCATGGCTCAGGCCACGGCCGCCGCCCTGATAGGCGTAGGTCGCATCGGTAAAACGATCACACAAAACGATCTCGCCACGGGCCAGCGCCGGGCGAATCACTTGCGCCAGATGCTGTGCGCGTGCGGCAAATACCAGCAACAACTCGGTATCGGCATGCATGGACTCATCGCTAGGGGCCAGCAGCAGCTCACGAATACGTTCGGCCAACGGCGTGCCACCGGGTTCGCGAGTGAGCAACACCTCGATTCCTTCGGCGCGCAGTCTGGCGGCCAGGTATTCGCGGTTGGTGCTTTTCCCCGCGCCTTCCGGACCTTCTAGGGTAATAAACAGGCCAGTCACAGGCAGTCCTCGTTCATCTTCATTTCGGGCTTGGCTCGCTCTGGTTGGCATCTGGCTCTGGAGCTGTCTCCGGGACGGGCGTGATTTCGGGCGCCGTCGCCGCATCCGGAACGGGCGCCACCGGATTCGTTTCCGCCGGTATGACTGGAACAACAGACGGAGCAGCAGGCGCCGGACTGGAGCGATAATCAGCACGTCGCTTGAGCTGGTACTCACGAACGGCCGCGTTATGCGCATCCAGATCCGCCGAGAACACGTGACTGCCATCGCCGCGTGCGACGAAATACAAGCTGCTGCCTGAAACCGGATTCAGTGCGGCATGAATAGCTTCACGCCCCACCAGGGAAATCGGCGTCGGTGGCAGGCCGGCGATGACGTAAGTGTTATACGGCGTCGCTTCCTTGAGGTGCGCGCGGGTCAACTTGCCGTTGTAACGCTCGCCGAGGCCGTAGATAACCGTCGGATCGGTCTGCAACAACATGCCCAGACGCAAGCGTCTGACAAACACCCCGGCAATCTGCCCGCGCTCCTGGGGAACCCCGGTCTCTTTTTCCACCAGCGACGCCATGATCAATGCCTGATACGGGTCGACGTAGGGAACATCCGCAGCCCGCTTGGCCCATTCTTCATCCAGCACTTCATCCAGACGGTTGTAAGCCTGTTTGAGCAGCTCGACGTCGGTCATGCCCCGCACATAGCGGTAGGTGTCAGGAAAGAAGCGGCCTTCGGGATAGACATCGGGATGACCCAGTTTGGCCATCAGCTCGTTGTCGCTCAAGCCTGTCAGGGTCTGCTCAAGCTTGGGCTGCTTCGCCAAGGCGACACGCACCTGACGGAAATTCCAGCCCTCGACCAGGGTCAGGCTGTACTGAACCACTTCGCCACGCTGCCACAAGTTCAGCAACGACTGAGCGTCCATACCGGGCGTCAGGCGGTATTCGCCAGTGTGCAGCGACTGCTCGGAAAGATTGAAGCGCCAGTAAAGCCGCAGCCAGAACGCATCCTTGACCACGCCGTCGGCTTCCAGACGATTGAGTACGCCCGTTGGCGTGGAGCCTGCCGGAACATCCAGCAACTGCTCCTGTGTCACCTTCAAAGGCTGATGCAGCGCTTCGTTCTGCTGCCAAAATGCAACGCCCAGCGCCAGGCCTGCCAGCACTACGCCTGTTTCCAGCAAGACCAATAATTTTCGAATCACTAAGCGATATCCAGAAGCGCGAGAACGGTGCGCTGCAGTTTACGGGTGAGCGGCCCAACCGGCCAGCTCAGCTGCATGAAGCCACGAACGGGCCACACGCCATAGACACTGTTACAGAGAAATACTTCGTCAGCCTGCTGCAAGTCAGACATTTGCAGATCGCGGACTTCAACCTGAATCCCCAGCGTGGGCGCCTGCTCCAGCAATTGCGCACGCATCACCCCGGCGACGCCGCAGCGCGCCAGATCGGCAGTGAGCAGAACCCCGCCACTGACCAGGAACAGATTGCTGTACACACCTTCGATGATGCGCCCGGACGTATCGAGCATCAGCCCCTCGGCGTGGTCGTTGTCCTGCCATTCCGAGCGGGCAAGCACCTGCTCCAACCGGTTCAGATGCTTGAGCCCGGCCAGCAGCGGCTGTTCGGCCAGACGAGTCTGACAAGCAAAGAGGCGCACGCCCTGCTCTGCATGAGCGCTCGGGTACAATGGCGGCGGACCGCCTTGCAGGATTCGTCGAGGCTGAGAATTCGGGGCGGGAGCATAACCGCGCTGGCTGTCGCCTCGGGTGACAATCAACTTCATCACGCCGTCGCCAAGCTCTGTGGCAAACGCCAGCAGCTCGTGACGAATCAAATGCAGGTCGGCGGCGATACCCAGACGAGTACAACCGCCTTCAAGACGTTGCAGGTGGAGCTCCAGAAGCGATGGCCGTCCGTGCTTGACGGCGATGGTCTCAAACAGCCCATCGCCATACGCCAGGCCTCGGTCCTTGACGGACAGCAGATCGGCGGGACAGCCATCGATCCAGCTGAGCATCACTCGCTGAACCGGCGGAACACCAGTGAGCCGTTGGTCCCGCCAAACCCGAACGAGTTGGACAGCACCACGTTGATCGGCATGTTTTGCGCTTCATGGGGCACAAAATTCAGATCGCAGCCTTCGCCCGGCTCATCAAGGTTGATAGTCGGCGGTGCGACTTGACCGTTGATCGCCAGAATACTGAAAATTGCTTCCACGGCGCCCGCCGCACCCAGCAAGTGACCGGTCATGGACTTGGTGGAACTGACCGCCAGTTTGTAGGCGTGATCGCCGAACACCGACTTGATCGCCCGCGCTTCAGCCAGGTCGCCGGCCAGCGTCGAGGTACCGTGAGCGTTGATGTACTGCACGTCATCGGCATTGACCCTGGCATCGCGCAGCGCATTGACGATGCAACGCGCAGCACCTGCGCCGTCATCCGGTGGCGAAGTCATGTGGTATGCGTCGCCGCTCATGCCGAAGCCGATCAGCTCGGCATAGATCGTCGCACCGCGCGCCTTGGCGTGTTCCAGCTCTTCAAGCACCAACGCTCCGGAACCGTCGGACAGGACAAAGCCGTCGCGGCCCTTGTCCCACGGACGGCTGGCACGCGTCGGATCGTCATTGCGGGTCGACAGCGCACGGGATGCACCGAAGCCGCCCATACCGAGACCGCAGGCCGCCATTTCGGCGCCGCCGGCAATCATCACGTCGGCTTCGCCATAAGCGATGTTGCGTGCAGCCATGCCGATGCAATGCGTGCCGGTCGTACAGGCCGTCGCAATTGCATAGTTAGGCCCCTGCGCACCCAAATGGATCGACAGGAACCCGGAAATCATGTTGATGATCGAGCCCGGCACAAAGAACGGGGAAATCCGTCCAGGCCCTTGCTCATGCAGCGAACGGCTGTTGTTTTCGATATTGGTCAGGCCGCCGATACCGGAACCCATGGCCACGCCAATGCGATCACGGTTGGCGTCGGTGACTTCAAGGCCGGAATTGCGCACAGCCTGAAAACTGGCCGCCAGACCATATTGAATGAAGAGATCCAGCCGGCGAGCCTCTTTGGGCGCCAGGTACTCTTCAACGTTGAATCCTTTGATCGAACCGCCAAAGCGGGTCGTGTAAGCCGAAAGGTCCGTGTGCTCGATAAGGCCAATGCCACTGCGGCCAGCCAGAATGCCTTGCCAGCTGCTCGGCACATCCGTGCCCAATGGCGACAGCATACCCATACCGGTGACCACGACGCGTCTACGCGACACAGGACTCTCCTTTTCTCTTATTGACGATACAGGGCATCGTTTTTAAAGAAAAAACCGCACGCCGGCAGGCAGTGCGGTTTTCCCATGACAGCAACGACGATTACAGCGTGTTACGCCTGGTGGGCAGTAACGTAATCGATAGCAGCTTGAACAGTAGTGATTTTCTCAGCTTCTTCGTCAGGGATTTCAGTCTCGAATTCCTCTTCCAGAGCCATCACCAGCTCAACGGTATCAAGGGAGTCAGCACCCAGGTCTTCAACGAAGGAAGCAGTGGTGGTAACTTCCTCCTCCTTGACGCCAAGTTGCTCGACAACGATTTTCTTGACGCGCTCTTCGATGGTGCTCATACCTAGTTTTAACTCCTAGTGGACAAATTCAGGCGGCTGGCCGGTGGGTAAGTGTATAGAAGAGGTTTTGCGCATTTCAAGCTCAATGCTAACCCCGCTGACCTCACCGACCTGACGCCCATTAATAGATTGCAGCTTTATAACGGATTTTGGACGCTACGTATGACATTTTTTTACCGCAACCCGTTACTTTCAACTCATGTACATGCCGCCGTTCACGGGGATTGTAGCCCCGGTAACGTAGCCTGCACCTTCCGAAGCAAGAAAAGCGACCACGTGCGCGATCTCTTCAGCTTGCCCCAGACGACCCAGTGGAATCTGGGAAATCAGCGACTCACGCTGAGCTTCCGGTAGCTCGCGCGTCATATCGGTATCGATAAAACCCGGTGCAACCGAGTTTACCGTGACCGCGCGCGAACCCACTTCACGAGCCAAGGCCCGGCTGAAACCTTCCAGACCGGCCTTCGCGGCCGCATAGTTTACTTGGCCTGCGTTGCCCATGGCACCCACAACGGAACCAATACTGATAATTCGCCCCCAGCGCGCCTTGGTCATGCCCCGCAAAACGCCCTTGGACAAGCGGAACAGACTGTTCAGATTGGTATCGACGACATCATGCCATTCGTCATCTTTCATCCGCATCATCAGGTTGTCACGGGTGATGCCGGCGTTATTGACGAGGATCAACGGCGCGCCAACACGTTCCTGGATCAACGCCAGAGTGGCGCTCACGGACTCGGAATCGGTGACATTGAGCATCAGACCGAAGCCTTCGATGCCCTGCTCCTTGAATGTTGCGCTGATGCGCTCGGCACCGCTCTCGGAAGTCGCGGTACCTACGACCACAGCACCATTGCGCCCCAATTCCAGGGCAATGGCTTGACCAATTCCACGACTGGCACCGGTAACCAGTGCAACTTTACCTTGCAGGCTCATGCAAGCTCTCCTTATCAGGCCAGCGCCGCGCGAGCGGCGACAAAGGCGTCTGGGGTGTTGAGGTTGTGAGTCGTCACGCCGTCGGCGCAACGTTTATTGAGGCCAGCCAGCACTTTACCCGGCCCGCATTCGACCAGCTCGACAGCGCCATTGGCGGCCAGCGCCTGGATCGATTCGACCCAACGGACCGGCTTGTAGAGCTGCTGCAACAGATCGGATTTCAGCGTATCGAGGTCGGACACAACGGCAGCGCTGACATTCTGCACCAGCGGAATCTGCGGAGCCTGCCAATCGATCGCCTCGACCGACTCGGCAAAGCGTTCGGCAGCTGGACGCATCAATTCGCAATGTGACGGTACGCTCACCGGTAACGGCAGGGCACGCTTGGCGCCACGCGCCTTGCACAGTTCCATGGCGCGCTGCACCGCAGCGGTCGAACCGGCAATGACAACCTGGCCTGGCGAGTTGAAATTCACCGCACTGACCACATCACCTTGAGCCGCTTCCGCGCAAGCCGCCAACACATCAGCGTCATCAAGACCGAGAATCGCCGCCATGGCGCCCTGCCCGGCAGGAACCGCTTCCTGCATCAACTGGCCGCGACGCTCCACGAGCTTAACCGCATCGCCCAACGACAGACTGCCAGCGGCAACCAGCGCACTGTACTCGCCAAGACTGTGCCCGGCGACGAAAGCAGGTCGAGCGCCGCCTTCAGCCAGCCAGAGACGCCACAACGCGATGGAGGCGGCGAGGATCGCGGGCTGGGTTTTGTCGGTTTGATTAAGTTCGGTTTCCGGCCCTTGCTGGGTCAGGACCCAAAGGTCGTAGCCCAGCGCCTGGGACGCTTCTGCGAAAGTTTCCTGGATCAACGGATATTGCGTAGCCAGCTCGGCAAGCATGCCCAGCGACTGTGAACCTTGACCCGGAAAGACGAATGCGAGGGATGCAGACATTTAACAAGCCTCTGAATTGTTGTCGCCGAAATTGACGCCCGGCCGTTTTGCCGCGCGCAAGAAGTCGAATGTTAAAGACTGATCGTTTGGATGACTGCTCGGTCAGCAGCGTCACATTTTCGGGAATTCCGTCCCGACGGCATACTAAAGCAAATCTTCAAGACGTCCATGCAAGCGTTGCGGAAGATTTTCGTGGATCTCGATCAAAGCTCGCTGAATCGCACTTTGAAAGCCCTGCACACCCGCCGAACCGTGGCTTTTCACGACAATCCCCTGCAACCCCAGAAAACTTGCGCCGTTATGCCTGGCCGGTGCCAGATCCGCCTGCATGCGCTTCATCAGCGGCAACGCCAGGACGCCAACGGCTTTGGTGAGCAGATTCTGACTAAACAACGCCTGCACCCGCGCCGAAATCATCGTAGCCAGACCCTCGCTGGACTTGAGCAATATATTGCCGACAAAACCATCACAGACCACTACGTCAGCTTCACCGCGATACAGACCGTCGCCCTCGATGAAACCGCAATAATTAAGCCCTGGAGCCGCCTGCAACAGACTGGCAGCCAGCTTGACCTGCTGATTGCCCTTGATGTCTTCGGTGCCAACGTTAAGCAACGCCACTTTGGGGCGAGAAACACCCAACGCTTCGGCGGCAACCGAACCCATCACGGCAAACTGGTAGAGATTCTCGGCGCTGCAATCGACATTCGCCCCCAGGTCCAGCAACTGACAATAGCCGCGCTCGGTCGGAATCGCCGCAACCATCGCCGGACGGTCGATGCCCGGCAAGGTCTTGAGCACAAACCGCGACAACGCCATCAGCGCGCCAGTATTACCCGCACTGACACAGGCCTGCGCCTGCCCCCCGGCCACCAGCCCCAAAGCCACCCGCATGGACGAGTCAGGCTTGCCGCGCAGCGCCTGGGATGGACGCTCATCCATAGCGATGACTTCGGTGGCGTTGACAATGTGCAGGCGAGAGCGATCCACACCGGATTGGCGGGCAACGAGGGCTTCAATAAGGGAGGCTTGACCCACGAGGATCAGATGGAGCGAGGGCGTAGCAATCAGGCACGCGAGGCTTGCCTGAACAATGTTGCGGGGACCGAAGTCCCCGCCCATTGCGTCGATCGCGATGATCGGAGCGGACAAGAAATTACTCGTCAGCGCCCTTGTCGATCACTTTACGACCACGGTAAACACCTTCCGGCGAAACGTGGTGACGCAGGTGAATTTCACCAGTTGTCTTTTCTACCGACAGAGTGCTTGCCTCAAGAGCGTCGTGGGAACGACGCATGTCACGGGCAGAGCGGGATTTTTTGTTCTGCTGAACAGCCATAATTGATTAACTCCTAAACGTTTGGGTCACGCTTTAACTGCGCCAATACACTGAACGGGTTGGACCGCGTTACCTCGTCCACGCTCGGTTCGGGCTCATCGAGACCCGCCGGCTGCTGGCATTCTTCCGGATGATGAGCCGGCACAATGGGCAAGGCGAGCAGAAGCTCTTCCTCGATCAAAGCCAGCAGATCCAATGGATCTTCGCCCAGTTCCAGCACGTCATAACCTTTCGGTAACGACTGGGTATTCGCACCCTCCTTCATCACCGCGTAACTGCATTCGCTGTGAATCGGCAGGGTGACCAGCTCAAGACAACGCTGGCAAACCATTTTGACTTCGACGTCGATAGAACTGTGAATTACCACAGATCTGCGTTCGTCACGCTCAAAAACGAATTTCGCCTGCACCGTACCGAGGTTATCGGAAAGCGGGTCGCAGAGTCTCTCCAAATCGGCCAGCAGCACTTCACCTTGAAGGGTAGTGCCACGATCAGCCAATTTGCGCGGGTCAACGTGAGGTGGAATCGGGTCATTCAACATAGGCGCAGCATTCTAGGGACGACCCCCAGGCATGTCAAAGGAAATTCAGGCCTGTTATCCACTAGCAGACTGATTAGAATCACTTTTCACCTGATGGAGAACCGCATGTTGCCCTTGTTGCTTGCTTCCAGCTCACCTTATCGCCGGGAATTGCTGGCCCGATTGCGTCTGCCGTTCGTCTGCAGCTCGCCTGAAATCGACGAGAGCCATCGCGGCGATGATAGCGCCATCGAGCTGGTGCAAAGGCTGGCCGAGGAGAAAGCCAGGGCCTTGGCCAACGATTATCCCGACCACCTGATCATCGGCTCGGATCAGGTCGCGGTGCTCGACGGCAGGATCCTCGGCAAACCCCACACCTTCGAGCGCGCCCTGAAACAGCTGACTGCTGCAAGTGGCCGCAGCGTGAGCTTCCTGACAGGTCTGGCACTGCTGAACAGTGCAACCGGCGAGTGCCAGGTCGACCATGTGGCGTTCACCGTGCATATGCGCCTCCTGGACCCGGCTCGTATCGAGCGTTACCTGCGCGCGGAGAAGCCCTACGACTGCGCTGGCAGCTTCAAGGCCGAAGGGTTGGGGGTAAGCCTGTTCCGCGCCACCGAAGGCAGCGACGCCACCAGCCTGATCGGCTTGCCGCTGATTCGACTGGTAGACATGCTCGGCAACGAGGGCATCATCGTGCCCTGAGGCCACAAACAAGAAACCCGACCAATGGTCGGGTTTCTTTTCTTCATATAAGCAGAACGATCAGCGCAGCGACGGCCCGTTAAAACCCGCCCACATGGCTATCTGCTGAGCAACGCTGGCACCCAGCTTCTTCGAGAACCGATCAAAAGGCGACTCCTTGACGGTGTAGTCAACCATCTCCTTCTCGCCGATCACGTCACGCGCAACGTAACTGGCACTGCCCAATCCATCGATCAGGCCCAACGGCAAAGCCTGCTCCCCGGTCCAGACCAGTCCCGAGAACAGCTCGGGATGCTCCTTATCCTTGAGACGGTCGCCACGGCCAAGCTTGACGCTGGCGATGAACTGCCGATGCGTGGTATCCAGAACGCCCTGCCAGAACGCCGTTTCATCAGCTTTTTGCGGCTGGAACGGATCAAGAAAGGCCTTGTGCTCGCCGGAAGTGTAGGTCCGTCGATCGACGCCCAGCTTGTCCATGATGCCGACGAAACCGAAGCCCGCCGCCGTAACGCCAATCGAGCCCACCAGACTGGCCTTGTCGGCATAGATCTGATCGGCGGCACTGGCGATGTAATAGGCACCCGAAGCGCCCAGGTCGGTAATGACGGCATACACCTTGATCGCCGGCTTCTCGGCGCGCAGGCGGCGTATTTCGTCGGCGATATAGCCGGACTGCACCGGACTGCCGCCTGGGCTGTTGATCCGCAGGATCACTCCCTTGGTCTTGCTGTCCTCGAAGGCCGCACGCAGGCTGCCGACAATGTTATCGGCACTCGCCGGCTCGTTGTCGGCAATCATGCCCTGCACTTCGATCAGTGCAGTATGGTTCTCGCTGCGCGACGCGGCCTTGTCAAAGCTCATCAGCGGCGTGAACAGGAACAACGCAGTAATCAGGTATAAAAAAGTCAGGGATTTGAAGAAGATCCCCCAGCGCCGTGAGCGCCGCTGCTCCTGAACGCTCGCCAGCAGTGTTTTTTCCAGCAACTTCCAGCTCTTGGCGTCAGCCTTGCTGTCTGCGATTTCATCTGCATCTCTGGAGACTGGAGCTTTCCATTCGTCCGACATTTCTCAATCACCCCAACAACGAAGATTCAGCACTCGGCGCACCCAGCCAGGTGCGCAGTTCGGAAAAACTGTCGATGGCCAGACGCGGCTCGTACTCAAGCAACGAGGACAGCGACTGAGCGCCATACCCCACCGCAACCGAATCCATGCCGGCGTTACGCGCCATCAACAGATCAAAAGACGAATCACCCACCATCAGCGCACGCTCGGGCGCCACACCACAATGCTCGAGAATCTCGTTGAGCATCAGCGGGTCCGGCTTGCTGGCGGTCTCGTCCGCAGCGCGGGTGATATCGAAGAAATCCAGCCAGTCGTGCGCCTTGAGCACCCGATCCAGCCCGCGCCGCGCCTTGCCGGTGGCCACTGCCATCTGATAACCATCTGTGCGAAAGGCTTCGATCACATCCCGCACCCCGGCAAACAAGGGCGAAGGAACAGTGTTATCCAGAGCCATATAACTGTCGGCATAGCGTTGGCGGAAGTCGATCAGATCGTGGGCGCTGATGTCCGGATAAAGCGTACGAATGGCTTCCGGCAAACCCAGGCCGATGATGCCCTTGATTGCAAAATCATCACGCACCTCACGGTCGCTCAGGGTCGCAGCAACCTGCATTGCTTCGACAATGCGACCGATGGAATCAGCCAGGGTGCCGTCCCAATCGAAAATCAACAGCTCATAGTTTGACGGCTTGAAATCAGGGCGCACTCAATCGCTCCACGGTCTTGGCCCACATGTCATCCACCGGGGCCTGTAGCTTCAACTCGCCACCATCGGGCAGCGGCACGGTCAACATATAGGCATGCAGAAACAGACGCTTGCCGCCCAGATCACGAATTTCGCGACTGAAATCTTCGTCGCCGTACTTGGTGTCGCCGGCGATGGCGTGCCCGGCATGCAGGGTATGCACACGAATCTGGTGCGTGCGACCAGTCACTGGTTTGGCCTCGACCATGGTGGCGAAGTCACCGAAGCGGCGCAGCACCTTGAAGATCGTCAGCGCTTCCTTGCCTTCGTCATTGACCTCGACCATGCGCTCGCCGGAACGCAGATTGCTCTTGAGCAATGGCGCATTGACCCGTTTCTGCGAAGTATCCCAATGCCCGCGAACCAGAGCCATGTAACGCTTGTCGACACCATCGCCGCGCAAGGCTTCATGCAGGTGACGCAGCATGCTGCGTTTCTTGGCGATCATCAGCAGACCGGAAGTGTCGCGATCAAGGCGATGCACCAGCTCCAGCTCCTTGGCGTCCGGGCGCATCTGACGGAAGGCTTCGATCACACCGAAGTTCAGGCCGCTGCCGCCATGCACGGCGATACCGGCGGGTTTGTTCAGCACGATCAGCGCCTTGTCTTCGAAGACAATGGCGGCCTCAAGGCGCTGCAACAGGCCCTGCGCCACAGGCACGGGTGCATCCCGCTCAGGCACGCGCACAGGCGGAACGCGAATGATGTCGCCCGCCTGCAACTTATACTCGGGCTTGATTCGACCCTTGTTCACTCGCACTTCGCCCTTGCGCAAAATGCGGTAGATCAAGGTCTTAGGCACGCCTTTGAGGAAAGTGACAAGAAAATTGTCGATACGTTGACCGGCATATTCCGGCGCAACCTCTACCAGCTGGACGCTGGGGGTTGGAGGGGTGATGTTCGTCATGCCGCAAATCATAACAATTTTTTATGGATTTGAAGCACTTAATGATTGCTGCTATAGTCGCGAACGCCGCCAAAAGCGGCCTGGACAGCGGACAAACGGTCTAACCACCGGCCCTGCCCAACGCAATTCACGAGGACGCGAGGCCGTCCTACGGGGCTTTCGGTGACAGCGAACAGCCTGGAGATGTAACAAGCGCAGGTGACATGAGGCCTGAAACAAGCCAGATCGCAGAGTTATCACTCGCCTTCAGAGCTCAAAATTCACGGCCAGTTCACAAAGTGCAGTCATCTTCAGACATTTCGTGCGAATACTTCGGAAACAACGCCTTAAGCCATGATGCGCGGCCCTCCTGAAGAAGGTCGCGGTAAATGCCAACCCGCTGCGGATTCTGCGCGCGGCAGCACCCGAATTATCAGGGATACGTGTAGGGTGGAGACGCACAACCATCGGACTGTGTAGCACTAGGCTTATTCAAGACGCTTCATCTCGTCCGCTACCGATGGTCGATTCCTCCTCCTGACAAAGCTATTGCTGACAGGGTGGCTTTATGTCACCCCAGCAAGCAGGAAACGTCGTCGCGACCCCGGCCCCTTTGGCCGGTTCCCCGCTAGACACTGGAGTGTTCAAACACTCTTGACGTGCCCTGACACCGACCGTGAGAAGTCGTGTGTGCCGAACGCCGTTTCCGGCAGCCCGGAAACCGACGGTACTACATGAAAAGAATGCTGATTAACGCAACTCAACCCGAAGAGTTGCGTGTTGCACTGGTAGATGGCCAACGCCTCTATGACCTGGACATCGAGTCGGGTGCACGCGAGCAGAAGAAAGCCAACATCTATAAAGGCCGAATCACTCGCATCGAACCAAGCCTGGAGGCTGCCTTTGTCGATTTTGGCTCTGAGCGCCATGGCTTTCTGCCCCTCAAGGAAATCTCCCGCGAGTACTTCAAAAAGGCTCCTGAAGGCCGCGTCAACATCAAGGACGTCCTGAGCGAAGGCCAGGAAGTCATCGTTCAGGTAGAGAAAGAAGAACGTGGCAACAAAGGCGCAGCCTTGACCACCTTCATCAGCCTGGCCGGTCGTTATCTGGTCCTGATGCCGAACAACCCGCGTGCTGGCGGTATTTCCCGTCGCATCGAAGGTGAAGAGCGCAACGAACTGCGTGAAGCACTCAACGGCCTGATCGCTCCAGCCGACATGGGTCTGATCGTGCGCACTGCCGGCCTGGGCCGCAGCAGCGAAGAAATGCAGTGGGACCTCGATTACCTGCTGCAACTCTGGACCGCTATCAAGGAAGCATCCCTGGATCGCTCCGCGCCTTTCCTGATCTACCAGGAAAGCAACGTGATCATCCGCGCCATCCGCGACTATCTGCGCCAGGACATCGGCGAAGTGCTGATCGACAGCGTCGAAGCCCAGGAAGAAGCCTTGACGTTCATCCGTCAGGTGATGCCGCAGTACGCCAGCAAGATCAAGCTATACGAAGACAGCGTTCCGCTGTTCAACCGCTTCCAGATCGAAAGCCAGATCGAGACCGCCTTTCAGCGCGTCGTTGAACTGCCTTCCGGCGGCTCCATCGTTATCGACCCTACCGAAGCCCTGGTGTCCATCGACATCAACTCGGCCCGCGCCACCAAAGGCAGCGATATCGAAGAAACCGCGCTGCAGACCAACCTTGAAGCGGCTGAAGAAATCGCCCGTCAATTGCGCCTGCGCGATATCGGCGGCCTGATCGTCATCGACTTCATCGACATGACACCGGCCAAGAACCAGCGCGCCGTGGAAGAAAAAGTCCGCGAAAGCCTGGAAGCCGACCGCGCCCGGGTTCAGGTTGGCCGCATCTCACGCTTTGGCCTGCTGGAAATGTCCCGTCAGCGCCTGCGCCCTTCCCTGGGTGAAAGCAGCGGCATCGTCTGCCCGCGTTGCAACGGCACCGGCATCATTCGTGACGTTGAATCGCTGTCGCTGGCGATTCTGCGCCTGATCGAAGAAGAAGCCCTGAAGGATCGTACTGCCGAAGTCCGCGCCCAGGTGCCGATCCCGGTTGCCGCGTTCCTGCTCAACGAAAAACGCAACTCGATCACCAAGATCGAACTGCGCACCCGCGCCCGCATCATTATCCTGCCGAACGATCATCTCGAAACGCCACACTTCGAAGTGCAGCGTCTGCGTGATGACAGCCCGGAAGCGCACACCAATCAGTCCAGCTACGAAATCGCTGCTGCCGCTGCCGAAGTGGAAGAAGTCGCGCCGCCTGCCGCTGCGACCCGCACCCTGGTTCGCCAGGAAGCCGCAGTCAAGACCGCGCCACCACGTGCCAACGCACCGGTTCCGGTTGAAGCTGCTGCTCCGGCCCCTGCTCCGGTTGTTCATGAACCAAGCCTGTTCAAGGGCCTGGTGAAATCCCTGGTGAGCCTGTTCGCCGCCAAGGAAGAGCCTGCCGCACCGGTCGTCGTGGAAAAACCGGCTGCCGAGCGTCCAGCTCGCAACGAGGAACGCCGCAACGGTCGTCAACAGAGCCGTGGTCGCACCAATCGTCGTGACGAAGAGCGCAAGCCCCGCGAAGAACGCGCCCCGCGTGAAGAGCGTGCAGAACGCGCTCCTCGCGAAGAGCGTGCGCCACGTGAAGAACGTGCACCGCGCGAGCCGCGTGAAGTTCGTGACGAAACCACCACCGCCGCAGCCCCACGCGAAGAGCGTCCGGCCCGCGCGCCACGTGAAGAACGCGCACCGCGTGCTCCGCGTGAAGACCGCAAGTCCCGCGAAGACCGTCCGGTCCGCGAACTGCGTGAGCCACTGGATGCTGCTCCGGCAGTCAACCTGGCCCGCGAAGAGCGCCCTGAACGTGCTCCACGTGAAGAACGCCAGCCACGCCAGCCACGCGAAGAGCGCCAGCCACGTGCCGAACAGGCCGTAGCAGCGGTCAGCGAAGACGAAGTGTTGCTCAACGAAGAGCTGATCGCCGACGACAATCAGGACGGCGCCGAAGGCGATCGCCCTCGTCGTCGCTCACGTGGTCAGCGTCGTCGCAGCAACCGTCGCGAGCGTCAACGTGATGCCAACGGCAATGTGATCGAAGGTTCCGAAGGCGCTGAAGGTGCCGAAGAAGACGCCGAGCAAGCCAGCAGCGCCGATGTCGCCGCAGGGCTGGCAGTGACAGCCGCTGTCGCCAGCACTGTAATCAGCGCCCCGGCCGAAGCTCAGGCCAATCGTCAGGCAGAACGTGCGACTGCATCCGTCGAAGCGTCGGAGTCGTCTTTCGCCCAATCGACCGAGGTGCAAACCCCGTCGATCCAGACGCCAGCGTTTGAAGCACCCGAAGTCGAAGCTGCGAAAACCGAAGTTGCTGAAACCGCAGCTTTTGCAATCGAAGCACCCGCCATCGAAGCTCCAGTCGCCGAACAAGCGCCTAAAGCCGAGCCTGCGCCGGAAGTAGAAGTACAGCCTGCGTTCGAAGCTCCGGTCGAAGCACCAGCAATGGCCGCCCAGACCGAACTGTTCGACGCACCGCACGCCGAGCGCGTCGTACCGTTCAAGCCAACCCCGGAGCCAACCGCTCAAGCGCCACAGGCAGAAGCAGCAGCTCCATCCCGTGAAGAGGCTTTCGTCTCAGAATCGGCGGTCACTGAATCGGCTGAGCTGCCAACACCTGCACCTGTAGTTGCCGAAGCGCCTGCACCTTACGCAGCTCCGGAAATCGTTGCCACGCCACCAGCCGCAGAAGCTGCAGTGGCTGTCGCCGAAGCTGAAGCTACCGCCGAAGTTGAAGCCCCAGCCCCTGCCGCTCCAGTGAGCAGCACTGGCCGCGCGCCAAACGACCCGCGTGAAGTGCGTCGTCGCAAGCGTGAAGCTGAACGTCTGCAGAAAGAAGCTGAAGAAGCTGCCGCCAACGCTCCAGTCGTGACTGAAGCTGCGCCGGTTGCACCGCAAGCCGAGCCGACTCAACCTTCACCGGTTGTCGACGAAAACCTGCAATCGGTTGAAGAAGTCGTACAGCAACACCCGAAAGCGCAGGAAGAAAACAACGAGCCTAAACCGCTTGTCTAAGCTCTTCGCTTAAACCGCGCTGAATAAAAAGCCCCACCTGTGAAAGCAGGTGGGGCTTTTTTATGGCCGTTGTTTATAGCCGTTTACGGATTGAAGATCAGCGCTTCGGGCACATCCACGTCCCACAGCACGCCAGGATCATCTACCTCGACAAGCTGCAGCCGCGACGTCTTGAACAGCCGCCTGGCGCCTTGATCGCCAGCCAGAGTCATCAGCGCAGGGCCGAGCGTGCGCCCAAAGCCAACCGGATGACCACGCTCACCTTGATGAACAGGAACGCTGATGCAATCGTCCTGCAGGGAATCAATCACCTTGCCCAGCGTGTCCGGCAGGATAAACGGCATATCGCCCAGCACCACCAACCAGCCACGGCAATCAGATGCGGCCGCGACCGCAGCGGCGATGCTGTCGCCCATGCCGGGTGAATCCAGCAGCACCACCTCACAGCCGTAATGCAGGCCAAGCCGGCAGATTTCCGGGCAATCCTGGCGAGTTATCAACAGGCACTTATCCACAACGCCGTGCAGCCCGATCAGGACCTGTTCCACCACGGGGCGCACAACCCCGTCCAAACCCAGGCAAGGCGCCAAGAGCTTATGCTGATCATTCCCGGCCACGGCCCGATAACGACTGCCCTGCCCTGCGGCCAACACAATGGCGCAGACCTCACTGCTCAATGCGCAGTCTCGGCGATCAACGGTTTTTTCTGTTGCAGGGCGATGCCGTTTTTGATGTAGACGATTTCAGCCAGCAACGATAGCGCGATCTCAGCCGGGGTATGACTGCCGATATGCAGGCCGATTGGGCCGTGCAAGCGAGCAATGGCCGTCTCGCTCAAACCCAGCAGCGCGAGGTTTTCCCGACGCTTCTGACTGTTGACCCGCGAGCCCAGTGCCCCGACGTAAAACGCCGGCGAGTTCAACGCCGTGAGCAACGCCATGTCGTCCAGGCGTGGATCATGGGTCAGAGCGACCACGGCGGTGCGCTCATCCGTCTCGATGGCCAGCACCGCGTCGTCGGGCATGCCCGGCACAAAACGCGCTTGCTGATCCTCCCAGCCGAAGGAGAATTCCGTACGCGGATCGCAGATCAGCACGTCGAAATCCAGCAAATGGGCCATTTCCGCGACATAGCGGGACAGTTGCCCGGCGCCGATCAACAGCAAACGCCAGCGCGGACCGTAAATGGTGCGCAAGGTATTGCCATCAAAACTCACCACATCGTCACGTTGCGCGCTGTGCAGGCTGACTTCGCCGGTGTGCAGATTGAGTTCACGGGCGACGATTTGATGGTCTTCGCAGCGCTGCAAGAGTTCTGCGACCCACTGCTCATCGCCGACCCACTCTTGCGTCAGGCGCAGAGTGCCACCGCAAGGCAGGCCGAAACGCGCCGCTTCATCCAGGGTGACACCATAAGTGATCAATTCGATGCCCTGCCCGTCGCGCTGCAAACGACCGTCCTGCAGGCGGGCAATCAAATCGTCCTCGATGCAGCCACCGGAAACCGAGCCGATGACCACGCCGTCTTCGCGCAACGCGAGCATCGCGCCGGGTGGTCGCGGCGCGCTGCCCCAGGTCTGGACCACGCTATACAACACCACACGCTGCCCTGCACGACGCCATTCCAGCACGCTGCGCAGGACATTCAGGTCGACGCTATCCATCAGGTGGGTCCTCATTGAAGGCATTCAGCCCAGAGGCATGAATCTGTAGAAGGGAGTCAGTAAAGATTGGGTTCCATTTCCAGCGTTACATCGAAGCGCTCGACGATGTCGGCCTGGATACGCCGTGCCAGAGCCAACAGTTGTGCGCCAGTGGCCCGACCATAGTTGACCAGCACCAGCGACTGCAAGCGATGCACGCCGGCATCCCCTTCACGGTAACCTTTCCATCCGGCTTGCTCGATCAGCCAGCCAGCGGCAAGCTTCACTTGCCCATCAGCCTGTGGATAACCCACAAGCCCCGGATAACTGACTTTGATGCGCGCCGCCAGTTCAGCGGAAATCAGCGGATTCTTGAAGAAGCTCCCCGCGTTACCGAGTTCGGCGGGATCAGGAAGTTTTTCACTGCGGATCGCGCAGATTGCCCGGCTGACATCACGCGGGGTTGGATGCGCGATACCGAGCGCGTCCAGACGCTGACGTACCGGGCCGTAATCCAGATGCAGGCGCGCGACGCGGCTCAGAACGAAGCGCACGCGCAAGATCAACCAGCGTCCGGTGTCATGTTTGAACAGGCTATCGCGATAACCGAACGCGCATTCTTCCAGGGAGAATTCGCGCAACCCGCCCGTCTGCCGGTCGAGGGCGGTCAGGCTATGAAAGACGTCCTTGATCTCGACACCATAAGCGCCGATGTTCTGCATCGGTGCAGCGCCGACCGTCCCGGGAATCAGGCTCAGGTTTTCCAGGCCGCACAGGCCGAGTTCCAGACAAGACTGCACAAACGGGTGCCACGGCTCGCCCGCTTCGGCCTCGACGATGGCCTCCAGGCAATCTTCGCGAACAATGCGAATACCACGGCTGGCCATGTGCAGCACCAAAGCTTTTACGTCGCCGGTCAGCAACAGATTGCTGCCGCCGCCGATAACCATCAGCTCCAGGGTGTTCGCGGCACAATAGGCCAGCGCCGCACGCACGTCGTCATCGTTATGGGCTTGGGCAAACAGCTGCGCCTGCACATCGACGCCGAAGGTATTGAACGGTTTGAGAGAAACGGCGGATTGCAGCTGCAACGTCAACCCTCCAGCAAGCGTCGGACACGTTCGAGATCTTCAGCGGTGTCCACGCCGGCAGGCGGCGCTTCAACAGCGTCGGCCACGTGAATACGTACGCCATGCCACAGTGCACGCAGTTGCTCCAGATTTTCAGTGTCTTCGAGCCAGCACGGGCCCCAACTGACGAAATCCTGCAGGAACCCTGCACGATAAGCATAGATGCCGATATGACGACGGTACGGAACACCCGCCGGCAATTGATCACGATCCCTGGCCAGCGCATCACGCGCCCAAGGCAAGGGCGCACGGCTGAAAGTCAGCGCCAGACCGTTGATATCGGCAACCACCTTGACCACGTTCGGATTGAACAGCGCAGCAACGTCGTCGATCGGCTCGGCCAGGGTCGACATCAGTGCTTCCGGATGCGCCGCCAGGTTGTCCGCGACCTGATCGATCACCGCAGGCGGGATCATCGGCTCGTCGCCCTGAACGTTGACCACGATGGCGTCGGCAGCCAGCCCCAGCTGGGTAGCCACTTCGGCGAGACGGTCAGTGCCGGAATTATGGTCGTCACGGGTCAGCAGAACCTCGGCACCGAAGGCGCGACAGGCTTCAACGATACGCGGATCATCGGTGGCAACCACGACCCGCGCCGCGCTGCTTTTGCGCGCCTGTTCCCAGACATGCTGGATCATCGGCTTGCCGGCGATCTCTTTCAGGGGCTTGCCGGGAAAGCGGCTGGAGCCGTAGCGGGCCGGAATGACTACCGTGAAAACCGCCGTCATTTATCCAGACGCTCGTCGGTCGTCAGGGTGCGCGCTTCGCTTTCCAGCATCACCGGAATGCCGTCACGGATCGGATAGGCCAGGCCTGCACCCTTGCTGATCAGTTCGGTTTTATCGGCGCTGAGCTTGAGCGGACCTTTGCAGATCGGGCAAGCGAGGATGTCGAGCAATTTGGTGTCCATAAGAAATCCTGAGCGAATCATGGCAAAAGACGTGATAACTGCGAGTCGAACCAACTGACGAAAGCGGCCGAAGGCACTGCATCCACGGCCAGATACCACCAGTCATCCGCCGCGAAGGGCCGGCATTTCACGGCGTCCTTTTCGGTCATGACCACGGGCAGCGAAGGCGTGAACGTCAGTGTCTGCGCGCTGTAGGCGGCATGGTCGGCGAACGCGTGAGCGACAGGCCGCCAGTGTAGCCCTTCGAGGGTATTGAAGAAACGTTGCGGATTGCCGATCCCCGCCACAGCGTGAACGGCTTGTCCCGGCGCAAAGAATTCCACCGGCTCCCGCGCGCCGCTGCGCAGATTGACCAGCGCGGCGGGCTTGAGCTGGAAGGCGTAACCGTCGTCTCGATCAGCGCTGGCACCGTTGTAGAGCAGCGCATCGACGCTGTTCAGGCGCTCGACGGGTTCACGCAGAGGTCCGGCGGGCAGGCAGCGTCGATTGCCCAGGCCGCGGGCCGCATCGATCAGCACCAGCTCCAGATCCCGGGCCAGGCGGTAATGTTGCAGGCCATCGTCCGACAGAATCAGGTCCAGCGGCTCGCTGTCCAGCAAGGCACGCACTGCGCGGCTGCGATCAGGATCGATCATCAACGGCACGCCGGTGCGCTGCACAATTAAAAGAGGTTCGTCACCCGCCTGAGCCGCGCTTTGTTCGGCGGTCACGCGCCACGGCAGGCTCGGCGGCGTAGCGCCATAACCTCGGCTGACCACGCCAACGCGCAGGCCTCGGCTGCGGCAGTGCTCGATCATCCACAGAATCAGCGGCGTCTTGCCGGTGCCGCCGACCGTGATATTGCCGACGACGATGACCGGAATCGGCGCCTTGTAGATTTCACCCTGCCCGGCCAGGAAACGCGCACGCTTGCCCTCGACGACACGGCGATACAGGCATTCCAGCGGTCGTAACAGCGCCAGAGCCGGATGACCGGCATACCAGGCGGCAAGCAAGCGGTCGGAGAGTGCCATCAGTTAGCCGATGTGGCCTCGACGGTGGTCATGCGCAAATGACTGAAACCCAGTTTGCCAGCAGCGTCCATGGCGGTAATCACCGATTGATGGGGGGTTTTGCCATCGGCGCTGATCGTCAGCGGCAAACTGGTATCGCCGGCCGATTCACGCTGCAAGGCGTCAATCAGCGTGGCCAGATCGTTTTTCGGCAGCAATTGGTTGTTCAGGGAAAAAACCCCGTCGGCATTGATGGCGATGTCCAGATGCTTGCGATCGGCGTCGGTGTCCGGCGTGCCGGTGACCGCCTGCGGCAGATCGACCCGCAGTTGGGTTTCGCGAGTAAAAGTCGTGGTCACGATGAAGAACAGCAGCAGGATGAACACCACATCGATCAACGACACGAGGTTGATGTCGATGTTCTCCCTGACCTTGCGCCGACGAAATTTCACTTCTTGCGACCCTCACCCCGGGCCTGCGCCTTGAGCTGGATACTTGGATCGTTGACATCGACGTCACGGTCGCCCTGCACCACTTCCACCAGCTTGATGGCTTCCTGCTCCATCCCGACCACCAGTTCATCGACCCGGCTTTGCAGGAAACGATGAAAGAAAATCGCCGGAATGGCCACGATCAGCCCAGATGCGGTACAGATCAGCGCCTTGGAGATACCGCCTGCCAACACAGCGGCATTGGCCGTGTTACCGGTGGCGTTGAACGAGCCAAAGATATCGATCATGCCCAGCACGGTGCCCAGCAAACCCAGCAACGGCGCCATGGCAGCAATCGAACCCAGGGCGCTCAAATAGCGCTCCAGATCATGAATGATCCGTGCGGCGGCTTCTTCGATGCACTCCTTCATGATCTCGCGACCATGCCTGGAGTTGGCCAGGCCTGCGGCGAGGATTTCACCCAGCGGCGAATCGGCGCGCAGCTCCTTGAGCTTTTCGCTGTCGAGTTTCTTGTCCTGGATCCAGCGCCAGACCTGCCCCAGCAAATGCGGCGGCGTGATGCGGCTGGCACGCAAGGTCCAGAGACGCTCGATGATGATGCCGACCGCGGCGATGGAACTCAGAATGATCGGCAGCATCATCCAGCCACCTGATTTGACCAGTTCCCACACAGTGACGACCCCCAGAAAAAAGTGGCGCCACTCTAACATAGGCTCGCCAGCTGGCCGAAGCCTGTGATCAATTTCCGTCGGATGAGTCACGCCAGAACCGCTGGAGGCCCCGTTCGACCTGGGGTTGACCGAAGGTGCCCAGTTGCAGGCTGATCGCACCCAGCTCGGCGCTGTCGTAGGTGCGAATGCCAAACCAGTGATAGCGCGACATGACCAACGGATGCGGGTGACCGAAGCCATTGTTGCGACCACGGGAGATCAGGACGCCCTGCGGGTCGACACCTCGCAGAAATGGCTTGGACGATGAGGTGCGACTGCCGTGATGCGGCGCTTGCAGCCAATTAGCGCGCACGTCGAAGTCGCTGCGCAGCGCTGCTTGTTCGGCATCGGCGTCGATATCACCGGTCAGCAACAGCCGCTCGCCATTGGCGTCGACCATCAGCACGCAAGACGCCTGGTTGCCTTCTTTCGCCTGCTCCCAGCGCCAGGTCGAGAACGTTACGCCGTCCCATTCCCAGGATTCGTCGATCTGACACAGTTGCGCGTTGAGTTGCGGCGCGAGCCGTTCCAGCTCGCCACCCAGAACCCGGGCAACCGGCATGCCTTGCTGGACTGCCAAGGCTCCGCCGGCATGATCGGCGTCGGCATGGCTGAGCAGCATCAGGTCCAGCTTGCGCACCCCGACTTTACGCATGACGGGCAGCACGATCCGCTCGCCGATATCGAACTCGCCAAAGCGCGGCCCCGCATCGAACAACAGGGTGTGTTGCCGCGTGCGCAGCAGGATCGCCAGGCCTTGGCCGACATCCATTTGCAACACCTGTACTTGCCCGTGAGGCACGGATTTCAAAGGCGGGAACACGCACAACAGCAGCAGTGGCCAGCCCAGCGGCCGTAACGGCACGCCGCTGGGCAGCAATAACAGCAAGGCGCCCAACAGGCTCAACGCCCAGACCCACACCGGCATCGCGCCGGGGATCCAGACTGGCACCACGCCCGCCACCCAACCGAGAAACCAGAACAGCCCATTCAGCGCGCCACCGGCCAGCCACAACAGGCTTTCGCCGATGACCGGAACCGGCAGCAACAACGTGCCCAGCAGCGCGGGCGGCAACGCAACGAAGCTGACCCAGGGCACGGCGATCAAGTTGGCCAAAGGTCCGCTGAGACTGACGGGCAGATTCAGCGCCAGCAGGACCGGCAACAAACCCAGGGCAATCAGCCACTGCGCCCGTGTCCAGCTGCGTATCCAGCTCCAGGCGCCCAATCGCCCACTGAAAATCAACAGCAGAATTCCCACTGCAAGGAACGACAGCCAGAATCCCGGCTGAAGACTGGCCAGTGGCTCGAAGATCAGGACCGCATTGAGCGACAACAGCAACGGCCAGAGCACGCCCAGATGCCGAAAGCGCAGACGCCAGAGCAGCACCATGCCGACCATGACGCAGGCCCGACGCACCGGCACTTCGAACCCGGCGAGCAAGCCATAGCCAAGTGCAGCGGTAAACGCCAGGCCACAGGCCCACGGCAACCAGGGCAAGGCCCGAGGCCATAAACCCCAGCGCGCCAGCCCGGCGATCAGCGCGTAGATCACTCCCGCCAACAAGCCAATGTGCTGGCCGGAAATCACCAATAGATGCACAGTCCCGGTGTTCTGCAGGGTTTGCCAGTCCGCCGTGCTCAAGCCCGAACCATCGCCGAGCACCAGCGCTGCCAGCCCGCCTTCGCGCCCTTGCGCGTCAACCGCCAGCAATCGCTGCCGCAGCGCGTCACGCCAGCCATACCTGGCGGCGGACAGCAGTTGTCCATCGACGACGGTGCCGGTTGCCCCGATCCGCTGTGCCAGCAACCAGGCCTCGTAATCAAATGCGTGGGGATTGACCAACCCGCTGGGCTGCTTGAGCTTGACCGCCAGACGCCAGCGCTCGCCACTGCGCACGGCCGGGCCGCCATACCAGGAAACACGGAGGTGTTCAGGCAATCGAGCGCGACGGGACTTGGCGTCTTCCAGCTCGAAACGCACCACGCCTTCGGCAAGACTGGGCAAGCCGACCACCTTGCCTTGCAGCCAGAGCGTCTGGCCATCCAGCCGTGACGGCAGCCGATCATTCAGCGCCGATTGCGCCGACGCGCAAGCCCAGGTCAGGCCGAACAGAAAAAACGCCAGTGGATAAGTGCGAAACGGCAGCAGCATCAAGGCCACGACCGGCATCAACAGCAACAGCCAGGTCGGCGGCAGTTGCGGCAGAAAACGTAACAGCAGCATCCCTGACGCCAGCGCGAACATCCCTGTGCGCATACGTGTTCATCCCGATTACGGCAAAAGTCTTCTAATGGCTTAGCTCAGGCAGTCGCAAAGCGTCGGGATCAATTGTCACAAGGTCTTGGGCGGTGATGGGTAACTCATGTGGGACGGATTATTCGGGAAGGCGTTGTTACTGAGTACATATCCGTTATGGGCGTGTGCTGGAATTACGGTTCCGCTCTTACAGCGGGTCACTTTTGGCAAACGCCCCAAAAGTAACCAAAAAGTCTTGCCCCTCCATACGGGTCTTCGCTGAGCTCAGACTGCCCTCACTCCGGCATTACTCCGTGGGTCGCCGCAAAGGGCCATCCCTGGCCCAGTGCGGCTAACTCGGCATCCATGCCGAGTTCCCCACTGCGCAATACCTGCGTTCGGCCTGCTGGGAAAGGGGCCTGACCCGATCTCCGGACTCAATTCGACTTGATCTCTGAGTGCTCTATCTCTCGCAGGAGCTCCGTGGTTCTGTTGGAGCGAGCGGGCGGCGATCCGACTTGCCCGCGAAGACGCCTTCCCGGATAAATCCGGTCCCACAGGTTTCCCACAGGCTCCTCACAGCAGACAAAAAAACGCCAATCTCTCGATTGGCGTTTCTTGTTACATCACTGCATTACTGCGGCTTGCGACGACCAAAGCCCGGACGTTGGCCCGAACCCGACGGCGGGCCACGGCGCTTGCCGGACGGCGCGTCGTCGACCAGCGTGATGCCTGGACGCTTGTGCGCAGGCTTGGCTGGACGCTTGTTGACGTCGTTCGGACGCTCGGCCACTGGCGTGCCACGGCTGTTGTCGGTACGACCGTTGGCCGGACGCGGAGTACGCGGCGACGGTTTGCTCGGATCATTACGTGAGCCAGCAGGACGTTGACCACGGCCGGATTCGGAACGTGGACCGGACGGACGCTGGGTCGAATCGCCACGCGGACGGTCGCGCTCGCTGCCGGTCACTTGTGGCTGACGCGGCGCACGATCAGCGGTCGGAGCAGGTGCGCCCGCAGCTGGACGCAAGGTGCGAACAACACGCTCGCCTTTGCCCAATGGACGGGACGACTGGCGCTGCAAGCGCTCCATCTTGTCCTTGGTCTTGGCATTCATCTGCGGTTGGGCAACCGGCTCAAGGCCGACTTCCTGGCTGAGCACGTCGACTTCGTACTGGCTCATTTCGCGCCAGCGGCCCATCGGCAGGTCGGAGTTGAGGAACACCGGTCCGTAACGCACGCGCTTCAGACGGCTGACCACCAGCCCCTGGGATTCCCACAGACGACGGACTTCGCGGTTGCGACCTTCCATCACCACGCAATGATACCAATGGTTGAAGCCTTCGCCACCGGGCGCCTGCTTGATGTCGGTGAAACGCGCAGGACCGTCTTCAAGGACGACACCGGCTTTCAGACGCGCCAGCATGTCGTCATCGACTTCGCCACGTACGCGCACTGCGTATTCGCGGTCCATTTCGAAGGACGGGTGCATCAGGCGGTTAGCCAGCTCACCGTCAGTGGTGAACATCAGCAAACCGGTGGTGTTGATGTCCAGGCGGCCGATATTGACCCAGCGGCCTTCTTTTGGACGCGGCAGGCGATCGAACACCGTAGGGCGACCTTCTGGGTCGTCGCGGGTGCAGATTTCACCGTCCGGCTTGTTGTACATGATGACGCGGCGAACCGTTTCGGCTGCCTCTTCGCGCTTGATCACGCGACCATCCACGGTGATGGCGTCATGCATGTCGACGCGTTGACCGAGGGTCGCGTCCTTGCCATTGACCTTGATCCGGCCCTGGCTGATCCAGGCTTCGACGTCACGTCGCGAACCTACACCAATACGTGCCAGAACCTTCTGCAGTTTTTCACCTGCGGGTCCGATTTCCTGGCTGTCCTGCTTGTCTTTGATACTCATCTGGGCACCTCCCGGTGTGTCGATTCAGGTGACGCCGAGGACCGGCGTGACCTGCTGCCTGCGGCTGTGGATAGCCGCGAAGCGAAAATTCTAAAAGCCTGTGGCGAGTATGAATCGCCAAAAGGTCGCGAATCATACGCTCAAGGCGCACGTTGCGCATCACAGGCTAGTCGAAATATTGCCGCTCACTTCTTTTTCCGCCGACCGGCGCTCTTGAGCTTGCTCAAACGAACGGCTGATTCGGCCAGCACTTCGCGCCGTTCGCCTTTCTCCATCTTCTTCCAGCTTTTGATTTCTTTCTTGCTGCGGCCGCACCCAAGGCAAATCTCGTCGTCGAATTTGCAGAGGCTGATGCAGGGGTTTTTGCTGCTCATGGAGTGCCGCCGAAATAAAGGTTAATGGCGAGATTGCATTCCGTAGGATGCCAGCGATTTGTCAGGCACCCGGATTCTTGTCGTCTTCAGGGTCATCTGCCAATTCAGACTCTGTATCAGGCTCATTGATCAATAAATCGTCGAAATCGATTTTCAAGCCCTGCTCCATGGAATCCAGTTCCACCAGCAAGCTGCGGAAGCTGGTTTCATCCCGTGGCGGCTCGGGTTCGGCGTCCGGGTCGAGGCTGGCGTCGGCCAACGCCTGCAAGTGCGCGGGCACCGGGGCGTCTTCGAAGTCGAGGATCGGATCGGGCTCCAGCTCGCGCAGGTCGGCCAGCGGCGGCAAATCGTCGAGGTTTTTCAGGTTGAAGTGATCCAGAAAGCCCTTGGTGGTGGCAAACATCGCAGGCTTGCCGGGAACATCGCGATAACCCACGACCCGGATCCACTCGCGTTCCAGCAAGGTCTTGACGATATGGCTGTTGACCGCCACACCCCGCACGTCTTCGATTTCGCCACGGGTAATCGGCTGGCGATAGGCAATCAGCGCCATGGTTTCCAGCATGGCCCGGGAATAGCGTTGCGGGCGCTCTTCCCACAGGCGGCCTACCCAGGGCGAAAACTTCTCGCGAATCTGCAAGCGATAACCGGATGCAACTTCCTTGAGTTCGAAAGCCCGGCCATCGCAGGACTTGCGCAGCAATTCCAGGGCTTTTTTGAACACTGGCGGTTCGGGGCGTTCGCCTTCTTCAAAGAGTTCGAAAAGGCGTTCCAGCGATTGCGGCTTGCCCGAGGCCAATAGAAAAGCTTCGAGCAGCGGTGCCAGCTCGCGGGGTTCGTTGAGGTTCATTGATCTGCTCTTATTCGGCTCGCGCCCGCACATGGATCGCCGCGAAGGGCTCGTTCTGCACCAATTCCACCAAGGATTCCTTGACCAGCTCCAGCACCGCCATGAAGGTCACGACAACACCAAGCCGCCCTTCTTCGGCCGTGAACAGCTCGGCAAACGGCACGAAACCGCCGCCTTTGAGACGTTCCAGCACGTCGCTCATGCGCTCGCGGGTGGACAACGCTTCACGGCTGACCTGATGGCTTTCAAACATATCGCCCCGGCGCAGCACTTCGGCCATGGACATCAATAGCTCGTCGAGACTGACATCCGGCAACAGCTTACGGGCCCTGGCTTCCGGCGCATCCAGCCGGGGCACGCTGACATCGCGGCCGACTCGGGTCAGGCGGTCGATGCCTTCGGCGGCAGCCTTGAAGCGCTCGTACTCCTGCAGACGACGAATCAGCTCGGCGCGGGGGTCGTCTTCTTCCTCCTCAATAGCCGCCGAACGCGGCAGGAGCATGCGCGACTTGATCTCGGCGAGCATGGCCGCCATCACCAGATACTCGGCGGCCAGTTCCAGGCGCACGGTTTTCATCAGCTCGACGTAACCCATGTACTGCTTGGTGATTTCGGCTACCGGGATGTCGAGAATATCGATGTTCTGCTTCCGGATCAGGTAGAGCAGCAGGTCCAGCGGGCCTTCGAAGGCTTCGAGAAAGACTTCAAGGGCATCCGGCGGGATATACAGGTCCACCGGCATCTGCATGACCGCCTGGCCATAGACCATGGCGAATGGCAGTTCCTGCTGGGCGCCGGCCTGGCTGTCCACCGTTTCCGCCAGGGTCATTACGCTTCCACACCGAACGGGGTTGGATCGCCGCAGCCGACGCGGATCACCTGGGGCTCGCCGTCGGCGAGATTGATGACTGTTGAGGCGGAAATCCCGCCGATGCCGCCATCGATGATCAGGTCCACCTGACGTTCCAGGAGTTGACGCATTTCGTAAGGATCGCTCAGAGGCACGCTGTCTCCCGGCATGATCAGGCTGACGCTCATCAGCGGTTCGCCCAGTTCCTCAAGCAGCGCCTGAGCAATGGGATGCCCCGGCACGCGTAGACCGATGGTGCGGCGCTTGGGGTGCAGCACCAGTCGCGGCACTTCCCGGGTGGCGTTGAGAATGAAGGTGTACGGCCCCGGCGTATGCGCCTTGAGCGCACGAAACGCGCCGGTATCGACCTTGGCGAACAGCCCGAGCTGCGACAGGTCGCAACACATCAGGGTGAAGTTGTGCTTGTCGTCCAGCTGGCGCAGGCGGCGGATTCGCTCGATGGCGCTCTTGTCGCCGATCTGGCAACCCAATGCATAGGAGGAATCAGTGGGGTAGACCACCAGCCCGCCGGCCTTGATGATTTCTGCGGCCTGTTTGATCAGGCGCGGCTGCGGGTTTTCCGGGTGGACCTGGAAAAATTGACTCACGGTATCTTCCTGTTCAGACGACGGCAGTAGGCTGGTCATGTTTGAATCGACACCAAAGTGGCGGCAGATCTTCGGGCAGCGGTCGATAAATACCGATCTCGGACCAGGCGCCAGGAGCGTGGAAGTCACTGCCGGCACTCACCAGCAGACCGAATTCACGAGCCAGGATGGCCAATGTCCCGACCTGCTCGGCAGGCTGCAGACCGTTGACCACCTCTATGGCATGGCCGCCAGCCTGCAAGAACTCGGCGACCAGTTTACGACGTTTGCTGCGGGTGAAATCGTAGTGCGCGGGGTGCGCAAGGCTGACCCAGGCTCCCGAAGCGCGCAACATCGCGACGGTATCCTCCAGAGTAGGCCAATGCAGCTTGACGTCGCCGAGCTTGCCGGCACCCAGCCATTTGCGAAACGCTTCGGCGCGATCCTTGACGAAACCTTCCCGCACCATGAAGTCGGCGAAGTGCGGACGGGCTGGCGCATTACCGCTGTCACCCAGTTCCTGCTGGATCGCTCGGGCACCTTCCAGCGCTCCGGGCATACCTTTGATCGCCAATTTGCGACTTATTTCTTCAGCACGCAGCCAGCGTCCGGTGTGCAAACGGGCAATTGCCTCGACCAGAAGCGGTGCATTGACGTCGAAACCATAGCCCAGAATGTGAATGGTCGCACCGCCCCAGGTGCAGGACAATTCGACCCCGTTGACCAGCTGCATACCCAGCGCATGCGCCGCAGTCCGGGCTTCTTCGAGGCCTTCGAGGGTGTCGTGATCGGTCAGGGACAAGACGCGCACGCCGTTTTCATAAGCACGCGCAACCAGATCCGCCGGCGCCATGGCGCCATCGGAAGCAGTGCTGTGGCAGTGCAGGTCAACATTCATAGGTGGCGCTTTCGCTGTCATTGATGTTTGTTATTATGCCGCCACATCCTGCTTCTGGCTGCCATTGTGAAACAATTCATCGACTTCATCCCGCTGTTGCTGTTTTTCATCGTTTACAAAATCGAGCCTCGCGCCGTCGACATCCTGGGTCACAGCGTCATGGTGGGTGGCATATTCAGTGCGACCGCCATGCTGATCATCAGTTCGGTGGTGGTCTACGGCATTCTGTTCGTCAAGCAAGGCAAGCTGGAAAAAAGCCAATGGCTGACGCTGGTTGCCTGTCTGGTGTTCGGTAGCCTGACGCTGGCGTTTCACAGCGAGACCTTCCTCAAATGGAAAGCCCCGGTGGTGAACTGGTTGTTCGCCCTGGCGTTTGCCGGCAGCCACTTCATCGGCGACCGCCCGTTGATCCAGCGCATCATGGGCCATGCCCTGACCTTGCCGCAGGCGATCTGGACCAAGCTGAACATCGCCTGGATCATCTTCTTCCTGTTCTGCGGCGCGGCCAACCTGTACGTGGCGTTTACCTATCAGGAATTCTGGGTCGACTTCAAAGTCTTCGGCAGCCTGGGCATGACGCTGTTGTTCCTGGTCGGCCAGGGCCTGTTCCTTGCCCGCCACATGCATGATCCCGAAACACCGCCACCTTCAACAAAAACCGAGGACTGACATGCTCTACGCAATCGTTGCCACAGACGTTGAAAACTCCCTGGAAAAACGCCTGAGCGTTCGTCCCGCCCATCTTGAGCGCCTGAACGCGCTCAAGAATGAAGGCCGTCTGATCCTGGCCGGCCCGAATCCGGCGGTGGACAGCAATGATCCAGGCGCGGCCGGTTTCACTGGCAGCCTGATCGTTGCCGAGTTCGACTCACTCAGCGCGGCCAAGACCTGGGCCGAAGCCGATCCGTACGTCCAGGCTGGCGTTTACGACCATGTCGTGGTCAAGCCATTCAAACTCGTCCTGCCTTAAAATAACCGTCAACTGTCGCGATTGTTGCTCGACCTGAGCAACAATCGCACAATCCCCGCTTGTCATTAATCATTCTTATCCCCCTGCCGACAACCTTCTGAATGTTCTATAAAAACACTGCTGCAAAACAGGGGTTCAGATGCGTTCAGGTCCGCGATGTCTGTCAGTGATGGTATTAGCCATGGGCGCGACACTCGCCCAGGCTGAGGAAACAAATGGTTTGGCCGCGCACGCTCAGTCGGAGCCAGTTGTGCCGAGCCAGGTCAATGAGTTGCAACTGCGCCTGCGCGACAGCGAGCGGCAGCGCGAAGAGCTGATCAAACAGCTGCAAAACACCAGTGCCGAACGCGAAAGCGCGCAACTGAGTCGTCTTCGCCAGGAGAACCAAAAGCTCAAGTTGCAGCTCAAAGAGTCACAATCCGTCGAACCCCAACGCATTCTGACGGAGCAACAACAATGGTTCGTCGCAGGGGGCGGCGTTGCGATGATCGCCCTTTTGTGCGGTATTTTTGCCAGCGGTTGGCGTAGACAACGTCGACAGTGGCTAAATTGAGTGAGACATGAGCGAGCTGCTACTTATAGATGACGACCAGGAGCTGTGTGAGCTTCTGAGCAGTTGGTTAAGCCAGGAAGGCTTTGTGGTGCGCGCCTGCCACGACGGCAACAGCGCCCGGCGAGCCCTTGCCGAATCGGCGCCGGCAGCGGTTGTCCTGGACGTGATGCTGCCCGATGGCAGCGGCCTGGAACTGCTCAAGCAATTGCGCAACGATCACCCGGATTTACCCGTGCTGATGCTCTCGGCACGCGGCGAACCCCTGGACCGGATTCTCGGCCTGGAACTGGGTGCCGACGATTACCTGGCCAAACCCTGCGATCCTCGCGAGCTGACTGCCCGTCTGCGCGCGGTGCTGCGGCGCAGTCATCCGACTGCGGTGTCGACCCAGCTGGAATTGGGCGACCTGTGCTTCAGCCCGATGCGCGGCGTGGTGATCATCGACGAGAAGGAGCTGACGCTCACCGTCTCGGAAAGCCGCTTGCTGGAAGCGCTGCTGCGTCAACCCGGCGAGCCACTGGACAAACAGGAACTGGCGCAACTGGCACTGGGCCGCAAACTGACGCTGTATGACCGCAGCCTGGACATGCACGTCAGCAACCTGCGCAAGAAAATCGGCCCCCACCCGGACGGCCGCCCGCGGATCATGGCGCTGCGTAGTCGCGGGTATTACTACGCCGTCTAGCGACGGGGTCGTACAGACTGCGTAGGAGCGGAGTTATCCGCGAGGCGCCAGGGCAGGCGCGCAACCACGGCAAGAAAGACCGCCGCCCTCCCGGCTAAAGCCGGTCCTACGCAAAACCTCTTTACCGAAGCTTTACGCTAGCCTGACCGCCCTTGACCTTGCTCTCCCTAAACTGGGCTCAACCGGCAACGAGCCGGATTCGAGACAAGGAGATACACCATGCGCAAGACTCTAATCGCTTTGATGTTTGCTGCTGCTCTGCCTAGCGTCGCCATGGCGATGCCACCGGCTGATGGCCCGGATCGTGACGGCGTTGGCCACGAAGGTCCACGCATGGGCATGATGCATCATGATCGCGGTCCTTTCGACAAGCTGGACCTGAGCAAGGAACAGCGTCAGCAGATCGGCAAATTGATGGGCGCACAGATGCACGACCGCAAGGAGGTCGCGCAAAAGTACCTGGCCAAACTGCCAGCTGCTGACCAGAAAGCCATGAAGGACGAGCTGGACGCAAAACGTGCCAAGACCCAAGCCGATATCCGCGCGTTGCTCAAGCCGGATCAGCAGAAGGAATTCGACGAAATGCAGAAAGAGCGTGCGCAACACCGGGCTGATCGCGCAGAGTTCGAAGCCTGGAAAGCGCAAAAGGCTCAGAAAGCCCAGTAATCCATCGATCCACCTGAACCCGACACTCCCCAAGCGTGTCGGGTTTTCTCTATTTGGGGGTTTCACGTGCGTTCATTGTTCTGGCGAATCCTGGCCAGTTTCTGGTTGGCCATTGCCCTGGTTGCAGGCCTGTCGATTCTGCTGGGCCACATGCTCAATCAGGATGCGTGGATCCTCAGCCGTCATCCCGGCCTGCACAAATTGCCGCAGACCTGGACCGATCTGTACGAAAATCAGGGCGAAGACGCCGCGCAGGACTACCTGCAAACCCTCAAGCGCAAATACCACATCGATGTGCAAGTGCTTAATGAAACCGGCGAAGCGGTGGTGCGCGGTACGTTTCCGGCACGCGCCGCCGCTTTTGAAGCCCGTCAGCAGGACGGTACGCGACAATTGCCGTGGCGTCGGCTGACGTCGGAATACACCAGTAAGAGAACCGGCGAAACCTACCTGCTGATCTATCGTATTCCCCATCCGGAGCTGGACGCCTGGCATCGCGACAGCCTGATGTGGCCGCTCAGCGCGCTGGGCATCGCGCTGGTGGTGCTGACCTTGTTCAGTTTGCTGGTCACGCTGTCGATCACCCGCCCGCTCAGTCGCTTGCGCGGTGCGGTCCATGATCTAGGGCAGACCACGTATCAACAGAACAGCCTGGCGCAACTGGCCAATCGTCGCGATGAGTTCGGCGTCCTGGCCAACGACTTCAACCGCATGGGTGCGCGTCTGCAAAGCCTTATCAGCAGTCAGCGTCAGCTGTTGCGCGACGTGTCCCATGAATTGCGCTCGCCACTGGCGCGACTGCGCATCGCCCTGGCTTTGGCCGAGCGCGCGGAACCCGCCGAGCGCGACAAGCTGTGGCCGCGTCTGAGCCGCGAATGTGATCGCCTGGAAGCGTTGATCAGCGAAATTCTTGCCCTCGCGCGCCTGGATGCGGATTTTGGCAGTGCCGAACCGGTGGATCTGAACCACTTGTTGTTACGCCTGAAAAACGACGCGCAGCTCGACGGCGGCGATCAACGGATTCAGGTAAGCGTGCAGGAGGATCTGCAACTGCAAGGCTGGCCGGACATGCTGGAGCGGGCACTGGACAACCTGCTGCGCAACGCCCTGCGCTTCAACCCGACCGGCGAGACGATTGAAATGCAGGCCTTGCGCGTGGGTGATCGATTGCAGCTGAGCGTGCGCGATCATGGTCCGGGCGTGGCCGATGAACATCTGGCGCAACTGGGCGAACCCTTCTATCGGGCGCCCGGCCAGACCGCACCGGGGCACGGCCTGGGCCTGGCCATCGCCAAGCGCGCCGCTCAGCGCCACGGTGGCGACCTGGTGCTGGGCAATCACCCGCAGGGCGGGTTTGTTGCCACGCTGGATCTGCCGGTGGAGTTGGTGGTAGCGGCCTGAATAGCTGTGGGAGCGAGCTTGCTCGCGAAAGCGTCAGGTCAGTCAATCGAGATGTCGCCAGGTAAACCGATTCGCGAGCAAGCTCGCTCCCACGGATTTGGGGCGCAGTTCAGAGTGACAGGAAACCTCACCCCTGCCACTCGCTGACAAAATCCACCAGAGCCGTTTTGCCCGCAACGCGCGGCGGGTTTTGCGGGGTGCCCAGGTAGAGGAACGCAATGACTTCCTCATCGGCCGCCAGACCCAGCCCTTTGGCAACAATCGGCGAATAGGAAAGCTCGCCGGTGCGCCAGACCGCGCCGACGCCCAATGCATAAGCGGCCAGCAGCACGCTATGGGCTGCACAACCCGCGGTGATCAGTTGTTCCTGCTTCGGCACTTTGAAGTGATCGGTCAAGCGCGCGATCACCACCACGACCAGAGGTGCCCGCAACGGACCGAGGCGCGCCTTGTCCAGCGCCTGGGGCGTGGCGTCTGCGCCACTTTTGCGCAGTGCTTCAGCCAACAGCTCGCCCATGCGTTCACGGGCCGGACCTTCGACGGTCAGAAAACGAAACGGCCGCAACTGACCATGATCAGGCGCGCGCATCGCCGCGCTGAAGAGGATTTCTCGCTGCGCAGCATCCGGCGCGGGGTCGAGCAACCGCGGGACGGAAACACGGTTGAGCAAAACGTCGAGCGCCTCCATGGGCTACCTCCTTGAAAAATGAATGAGCATTCTAGACTCAGATAACGAACCCTGGCGGCGAATACTTACAGCCATTGACTGACGCGTCCCGGTTTACTTGCCGTGGGCCGCAGGTAGAATGGCGCCTCTCCCCACTTTAGTCAGAGCGACTGCATGGCGTTGCCGACCCTTCGTATCATCGGTTTCATAATCGGCATCTTCCTGATCACTCTGGCTATCGCCATGATCGTGCCCATGACGACGCTGGTGATTTTCGACCGTATCGAAGACCTGCGCTCGTTTCTCTGGGCCAGCCTCCTGACGTTCATCGCCGGACTGGCGCTGGTAATTCCCGGTCGGCCGGAGCATGTGCACCTGCGCCCGAGGGACATGTACCTGCTCACGGTTTCCAGCTGGATCGTGGTGTGTATCTTTGCCGCGCTGCCGTTTCTGCTGACGCAACATATCAGCTACACCGACTCGTTTTTCGAAAGCATGTCCGGGATCACCGCCACCGGTTCGACGGTCCTCAGCGGCCTGGACACCATGTCGCCGGGGATTCTTATCTGGCGCTCGATGCTGCACTGGCTGGGCGGGATCGGCTTTATCGGCATGGCGGTAGCGATTCTGCCGCTGCTGCGCATCGGTGGCATGCGGCTGTTCCAGACCGAATCGTCGGACCGCTCGGAAAAGGTCATGCCGCGCTCGCACATGGTTGCCAAGTTCATCGTGCTGGCCTATGTCGGCTTCACCGCGCTGGGCAGCATCGCCTTCTGGCTGGCGGGCATGAGCCTGTTCGACGCGATCAATCACGCCATGTCGGCGATTTCCACCGGAGGGTTCTCGACCTCGGACCTGTCCCTGGCCAAATGGCACCAGCCAGCGGTGCATTGGGTGGCCATCGTCGTGATGATCCTTGGCAGCCTGCCCTTCACCCTGTATGTCGCAACAATGCGCGGCAACCGTGGCGCGCTATTGCGGGATGAGCAGGTGCGCGGGTTGTTAGGCCTGCTGTTGATCACCTGGCTGGTGATGAGCACCTGGTACTGGGCGACCACCGACCTGCCTTGGTACGACGCGCTGCGGCACGTGGCGTTGAACGTCACGTCCGTGGTGACCACCACCGGTTTTGCCCTTGGGGACTACAGCCTGTGGGGCAATTTCGCACTGATGTTCTTCTTCTACCTGGGTTTCATTGGCGGCTGTTCAGGCTCGACGGCGGGCGGCGTGAAGATTTTCCGCTTCCAGGTCGCCTATATTTTGCTCAAGGCCAACCTGCATCAGTTGATCCATCCACGGGCGGTCATCAAGCAAAAGTACAACGGCCATCGTCTCGACGACGAAATCGTGCGTTCGATCCTGACCTTCTCGTTCTTCTTTACCATCACCATCTGCCTGATCGCACTGGCGCTCTCGTTGCTGGGGCTGGACTGGATGACAGCCCTGACCGGCGCCGCGAGTACGGTGTCAGGAGTTGGCCCGGGGTTGGGCGAAACGATTGGCCCGGCGGGTAACTTCGCCAGTCTGCCGGATGCCGCAAAATGGATTCTGTCCCTGGGCATGTTGCTCGGCAGGCTGGAGATCATCACGGTGCTGGTGCTGTGCATCCCGGCATTCTGGCGCCACTGACGTCCAGTTCGACGGCTATTGCCGTGGCGCGGGAAAAGGCGTTTATTGTCACTGTTAACCGTCAGAAGAAGCTTCATCACCTGCACGGGCGGCTTCCCGGACAAGTCCGGTCCTACCGGGTTCCGAAACAGGCAGGAAGGGACTTGTCCCCGAACCCAACAAAAATCAGGACCGACAGTCATGGAAAACACCAAACAGTTCAGCCGTTTTGCCGATTTCTATCCGTACTATCTGCTTGAGCACCGCGACAGCACTTGCCGTCGCCTGCACTTCATCGGCACCAGCCTGGTAATTTTCCTGCTGGCGTTCGCCGTGGGCGGCGGTCATTGGGGCTTATTGTGGCTGGTGCCTGTCGCCGGTTACGGATTCGCCTGGGCAGGTCACTTTTTCTTCGAGAAGAACCGCCCGGCCACCTTCCAGCATCCCTTCTACAGTCTGCTGGGAGATTTCGTCATGTACCGCGACATGGTACTTGGCAAGGTGCCCTTTTAATCAGAAGCCCTAAACGACGGGTTCGCTGGCCGGAACCTGTTGTTCGGTCGGCAGCACCTTTGCCGGCAGATGTGCATCGGCCAGGCGGAACAATTCGATCGAGCCGTCCAGATGCTCGATCAACGCCGAACACGATTCAACCCAATCCCCGCAGTTCATGTATTCCACGCCACCCACCTGGCGAATTTCCGCGTGATGGATATGCCCGCATACCACACCGTCCAGCCCGCGCCTGACACACTCATGGGCGATGGCTTCTTCGAAATCGCTGATGAAACTGACGGCAGTCTTGACCTTGTGCTTGAGGTACGCCGACAGCGACCAGTAGCCATAACCGTATTTCGCCCGCCAGTGATTGAGCCAGCGGTTGAGGGTCAGGGTGAATTCATAGGCGGAATCGCCAAGAAACGCCAACCAGCGGTGGTAGCGGGTGATGACGTCGAACTGATCACCATGAATCACCAGCAACCGGCGACCATCGGCAGTGACATGCTCCGCTTCATCCACCAACTGGATATTGCCCAGGATCAGCTTCGAGTAGCGACGCAGGAATTCGTCGTGGTTGCCGGTGACGTAAATGACTTCGGTGCCGCGCTTGCTCATGGTCAACAGGCGGCGGATCACATTGGTGTGCGCCTGGGGCCAATACATGCCGCTGCGCAGCTTCCAGCCATCGATGATGTCGCCCACCAGGTAGACTTTGTCGGCCTGATAGCGCTTGAGAAACGCCGACAGATGTTCAGCCTGGCAATCGCGCGTGCCCAGATGCACGTCGGAAATCCACAAGGTACGGACGCGTTGCTTACGGCTGGGTTTAGCAAGCTGAGCGCTGCTCATGGTCAACCTCCGGCTGGGTTTTCAGGATCATGCGCCGGTTGGGTTAATCGATTGTGACTGCATCGTGGCAGTGTCGTGACAGCGCAAGCCCCTCATTACCCGAGCAGACTGTGTGAAAACTACTGCGCTCGACAATACTGCGTTAAAAACAGTCGAAAAATGCTCATTTAGAACACCTAGACTCCGCTTTTTCGCCGGTTTTTGCCTTGTCTTGTCATCGCTCGTGACGTTTTCACACAGTCTGCGAGGGTCTTGCGGCTCATGGAGTGACCGGGCTGCCCGGCTTGTCGTTGTGGCCGAGATCGCGTTGCGGGTCGATCTGGTCGCGGACCCGCTGCTTGAGAATCTTCGCTTCCGGAAAGCCGCCGTCAGCCTTGCGTTCCCAGATCTGCACCTCATCGCAGGTAATGCGGAATACCCCGCCAGTACCCGGCTGTAGAGAGACCTTGCCGAGATCGTCGGAGAACGTGCTGAGTAACTCCTGAGCAAGCCAGGCAGCACGCAGCAGCCATTGGCATTGGGTGCAGTAGGTAATGACAACTTCAGGTTTGACGGCTGACATGAAGCAAACTCCCGAACGTCGTTAGGTTTTCGCGAAGCCGAATCAGGCACGGCGTTACCGCAGCCCTGATTTCAACTGATGCTGGTCAACAACTCCCGGGCCATTTGTTGATGCTCCTCGTCGGCATCTTCCATGACTTCCAGCAGCAGTTCCCTGGCGGATTCGAAGTCGCCGTCGTCGATCAGCACCTGCGCCTGGTTGATCTTGCTCAACGGGGCTTCGTCCATGTCGAGCAAATCAAACTCCGACGAGTCGTCCATGAAGCCATCCAGAAACGCATCGTCCAGCGAATCGTTGTTGGATTGCACGATAGGTTCAGGATCGGAAAAATCACTGAGGAACTGATCGTCCTGTATTTCGAATACTTCCGGCAATTCGGTGAGATTTGACGAGAACGACAGATCTTCCTGAATGGCCGGCTCCTCGACCTCGGGTTTGCCGCGCAAGGGTTTCGGGCTGTCGAACGGATCGACCAGATCCCATTCGGCATCCATGGACAAGTCATCGAGGTTCAGCTGGAATTCGTCGACAGACTCCGGATTTAGCGCCGCAGCGGCGGTTTCGTCCAGTTGCGCGGGTTCAGGTTCAGCCAGCTGGGTAGCCGCCAAAGCTGCCGGTACGACCAGCGGTGCAGCAGACGTTTCCACGGGTTTGAGCTGTGGATAACGTTGGCGCAGGTCGGCCAGGGTTTGCGGATCGACGCCGTGCTCCAGCGCGTTTTGCTCTTCACTGGCAAAACCTGGCGCATCGCCCTGCTCCGCCAATAGCTCAAGGATCTTCAGTCGAATATCGGTGCGCTGTGGATCACGCTGCAGAGCGCCGCGCAAAATCCCCAGGGCTTCGGCAAATCGACCATAAGCAATGTAAATGCTCACACCATCCAGCGCATCCGGAGCCGCGTTGGCCTTAGGCGCAGCGGTAATCGGTCGAGGGGCGTTCATGGACGTTTCCGGCTGGGCAACTCGCGAGGCCATTACCGGCGCTTCATACACCGAAGCCTCTGCGGCTTGCGCGGGTTTGATCAGCGGCGAATCTGCCGGGATCGCGCCGGCTAAATGCTGCTGCTTGCGGCGATTGCGGCGTACCGAATAAGCCAGGGCCAGCAACAACAGCAGCACCAGGATCGCTCCCGGCAGCAACAACGACGACAGCAATGAATCCTCGCGCGGTTCGACCACCACAGGCGGCGTAGCGCTTGCGGGTAACGGCGCGATGATCGGGGCGCTTGGCGCGGACGTCGGGGTTTTCTCGGAGAGCTGGGTCTGCAGACCGACGATCTGCCGATCCTTGCCGGCCATTTGCTCTTGCAGCACCGCGATCTGGCCTTTCAACTCATCCAGATTTTTGTTCAATTGCTGATTTTCAACGGCAGCGGTAGCCAGTTGTTCAGCGCTGCGTTGCACCTCGGCAGACACTGCGGCGGCCTTGGCTGGCGCGGCGGAAACAGGCGTCGGCGCTGCATTGCGAGCGCTGGGCACAACGGCGGCGTCGGGCAGCAACAGGTTTTGCCCGACTTTCAGGACGCTGCCCTTACCGTTGGTGAACGCTTGCGGGTTCAAGGCCTGAATGCCATCGGCCATCCGGGCCGCCGAAGCATTGGCACCATTGCCCTGCACGCGGCGGGCAATCGAGTCCAGCGTATCGCCGCTGGCAACCGAATAACGCTTGTCCTGAGAAGTCGCTGGCGGCGCGATGGGCATCCGTGATTCAGGCGCTGCCTGGACCGCCGCCTCCCTGTTCCGGCCACTTGTCGCTGCCATGCCCGCCGGCGAGGTTGCCGGGTCGAGCAGCACGGTGTACTCGTGCAGCAAGTTGCCGTTTGGACGGATCACTTGCACGAGGAAATTCAGATAGGGTTCGGTGACTGGCTTGGTCGAAACCACGCGTATCACGCCGCGATTACCCTTGATGATCGGGGTAAAGCGCAGATCGTTATAGAAGAACACCCGCTCGACACCGGCCTTGGCGAAATCATCCACCGAGCCCAGCCTCGCAACGATGTCCTCGGCGCTCAGCCCGCCGGTTTCGACCAGCTCAATGTCGGCGTTCAACGGCTGATTCAGCGCGGAATGCAGGGTGATGTCACCCATTCCCAATGCCGACGCGATGGAAGCATGCAGCATCGAGAGCGATGAAATGGCCGCCAGCAAGGCTGTGCGGCGCAGTGTTTTGCCCATGTGACCGGAGTGGCGACGATAGCCCAGCGCAGCAGCCTGAAAACTCTTCAGCATACAGACCCTTATGGAAACCAAAGCAGGCTTCTCGGCATGTTCAATTAAAGCGCAGGCTTGATCGCCTGAGAGCTCAAGTATGAGCGAGAAGCCGCTCGCCTGCCTCAGGATCTTTCGAGGTTAGCCTGAATTTGCGCATGAACACGCATGCAAGTGCGCAGATCTTCCTCGTCGATACCCTCGAACACCTCGATACGCAGCGCCGTGGCGATGGCTTCGATTTTTTCAATCAGAGGCAGGGCGGTGTCGCAGAGGACGATTTTCTTCGCGCGTCGATCTTCCAGCACCGCTTGACGCTGCACCAGCCCCTGGGTTTCCAGGCTGTCGAGTAAACGGGCCAGGGTCGGACCTTCAACAGCAACGCTTTGCGCCAGCTCGCGCTGGGTCGGTGGTTCCTTGAAGCGGGCCAGATGCAGCAACACCAGCCAACGGGCCTGGGAAAGGCCCATGTCAGCCAATCGTCGGTCAAGCTCGGCTCGCCACCCGCGGGTGATTTGCGCAAGTTGCATACCGAAACGATGTTCATCAGTCATTGGCATAGAAAACTCATGGTTGAAACTAATTATTAGCCAGCTAACCATGGACCCCGGACCGTGGCAAGTTTCCTGCTGTGGCCTTTGGTCGCAGCACTGTCAGCGCCTGGGCTGCAGCCAATGTCAGACTTCGAATTCGGACTGCAACGCAGCGCGCACGCAATACAGCACACCTTCCGGAACGCGCCCGCTGAACTGCTCGGCAATGGCCGCTACCGGCGGCAGTTCGCCTTCGCCATCAAGGAAAGCATCCTGGACTTCACCCAGCAGGTCTTCCGGCAGATCAAGGGCCTGTTCAAGCGACAACTGCTGCTTGCCGATGGCCTCGGCAAGCATGGTGTAGACATTTTTCTCCGAGCATTGCAGCTGACCGGCAATCTGCATCGGGGTCATCCCGGCGCGGGCCAGACTGATCAGCTCATGACGCACATCGGCAACGACTTTCGGCGTCTCGGCGGTGCCGCTCAGCACCTCAAGAAACGCCTGACCATAGCGCTCCAGCTTGCGCGCGCCGACGCCGCTGACCTGGGCCATGTCCGACAAGGTGTCGGGTTTGCTGCGCAGCATTTCCAGCAAGGTGGAATCCGGGAAAATCACATAAGGTGGCACGCCGTGCTCTTCGGCCAGCTTGCGACGCAAGGCGCGCAAGGCTTCCCACTGTTCGCGCTCTTCGCCACGCACCAGTTGGCTGGCCGGGCTGGAGCCGCCTTTGGCGGTGGTTTGCGGTTTCAGGTCGCGACGCAATTCAAGGCTGACTTCGCCGCGCAATAAAGGCCGGCACGTATCACTCAAGCGCAGGCCGCCATAGCCTTCCAGATCGATATCAGCCAGCCCGCGCGCGACCAATTGGCGGAACAGCGAACGCCACTCACCTTCGGAGCGACCCTTGCCGACGCCAAACACGGCCAGGTGCTGATGGCCGAAGCTCTGCACCTTGTCGTTGGATTTGCCCAGTAAAACATCGACCAAATGGCCAACGCCGTAGCGCTGCCCAGTGCGATAAATCGCTGAAAGCGCCTGACGTGCGGGCTCGGTGGCGTCCCAGGTTTGCACGCCATCGACGCAATTGTCGCAATGTCCGCAAGGTTCGGGCATGTCTTCGTCGAAATAGGCCAGCAGCGTCTGACGTCGGCAGCGGGTTTCTTCGCACAAGGCGAGCATGGCATCGAGCTTGTGTTGCTCCAGACGCTTGTGCCGTTCATCGCCTTCGGAGTTTTGCAGCATCTGCTTGAGCATCACCACGTCTTGCAGGCCGTAGGTCATCCAGGCATCAGCCGGCAAACCGTCGCGGCCAGCGCGCCCGGTTTCCTGGTAGTACGCCTCCAGCGACTTGGGCAAATCCATATGCGCGACAAAGCGCACGTTGGGTTTGTCGATGCCCATGCCGAAGGCGATGGTCGCAACCATGATCAAACCTTCCTCATTGAGGAAGCGTTTCTGGTTGGCAGACCGGGTTTCAGCGGGCAGACCGGCGTGATAAGGCAGCGCCGGATACTTGTTGTCGCAAAGAAACGCGGCAACCTCGTCGACTTTCTTGCGCGACAGGCAATAGACGATGCCCGCGTCGCTGCGCCGCTCGGAGAGGAACGCCAGCAACTGCTTGCGTTGCTGTTCCTTGGGCACGATGCGATAAAAAATATTCGGCCGGTCGAAACTGGACAGAAAGCGCTCGGCATTCTGCAAATGCAGGCGCGTGACGATCTCTTCACGGGTCCGTTTGTCGGCGGTGGCGGTAAGGGCGATGCGCGGTACGTCGGGGAACAGCTCGGCCAACTGGCCCAGTTTCAGGTATTCCGGACGGAAATCATGACCCCATTGGGATACGCAGTGGGCTTCATCGATGGCGAACAGGCCGATCTGCAGGTTTTGCAGAAACGCCAGCATGCGCGGCTGGACCAGACGTTCCGGGGCCAGATAGAGCATCTTGACCTCCCCCAGCCGAATCCGGTTGGCCAGGTCACGCTGCTGTTCGGCGCTAAGGGTGGAGTTCAACGCCGCAGCGGACACACCCAATTCCTCAAGCGTCGCCACCTGGTCGTCCATCAAGGCGATCAACGGTGATACCACCACCGTCAAGCCGTCGCGCAACAGTCCCGGAACCTGGAAGCACAAGGACTTGCCGCCGCCGGTGGGCATCAATACCAAGGCGTCGCCGCCATTGGCCACGCGTTCAATAATGGCACCCTGGCGACCACGAAAGCTGTCATAGCCGAAGATGTCTTTAAGTACGCGTTGTGCCTGTTCGAGCATAAAAACCCCAGATTGTCCTGCTGCACTGCAAAGCGCGGCAGTATACCCGACCGCATAAAGGCAAAGGACAGCAGCGACACGAGTGGTCGAAATTAACCTCAAACCGCCTCGCCGCTGGCGCCCACGGCTCTCAGAGCCTAGAATTCAGCATCGTTTATTTCCAAGGTAGTCCTTCAATGTCCTTCGCTGAGCAACTAAACCGCCTGCAAGCCTTCCTCGATGCCGATGAGCTGCATGACGAGGCGCTGGACTACGTGGCCGCTCACGGCTACATGACCGCCCTGTCCATCTGTGCCGAAACCGTTCCTGACCGTGAATGGATCGATGCATTGTTCTCCGAGCCCCCGCATTACGAAAGTGATGCCCAGCGCGAAGAAATCGAAGCCACGTTGATCCAGCTGCGGGCGCACATCGCCCGCCAGTTGGCGTCCGACGAGGAATTCGAGCTGCCATGCGATCTCGATCTGGGCGACGAGCCTGACGATTCCGATCTGCGCGGCTGGTGCATCGGCTTCATGGAAGGCGTGTTCCTGCGTGAGAACGCCTGGTTCGAAAGTGCCGAAGAAGAAGTCAGCGAAATGCTGCTGCCGATCATGGTCGGTTCGGGCCTGTTCGACGAGCAGCCTGAGTTCGCGGATATCGCCCAGGATGCCAATCTGATGGACGACATGATCGTGCAGATCCCGGAAGCCCTGACCGCGCTTTACCTGCTGTGCCAGGCTCCGGACGAGAAACCGGCGATCCTCAAGCCTCGCCACCACTGAGTCAGCGCCTATGGCGCAAGATTCACCCCGCACGAGTCGCAACCGGCTCGTGCGTTATGCCCTGCAAGCCATCGGCTGGGTGAGCGTGACACTGGGTGTGATCGGCATATTCCTGCCAATCCTGCCTACCACGCCATTTCTACTACTGGCCGCCGCCTGCTTCGCCCGAAGCTCGCCGCGTTTCTATCACTGGCTGGTCAATCACAATCGACTCGGCCCGTGGATCCGCGATTATCTCGAAGGCAACGGCATTCCCCTCAGAGGCAAGGTCTACGCCATCGGCCTGATGTGGATCAGCATCGGCTTTTCCTGTTACCTGATCGCCCTTCCCTGGGCTCGCGGCTTCATGCTGACCAGCGCGGTGCTGGTGACGATTTACATCGTGCGGCAGAAGACCCGGGAATAAAAAGCAGATCTTTCCGGTGTTTCGGCAAGGCCGGATTTTCGCCACGTTCCGTTGGCGCGAGCGTCAGACCGTATCCGCCTTCATCGAGTGATCCCCCAGCATGCCGGTAATGATCGATGCGGTATCTGCGCCGCCAGCAACCATGCCGCCGGAGCCGGGCGTCACGCCGTAGTGGGTTGCCAGATCGACCCCCGCCAGATCAATGGTCTGGGTCGGCGCCGCGCCTGCTCCTGGGCCAACTTCGATGCTCGACACCAGATCCGCGCCGCTGCCAGTCACCTTGAAATGCAGATAATCCTCCAGTGAATCCCCGGTAGCGTTTATGCCCTGCAGCAATTGCGACAGGTCCAGCGTGTCGCTGCCGATGGAGAAATCCGTGACCTGATCATGGCCGCTATCGCCCGCCAGCCACTGAAAGGTGTCAGCACCCAGCCCGCCGGTCAGCGTGTCGTCACCGGCAGCGCCGATCAACACGTCGTTACCCTGCCCGCCGTTGATCACGTTGGCTTCCCAGTCGCCGGTCAAATGATCGTCATAGTTCGATCCGATGAGGTTCTGAATGTTGAACAACGTGTCGGTGCCCGCGCCGCCGGTGTCCTGCGGCTCTGTCGAGGCGCTGGTGACGGTGACGCCGGAAGTCGCCAGTGTATAGCTGGCCGTGTTGTTGCCCGCGCCGCCATCCATGACATCGTTGCCCGGCCCGCTGAACAACACGTCGTTACCGTTATCGCCGTACAGGTCGTTATTACCGGCGCCGCCGTAGAGCACATCGTTACCATCGCCGCCCGACACGCTGTCATCCCCCGCGCCGCCGATCAGCACGTCATCGCCCTGGGTGCCCTGCAAGGTGCAGCCTTCCTGATAATCGATGCTGACGGCCGCCGAGTCGCTGCCGCCGTGGGCATCGTTGACGGTGTAAAGGCTTTCATAAGTGGGCGTGGTATCTACGGCGCTGTAGTCGATGGACAGGTTCAGCGTGTAATGCTCGCCGGTATCGCTGACACCGGGATCGGGCTGATTGACCAGCAGGATTCGGTAAACACCGTCTTCGGCGGCGGTGAATGTGCCGTCGCCGTCCAGCGTGTGGAAATCCCCTTGATCCAACTGCCAGACCACGCCAATCGAGTCGTTGGCGTTATGCACAGCGACCGATACGGTTTCCCCGGCCTTCAACTCAACGCTGTATTGATCGTGGGCATTGGCGGGAGCAGCGCTAAAAGCGCCCAGAAATCCGGTGATGACGACCATGGCAGTCATTGCGCTGTTATTGAAAAAATCGCTGCGCTCCAACGTTTTCAGCTGGTTGCTGGCCTTGTCGCGGGTGCCGTCGAAATCGATGGTCTTCAGGTGACTGGCGGAGAAGTCTTCACCCGGAGCCTGCCAGCCGGTGTTGAATACCGTCGGCGTGGCGCTCAACGGATCGCCGTTGGCCGAGACATCATTGACCAGCAACAGCGCCGCTGGCACTTCGATGTTCGATGACAGCACGTTGGTGATGATGTGGTCGGCAACGGCGGTCGGGCCTTCATCCGCGACGGGGCCGCCGGGAACATGAATCAGCAGATTGGCGCCCGCCAGGTCGCCGTCGTTATCGCTGATGACGTAGCTGATCTGTTCCGTCAGCGCCGCACCGCCCGTCTCGCTCGCCGGGGTGTAAGTGAAGGCCCCGCTGAGCACATTGACCACCAGCGTCCCGCCGTGGTCGCTGACGACGGTGAGGTTGCCGGTCGTGGCGTTGAAACTGCCGTGATCCGTTCCTTGTGCGGTGACGGCGCCGGTTTTCGGATCGTAGGAATAAACCGTCTGGTCGACAGTGATGGACTGGATAAAGCCACCGTCGGCACCGAATGTGCCACCGCTCAGCAGGCTGCCGCTGGTGCCACCTTGCACAGTGCCGGTGAGCACCGCGCTCAACTGGCCAAGATCGGTAACGATGACCGCGCTGCTGCCCTGGGCATTGTTGTTATGGGCGATAGGATCAAGATAAGTCCCGCTGATATCGGTACCCAGGCCAATGGCGTAGGCATCAATGCCATGACTGTCGAGAAAGCTCACCCACGCGTCATGCTCGCCGGGATCGATACCGTCGCCCTGTTGCGGGTTGGGCTGACTGTTGGGGTGGTTATGGGTAGGCGACAAGGTTGGATTGCCGTCCGAGAAGAAGTAGGCAAGGTTCTGCGCTCCAGCCAGGCTGCCCTCGGTGACAAACGCGGCTTGCGCACCCGCCAGCGCCGCATCGTAGTTGGTGCCATTGCCTGCATCCAACGCGTTGATCAGGCTCTTCGCCGTGGCGACATCAACCCAGACATCACTCAGCACTCCGGCCTGGCTGTTGAACGAGACGATCTGCACTTTCACGTCGCCCATGGCAGCGTAGTTGTCCAGCAACTCACTGATGGCCTGCTTGGCCAACTCCAGGCGGGATAAGCCGTTCACGCCGGACGGGTCTTTCATGCTCTCGGAATTGTCGATGATCAGCAGCAGATTGGTGCAGACCGGCTCGGTGGTGACGGCAACTTCAATGTTCGCGGCCTGCGGCAAATCATCGACGATGGTGATGTCCAGCGTGCTGGTCGCCGAGTCGTTATCAACGTCGGTGGCAATCACGGTGATCTGCTCACCGGTGGTGTTGGCGCCCTCACCGTCGGGATGCGGCGTCGAGCCGTTCAAGGTGTAGCTGTAGCGCACCTCTCCCGTGTCCGGGTCAAAACCGGTAACGCTGAAGGTATTGCCCAACGCGGTGGTGACGGGTTGCGAAAAATCAGCGATCACACCGCCGCTGACCACGACAATGCCGCCCACGGTCAGGTTCTGCAGCCCATCCACGGCCGTCACCTTGAAACTGCCGGTCTGCGTCAGAGCATCGCCATCACTGGCCGAACCCGACGGCAGGTTCGCTTCATTCAGGGTCAGTGCACCGCCGGAAAGCTCGACGCCGTGGTTGACTGGCGGTTCTACCGGGGGCTCAACCGGTGGTTCACCGGGCGGGGTAACCGGCGGCTCGGTTGGCGGTTCAACCGGTGGCTCGGTCGGGGGCGTCACCACGGGCGGTTCGATAGGCGGTTCTATCGGTGGTTGCTCAGGAGGTTGAGCAGGCGGCTCGATGATCGGCGGCACGACAACCAGCGGCGCATCGGGCGAAGCGTTGCGAAAGCCGTCGAGCCGCCCTTCGGGAAACTCCGGCACGTTGGTGAATCCGGCCGTCGGAAAGCCGATCACCGGGTTCACCACGCCACCGGCTTCCGTCAGCAGCACAATCGAATGGCCGCCGCCCAATGCGCCGGGAGCACCGCCGGGATTGTCGGGACCGGTAGCCGGCGCGTCGCTGACCTGCGTCGGATCGGCACCGGCGGCAATGGCTTGCTGCAACTGCTGGACTTCGGTGAGCTGGGCGATGGTCGGCGTTATCGGGTCCGCTGTGTCGACATGGGTGGCGTGATTGGCAAGGATTTGCGCTGTGAGCGGCAGCTTGCTGTCGCGCCCGAGCGTCAGTTCGCCACCGGCTGCCAGATGCACCGCCACTGCGCCATTGGCGCCGGTCTGCAGTTGCTCGCCTGCAAACAGCCGATCGCCTGGCTGCAAGGCGCGGCGCGTGCCGTCCCCAGCAACTGCAAAAACTTCCCCTACCACTTGTCGCACCGTACCGATGAGCCTGGCCATATTTCCTCCATTAATCACAACAATCAGGTCCGTAAACCTTACAAATTCGCTTGAAAATGCTTCTGCCGCGTTACGCAACACAGCTGAATTTTCGAATACGACAAAATAATGACACTCAGATAATCGAGATATTTGCCTTAAAAATCAGCCAATTCCAACCAGTCAAAATATCGCCACAAAGCCAATACCTGTAATTCAGACCTCTTAACTGCCTGTATTTATTCGATCAATCCCATCAACAATCGCTGCTCTTTAAAAAAACGCATAAGTTTTTTTTGGCATAAGGCTTATGAAAAAAACGTCTTGGCAACGCCTAAAGTTGTTCTTAGCTGTGATGTTACAAACCTGATACGGTTTCCATCGCAGAAAACGCCATTTTAATGGCGACCTGAACATTACTACTTAGGGAGAAGTACTCATGCGCGATTTGACCCCGCTCTACAGTGCAGTCGTGTTGGCGGTGGCCTGTGCCCAAGCGCAAGCCATGTCCTTGACCGATGCGATTCAAAGCACCATCGACAATCACCCGGAAATCCACGCCAGCAAGAACAATCGACTGTCCGCCGACGAGGATGTGAACGTCGCCAAGGGCGGGTACTTACCCACCGTGGATCTGATCGCCGCTTATGGCCGGCAGCGCGTTGACAGCCCGACGACTCGCGCGCTCTACGGCCACGACGACAAGTCCCTGAACTACACCCAGTCGGAGCTACGCCTGCGCCAGTTGTTGTTCGATGGCTTCAACACCCCTAATGAAGTCGGGCGCACCAAGGCGGTGGTCAACTCCCGCGCCTATTACGTGCAAGGCACTTCGGAAAGCCTCGCCTTGCGCGCTATCGAGGTGTACCTGGAAGTCCTCAAACGCCGCGAGCTGTTGACCCTGGCCAAGAACAACCTGCAAGCCCACTTGCGCATCAACGATCAGATCGGCCTGCGCAGCGACCGCGGCGTCGGCACCACCGCCGACCGCGACCAGTCACGGGCGCGTCGGGCATTGGCCGAAAACAATTTCTACACCGCGCAAGTCGACCTCGCCGACGCCGAAGCGAACTTCTTCAGTGCCGTGGGACGCATGCCGGACGAGCTGGAATCCCCACCGTCGATCAAGGGTGAAGTGGCGCTGAGCCTGAGCGATGCGCAGAAAAGCATGCTGGCCAACAACCCGTACCTGAAGTCGGCCCAGGCCGATGTGCAGGCCGCCGAAAAACAATACGAAATCGCCAAGTCGCCGTTTTACCCGCGCTTCGACGCCGAACTGGCAGTCGGCGCCAACGACAATCTGCAAGGCGAGGAAGGCCACGACAACGAATGGCGCGCCGCCGTGGTGATGAATTACAACCTGTTCAACGGCAACCGCGACAAGGCGCGCCTGCGTTCGGACTCCTACAAGACCGGCCAGGCCATGGATATCCGCAATAACGCGCTGCGCATGCTCAACGAGAACATGTCCCTGGCCTGGAACGCCATGAACAACGCCCGCCAACAAACCCCGGTAGCGCGTGAATACGCCGAGACCACCACCCGGGTGCGCGCGGCTTATCAGGATCAGTTCGGCCTCGGGCAACGCACCTTGCTTGACCTGCTGGACAGTGAGAACGAGCTGTACAACGCCAGTCGCCGTTACACCGAAGTGCGCTACACCGAAGAGTTCGCCATGTACCGGGTGCTGGCTACCGAAGGCGAATTACTGCGCAAGCAGCGTGTAGTGCTGCCCGCCGAAGCGCTGGCGCTGACGGAAGTCAAAAGCGAAGCCCGCTTGCCTGAACTGAAATAGTGCATCCGCCCAGGGAGTACGCCCGTGACAAGCATGGAATTGCCTCTACCTCTCGACCCTCGTTCAAGCTTTGACGACCCGTTGCTCGACGGTTTGCTGATCCTTTGCAAGCTGCACGACTGCACGGCAAGCCGTTCCAGCCTCAGCGCCGGCCTGCCGCTGGCGCAACAGCGTCTGAGCGCGGATTTACTCCCCCGCGCCGCTGCCCGCGCCGGTTTGCAGGCCCGCTGGTTGCGCCGCGAATTGAACGCCATCGACCCCTTGAGCTTGCCGGTCCTGTTGATGTTCGACAACCAGAGCTGCGCGGTGCTGCGCAGTTGGGGCGAAGACGGCCGGGCGCTGATCCTGCCTTGCGAAAGCGCAGGCGGCGAACAATGGGTCAGCGCCGACGAACTGGCTCAGCGCTACAGCGGCCAGGCGTTGTTTGCCCGCCCGCGTCATGAGCTGGAAGACCTGCGCGCGCCGCTGGTGCCACGGGTCAAAGCCTGGTTTCGCGACACCCTGAAGCTGTCGCGCTGGCTGTACAGCGATGCGATTCTCGCCAGCCTGTTGATCAACGTGCTGGGCTTGATGGTGCCGTTGTTTGTCATGCAAACCTATGATCGGGTGGTGCCGAACCAGGCCTTGTCGACCCTTTGGGTGCTGGCCATCGGTTTGCTGGTCGGCACGCTGTTCGAGCTGGCGTTGCGCTTGATTCGCGCGCATTTGCTGGATCAGGCCGGCCGCAAAACCGACGTGATCCTGTCCGCGACGCTGTTCGAACGCATCACCGGCATGGCCATGAAGGCGCGCCCCGCCACGGTCGGCGGTTTCGCCCAGAGCATTCACGACTTTCAAGGTCTGCGGGAGTTTCTCACCGCCGTCACCTTGACCAGCATGATCGACCTGCCCTTCGCCGCCTTGATGCTGGTAGTGATCGGCCTGCTCGGCGGCTGGCTGGTGCTGATTCCGCTACTGGCCTTTCCATTGACGATTCTGTTCGCCTGGCTGATCCAGATTCGCCTGCGCGACACCGTGCAAAAAAGCCTGAGTCTGGGTGCCGAACGCCAGGCTTTGCTGATCGAAACCCTCGGCGGCCTGGAAACCCTCAAGGCCTGCGGCGCCGAAAGCCAGCGCCAGCATCAGTGGGAAACCACCCACGGCGCCCTCACCCAACTGGACAGCCACGCCCGCAATCTCGCGGCGCTGGCCAGCAATGGCACGCTGTTCGTGCAGCAGTTTTCCGGTATGGCAACCATCGTCGCCGGGGTGTACAGCATCGTCGCCGGCAATCTCAGCGTCGGGGCGCTGGTGGCGACTTATATGCTCGGCAGCCGGGTCCTGGCGCCGCTGGGGCAGATCGCCGGGTTGATCACGCGCTACCAGCAAGCGCAGCTGACCATGAAAAGCACCGACGCGTTGATGTCCCTGCCTCAGGAACGTGACGCCGCCCAGCGATCCCTGGAGCGCACGCCGCTGTTGGGTGCCATTCGTTTCAGTCAGGTGAGTTTCCGTTATGGCAAGCAGGGAGCGGAAGCGCTGTCGGGCATCAACTTCAAGGTCCGGCCGGGCGAACGTATCGGCATCATTGGCCGCAGCGGTTCGGGGAAAAGCACCCTGGCGCGGCTGATGATGGGCTTCTATGAGCCAGACGAAGGCCAGTTGCTGCTCGACAATCTGGACCTGCGTCAGCTGGACATCGCTGACCTGCGCCAACAGATCGGCTATGTCGCCCACGATCTGCCGCTGCTGGCCGGTAGCCTGCGCGACAACCTGACGCTGGGCGCGCGCTACATCAGCGATTCAAGAATGCTGGAAGTCGCACGCATCACCGGCGTCGATGAGCTGGCCCTGCGTCACCCACAAGGTTTCGACCGGCCGGTGGGCGAGCGCGGCCAGCTGCTTTCCGGCGGTCAGCGTCAGGCGGTTCTGCTGGCCAGGGCATTGCTGCTGGACCCGCCGATCATGCTGCTGGACGAACCCACCAGCCACATGGACAACGGCAGCGAAGACGTCCTGCGCCAGCATCTGTATGAACTGATGCCCGGCAAAACCCTGCTGCTGGTCACTCACCGCATGTCGATGCTGACCCTGGTCGACCGGCTGGTGGTCATGGACAGCGGCAGGATCGTCGCCGATGGCCCCAAGGACGCGGTCATCGAAGCATTGCGCAAAGGCCAGATCGGCTCAGCCTCGGTTTAAGGAGCAACATTTATGGCAACCACTCAACCTCCGCGTTATTTCAACCCGCGTATGCGCGACGACCTTGAATTCATCCCTTATCGGGCCGGCGCCTTGCACCAGGATGCATCGCGGACTTCCCGCGTGACCGTCTGGGTCATTGGCGCACTGATTGTCACCGCGCTGGTCTGGGCAAAATTCGCCGTCCTCGAAGAAGTGACCATGGGCGAAGGCAAGGCGATTCCGTCGAGCAAGGTTCAAGTCATCCAGAACCTGGAAGGCGGCATCGTCACCGAGATTTTTGTCCGCGAAGGGCAGATGGTCAACAAGGGCGAAACCCTGCTGCGCCTGGACGACACGCGCTTTCGCTCGAACAAGGGTGAAAGCGAAGTGGACCGCTACACCTTGACCGCCCAGGTTGAACGCCTGTCCGCCGAGGCTGAGGGCCGACCCTTCAAGCTTTCCGATGAGGTCATCGCCAAGGCGCCGCAAGTGGCCGCGGACGAATTGGCGCTGTATCAATCCCGGCAACGTCGCCTGGCCAGCGAGCAACGCACGCTCAACGAACAGCTGCGGCAGAAAACCCAGGAACTGGCGGAGTTTCGCTCCAAGCAGGATCAGTACCGCAACAGCCTCGGCCTGGTGCAGCAGGAGTTGAACATGTCCACGCCGCTGGTGGGGTCTGGTGCGGTTTCGCCTGTGGAAATCCTGCGCCTGAAACGCAGCGCCGTGGAAATTCGCGGCTCCATGAACGCCACGACCCTGGCGATTCCACGCGCGGAATCGGCGATCAACGAGATCAAGAGCAAGGTGCAGGAGTCGGAATTCGCCTTCCGTTCCGACGCGTCGAAGGAGCTCAATGAAAAGCGCTCGGACTTGTCCAAGATCAGCGCCAACAGCATCGCCATCGACGACCGCGTGACCCGCACCACGGTGGTTTCACCGGTGCGCGGCATCGTCAAGATGCTCAAGGTCAACACCATTGGCGGCGTTGTTCAGCCAGGCAGCGATCTGGTGGAAATCGTGCCGCTGGAGGACAACCTGCTGATCGAGGCCAAAGTCCGCCCGCAAGACGTGGCGTTCTTGCACCCCGGCCAGAAAGCCATGGTCAAGTTCAGCGCCTATGACTACACCATCTATGGCGGCCTGCCGGCCAAACTGGAGCTGATCGGCGCCGACACCATCACTGACGACAAGGGCAACAGCTTCTACCTGATCCAGGTGCGTACTGATCGCAATCACCTGGGCAACGACGCCAAACCCCTGCTGATCATCCCCGGCATGATCGCCACCGTGGACATCATCACCGGCGAGAAGAGCGTGATGGATTACCTGCTAAAACCGGTCCTGAAAGCCCGGACTGAGGCGCTGCGGGAGCGGTGATGGCTCGATTTCCACGACGAAATCGTGGGAGCGAATTTGTGGGAGCTTGCTCGCGAAGGGTTTGCAGACGCCGCTGATATGTTGCCCGAGCAAACGCCCTCCCGGATAAATCCGGTCCTACGGGCATCAAGGCGTTCCGTGGGAGCTTGCTCGCGAAGGGTTTGCAGGCACCGCTGATGTGTTGCCCGAGCCAACGCCCTCCCGGATGAACCCGGTCCTACGGGCATCAAGGCGTTCCGTTGGAGCGAGGCTTGCCCGCGAAGGGTTTTCAGACGCCACAGATGTGTTGCCCGTGCCAACGCCCTCCCGGATGAATCCGGTCCTACGGGCATCAAGGCGTTCCGTTGGAGCGAAGCTTGCCCGCGAAGGGTTTGCAGGCGCTGCGGATGTGTCGCCCGAGCCGACGCCCTCCCGGATAAATCCGGTCCTACGGGCATCAAGGCGTTCCGTGGGAACGAGCGTGCTCGCGAAGGGTTTGCAGACGCCGCTGATATGTTGCCCGAGCCAACGCCTCCCGGATGAATCCGGTCCTACGGGCATCAAGGCGTTCCGTGGGAGCGAGCTTGCTCGCGAAGGGTTTGCAGGCGCCGCTGATATGTTGCCCGAGCCAACGCCTCCCTGATAAATCCGGTCCTACGGGCATCAAGGCGTTCCGTGGGAGCGAGCTTGCTCGCGAAGGGTTTGCAGGCGCCGCTGATATGTTGCCCGAGCCGACGCCCTCCCGGATGAATCCGGTCCTACGGGCATCAAGCCGTTCCGTGGGAGCGAGCTTGCTCGCGAAGGGTTTGCAGGCGCTGCGGATGTGTCGCCCGAGCCGACGCCCTCCCGGATGAATCCGGTCCCACTTGATCGCAGCCTTCCCGGTTATTTCTTCTTGTCCCGCGCAAACGCCGCTTCCAGCGCTTCGTTCAGGGTGCGCAATACCTTGACCCGCGCCCAGCGCTTGTCGTTGGCTTCGATCAAGGTCCAAGGGGCGATTTCTGTGCTGGTACGGTCGACCATGTCGCAGACCGCGTCGCGGTATTGCGGCCATTTCTTGCGATTGCGCCAGTCGTCGTCGGTGATCTTGTAGCGTTTGAAGGGGATTTTCTCCCTGGCCTGGAAGCGCTCAAGCTGGGTTTTCTCGTCAATCGCCAGCCAGAATTTGACCACGACAATCCCGGCGTCGGTGAGCTGCTCTTCGAAGTCGTTGATTTCCCCGTAAGCCCGCAGCCAGTCCGCCTCGCTGCAAAATCCTTCGACCCGCTCGACCAACACTCGGCCATACCAGGAGCGGTCAAAAATGGTGAACTTGGACTTTGCCGGGATCTGCCGCCAGAAACGCCAGAGATACGGCTGCGCCAGCTCGTCTTCGGTGGGAGCAGCAATGGGCACGATGTTGTATTGGCGCGGATCAAGCGCGGCAGCGACCCGGCGAATCGCGCCGCCTTTGCCCGCTGCGTCGTTGCCCTCGAAAACGGCCACCAGCGCATGCTTGCGCATCCGCTTGTCACGAATGTTGCCAGACAGCCGCGCCTGCTCGGTGATCAACTGTTCATCGTAGTCGTCCTTGGTCAGGTTCAAGGTCATGTCGAGATTACTCAACAACGTGACATCGCCATGGCCCGGCGGCAGCGGCGGAACCGTCACCACAGTTGACTCGGCTTGCGGTGTTTTCAACGCCGCCTGCAAGCCTTCAAGCAACAAGCGGCCGACCGTCAGGCTGCGGTAATAAGGATCGACGCCCTCGATCACATGCCACGGCGCATAGTCGCGGCTGGTACGGCGCAGCACCCGCTCACCGAAGCGCACGAATTTGTCGTAGGTTTTTGATTGCTGCCAGTCCAGCGGGCTGATGCGCCAGCTGTGCAGCGGATCGTCCTTGAGCTGCTTGAGGCGCGACTTCATCTGCTTCTTGGACAGATGAAACCAGAACTTGAAAATCACCGCGCCTTCATCGCAGAGCATTTTTTCCAGACGTTCGGAGCCATTGATTGCCTGATCGAGCACGGCATCCTTGAACAGGCCATGCACCCGGCCCTGGAGCATCTGGCTGTACCAGTTGCCGAAGAAAATCCCCATGCGCCCCTTCGCGGGCAGCTGCCGCCAATATCGCCAGGCCGTGGGATGTGCCAGTTCTTCATCGGTCTGCTGATCAAAGGTACGCACTTCGATAAAGCGCGGGTCCATCCATTCACTCAACAGCTTGACGGTTTCGCCCTTGCCCGCGCCTTCGATGCCATTGATCAGCACGATAATCTGGCGACCTGCCTGCTCGTGGAGTTCAAACTGAGCGTCCAGCAACGCTTCACGCAAGGCGGGTACTTCGGCGTCGTAGGTTTCTTTGGCAATGACGTGACCGATTTCAGCGGATTCGAACATGAGCGGCTCTCTTCAGATGTCTGCAGCTAATGTAGACCAGCTGAATGCCCTGGCGATCCTCGTGGATCAATTAAAAGGCCCGCCGGTTTCAATGACGGGCCTTTTATGCAGCAAAAGTTGGGCGGCGCAGCGTTTACCAGTCTTGACGCAGAGTGTCGGTCAATTGCTCCAGCAAGGCTTTTTCCGCAGCGGCCAGTCGGGCCATCAATTCCCGGCCCTGACGGTCGAATTCATCGTTATCCACAGGCGGGTTGGCGTTCAGCTCTGCCAGGTCCCGGTCAGCGGCTGCCAGGGCAGCAGGATCGTTCGCCGCATGGGCGTCATTCAGACGCTCGTAAATGGCGCCATGACGACGAAGGTTTTCTGCCATATCGATTGGCGGATGCTCCAGCAGTGCGTCCTGCTCCGCCCGAACCGATGCCGTAACGCGCTCCAGATCCGCTTGATACTCACTACGCAGGCGCTCGGTCCAGCGTCGATCCGCCACGGCGTATTCGAGAAACGCCGGTCCGGCTTCGCGCTGCCTGATGACACGCCCGGCCTCGAGAATGCTCCGGTGTTCCACGGCAGCGATTCGATCCCAGACCATGCTGACAGGTTGCCCCGGCAGGTTCAGTTCATTGGCCAGACCGATGCGGTAAGCCATGCGGACTTCGGCGTGATCGATACGCACGTTACGCGCTTCCCGGGCAGCGATCTCGACATCAGCAATGACCTGAGCTTCATTCAGGCGAAACAGGCTGCGAATCACGCCTAACAACACTTGCGTCTGCTGCGCTTCAGGTACGTCCTGCAATGCGGCCTCGGCGTACACCGCAACCTGAATATCGCTGAAGATCAATCGCGAGCCGTCCTGACAGGTCTGATCAGCACCGAACAGCCGATCATTGGCCATGATTTCCAGCTCAGCCCGCAGCCCGGCATTCTCCGCTGCGGCCTCAAGTACCCGCATGACATCACTGGCCAGTTCTTCATGGACCCGATTGAAATCCCGGCTTTCCCTTAGCCTTTGCAGCAACACCAACAAATTCGGTGCGTCACCGGCCTGCTCTACAACGTTCCAGGCCGCGCAGATTCTGGAGTTGAGTTCCGTGCGTCCTTCCACGATCCAGATGTCCACCGAAGCCGTCGCTGCTGAATGAGACGAATGGCTAACGGAGTGGCTGTGCGAGGGGCTGTCATCGTCCGATGAATAGTCATCGGTGTCCGCTTACGAGGACGCTGGTGTGCGCGCCAGATCACGAATGCTGTCCGGGTAATCGTATTCCAGTTCATAGATATTGCTGTTGCGCTGGTTCAACCAGCATGCAAGCAGCTCATCATGATCGAAGGGGTTGTCAGTGCCATAAACCGTCAGCTGAAACATGGGGCCCTGCTCGTTATCGATCAGGAACTGGGGTAAATGCACGATCTGATTCCCGCTGACATCCAGCACATTCAGCGCAAGATCGTTGGTCCACTCCGGCCACTGGGTCAATTGCATGTTCGACATGTACAGCCTTCTGATCTGCAGGCGACTGGTGTCCGTCAGCTCGCCCAGCGTATTGCCTGACAGGTCCAGCATGCTTAGTTCAGGCAGATCCATGAACTGGTTCATGGCCGCCTGATCGATGATCAGCCCCGCGTCCTCGAAGGATAATTCGGTCAATCGGGATAACACGCCCAGCCCTTCGGGAACGCGGCTGAGTCCGGGACCGAGGATTTCCAGGCGCGTGGCCTGTCGAACCCGCTGCAGGAACCGGCTCACCTGATCACCTGTCGCGGCGATGTTATCGAGGGTGATCCTTCTGATTACACTGAAATGCTCGGGCAATTGCGGCAAATCTTCCAGCAGGGAGAAATCAACCGCTGCCAGCACCAGCCCACGATCACTGAGCGGCGAGTTCAGGTGACTGGAGCGCCAGCCATGGCTGATCGCCTCGGCGACGGAACGTCGTGCGGCCGTCTGCGTTGCCTCACCGACCTCGACCCAGCCTTCCAGCGTGGAACGAAGCAGATTAAATGCCTGCTGATTTTCCAGGGTGGTGTTCAGCAAGGCCTGCACATCGTTGCCGTTGCTCACCAGGCTGCGGAACAGGTATCCCTCAATATCAGGTGCTTCCGGGTACAACCTGCGCAACGTAGCGATTAACTCGCGCCTGGTAACGGCGTATCCATCCAATCGCTGAGCCTCCGGGTTCAGCTGCCCCCTGCCACTCAATTTGTAGCCCATTCGTCCGTCGGCCAGTCGTTCAGGCCAGCGTACTCGGGGCCTGAGCGCCCACTGCCGGAGGATTTTCGAAACGCGACGGCGATCCCCGAACGCGGCATCGATAATGCGATTGCGCAATGCAGAGGCATCCGTCATGGCGCCCGGCAAACCGATGGCCTGTCGCGACGCGTCGGGCAATGCGTGCAACACGGCAGAAAAGAAATTGTCCTGTTCACCGCTGGCGAGGCCCGGTTCAGTGCCCAGAGCGTCAACTGCCTGAAACGCCAGGCCACGCTTGATCAGCACCCGGCGCTGCGGCGCGTCAGGTTTGCCAAGGCTCTCGATCTCTTCACCGTTCCAGGCGCCATCACGAACCTCAAGACGCAGGTCGCGGGGCCAGCCCGGCAGATCGCCCAGCAACGCCAACGACACCTTGAGCGTGTCGGGGTTATCCGCTTTGGACGCCAGGCAAAAACCTTCCAGCGCACGATCAATGCGGATCTGCTGAACATAACCATGGGCCTTGCCGGCGATTTCCAAAGGCACGCGCTGTGTGGCGGTCATGCCAGCGATCTGTTCCGCAGAGGCGCGGGACAGCAATTCCCGGGCGTCCGTTACCGGCAGTGAAGGAAAGTCGCGTTTGATCAGGTTGACCAGCGGATCGCTGCTCACGTCCCGGCGCTGGTACAGCCGGTCAAACAGCCACGCAGAGCGACCCTCGGCGAAACGCGCAATGTGCGCCGCCAGATTCTCCGGCGTGCGGGGCGTCGCGCGACCAAAGACGCGGTTTTGCCCGCCCTCGCCCAACCCTTCGATTACCGCTTGCAGAAGCTGGCCTTCGGCGATCCGGGTTTGCCGCACCGGCAACGGTTCAAGGCTCGGCACACGGTTGGGATGAGCCGACGGCAACGTTCCCGAGCCAAATTCAGCGATTTTCAGGCCCTGAGCATCAAGCACATGAATAGGCCGCCCGACAGGCCAGCCCGGCAATGTAACCAATAGCTCCATTTGCAACTGCGCGTCGGCCGAGGCGAAGCTGGCGACGTCGTTGATCTGCCGGTGGAACCTGTGGATTTCCTGGTCCAGCGCTGAACGTTGCACAACATCGGCCGCGCCCGGCAGCGGTGTGTCGGCCAGATAAGTATCGTGGGCGAAGGGTGTCAGATCCGGGGATGCCAAACGCGTCTCGCCACCTGGCAGCCTGGTCGGGACCATTTTTTCGATAAAAGAAGACCGCTTGAGCGGTGGCATCTCTGGCGCTTGTCCTGCCTTGATCAGCGCACCGAACGCGGCCATGAACGCGAGGTTTTCCGCGACGCTGCCCAAATGATCCAGCGCCTCATTCATGTCCGAGTGACTCCAGGCGTCGATCCCCTGAAACGTCTCGGTCAGCAATTGCGCACCGGCCACCACCATCATCGCCTCGCCCAGCAAGGGCACGAACAGCGCGGCAAGGTTCACCGCGTTCAAACCCAGGGACAAGTATCCGGACAATCGAGCCCGACGCGACGCTTCATCTTCGTCGCCGGTGGGCACTGCCAGCACACGGGCATCGTCCTTGATGCGCAGCATTTTCTGGAAATAGAAATGGCCGAACAGGTCGTACGGCATTTCATCAAGCTCGATATCCAGATCGAAATCAGCGTCGATTTCACGGATATGGATCAAGCGCGGAATAAGGGTGTTGTCATCAGGATCGAAGCGCAGTCGGGCCGGGGCGACACGATCCGCCACCTTGCTGTAAAAAGCCGCCTTGCTGCGTTGCGCGATAAAGCGGTTCATGAAGCGCTTGCAATAACCCGGCGTAAACCTGCGGTTCAACAGCCTCTTGAGCTGTTCGAAGGAGCTGAACTCTTTCATGCCCTGAACCGGTTCGCCGGGGACGTAGATGACGCAGGCTTTGGCACCCTTGAGGGTGAAAATCAGAATGTCACGCACGCTGAAACCGCAGATTGTCAGGCAGCCGTAATCCAGCGCGCTGCTTCTACCGCGCTCGGGAAGCGCCAGCAGGTGGTTATAAAAGGTTTCGGAAATGTCCTCGCGCATATAGGCAATGTGCGCCTGAACCTTCAACGCGTTGAGTTCCTTGCGGCCGCACAGGTCGGCGCTGGGCGACCCGACCACAGCGTCCAGATGCCGCTGATATTGGCCACCCAGATCCAGTTCGCGACAGACCCGCATGAACCTGCCCGGATCAATGTTCATGGGATGACGCGGGTACTCGTCATAACTGCCGTAACGCTGGTCCGTGACCGGCCTGATTTCGACGATCCGCATGCGTCCCGATTGGTGCGGTGCATCGACCTCTTCCTGATGGAAATTCTGCAACGCAGCGTGCAGCAGTGTTTGCAGGCAAACCTCAGAGCGCGCGAGCTGCAGCTGACCAAACGCACCGCGCTGGTAAATGTCCTTGAAGACGTAAGTGGTGTCGACGTCCAGACCTGGGCCGAACTCATCGTCCAACGCTTTTATCAGCAGCGGCCGGGCAAACTCGTCCAGCGCGTTGATCCGCTCCAGCGTTTCGCCCCATTGTTGGCGCAGTTGCTGGCCACGGACCATGTCACTATTCAATGTTTGCCGTTGTTGCGCCGAGGCGCCTACGTACCATGCAGGCAGCGTATCGCTGATCAGTTGCTGGTGGGGCTGGGCGGATATCGCGGTCATGCTCAATGTCCTTATCAAGAAGAAAAGAAGCGAGAGCTGACCAGCTATTGCGCGGCGCCAAGGTATAAATAATTAATAGCCGTTAAGATGCTGCCCCCCGCGCACAGGCCCGACCGACATGACCGTTACCCGCCACGCCCAAATCGACTGGGATGAACAAGGCAATCCCCATTCACGGGAATTTTCCGACGTGTATTTCTCCACCGAATCCGGCCTGGCGGAGACGCGGCATGTGTTTCTGGTGCAGAACGATCTGCGCAATCGCTTCACTGCATTGCCCGAACATGGCCGGCTGGTGATTGGCGAAACCGGGTTCGGCACGGGGCTGAATTTTCTCTGCGCATGGCAGTTGTTCGAGGAGTGCGCAACGGTCGGCGCCCGTCTGCATTTCATCAGCGTCGAGAAATTCCCGCTGAGCCTCACCGACCTGCAACGCTCACTGACACTGTGGCCGGAACTGGCGGGATTCGCCGAGCAGTTGCTCGGGCAATACGTGGCGGTGCATGAAGGCTTTCAACGCTTTGTGTTCGACGGCGGACGGGTGACGCTGACCTTGCTGATCGGCGATGTGCTGGACATGCTGCCGCAGCTGGACGGGCAGATCGACGCGTGGTTTCTCGACGGTTTTGCCCCGGCGAAAAACCCGGAAATGTGGACGCCGGAATTGTTCGCGGAGCTGGCCCGGCTGGCGGCGCCGGATTCGACCATCGGCACCTTCACCAGCACTGGCTGGGTTCGTCGCGCGCTGAACGCAGCGGGTTTCAAAATGAAACGCGTGCCGGGCATCGGGCATAAATGGGAGGTGCTGCGCGGCGTGTTTGTCGGCTTGCCCGAAGATGCTCCGGCCATGCCCGCCGCGAAACCCTGGTTCGCCCGGCCGTCGAAATATGCAGGTGAACGCAAGGCGCTGGTGATTGGCGCCGGCATGGCCGGTTGCACGACTGCCGCCAGCCTTGCCGCGCGGGGCTGGCAAGTCAGCTTGCTGGAGCGGCATGCCGAGGTGGCCCAGGAAGCGTCGGGCAATCCTCAGGGCGTGCTGTATCTGAAACTCTCGGCGCACGGCACCGCGTTGTCGCAATTGATCCTCAGCGGATTCGGCTACACGCGCCGCGCCCTCGAACGTCTGCAACGCGGCATCGACTGGGACGGCTGCGGCGTGCTGCAACTGGCGTTCAACGACAAGGAAGCGCAGCGCCAGGCGCAACTGGCCGAGGCGTTCAGTCCAGAACTGTTGCAGCTTGTGGATAAGTCCGACGCGCAAGCCCGCAGCGGTATCACGCTCAACAGCGGCGGACTGTTTTTTCCGGAAGGCGGCTGGGTTCATCCGCCAGCGCTGTGCCGTGCCCACGCGACGCACCCGAACATTCAACTGCAACCGCATCGCGAGGTGGTCGAGCTGCGCCGTGCTGGCGATCAATGGCAAGCCTGGGATGGCGAGGTGTTGCTGGACAGCGCGCCGGTGGTGATTCTGGCGGGCGCGGCCGATATCAAGCGCTTCCCGGCCAGCGCTGAATTGCCACTCAAACGCATTCGCGGGCAAATCACCCGCTTGCCGCAGACCGAGGCCAGCCAGGCGTTGAGCACGGTGGTTTGCGCCGAAGGCTACGTTGCCCCGCCGCGCCTGGGCGAACATACCTTGGGCGCCAGTTTTGATTTCAAGAATGAGGACCTGAACACCACCGCCGCCGATCACCTGGGCAATCTGCAACTGTTGCAGGAGATATCCGAGGATCTGGTCGAGCGACTTGGCGCACACCGCCTGGCGCCAGAAGACTTGCAAGGCCGCGCGGCCTTTCGCTGCACCAGCCCGGATTATCTGCCCATCGTCGGCCCCCTGGCAGACAAGGACGCGTTTACCCAGACATACGCGGCGCTGGGCAAAGACGCCCGTCAAGTGCCGGACGCGCCCTGCCCGTGGCTGGATGGTTTGTACATCAACAGCGGCCATGGCTCGCGAGGCCTGATCACCGCGCCGTTGTGCGCCGAACTGCTCGCCGCCTGGCTGACCGACGAACCCTTGCCGCTGCCCCGCAGCATCGCCGAAGCCTGCCACCCGAACCGCTTCATGTTGCGCGAGCTGATTCGGGGCAGGTGAGGTGCCACGGCACCGAAACCGGTAGGAGGGGACTTGTCCCCGAAGGCGCCAGCACAAGCGATGTTAATTTCAGATTCTCCCGCTGGCCGACCAACCGCCTTCGGGGACAAGTCCCCTCCTACGGATCCGGCAAAGCCGCTATCCTGCCCCTTCACTCCCGTCCTGGAATCGAGCCTGCCGATGCTTGAGGTAAAAAACGTCTTCAAGAGCTATGCCACCGCTCAAGGCCCGCTGGCGGTATTGCGCGGGGTTGATCTGCGTCTGGAAAACGGCAGCAGCCTGGCGTTGATGGGCGAATCCGGCAGTGGCAAAAGCACCTTGCTGCATCTGGTGGCCGGGCTGGATCAGGCCGACAGCGGGCTGATTGAAGTCAGCGGCCAGCGCCTGGAGCGCATGACCGAAGCACAGCTGGCGAACTGGCGGCGTACCGAAATCGGTCTGGTGTTCCAGCAGTTCAACCTCATCGGCAGCCTGAGGGTCGAGGACAACCTGGCGTTCCAGGCGCGGCTGGCCGGCCGTTTTGACCCACAGTGGCAGGCGCAACTGGTGGGACGCCTGGGCCTTGGCGATTTGCTCAAGCGTTATCCCGAGCAACTTTCCGGTGGCCAGCAACAGCGCGTGGCAATCGGCCGGGCGCTGGCGTCGCGTCCGGGATTGCTGCTGGCTGACGAACCCACTGGCAACCTCGACGAAGCCACCAGCGATGAAGTGCTGCAACTGCTGCTGGATCTTTTACAGGACAGTCCGACCAGCCTGTTGATGGTCACGCACAGCCCACGGGTTGCCGAGCGACTGGCGCAGAAAGTGGTGTTGCATCTGGGTCGTCTGGCGGCCGAGAGCGAGCGCTGAGATGCGGGTTTTCTACTGGACATTGCGCGCCCTGCTCAGCCACTGGCGGCGCCATCCGGTGCAGTTTTTCAGCGTGCTGACCGGGTTGTGGCTGGCCACCGCGCTGCTCACCGGCGTGCAGGCCCTCAACAGTCAGGCGCGCCAAAGCTACGCCCAGGCCAGCCAGTTGATCGGCGGCGAGCCACAGACCAGCCTGTCCACCGCGAACGGCGCGCCGTTTACTCAGGATCTATTCGTCAGCCTGCGTCGTGCAGGCTGGCCGGTATCGCCGGTGGTGCAAGGTCGAATCATGCTGCAAGGGCTGGAAGAGCGCCGCGTGCGGGTGATGGGCATCGAACCGGTTTCCCTGCCCGCGGGTTCGGCGCTTGCCGGGCAAACTCTGGACATGACACAGATCGTCGCCTTCTTCACCCCGCCGGGTCGTGCCTGGATAGCGCCGCAGACCCTGGAGGCGCTGGGCCTGCACGAAGGGCAACAACCCCTGACGCTTGACGGGCAAGCCTTGCCGCCACTGCACAGTCAGATCGGCATGGCGCCGGGCGTGCTGTTGATGGACATCGGCTTCGCGCAACCACTGCTCGGTTTGCCTGGGCAGGTTTCGCGGCTGTTGCTGGACAAGGAATTCGCCGCTGGCAATCCAGTGCTGCCGCCTGAACTGAACGGCCAACTGCTGCTGAAGAAAAGCGGCGAAGAGAACAATCTGGCGCGCCTGACCGAAAGCTTCCACCTGAACCTCGATGCGCTGGGTTTCCTGTCGTTTGTGGTCGGTCTGTTTATCGTGCATGCCGCCATCGGCCTGGCCCTTGAGCAGCGTCGCGGGCTGCTGCGCAATTTGCGCGCCTGTGGCGTCAGCGCTCGTCTATTGATCACCGCGCTGGGTGTCGAACTGGGCGTTTTGGCACTGCTCGGCGGTGTGCTGGGCGTAGCCAGCGGTTATTGGCTGGCGAGCCTGCTGCTGCCGGATGTGGCCGCCAGTCTGCGCGGGTTGTACGGCGCGGAAGTGGCGGGCCAACTGACGCTGAGCCCGTGGTGGTGGCTGAGCGGTCTGGGCCTGAGCGTGCTGGGCGCGTTGCTGGCCGGCGCGAACAGTTTGCTGCGTGCTGCGCGCATGCCTTTGCTGGCCTTGGCAAATCCCCAGGCATGGCATCAGGCCCACGGCCGCTGGCTACGTCGCCAAGCCTGGGTTGCCAGCGGCGCAGCCGTCATCGCCTTGGCTGCATTGATATTGGGTGACAGCCTCGCCAGCGGTTTTGTACTCATGGCCGCGCTGTTGCTGGGCGCTGCGCTAGGTTTGCCGGTGTTGCTCAACGCCCTGATCAACCTGCTGCTGGGCCGCAGTCGATCCGTATTGGGCCAATGGTTTCTTGCCGATTGCCGCCAGCAATTACCCGCCTTGAGCCTGGCGTTGATGGCCCTGCTGCTGGCGTTGGCGGCGAACATCGGCGCGGGCAGCATGACGTCCGGTTTTCGCGAAACATTCGGCAACTGGCTTGAACAACGCCTGACCGCCGAGCTGTACGTCACGCCGCAAGAACCCGCGCAAGCGCCGCAATTGCAGGCCTGGCTGAATCAGCAACCCAGCGTCACTGCGGTGTTGCCCAACTGGCAGGTGTCGATTCAGTTGCAGGGTTGGCCTGCCGACTTGTTTGGCGTGATCGACCATCCGACCTACCGGCAACATTGGCCGCTGCTCGAAGCGGCAGCGGGTGATCCGTGGGCGCAACTGGCCCGCCAGGACACGGTTATGATCAGCGAGCAACTGGCGCGCCGCCTGAAGCTGGGACTGAATGATACCGTCAGCATCGCGACGCCCGATGGCCTGTGGTCGCCGCGCATCGTCGGTATCTACGCCGACTACGGCAATCCCAAGGGCCACTTGCTGGTCAACTCGCAACGATTTCTCAGTCACTGGCCGCAATTGGCGCCTTCCCGATTCAATCTGCGCATCGCTCCGACCGCCGTCCCGCCGCTGGTGCGCGAGCTGCAGGATCGCTTCAAACTGGACGACAACCACATCATCGACCAGAGCCAGCTCAAGGGCTGGTCGACGCAAGTCTTCGAACGCACCTTCGCCGCGACCGCAGCGCTGAACAGCCTGACGCTGGGGGTGGCGGGCATTGCGCTGTTCATCAGCCTGCTGACCCAGAGTCAAAGCCGCCTCGGCCAACTCGCGCCGCTGTGGGCGCTGGGTGTGACACGACGGCAACTGATGCTGCTCAATCTGGGCCAGACCTGGTTGCTGGCGGTGCTGACTCTTGCGTTCGCCCTGCCACTGGGGCTGCTGCTGGCCTGGTGCCTGGATGCGGTAATCAACGTGCAGGCCTTCGGCTGGCGGCTGCCGTTACAGATTTTCCCGGCGCAACTCGCGCAACTGGCGGCGCTGGCGCTGCTCGCTACCCTGCTCGCCTCGGCATGGCCGCTGTTCAAGCTGTACCGCACGCGCCCCGCCGACTTGTTGAGGACCTTCGCCAATGAGACGTAACTGGCTCGCGATTATCCTCAGCGGCGTATTGCTCGCTGCTTGCGACAAGCCCGCCGCGCCGGAAGAAGGTTTCGCCGGGCTGGCGGACAAGGCTGAGCAGTTTGCCCAGGTGACACCGGGGCGGCCGTTCATATTCCCGGCTGATCACGGCCCGCACGCCGGCTATCGGATTGAATGGTGGTACATCACCGCCAACCTCAAGGACGATCAGGGGCAGAGCTTCGGCGTGCAATGGACGCTGTTTCGTAACGCCCTGCGCGCCGGGCAAACCGGCAGCGGCTGGAACGACGGCACGATCTGGATGGGCCACGCGGCGGTCACTTCAGCGACGCAACATTTCGCCGCCGAACGTTACGCCCGGGGCGGCGTCGAGCAGGCTGGCGTGAACACTGCACCCTTTGCGGCCTGGATCGACGACTGGGCACTGCGCAGCACTTCATCCGGGCCCGATGCAAAAACAGACGCGAACCCGCTGGCGAGCATGCAACTCACTGCCAAAGATCCACGCTTTGCCTATCGATTGACGCTCAAGGCGCAACAGCCGCTGGTTCTGCAAGGCCAACAGGGCTTCAGCCAGAAATCCGAGCAAGGCCAGGCGTCGTATTACTACAGCCAGCCGTTTTTCCAGACCGACGGCGAATTGCAAATCGACGGCAAGACCTGGCACGTCAGCGGCCCGGCCTGGCTGGACCGCGAATGGAGCAGCCAGCCGCTGACCGCCAACCAAACGGGTTGGGACTGGTTCTCGGTGCATCTGGACGACGGCTCCGCGCTGATGCTTTACCGCATGCGCCAGAAGGACGGCGAACCGTACCTGACCGGAACCTGGATCGCGGCAGACGGCAGCACACAGTTGCTGCATGCGCAGGACATCAGCCTGACGCCGCTGCAAACCACGCAAGTCGCCGGACACAGCATGCCGACCCGCTGGTCGGTGAAAATCCCCGGCAAGGGTCTGGAAATCACCACCGCCGCGCTCAATCGCAAGGCGTGGATGGATTTGCGCATTCCGTATTGGGAAGGTCCGGTAACGGTCAGCGGCAGTCATCAAGGTGTCGGGTATCTGGAGATGACGGGGTATTGAATGCAGCCCGTTGGAGGCTTGCCCGCGAATGGTCCTGTCCTTATCTCCATCTCCGAAATTTCCGCGTCTATATCGATGCCTTCGCGGGCAAGCCTCGTTCCAACGGGTCAATAGGCTTATCCCCAATCGCTGCCTTATAACCGATTGATCTAAAACTACCCCGTTTCACATAGGTCAGTTTCTGGGTGGCCACATTTCCCGGCCACCTTCCCCAACGGATAACCGGTAAGGACTTATGTGCGGATTAGCAGGTGAATTACGTTTTGATCATCAACCGGCGGATCTAGCCGCAGTTGAACGAATTACCCATGAGCTGGCGCCTCGCGGCCCGGATGCGTGGGGATTTCATAGCCAGGGGCCGGTTGCTCTTGGTCATCGTCGATTGAAAATCATGGATTTGTCGGACGGCTCGGCGCAGCCGATGATCGACAGCCATCTGGGCTTGTCCCTGGCCTTCAACGGCGCCATCTACAACTTCCCGGAATTGCGGACCGAGCTGGAAGGCCTGGGTTATCAGTTCCATTCCGGCGGCGACACTGAAGTGCTGCTCAAGGGTTATCACGCCTGGGGCGTGGACATGCTGCCCAAGCTCAACGGCATGTTCGCCTTCGCCATCTGGGAACGCGACAAGCAAGAGCTGTTCATCGCTCGCGACCGACTGGGCGTCAAGCCGCTGTACCTGTCGCGCACCGACAAACGCCTGCGTTTTGCCTCGACGCTGCCCGCGCTGCTCAAAGGCGGCGACATCAGCGGTCTGCTCGACCCAATCGCGCTCAATCACTACTTGAACTTCCATGCCGTTGTGCCTGCGCCGCGTACGCTGCTGGCCGGTGTTGAAAAACTGCCGCCCGCCAGCTGGATGCGCATCGACGCAACGGGCAAGACCGAGCAGAAAGTCTGGTGGCGCCTGCCTTACGGCCCCCATGCCGACGAAACCAACCTGACATTGGAAGACTGGCGCGACCGGGTTCTGGACAGCACTCGCGAAGCCGTGGCGATCCGTCAACGGGCGGCGGTGGATGTCGGCGTGCTGCTTTCCGGCGGCGTCGATTCGAGCATGCTGGTCGGCCTGCTGCGCGAAGTGGGTGTCGAAGACCTGTCGACTTTCTCCATCGGTTTTCAGGATGCAGGCGGCGAACGTGGCGACGAGTTCCAGTATTCGGACCTGATCGCCAAGCATTACGGCACCAACCATCATCAATTGCGGATTCAGGAAAGCGAGATCATCGAGCAACTGCCTGCGGCGTTCCGCGCCATGAGCGAGCCGATGGTCAGCCACGACTGCATCGCGTTTTATCTGTTATCGCGGGAAGTCGCCAAGCATTGCAAAGTGGTGCAGAGCGGCCAGGGTGCTGATGAGTTGTTCGCCGGTTATCACTGGTACCCACAGGTGGACGGCGCCAGCGACCCGGTTGCCGCCTACCGCGATGCGTTCGTCGACCGCAGTTATGACGAGTACAAGGCCACCGTGCAGCCAAAATGGCTGACTGCCAATGACGCCGCCGGTGATTTCGTGCGCGAACATTTCGCCCAGCCCGGCGCCGATGCAGCGGTGGACAAAGCCTTGCGTCTGGACAGTACGGTGATGCTGGTCGACGACCCGGTCAAACGGGTCGACAACATGACTATGGCCTGGGGCCTGGAAGCGCGCACGCCGTTTCTGGATTACCGCCTGGTCGAACTGTCGGCGCGCATTCCCGGCAAGTTCAAGCTGCCGGACGGTGGCAAGCAAGTCTTGAAAGAAGCCGCACGCATGGTCATCCCTTCCGAGGTCATCGACCGCAAGAAGGGTTATTTCCCGGTGCCGGGCCTCAAGCATTTGCAAGGCAACACCCTGGATTGGGTGCGCGAGCTGCTGCTCGATCCAAGCCAGGATCGCGGTCTGTTCAACCCGACCATGATCGATAAATTGCTGACCGACCCCCAAGGCCAATTGACCCCGCTGCGCGGCTCGAAACTCTGGCAGTTGGCGGCGCTGAACCTGTGGCTCAGCGAACAAGGACTTTGATCTGATGAAACAGAATTCGACGGCTTACAGCCAACGCCTGTTGCGCGGCCAATCGCCCTCGTATGAACGTCTGCAAGCCCGCCTTGCCGAAGATGGCAGCCCAATCGATGCGCAACCGCTGGCGCTGCATTGCGGCTGGGGTCGACTGTTGATTGGGCACACCTATCCGGACCCGGCGAGCCTGGCCAACGAGCTGCTCAATGAAAAACCCGGCGAGCGCGACATCGCGCTGTACGTCGCCGCGCCGCAACAAGTGCTGGCGCAGTCGCCGCAACAGTTGTTCCTCGACCCGTCCGACACGTTGCGCCTGTGGTTCAGCGATTATCGGCCGGCGCAGCGGGTGTATCGCGGGTTTCGCATCCGTCGGGCACAGAACAGCAACGATTGGCAGGCGATCAATAATCTGTATCTGGCGCGCGGCATGTTGCCGATTGACCCTGAATTGCTGACCCCGCGTCACCAGGGCGGGCCGGTGTACTGGATCGCTGAAGACGAAAGCAGCAACGCGGTGATCGGCAGCGTCATGGGCCTGAATCATCAAAAGGCCTTCAATGATCCCGAAAAAGGCAGCAGCTTGTGGTGCCTGGCCGTTGATCCGCAGTGCACGCGGCCCGGTGTCGGCGAAGTGCTGGTGCGGCATCTGATCGAGCATTTCATGAGTCGTGGCCTGAGTTATCTCGACCTGTCGGTGCTGCATGACAACGAACAGGCCAAGGCGCTTTACGCCAAGCTGGGTTTTCGCAACCTGCCGACCTTTGCCATCAAGCGCAAGAATGGCATCAACGAATCGCTGTTCCTCGGCCCCGGTCCGCTGGGGGATTTCAATCCCTATGCGCGGATCATCGTCGAAGAAGCGCACCGACGCGGGATTGAAGTTCAGGTCGACGACGCTGAAGCCGGCCTGTTCACCCTGGCCTACGGCGGCCGACGGATTCGTTGCCGGGAATCCCTCAGCGACCTGACCAGCGCCGTGAGCATGACCCTTTGCCAGGACAAGAGCATGACCCATCGGGCGCTGAAAGCTGCCGGGCTCAACCTGCCCGCCCAGCAACGCGCGGGTGAAACCGAAGCGAATCTGGCGTTTCTCGAAGAACACCGGCAGATCGTCGTCAAGCCGCTGGACGGTGAGCAAGGCCAGGGCGTCGCGGTCAATTTGCGCACCCCGGAAGAAATGCAGGATGCCATCGAACGTGCCCGCCAGTTCGACTCGCGGGTGATTCTGGAAAGCTTCCACGAAGGCCTCGATCTGCGCATCGTGGTGATTGGTTTCGAAGTGGTGGCGGCAGCGATTCGGCGTCCGGCAGAAGTGGTCGGCGATGGTCGGCACACGATTGGCCAGTTGATTGAGGCGCAAAGTCGCCGTCGCTCAGCGGCTACTGGCGGCGAAAGCAAGATTCCACTGGATGAAGAAACCCAACGCACTGTGCGCGACGCAGGTTTCGACTACGACAACATCCTGCCCATGGACCAGCGCCTGGCCGTGCGCCGCACGGCCAATTTGCACACCGGCGGCTGCCTGGAAGATGTCACCGGCATCCTCCATCCAGTGCTCAGTGACGCGGCGATTCGTGCCGCGCGGGCGCTGGACATTCCGGTGGTCGGCCTGGACCTGATGGTCCCGGCTGCCGATCAACCCGAATACGTATTCATCGAAGCCAACGAACGTGTTGGTCTGGCCAACCATGAACCGCAACCGACGGCAGAACGCTTCGTCGATCTGCTGTTCCCGCACAGTTTGCCTGTGCATTCGTAACCTGTAGGACCGGATTTATCCGGGAGTGTGTTGTGTCACGCATCCATGATGCCTGGCTGACCCTCCCTCCTCGCGGATAAATCCGCTCCTACGAATACGGCCCCCGCATTTCAGGAGTACCCCAATGACCGCTGCAAGAAAAATTCCCGAACCGGATCTGAATTACCTGCAGAAAGTCCTGTTGGAAATGCTCGCGATTCCAAGCCCCACCGGCTTTACCGACACCATCGTGCGCTACGTCGCCGAGCGTCTTGAAGAACTGGGCATCCCGTTCGAACTGACCCGGCGCGGGACTATTCGCGCCACCTTGAAGGGCAAGCAAAACAGCCCGGACCGCGCGGTTTCTGCGCATCTGGACACCATCGGCGCCGCCGTGCGCGAAGTGAAAGACAACGGACGCTTGTCGCTGGCACCGATTGGCTGCTGGTCGAGCCGCTTTGCCGAAGGCAGTCGGGTCAGCGTGTTCACCGACAACGGCGTGATCCGTGGCAGCGTGCTGCCGCTGATGGCGTCCGGGCATGCATTTAACACTGCGGTCGACGAGATGCCGATCAGCTGGGATCACGTCGAACTGCGCCTCGACGCCTACGCCACGACCAAAGCCGATTGCGAATCCCTGGGGATCGGCATTGGCGACTTCGTGGCCTTTGATCCGCTGCCGGAATTCACCGAGAGCGGGCATATCAGCGCGCGCCATCTGGACGACAAGGCAGGCGTGGCAGCATTGCTCGCAGCGCTCAAAGCCATCGTCGACAGCGGCGCCGAACCGCTGATCGATTGCCACCCGCTGTTCACCATCACCGAAGAAACCGGCACCGGCGCGGCGGGCGTATTGCCGTGGGATGTCAGCGAGTTCGTCGGCATTGATATCGCGCCGGTTGCGCCGGGCCAGCATTCCAGCGAGCACGCAGTCAGTGTTGCGATGCAGGATTCGGGCGGGCCTTACGATTACCATCTGTCCCGGCACTTGTTGCGCCTGGGGGCTGAAAACGAACTGCCGGTGCGCCGCGACATGTTTCGCTATTACTTCAGCGATGCCCATTCGGCGGTTACCGCCGGGCATGACATCCGCACCGCCCTGCTCGCCTTTGGTTGCGACGCAACCCACGGCTACGAGCGCACGCACATCGACAGCCTCGCCGGCCTGAGCCGTTTGCTGGGCGCCTACATGCTCAGCCCGCCAGTCTTCGCCAGCGACGCAAAACCGGCCACCGCTTCCCTTGAGAAATTCAGCCATCAGATTGAACACGACGCACAGATGGAGTCCGACACCCGCGTGCCAGCGGTGGACAGTCTGATTGGGCAAAACCGGGAAGAGGTCGAGTAGTCCACTGCCTCTTCGCGAGCAAGCTCGCCCACAGGTGCACGATTTGTGGGAGCAAGCTTGCTTGCGAAGGCGACACTCATCCGGAGAAGATTCCCCGTCGCGCAGCAGCAGCAGCAGCACCGGTCGCCGCTCGCTCCAACAAGCCCCGTGCACTATCATCGCCGGGAATTGATCCGAGAACTCTCATGCTGATCCCCTACGACCAACTCGAAGCCGACACCCTCACCCGCCTGATCGAAGATTTCGTCACCCGCGAAGGTACCGACAACGGCGATGACACGCCTCTGGAAACCCGCGTATTGCGCGTGCGGCATGCGCTGAGCAAAGGCCAGGCGGTGATTTTCTTTGATCTGGAAAGCCATCAGTGCCAGCTGATGCTCAAGCATGAAGTGCCCAAGGAATTCTTCGACTGAAGCGTCACTGTCTCAAGGCCGACGTTCTCCTGCTATTTCCCCGCGCGGCTGCGACAACCGCTGGGCAATGCGTCGGTACACCTCGGCCCGATGCACCTTGATGTGGCTGGGCGCAGTGATTCCAAACCGTACTTGATTGCCCTGGATGGCCAGGATTTGTACGGTGATGTCATCGCCAATAGAGAATGTTTCGCCAATTTCCCGCGTCAATATCAGCATTTTCCTACTCTCTTATCGTTAAAGAGATTCAGATTGCATGGGCCTTTTCTGCCCATCAATGCGCAGACGGAAAATCAGTCATGTCCTGCAAGTCCTTCGGAAAAGCTTGCAGGAAACATCCTACATTCAATAGAAAAACGCCGACAGGCCGCAGGATTATGGGGCGGACCAGCGCGGACCAAACAGAATGATCGTCGCGCCGATGACACACAGCGCGGCACCGAGCCAATCGGTATTCAAGGGTCTGACCCGCTCGATGACACCCAGCCAGGCGATGGACGCAATGATGTAGATCCCGCCATACGCCGCATAGGCACGCCCGGCATAAGTCGCCTCCACTCGAGTGAGCAACAGCGCGAACAGCGTCAGGCTGATCAGCCCGGGAATAATCCAGAGCGCACTTTTACCCAGACGCAGCCACATCCAGAAGGCATAGCAGCCGGCTATTTCGAACAAGGCAGCAAGGAAAAACCACAGGTAGTTGAGCAAGGAGCGTTCTCTTCAAAAGTTGCCAGCGAATGGCGGCAACCCTATCAGAAAGCGTCGAGGGCTAGAAATCAGGATGCACAATCCGCCAGGAGGGGACTTGTCGCCGAAAATTCGGTCAGGCGACATTGAAGTCCGAATTATCCGTTTGCCCTGAAAGTCGTCTTCAGGGACAAGTCCCCTCCTACAATGATTTCCCTGTTTGATGGCGACGCATTTTCTCCGACATTGCCGCCATCTCGTCATACAGCAACTGCGGGTTCTTGCACTTGAGCTGCCAGGCCATGCGCCCTTGCTCATGGGGCAGGATCATGAATTCGCCTTGGGCGACTTGCTCGAAGATGTAGTCGGCGATTTCACTGGCCGTGATCGGCGAACTCTCCAGCAACTTGCCGACCTGAGCTTTCATGGCTGGCGTCGGCCCCCGGAAAGAGTCCAGCAGGTTGGTCTGGAAAAACGACGGGCAGACCACATGCACGCCAATTTCCTGTTGGCGCAACTCAATCAACAGGCTCTCTGACAAGGCCACCACACCGGCCTTGGCGACGTTGTAGTTGCTCATCGCCGGGCCCTGCATCAAGGCCGCCATGGACGCAATGTTGATGATTTTCCCCTTGCTGACTTCGAGCAGCGGCAGGAACGCCTTGCAGCCCTTGACCACACCCATGAGGTTGATCGCGATTTGCCAGTCCCAGTCTTCCAGGGACAGCTCGCTGAAGAAGCCACCGGAAGCAACTCCCGCGTTATTGACGATGATGTCGATGCCGCCGAATTTTTCTTCACAAGCCTGGGCGAAAGCGGTCAGCTGGCTGTAGTCGCGGACATCGCAGCGCTGCACGAAACTCTCATCACATGCGTTACCGCCCGCCTCGCGGACAAGTTTGAGCGTCTCGTGCAGGCCTGCGTCGTTGACATCGGACAGTGCCAGACGCCAGCCGTCACGGGCCCAGCGCAGCGCGATTTCGCGACCCAGGCCTGAACCGGCGCCAGTGATCATGATGCGATTTTGCATAGGGGAACGCCTTGTCTTTGCGAAGAAGATAAGCCGCAGTGTAACCACTGCAAACGCCAATCCGACCCACCATCAAGGCGCTGAATGACTGAGGCAAACCCAGGATTACAAGGACTTGCGGCGCGACCATCGGCGACTGGCCAGCCAGCTGTACACCACCAGGTTGCAGAGCACGACAATGCCGCCCAACCACAGTTGGATCTGCGGCGTCAGGCCTGCGGGATAGATCAGCGGGATCAGGTAATGCTCGATAAAACCGCCGTCGTAGCCCTCCGTGCCCGCCCGACTGCGCAAGGTGTTTTCCAGTGGGGTCAACGGGCAGTAGAAATGGAAAAACTCCACCACTGCACCCCACACCAACGCCGGAACATGCAGGATCACCAGCCAGCGCCAACGCAGCACCAGCAACCCGCCAAATAACACGAACAAAATGAACAACACATGCACCACGACGACGGCGTCGGCTGCCAGACGAAAAAACATGGGGTGATCCTGCTGTGGCGCGGTGCTAAAAGCGCGATCCTTAAAGGCCGGTCAAAGTTCAATAATCCACTGATAAATATAAATATATTATTATTTTCAGGCTTTCGTGAACCTGACATGGACTTTTTCCGAAACACGATAGTCGGAGTAGTTAAGCAGCACAAACTTTACGCCGGTTTGGCAAAAGCTTGAACTGTTATAGCCACTCCACGAACACCAGAAGGAACTCGTCATGGGCATCGGCACAATTCTTATCATTATTCTGATATTGCTGTTGGTTGGCGGTCTGCCGGTATTCCCGCACTCCCGCAGCTGGGGTTACGGGCCGTCGGGCATCATCGGCACCATCCTGGTTATTCTGTTGATATTGGTATTGCTCGGAAGAATCTAACTTCCCGGCTTCAGCCAAAAAACCCCGCCAATCCGGCGGGGTTTTTTATTGAATGGAATAAGGGTATGGATAGCTGCGCTTTCGCGCGGCAAAAACGTGGGACCGGATTTATCCGGGAAGGCAATATTCCTGACGACAAAAGTGTCGTGTATGTTCCGGCCTCTTCCCGGATACATCCGGTCCCACTGGATCCTCGCCAACATGCCTGCAAACAAAAACGCCCCGAATCATTCGGGGCGTTTTGTCTTGCGGGTTACTTCACATCAGACAGATCAGTGCGACACCGCGCCGCTGGCACCCAGGCCAGTCTGCGAGCGTACGAACTGCGGGTAGAACAAGGCGCGCTCGCCCTCCGCCGCTTTCGACTTGTCGGTGATGGAGAAGAACCAGATACCGACGAAGGCGATGGCGATAGAGAACAGCGCCGGGTATTCGTACGGGAAGATGGCCTTCTCGTGGTGCAGGATCGACACCCAGATGGTCGGACCGAGGACCATCAGCACTACTGCGCTGATCAAGCCCATCCAGCCGCCGATCATGGCGCCACGGGTGGTCAGGTTTTTCCAGTACATGGAAAGCAGCAGGACCGGGAAGTTGCAGCTTGCCGCGATGGAGAACGCCAGGCCAACCATGAACGCAATGTTCTGGCTTTCGAAGGCGATGCCCAGGAAGATTGCCACGATTGCCAGGGCAATGGTGGTGATCTTCGAAACGCGGATCTCGTCTTTCTCATTGGCTTTGCCGGCCTTGATCACGCTGGCATACAAGTCATGGGAAACTGCCGAGGCGCCCGCCAGGGTCAAACCGGCAACCACTGCCAGGATAGTGGCGAAGGCAACTGCCGAGATGAAGCCCAGGAACAGACTGCCACCGACCGCATTGGCCAGGTGAATCGCTGCCATGTTGTTACCGCCCAACAGCGCGCCTGCTGCGTCCTTGAACGCCGGGTTGGTGCTGACCAGCAGGATCGCGCCAAAGCCGATGATGAAGGTCAGGATGTAGAAGTAGCCGATGAAACCGGTGGCATACAGCACCGACTTACGGGCTTCTTTCGCATCGCTTACGGTGAAGAAGCGCATCAGGATGTGCGGCAGGCCAGCGGTCCCGAACATCAGTGCCAGACCCAGGGAGAACGCCGAGACCGGATCCTTGACCAGACCGCCCGGGCTCATGATCGCTTCACCTTTAGGGTGAACCTTGACCGCTTCGGAGAACAGCATGTTGAAGTCGAAGTTGACGTGCTTCATGACCATCAGGGCCATGAACGACGCGCCGGACAACAGCATTACGGCCTTGATGATTTGCACCCAGGTCGTGGCGAGCATGCCGCCGAAGAGTACATACAGGCACATCAGGATACCGACCAGCACCACCGCAACCGCGTAGTCCAGACCGAACAGCAGCTGGATCAGCTTGCCAGCGCCAACCATCTGCGCGATCAGGTAGAACGCAACCACCACCAGCGAACCGCAGGCCGACAGGGTACGGATCTCTTTCTGCTTGAGGCGATAGGACGCCACGTCAGCGAAAGTGTACTTACCCAGGTTACGCAAGCGTTCGGCGATCAGGAACAGAATGATCGGCCAGCCCACCAGGAAGCCGATCGAGTAGATCAAACCGTCGTAGCCGGAGGAATAAACCAGCGCGGAAATCCCCAGGAAGGACGCGGCGGACATATAGTCACCCGCAATCGCCAGACCATTCTGGAAGCCAGTGATCTTGCCACCCGCCGAATAGTAGTCTGCTGCTGTCTTGTTCTTCTTCGATGCCCAATAAGTGATGTACAGGGTAAAGCCGACGAAAATGACGAACATGACGATCGCCGAAACGTTCAGCGGTTGTTTCTGCACAGCGCCGGTCAACGCTTCTGCCGCCCAGAGGGACGGCGCGAAGGCGGCCAGGCCGAATACTGCCAAGAGGCGCCGGATCATTGCTGAGCCTCCTTCAGGATCGCGTTGTTCAGGTCATCGAATTCACCGTTTGCGCGGCGAACATAGATCGCGGTGAGAATGAAAGCAGACAGGATCAAGCCGACCCCAATAGGCATTCCCCAGGTAATCGTTGATGTCGGGCTTAACTTGGCCCCCAGAATGTGGGGTCCATAAGCAATCAAAAGAATAAAGGCCGCATACAGGCCAAGCATGATCGCCGAGAGAATCCAGGCGAAGCGCTCTCTTTTTGATACCAGCTCCTTGAAACGGGGGCTGTTTTGAATCGAGAGGTAAATGCTGTCGTTCATTGTTTTTGTCCTCGCAGCACAGATGAGATGTCACACATTCACTTTAGTCGGGTCTGGCGCGCGCTCCAGACGACCTTAGTATTAGAACGACACTGTAGGACCGGTTTTAACCGGGAGGAAGTCAATTGACCAGCCACAAAAAAAAACCGCCCGGTCGTTGAACCGGGCGGCTTTGATGTTGCGTCAGACGTGAGGGCTTATTTGCCGGTCCACTCCTTGACGCGGTCCGGGTGCTTGGCGACCCAGTCCTTGGCAGCGGCTTCAGGCTTGGCGCCGTCCTGAATAGCGAGCATCACTTCACCGATCTCATCCTTGGAATTCCATTGGAACTTCTTCAGGAACTCCACGACATCCGGAGCCTTGGCGGCGAGCTCTGTGCTGCCGACGCTGTCCACGGTTTCTGCTGCACCGTAGACACCCTTTGGATCTTCCAGGAACTTCAACTTCCACTTGGCGAACATCCAGTGTGGCACCCAGCCAGTCACCGCGATGGATTCTTTCTTCTTCTCGGCACGGGTGAGCTCGGCGATCATGCCGGCGCCGGAACTGGCCTGCAGTTTGTAGCCATCCAGACCGTAGTCCTTGATGGCCTGTTCGGTCTTGATCATGACGCCCGAACCGGCATCAATGCCGACAATCTTTTTCTTGAAGGACTCATCGGTCTTGAGATCTTCGATGCTCTTGGCTTTCACGTACTCAGGCACGATCAGGCCGATCTTGGCGTCCTTGAAGTTGGAACCGTAGTTCACCACATTGTCTTTGTTCTTGGTCATGTACTCGCCATGAGTGACCGGCAGCCAGGCCGACAGCATCATGTCCAGTTTGCCGGTAGCCACGCCTTGCCACATGATCCCGGCCGCAACGGCTTGCAGTTTTACGTCATAACCGAGCTTCTGCCTGATCACTTCCGCTGCAACGTTCGTCGTGGCAACGCTATCGGACCAACCGTCGACATAGCCAATGCTCACTTCTTTGGCCGAGGCCAGCGTGGAACTGACAGCAAGGGCCAGAGCGGCACTCACGCCCAGGATTTTTCGCATCTTCATCGTTACTTCCCCGGTAGTCCTGCGCCCGACGGCGGTCGGGCATCGTTGACGTTGTTATTAAGGTCGCAGGCCGCGCCCAACTTTGGAGCACCGCGCGCCTTTCACGCTTCAACCACTGTTGCGAACGATGACCAGCACCGTGTCGACGCCTTGATAATCAACCGTGCCGATGTTGGGACATGCTCTGTCAACGACGTCAATGCGTCGGGAAACGACATCACGCGGCCATCAACGACATCCATGTCGTAAAACGCGCTTTGTTCCGTCCGGAAATTGCATGCCAAAAGCATCCCGGCGAACATCCGTTGAAAAATGCGCAATCGACTGACCTCGCCGCCGACGATTGGGGCGATGCTAAGATGCGGCCTTCGCCCCATTTCGGCCCGATCATGCCCGCCACTTCCCGCTCATTTCTTGTGCCCTATCTGTTCGCTTGCCTGCTTGGCGTGATTGCCATGTGCAGTTACTGGTACGCGATGGGCAAGCCGGTGATTCTCCCGGACGCTGCCACCCCGACCCATAAGCTGCAATGCGCGTCGTACACGCCGTTCGACAAGGATCAGTCGCCGTTCGACCAGCCGTTCAAGCTGCGACCCGAGCGCATGGATGCCGATCTGGCCCTGCTCGCCACGCGCTTCGAATGCATCCGCACCTATTCAATGACCGGCCTGGAAGCGATCCCCGCGCTGGCGCGCAAGCACGGGCTGAAACTGATGCTGGGCGCCTGGATCAACAGCAATCCACAGGACACGGCCAAGGAAGTCGACGCGCTGATCGCTTCGGCCAACGCCAATCCGGACGTGGTAACGGCGGTCATCGTCGGCAACGAGGCCTTGCTGCGCAAGGAAGTCACTGGCGCGCAGCTGGCGAAGCTAATTGCTCAAGTCAAAAGCCGGGTACAACAACCGGTGACCTATGCCGACGTCTGGGAGTTTTGGCTGCAATACCCGGAAGTCGCACCGGCCGTGGACTTCCTGACCATCCACTTGCTGCCTTATTGGGAAGACGACCCCAAAGGCATCGATGACGCATTAGCGCACGTGGCGCAGATCCGGCAGATATTCGGCAGCAAATTCGCGCCCAAGGACATCGTGATCGGCGAAACCGGCTGGCCCAGCGAAGGCCGTCAACGGGAAACTGCGCTGCCGAGCCGGGTCAACGAGGCGAAGTTCATCCGTGGCTTTGTCGCCATGGCCGAGCAGAACGGCTGGCACTACAACCTGATCGAAGCCTTCGACCAACCTTGGAAACGCGCTGCCGAAGGTGCGGTGGGCGGTTACTGGGGATTGTTCGACGCTGATCGACAGGAAAAAGGCGTGCTGGCCGGACCGGTGTCGAATCTGGGCTGGTGGCCGTTCTGGCTGAGCGTGAGTGGTGGCATTTTCCTGCTGACCCTGGCGTTTGCCGGGCGTGTCGACACTAACCGCAACGCGCTGATTCTGCCGCTGTTGGCCGCGCTTGGCGCTTGTTGCATCGGCACCTGGGGTGAGCTGGCGCGCATCACCAGTCGCTTTTACGGCGAATACCTCTGGGCCGCTTTGCTGGTGGGCTTGAATCTGGTGGTGATGGCCCATGCGGTACTGGTGCTTTCAGCGGGTGATGGATGGCGCAGCAAAGCGCTGTTGTGGTTCGAGGCGCGAGCCGGCTGGCTGGTGGCAGCGGCGGGTTTCGCGGCGGCGATCATGATGCTCGCGCTGGTGTTTGATCCGCGCTACCGCAGCTTTGCGACGCCGACACTGATTGTGCCCGCGCTCTTCTATCTGGCGCGCCCGGTGGCGGCCCCCCGTCGTGAAGTTGCGCTGTTGACGTTTATCGTCGGTGCAGGCATCGCGCCACAACTGTTCCGCGAAGGCCTTGCCAATCAGCAAGCGCTCGGCTGGGCGCTGGTCAGCGTGCTGATGACCGCAGCGTTGTGGCGCTGCTTGCGGGTGCGACAGCAGCAATCCGTTACGGCGATGCGCGCTGCGCCGTCGGTGTAACCCGGCCAACGCTGGCGGAAACATATTGTGTTACCTCTTCGCGTCAGCGAACGCCGCAAGCGGGTAACACGGAAACAAACGGTATGGATTTTTTGCCTGACCCGTTCCGACACATCAACCTAAGTCATTGTTTTTAAAGCATTCGTAAAAGTTGGCACAGGTCCTGCTATATCTCTGGCATAACAAGAATAAAAAGCGGCATACCTAATAAGAACAAGACGTAACGGCTCTGACATAACAAAAACAACGGCACAGAGACGAAGCTAACAGATTTTTTTGGAGTGGATCAGCTTTACAGAAGCGCCGTAAGGGCTTCGCAACCGGGCAGAGAACAATAAAACTACCCTCAGGTAGCTCCCGAACTGGTTGGATCAGCGGCTTTGATCAAAGCGAGTCAGCGCTCAAAAAAATACGTTTGCTCTTGATCCCGCATGGGGATCGCACAAGAACGCAGTAAAGGGACCGGTCGCCAAAAACAAGAACAGGCCACCCTAAAATAATAAAAATAGAGCATGCAAAACGATTTAAAAGGGGAGCTTCGGCTCCCCTTTATGCTGTCTGGGGTTTGGGTTTTCTTGATCTGTTGGAGCGAGGCTTGCCCGCGAACCAGATTGTTAGTCGACCTATTTATCGCTTGCAACGACGCCTTCGCGGGCAAGCCTCGCTCCAACGAAACCGTATTGCAATTCCGAAGACTTGGATCAGGCCGTTTGCTTAGGCGCACGAACCAGTCGCAAACCCGCAATTACCACCGCAAAAACCCCGATGCTTGCGCTATAAAGCACCAGTGCCGCAATCCCCAGCAGCAATGCCAGCACTGCCAGACGCCAACCAGCAACGCCGCGCAAAAGGAACGCCACCAGCGAAACCGCCAGCGCCGACCAGGAAATAATCCCGAAGTGGATCATCCAGCCCAATCCCGAGCGAAACTGGCACTCCCATTGCATGGCCTCGTTGGCACAGATGCCAACCCATTGCGCGTCTTCCATCAACAGGTAACGCACGCCATAGCTGGCGCCGAGCCAAAGTGGCAAGGCGATCAGCAACAGAATCAAGGGCAAACGGCGAGGCATCGAGGACTCCATCCAGGTCAAAACTTTGGCGCGAAATGGCGCCCAGAATAGCCGCCTCGCCTCGCCATGCAAGGGCTGCGGGCGAATTTAAAGACTCGTGCTTCGCTATTGATGCAACAGAACGTGTATTGTCTCGAAGATTTTACGAAACTTAGACTGTCAGTGCGGCACTTGGCACTCGATCAGCGGTCATAGCCCGCGTACCTCATCAGCACTTCGTTCCCAAGGGATTTAGTCATGCTCCGTTTTCTGCGCTTTGCTGCCGTCATTGGCGGCCTCTGTTTGAGTGCGTCCGCTATGGCGGTCAATGTCGACCCCGCCACTTATGGCTTCCCTCTGACCAACCCGTTCGAAGCGACCATCGCCACGACACCTCCGGATCTACGCCCGGATTTGCCGGCTGATGAGGATATCGACCAAGACGATTACACCCTCAATCTGCACCCCGAGCGCGAGTTCACCCTGCCGGATAACTTCTGGGCAGTGAAAAAACTGCGTTATCGCCTGGCCAAGCAGGATCACCCGGCACCGCTGATCTTCCTGATCGCGGGCACCGGCGCACCTTATAACAGCACCCTGAACGAGTTTCTGAAGAAGCTTTATTACGGCGCTGGCTACAACGTGGTGCAACTGTCTTCGCCGACCAGCTATGACTTCATGAGCTCGGCCTCGCGTTTCGCAACGCCGGGTGTTTCCAAGGAAGATGCCGAAGACCTGTACCGCGTCATGCAGGGCGTTCGCGCACAGCAGAGCAAACTGCAAGTTACCGACTATTACCTGACCGGTTACAGCCTGGGCGCGCTGGATGCTGCATTCGTCGCGCACCTGGACGAAACCCGTCGCAGCTTCAACTTCAAGAAAGTCTTGCTGATCAACCCGCCGGTGAACCTTTACACGTCGATCACCAACCTCGACAAACTGGTGCAGACCAACGTCAAGGGCATCGACAACAGCACCACGTTCTACGAACTGGTCCTGGAAAAGCTGACCCGTTACTTCCGTCAGAAAGGCTATATCGACCTCAACGACGCATTGCTTTACGACTTCCAGCAGTCCAAGCAGCATTTGACCAACGAACAAATGGCCATGCTGATCGGCACTTCGTTCCGCTTCTCTTCGGCTGATATCGCGTTCACTTCCGACCTGATCAACCGTCGCGGTCTGATCACGCCACCGAAGTTCCCGATCACCGAAGGCACCAGCCTGTCGCCGTTCCTCAAGCGCGCGCTGCAATGCGACTTCGATTGCTACCTGACCGAACAAGTCATCCCGATGTGGCGTGCCCGTACCGACGGCGGCAGTCTGCTGCAACTGGTCGATCAAGTGAGCCTGTATGCGCTCAAGGATTATCTGCACACCAGCACCAAGATCTCTGTCATGCACAACGCTGACGACGTGATCCTGGGCGCCGGCGACCTGGGTTTCCTGCGCAAGACTTTCGGTGATCGTCTGACCGTTTACCCTTACGGCGGACATTGCGGCAACCTTAATTACCGCGTCAACAGCGACGCCATGCTGGAGTTTTTCCGTGGCTAAACGTCTTTTACTCATCGCTGCCCTGCTCTGCTCGGGTGCGACCTATGCCGCTGACGCGACCAACAGCAACCTTGCGGCCCACCCCGCCACCGTCGCCCGCGAGGACGATGCAGACGGCTTCACGCATCCGCTGAACGCATTGAAGTTCAATCCGGGCCTGGACCAGCGGGAATTCGAACGCGCCACGCTCAACGCGCTGGAAGTCTACGATCCGCTGGAGTCGATGAACCGCCGGGTCTACCACTTCAACTATCGCTTTGACGAATGGGTGTTCCTGCCCGTGGTCAACGGCTACAAATATGTCACGCCGAGCTTCCTGCGTACCGGCGTCAGCAACTTCTTCGCCAACCTGGGCGATGTGCCTAACCTGTTGAACAGCCTGCTGCAGTTCAAGGGCAAGCGCTCGCTGGATACCACCGGTCGCCTGTTGGTCAACACCACCATCGGCATCGCTGGCCTGTGGGACCCGGCAAGCATGATGGGCCTGCCGCGCCAGAGCGAAGACTTCGGTCAGACCCTGGGCTTCTACGGCGTACCTGGCGGCCCCTACCTGGTCCTGCCGTTTCTCGGCCCATCGAACCTGCGCGACACCGGCGGCCTGGTATTCGACTTCGCCGCCGAATCCCAGATCAATTTCCTGAACGTCTCGCAAGTCAGCCAGGACCATCCGGAAATCTACGCCCTGCGTATCGTCGACCGCCGCTACACCACCAGCTTCCGCTACGGCCAGATGAACTCGCCGTTTGAATACGAGAAAGTGCGCTACGTCTACACCGAAGCCCGCAAATTGCAGATTGCCGAGTAACTGAAAGGCTTCACAGGAACGGCCAACCGGAGCGATCGGGTTGGCCGTTTTTTTATGGGTGAAACCAAAAGCTGTAGATACTCCATCGCCGCACGTGGATTGCTTTTGCTTCGCTCTTCCGTGCCGCGACCTGGCAGACACCGCCAAACGCGCGTCGGGAGGCTGAGCGCAGGTGTCGTGGTGTGGGGCGACCGGCATGGATGCCGGTCGAGCGCCGTTGCGCCAGGGATGGCGCGTCGGCGCGTACCCACACCACGGCACCGGAGCGAGGGAACCCCTGCGAAGCAGGGGCCGGACGTCAGCGCAGAATGGTTTCGTCCTTTGCCGAAACAAAGGACTCGACCGTCAGGGCGAAACCTCAATAAGCCGCACCGCGAATGCTGTTGGTGCCACTCGATTTGACACGCAGCGCCAGAATAAGTAAATCGCCTCGCGAACAAGTTCGCTCCTACCCTTGCGCATCTGATCGCTCACTCGCCAATGGATCAGGCCCGTATTTGTTGGGGCCCTTTGTTCCTTCTACCGACATAAAAATTACTTGCAATATTAGCCCCACTACGGGAATTAAGAACGTCAGCCACCACCAGCCACTGGACTCATAATCATGGAAGCGCCTAACTGTCAAAGATAAAGAAGGAACCATGACCATCATCAAGAAGAGCACGGTAACCGGCCCGAACCCGATCAAGGGAATGTACAGACCGAGTACCGCATCCAGCAATACACAGAGTGACCCCAAACAGATATTGCCCAATTGGAAAACCCAGTACTCTGATCTTCTGGCGCGCCCATCAAAATCAAAACTCTTTTCGAAACTTTCAAAATATAAAGCCATGAATCTTCCTTTAATTACTATTTATCTCAACCACACGACGAAAAATGGCCGTCCATGAGAAATGCGCTATTCCAAATACAACAACACTCATATTTCTTGTCTTTAGCTACACCTATCCACAAGCCGACGTCCGAAACAGACGCTGGCAATATATAGATAGTTATTTTTTTGTATGCAGGACGCGGAAAGGTCTATTCAACGAAAAAGACTTCATGGCCGTCGGACTTTTCGTCTTGACGAAGGGAAAAATTCATCATCGAAAAATTCGATTACAACACAGCAAAAAACCCACCCATTCATCAACCCCACAGGCATAACATAGCCAGCATTCCCACTCGAGGAGCAGGTTCATGACTCAATTTCGCAAAGTGCTGTCGATTCAGGCAGGTCAACCCACTTCGGATGGCGCCGGCGTCAGTTTGACCCGTGTGTTTGGCGGGCCGGGGGTCGAGCAGTTTGATCCGTTTCTGATGCTTGATGAGTTCGGTTCGGACAAGCCGGACGAATACATCGCGGGCTTTCCGCCGCATCCGCATCGGGGTTTCGAGACAGTGACTTACATGCTCGAAGGCCGCATGCGTCACGAGGACCACATGGGCAACGTCGGCTTGCTTCAGGGCGGCGGCGTGCAGTGGATGACGGCGGCGCGGGGCATTATTCACAGTGAGATGCCGGAGCAGGAAGAAGGCGTGATGCGCGGCTTCCAGCTGTGGCTGAACCTGCCCGGCAAAACCAAGCTGAGCGATGCCAGTTACCAGGACATCCAGCCGGAAAACATCCCGCGACTGACCACTGACGCTGGCGTCGAAGTGGTGGTGATTGCCGGTCAGTTCGATGACGGATCGGTGCAACAGGCTGGCGCGGTGCAGCGCCCGGACACCGAGCCGCAGTATTTCGACTTTCACATGCCGGCTGGCAGCAGCATCAGTCCGCGCCTTCCTGAAGGCCACCGCGCGTTGTTGTATGTCTATGAAGGCACCCTGGAGGTTGCCGGTCAGCCGCAAGCGGTCAGCGCCAGCCGTCTGGTGCGTTTGTCGAATGAGGGTGAACTACAGCTGACCAGCACCGCCGGAGCTCGGGTGCTGTTGATTGCCGGCAAGCCGCTGGGCGAACCCATCGTGCAATACGGCCCGTTCGTGATGAATACGCGGGAAGAGATCGAACAGGCACTGCGGGATTTTCGTGATGATCGGTTGACGGCTTGAATCTGGCTGATTGGGCGAGCTTGTGTGGGAGCGAGCTTGCTCGCGAATAAGCACTCCACACATCTTTAGAGCCTGAAATACTGCCTTCGGCAGCAAGCTGGCCCCCACAAGGGTCGCACCGGTTACAACCGCAAAAACCGCTTCAACTGCTCGCCCTGGGCAATCGCGTCGTAGCGGCCCAGTTCGATCAGTTCGCTGCAATATCCCGCTTCGAACAGCAGATAGCTCAGCACACTGGCGCCGCTGGTTTTGGTTGCACCGGGTCCGCGCAGGAAAGTGCGCAGTGCCGGGGGTAATTCCCGGCGATGGCGGGCGGCTATCTGGTCAATTGGCTGACTGGGCGCGATCACCAGCACTTCCACCGGTGCCAGACCTTGCTGGCGTATGCGCTGCTCACTGGGCAGCAGATGGCTAAGCAGGTTCATGCGTTCCAGCACTTCGATGTCGCTTTCGAGGCTGTCGATGAAGGTGCTGTTGAGCAAGTGCCCGCTGATCTGCGCCAGGCTCGGCTGCCCACCGGTGGTGACCCGCCGCACGTCACGGTTGGCGTCGACACCCCGCGGGTTACCGCTGACGCCCACCACCAGCACCCGGTTGGCGCCCAGATGCAGCGCCGGGCTGATCGGCGCTGACTGGCGCACGGCACCGTCGCCGAAATATTCCTGATCGATTTTCACTGGCGCGAACAGCAGCGGAATTGCTGAACTGGCCAGCAGATGATCGATGGTCAACTGGGTCGGAACACCCACACGACGGTGGCGCAACCACGGATCGATGGTGCCTTTGCCTTGATAGAATGTCACCGCGTGCCCGGATTCGTAACCGAACGCCGTCACCGCCACCGCCCGTAAATGCCGCGCCTGGATAGCCGCGTCGATACCCTCCAGGTCCAGCCGTTCTGTCAGCAGGCCACGCAACGGCGAACTGTCGAGCAGCGCGACCGGGATCTGCGAACCCAACCCGAGCAAGCTTTTACCGAGGAAACGTGCGGCCTGTCGGCTGACCCCCGGCCAGTCACTGCGCAGTACCTGATGGCTGCGAAAGCCTTGCCAGAACTCGGTGAGTTGATGGATCGCGGTGCGAAAATGCAAGGCGCCACTGGCCAGTTTCACAGCATTGATGGCCCCGGCCGAGGTGCCGACTATGACCGGGAACGGGTTGGGTGCGCCTGCGGGCAACAGGTCGGCAATCCCCGCCAACACGCCAACCTGATAAGCCGCTCGGGCGCCGCCACCGGACAGAATCAACCCGGTGACGGGTTCAACGTCATTCACAGCGTCCATCGCGATGGCATTTTCGAGCATGTGGGCGTCAGCCTCGGGTCATTTACGCTTCTTATACAGCTTCGCTTCGCCCACCGGTCGGCTTTTAAAGCGTCTGTGCGCCCAAAGATACTGCGCCGGGCATTCAGTGATGGCACTTTCTACCCATTGATTGATACGCAGGCAATCCACCTCGTCGCTTTCTCCGGGGAAATCCTGCAAGGGCGGATGAATCACCAACCGATAACCACTGCCATCTGCAAGACGCTGCTGAGTGAAGGGCACGACCTGGGCGCGGCCCAGCTTGGCGAACTTGCTGGTAGCCGTCACCGTGGCCGCCTGGATACCGAACAGCGGCACGAAGACGCTTTGCTTTGCGCCATAATCCTGATCCGGCGCGTACCAGATGGCGCGGCCGGCACGCAGCAGCTTGAGCATGCCGCGCACGTCTTCACGTTCCACAGCCAGGGAATCCAGATTGTGCCGCTCGCGGCCGCGACGCTGAACGAAGTCGAACAGCGGGTTCTTGTGCTCGCGGTACATCCCGTCAATGGTGTGCTGCTGCCCCAGCAACGCCGCGCCGACTTCCAGCGTGGTGAAATGCAATGCCATAAGAATCACGCCCTGGCCTTGTTGCTGCGCGGTTTGCAGATGCTCCAGCCCTTCGATATGGGCGAGTTTGGCCAGACGCTCCTTGGACCACCACCAACTCATGACCATCTCGAAGAAGGCAATGCCGGTGGAGGCGAAATTTTCCTTGAGCAGACGCTTGCGCTCAACCTTGGTCAGGTGCGGGAAACACAGCTCCAGATTGCGCGAGGCAATGTATTTTCGATCAGTGGCAAATCGATACATGACCGCGCCCAGGACACGGCCAATGATCAGCAGCACGCGAAATGGCAGCTGGACGATCAGCCATAGCAGCCCCAGCCCAAGCCACAATGGCCAGAATCGGGGGTGGAGAAAACAGGCTCGAAAACGCGGGCGATCCATCAAAGCTTCCGTCAGAAGAATGGCCGCGCATTCTACATCGGTTCGACCCGGCTTGCGGCTAGCGGGCGTTCTCGTTATAAGTCTCGGCACTTTTAGCGACAAGCTGTTGTATTTCGACCATGAGCCAAATCGAATCGCAAGACCAGGATCCCGTCTTCCAACTGAAGGGCAGCATGCTGGCCATCACGGTGCTGGAGCTGGCCCGGAACAATCTTGAAGCGCTCGACCGTCAATTGGCGGCGAAGGTGGCGCAGGCGCCGAATTTCTTCAGCAACACCCCGCTGGTGCTGGCGCTGGACAAGCTTCCAGCCGATGGTGGCCCGGTGGATCTGCCTGGTCTGATGCGCATCTGCCGCCAACATGGCTTGCGCACCCTGGCGATTCGTGCCAATCGCATTGAAGACATCGCCGCGGCCATCGCCATCGATCTGCCAGTACTGCCGCCGTCAGGCGCCCGAGAGCGTCCACTGGACCCGGCCGAAGGTGAAGCGGCCAAGCCAAAAATCGAAAAACCGCCCGAGCCGACGATCAGGCCAACCCGGGTCGTAACCTTGCCTGTGCGCGGTGGACAACAGATCTATGCTCAAGGCAGCGACCTGATCGTGATTGGTCCGGTGAGTCCCGGTGCGGAACTTCTTGCCGATGGCAACATCCATGTTTACGGCCCTATGCGCGGTAGAGCATTGGCAGGCATCAAGGGCGACACCAAAGCGCGGATTTTCTGTCAGCAATTAGGCGCCGAACTGATTTCCATTGCCGGGCAATACAAGGTATCCGAAGACTTGCGCAGGGACCCGCTGTGGGGAGCTGCCGTACAGGTCAGCCTGTCCGGTGACGTGTTGAACATCATCCGGCTTTAACGGATACTGCGCCATTTTTAAAGCATCTCTGATTCGTCGCGAAAACGTAGCAAAGGTTGTAGGAAATCCGGGGATCTTCACTTTTCCGGCACATCTCCCTTCGATTCAGAAGTCAGGGTTGAGTAATTTCCATCATTGTTCGACTGCCGCCGCTTCAAGAGACGCTCTTCAGGGACTAACTGTCCTTTTCCTCTAGGGGTGAAACACCTTGGCCAAGATTCTCGTAGTTACATCCGGCAAAGGCGGTGTGGGTAAGACCACCACCAGCGCCGCGATCGGTACCGGCCTCGCATTGCGCGGCCACAAAACAGTGATCGTCGACTTCGACGTCGGTTTGCGTAACCTCGACCTGATCATGGGCTGCGAGCGACGCGTGGTGTATGACTTCGTCAACGTGGTCAATGGCGAAGCAACGCTGACCCAGGCGCTGATCAAAGACAAACGCCTGGAAAATCTATACGTACTGGCCGCCAGCCAGACTCGCGACAAGGACGCCCTGACGGTTGAAGGCGTCGAAAAAATTCTCATGGAGCTCAAGGAGACGTTCGAATACGTCGTCTGCGATTCTCCTGCCGGTATCGAGAAAGGCGCTCACCTGGCCATGTACTTCGCCGATGAAGCGATTGTCGTGACCAACCCGGAAGTGTCTTCGGTACGTGACTCGGACCGCATGCTGGGCCTGCTGGCCAGCAAATCCCGGCGCGCCGAGCGTGGCGAAGACCCGATCAAGGAACATTTGCTGCTGACCCGCTACAACCCTGAGCGCGTGGTCAATGGTGAGATGCTGGGCGTTGAAGACGTTGAAGAAATCCTCGCGATCCGTTTGCTGGGCGTAATTCCGGAATCCCAGGCAGTCTTGAAGGCTTCCAACCAGGGTGTTCCGGTCATCCTCGACGACCAGAGCGACGCCGGTCAGGCCTACAGCGATGCTGTGGATCGCTTGCTGGGCAAGGAAGTGGCGCACCGGTTCCTCGATGTGCGTAAAAAGGGCTGGATAGAGCGGTTGTTCGGAGGCAAATAATGAACATTTTCGACTTCTTTCGTGCCAGCAAAAAGGTCAGCACCGCGTCGGTGGCGAAAGAGCGTCTACAGATCATCGTGGCGCACGAACGCGGCCAGCGTACGACCCCGGACTATCTCCCAGCCTTGCAGAAAGAACTGGTGGAAGTGATCCGTAAATACGTCAACATCGGCTCCGATGACGTGCAGGTTGCTCTGGAAAACCAGGGCAGCTGTTCGATCCTGGAACTCAATATCACCCTGCCAGATCGTTGATCCGGCGGGTGCCCGCGGCGGTATAAGCGGTGTTCTGCAAAGAGCATCGTCTATACCGCCGTTGGCGTTTCTCGCGTTTCGAGGCCGTTACACATGCCGTTGTCGAACATCCGCATCATTCATCAGGACGCTGCCGTCCTGGTGGTCGATAAGCCGACCCTGCTGCTTTCCGTTCCCGGCCGTGCCGAGGACAACAAGGATTGCCTGATTACCCGCCTGCAGGAAAACGGTTACCCCGAAGCCCGAATCGTCCATCGCCTGGACTGGGAAACTTCCGGGATCATCCTGCTCGCCCGCGACCCGGACACCCATCGCGAACTGTCCCGGCAGTTTCATGATCGGGAAACCGAAAAAGCCTACACCGCGCTGTGCTGGGGCCAACCGACACTGGACAGTGGGCGCATTGATCTGCCGCTGCGCTACGATCCGCCGACCAAACCTCGGCATGTGGTGGATCACGAAGTCGGCAAACATGCGCAGACATTCTGGAAGGTTCTGGAACGTTGCGGCGATTACTGCCGTGTCGAGCTGACGCCGATTACCGGCCGCTCTCATCAGTTGCGGGTGCACATGCTTTCAATTGGCCATCCGCTGCTGGGTGACGGGTTGTATGCCCATGCCGAAGCGCTGGCCGCGTTTCCACGCCTGTGTCTGCATGCGAGCATGTTGGCGTTTACCCATCCGCAAACTGGAGAGCGGTTGCGGTTTGAGTGTCCGGCGCCGTTTTGATGGGGTACGCCACCCTGTAAATACCCTTTTGCAGAGTAATGGAATCGCAGGCATATCCAACAGCGGCGTTGACGTACATTTACTTTTGCGCCCTGACAGCCTCCGTGCCTTCACCTGCCAAAACTATGTGATCCACCCTTATATCGCATGTGAAACACGATCCCTGTGGGAGCGAACTTGTTCGCGAAGGGGCCGGTACATCCAGCACAGATTCAGCGTCTGCAACATTGCTTCGCGAATAAATTCGCTCCTACAGTGAAATGCGATCTGGGAGACACCACCAACCGAGCGTCGGGAGGCTGAGCGCAGGTGTCGTGGTGTGGGTCGCTCGGCATGGATGCCGAGCGAGCGCCGTTGGGCCATGGATGGCCCGTCGGCGCGTGCCCACACCACGGCACCGGAGTCGAAGGAACCGCCGCGAAGCGGGGGCCGGACGTCAGCGAAAATGGTTTTGGTTACTTTTGTCGAAACAAAAGTGACCCGGCCGTCAGGACGGAACCGACATCAGCAGCAACACGGTGCTATTGGCACTGCACGATTGAAAATACCGGAACTCACCAACACCGCAGCGTTTAGGCCAACCCAAAACAAACCCACAACCACACGCCCCACCCCAATACGGTAAACTCGCGCCATTGCTGTCTGGAGTAACTTATGCGCGAAGAGCTGAACCAGGGTCTGATCGATTTCCTCAAGGCCTCTCCTACACCCTTTCATGCCACTGCCACCCTCGTTCAACACCTGGAAGCCTCGGGCTTTCAGCGTCTGGACGAGCGGGAAACCTGGTCCACCGAAACCAGCGGGCGTTACTACGTCACCCGCAACGATTCTTCGATTGTCGCGTTCCGCCTGGGTCGCCAGTCGCCGCTGACCGGCGGTATTCGCATGGTTGGCGCGCACACCGACAGTCCGTGCCTGCGGGTCAAGCCGCAGCCTGAGTTACAGCGCCAGGGTTTCTGGCAGTTGGGCGTCGAAGTCTATGGCGGCGCCCTGCTCGCCCCGTGGTTTGACCGCGACCTGTCACTGGCCGGACGAGTCACGTTCCGCCGCGACGGCAAGGTCGAAAGCCAGCTGATCGACTTCAAGCTGCCGATTGCCGTGATCCCGAACCTGGCGATCCACCTCAATCGCACCGCCAACGAAGGCTGGCCGATTAATCCGCAACTCGAATTGCCACCGATCCTCGCTCAGGTGGCCGGTGACGAGCGCGCTGACTTCCGCGCCCTGCTCACTGACCAACTGGCCCGTGAACATGGACTGAACGCCGACGTCGTGCTCGATTACGAGCTGAGCTTCTACGATACCCAGAGCGCTGCGGTGATCGGGCTCAATGCTGACTTCATCGCTGGCGCACGCCTGGACAACCTGCTGTCCTGTTACGCCGGACTGCAAGCGTTGCTCGGCACCGATAGCGACGAAACCTGTCTGCTGGTCTGCACCGATCACGAAGAAGTCGGCTCGTCGTCAACCTGCGGTGCTGACGGTGCGATGCTGGAACAGATCATCCAGCGCCTGCTGCCCGATGGCGAAGATTACGTGCGTACCATTCAGAAATCGTTGCTGGTGTCTGCCGACAACGCGCATGGCGTGCACCCTAACTACGCCGAAAAGCACGACGCCAACCATGGCCCGAAACTCAACGCCGGCCCGGTGATCAAGGTCAACAGCAACCAGCGTTACGCCACCAACAGCGAAACCGCCGGATTCTTCCGTCATCTGTGCATGGCTGAAGAAGTGCCGGTGCAGAGCTTCGTGGTGCGCAGCGACATGGCCTGCGGCTCGACCATCGGCCCGATCACGGCCAGTCATCTGGGGGTACGCACGGTGGATATCGGCCTGCCGACCTTCGCCATGCACTCGATTCGGGAACTGGCGGGCAGCCACGACCTGGCGCATCTGGTGAAAGTACTTGGTGCTTTTTATGCGAGTCATGAGTTGCCGTGATTTCTTCTTGAGCTGAAGCAGCGGGCTTGCCCGCGAATCGGCTGTAGGAGCGACTTGTAGGAGCGGCTGTAGGAGCGACTTCAGTCGCGAGCCGCTCATCAATTGCCCTCCCGGCTAAAGCCGGTCCTACAACCAATGCTCGCTCTCCGAAACCCGACCTAGACTCAAGGTATCGAGCTACAGAGGGTCGATGCCATGAACGCCTTTTATGCAATGCTGCTGCCGATCATGATCGGGATGTTGCTGTTGTGTATCGGCTTCAGTTACCAGGAGCGCGGTGGCGGTGTGTTCATGATCTGGCTGGGGATGATGCTGATGCTCGGCACGATCGGCTTCAAGATTCTGGAAAAGCTTGCCTGAACGTCAACCTCAGGCAATGCGCGGTCCGCAGGGGAGAAAAGCTGCTCGCCAAGCCCGCAGACCACTCGTAAACTCATCGCTCACTCATGCCTGGGATGACAGCTGACGCCGTTCAGTCTCAGGCAACTCGATGTTGACTTGAGGTTTACCGCCCGGTGACTGCTTTCCCCCGCTGTTGTCTGCTGACTCGCCTGTTTTTCGTCTGCCTGCTGGCCTTGTTTCCCATCGCCGCAGCTCAGGCGGTCGCTCTGCCGGGCGTGCTGGGCGGAGGACAGAAAACCCAGCCGCAGGCGCAGGAACCGTTGGGGCAGTCGCTGGATGAGGTGATCAAGACCCTGGAAAACGACCAGCAACGCAGCCAGTTGCTGGCCGACCTGAAAAAACTTCGCGACGCCACGCAAAAAGCCCAGCCCGGCACCGATCAGGGCGTGCTGGGGTTGATCGGCAGCACTTTGAGTGACTTCGAGAGAAAATTCGCCGGTGAAGACAGCCCGATCAGACGCTGGGCCGAAGAAATCGATCTGGCTCAGGATGAACTCCTGGCGCTGGCCTTACCGGCCAAGGAGTGGCTGCCGATCATCTTCGGTTTCGCCCTGGTGCTGCTGCTCTGGAGCCTGTTGGCCGCGGCGCTGATCTGGCTCGGCCATTGGGTGCGTGTGCGTTTCGGCTTGTCGGAAGATCTGCCGCAAAATCCCGGCACCCTCGACATGCTGCGCTTTACCTTGCGCAAATTGGGGCCATGGCTGATCGCACTGGTGATCACGGTTTATCTGAGCTATTCCCTGCCCTCTTCCCTGGGCAAGGACCTGGCGATGGTGCTGGCCTACGCGCTGGTGGTCGGCACGCTGTTTTCGGCAATCTGCGTCATCGCTTTTTCAGTGCTCGACGGGCCGCATCGCCACCGGGCTCTGTATATCCTGCGTCACCGAGCCTTCCGCCCGTTGTGGCTGATCGGCAGTTTCGCGGCATTCGGTGAGGCACTGAGCGACCCGCGCCTGATCGCCAGCCTTGGCGTGCATCTGGCCCACACGGCCGCGACCTTTGCCAATGTCATGGCGGCGCTTTCCACCGGCTTGTTTATCCTGCGGTTTCGGCGGCCCATCGCGCACCTGATCCGCAACCAGCCGCTGTCCCGGCGCCTGACCCGCCGCGCCCTGACCGATTCCATCGAGATCATCGGCAGCTTCTGGTACGTGCCCGCCTTGATGCTGGTGGGTGTGTCGCTGTTTGCCACCTTCTTTTCGGCGGGCGATACCAGCACCGCGCTGCGCCAGGCCTTGTTGTCCACAGTGTTGCTGGTGGTGGGCATGGTCATCAACGGCCTGGTGCGCCGTCACGCCATGAGGCCGCGTCATGGTCATAAACGCCACGCTTTGTATTCCGAGCGCCTGCACAGTTTTTTCTACACCCTGATGCATCTGCTGGTCTGGCTGGTCTTCATTGAGCTTGGCCTGCGAGTCTGGGGCCTGTCGCTGATTCGTTTCGCCGAGGGTGATGGTCACGACATCAGCATGAAGCTGATTAATCTGGCCACAACGCTGATGTTTGCCTGGCTGGTGTGGATTCTCAGCGACACCGCCGTGCATCACGCCTTGACGCGTTCGCGCAAAGGGCTGGCCAATGCCCGGGCGCAGACCATGATGCCGCTGATTCGCAACGTGCTGTTCGTGGCAATCTTCATCATTGCGATGATCGTCGCCCTCGCCAACATGGGCATGAACGTCACGCCGCTGCTGGCCGGTGCCGGCGTGATCGGCCTGGCCATCGGTTTCGGCGCCCAGTCATTGGTAGCGGACTTGATCACCGGGCTGTTCATCATCATCGAGGATTCGTTGGCCATCGACGACTATGTGGACGTCGGCGGGCATCTCGGTACTGTCGAAGGCCTGACCATCCGCACCGTTCGCCTGCGGGATATCGACGGCATCGTGCATACGATCCCGTTCAGCGAAATCAAAAGCATACAGAATTACTCCCGGGAGTTCGGCTATGCGATTTTCCGGATCGCCATCCCGTCGAGCATGAACATCGACGATGCGCTGAAGATGATCCGCGATGTGGGTCAGAAAATGCGCACCGACCCGTTGCAGCGCCGCAACATCTGGTCGCCGCTGGAGATTCAGGGCGTGGAAAGCTTCGAGTCGGGCAACGCGATCCTGCGCGCCCGTTTCAAGACCGCGCCGATCAAGCAATGGGAAGTTTCCCGAGAGTTCAACCTGTCCCTGAAACGCCATCTGGATGAAGCCGGGATGGACCTGGCGACGCCGAGGTTGAGTGTGCAAGTGATGACGGCGGGAAGTGCGGAGCGCAAGGAAGTCAGATCGGGAAGTTGAAATGCTTTCGCGAAACCTGTGGGACCGGATTTAGCCGGGAAGGGGCCAGTCCAGACAATGCATCTGCGGCGTCTGAAAGTCTTTCGCGAGCAAGCTCGCTCCCACACAAGATCGCTCCTCCAAAGGCTTCGTGCGCTCAAATATCCTTCACTACCGCACTCACATGAATCGCATCATGGCGCCAGTATTCCAGGTCACAGTCGATCAGCCGCCCTTGCTGGTCGAAATTGACCCTGGCGATGCGCAGGCCGGGGCTGCCGAGGGAAACCTTCAAGGCTGCCGAGGCTTCGGCGTGCAGCGCAGTGGGCACCATTTCGAACTGGACCTGGCCGTAGCGCAGGTTGTACTGGCTGTCGTACAGCTCGGTCAGTGACTGATTAAGGTCGTAATCGAGAATTCCGGGGAAGTATTCCGGGTTCAGGTAATGCTCCACGTACAGCACCAGCCGTTGATCAATACGGCGTGCGCGGCAGATCTGGATCACGCTGGACAGCGCCGGCAACTGGAGCAATTCGCAGATTTTCGCCGAAGCCGGCTGCAGACGCGCGCTGATCACCTGGGTCTCGGCAATCCTGCCCTGGGCGCTGACCATCGCGTGAAAGTGACTGCGCCGCATCAGGTCATAGGCCAGACGCGGCGGCGAAATGAACCAGCCACGGCGTTCCTCGCGATAAATCAAACCGAGTGCTTCGAGCTGCACCAGCGCTTCGCGCAAGGTAATGCGAGTGGTATCGAACACTTCGCTGAGTTTGCGTTCGGCGGGCAGCTTGCTGCCGGGCGGCAGCAAGCCATGCTCGATCTGCTCTTGCAGCGCATTGCAAATCGTCGTCACCGCACGTGGTACGTCTTCGCGCATCAAGTTACCTATCTGGACTAGACCAGCGCCATTTCGGGGCACCGGCTGCTCGGGGCGCACCGCACGATGCGTGTAAACAGCCTATTGAGCGTAGATGACTATTGAGTGACAAGGCGCATCACAAACCATGCCAAGCCAGCTTTCTAAAAAGACTTAGCCCTTGCAGATCAATCGTTTGCTGATGGTCTACGCTTACGCGACGGCCTGCGTCCCGCCTCGGAACGAAGCCACCAAAAAGCCATGCCGACATGAAAATGTCATTGAACGAGCTTAACTTGGCTCAGGTATTGCTGACCTAGACCAACCCACCCGCAACGAACACTTCTAAAAATCTTGAAGAAGTGCACAAGGAGCTTCGAATGAAACACCTTTTGCTGGCATCACTCCTCGGTTCCGCTATTGCCTTTAGCACCGCTGCCATGGCTGCGGACGTTGACCTCAAGACCCTCGAAGCCGCCGCCAAGGCGGAAGGTGCGGTCAACAGCGTCGGCATGCCTGATGACTGGGCGAACTGGAAAGGCACCTGGGCAGACCTGCAAACCAAATATGGTCTGAAGCACATGGACACCGACATGAGCTCGGCCCAGGAAGTGGCCAAGTTCGACGCGGAAAAAGACAACGCCAGTGCCGACATCGGCGACGTAGGCGCGGCCTTTGGCCCCATCGCCACTGCCAAGGGTGTTACGCAACCCTACAAGCCAAGCACCTGGGAGCAGGTTCCGGACTGGGCCAAGGATAAAGAGGGTCACTGGGCGCTGGCCTACACTGGCACCATCGCATTTATCGTCAACAAGAAGCTGCTGCACGGTTCGGAAGCCCCAACCAAATGGGCTGACCTGAAAGACGGTAAATACAAAGTCACCATCGGCGACGTCAGCACCGCGGCCCAGGCTGCCAATGGCGTGCTGGCAGCAGCGATCGCCATGAAAGGCGACGAAACCAATATCGCCCCGGGCCTGCAACTGTTCACCGAGCTGGCCAAGCAAAAACGCCTGGGCATCAATAACCCGACTATCCAGAGCATGGAAAAAGGCGAAGTCGAAGTCGGTATCGTCTGGGACTTCAACGGCCTGAGCTATAAAGCCAAGATGGCCAACCCGGATGACTACGTTGTGCTGATTCCATCTGACGGATCGGTGATTTCCGGCTATACCACCATCATCAACAAATACGCCAAGCACCAGAACGCGGCCAAACTGGCCCGTGAATACATCTTCAGCGACGCCGGCCAGACCAACCTGGCCCGTGGTAACGCGCGTCCGATTCGTGCCGAGCACCTGAAACTGCCGGAAGACGTGCAGAAACAACTGCTGCCGAACGAACAGTACAAAGGCGTAACGCCGATCAAGAACCCTGCGGCATGGGAAGCGACCTCCAAGGCGCTGCCACAAAAGTGGAACGAGCAAGTCATCGTCGAAATGCAGTAATCCGCAATCAGCTTCAGGGATGAAGCCACACCGCTCACGCAACGTTTGCAACACACGCAACAGAAGGCGGGACAGGCTCACTGTCTCGCCTGTCTTGTATGAATTCCGCCGGAGCGCTGGCTCATGAAACACAACGTCATCCTGATCGTGCTCGATGGCTTGAACTACGCAGTGGCCCGGCATGCGATGGGGCATTTGCAGGCCTACAGCAACGCTGGTCGGGCCGCCCTCTACAAGCTGGAATGCGAGTTGCCGGCACTTTCCCGTCCGCTGTACGAATGCATCCTGACCGGCGTTGCGCCGATCGACAGCGGCATCGTGCATAACCAGGTTTCACGGCTGTCCAACCAGCGCAGTGTGTTTCATTACGCGACAGCCGCTGGATTGACCACGGCGGCCGCGGCCTATCACTGGGTCAGCGAGTTGTATAACCGTACTCCGTTCGACGCCGCCCGCGACCGGCATACCGATGACCTGGAGCTACCGATCCAGCACGGGCACTTCTATTACGCCGACCATTACCCGGATTCGCACCTGTTCGCCGACGCAGAAAGCCTGCGCGTCAGGCACAGACCCAATTTTCTGTTGATTCACCCCATGAACATCGACGACGCCGGGCACAAGCACGGCCTCGATTCCGCGCAATACCGCAACAGCGCACGCAGCGCCGATATCGTGCTGGCCGATTACCTGCAACGCTGGCTCGACGCCGGCTATCAAGTGCTGGTGACCGCCGACCACGGCATGAACAACGACCGCTCGCACAACGGTCTGCTGCCGGAGGAGCGCGAAGTGCCGTTGTTCGTGCTCGGCGATGCGTTCAGCTTCAATGCCAACGCTGCCCCTAAACAAACCGATCTGTGCGGCATTGTCTGCGAACTGCTCGGCGTGGCCCACGACAAACCGGTCTGCCGGGAGATATTCAATTGAGCACACTTACCCGAGGCAAATGGTTGGGGCTGCTGTGTCTGGTGCCCTTCGCCATCTTCTTCATCATCTTTCAGATCGCGCCGCTGGTGTGGGTGGCGATCAACAGCCTGCACTCCGATGCCGGTTGGGGGATCGAGAACTTCATCACTGCATTCAACTCGCGGTTCTATCGGCAAGCGATGCAATACAGCCTGGAGATCAGCTTCTGGTCGAGCCTGTTCGGCATCGTGATTGCGGTGCTCGGCAGTTATTCGCTGCGTAAGGTGGACTCGCGGCTGCGGGACTTCGTCAACGCCTTCGCCAATATGACCAGCAACTTTTCCGGGGTGCCGCTGGCGTTCGCCTTCATCATTCTGCTGGGCTTCAACGGCGCGCTGACGTTGATCCTCAAGCAGGCCGGCATCATCGACGACTTCAATCTGTATTCGAAAACCGGGTTGATCATTCTCTACACCTACTTCCAGATTCCCCTGGGCGTGCTGCTGCTCTACCCGGCTTTCGACGCCTTGCGCGAAGACTGGCGAGAGTCGGCGTCACTGCTCGGCGCCAGCAGCTTTCAGTTCTGGCGCTACATCGGCTTGCCGGTGCTGACGCCCGCGCTGCTGGGCACCTTCGTGATTCTGCTGGCCAATGCACTGGGGGCTTACGCCACCGTCTACGCGCTGACCACCGGCAACTTCAACGTGCTGCCGATTCGCATCGCAGCCATGGTGGCTGGCGATATCACCCTTGATCCGAACATGGCCAGCGCCCTGGCGATGATTCTGGTCGGCCTGATGACGCTGGTCACTGTCGTCCATCAGTGGTTGCTGAAGAGGAGCTACCATGTCTCGCGTTGAACGAGGTCCCGCCAGGCTTTACCACCGGTTCGTGGTCTATGCGCTGTTTTTCATCCTGCTGCTGCCTTTGGCTGGCACGCTGCTGTATTCGGTGGCGACCAGTTGGTCGGCGACTATTCTGCCCAGCGGCCTGACCTTCAAATGGTACATCGCGCTGTGGAGTGACCCACGTTTCCTCACTGCTTTCGGTCAGTCGTTGCTGGTCTGTGTCGGCGCGCTGATCCTGTCCGTGGTGCTGATCCTGCCGCTGCTGTTTGTGGTGCATTACCACTTTCCGCGTCTGGACAGCCTGATGAACATCCTGATCCTGCTGCCCTTCGCCGTGCCGCCGGTGGTGTCCTCGGTCGGTTTGCTGCAGCTGTATGGCTCGGGGCCAATGGCGATGGTCGGCACGCCGTGGATTCTGATCGGCTGCTACTTCACCGTCGCACTGCCGTTCATGTACCGCGCCATCACCAACAACCTGCAAGCCATCAACCTGACTGACCTGATGGACGCTGCCCAACTGCTGGGCGCAAACACCTGGCAGGCGGCGTTTCTGGTGGTGCTGCCCAACCTGCGCAAGGGTTTGATGGTCGCGCTGCTGTTGTCGTTTTCCTTCCTGTTCGGCGAATTCGTGTTCGCCAACCTGCTGGTCGGCACCCGCTACGAAACCTTGCAGGTGTACCTGAACAACATGCGCAACAGCAGCGGGCACTTCAACAGTGCGCTGGTGGTTTCCTACTTCCTCTTCGTGCTGCTGCTGACCTGGGCTGCCAACCGACTGAATAAGGACAAGGACTGATATGAGTTTTGTCAGTGTCGAAAATCTGCAAAAAACCTATGGCAGCACAGCGGTCTTCAGCGACATCAATTGCACGATCGAACGCGGTGAATTCGTCACCCTGCTCGGCCCGTCCGGATGTGGCAAATCGACCTTGCTGCGCTGCATCGCCGGCCTGACCTCGGTCAACAAAGGGCAAATCCTGCTCGATGGTGTCGACCTGGTACCCGTCACACCGCAGAAGCGCAATATCGGCATGGTGTTCCAGAGCTATGCACTGTTCCCGAACATGACCGTGGAGCAAAACGTCGCGTTTGGCCTGCGCATGCAGAAGGTCAACGCCGACGACACCCACAAGCGTGTCGCCGAGGTGCTGAAACTGGTGGAACTGACCGAACTGGCCAACCGCTATCCGCATCAGATGTCCGGCGGCCAGTGCCAGCGTGTGGCCCTGGCGCGCTCGCTGGTTACCCGTCCGCGCCTCTTGCTGCTGGACGAACCCCTCTCGGCGCTGGATGCACGGATTCGTAAACACCTGCGCGAGCAGATCCGCGCCATTCAGCGGGAATTGGGCCTGACCACGATTTTTGTCACCCACGATCAGGAAGAAGCGCTGACCATGTCGGACCGCATCTTCCTGATGAACCAGGGCCGCATCGTGCAAAGCGGCGATGCCGAAACCCTTTACACTGCCCCGGTCGATGCGTTTGCCGCAGGTTTCATCGGCAACTACAACCTGCTCGAAGCGGATGAAGCCAGCCGCCTGATGCAGCGCCCGATCAGCAGCCGCATCGCGATTCGCCCGGAAGCCATTCAATTGAGCCTGACCGGTTCCCTGGAAGGCGAAGTGCGCAGCCACAGCTTGCTGGGTAACGTGATTCGTTATCGGGTCGAAGCCCGCGGCGTGGAATTGGTGGTAGACGTGCTCAACCGCTCGGCGGACGATTTGCATCCCAATGGCCGACGTGTGACGTTGAGCATTGATGCCTCGGCGCTCTGTGAAGTCGCGTGATCGCCGACGCAAAACTGTTGGAGATTCTGTGTTGCGAGCAAGCTTCCCTCCAACGAGATCGAGTAATTTTGAGGACCGTGGGTAATGCCTTTAGCAATTTTTGACCTGGACGAAACCTTGATCGCCGGCGACTGCGCCAGTTTATGGAGCGAGCAGATGGGCCGCCTCGGCTGGGTCGATCCCGAGTCGTTCATCAAGCGCGATCACGAACTGATGCATGCCTACAGCGAAGGCAAGCTGGCGATGGAAGACTATATGGCCTTCAGCCTGGAGCCGATGCTGGGTCGTACGCCGGAGGAAGTCGATCACCTGGTCGGCCCGTGGGTCGAGGACTTCATCGAGCCGATCATCTTCAGTGACGCCACCAAATGCATCGCCGAACACCGCGCCGCTGGCGACCGGATTCTGGTGATCTCGGCGTCGGGCGTGCATCTGGTCAAGCCGATTGCCGAGCGCATCGGTATCGACGAAGTGCTGGCGATTGAGCTGGAGGTGCAGCACGGGGTTTACAGCGGCAAGACCGTTGGCACGTTGACCTATCGCGAAGGCAAAGTGACCCGGCTCATGGAGTGGCTGGACACCGAAGGCGAAAACCTCGAAGGCGCGAGCTTTTATTCCGACTCACGCAACGATCTGGCCCTGCTGCTCAAGGTCGATCATCCGCATGTGGTCAACCCGGACCCGACCTTGCTGGAACACGCCCAAAAGGCCGGCTGGCCGGTGCATCACTGGAAATAATCGTTACATCATTGTGGGAGCGAGCTTGCTCGCGAATAGGCCAGTACATCCGTTAAATTTCTATACGCTGGATACCGCCTTCGCGAGCAAGCTCGCTCCCACAGGTTTTAAAACCGCTTCAATCACACCAGGCTTTCATCAATCACCAACACCACTTTCCCGGAAACCTGATTGGTCGCCAGTTCGGCGAACGCCGCTTCGGCGTCGTTGATCGGGAAGCTGCGGGCCAGCTGTGGTTTGAGGCGGCCTTCGGTGAACAACGGCCAGACGTTGTGCGCCAGGTCGAGCAGCAAGTCGGCCTTGAACTGGTCGTCACGACTGCGCAAAGTCGAACCCAGCAACTGGATGCGTTTACCCAATATCTGGGCCAGATCCAACTGCGCTTCGCGGCCGCCCATCAGGCCGATCAAGACCCAGCGACCATCGACGTTCAGCAGCTTCACATTCAGCACCGCATAGTTGGCGCCGACCGGATCGAGAATCACGTCAAAGGGTGCGAAGTCTTTCAGGCTGTCGATGCTTTCGCTGCGCACGACACCGCCCTGAGCGCCCAATTCGATGCAGTACGCCAGACGCTCGGCCGATCCGACACTGACCCAGACCGGGTTGCCGAACGCCTTGCAAAGCTGAATACCCGCTGAACCAACTCCACTTGCCCCGGCGTGCAGCAAAACTTTTTCGCCCGGTTTGAGTGCCGCCAGCTGGAACAGATTCAGCCAGGCGGTGGCGTAAACTTCAGGGATTGCCGCCGCCTCGTGCAGCGATATGCCTTCGGGCACCGGCAACACGTGACGCGCATCGGCAACCACTTCTTGCGCCATGGCACCACCGGCCAACAGCGCGCAAACCCGGTCGCCAACCTGCCACGCAGAACCCGCACCGACTTCGGCAATCAGCCCGGAACATTCCATGCCGAGAAATTCGCTGGCCCCCGGCGGCGGCGGATACAGGCCCGCGCGCTGCAATAAATCAGCGCGATTCAAACCTGCGGCGGCCACTTTGATCCGGACTTGACCTGCATCAAGAGCAGGACTCGGTGTCTCGACCCATTCCACTCGACCTTCAACGCCTTGCAATGCCTTCACGGTGCCTCCATAGTGAGTCTGGACTGAGCCCGAAGCTATAGACGCCCGGGCTTTTTGCATTATGCGACCGGATCCGACGGGACCGGCGACTTCAAAGACGGCCTAATATGCGTTATCAATTGTCCCCGCGTCGAATCAGCATGAAGCATTTTTTCCCAGGCACCGCCCTCGCCCTGCTCGTTGGCCTCAGTATTCTGCCAATGTCTGCCAGCTCTTTCGCCGCCAACAGCTGGGATAACCTCCAGCCTGATCGCGACGAAGTGATTGCCAGCCTCAACGTGGTTGAGCTGCTGAAACGGCACCATTACAGCAAGCCGCCGCTTGACGACAAGCGCTCGGTGATCATTTACGAGAGCTACCTCAAGCTGCTCGATCCGGCACGCAGCTACTTTCTGGCCAGCGATATCGCCGAGTTCGACAAGTGGCAGACCCAGTTCGACGATTTCCTCAAGAGCGGCGACCTGAACGCCGGGTTCACCATCTACAAGCGCTACCTGGACCGCATCAAATCGCGTCTGGATTTCGCCTTGGCAGAGCTGAACAAGGGCGTCGACAAACTTGATTTCACCGCCAAGGAAAACTTGCTGGTTGATCGCAAGGACGCCCCATGGGCGAAGAACCAGGCTGAACTGGACGACCTGTGGCGCAAACGCGTCAAGGACGAAGTCCTGCGCCTGAAGATTGCCGGCAAAGATCCGGCGAAGATTCAGGAAACCCTGACCAAGCGCTACAAGAATCAGCTGTCGCGCCTGGCCCAGACCCGCAGCGAAGACGTGTTCCAGGCTTACATCAACACCTTTGCCATGTCCTACGATCCGCACACCAACTACCTGTCCCCGGACAGCGCGGAAAACTTCGACATCAACATGAGCCTGTCGCTGGAAGGCATCGGCGCCGTGTTGCAGAGCGATAACGACAACGTGAAGATCGTGCGTCTGGTGCCGGCAGGTCCTGCGGCCAAGACCAAGCAGGTCGCTCCGGCTGACAAAATCGTCGGCGTCGCCCAGGGCGACAAAGAGATGGTCGACGTGATCGGCTGGCGTCTGGATGAAGTGGTCAAGCTGATCCGTGGTCCTAAGGGCTCGATCGTGCGCCTGGAAGTGATTCCGGCCAGCAATGCGCCGAACGACCAGACCACCAAGATCGTCGCCATCACTCGTGAAGCGGTGAAGCTCGAAGAACAGGCTGCGAAAAAATCGATCCTGCACCTGAATCAGGACGGTCGCGACTACAAGCTGGGCGTCATCGACATCCCGGCGTTCTATCTGGACTTCAAGGCCTACCGTGCTGGCGATCCGGAATACAAGAGCACCACCCGCGACGTGAAGAAACTGCTGACCGAACTGCAAGCCGAGAAAGTCGACGGTGTGGTTCTGGACTTGCGTAACAACGGCGGCGGCTCCCTGCAGGAAGCCACCGAGCTGACCAGTCTGTTCATCGACAAAGGCCCGACCGTGTTGGTGCGCAACGCCGATGGTAAAGTCGACGTGCTGGAAGACGAAGACACCGGCGCCTTCTACAAAGGCCCGATGGCGTTGCTGGTCAACCGCTTGTCCGCCTCGGCTTCGGAGATTTTCGCCGGTGCCATGCAGGACTACCACCGCGCGTTGATCATCGGCGGCCAGACCTTCGGCAAAGGCACCGTGCAGACCATTCAGCCGCTCAATCATGGCGAGCTGAAACTGACTCTGGCCAAGTTCTACCGGGTTTCCGGGCAGAGCACCCAGCATCAGGGCGTCGTGCCGGACATCGCCTACCCGTCGATCATCGATACCAAGGAAATCGGCGAAAGCGCGCTGCCTGAGGCCATGCCTTGGGACAGCATCAAACCGGCGATCAAGCCGGCGGTCGATCCGTTCAAGCCATTCCTGGCGCAGTTGCAGACCCGACATGAAGCCCGTTCGGCGAAAGACGCCGAATTCGTCTTCATCGAAGACCGTCTGGCCCTGGCCAAGAAATTGATGAGCGAGAAAACCGTCAGCCTCAACGAAGTTGACCGTCGCGCTGAACATGCCTCTATCGAAGCCAAGCAGCTGACTCTGGAAAACACCCGCCGCAAGGCCAAAGGTGAAGAGCCACTCAAGGAGCTGAAAAAAGAGGACGAAGACGCGCTGCCGGTTGAAGACGACAAGACCAAACCGGAAGACGACGCTTACCTGTCGGAAACCGGGCGAATCCTGATCGACTATCTGGGGCTGAACGCGGCAGTGGCCAAGAAATAAAAACCACATGGATAATGGCTGTTTAATGGCAACGGTCATCAAACAGTCATGAATCTGTCGTGAAATACAGGGGCTGAACGCTACAACGCTCAGCCCCTTTTTCTTGCCTTGAGATCGCCATGACCGCAACTGAACAGCTGAACGCATTGAGTTCAATTCTGGCTCATGGCGATTTACACAGTCTGTTCCAGCCCATCGTGTCACTGTCCGAACGCCGCATTCTCGGCTATGAAGCCCTGACCCGAGGCCCATCGAACAGCTCGTTGCACTCACCGATCAACCTGTTTGCCATTGCCCGCCAGTCCGGTCGCCTCAGCGAGCTGGAGTTGCAGTGCCGGGAGAGCGCGTGTCGGCGGTTCAGCCAGCAGAAGCTGCCCGGCAAGCTGTTCCTCAATATTTCTCCGGAATCCTTGCTGGAACCTGCGCACCCGCCAGGTCGAACCTTGCAGCTGTTGCAACGCTACGGCATCGCGCCCAGCAATGTGGTGATCGAACTGACCGAGCAGACGCCCACCGAAGATTTCGAGCTGCTGTACACCGCGCTGCACCACTATCGCGATATGGGTTTCTCCATCGCGATGGACGATCTGGGCGCGGGCTATTCGAGCCTGCGCCTGTGGTCGGAACTGCGTCCGGAATACGTCAAGATTGACCGGCACTTCATCGACGGTATCCATCAGGACGCGGTCAAGCGCGAGTTTGTCGGCTCCATGCTGCAAATGGCCAGAGCTTCCCGGGCGCTGGTCATCGCCGAGGGCATCGAGTTGCCCGAGGAACTGGCGGTGCTCAGGGAAATGGGTGTGGAGCTGGTTCAGGGCTATCTGCTCTGTCGCCCGCAAGAACAACCACCGCGAGACGCGCAAGCGATGCTGCCCAAGCTGGAAAGCAGCTCAACACTGGTGCTTACCGAGGAAGGTAGCGATTTGAGTGCCCTGCTCAACGAGCAAGCGGCGGTGGTGCACAACATGCCGACCGCTTCGGTGCTCGAAGCGTTTCGCAAGCAGGCCAATCTCAATTCCCTCGCGGTGCTGGATGAAAACGGCCAGCCGTGCGGGATTGTTCATCGGCATTCGTTATCGGAAATCCTCCTCAAGCCCTTTGCCACCGAGCTGTTCGCCCGCAAGCCGATCAGTCGCCTGATGAGCGATGACTTTCTCGCTGTGGAATTGAGCCAGTCCCTGGCGCAGGTCAGCCGCCTGCTGACCAGTCGCGCCCGGCAGCGGATCGAAGAAGACTTCATCATCACCCAGAACGGCCGTTATCTGGGCCTGGGCCGGGTGATCGATGTGCTCAAGCTGATTACCGAGATGAAGATCCAGCAGGCCCGTTACGCCAACCCGCTGACCTTGCTACCCGGAAATGTGCCAATCCAGCAGTGCCTGACCCGATTGTTGCAACAGGGCCGGGAATCGATGATCTGCTACGTGGATATCGACAGTTTCAAGCCCTTCAACGATATCTACGGTTATGGGCGCGGCGACGAGGTTCTGCTGTGTCTCGCCCAATGCCTGAACGACCGGATTGACCCCAGTCGCGACTTTGTCGGGCACATTGGCGGCGATGATTTCCTGATGGTGCTTGGCTCGGAAGACTGGAACAAGCGTCTGAACGCCCTGCTGGAAGACTTCCAGAATCAGTGCCGACGTTTCTATCGGGCCGAACATCTGGAAGCGGGCTGCTTCATCGCCTTGAACCGCCATGGTCAGCGCCAGGAGTTTGCCCTGCTGTCGCTGTCCATCGGCGTCATCCACCTGCATCCTGAATCCTGCGCGGAGCTGGACGCCAGTCGCCTGGCCGAACTGGCCTCACAGGCCAAGCACTACGCCAAGGAAGTCGCCGGGGCGAGCCTGCATGTGATCGATACGCGAGAGCTGGATTTGTTGGCGATGGGGTGATGGCGCGAATGGATCCGCGAAAATGCCGTCACTCCGATTCCGGATACACAAATTCAAACACCCGCACCACTTCCGACGCATGCCAGGACGCCGCGGCGATCCCGTCGGATGGCCCCGAAAAACGCCCGAGGCGTTCAACGCATTCGAAAAAACCGGTGCGCGGCAAACGGCTCGCGCCCTGGCTGATCACCAGCGCACTGCGCAACGGCTGCTCGGCGCGAGCATCCAGCGCGGCCAGATGCTCAAGCGCGGCAGTGAGGGTTTGCATCGCGGGGCTGGGCAGTTGCAGACGCTCCAATAGCGCGCGATAGGTCAACAAGTGGCGCTGGCGACGCGCCTGATCCAGTTCAGCCAAAAGCCCTTCCCAGTGCTGGCGACTGATGCGTACGCTCATACCTCACCTCGCCAGCCAGCGACACCCAATTCCCAGGCCAGGCTGCGGCGGATAGCGGCGTCGGGCTGGCGCACCCCACTTTCAATCAATTCCAGGTACGAAGGGCTGATGCCTACCGTGCGCGCCAACTGCGCGACTTCCAGCCCCTTGGCCGCTCGAAGCGTCGCCAACTGATCCAGACCTGGCAAATCAGCATCAGCAGTGGCCTCCTCCGGCTCGACCGGCTGAGTGCTCGACGCAGGGCTTCCTTTGGACACCAGACCTGCTGCGCGAAGCAATGCCTGGTACTGAGCCCATGGCAACACTGCGTACTCTGGCTCTCCATCACGAGAAATGACCTGAAGATCCATACAACCCCCTGTAGGACAACTACACATGCGAGTAGGCGTTTCCATGTTGCTGCATCTTAACAGCGGATGAAGGCCATATGCCTTTCTTCAATGTGTAACTGCGTCTTATATCGCGGCAAATGGCCGTATAGACGTCAATCCTTGGCTTTTTCCTGTTCAAGCAACGCTGGTGTAGCCGGCAAACGTTCCACCACCAGCAGCTTTTCAGGCGCCTGGCGCTCTCGCCATTGGCGAAACGCCGACAACTCGGCTTCCAGATGCTTCATGACCCACGCCAGCACCGCGATGTCGTCGAGCATGCCCAAGCCCGGGATCCAGTCGGGAATGGCGTCCAGCGGGCTGAGGAAGTACATCAGCCCGGCAACAATGGACAGAATCGCCGTCGGGCTGATCGCGCGATACTCGCCGCGCCAGTACGCCAGGCACAAGGACTGCAAAAGCCGCAGATCGTCCTTGATCTTGCCCAGGCGACTGCCTTCCGCAGAGCCCTTGCGCGCAACGGCAAACAGCAAGCCTGGCAAACGCCCTGCCGCCATCAATCGGCGAGCCATGGGTAAATAGCGAAGAAAATTCCACGGTGCTTTCATGTGCACTCCTGTTGAGCGACTTTTCTGTGAATAAACGCCGATCCTACAATTTCCGGCGTCTGGTCATCAAAAAGGTTATCCACACAACTTGTGGATAACCTTGTGAACAGAGCTTCTTTTCAGGCCGCAGAGGCCCGCTCTATAGGCTCCTGACTCAAATCGGGCGTTTTTTAGTCACCTGAAAAAAGCCACAAAATTCGTTGACTTGCAGGCCTGTGGAAGTTACCCACAGCCAAGCCTGTGGATTAATGTTGGATCGTCTGACAATCGACAGACCCATCTCTCGCTGCTGTAGTTGGGACTGCACCCGTTTGCATCCGTTCGACAAATTACACAGAAACGAAAACGCCCCGTCGAAACGGGGCGTTTTGCTCAAGCCTGAACCGCTACTTATTTTTTAGTAGCAGGTGCAGTCTCTTCTTCCTCGTCAGCATCAGCGCCAGGAGCCGGCATCGAAGCAGGATCCTTGATACCGAGCAGTTCCAGGTCGAAGACCAATACCGAGTTGGCAGGGATCATCGGGCTAGGGCTCTGTGCGCCGTAAGCCAGATCGCTCGGGATGTAGAGCTTGATCTTCTCGCCCACGTGCATCAGTTGCAGGCCTTCAACCCAACCCGGAATCACACCGCTGACCGGCAGATCAATCGGGCTGCCGCGCTCAACAGAGCTGTCGAACACCTTGCCGTCAGTCAACTTGCCTTCGTAGTGAACAGTCACAACGTCGGTCGCCTTAGGCTGAGCGCCATCGGCTTTCTTGACGATTTCATATTGCAGGCCGGATGCGGTGGTAACTACACCGGCTTTCTTGCCGTTTTCTTCGAGGAATTTCTTGCCGGCCGAGGCCGACTCTTCGCTCATCTTGGCCAGACGCTCTTCGGCACGCTTTTGCAGCGCGGCGAAAGCCTCGACCAATTCATCATCCTTGAGCTTCTGTTCTTTCTTGCCGACGGCGTCTTCGATGCCCAAGGCTACTGCCTTGGAATCCAGATCATCCATGCCTTCCTGAGCCAGGCTTTTGCCCATGTTCAGGCCAATACCATAAGACGCTTTCTGTGCCGGGGTTTTCAGCTCAACAGTGCTGGCTTGCTTATCACAACCTGCGAGTACCAGACCGACCAGGGCAATCGCCGCTGCCAACCGATGCTGTTTCATGCTAATTCCTTGTTCATGCGCCAATAGGGCAAACGAGTAAAGCCGCGAGCTTATCAGGCCGCCGCGATCAATGGCTACCGGCATGAGAGGCAGAAAATACAGATAAGTTCAGGTATCCAAAGGTTTTCTTGAGATGCAGGGCCGCTTGTTCAGTTCGGGTTCAGGGACTTTGAGCAGAATCGTACAAATCTACTAGATTCGTCCTACACATCAAATCGTTTGAATAGGACGGCGCAGAGGCAAACTGAAGACTCTCCGCAGCGCATGAGCGCTATATAAAGGAGGGGAAAAGGCGGGAATGAAAAAACGCAGACAAAGAAAAGCCCGCACTAGGCGGGCTTTCTTTTGCTTCAAGGAGTTCAAGGGCCTTGAAGCGGAATATGGCGCAGCGGACGGGACTCGAACCCGCGACCCCCGGCGTGACAGGCCGGTATTCTAACCGACTGAACTACCGCTGCGCGTAACACTTTGAATGATTGGTGGGTGATGACGGGATCGAACCGCCGACCCGCTGCTTGTAAGGCAGCTGCTCTCCCAGCTGAGCTAATCACCCTTCACTCATCGTGTGGCGCGCATTCTACGTAGCGACCCTACCTCTGGCAAGCACTTTTTTAAATAATTTTTATAATCCTTCCAAAGGCTTAGCGCAGGGTTGGCCGCAAGCCCCGAGGAGCGAATAATGCCCCCCTTTGTATAGAAGGAGAGATTCACCTCATGTGGTTCAAAAACCTGCTTATCTATCGCCTGACCCAGGATCTGCCTTTTGACGCCGAGGCGCTGGAAACCGCACTGGCGACCAAACCGGCCCGCGCCTGTGCCAGCCAGGAGTTGACCACTTACGGTTTCGTCGCCCCTTTTGGCAAAGGAGAAGACGCTCCACTGGTACACATCAGCGGCGACTTCCTGCTGATCGCGGCACGCAAGGAAGAACGCATCCTGCCGGGCAGCGTCGTGCGCGACGCGGTCAAGGAAAAGGTCGAAGAGATCGAGGCCGAGCAAATGCGCAAGGTCTATAAGAAGGAACGCGATCAGATCAAGGATGAAATCATCCAGGCGTTCCTGCCCCGCGCCTTTATTCGTCGCTCCGCCACCTTCGCCGCCATCGCGCCGAAACAGGGCCTGATTCTGGTCAACTCGGCCAGCCCCAAGCGCGCCGAAGACCTGCTGTCGACGCTGCGTGAAGTGATCGGCTCGCTGCCGGTGCGTCCTCTCACTGTCAAGACCGCGCCAACTGCGGTCATGACCGAGTGGGTCACCACGCAGAAAGCGGCTGACAACTTTTTCGTGCTCGACGAATGCGAACTGCGTGACACCCATGAAGATGGCGGGATCGTGCGCTGCAAGCGTCAGGACCTGACCAGCGATGAAATCCAGCTGCACTTGAGCACTGGCAAAGTCGTTACCCAACTGTCCCTGGCCTGGCAGGACAAGCTGTCCTTCGTGCTGGACGACAAGATGGTGGTCAAGCGCCTGAAGTTCGAAGACCTGCTGCAGGATCAGGCGGAACAGGACGGCGGCGACGAAGCCCTGGGCCAGCTCGACGCCAGCTTTACCCTGATGATGCTGACCTTCGGCGAGTTCCTGCCAGAGCTGGTTGAAGCCCTGGGCGGCGAAGAATTACCGCAGGGGATTTAAGACCTCATGCCATTGTAGGACCGGCTTTAGCCGGGAGAGCATCTTGCTGATCAAGGAGATGCAGCGAAGGTACCGGCCCCCCTCCCGGCTGAAGCCGGTCCTACGGATGTTACAAAAAGCCATTTAACCCAATAAAAAAAGGAACCCGCCATGCGTGCATTGGCAGCCTTGAGTCGTTTTGTCGGTAATACCTTTGCGTACTGGGTGCTGCTGTTCGCCGTGTTGGCGTTCCTGTTCCCACAATGGTTCATCGGTCTGAAAACGCTGATCGTCCCGCTGCTGGGGCTGGTGATGTTCGGCATGGGCCTGACCCTCAAGCTCGATGATTTTTCCGAAGTTGCCCGCCATCCGTGGCGCGTGGCCCTGGGTGTGGTCGCGCATTTCGTGATCATGCCCGGCGTAGCGTGGTTGCTGTGTCAGGTGTTTCATCTGCCGCCGGAAATCGCGGTCGGTGTGATTCTGGTGGGCTGCTGCCCGAGCGGCACGTCTTCCAACGTCATGGCCTGGCTGGCCAAGGGCGATCTGGCCCTGGCAGTCGCCATCGCAGCAGTCACCACCCTGCTCGCCCCGCTGCTGACGCCGACCCTGATCTGGTTCCTGGCCTCGGCCTGGTTGCCGGTGTCCTTCATGGATATGTTCTGGTCGATCCTGCAACTGGTCATGCTGCCCATCGTGCTCGGCGTGCTTGCGCAACGCTTGCTCGGCAAGCGGGTCAGCTATGCCGTGGACGCACTGCCACTGGTTTCGGTGGTCAGCATCGTGATGATTGTCTGCGCCGTGGTTGCCGCCAGCCAGGCGAAAATCGCCGAATCCGGCCTGCTGATCATGCTCGTGGTGATCCTGCACAACAGCTTCGGTTTCCTGCTGGGTTACTTCACCGGCAAGGTCTTCAAGCTGCCATTGGCGCAACGCAAATCCCTGGCGCTGGAAGTCGGCATGCAGAACTCCGGCCTGGGCGCGGCACTGGCCAGCGCGCACTTCTCGCCATTGGCGGCGGTGCCTAGCGCGTTGTTCAGCGTCTGGCACAACATTTCCGGCGCACTGCTTTCGACGTACTTCCGCAAGATGAAAGAGGACGAGGAACCGACGAAGGCTCCGGTTGCCGTCGTCGACTGATTGCCGGACCGCAATATCGGCAACAAAAAAGGGGGAGCCAGTGATCTGGCTCCCCCTTTTCATTCAAGCGCGTTCTGTTACCAGAAGGTGCCGCGCAAGGTCAGCATGTGGTTGCGCGGTTCACCGTACCAGTTGGTGGCGGATGTCGATCCCACGGTGGAGTAATACGTCTTGTCGAAAATGTTGTTGGCGTTGTAGGTGACAGTCCAGTGTTCGTCGACCTTGTATTCGGCCAACGCGTTCCAGACCGCATAACCCGCCTGTTCGAAGTCGTAGGTATTGGTGCCGCCGCTATTGGTCACCGTGCCGCTGTAGTAGTTGGAACTTTGCAGGTTCACACCGCCACCCACTTTAAAGTCCGACAACACGCCGGGCAGCTGATAGGTGGAAAACAGCTTGAACAAGTGCTTGGGCGTCTGGGTGCTGAGCAGCGTCTTGGAGCTCTTGTTGTGGTTCTGGTTATAGGTATAACCCGCCATCAACATCCAGTCAGGCATGATTTCACCCGACACTTCCATGTCGACGCCCTTGCTCACCACTTCGCCGCTACCAATCCAGCAGCAGCTACCGGAGAAATCATAGTCGTTGGCAGGATAAGCCGGATCGCGCACGCCCTGATTGTCACGCTTGGTGTAGTACAGCGCGAAGTTGGTGTTGACGGCGCCGCCGAACAACTCGCCTTTAAGACCGGTTTCGTAGGTCTTGCCTTCCATGGCTTCAAGGGAGGAGCCCGAACCGCTCAGCAGACTTACCTGCGGCTTGTAGATCTCCGAATAGCTGCCGTACACCGACCACTCATCATTCAGGTCATAGACCAGACCGCCATATGGCGTGACTTTGGTCGGTTCGCGCATGGAGATTTCCGATGAAGTTCTCCAGGTGCCAGCATTAAGCGTCTTGTAGGTCTGATCAAACTTGTAGCGTTGCACCCGCGCACCGAGGATCAAGTGCAGCGGCTCGGCCAACTGCATGCGCAGGCTGCCGTACAGACCGTACTGCTTCTGATCGTTGGGGCTGTAATCGCGGGTGTAGTTGGTGTTGTTGGGCGGCTCGGCGAACGGCGTGCTGTCCGGGTCGTAAGGGTTGATTGCGCCACCCACCACTCGGGCAACGCCGAGCCAGCGACTGGTCACGTCCTGATAATCGGCGCCGACGACCAGATCATGTTTCAGGCCGAACATATCGAAAGTACCCGACAGGTTGGTGTCCCACATGCGCTGCTGGTTTTCCTGTTTGGCAGTCGTGCTGCTCCAGGACAATCCGGCTCCGGTCGCCTTATCGACGCCTACACCGCTGACAGTAGTGGTTTTGAAGTAACCGACGTCCCAGAGATCGGTGTAGGAGACGTTGAGTTTCCAGTCATCGGAAAGCTTGTGGTCGATCTTGGCGAAAATCTCGCGGCCTGTGGTGTCGGTATACCCCCAGGCTTGACCCAGACTGGTGTGACGCGGCAGACCGATATCGGAACCGTCGAGGTAGCGCGGCACAGAGTTTTGCGTGCCATTTTCATGGGCTTTGTTGTAGCGGATACCGGCGGTGAGCATGGTGTCATCGGTGACGTCAGCTTCAAGGACGCCATAAACGAACGGTTTTTCCGTGCTGCGGTTATCGATGAAGTACTGCCGATCGGTGTTGGCAACCACCATACGCCCGCGCAGTTTGCCGTCGAAGGCGATCGGGCCGGTGAGGTCCACTTCCTGGCGATAGTTGTCCCAGCTGCCCGCCGACGCGGTGAGTTTCAGCTGATAAGTGTCCATTGGACGCTTGCGCACCATGTTGACGATGCCGCCCGGGTCGCCGGTACCGCCGAACAGTGCCGCCGAACCGCGTAGCACTTCAATGTGGTCGAACTCGGCCAGATCGTAGACGTTGGACGAATAGAAGCTGCCCAGCGAGCTGCCCAACGCCATCGGCGCGGCACCATCGAGCTGGAAGTTTTCGATCTTGAAACCACGGGACAGAATGTCGAAGGTCCGATAAGTGCTGTTCTGCACGGTAATGCCCGGCGTCATGCGCAGTGCATCGTTGATATCGGTCAACTGCTGATCAGCCATCATTTGCTGGCTGATGATGGAGATCGACTGCGGCGTCTGGCGCAGACTGGTAGGGGTCTTCGAGCCCACGCTGGTCAACCCGGTGGTGTAGGACTTGGAGTTCTCAGTCGCCTGGCCCATGCCCTGGCCCTGAATCGTCGTCGCGCCCAGCTCCATCGCGCCACCCGCAAGCGACTCTTCGCTAAGGAAAATCGTGTTGTTTTCGATGCGATACGTCAGGCCGGCGCCATTGAGCAACTTGTCCAGCGCAGCACCCGGTTCAAGGTCGCCATTGACCGCCACGGACTTCTTGCCGCTGACCATTTCTGGTCGATACAGCACTTGCAGCCCGGTTTGCGCGCCCAGCGCATTCAGCGCGGCGTCCAGCGGCTGGGCCGGAATATTCACGTGACGGACTTCGGCGAATACGCCCTCGCACGTCCCCAGCGCCAACCCCAATACCACTACGGATGCGGAAGTTCTCCATGAAGGCATCGGCGATTTCAACAAGCGCCTGGCAAATGTCTGGTTCCTGGATTTCATGCGATGAATCACCCCGATTGAATCGTTAAGTTGGCGGGCCGCCTTCTCTGAGGATGGCTGACCAGTGGAAAATGAGTTGCTCGTCGTTTGCGTGAAGGCGGCGTGTTTACTGCCCAAAGACACGCGCCCAGGCGTAAAGCGGGCAGCGAAAACGGTATCGAGCTTTGAATGAACGAACGGGAAAGTGAAAATTTAGTGAAATGGGGGAAATTTCTCGAGGCATCCCCGCGAATCGGCCGTAGGAGCGACTGTAGGAACGGCCGTAGGAGCGACTTTAGTCGCGAGGGCGTCAATTGCCCTCCCGGCTAAAGCCGGTCCTACAGCCGAGCGCCCGATCAGGCCCCTTGCCGGGCGCGCTCCAGCATCTGCGCTTTCTCTTCGGGGGTCATGGCATCCAGTGTCAGCCGCGCCTGAGCAATTTTCTCCAGTTGGCCCGGACTCGCCTCCCGTTCGCGCAACGCCAGGGCAAGCGCCGCCGGGGTTGGATTGTCGAAGACGATGCCTGGCTGCACTTCGCATTGCAGCAGTTTGCGAATCCCGGCCACCAGCTTGATCACCAGCAGCGAATGGCCGCCGGCCGCGAAAAAATCCTGATCAACGCTCAAGGTGCCCTGCCCCAACAACTGCGCCATGCGCGAAGCCAGCAGCGCCTCCAACGCATCGCGCGGTGCCAGATACGCGTGCGCTGGCTCGCTGGCTTCCAGTCGCGACAACGCCTGGCGATCCGCCTTGCCATTGCCCAAACGTGGCATGCGCTCCAGAGTCTGAATACGCCCCGGCACCATTACGGCGGGCAAACGTAGCGCCAGCTCGGCATTGAGCGCTTCGCCCGTTACGCCCTGCCCCGCCACGACAAAGGCCACCGGCTCTGCGGATGACGGGTCCAACAAGACCACGGCCTCGCTGACTTCTGGCAGCTGCAGCAACTGCGCTTCGATTTCCGCCAATTCAATACGGAAACCGCGCACTTTTACCTGCTGATCCTTGCGCCCATAAAGCTCGATGCTGCCATCGGCGCGATAGCGGGCCAGATCGCCGCTGCGGTACAGCCGCTCGCCCGTCGCAAACGGATTGGCGATAAACACCTGATCGTCAGCAGCAGCGTTCAGATAGCCCCGCGCCAGTTGCCGGCCGCCGATATACAGCTCACCCAGTTCGCCGCCCGCCACCAATTGTTGCCGGGCATCCAGGATGTACACCTGATTGTTGGGCAGCACCTGGCTGAGCGGGATACCGGGTTGCTGCGCATCGGCGCGGGTGACTGGATGGACCATAACGCCAACCGTGGTTTCGGTCGGACCGTAATGATTGAACAACCGGCAATCGGGGCGGATCTGCAAAATCCGCTCGACCAGACTGCTCGCGACCGCCTCGCCACCCAGCACCAGCGTCGCCGGCAGGCTCGGTCGCTCGACATCCAGTAAAGCGCTTAGATGCGACGGCACGATTTTCAGGCAATCGATCCGCTGCGCCTGGATAAAGCGCGCAAAACCCTGTGCATCCTGCATCACCTGATCACTGCAAATATGCAGGGTGGCACCGTTGAACAGCGCACCGTATAGGGTGGTATTACCCAGATCAGCTGCCACGGTCGAACCCAAGGCAAAATGCTGACAAGCACCAAGACCCAATTGGCGCGTTACCCCAGCCGTGTAATTGAGCAATTGGCGATGCTCGATCACTACGCCCTTGGGCGTTCCGGTTGAGCCGGAGGTGAACAGCACGTAGGCCGCGTCAGCGCCACTCAGCTCAAGTTCGGTCAACTCCGGCGACTCAACCGTCATAAGGTCAGCGGCGTCTTCAATCACCAGGCTTGCGCCCGCCTGCTCGACAATCAACTGGCGGCGCGCCAGCGGCCAGGCCGGATCAAGCGGCAGATAAGCAGCACCCGCGCGCCACGCAGCCAGAATGACCAGCACCTGATTCATGGAACGTGGCAGCGCCAGGGCAACGATTGATCCGCGCTTGATGCCTTGGGCGACAAAACCTGCGGCAACCTGACAAACCTGAACCTCAAGCTCGGCGTAAGTCAGGCGCTGCCCATCGGCTTCAAGCGCGACGGCGTCCGGAGTTTGCTGCGCCCAACGGGCAATGATCGCCGGCAGCAAACCCTGATCGGGCAGGTTCAGCGGCGCTGGGTTGAGCGCCAGCAATGCCGCCCGTTCCTGCTCGCTCGACACATTGAGCTGGGCCATTGGCGTAGCCGCGTTGTGCGGCTCGGCAATGCTGTGCAGCAGCACCCGATACTGATTCAGCAAGCGCTGCACGGTGTTTTCTGTGTGCCGCTCTGACAGAAAGTCCAGGCGTACGCTGCTGGCGTTCGGGTGCTGATCAAGCAGCACGTTCAACACCAGCTCGAACTGCGGGGCCGTTTCCGGTAGCTCGCCGGGCGTCCAGCTCAAGCCCGCAGCCGTTTGCTTTCGAACCGATCCGCGCACGGCAAAGCCATAGGCCGACATGATCACTGACGCTGGCAGGTATTCCTGCCAGGTGCTGTGATCTTCCAGTTGCGCGCCAATGCCAGCGAGCCAGACACTGAACGGCTGGCCCATGTCGGGGGCGAGCGTCAGCGGCAGGTTCTTCTCGAACAGGCCGAGGCTGTCCGTGAAGAATTCATAATCCCGGCGCGCATCGTGACGCCATGTACCCACGAACGCTTCGCGGCCGCTGATCCGGCCCAACAGCAGCCACCAGGCCGCCTGCAACACCGTTTCCAGCGGACGAGCCTGTGTCGCGGCCAACGTATCGAGACGGCTCAACAGCTCAGGATCGATTGCAGCCGCAAGACTCCGGGTCGTCACACGAGCTACTGTTCCTCGGCGCCGCTCCGGCAGATCCGGGGCAGCGGTTTGCTGCGAATTAAACTGTGCCTGCCAATAGCTTTTGGCAGTCCCGGCGTCTTCATCGAGCACCACTTCGCTGCGCCATTCCAGATACTGCGCGAACTGCGCCTGCTCTTCTTCACCGGCTGCCTGGTTGCTGTAGGCCGCCAGCAAATCCCGGAACAGGATTTTCAGGCTTTCCTGATCCACGAGAAATTTGCCTACGCCCAGCACCAGTTGCCAGGCCTGCGTATCCCGGCGTAACAACAAGGCTTCGGCGAACCGGCCTGTGACCAGTTGCAGCGGCCGCGCATACCACTGCGTCAGGCGCTGATCGATGACCTGCGCCGACTGAGCCTGCTCATCCACCATCAAGGCAAAATCCAGACAACCCGCGCCCGGGAACTGGCGCAGGCCGTGGTAACCCGGCACCGATCGCAATTCAGTGGCCAACACCGGCTGACGCTTCACACATTCATCCAAGGCCAGTTGCAAGCGCTGCGGGTCCAGCGGCCCCTCGATGTCGATGCGCAGAAAATACGCGGAGTCGCCCCAATTGGCGCCGTTTTGCACGGGTTCAAGCTCGGTCAGCTGTTGCCCCAGCAAGGCAAGACCCAGGTCGGTGATCACTTCGTCGTGCGTATTCATGCGTCAGTCCCTTGTGGTTCCATGACCGGTTTTGGCGTTTGGTGCAGTGCGCTGCGCTCGACCATCTCGCCCATGGCCACGACGATTTTGCGCGGCCCTTCGAACGGGTCGCGGGCGTGGGCGGCGAGCATGTTGTCGAGCAGGATCACATCGCCCTTGCGCCAGTCGAAGCGCACCGCGCATTGCTCGTACAACTCACCCAACTGACGCATTACCTCGTCTTCGATAGGCGAGCCGTCCCCGTAATAGACATGGCGCGGCATGCGTTGGGCGCCGAACAGGCCCAGCAAATCGTCGCGTACGTCAGGGTCCAGGCAATAAATGTGGTGCAGCTGAACCTGATTGAAAAAGCTTTTCTCGCCAGTGATCGGGTGCTCGATGATCGCCGGGCAAGGCGTGCGAATCTGCAATTCGTCGTGGTCCAGCCATTCCCATTGAATGCCCGCCAACTGGCAACGGGCCTCGACCTCGGCGCGGTTGTCGGTCTTGAAGAAGTGTTGCCAAGACACGTCGAGTTTGTCGGCGAAGGTACGCACATACAGCAAGCCTTTGCTTTCAAACTTCTCGCGCAGCGCAACGGGCAGCGAGCGATACATCAACCGGCAATCCACCACAGGCGTGGCGCCGCCCACCGGCGAGGGTTGCTCGCAGAAAAACAATTGCTTGCGCGGCCAGCGGTCCTGATGGGCGCTTTCGTTGTGGAACAGGATCATTTTCTTTTCCGGGTACGGCGTGGAGCGATAGGTGTTCTTGCCGCCTTCTTTCTTGGGCAAGTCGCCGTATTGCCCGTACAACCCCGGCTGCACCGCTTCGGCAAAGGCTTCGAAATCCTGAATGTCGCGCAGCTGAAAACCCCGGAACAGAATGCCCGCATGATGGGCGAGCTTCTGTTCGATCAACGGCCGATTGGCCTTGACCCATTCGATCAGGTCCAGTCCTGGGTCGGTGGGCTCCACCAGCAACGGAAACGGCTGGCCAGGCACAATCAGCGACTCGCGAAACAGCGGCGCGGCGCTGGCGGTCTTGTTCGGCTTTTTCAGGAAAGAACCCAGTTTGTCGGCCTTGGATCGGGCCGGTGAAGCGGCTTCTGTTGCAACAGGTTTGGCTGCAATGTGGGTGGGCACGTTGATATCCCTCAATCTGATGTCTGGGTCACGCACGATGAGTTGGAGAATCTCCAGCCAGCTGTCGAGCAGATGCTGGATACGCTCGGGCTTGAACAGGTCGCTCGCAAATTGCCAGGTGCCTTGCAACTGGCTCGCGCTCTGGTCGATGAACAGCGCCATGTCGAACTTCGAATAACCGCCCGGATCAGGCAGAACTTCCACGGCGATGCCTTGGATTCCGGCGCTGTGCAGCGGCAGGTTGTTCATCACGAACAACACCTGAATCAGCGGATTGACGCCTTTGTGGCGCGCCGTTCCCGCCGCTTCGACGATCATGTCCAGCGGCAGATCCTGATGCTCGAAGGCGCTCAACGCGGTTTCCTGAGTGGCCGCGAGGAAGGCTGAAAATGGCTGATCGGCAGTGAAGCGCGAGCGCAATGGCAGGATATTGACGAAGAAGCCGATCAAGCCTTCCAGCTCGGGTTGCTGCCGCCCGGCCACATCCGCGCCGACCAGCAGGTCGTCGGCGTCGGTGCATTGATGCAGCAACACCTGAAACGCCGCGAGCAGCGTGCTGTACAACGTCACGCCGGCGCGTTGCGCCACCCGGTTCAGTGCATCGCTCAAGGATGGCGGCAGGCTGAATTGCAGGTTCGCACCGGCATACGACGCAGCGGCTGGACGCGGGAAATCCAAGTGCAACGGCAACAATCCGGAACTGCCCGCCAGCGTTTGCTGCCAGTAACCGGCCTGCTCGCGCAGGGCGCCGCTGCTTTCCAGCGCCAGTTGCCAGCGCGCGTAGTCGGAATATTGCACCGGCAATGGTTGCAACGCCGACAACACGCCCTGCTCCAGCGCCGCGTAATTCTGCACCAGCTCGTTGACCAGCACTGCCATGGACCAGCCGTCGGAGATGATGTGGTGCATCGAATACAGCAGCACATGTTCGGTTGCCGACACGCGCAACACTTGCGCACGCAGTAACGGCGCCTGCTCCAGACTGATCGGCAGACGTGTGTTGTCGGTAACCGCCAACGCGACGCGGGTTTGTTGCTCTACAGGCGAAAGCTGGCTGATGTCGAGCAGCGGCATATCCAGGGCAATCTGCGCCGATACCAAGGCAATCGGGTCGCCTTCGTCATTGGCGAGATACGCCGTGCGCAGGATTTCGTGGCGCTGGATCACCGCTGCCAGGCTGGCGCGCAATGATTCGATATTCAGCGCACCGCGCAGACGCAGCGCCAACGGCATGCCGTAAGCGCCGCTGCCGGAACCAAACTGCTCGGCCACCCACAAACGGCGTTGCGCCAACGACAGCGGCGCAGCGCTTTGCTCCCCTGCGGCGACCAGCGCCAGCGTGTTGCCGGGAGCGACATCGGCTTGCCCGGCCAGCCGCTCGGCAAATGCCTGCAACTGCGGTTCGGCGAACAAATCCCGCAGACCAACCGGCAACGCCAGCTGTTGCTTGAGCCGCGCCACCACTTGAGTTGCCAGCAGTGAGTGACCGCCGAGCTCGAAGAAGTTGTCGCTCAAACCGACCCGTTCCAGCTTCAATACGTCCTGCCAAACCGAAGCGATGCGTTGTTCCAGGGCGGTCTGGGGCGCGACATAACGTTGCGCCGCTTCATTGGCGTCGGGCGTCGGCAAGGCCTTGCGATCCAGTTTGCCGTTGGGGGTAAGCGGCAAGCGCTCAAGGAACAGCCAATGGGTCGGCACCATGTAATCCGGCAGCCTCTGCTTGAGGCCGGTTTTGAGCGCTTCGCGATCATTCACACCACTCACGTAAGCCACCAATTGCTGGCTGCCGGCGATTTCCCGCGCCAGCACCGCCACATCGCGCACGCCGGTCTGCTGCATGAGCTGCGCTTCGATTTCGCCCAGCTCAATGCGGAAACCGCGAATCTTGACCTGATGATCGATGCGTCCCAGATATTCGATCACCCCGTCCGGGCGATAACGCGCCAGGTCGCCAGTGCGATACAAGCGCTCGCCCGCCTTGCCGAATGGATCAGGCAGGAAGCGCTCGGCGGTCAAACCCGGACGCTGGAAATAACCCCGCGCCAGCCCGCTGCCCGCAATCAACAGCTCGCCTGCCACACCGACCGGCGCCAGCTCGCCGTTGGCCGCGAGGATATACAGCGCGGTGTTGTCGATGGCGGTGCCCAGCCACGGCTGCGGATCTTCGCCGAGCAACGGATGTTGCGCTGACCAGACGGTGGTTTCGGTCGGCCCATACAAATTCCACACCTCGCCCAACCCGGCCATGCGCAACGCCAGCTCATCGGCCAGGGCCTCGCCGCCACAGAGTAATTTTCGACCGCGTAAGGCGCTGGCCTGCGGGCTGTCCAGCACCATGCGCCAGGTTGACGGTGTGGCTTGCAGCGCAGTGACTTTCTGATCGGCAACGATGTTGAGGATGCCGTCCGCGTCCATGGTCGTGTCTTTATCCACCAGCACCACGCGGGCACCGACGATCAGCGGCAGGTAAATCTCCAGGCCGAAAATGTCGAAGGAAAACGTCGTCAGGGACAGCATGCGATCCTCGGCTGTCAGGCCGGGTTTTTTCGCCATGCTCCACAGGAAATTGCTCAGCGCGCCATGAGGCACCATTACGCCCTTGGGCTTGCCGGTGGAACCCGAGGTGTAGATGGCGTAAGCCAGGTTTTCCGGGGCGCAACGTTGCGGCGGATTGACGGCATTGGGTGGGTTATCAGCCAGTTCGACGATCAGCGTTTCGACATCAGCCGGGATCGGCAGCTGCGCCAGTAAATGACGCTGGGTCAGCAGCAGCTTCAAGCCGCTGTCCTGCACCATGTACGCCAGCCGTTCCTCTGGATAGGCCGGGTCCAACGGCACATACGCCGCGCCCGCCTTGAGGATCGCCAACAGACCGACGATCATTTCCAGACCACGCTCCACCGCGATGCCCACTCGTGCATCCGGCCCGACACCGCGTGCAATCAAGGCGTGCGCCAGCTGATTGGCCTGGACGTTGAGCTGTTGATAACTCATTTTCTGGGCGCCAAACACCAGCGCCACAGCGTCGGGCGTGCGCTGGGCCTGTTGCTCGATCAATTGCGGCACCGGCGTGGGCGCAACATCCGTGAATGGCGGATTGAGCGCGAGAATGGCCCGAGCTTCGTCCGCAGCCAGCATCGCCAGCTCACCGACGGCCAATTGTGGCTGCTCAAGCATACCCAGCAACAGCGCCGACAAATGCCGACTCAACTGTTCGACGCTGGCTTGGGTAAAGTGCCGCAGGTCATAGCTGAAATGCACATCCAGAGTCGCACCCAGGCCTACCGCCAATGTCAGCGGGTAATGGGTTTGTTCATGATTGAGCAGCTCGCCGAACTGCAAACCCTGCGGCGCGCTGCTTTTCAGCACTTCAGCGACCGGATAGTTTTCGAAGACCATGATCGTGTCGAACAGCGCCGCGCCGCCCTGCCCGGCCCAGCGCTGGATATCGAACAACGGCGTATGTTCGTGCTCGCGCAACGCCAGGTTCTGCGTCTGCACCGTTTGCAGCCATTGGCTGACAGGCTGCTCACTGCGCGGGCTGGCGATCACCGGCAAGGTGTTGATGAACAGGCCGATGTGCTGCTCGATGCCGTCGATGTCCGCCGGACGTCCGGCAACTGTGGCGCCGAAGGTAACGCAGTCCTGGCCGGTATAACGCTGCAACAGCAGCAGCCACGCCGCCTGAAGCAGCGTGTTGACGGTGACTTTTTGCTGGCGGGCAAACTCGCTCAAGCGTTGGCTCTGGCCGACGTCGAAGCGCTGGTAAAGGTCGCCGTAGCCCTTGGTTTGTAAACCAGTGGCTGCGGTTATGGCCGGCGCCAGCAAAGTAGGTTCCTGCAAGACGGCAAGCTGCTCGGTCCAGAATCCCTGGCTGAGTCCGGCATCCTGAACTTGCAGCCAGTCGATGTAATCCCGATAACGCCCGACCTGCCGCTGCGGCGCTTGTCCTTGATAGCGCTGCAAGACCTCGCCCAACAGCTGCGAATTACTCCAGCCGTCCATGAGAATGTGGTGGCTGGTGTAAATCAGCTCGTGGCGATCATCAGCGGTGCGCACCAGCAACAGGCGCAGCAAGGGCGCCTGGGTGAGATCGAAGCCCCGGTCGCGTTCGGCCTGGGCCAGGGTTTGCAATGCGGCATGTGGGTCGGCCTGATCACGCCAGTCCAGCACGTTGAATGGCACCTCGATGTTCCTGAAGACCACCTGAAGCGGCTGCTCCAGTTCAAGGTTGTCCGGACTTACGCCATCGGGGACAAGTCCCCTCCTACCCGGACTCGCACAGATTCGGTAGGACCGGACTTGTCCGGGAAGGCGTTGATTCAGGCAGATTGAGCCGGGGCATCCAACGCCATCGGGGACAAGTCCCCTCCTGCCGGGTTTTGCACAAATCTGGGCTTGTCCGGGAGCTTCGACAATGAACCCGCTGCGCAGGACATCGTGACAATCCACAGCCGCCTGCCATGCCGCGCGGAAGCGCTGGGTATCCAGCCCGCCAATCGACAGCCGAATCTGATTGATGTAATCACCGCCGCTCTGCTCCAGCAGGCTATGGAACAGCATGCCTTGCTGCATGGGCGCCAGTGGATAAATATCCTCGACGTCACTGACCGTCAGTGTCAGGCCATCCAGTTGTTTTTGGCTCAGGCGCGCCAACGGAAAATCCGAAGGCGTCATTCCCTGATTGACGCTGGCCGTGCAGTGCTCGATCAGCGCCGTCAGTTCACGGGCGTAGTCATCCACCAGACGCTGAATGGTTGAGTCATGGAACATTTCGTGACTGAAATTCCAGTCCAGCTGCAATTCCCCGCCGGACACCTGACCTTCGATGCTGAGCCAGTTGGCCAGCGGCGCTTGATCGCTTTGCCCAGAGCCGCTGCCTTCCCTGGCAGGCATGAACGACGCGCCCTCGTCGAACTGCTGATCGAACTGGCCCAAGTAGTTGAAGGTGATGCGCGGTTGCGGCGCATCTGCCAGAGACGGACTGCGCGCCAGATAACGCAGCACGCCATAACCGACGCCTTTATTCGGCACGCCACGCAATTGCTCTTTGATGGCCTTGATCGAATCGCCGAGATCGGCCGCAGGCAGCAGACGCAGCGGATACAGGCTGGTAAACCAGCCAACGCTGCGGGTCAGGTCGATGTCGTCGAACAGCTGCTCCCGGCCATGGCCTTCCAGTTGAATCAGGGTCGAGGCGTGGCCGGTCCAGTTGCAGATCACCCGGCTCAAAACAGTCAGCAGCAAATCGTTGACCTGGGTGCGATACGCCGCCGGAGCCTGTTGCAGCAATTGCCGGGTGCGCTGCTGGTCCAGACGCAGGCTGATGCGCCGCGCCACGGCATTGGTCTGGCCGCCGTGCGGATTGTCGCAAGGCAGGTCCGGCGCCGCCTGTTGCAGCTGTGCCTGCCAATACGGCAGCTCAGCCTGCAGCGCCGGGCTTGAGGCGTATTCGGCAAGCCGCGCCGCCCACTGTTGATAGGCGCTGGTTTTGTACGCCGCAGGCAGCTCCTGCCCGGCTTGCGCCTGGGCATAAGCCTGCTGCAGATCCTCAAGCAAAACGCGCCAGGAAACCCCATCCACCACCAAATGGTGGATCACCAGCAGTAAACGCTGACTGCCATCGGCCATGTCCACCAGCAGCGCGCGCAATAACGGGCCTTGGCTCAGGTTCAGGCTGGCCTGCGCATCGTTGCAGAGTTCACGCAGTTGCTCGTCGCCAGTTGCCGCACGTTGCCAGAGTTCCACGGGCTGCGCTTCGGCATGCCACTGCTGCCAGTCCTGCGCAGCGTTGAGGGTGAAACGCAGGCGCAGCGCATCGTGCTGTTGAGTGAGCCAGTCCAGCGCGCGCTGCAACGCCGGTCTATCCACCGTTTGTTGGGGCGTCAGCAAAACCGCCTGATTCCAGTGCTGACGTTCCGGGATGGGCTGCTGGAAAAACCACTGCTGAATCGGCGTCAGCAATGCCGGACCGGTCACCGGCTGCTGAGTGAGCAACAGCGGTGTGTCTTCGCGGGCGACTTCGGCAAGGCTGCGCAGGGTTTGATACTGGAACAGATCCCGTGGCGTCAGCGTCAGACCGGCCTGCCGCGCGCGGCTGACCACCTGAATCGAGACAATGGAATCACCGCCCAACTCAAAGAAATTGTCGTCCAGCCCAACCTGAGTAACGTCCAGCACTTGCTGCCAGATTTCCGCCAAGGCCCGCTCCTTGACGGTGCCGGGCGCGGTGAAGCGCTGGGCCTGAGCCGCATCCGGTTGCGGCAGCGCTTGGCGATCCAGCTTGCCGTTGGGCGTGGTCGGCAACTGGTCGAGCTGCACGAACAGATTCGGCACCATGTATTCCGGCAGCGTCAGCAGCACGTAATCCTTGAGCTGCTGATTGAGTGCCGCAGGATCTTCGGGCGCGACATCCGGCACGACGTACGCCAGCAAGGTCTTGCCGTCGTGAACCAGCACCACCGCGTCCTTGATCCGCGCATGGCTGAGCAAGCGCGCTTCGATCTCGCCCAGTTCGATACGAAAACCACGCAACTTCACTTGATGATCAATGCGCCCGACGTACTCGATCACGCCATCCGGGCGATAACGGGTCAGGTCGCCGGTGCGATACAGACGCTCGCCGTTTGCGGCGAACGGATCAGGCACGAACCGTTCCGCCGTAAGCCCTGGGCGCTCAAGATAGCCTCGGGTAATCCCGGCGCCCGCCAGATACAACTCGGCGGCGACACCCACCGGGGCCGGTTGCAGATCGACGTCGAGCATGTAGCTGCGAGTGCCGCTCAAAGGTCGGCCAATATTGGCGCTGCCACCGACTTCGCGGCGGGTCCAGGTGGAATACGTGGTGTCTTCCGACGGGCCGTACAGATCGTAAACGTGCTCGATGGTCTGCTGTTGATACAGCGCCTCGACCAGCGATTGCTTGAGCGGCTCGCCGGCCAGATTGATGATCCGCACGCTGTCGGGAATCTCGCCGTTGCGCTGCAGCGCCGCGACCGCCGACGGCACGCTGTTGATCAGCCGCACCTGATTACGCGCTGGCAGTTGCGGCAATTCCAGCGCATTACGCGCCAGGATGATGAAGCCACCGCTGGCCAGGGTGACGAAAATCTCCCAGACGGAAAGATCGAAGCACACCGACGTCGAGGCCAGTACGCCCTGCACATCCTCCCGGCTGTAAACCTGCTGCGACCAATGGATCAGCGCCGCAACGTTGCCATGGGCAATCGCCACGCCTTTGGGTTTACCGGTCGAACCCGAAGTGTAAATCACATAGGCCAGGTTCTGCGCCGACACGCTCGATTGCGGCGCAACTTGGGGGTAATCCGCCAGCCATCCGGCATGATCGAGCAACACCACGGCCGCCTGAGTCTCCGGCACCCCCCCCATGACCGCGCTTTCAGTCAGCAGGACCTGAGCCTGACTGTCGTGCAGCATGTAGGCGACGCGCTCGGCGGGGTATTCCAGGTCCAGCGGCACGTAAGTGCCACCGGCCTTGAGCACCGCCAGTAAGGCAACGATCAAGCCATCACTGCGCGCCATGGCCACACCAACCCGCACTTCCGGGTCAACGCCAAGCTCGATCAGTTTGTGTGCCAGCTGGTTGGCGCGAGTGTCGAGTTGCCGATACGTCAGGCGCTGCTCGCCGTGGATCAGCGCCACGCTGTCCGGCATCGCCGCGACCTGTTCAGCGATCAACTGGTGGATGCAGCGGCCCGGCTGTTGAACATCAGCCTTGGGATTCCAGGCATGGATCAGGGTTTGATATTCCTCCGGGTCGAGCATCGACAACTCGCCGATGCATTGCCGAGGATCGCTGACAATTGCCCGCAACAGGTTGGTCCAATGACGAGCCATCCGCGCGATGGTCGCGGGCTCGAACAGATCGCTGGCATAGGTCAGCGCCGCTTGCAGCTTGCCAGCCTTTTCCCAGGTGTCGAGGGTCAGGTCGAACTGCGTGGTGCGGCCCTGATTTTCCACCACCCCGAGGATCAGGCCGGAAGCCGTGGTGATCGAACTGATGTCGGCGACGTGCGGCTGATGGTTGTACATCACCTGAAACAAAGGCGTGTGGCTGAGGCTGCGTTCCAGCTTGAGCGCTTCGACCAGACGCTCGAACGGCAAGTCCTGATGCGCCTGGGCGCTGAGTGCGGTTTCCTTGATGCCTTGCAGCAAATCGCTGACGCGAGTCTGGCCGTCCAGCTGGCAGCGCAGGACCTGGGTATTGACGAAAAAGCCGATCAAACCCTCGATTTCGCTGCGATTGCGGTTGGCAATCGGCACGCCGACGCGAATATCGCGCTGGCCGCTGTAGCGATGCAGCAGCACATTGAACGAACCGAGCAACAGCATGAACAAAGTGACGTTGTGCTGCTGGGCCAGGCTGCGCAGCTGTTCGACCAGTTGCCCGTCCACGGCAAATTCGTGACGCACGCCGCGATAGCTGGCAACCGCAGGTCGGGAATGATCGGTGGGCAACTCCAGAAGAGGATGTTCGTCGCCCAGTTGCGCCTGCCAATATTCCAGCTGCCGCGCCTGCTCGCCCGCTTCCAGCCAGCGCCGCTGCCACAAGGCGTAATCGCTGTACTGGATCGGCAACTCGGCCATCTGCGCGGCGCGACCCAGCTGATGGGCGTCGTAGAAACGGGTGAACTCGTCGATCAATACGTTCATCGACCAACCGTCGGAGACGATGTGGTGCAGGGTCAACAGCAGCACATGCTCCTGAGCATCGAGCTTGAGCAGTTTGACTCGCAGTAAAGGCCCGCGAGCCAGATCAAACGGTTGGGTTGCTTGCTGCTGCGCCTGCTCCAGCACTCTGGCTTCGCGCTCGGCAGCGGGCAAATCGCTGAAGTCCTCACGCTCGATAACCAGCGCGGCGGCGCACGGCACCTGGCGCAGACTGTCATCGGCCTGACGTTCAAACACCGTGCGCAGGGTTTCGTGACGCTGGATCAGACTGGCGAACGCCTGCTCGCAGGCAGCTTCATCCAGCGGACCGGTCAGCCGCACCGCGCCCGGCAAGTTATACGCCGCTCCCTGCGGGTCCAGCTGCCAGAGAAACCACATGCGCTGCTGGGCGTAAGACAACGCATCGCGGTCTTCGGCCGCCACTCCCTGAGGGATCGGAAACACCGAAAAATCGATCCCTTCGCGGCGCAAACCATCGAGAAACAGCTGACGTTTCTGCAACGGCAACTCGATGAAGCGGCGGGCGAGTTTCAGGGAGTCTTGTGCATTCATCAGCAGGCATCCGTCCAAAGAAGAGTGGGAGCCATGGGCTCGACCAGTCCTCAGAAAACGGATGGCATGGGGCAAAAATTAGCGCGTGCCCATTTCCTGTGGGAGCGAGCTTGCTCGCGAAGCGGTCGGTGCCGCCACCACATGCCTTGGGCCTGAAATATTGCCTTCGCGAGCAAGCTCGCTCCCACGAAGTTCTGTGTTGCCCGTGGCATACGGCCCACTCCAATAAATTTCCCGGCCGCTCACTCGTTCCCCCTTCAAGCCCAAACCAACAAGAGTGAGCGCCGTGGATCTGCAACCCGTCCTGTCAAAGTTGTTCGTCAATGCCGGCTCGGTCGGTATCGAAGGCGTCTTTCAGTTCATCTTCGGTGCCGAGCTGGCGATCTGGTCCGATGTGCAGGCGCGCACCGTGACCGAAACCGGCCGCCACGCGCGACCGGACGTGACCATTGAAGTCAGCAAGACTGATTTTCTCGGCATCATGAGCGGCGTCGCCAATGTCGAAGAACTGTTTGCCAGCGGACGCTTGAAGATCGGCGGCAATATGGGGCTGGCGACGTTGCTGCCGCAAATCATCGACAGCGCCCGACGCGGCACCGTCAAGCAGGAAAAAGTCGACATCAACCAGCGCTACCCGACCCCGCCGCGTTTCAGCGAACGCGTCTCGGCCAGCCTGCCAACCCAGGTCAGCGTCGAAAGACGACCGCGCAGCGCAGTGACGGTCAGTGAATTCAGGAACCACTATTTGCTCGAAGGCATTCCGCTGATCATCAGCGACGCCCTGCAAGACTGGCCGCTGCTCAACATGAGTCGCGAACAATCCCTGAGCCATTTCGCCGAATTGCAGGGCATCACCCGTCACGGCGACTACGTGAAGAAAACCTTCTCCACCGACCGCGACTTCCGTTCCACGTCCATGGCCGACTTCATCGCCTCGCTGGAAAAACCCGCCAGCAAAGGCGCCGATGGCCAGCCGCCGGCGTACATGGGCAACAACATCCTGCCTGCGCAATTACTGGCGCAAATCAAGTACCCGCCCTACTTCGAGCAATCGCTGTACATCGCCCCGCGCATCTGGATCGGCCCCAAAGGCACGCTGACCCCGTTGCATCGGGACGACACCGACAACCTGTTCGCCCAGGTCTGGGGCCAGAAATCCTTCATCCTCGCCGCGCCCCATCACCGTGAAGCGCTGGGTACCTGGTCGACCTCCCCCAAAGGCGGCCTGGACGGCTGCGATTTCAACCCCGACACCCCCGACTACCAACGCTTCCCCACCGCCCGCGACGTAACCTTCCTGCGCATCACCCTGCAAGCCGGCGACCTGCTGTTCCTGCCCGAAGGCTGGTTTCATCAGGTGGAATCAATTACCACGTCGCTGTCGGTGAACTTCTGGGTGAATTCGGGGCGGGGTTGGTAGCGCATAGATGAACTCCTTAGTACGGAAGCCTGACAGTAAATGACGGAAGCATTAATAACGTTCAGCTGTAGCATTTTGGTTTTTGCTGCAATTTATACAACGATCTGCATCAGACAAAAAACGCTACGACCTGTCCTATCTGACTTATCAAGGATGATGATGCTTATCACGGCGGTTATTGTTGGGAGTTTGATAACTGCAACATTAAATAGATTGTAAGACTCAATCGTTTTAAAGTGTCAACATTGAAAAGCGAAATATAAAAAAATCACCACCGCCGCCCCCAAGTTTTTTTGACACAGGCCGATGTGTATATATTTGCCAAACGCATCGCCACTCAGAACGAAAACTTTCGAGACCCAGCGAGACCAAGAAACTTAGACTGTGTGCGTGATGAAATCATCTATTAAGAGCTAACAGCGATAAGAGCTTCATTGCTTTCGAAGAGAACAAGAAATTCTTGTAGGTCTTTTCCGATATCTAGCTGGAATTTTCCGAACCTTGCTTTAGGGGGTTGGATATTTCTCTAAAACAATGCATTGTCTCGGGCCGACTTACTCACAAAGCCTGTAGAAACTTGCCTGCGACACTCACGACATGTTTATTACCAACTAAACGGATCGTATATCTGGAGCCTACCAACAGCCCGACCTGAATTCGGGAAGCCACACAACTTAACGATCTATTTTAAACATTTATTTTGAAATCTTGAAAGAAGGCTCATCTATGCCTGCAAACTACTCCTGCACGAAACCGGATCTAGCCTTTTGGCGTATTGGGTCAATCTCCAGCGACTTCCAATGTCTCTACTTCTTTTCACCACCCGGTTCGACGGCTCCGTCCACATCACCCAGTAGTCCTGAACATGTAGAAAGCACCGCGCGCGTTCCCGACCTCAACCACCGCACACTCCACGTTCTTGATGTCTTTGCGTCATTCGACAGAAGCCCCGGCCATGCCGCCATCCCCCCAACTCACCGAGCACGACACCGAATCCCAAGGACTTCGGCACTTCTCTGGCTGACCTTATGCAAGGAGCAAATACGTTATGGCTAAATGGTTCGATTGGCTGTTTTGGCATCCCGCCCCTGATCGAAAAACGAGGTCAGAAACCCATCCTCGCCCTGTCCTGCCCACCCCCGACGCAGGCCCGGTTCGCCCTTCTTCACCCGTCGATGCCGCTATCGCCGCACTGCCTGCGGTGAAGAACTGGAGCCACCCCTTCAGGGACAAGCGCGACCCGTTGCTGCAATTGACCCAGATGGCCAAAGCGGCGGCCGGCTTTTATCCGCTGGGCCGCAGCGGCCTGTGGCACGGCGGGGTGCATTTCGATGGCGGTACCGCTGGCACACTCGATCAGTCCAGCGTGCATTGTCTGGCCGATGGCGAGGTGGTGGCCTACCGCATTGATCAGCATTCACCGACCACGGGGTTTTTCGTCAACAAGCTCTCGGTGCAGAAACCTTTCTCGCGCAATTTTGTGCTGGTGCGGCACCGTCTTCAGGCGCCGAAGATCGACGGCAGCGCCGATACGCCGCCCAGCCTGACCTTCTTCAGCCTGTACATGCACCTGCAGGACTGGGCCGTTTACCGGGATGATCCTGCCATCACCCGCCCGCCGTTCTGGCCCGAAGCGGCGATTCGACGGGTCAAGTCTGACGTCAAAGACCCCCGTCCCGGTCAACCGGAGCAGGTGGGCTTGAACGTGCGCAACAAGAACTGGCAAGGCAAGGTGCTCGACCTGCTGCCAAGAGGTGCAGAGGTCACGATCAGCGGCCAGGGTGACTTCCGCAAACTGGAAAACACCCCGGGGCCGACCTTTCTGCAAGATGGTGACGGGAAATTGCTCGGCTACCTCGCCAGCCATTATCTGGAGCCCCTGGCCGCAGGCGAGTATCGGATCAGATGCGACAGCTCGCTCAGGGTCCGGGCCGAAGCGAACTTTGACAGCAAGGTCATCGGCGAACTGCCCCACGGCACGGAAGTCACCGTCAGCGGCACCGGCCACTACCGCAAGCTGGAGCGCGTTAACCAGTACGTTCATTTCAAGTCCTTGCTAAGTGCCCTTGAACCCCAGGCTCACGATCAGGTGGTGGTGCTGGAAAAGCCCGTGCCGATCAAAGCCGGGGACCTGATCGGCCACATTGGTCAGTATCAGGACTGCTACGCGGACCAGCCGGAACAGAAACTGCATTTGGAGGTGTTCAGCGGCGATAACGTCAAAGCGTTTATCGCGGCCAGTCGCGCCTGGGCGCAGCGTTTACCTGCCACCAGCAAGACCTGGCTGAAACTCGCCAAAGGCAGCGCCGTGGTGACCCATCAAGAGCGTTTCAACGCCAAACAGCCACCCACCCTAAACGCGCCCCACGCCCTCAGCGACGCCGACCTGCTCGTTCCAAAAAGCCTGCTCGACGGGCTGCCCCCTGAAAAGAAAATCGCGGTCGCGGCCACCCCGGACAAAAAAGCCTGTAACTGGTATCGCCTCGATGGTCTGCTGCATGACGCCAACAACACTTTGCTCGACGGCTGGGTCCGCGAGGAAGTGGGCGTTACCCCATGGTTCAGTCCGTGGGCATGGGAAGGTTACGACGTCATCTTCAACTACGACGTGCCGCGCAAATTCCTCGCCTCCTACCTGCGCGCCGTCAACCAGTTCAGCGAAGCGCAACTCGCGCAATACGGTGCTCTGGCCGACGATGTGGACCAGGGGCCAGTCATGAGCCGCCTGTTCGAGATCATCGACCGCGACCGCGACGGCAAAATGTCCGGCGATGAAATACAGGCCGCCCTCAACCTGCCGGCCCACGCCCAATCCATCTCGCAACTGATCATCGACTACGAAACCGAGTGGGTACACCGACCACGCAAGTGGGACGCCATGGACGAAATGCTCGGCCACAGCGGGTCAACCCCGCACCTGAACTGGCTGGCGGAAAAAGAGCGCATCAAACAACTGAGTTGGTGGGATGAAGTTGCGGAGAAAGTGGGGCTGGATTCGTGGGCGAAGGTTTGTCACTTTCATCCGGTGGGGTTGGTGGGGTGTTTTGCTAAACCCTCTGGATTGATTAATGTGGAGGAATTTTTGGTGCAGTATGAGCAAGAACATACTTTTTTTGCGCCAGGCACACCTGCCCTTAGTACCGACTCAGTGGAGAATCTGAGAAAAATAATTAGCGCCATAAATATCTATTATGCATCAGCTGCTCTGCGACCTAATATATACGAAGTGTCTTATATGTTGGCGACTGCTAGGCATGAGACATATCACTATCCTACTGGGGAGTACTTTAGTGAGAAGCCTGAAGTGGGCGGGATTTCTTATTTTAACAAATACGATCCGGTTTTTGCCGCGGATCATGAGGGCAGGGAAAGGGCTAAGATGAACGGAAATACCGAGGAGGGTGATGGATACAAATATAGAGGTCGTGGTTGCGTGCATTTGACATGGAAAAATAACTACAGAAAATTTTCAAAATTGTTGTCATTTGATTTTGTAACCGATCCAAGTGCCGCAGCAAAATTTGAGTATTCGGTACCGATAATGATCGTAGGTATGACTAAAGGATTGTTCACCGGAAAAAAACTTGGTGATTATTTTAGTGCAACTAAAATAGATTATTCATCAGCCAGATACATTATAAATGGTACCAATCAAAAAGAACTGATTGCCTCCTATGCGGTTAGATTTGAAAAAATCCTTAAAAAAACTTCTCAATTGTCAGTGGAGTTATGAGGATGCCGCTAAGAAAATCTATCATTGCATATCTATCCCTATTTTTGACATGTGCGACAGCGCAGACCATAGAGATTTTTAATGAAAAGGAGAGCGGAAGTATTAAGTTATTGCGTGATGGTCAAGAAACTGTGTATGAAAATATAACGGGAAACTCGTATGGTATCAGCAAGGGTCTAACAAGCATTAACAACACTCCCGCATTATTTCTTCTCGATCGCGATACATATTACTACACACTCAAGGCGGGACGAAATGGCTTATTAATAGATTGCGCATATTCTGATACTAGAAACCAGAATAATGGAGCCCGAGTTTCTGCTGCGATTTGCGGAATCAATGCGGCTCTTGGTAAATCCTATGATGAAATAGGGCGGGCCTATTCAGACGAATGGCAAGCGTCACTCTTTTCTTTTGATACTAGCCAAGTTATTAAAGGTGGTTTCTCAGCCAATTTTCCCCTCGGGAGGATTGGGGAAGTCGATATCTATGATAGATATTCGTCATTAGAGGCACTTGAGAATGCCTCGCCTCAGAAACATATCAAAAGCGCCTTAGGTTGCTTTGATTTCGGTAATTCCCTAGTGTTTTTAGTTTTTTTAAAAGAAGAAAATTCACGCCTAAGATATTTGGATGTGGTGCAGTCTCATGATCCAAAAATATTTAAGCGCCTAGATGAAAACGACTTGATAAGAATCGCAGTTGAGAGCTGCGAATAGAGAAAATCGACTGATACTCTAGTTAATCGATCTAAATTCAAGGCCCGAAGAAGTCCACCAATGTCAATAAATCGAATTCCCTCCGAAAAAAGGGCGCAAGCGGCCGCCCACGACTGGAGAGCCTGTAATTGGTATCACTTCGGATTACTGGCCGACGACGTAGACCAAGGGCCGGTCATGAGCCGTCTGTTCGACATCATCGACCGCGACGGCAAAATATCCGGTGACGAAATACAGGCCGCCCTCAACCTGCCGGCCCACGCCCAATCCATCTCGCAACTGATCATCGACTACGAAACCGAGTGGGTTAACCCTGTATAGCACGCAAGCGGATCAACATATTTGCTCGTTTTCACTTCCAATGGATTACGTTGACGGGGCGCTCGTCCAAAACTTAGTGGGATCGTATATTCATACGGAGTACTGATAGGGCGCCGAGCGTATCGTCTAAATGTAACGATCAAAACACTACCAGGGGTCGAGTTAACGACCAGATCACTCGGTGTTCATGGCTTGCTAAAGCAATCGCAGAATGACAACGAGGAGTTGAATATCGCTTTTGGGATATCACCTGCCCTGATCACAGTGAAAAAGCTGCTGGCCTAGTCGTTTGTCATGTGCACCACGCCCCAGCACAACGCACTCCCCGCCCAAAAATATGCACAACCCCGCCCCCACCCATAAATTGGTTCACCTTCACGCGAACCAATCCCCTTCCCTGCCACTGAACCAACTCCCCGAACCATTGGCCATTGGCCCGCTCGCTGCGAAAGCAGGCATTAACGCGGCAAGGCCATAGCCCAATCCAGTGAACCAATTTCCATTGGCATCGCTCTTGCACCCACCCCAGAAGCCCTGGTTCCAGCGTTATCGCGATCAAGGGCTTCTTTTTCGGCCTGGTGCGAGTGACCACGATGCAAAGGTTCGTCCCCGACACAACCATCGATAACGCTTCGAAGCTGGCGCTGGATGCCTTGCGGCAGATGGTGGCGCAGCATGCGGCGTTTCCCCAGCGGGCGTTGCCGACGGAGCGGGATCTGGCGACGGATTTTGGCGTGAGTCGCCGGGCTATTCGCCGGGCTTTGTCGGTGCTGGAAGCCGAAGGGCAGATCTGGCGGCGCCAGGGCAAGGGCACGTTTGTGGGGCCGACGCCGCCCAGCGCGGCGTTGAGTTTTGCGCGGTTGTCCGGGCGGACCAATTTCAGTGAGGTCATGGAAGCGCGGCTGCATCTGGAGCCCGCGCTGGCTTCGCTGGCGGCGGTGCGGGCCAACGGCGAGCAGATGGCGATTCTGCGGCGCCTGGCCGAGCGCACCACGCGCCAGCAGGACGCCGCTGAAATCGATGCCGAAGGTCTGGAACTGTGGGACAGCGCGCTGCATCGGGGTATCGCCGAAGCGGCAGGTAATCGGCTGATGCTGGATATCTTCGAAATGCTCGACGCGATTCGCCTCGACCCCGCGTGGCGCGATTTGCGGCAGCGGGCGCGCAATACCGATCGCCTCAACACGTATCGCCACGACCACGACGACATTGTCGGGGCCATTGAAAGCCGCGATCCGATCAAGGCCGCCACCGCCATGCGCGGCCATCTGCGAGCGCTGCAACAGGCGCTCGACACCGTTATCAATCAAGACCTGGAGGCGAGTGTATGACTGCGACCAGCCACGACAGCCATCCGGTACTCAGCATCAGCGACTTGACCGTGCGCTTTGCCGGCGCGCCCGCCAATGTCGTCGACGGCGTTTCATTCAAGGTGCAACGGGGCAAAACCTTGGCAATTGTCGGCGAGTCCGGCTGTGGCAAGAGCGTGACGTCCATGGCGTTGATGGGCTTGCTGCCCGACAGCGCAACGGTCGGCGCCAGCGCTTCCGGCCTGCTGGATGAACCGCTGCTGGGCATGCCTGAAGAACGTCTGCTGGACGTGCGCGGCAATCGCATGGCGATGATTTTCCAGGAACCCATGACCTCGCTGAATCCGGTGTTCACCATTGGCGAGCAGATCGCCGAAAGCGTGATCCGTCATCAAGGCATGTCAGCCAAGGATGCGCGGCAGCGGGCACTGGAGATGCTGGAAAAAGTCCGTGTTCCCGATGCCGTGCAACGTCTGGATGCGTATCCCCACGAGTTGTCCGGCGGCATGCGGCAGCGGGCGATGATCGCCATGGCCCTGGCCAACGATCCGGCGCTGATCATTGCCGACGAACCTACCACCGCGCTGGATGTAACCATTCAGGCGCAGATTCTTTCGCTGGTGGCCAACCTGCAAAGGGAAACCGGCACGGCGATGATCCTCATCACCCACGACCTCGGCGTGGTCGCGGAAGTCGCCGATGAAGTCATGGTCATGTACGCCGGTCGCGTGGTGGAAAGCGGCTCGGTGAAAACCTTGTTCGACGATCCGCAGCATCCTTACACCATCGGGTTGATGGGCTCGATGCCTTCCATAGGCCCACGGGAAGGTCGTCTCGCCACGATCAATGGCCGCGTGCCAACGCCTGCGGAAATGCCCAGCGGTTGCCGTTTCGCCGGGCGTTGCCCGTTTGTGATTCAGGCCTGCCGCGATGCGCGCCCGCCGCTGCTTGAACTTTCCCCCGGACATTTCGCCGCGTGCATTCGCGCGCCTTTGGAACAGCATGTGGGAGCCAGCGCGTGAGCCCTTCTGAACGCGAAATCGTCGAACGCATCACCCTGGAGCGCAGCGCTCTGGGACGTACTGCGCAAAAACCCATCCTCGAAGGCGTTGGCCTGAGCAAGCATTTTGGCGTCGAAAGCGGCTTGTTCCAGCGCAAGAAACCACCGGTGCAGGCGGTCAACAATGTGTCGTTGTCGGTGCGCAGAGGCGAAACCCTGGCGCTGGTCGGTGAGTCCGGTTCGGGCAAATCGACCCTCGGCCGACTGCTGCTCAACCTGCTTAAACCCACCGCAGGCGACGTGATTTACGAAGGCCGCAACCTGGCCAATCTGCCAGCGGAAAAGCTGCGCCAGGTGCGCCGGGATTTGCAGATCATTTTTCAAGACCCGTTTGCCTCGCTGAACCCGCGCATGACCGTGGAATCGATCATCGGCGAACCGATCTGGCTGCACAGCGAAGCCAGCCGCAGTGATCGCCAGGCCAAGGTCGCCGAGCTGCTGCGCACGGTAGGCCTCGCCCCGGAACACGGTGGCCGCCATCCCCATGAGTTTTCCGGCGGGCAGCGCCAGCGCATCGGCATTGCCCGTGCCCTGGCGTCGGAGCCGCGTTTGATTCTCGGCGACGAACCGGTGTCGGCGCTGGACGTCTCGGTGCAGGCGCAAGTGGTCAATCTGCTGGAAGACCTCAAGCATCAGTTCGGCCTGACGCTGGTGATCGTTGCTCACGGTCTGGCAGTGATTCGCCACATGAGCGACCGCGTCGCCGTGATGTACCTCGGGGAAATCGTCGAGCTGGCGCCGGTCAACGCGCTGTTCGAAACCCCGCTGCATCCTTATACCCAGGCGCTGATGGCCGCCGTGCCGGTCAGCCATCCGGATTTGCGTCACCCGCGCCCGGTGCTCGGCGGCGACATGCCAAGCCCCAGCCGCCCGCCTTCGGGTTGCCGTTTCCACACCCGCTGCCCCCATGCCCGCGCCCTGTGCAAAGAGGTTGCGCCGGTCATGGAAAGCGTCGAAGCCGAACGGCAGGTCGCGTGCCACTTCTGGCGCGAAATCGCCAACGCGGGCACCGGCACGCTGATCCTTCCTACCCCCAGCGCGGCTTACAGCCAGCGCTTGAACCTGTTCAAGACTCATCAATCCCTATCGACGGAGAGCCAGCCATGAAAACCGCACGCCTTTTGACAGGAACGTTGTTACTGCTGGCTGCCAACGCCGCCTTCGCTGAATCGACCTTGCGTATCGGCATCCAGGACGACCCGGATGTGCTCGACCCGCACCGCTCGCGGACCTATTCCGGTCGTCTGGTCTACACCGCGCTGTGTGACAAGCTGGTGGACGTCAACCCGGACCTGACCTACGCGCCGCAACTGGCCACGGCCTGGAACTGGAGCGAAGACGGCAAGACCCTGACCATGACCCTGCGCGATGGCGTGACCTATCACGATGGCGAAGTGTTCGACGCGGCGTCGGTGAAGTTCAACCTGGACCGCGCCCGCACACTGCCCGATTCGTTGCGCAAAAGTGAGCTGGCCTCGGTGGACAGCGTGGAAGTGATCGACGCGAAAACCGTAGCGATCAAGCTCAAGCAACCCGACGCGACGCTGGTTTCGCAGCTGTCGGACCGCGCCGGGATGATGCTCGCGCCCAAGGCTGCACAGGGTGAATTCGGCATGAAGCCGGTCTGTTCCGGGCCGTACAAATTCGTCCAGCGCGTGCAGCAGGATCGGATCGTGCTGGAGCGTTTCGACAATTACTGGAACAAGCAGGCCTACCACTTCGACAAAGTGATTTTCCTGCCGATTCCGGACACCTCGGTACGCCTGGCCAACCTGCGCTCGGGGGACCTGGACATCATCGAGCGCGTTGCGCCTACCGACGTGAAAACCGTCAAGTCGGACAGCAAGCTGGCAATCTACAACACGCCGGGGCTGGGCTACATGCAGCTGATGTTCAACGTCGCCAATGGTGAAAAAGCCAACACGCCGATGGGCAAGGACAAACGGGTGCGTGAGGCGTTCGTGCTGTCCATCGACCGCGACGCGATCAATCAGGTGGTGTTCGAAGGCTTGTACGCGCCAAGCGCCCAGCCGTTCCCGAAAAACAGCCCGTACTACGACAAGGACCTGCCGATCCCGACGCGCGATGTCGCGAAAAGCAAGGCGTTGCTGGCTGAAGCCGGGGTCAAGCTGCCATTGGCGGTGGACCTCAAAGTTGCCAACAACCCTATCGCGCAGCAGGTCGGGCAGATCATCCAGGCCATGGCCGAAGAAGCGGGTTTCAAGGTCAATCTGGTTGCCACTGAATACGCCACGCTGCTCAGCGAGCAACAAGGCGGCAACTTCCAGATCGGCATGAGCGCCTGGTCCGGTCGGCCTGATCCGGATGGCGACATCCATCAGTTCGTCACCTGCAAAGGCGGCCAGAACGACGGCAAATACTGCAACCCCAAGCTCGACGAGTTGCTGAACAAGGCGCGCACGGTCAACGACGTGGCTCAACGTCAGGCGCTGTACAACGAAGCCCTGCGTCTGCTGGCCGACGAAGTACCGACCGCGTACCTGTATTTCGATCCGCGCATCATTGCCATGCGTAACACCGTGACCGGTTTCGTACCGAATCCGGATGGCCTGATTCGTCTGACCAATGTCGCGTTCAAGCCGTGATTGACGCGCACACCAGCGAGGGTTCGGCATGCTGATGTTCATCCTGCGACGCCTGCTCAGTGCGATTCCGACGCTGATTCTGGTTTCGCTGTTCGTCTTCACTCTGCAGAAGCTGCTGCCGGGCGACCCGGTGCTGGCCATGGCCGGGGAAGAACGTGATCCGGCGGTGATGGAATACCTGCGGGACAAATACCGCCTCAACGACCCGTTGCCGCTGCAATACCTGCACTGGGTCGGCAACGTCCTGACGGGGGATTTCGGTACTTCGTTGCGCACCGAGCAACCGGTCACGACGTTGCTGGCGTCCAAGCTGCCGGTGACGCTGGAGCTGGCGGTGTTCGCCTTGCTGATCGCGCTGCTGATCGGCATTCCCACCGGGATCATTTCCGCCGTGCGCAAAGGCACGGCGGTGGATTACGGGGCGAATGTCATTGCGCTGTCGGGGATTTCCATTCCGCACTTCTGGCTGGGGATCCTGTTGATCATGATCTTCGCCGTGAAGCTGCAATGGCTGCCCGCTTCGGGCTTCGTGCCCATCGGTGAGGATTTCGGCCAGAACCTGAAAACCCTGATTCTGCCAGCCTTTGTGCTGGGTGCCGGGTTGTCGGGGATTCTCATGCGCCACACCCGCAGCGCCATGCTCGAAGTATTGCGCACCGACTATGTGCGCACCGCGCGGGCCAAGGGTTTGTTCCCGCGTACCGTGATCCTCAAGCATGCGCTGCGTAACGCCCTGATGCCGATCGTCACCCTCACCACGTTGCTGTTCGGCGAATTGCTCGGCGGCGCGGTGCTGACCGAACAGGTGTTCAGCATTCCCGGCTTCGGCAAGATGATTGTCGATGCCGTGTTCAACCGCGATTACGCCGTGGTGCAAGGCGTGGTGCTCTGTGTGGCGATTGGGTTTCTGCTGCTGAATCTGCTTGCCGACGTGCTCTACCGCATGATCAACCCGCGTTTGAGGACAGCGTCATGACCGCCATCGCCAGCGTTACTCACACGGCGATTGCGCCCCGCGCGCGCTCGCCCTTCGTCAAGAAATTCCTCGCCAACAAGGGCGCGGTGCTCGGCGCGGCCGTGCTGCTGCTGTTTATCCTCGCGGCTGCGTTTGCGCCGTGGATCGCGCCCCATGATCCGCTCAAGGTCAACTTTCTCGCGGTGCGCAAAGCGCCGTCGCTGATCTACTGGCTGGGCACCGATGAACTGGGCCGCGATCTGTTTTCCCGCCTGCTCTGGGGCGCCCGCAGTTCGTTGCTGGCGGGCGGGGTTTCGGTCGCCATCGCCATGTTGATCGGGGTGCCGCTGGGTTTGCTCGGCGGTTACTTCGGCGGCAAGCTCGACGCAATCATCTCGCGGATCATGGAAGCATTGCTGTCCTGCCCGTTCCTGGTGCTGGCCATTGCGCTCGGGGCTTTTCTTGGCCCGAGTCTGACCAACGCGATGATCGCCATCGGCTTGTCGGCGATGCCGATCTTTGCCCGGCTCACCCGTGGTCAGGTACTGTCGATCAAGCATGAGGATTATCTCGAAGGCGCCCGGGCGATTGGTCTGCCGGATCGCTGGATCATCTTGCGTTACGTGTTGCCCAACGTGACATCGCCGCTGGTGGTACAGGCAACGCTGACCATCGCCTCGGCCATCCTCGCTGAAGCCAGCCTGTCGTTTCTCGGTCTGGGCCAGCAACCGCCCTCGCCTTCGTGGGGCTCGATGCTCAACACCGCGAAAAATTTCATGGAGCAAGCGCCGTGGATGTCGATTGCGCCGGGTGTGGCGATCTACATCACGGTCTTGTGCTTCAACCTGTTGGGTGACGGCCTGCGCGATGCGCTGGACCCCAAGGGCTAATCATTCTTTCTGCCATTTCTGCCAAGAGAAGACGCTAATGTTCGATGATCTGGATTACAGCCAACCTTACGCATCGGCCCGCTCGCCGGTCATGGGCAACAACATGGTCGCCTGCTCCCAGCCGCTGGCCGCACAGGCCGGGCTGGACATGCTGCGCCGTGGCGGCAACGCGGTTGACGCGGCGATTGCTGCGGCCATGGTCCTGACCGTGGTCGAACCCACCGGTTGCGGGATCGGCAGCGACGCGTTCGCCATCGTCTGGGACGGCAACAAATTGCAGGGTTTGAACGCTTCCGGTCGCGCGCCACAAGCCTGGACGCCTGAGCACTTCGAAGGCCAGAGCGAGATGCCGCAACGCGGCTGGGGCGCAGTTACCGTGCCTGGCGCGGTGTCCGCCTGGGTTGAACTGTCCGAGCGCTACGGCAAACTGCCCTTTGCCACCCTGGCCGAACCCGCCATCGGTTATGCCCGCGACGGTTATCAAGTCACGCCGATCATTGCCGAGTTGTGGAAACGCGGCTCGCAACTGCTCAAGTCGCAACCCGGTTTCGCCGAGTGCTTCATGCCCAACGGCAAAGCGCCGCTGGCTGGCGAGAAAATCCATCTCAAGGATCACGCCCGCACCCTGGAACTGATTGCCCAGACCAAAGGCGAAGCGTTTTATCGCGGCGAGCTGGCCGAAGCGATCATCGCCCATGCCAACGCCAACGGCAGCGTCATGAGCCTCGATGATCTGGCGACCCACACCGTGGACTGGATCGAAACTTTGTCGGTGCCGTATGCAGGGGCGGTGGTGCACGAGTTGCCACCCAACGGTCAGGGCATCGCCACGCTGGCGGGCCTGACCATGCTCGAAGCACTGGGCGTCGGCGAGCATCCGGTCGACAGCCTGGCCACCGTGCATCCGGTGCTGGAAGCCATGAAGCTGGCGCTGGCCGACCTCGACGAACACGTCGCCGACAGCGCGCACATGCGCGTTGCCTCCGAGCATCTGCTGGACACTGCCTACCTGATGGAACGCGCCGGTCTGGTCACCGATCAAGCCGCCAACCCCGGCCACGGCTCGCCGAAAGCCGGTGGTACGGTGTACCTGTCCGCCGCCGACGAGAGCGGCATGATGGTCTCGTTCATCCAGTCCAACTACATGGGCTTCGGCTCGGGCGTGGTCGTGCCGGGTACCGGTATCAGCCTGCAAAACCGTGGCGCCGGCTTCTCGCTGGACCCGCAACACGTCAATGTCGTCGCGCCGCGCAAACGTCCGTTCCACACCATCATTCCCGGTTTCGTAATGAACGCCGACGGCACGCCGTTGATGTCCTTCGGCCTGATGGGCGGTCCGATGCAGGCGCAAGGTCATCTGCAAATGATGATGCGTATTTTGCGTTACAAGCAGAACCCGCAAGCCGCAGCCGATGCGCCGCGCTGGAGAATCGAGTCAGGTTTGAACGTCGCCGTGGAGCGCGCATTCGACCCGCAGGTCGTCGAAGCGCTGCGCGCCAAAGGTCACGACATTGACGTTGAAGAACCAAGCGGCGTATTCGCCTTCGGCGGCGCGCAGATCATCCAGCGCACTGCCCATGGTTATGTCGGCGGGACTGATCCAAGGAAGGATGGGTTGGTGGCGGCTTACTGACTGAGCAATACAACTCGTTGGAGCGAGCGGGCAGCGTTCCGACCCGCCCGCGAATCGGCCGCAGGAGCGACCGTAGGAGCGACTTTAGTCGCGAGGGCATCAACTGCCTCCCGGCTAAAGCCGGTCCTACGTCAACGAATAAGCCAGTGCCGATATCGACACCAGCCCCACGATCACCACAAATACATTGGACGCCTTGCCAGCGTACTGGCGCATGGCCGGGACTTTGTGGATGGCGTACATCGGCATCAGAAACAACAACGCGGTGATGATCGGGCCGCCCAGGGTTTCGATCATGCGCAGGATGCTCGGGTTGAGCGTGGCAACCGCCCAGCACACCACCAGCATCAGCGCGGCAGTCATGCGATCCAGCAGCAACGGCGCGGGACGATAACCGGTTTTCGCCACCAGGCCTTTCAAGCCTTCGCTGGCGCCGATGTAGTGGCCCAGAAACGATTTGGCAATCGCCACGAACGCAATCAACGGGGCCATGAACGCGATGGTCGGGTTGCTGAAATGGTTGGCCAGGTACGACAGGATCGACAGGTTCTGCGCCTTGGCCTCTGCCAGCTGTACCGGTGACAAGGTCAGCACGCAACTGAAGACAAAGAACAGCACCAACACCACCATCAGGCCATGGGCGCGAGCGAGGATTTGCGAGCTGCGACCTTCAGCCTGTTTGCCGTAACGACGCTTCTGGTCCACGGCGAACGCCGAGATGATCGGCGTGTGGTTGAAGGAAAACACCATCACCGGAATCGCCAACCAGAAGGTGTGCAGGAACGCCGAGGGCTCCGGCAGCGTGGTGGCGGTTTCGAGGATGCCGCCGGTCCAGTGCGGAATCAGGAACACTGAAAGGAACAACAACGCGACGATGAACGGGTAAACCATCAGGCTCATGGCCTTGACGATCACCCGCTCGCCGCAGCGCACTACCGCCAGCAGACCGAGGATCAGCACGAATGCCAGGATCGCGCGAGGTGGCGGCTGGACGTGCAACTGATGTTCAAGAAAACTGCCCACGGTGTTGGTCAGCGCGACGCTGTAGATCAGCAGGATCGGAAACACTGCGAAGAAATACAACAGCGTGATCAACGCCCCGGCACCCTTGCCGAAATGTTGCTCCACCACTTCGGTGATGTCCGCGCCTTCACGTCCGGACAGCACGAAGCGGGTCAGCCCACGGTGCGCAAAAAAGGTCATGGGAAAGGCCAGCAGCGCGAGGATGATCAACGGCCAGAAGCCGCCGATACCTGCGTTGATCGGCAAAAACAAGGTGCCCGCGCCGATGGCGGTGCCGAACAAACCGAGCATCCAGGTGGTGTCGTGGCGGTTCCACGCAGCAATGCTGGCGGGGGCCGTGTCGAAACGTTGTTCGACGCTATTGGCCTGATCATTCATCCGGTCGAATCTCCGTTGCCGGTTAATACAACAAGGCGGGGACGCATCGGAAAACCTGGCAGTTCAACGCCCCCATCAAAAACAGGGGCGCGATTGTCCGGGATCAGGCTTGAAAATCAAAGGCTTGTCTGACGAGAAGGTGTTGAACAGCGGAATTGAACGCATTCCGTAGGACCGGCTTTAGCCGGGAGGTGGCCAGTACATTCGCAGCGACTTCATCGTAAGGACGATCGCCCTCCCGGCTGAAGCCGGTCCTACGGATCCTGCGAGCGCAGTGTCAAATCCAATCCACCTCAAACCCTCTTCAACGCCGCAGCCAGCGCCTTGGCAAATCGGCGGGCGACTTCGTCGATCTGTTCCGCGCTGATGATCAGCGGCGGCAGGAAGCGCACGACGGCGCCATGCCGGCCACCCAGTTCCAGGATCAGGCCGCGCTTGAGGCATTCGTTCTGGATCAGCGGTGCGAGGGCGCTGTACGCGGGCGGATGACCGAGGCTATCCAGCGCGCCATCGGGGTCCACCAACTCGATGCCGAGCATCAAGCCGCGTCCGCGAATGTCGCCCAGTTGCGGGTAGTCCCGCTGGAGGATGCGCAGATGCTCGGTCAAACGCGCGCCCATGGCCTTGGCGTGGGCGGCGATGTCGTGCTGCTTGAGGTAGCCCATTACCGCCGAGCCCGCCGCCATGGCCATCTGATTACCCCGGAAGGTTCCGGCGTGAGCTCCGGGCAGCCAGGTGTCGAGCCAGTCGCGATACACCACCACCGCCAACGGCAGGCTGCCGCCGATGGCTTTGGACAACACCACCACATCCGGCACGATACCGGCATGCTCGAAGGCGAACATCTTGCCGGTGCGGGCAAAGCCGCTCTGGATTTCGTCAACGATCAACGCCACACCGGCCTGCTCGGTGATGCGTCGCAGCCCGCGCAGCCAGTCCAGATCCGCCGGGATCACGCCGCCTTCACCCTGCACCACCTCGACGATCACCGCAGCGGGCCGTTCAACGCCCGCTTCGGGATCGTTGAGCAGGTTTTCCAGGTAACTCAGATTGACCTTCACGCCCTGCTCGCCACCCAGGCCGAACGGGCAGCGATAGTCGTAAGGGAACGGCAGGAACTGCACGCCACTGTTGAGCAACGCGGCCATGGGTTTTTTCGGACCCAGGCTGCCCATCAGGCTCAACGCGCCCATGCTCATGCCGTGATAACCGCCCTGAAACGACAGCACGGTGCTGCGCCCGGTCGCGGTTCGCACCAGTTTCAATGCTGCTTCCACGGCATCCGTACCGGTCGGCCCGCAGAACTGGATTTTCGCCTCGCGGCGCAAGCCTTCGGGAAGTAAACCGAACAGGTCCTGAACGAATTGATCCTTGACCGGCGTGGTCAGGTCCAGCGTATGCAGCGGCAGGCCATCATCCAGCACCTGACGAATGGCAGCGATCACCACCGGATGGTTATGCCCCAGCGCCAGCGTACCGGCACCCGCCAGACAATCGATGAAGGTGCGCCCTTCAACGTCCTCGACATAAATCCCCTGGGCGCGTTTCAACGCCAGCGGAATGCGCCGAGGATAGCTGCGCGCGTTGGATTCCTGCTGTTTCTGGCGTTGCAGCAAAGGCGAATCTTCGAAGTGATAAAGCACTTCGTCCGGCTCACTGACGAACCGGGCAGGCGAATTCTCGTTGCGACTGATGGCGACCGACATCCCTCAAACCCTCGATAGCAGGTAGTAGAAAAGGACATCTGCCAAGCCGTCGAGCGCTTGCAGATTTCCTGTTAGGGAAACGCACCAGCGCGGCGAGGATTTACAAAATCAATCTTACATCCAGCCCAGCCACTTCCAGTACGTGGCGGCGAACAGCAGCATCAGCAGATAGCCGATGATCGTCACCGGCAGACCGATACGGGCGAACTGCCGGGCGGTGAAGGTTTCCGTGCCCAGGCACACCATGTTCTGCGGCGCGTTGATCGGCAGGATGAACCCGTAGCTGACAACAAAACCCAGCAACATGGTCATGCCCAGCCGGTTGAAATCACCGGGCAGGGTTTGCAGCACCGCAATCAGGATCGGCAGCATGGCCGAGGTCAACGCCGTGGCGCTGGCGAAACCCAAGTGAATCAGGATCAGGAATGCCCCGAGAATGGCGAACACTCCCAGCGGGCCGACTTTATCCAGGCCGGTGTTGGCCACCACTTGCACGCCCAGCCACTGACCGGCGTGGGTCGTGAGCAGGGCGGTGCCCAGACTGATGCCCACGCCGAAGACAATCACCGTGCCCCACGGAATGCGCGACTGCACATCCTTCCAGGTCATCACGCCCCAACGCGGCAGCAACAGCAGGACCAACCCGGCGTAAGTCGTGGACGTGGTGTCGAAGCTGTGCAACTTGCCTTCAGTGGCCCACAGCAATAGCAAGCCGATGGACACCGCCATCAAGCGTTTCTGCGCACTGGTCATCGGGCCGATATCCGCCAGGGATTGCGCGACGGCTTCCTTGCCGCCGGGGATGCTGTCGCTTTCCGGGGGCAGCAATTTCAGGACCAGCAGAATCAGCACGCCGGACATGATGATCGCCCAAGGTGCACCGGCGATCAGCCAGTCCAGCCAGGACACCCGCGCACCGAGCATTTTCTCCATGAAGCCGGCCGTGAGCAGGTTTTGCGCAGCGGCGGTCTGAATGCCGACGTTCCAGATGCTGGTGCCCTGGGCAACGATAATCATGATCGCGGCGGCGATGTTCGAGCGCTTGTCGACCCCGAACGCGGCAATCACGCCCATCATGATCGGCACCACGCAGGCACTGCGCGCGGTAGCGCTGGGCACCACCAGACTCAGCAGAATCGTCACAACAATGGCGCCGAGCATGATGCGCCGGGTGCTGGTGCCGACCCGCGCCAAAGTCACGAGAGCGATTCTTCGATCCAGTCCGGTGTGGGTCATGGCGGCAGCGATGAACAGCGCCCCCGCTACCAGCGCCAGGGCAGGATTGGAGAAACCGGTCAGCGCCATGCTGATCGCAGCGGATGAACCATAGATCACGGCCGGGTCCGGCAAGGTCGGCGCGGTGCCGATCAGGAAGGCCATGAGCGAGGTGATCATGATCGCGCTGGCTTCGTAGGAAACCGCTTCGGTAATCCACACCACGACGGCGAAGCCCAGGATCGCCAGCATTCGGTGCCCGGCAACCGGCAGGCCCGCTGGCAGCGGCAGCAATAACACGCCGCCCATCACCAGTACGGCAACAGCCAGTGCGATGGGCAACTTGACCTTCGCAGGCGGTACTTCGGGCGTCGTCACAGTCGCATTCATGATTTTTTCCTGGGTCCGTCGAAATCAGCACGCATGGCTTGCGCATCCAGGACGCGCAGCCCGCTATCGCGCGCATGATGACGCAGCGCTGCCAACAGCACTTGAGATGGATCAATACAAGCGTTGGCGCTGTACCGAGTACTTACTCGCCAATGCTCTCCCGACTCAACGGCATGCGCAGCTCGACCCGCAAGCCATCCGGCTGATTGGCGAAAGTCAGCAGGCAGCCGCAGCGCTGGACAATGGCCTGCACGATAGCCAGTCCCAGACCAGAACCCTCGCCGCTGCCCTGCCGCCAGAAACGTTGGGTGACAAGGCTCAATTGTTCCTCGGCGATGCCGCTGCCGTGATCCCGCACCTGAAAGCATGCCAGGCTGGCTGAAGTGCTCAAGGTCAGCTCAACCCGGGTGTTCCGGGGCGCGTGGTGCAAGGCGTTTTCCAGCAGATTGCGTAAGGCAGCGATGGCCAGCACTGATGGCATGTCCAGCGCCGCTGCGGACAAATCGTCCGGCAGGTACAGATCAATGCGCGACACATGGCCGTGACTGGCGTCGTGCATCGCCAGACGCGCGACTTCATCGGCGCTGCACTGCACGCCATCCTCGAACGACAGACTGCCCTCGACGCGCGCCAGTAACAGCAGTTGCTCAAGCGTGCTGTGCAGGCGATCCGCGCCCTCTTCCGCATGGGCCAGCGAACGATCACGGGTTTCGCCCTGGGTCATGCGCGCCACTTGCAGGTGGGTCTTGATGGCGGTCAGCGGGCTGCGCAGTTCATGGGCGGCATCGCCGGTCAGACGCCGCTCGCGTTCCAGGGTCTGCGCAATGCGCCGGAACAGCTGATTCTGGGTGTCCAGCAACGGCTGCAACTCATTGGGCATGCCCGAGACATCCAGCGGCTCCAGCGAGTCGGCGCTGCGCCGTTTCAAGGCATCGCGCATGCGATTGAGCGGCGCCAGTCCCTGGCCGATGCCCAGCCAGAGCAGGCCCAGACTGCCGAGCAAGGCCACTGCCACCGGCACCGAAGCAGCCAGTAAAACCGAATACTTGAGGGTGTCGCGCTCGTCCTGGCGGTCAGCCGTGGTAACGCGTAACTCGCCGTGCGTCAGGGTGAAACTGCGCCAGCGTTCACCGTTGATGAGCTGGTCGTGAAAGCCGCTGGCATCGGCCGCCAGCGGTTCATCCGGGGTCGAGTGACTGCGTGCGAGCACTTCGCCACGTAATGAACTGACCTGACACGCCAGCCCGCCGGGGATGCCCAATTGCTCGGCGCTCAAGGCCGCGCCTTCATTGCTGGCGGGCACGGGCAATTGTTCGAGAAGCCCGGAGACCATGCGCGCCGATGCCGCGAGGCGTTGATCCAGCGATTCCATCATTTGGGCGCGCAGATCACACAACATCCAGGCCGCCGCGAGCATCCAGATCACCACGAATGCCGACCCGAGCGTCAGGCTCAGACGCAGACGCAGGCTCATTGGCAATCCTCCGAGGTCAGGTCCTTGCCTGCAACGCCGAGTCGATAACCCAGGCCGCGCACCGTCTCGACGATGTGACTGCCCAGCTTGCGCCGCAGATGATGGATGTGCACGCTCAGTGCGTTGCTTTCCACTTCATCGCCGAAGCCGTAGATGCAATCCTTGAGTTGCTCGCTGGACAGCACGCGACCCCGAGCGTGCAGCAGCGCGTGCAACAACGCCTGCTCACGGCGGGACAAATCCACCGGCTGACCGGACAGAAACGCCTCGCGACTGCTGGGGTCGTAGTTCAGGCAACCATGCTCGATCAGGTTGACGCTGCGCCCGGCCACCCGCCGCACCAGCGTGTGCAGGCGCGCGCTGAGTTCGCGCAGATCAAAGGGTTTGAGCAGGTAATCATCGGCCCCGGCCTGCAAGCCATCGACCCGGTCGCTGACCGTGTCCCGTGCCGTCAGGATCAACACCGGCAACTCGACGCCCTGCCCGCGCAGCTGCTTGAGGAGCTTGAGGCCGTCCTCGTCGGGCAGGCCCAGATCAAGGATCAGCACATCGAATTGCGCCGCCGCCAAAATCCCCCGCGCCGCTGCCGCCGTAGCGACCCGATCCACCGTCAAGCCTTGGGCATTGAGACCCGCGGCGATTCCGCTGGCGATCAGATCGTCGTCTTCACAAAGTAGTACGTGCATGCTTGGGCTCGGGAAAATGGGCCAATGAAACAGGTCAGGATTAAGGCAGGATTATGCATGTGTGGAACGGTAGGAGGGGACTCGTCCCCGAAGAGGCCAGCCTGGCTAAATCAAGGTACCTGTCGTGATTTGGTACCTGAGCCAAACTCTTCCCGGACAAGTCCGGTCCTACCAAATCAATGCGCAATGTTAACTCTACCTTAATCCCCCTGCCCCACCCTTGGCCGGTCTGTACATCCCAAGGCTTTTGCATGCGTATTTTTCTGCTGCTGATTTTTTTGTTTCTGCCCGCGCTCGTTCAGGCGTTGCCTGGCAATGATCCCTTCAAGCGACAAGCCGAATTCCTCCCGGTTGATCAGGCGTTTACCCTGACCAGCGACCGCCTTGAATCCGGCGAAACCCGGCTGCATTGGCGTATCGCCGAGGGTTATTACCTGTATAAGCAGCGCGTCAGCTTGGCCGGGCTGAGCGCCGACCATCAACCGGTGCTGCCCGAAGGCGAAGCCCACAGTGACGAGTTTTTCGGCGAACAGCAGGTGTACCGCAACAGTCTTGAAGTGTTGATCCCGGCCTCCGCCAGCGGCACCGTGAAACTGGGCTGGCAAGGCTGTGCCGATGCCGGTTTGTGTTATCCGCCGCAAAGCCGGTTGCTGGAGGTCGGCGGCACCGGAGTCGAGCCAAACGTGCAGCAAGCCGAAGACCAGACGCTGGCCAGCTCACTTCAGCAGCGCTCGCTGGGCTGGAGTCTGCTGATTTTCTTTGGTCTTGGACTGCTGCTGGCCTTCGCCCCGTGCTCGCTGCCGATGTTGCCGATTCTGGCGGGCGTAGTGGTGGGTGGCGGCGCCAGTCCACGACGCGGTCTGGTATTGGCGAGCAGTTATGTGCTGAGCATGGCGCTGGTCTACGCCGGGCTCGGCGTGGTCGCGGCATTGCTCGGCGGTAATCTGCAAGCGCTGCTGCAACAGCCGTGGTTGCTGGGCAGCTTCGCCGCACTGTTCGTGGTGCTGGCGTTACCGATGTTCGGTTTCTTCGAACTGCAACTGCCCGCAGCCCTGCGTGATCGCCTGGAAAACGCCAGTCGACGTACGCGCGGCGGCAGCCTGCTCGGCGCCGGTGCGCTGGGGGCATTGTCCGGCTTGATGGTCGGCCCATGCATGACCGCGCCACTCGCGGGCGCGCTGCTCTATATCGCGCAAAGCGGCAATGCGCTGCACGGCGGTCTGGTGCTATTCGTAATGGGACTCGGGATTGGTTTGCCGCTGATGCTGCTGGTCACCGTCGGCAATCGTTTCCTGCCCAAACCCGGCGCATGGATGGATGCGCTCAAGGGCGTGTTCGGTTTCATGTTCCTCGGCACGGCATTGCTGATGGCGCGGCCGCTGCTGGATGAGTCATTGTGGGTCGCCGCTTGGGGCGTGCTGCTGTTGATCGCTGCCTGCAGTGCGCTGGCGTTGACCCAGCGGATGAAAAGCACGAGAAAAATCTTCGCCCCCGCAGGCTTGATCCTCGGCCTGTGGTCCGTGTTGCTGCTGGTGGGCGCAGCCGGTGGCGCGGACGACCCTTGGCAACCGCTGAAGGTCTACAGTGCCGGACGGTTCGAATCAAACGGTACGCCCAAGGAAGCCTTCATCACGATCAGCGAACCGAGTGCGCTGCAAACTGAACTCGAAGCAGCCAAAGCCGGCGGACGCTGGGTGCTGATCGATTACTACGCAGACTGGTGCGTGTCCTGCAAAGTCATGGAGAAACAGGTGTTCGCCAAACCCGACGTGTTGAATGCGCTGCAAGACGTGCAACTGTTGCGCCTGGATGTCACCGCTAATAGCCCGGCCAGCCGCGAGCTGCTGCAACGTTACAAGGTGCCGGGGCCACCCAGCCTGCTGTGGATCGGGCCAGACGGCAGCGAACGACGCGACCGGCGTATCACCGGTCAGGTCGACGCCGGGACTTTCCTGCAACACTGGCAAGCCACTCGGGAGCGCGGTTGATGTTGAGTGTTTCAATCGGGCCGTTCGCCCTGGCCGTCGTGCACCTGCTGCTGATCGGCGCACTGGCGCTGGCGACGTTGGTGGGCTGGCTGACTTCGCGGCGCACCGGCGCCAATCCGGAGTCGGCGCTGTTCGGTCTGTTCCTGTTGGGTTTGCTGGCCGCACGTGCGGGATTTGTCATCGATTATTGGACGCACTATCAGGCGCAACCGTGGCAGACGCTGGACATTCGCGACGGCGGTTTTCTGATCTGGCCGGGCGTGCTCGCGGTGATCCTCGGCGGCCTGCTGATGGCCTGGCGACGTCTGGATTTGCGCCGCCCGCTGGGGCTGGGCCTGGGCAGCGGGTTGTTGTTCTGGCTGCTGGCGAATCTGGGCCTGAATATCTATCAGCAAGGCGTTCGCTTGCCAGAAATCACCTTGCGCAACGCTGCCGGGGAATCGGTGCAGCTGGCCGATTATCAGGGTCGGCCTTTGGTGATTAACCTGTGGGCGACCTGGTGTCCGCCTTGCCGCCGGGAAATGCCCGTCCTGCAAGCCGCCCAGGCCGAGCGCGATGACGTAGTGTTTCTGTTCGTCAATCAGGCCGAATCGCCGCAGACCGTGGAAAGTTTCCTCAGCGCCCAAGGCTTGCGCCTGAGCAACGTGCTGTTCGACAGCAGCGGCCAACTGGCGCAAAGCGTCGGTTCCATGGCCCTGCCCACCACCGTTTTCTACAGTGCCGAGGGTCGCCTGATCGGCAGCCACCTCGGCGAGCTTTCCCGTGCCAGCCTGACCCGTTACCTCGACAGTTTGCCGAGCACGACCCTGCCTTCAAGGACCCTTGACCAATGACTTCAATCCGTTCGCTTTCCCTGCTCAGCCTGAGCCTGCTGATTCTGCAAAGCCCGTTGTTGCAGGCCGAAGAACTGCCTGCGCCGATTCGCGCACTGCAAGACAAAGGCGCGCGCATCATCGGCAGTTTCGATGCGCCGGACGGCTTGCGCGGTTATGCCGCCGAATACCAGAAACAGGCCATGGCGCTGTACCTGACCCGCGATGGCAAGCATGTGCTGGCCGGCAATCTCTACAACGAAAAAGGCGAAGACCTCAGCGAAGCACCGCTGCAAAAACTGGTCTACGAGCCCATGTCCAAAGAGGTCTGGAGCGGCCTGGAGAAAAGCACCTGGATCGCCGATGGCAGCGCTGATGCACCCAAAGTGGTGTATCTGTTCAGCGATGCCAATTGCCCGTACTGCAACATGTTCTGGGAACAGGCGCGGCCATGGGTCAAGGCGGGCAAGGTGCAGCTGCGCCACATCATGGTCGGCATCATCCGCGAAGACAGCGCCGCCAAGGCCGCTGCTTTACTGGCCGACAACGATCCGCAAGCAGCGCTGAAAACCCATGAACAGGCCGGCAAAAGCAGCAAGTTGAAGCCCTTGGGCGATATCCCCAAAGAGATTCAGACCCGCCTCGACGCCAATCTGCAATTGATGAACGACCTGGGCCTTTCCGCAACGCCATCGATCTTCTACCTCGATGCCAAGGGCCAACTGCAACAGCAGCAAGGCGCACCACAAACCGCACAGCTGGAAAAAATCCTCGGGGCTAAGCCTTAGTTACCGTCAGCCGGGCATACGCCGAAGCGGCATGCCCGGATCTGGCGTGTCGTTAATCCAAAGCCTCCAGCTGCGCCATCAAATCGCTCAGGCGATCCACTTTCTCCTCGGTGATCACGCTGGATTCCAGGCCGTCGATATAACTCGCCAACTCGGAAACCGTGCTGCACTCGAACATGGCCCGCAGCGGCACCGTGCGCTGCAAGGCGTTCTGCACCCTTGAGGCGATTTGCGTGGCGAGCAGCGAGTGACCGCCCAGTTCGAAGAAGTTGTCGTGGATGCCGACCTGCTCGACGTTCAGCACCTGCGCCCAGATATCGGCCAGGGTTTGCTCAAGCTCATTACCCGGCGCAACGTAGGCGTGATTGTGCAGCTGGCCGATATCCATGGCCGGCAGTGCCTTGCGATCCAGCTTGCCGTTGGCGTTGCGCGGCAACTGCTCAAGCAACAACCAGTGCAGCGGCACCATGTAATCGGGCAATACCGCACGCAAACGCGCCTTGATGATTTCCGGCAATTCGCCCGCCTGATCGGCACCCGGCCCCTTCGACATAACCAGATAGCCCACCAGATACTTGCCGTTCGGCCCTTCCTGCACCGAAACCGCAGCATCATGGATTTCCGGCTGCTCATGCAGTCGCGCTTCAATTTCCCCCAGCTCGATACGGAAACCGCGAATCTTCACCTGATGGTCGATGCGCCCGACGTATTCCAGTACGCCATCCGCCCGACGCCGCGCCAGATCGCCGCTGCGATACAGCCGCTCCCCCGCCGCGCCAAACGGATGGGGAACAAACACCTGCGCCGTGCGCAGCGGATCGCCCACGTAACCCCGGCCCACACCCGTGCCGGCGATGCATAACTCGCCGATTGCACCCAAAGGCACCAGCTCCAGTGCGTCATCCAGCAGGTACAAGCGGTTGTTATCAGTCGGCGTACCAATCGGCAGATAGCTGCCCTCGGTCGCGGCTTGATCGACGCGGAAGAACGCCACGTCATCGGAACATTCCGCAGGCCCGTAAGCATTGACCAGGCCGATCTGTGGATAACTCTGCAACCATTGATGGGCGAGTTCCGGCGCCATCGCTTCCCCGGTCGGCAGCATCCAGCGCAGGCGTTCCAGCGGCAGACGCTCTGCGGCGAGCATGCCTTGAATCAGGGACGGCACGCTTTCCAGTACGGTGATGCCGCTGCTCTGCACATGTTCCAGCAGCGCCTGGGGATCGTGAGCAATGATATTCGGCACGATATCCACCCGCGCGCCGAACAGCGGCGCGGCGAGGAATTGCCAGACCGAAATATCGAAGCTTTGCGACGCGGTCTGCGCAATCACATCGAACTGATCCAGTTGCAGATATGGCACCTTGCTCAGTTGGTTGTTGAGCATGCCGCGCTGCTCGACCATCACGCCTTTGGGCTGCCCGGTCGAGCCGGAGGTGAAGATCACGTAAGCGAGGTTATCCGGCCCGGAATAAATCCCCGGATTGAGCACCGAATGCGAGCCCTGCTGCACTTCTTCCCAGACCAGCAAGCGCGGTTTGCCAGCGCAGGAAAAGCCTTCGAGCAAGCCCAGCGCCTGCTCGCGATAAGCCGCGGTGCAGACCAACAGCGGCGTGCCGCTCTGTTCGATGATGCCGCTCAGGCGCTGACCCGGCAGGCCGGGGTCCAGCGGCAGGTAACCCGCGCCAGCCTTGAAGCTGCCGAGGATCATGCCCAGCAGATCCAGGCCGCGTTCGGCCAGCAAAGCGACTGGCTGATCCATTTGCACACCAGCCTCGCGCAAGGCATGGCCGAGGCGATTGGCGTGACGATTGAGGTCCTGATAACTCCACTTGCGCTCCAGACACGTGGCGGCGATGCGCTGTGGATGAGCCTCGACCTGGGCTTCAAACAGCCGCACATAGCCTTGCTCAAGGGGATAGTCATGCTCGCTGCGGTTGCAATCCTCAATCAGGAATTGGCGCTCCGTATCGGCCAGCAACGGCAAATCCGCCATCGTGCCTTGAATGCCGTCAGCCAGCGCCAGCAGCAGACGCTTGAACTCGCCCAGCAAGCGTTCAACGGTTTCGCCATCGAAATAGCGCTGATCGAACGACAGATGCAGGCCCAACTCATCGCCCGGATAACACACCGCTGTCAGCGGGAAGTTGGTGTGGGTCCGGCCGGAATCCGAGCTGGCGCTCAGACTTTGCGCGCGATCCAGCACAGACACTTCCACCGGGGCGTTTTCGAAGACGAACAAGCTGTCGAACAACGGTTGGCCCTTGGGCAGCTCACTGCAATCCTGAATCTGCACCAGCGGCATGTATTCGTGCTCGCGCAGTTGCAGGTTGCTGTCGAGCAGGCCGTGCAGCCAATCCAGCACCGCGCAGCTTTCGTCATCCGCAGGCAGGCTGACCCGCAGCGCAATGCTGTTGATGAACAGCCCGACCGTGCGCTGCATCTGCGGCATGTCCACAGGACGTCCGGCCACGGTGACGCCGAACACCACGTCGCGCTCGCCGCACACCCGGCGCAGCACCAAGGCCCATGCGGCCTGGGCTAAGGTATTCACTGTCAGTTGATGTCGCTGGGCCAGATCCTTGAGACGCAGCCCATCCTGAGCATCGAGACGCGTGTAGCGGTCGCCGACAATCATGCCGCCGCTGTGACCGGCGTGTTCACGCAGCAACGGGCGATCCACCGGAATGAACGTGGGGCGCTCGAAGCCCTGCAGATTGGTGCGCCACCAGTGTTTCGACTGGGCAATGTCCTGACGCTGCAACCAGCCGATGTAGTCGCGATAACGCGGCGGCGCGGGCAATGCAGCCTCGCGTCCCTCGCCGAGCGCGGTGTAGATTTCGAAGAAATCACTCATCAACAAACCACGGCACCAGGCATCGATAAGGATGTGGTGGTTGCTCATCATGAACCAGTAACGCCCGGCGCCGATGCGGATCAGACGCAAGTGGAAGGGTGCTTCATGCAGCAGATCGAAACCGGCCTCGCGCTCGTTTTTGAGCAGCGCTTGCAGGCGCTCTTCATGGCCTTGCTCAGGTTCGCTGCTCCAGTCGACAGACTCGATGCGGGTGGCGCCGGGCTTGTGGATGATTTGCAGCATCTGCTCGCCGCTGTCCCAGCAGAACGACGCGCGCAAGGCTTCGTGGCGGGCAACCACCGCTTGCCAGGCTTGGGCAAACCGTTGCGGGTCGATCTCGCTGTCGATGCGATAACGGTCCTGCATGTAATAAATCCCGGTGCCCGGTTCCAGCAGCGTGTGCAGCAGCAGGCCTTCCTGCATCGGCGTCAGCGGATACACATCTTCAATGGCCGCCACCGGGATCGGCAGCGCATCCAGTTGTTGCTGACTGAGCCTGGCCAGCGGGAAGTCCGAAGGCGTCAGGCCGCCCGCATCGTCGGCCAGGCAATGAGCGATCAGCCCTTGCAGCTCGGTCAGATAATCATTGGCCAGGACGTCGATGCTTGCCGGGTCAAAACGCTCGTGACTGAACGTCCAGCGCAACACCAGTTCGCCGCCGTACACCTGACCATCGATGCTCAACGCGTTGGGCAATGGCGCCTGTTCGTCGTGGGTCGGGCCGACATCGGCGTCCAGCGGTTTGAACAGTGCGTCAGCGGCGAAACTCTGATCGAACTGGCCCAGATAATTGAAGGTGATCAAGGCCTGGGGCAATGCGGCCATCGCCTGCCGACACGCATCATCGGCCAGATAACGCAGCACGCCGTAACCCAGACCTTTGTGCGGCACGCTGCGCAACTGTTCCTTGATGGCTTTGATCGACGACGCCAAACCGGCGGCATCGGCAATGTCCTGCGGCACCAGGCGCAACGGGTACGCGCTGGTGAACCAGCCGACGCTACGGGTCAGGTCGATGTCATCGAACAGGGTTTCGCGGCCGTGGCCTTCCAGCTGGATCAGCGCGGCCGTGTCCCCGGTCCAGCGACAGACCACCCGCGCCAGCGCGGTCAGCAGCAAATCATTGACCTGGGTGCGATAGGCGGCGGGCGCCTGTTGCAATAACTGGCGGGTGCGCCGGGCATCGAGGCGTACGCTGAGGGTGTGCGCCTGAGCGTTCAGCTGACGGCCCTGAGGATGATCGAACGGCAAGCTGCTGCTGTCGATCAATTGGCTTTGCCACCAATGCAATTCTTCACGCAGCGGCTCGCTGACGGCATAGGTCTGCAAACGCTGGGTCCAGTCGCGGAACGCGCTGGTTTTCGCCGGCAACGCTTGCTGGCGATAAGCCGATTGCAAATCATCCAGCAGAATCCGCCAGGACACGCCGTCCACCACCAAATGGTGAATGGCCAGCAGCAGTTGCTGCGGCGCCTTGCCGTCGCTGACCAATACCGCGCGCAGCAACGGCCCGCGCTCCAGGTTGAGGCTGCGTTGCGCGTCGGCGAACAGCTCCGGCGAGGCGTGTTCCGCGCGCCACAATACGGCGCATTGCTCCATCGGCGCGTGCTCGGCACTCCACACGTCAGCGTCGCGTTTGAAGCGCAAGCGCAACGCATCATGCTGCACCAGCACTTCACGCAGCGCCTGCTCCAGACGGACCGGGTCGAGGGTTTCCGTGGGTTGCAGCAGCACGGACTGGTTCCAGTGGTGCGCCTGGGGGATTTCGCTGGCGAAGAACCAGTGTTGAATCGGCGTCAGTTTCGCTGCACCGAGGATCGGCCCTTGCTCGGCAAGGATCTGCTCCGCGCGGGTCGCCACGCTGGCCAGGGTTTGCACCGTCTGGTGCTGGAACATGTCACGCGGGCTGAAGTGAATCCCCGCCTGACGCGCCCGGCTCACGACCTGAATCGACAGGATCGAATCGCCGCCCAGTTCAAAGAAGTTATCCACCAGGCCGACCCGCTCGACATTCAGCACGTCGCGCCAGATCGCCGCCAACGCTTGCTCCAGCTCGCTTTGCGGGGCGATGAACCGTTGGCTATTGTGTTCCGGGTCCGGCGCTGGCAAGGCGCGGCGGTCGAGTTTGCCGTTGGCGGTGAGCGGCATGCTGTCCAGCACGATCAACTGCGCGGGCACCATGTAATCCGGCAACTGACTGTGCAGGTGAGTCCGCAGGGCATCACGCAGCTCGGCCGTATCACCTTCGCCGACCACATAGCCGACCAGTTGCTTGCCGCTTGGCGCATCCAGCGCCAGCACCACGGCTTCGCGCACGGAAGGATGTTCCAGCAGGCGACTTTCGATTTCCCCCAGCTCGATGCGGAAGCCACGAATTTTCACTTGGTGGTCGATGCGACCCAGGTATTCCACCAGGCCATCGGCGCGCTGGCGCACCAGATCGCCGGTGCGGTACATCCGGCCGCCGTTGGCGCAGAACGGGTCGACAACAAACCGCTCGGCGGTCATGCCCGGCCGTTGATGATAACCGCCGGCCAGCCCGGCACCACCGATGTACAGCTCGCCGGTGGCGCCTTGGGGCAACAAGGTCAGGTCGGCATCGAGAATGTAGGCGACTCGCGCCCCGACCACGCTGCCAATCGGCACCGTGGCTGCGCCCTCTTCCAGCACTTGCGGCGCCAGACACGCCAGCGGCATGACCACGGTTTCGGTCGGGCCATAGGCGTTGAAGAACTGTTCCGGCTGGAACGCTGCGCGGATGCGTTGCAGGTGTTCGCCGGTCAGCGCTTCGCCGCCAGTGATGCACATGCGCACCGGCAAGGTTTGCTGCTGGCTGGCCAGCCATTGTGCCAACTGGCTGCCGTAGCTCGGGGTAAAGCCGAGAATATTGATCTTCTGTTCGCGGACCAGCTGGCAGATTTCTTCTGCATCCCACTGTCCTTGAGCACGCATGACGACCCGCGCGCCGCAGAGCAACGGCACCAGAAGGCGCTCGGTCGCGGCATCGAAGTTGATCGAATAAAAGTGCAGCTCGCAATCATCGTTGCGCATGCCAAACCGCTGGATCACTGCCCGGCAATGCATGGCGATTTCCCCATGACTGACCGTCACACCCTTGGGTTTGCCGGTGGAGCCGGAGGTGTAGATCAGATAAGCCTGATGCTGCGCCAAAGTGAGGTTGGGCAGGTTGCTGGCTTCATAAAACTCTGCCTCCCGTGGGAGCGAGCTTGCTCGCGAAAGGGCCGATACATCCGCCGCATTCTCACGACCTGCAACACCGTCTTCGCGAGCAAGCTCGGCTCCCACAGTTCCGTACTTCTTCAGGGGATATCGGGCAACCCCCGCAGAAGCCTGATGCTGCGCCAAAGTGAGGTTGGGCAGGTTGCTGGCTTCATAAAACTCTGCCTCCCGTGGGAGCGAGCTTGCTCGCGAAAGGGCCGATACATCCGCCGCATTCTCACAACCTGCAACACCGTCTTCGCGAGCAAGCTCGGCTCCCACAGTTCCGTACTTCTTCAGGGGATATCGGGCAACCCCCGCAGAAGCTTGATGCTGCGGCAAGGTGAGGTTGGGTAGATTGCTGGCTTCATAAAACTCTGCCTCCCGTGGGAGCGAGCTTGCTCGCGAAAGGGCCCATACATCCGCCGCATTCTCACAACCTGCAACACCGTCTTCGCGAGCAAGCTCGGCTCCCACAGTTCCGTACTTCTTCAGGGGATATCGGGCAACCCCCGCAGAAGCTTGATGCTGCGCCAAGGTGAGGTTGGGCAGGTTGCTGGCTTCATAAAACCCTGCCTCCCGTGGGAGCGAGCTTGCTCGCGAAAGGGCCGATACATCCGCCGCATTCTCACAACCTGCAACACCGTCTTCGCGAGCAAGCTCGGCTCCCACAGTTCCGTACTTCTTCAGGGGATATCGGGCAACCCCCGCAGAAGCTTGATGCTGCGCCAAGGTGAGGTTGGGCAGGTTGCTGGCTTCATAAAACTCTGCCTCCCGTGGGAGCGAGCTTGCTCGCGAAAGGGCCGATACATCCGCCGCATTCTCACAACCTGCAACACCGTCTTCGCGAGCAAGCTCGGCTCCCACAGTTCCGTACTTCTTCAGGGGATATCGGGCAACCCCCGCAGAAGCTTGATGCTGCGCCAAAGTGAGGTTGGGCAGGTTGCTGGCTTCATAAAACTCTGCCTCCCGTGGGAGCGAGCTTGCTCGCGAAAGGGCCGATACATCCGCCGCATTCTCACAACCTGCAACACCGTCTTCGCGAGCAAGCTCGGCTCCCACAGTTCCGTACTTCTTCAGGGGATATCGGGCTACCCCCGCAGGCAACTCGCCCAACGCGTCAAACAACGCCGTATCGCCCAACAGCAAACCGATGCCGCTGTCTTCAATCATGTAGTGCAAACGGTCCAGCGGATATTCCGGGGCCAGCGGCACGTAAGCGCCGCCAGCCTTGAGGATTGCCAGCAGGCCGATGACCATTTCGTGGGAGCGCTCCAGCGCCAGGCCGACCCGCACCTGCGGACCAACACCGCGCTCACGCAAGGCGCGGGCCAGCTGGTTGGCCCGACCGTTGAGCTGGGCGTAACTGAGTGTCTGCCCGGCAAATGTCAGGGCGCCAGCCTCCGGGGTTTGGCGCGCCTGTTCCTCGAACAACTCATGAATGCACAACGACAGATCATGCTCGCCCGCCTCCTCAGCCAGACCGGCAATCAAGCGCGTTTGCTCGGCAGGATCAAACAGTTGCAATTCGCTCAAGCGTTGGCCCGGATCGGCAATCAAACCTTGTAGCAAGTTGCGCCAATGAGCAGCCATGCGCGCAATACGTGGCTCATCGAACAGATCGCGGCTGTACGTCAGGCAGCAGCCCAGGCGCTGATCGAGGTCGGTGACTTCCAGATTCAGGTCGAACTTGGTCGCGTGGGCATCGTTGACCAGATAATCCACCGCCATGCCCGCCAACGTGCGGCTTTGCTGGAATTCCCAGCGCTGCACGTTGCACATCACCTGAAACAGCGGGTTATACGCGGCACTGCGCGGCGGTTGCAGGGCTTCTACCAGATGATCGAACGGCAAGTCCTGATTGGACTGACCTTCAATGACCGTCTGGCGTACCTGATCGATCAACTGCGCGACACTCATTTGCCCGTCGAGCTGGCAACGCAGCACTTGAGTATTGAGGAACGCGCCAATCAGCCCTTCGCTTTCCGGGCGGATGCGGTTGGCGACCGGCGCGCCAATGCGCAAATCCTTTTGACCGCTGTAGCGATAGAGCAGCACCGCCAGCGCGGCGGTCATGGTCATGAACAACGTCAGGCCGTGTTCCGCGTTGAAGCGGCGCACTTGCGCGGCCAGCTCGTCGCCCAGATCAAAGCGATACAAGCCGCCACGATGGCTTTGCACCGGCGGACGCGGGCGGTCGCCGGGTAATTCCAGCAGCGGATGTTCATTGCCCAGCTTGGCGGTCCAGTAATCCAGCTGACGCTGGCGCTCGCCGGATTCCAGCCATTGCCGCTGCCAGACGCTGTAGTCCAGATACTGCACCGGCAGCGGTTCAAGGGGTGATTCGCGATCATCGACGAAGGCTTCGTACAGCGCGCTCAATTCCCTGGCGAAGATATCCATCGCCCAACCTTCGGTGACGATGTGGTGCAGGGTCAGGACAAAGTAGTGTTCCTGCTCGGCGGCCTTGACCACACAGGCGCGCAGCAACGGGCCGCGCTCCAGGTCGAACGGTTGGTGCGCCTGGGCATCGGCAAACGCCTGCAATTGCTGCTCGCGGGCGCTTTGGTCGAGCGCGGAGAAATCCTGCCACTGCATAGGCACGGTCGATTCAGCAGCAACCTGCTGACAGGCCACGCCATCGACACTCGGGAACGTGGTGCGCAAGGTTTCGTGGCGAGCGATCAAGGCTTGCAGGGCCGCTTCGAAGCGGCTGATGTCCAGCACGCCGCGCAACCGCGCCATGCCGCCGACGTTGTAGGCCGGGCTGTCCGGCTCCAGTTGCCAGAGGAACCACATGCGTTGCTGGGAATAGGACAACGGCACCGGCTGACTGCGATCCACCCGTTGAATCGGCAATTGGCGATTGCTGTCGCCCGCCCGTTGAATCCGCGCAACCTGCTCGGCAAACGCGCCGAGCTCGCTGGCATCGAACAACACCCGCAACGGTAATTCCACATCGCAGGCCTGACGCACTCGGGAAACGATCTGCGTGGCCAGCAATGAATGCCCGCCCAACGCGAAGAAATCGTCGTTCAGGCCCACTTGCGGCAAGCCCAGGACCTCGCGCCAGATGGCGGCGATTTGCTGCTCAAGCTCGGAACGCGGTTCGACGTGCACGCACTGCTGCCAGTGCGGCTCGGGCAAGGCGCGGCGGTCCAGCTTGCCGCTGGGGCTCAGCGGCATCTGCGCCAGGCGCATCAGCTGCGCCGGGACCATGTAGTCCGGCAGTTCAGCAGCCAACGCTGTTTTCAGTTGTTCGGGGGATACCTCGCTGTCCGCCGTGTACCAGCCGATCAACTGCGCGCCTGCGTTGGTTTCGCGGACCAGCACCACCGCTTGCAGCACGTTGGGCTGGGCCAGCAAGCGTGCTTCGATTTCCTGGGGCTCAACGCGAAAGCCGCGCAACTTGACCTGCTGATCGAAACGCCCCAGATACTCGATCACGCCCTCGGCGGACCAACGCGCCCGGTCGCCGGTGCGATACAGACGCGCGCCCTCCTCGCCCAATGGATCGGGCACGAAACGCTCGGCGGTCAACTCGGGTCGCCCCAGATAACCACGGGCCAGGCCGATGCCGCCGATGCACAGTTCGCCGGGCACGCCAGCCGGCAGCGGATTGAGTTCGCTGTCGAGAATCCGGCACAACACATTGCCCAGCGGACGCCCGATGGGCGAGCGTGGGCCGTCTTCAATCCGGCACTGCCAATGGGTGACGTTGATGGCGGTTTCGGTCGGGCCGTAACGGTTGTGCAATTGCACGTTCGGCAGCTGCGCCAGCACCCGATTGCGCAGTTCGGCGGGCAAGGCTTCGCCACCGGAGAAAATCCGTTTCAGGCTGCTGCAGACGCTGACTTGCGGGTCTTCGATAAACAGCTGCAACAGCGGCGGCACAAAGTGCAACGTCGTCACGCCAAATTGCTCGACCAGTTCGATAATGCGCCTTGGGTCGCGATGCTCTCCGGGGGCGGCGATCAGCAGTTGGCAACCGGTAATCAGCGGCCAGAAGCATTCCCACACCGACACGTCAAAACTGACCGGCGCCTTTTGCATCAGCACATCAGCGGGCGTCAGTTGATAAGTGGCCTGCATCCATTGCAGGCGCTCAGCCAGTGCGGCGTGGGTGTTGCCGACGCCTTTGGGCTGGCCGGTGGAGCCGGAGGTGTAAATCACGTAAGCCAGGTTGTCGCCATTGAGGTGCAAACCCGGCGCGCTGCGTGGCCAGTTGTCCAGATGCAGGGTATCGAGGGTGATGGCGGTAAGGCTTTCGTCCACCGGCAAATCGGCCAGCAGATGGCTTTGGGTCAGCAGCAGTTCAACGCCGCTGTCACGCAGCATGAAACTCAGACGCTCGCGCGGGTATTCCGGGTCCAGCGGCACGTAGGCACCGCCAGCCTTGATGATCGCCAGCAAGCCGATCAGCAGTTGCGGCGAGCGCTCGGCGCAGATGCCGACGCACACGTCCGGGCCGACGCCTTTGTCGCGCAAGTAATGCGCGAGCTGGTTGGCCTGGGTATCGAGGCTGGCGAACTCCAGTTGCCCGCCGTCCCAGATCAGCGCGATACGTTCCGGTGTCAGTGCCGCCTGCTCGGCGAGCAACTCCGGCAACCAGCGCGTGGCAGGCGGGCAAGGTGCGCGACTCCATTCATGTTGCTGGGCCTGCTCGGCAGCGCTGAGCAGCGAGAGGTCGCCAACGCATTGCGTCGGTTGATCGCTGACCTGCTGCAACAAGGCGGTGAAATGCTCGGCCATGCGCTGCACGGTCTGCACGTCGAACAACTCGGCGGCGTAATCGAAATGCAGCGCCAGACGTCCGCGATGATCCTCTTCGCTGTGTAATTGCAGATCAAACTTGGCTTCGCGGCTATGCCACGGCAGCTCATCGGCGAGCAACCCCGGCAAACGGCGCAACGCGCTCAGGTCCCGTTGCTGATGGTTGAACATCACCTGAAACAGACCTTGCTCCCGCGCATGGGGCATGGCTTCGAGTAGTTGCTCGAACGGCAAGTCCTGATGGGCCTGAGCGCCGAGGGCTGCCGCGCGGGCTTCGCGCAACAACTGATTGAACGGCTTGCGTGAATCCACAGCACCGCGCAACACCAGGGTATTGATGAAAAAGCCCACCAGACCCTGGGTTTCCAGACGCGGGCGGTTGGCGCCCGGCACGCCGATGCGAATATCAGTCTGGCCACTGTAACGATGCAGCCATGCCTGGAATGCGGCCAGCAGGACCATGAACAGCGTCGCGTCATGTTCCTGGGCGGTGCAGCGCAGCGCGGTGCTCAGGCCTTCATCGAGCAACACGCTGTAACGCGCCGCCCGCTGGCTGTGCAACGCACTGCGCGGATGATCGGTGGCCAATGCCAAAGTCGGCTGTTCGTCGCCCAGCTGCTCGGTCCAATAAGCCAGTTGCCGTACGGATTCACCCGCTGCCAGCCATTGGCGCTGCCATTGGGCGTAATCGGCGTAGTGCAGCGACAAAGGCGCGAGGGCCGGGGTCTGGCCTTGACTGGCAGCTGCGTACAGCCTGGAGAACTCGTCGATCAGCACATTCAGCGACCAGCCGTCAGCGATGATGTGATGCAGCGTGACCCAGAGCTGATGTTCCTGATCGTCGAGGCGTACCAGTGTCACGCGCAGCAGCGGGCCATTTTGCAGGTCGAACGGGGTTTGCGCTTCCTGCTCCCGCGCCTGTAGCGCCAGCGCGTCGCGTTCGCTGCTGGCAAGCTGGCTCAGGTCCAGATGCTGCAAGACAAAGGCCGAGGCTGGCTCGATGCGTTGCAACGCCTGTCCATCGATCTCAAGAAAGCGCGTGCGCAAGGCTTCATGGCGCTGGATCAAGTGCTGCAAGCTGGCAGTCAACGCCGCCTGATCCAGCTCGCCGCGCAAACGCAGCGCGGCGGGGATGTTGTAAGCCGCGCTCTGCGGCTCCAGTTGCCAGACAATCCACAAGCGATTCTGCGCCAGGGATTGCGGCAAGTCGCGATCACGCGGCAGCGCCTCAATGGCGTTTTGCGTCGGCACGCCGGCAGCTTGTTGGCGAGCGACTTCAATGGCAACTTCAGCGGCAAAACCTGCCAGCGACGGCGACTCAAACAGCAGGCGCAGGTTCAGCTCCAGGCCAAGCACTTCCCGCAGGCGGGCCATGACCTGCGCCGCAGCGATGGAATTGCCGCCGAGCAGGAAGAAATGGTCGTCGGGCGCGATCTGCTCCACATGCAGCTGTTCACGCCAGATCGCGGCGATGCTGTCCTGCAAGTCGTCGACCGCCCCGGCAAGCACTTGCTCAAGATGTTGTTCATCCGGATAGCGCGCATAGCTGTCGAGACTGCCATCGGCCAAACCCTTGGCGCAGGCGGCGCGTTGCAGCTTGCCGCTGGAGGTCTTGGGCAGCGCGCCGGGATTGAGCAGCAGCACGACGCCGGGCGCTTCCTGAAACGCCTCGGCAACGGTTTGCCGAATGGCCTTGATCAACGCCTGCGGGGCGAGGATTTTCTGCACGCTGCGGCTGACTTCGGCGGCGATACCGATGCTGTCCACGCCGTTTTCGCTGATGGCGAACGCCGCGACCCGGCCCTTGCGCACCACGTCCACTTCGCGCTCGATGGTCTGCTCGATGTCCTGTGGATAAAGATTGTGGCCGCGCACAATCAGCATGTCTTTCAGGCGCCCGGTGACGAACACTTCGCCATCACGGATAAAGCCCAGATCACCGGTACGCAGCCAGGTGCGGCCGTCGCGCTCGACAAAGGTACTGGCGCTGGCTTCGGGATTGCGCCAGTAGCCATGGGCGATGCTCGGGCCCGCAGCGCAGATTTCGCCAACCTGATTGTCGGCCAGCACTTCGCCAGTTGCCGGTTCGACGATCTGCACCGCGTGCTCCGGCTGACTGCGGCCACAGCTCAGCAACAGGCTGCCGCTGCCCGGTTCGGCGCGATTTTGCGTGAGGGCTTGCGCGTCCACCTCAAGGTTGCCGATGCCAGCTCCAAGTTGCCCGCCGCTGACAAACAGCGTCGCTTCGGCCAGGCCGTAACAGGCGAAGAAGCTTTCTTCGGTAAAGCCGGTGGCGGCAAATTTGCTGCTGAATTGATCGAGGCTGTCCTGCCGGATCGGCTCGGAACCGGAGAACGCCACCCGCCACTTGCTCAGGTCCAGACCGGCCATGGCCGATTCGCTGATCCGTTCGCTGCACAGGCGATAGGCAAAATCCGGCGCACCGCTGATGGTTCCGCCGTATTCGCTGATGGCTTGCAACCAGCGAACCGGCCGCGCCAGGAAATATCCCGGCGACATCAAAACGCATGGCACGCCGCTGAAGATCGGTTGCAACAGCCCGCCGATCAGCCCCATATCGTGATACAGCGGCAGCCAGCTGACGATGACGTCGTCCGGGTTCAGGTCGATGCCAAAGCCGCGCCGGATCAACAGTTCATTGGCAACCAGATTACCGTGGGTAACCTGCACACCCTTGGGTAGCGCCGTGGAGCCGGAGGTGTACTGCAAAAAGGCGATATCGTCGGCGTGCAACTGCGTCGCGCGCCAGTCATTGGCCAGCGCATCGTCGAGGCTGTCGACGCACAACAATTGCGGCGCGTTGGCGTTGTGCAGTTGCTCCATTTGCAGCAGAGCATCGCGCAGCGCGGCACGGGTCAGGATCAGACGCGGTTCGGCGTCGGCGATAATCGACAGCAGACGTTCCTGATGATGGCGACGAGCCGACTCGGGCGGATAAGCCGGCACAGCGATGATCCCGGCATATAGACAACCGAAAAACGCGGCCACATAGTCCGGACCGCTGGGGAACAGCAGCACCGCACGCTCGCCGGGATTGGCCCGGGCCTGCAATGCAGCGGCGATGGTTCGCGCCCTCAGATCCAGCTGGCGATAGCTGAGCACCGCGCCTTCGCTGGCGTCTTCGGCAAGAAAACGCAGGGCAATTCGATCAGGCTGGCGGGCCGCACGTTGTTGCAGGGCCTGCACCAGAGTGTTGGGGAGTTCGAATGCGTCGATCATGGTTGTTCCTGCCTGAGTCTGGCTTGCAATCGGGAATGCCGGGGATGGGCGCGCCGAATGCGCGCCGGGTATCGCGGTGTGAATCAGCTGGCCGCTGCGGCGGGTGAGCGTTGGCGGCTGGCACGCGCCAGATGCTGCTCGGCATAGCGCCGCAGACAACGCAGCAACGCGCCTTCCTGTTTCTGCAGGAAAAAGTGATGGCCTTCGAACATGTCCAGGGAGAATCCGACGGTGGTTTCATCCTGCCAATCAAGCAGCTCTTCAACCCCCACGCTGTCTTGCTTGCCGCCGAACACATGGACCGGCATCGGCAACGGCTCGCGCGGCAGGTATTCAAAGCTGCCGCACAACAGAAAGTCGGCGCGCAGAATCGGCAGCATCAGCTCCATCAAATCGTGGTTGGCCAACGCGTCCTCGGAGGTGCCTTGCAGCGTGCGCAAGCGCTCGATGAGCTCGGCGTCGGTCTTGGCGACGCGGTATTCGCTGACATCACGCCGCGCCGGACCGGCGGTTGCCGAAGTGAACAGGCATAACGGCGCAGGTGCGCCCAGCTCGTCCAGCGCGTGGGCCAGCTCGTAGGCCAGCAGCCCGCCGAGACTGTGACCAAACAGGGCGTAATGCTGATCCGGCGTTCGGGTACATTGCTGGCTGACTTCCCGCGCCAGCTGCCTGGCAAGCCCGCGAATATCGGTGTGCAGCGGCTCGTTCATGCGCGTGCCGCGTCCCGGCAATTCCAGCGGATGAACGTCAAGCCACTGCGGCAATACCCGCCGCCAGCGGCTGTAGACCATGGCGCTGGCGCCGGAATACGGCAGGCAGAACAGGCGCAAGCTGTTGAAGGCGCTCACTTCAGGCCACCACTTTGTCCTGATCCATCTTCTGTCGCAGGCTCAACGGGCGCATGTCCGTCCAGTGCTGCTCGATATATTCCAGGCATTCCTTCTTCAGGCCTTTCTTGCCAACCGCCCGCCAGCCATTGGGAATGGCCTTGTAGTCGGGCCAGATGGAGTACTGCTCTTCGTGATTGCACACCACTTGGAAGGTGAGGTCTTCGCGATCAAATACCATGTCATTCTCCTGCTGCATGGGAGCCGGGCGGTGAGCCGGCACTGTCACCAAGGAGAACGGATGGGATTGCGAATTAATTAGTAACAGGTGGTTCTGCTCACTCTGCGCGGTCCACGAGCCATCAGAAAGCCAGCAGCAAAACTTGCCGTTAGTTATATTTCTCAATTGACAATAATTATCATCCAGCCTAATTTGTTGCCCGGTGTGTAGGAGGCTTCTCCTACAAAGCTTCAGCTGCCCATTGCTGCAAGGTGATTTCCATGCCGGAACAATTATCCACAAGTACGTGCGATTCACCGTTACTCCAGGCGTTCGTAGAAAACCGCCTTATCCTGGTCAAAATCGCTGCCCGCATCACGGGTTGTCGATCAAGGGCCGAAGACGTTGTGCAGGATGCCTACTTCCGCCTGCAATCCGCGCCGCAGATCACGTCATCTATCAAGGCGCAACTGAGCTACCTGTTCCAGATCGTGCGCAATCTGGCCATCGATCACTATCGCAAACAGGCCTTGGAACAGAAGTATTCAGGCAGCGAGGAGGAAGGACTCAATGTGGTCATCCAGGGCGCATCTCCTGAAGCCTCGCACATCAACTTCACGACCCTGGAAACCATTGCCGATGCCCTGACCGAGCTGCCGAGCCGTACCCGGTATGCTTTTGAAATGTATCGTCTGCACGGCGTTCCGCAAAAAGACATCGCCAAGGAACTGGGCGTGTCACCGACCCTGGTGAACTTCATGATCCGCGATGCCCTGGTGCATTGCCGCAAGGTGTCCCGCCAGGAACCCCGCGCTCTACGTCGCTGACAGCTATCGGGCAGGTCATCCCTGCCCGCGCTGCGCCCCGTCCACCCTTCCCCATTACAGCCAGTCGCATTGCGCAAAAAAGCGCTCGCGATCCAGGCTCATGAGTGCCGCGCGTTTGTGTGGGAAGTCGAACTCTTTCTCGCGAATAAAACCCCGCGCCTGCATGTAGCCGATCATTTTTGCGTTGTCCGCACGGGGTTCCGACACGATCCGTCGAGTGCGCTCGTCGTCGCCAAACACGTAGTGCAACAACGCCGACAGCCAGCTGGCGACCTTATGCGGCCCTCGATGACTTTCCTCGCCGACCAGCATGTGAATGCCACGGTCAGATTCGGCCGCGTCATAGAACGGTGCGATGCGATCTTCCAGCGCCCAGTACACCTCGAAGTAAGCAAACGGCTGATCGTCGAAGCAGCCAATCAAGGTCACGGTATGGGGATCGGCCTGCTGCTTGAGCAGATACTCGCGATGTTGTTCAAGCGTGCCGCCTTCCTGCCAGAAAGCCAGAACCCGCGGGTTGTTTTGCCAGCGGTTGAAACGCTCAAGATCCTGGTCGATGTCCAGGGTACGCAGGGAAATCCAGCTATCGAGGCGCGCGTCGAATCGTCGATAGACTTCGCCACTCGGTTTGGGCGGGCGGATCAATTGCACGGGGCTTAGCGGTAGTGAAGAGGGCATGTTCCGGGCTCACGAAAAAAGACGTATTCCATGAGAAAACGTCAGTCGCGCGGAGAAATTTAGCGGTGTTGGCCGACCGTTGGCCGGGAACAGAAATGAATGCTGCATCGGCTGGCGCATCCATGTGAAAATGTCGACCACCATTTAACGAGCCAGGTCGGGAGGCTCAGCATGCGTTACGCACAGGATCACAAAGCTCAAACTCATCAACGCATCCTTACCGAAGCGGCGGCACGTTTTCGGCGCGACGGCATTGGCGCAACAGGTCTGCAACCTTTGATGAAGGCCTTGGGCCTGACCCATGGCGGCTTTTACGCGCACTTCAAATCCAAGGACGATCTGGTGGAAAAAGCCCTGCGTTGCGCGGTGGACGAGTCCCGTGAACGCACCGCACCGGTTTTTGCTGAAGAAAACGCGCTGGAGAAATACATCGATTTCTATTTGTCCGAAAGCCATCGCAGCAACCCCGACAAAGGCTGCCCGCTGCCGACCATGTCCTGCGAACTGGGACAGCGCGGTCAACCCAGCCCGACCACTGACGAGCTTATTCTCGCCCGACTGGATTCCCTCAAGAACACCCTGTCCGGCCCTGATGCCGAAGCGCAGAGCATGATGATATTGTCGACCATGGTCGGCGCGCTGATGTTGTCACGCAGCGTGCAGGACCCGGAACTGTCGGACCGGATCCTGGCAACTGCCCGGGAATGGTTGAAGAAGACCCCGAGCGAGGCGTGATCAGTCACGCCAGCGGCGAAACAGTACGCTGGCGTTGACGCCGCCAAAGCCGAAGCCGTTGGACAAGGCATATTCGATCGCCATCGGCCGCGCGGCACCGTGCACGATGTCCAACCCGTGCGCAGCCTCGTCAGGATTATCAAAGTTGAGCGTCGCTGGGGCTATCTGATCGCGAATCGCCAAGGCGGTGAAGATCGCCTCTATGCCACCTGCAGCGCCGAGCAAGTGCCCGGTTGCGGATTTGGTCGAGGTCACCGCGATTGAGTTCTGATCGCCAAACACCGCCTTGATCGCGGCCATCTCACCTTTATCCCCCACTGGCGTAGACGTGGCATGCGCGTTCAGGTGCTGGATCTGCGCAGGTTCAATACCCGCCTGGCGAATTGCCGTCTGCATGGAACGCTGAGCGCCGCTGCCGTCTTCCGGTCCGGCGGTCAAATGGTAGGCATCGGCGCTGGTGCCATACCCGACCAGTTCGACAATCGGCGTGGCGCCACGGGCCAGCGCATGCTCCAACGATTCAATCACCAGAATCCCGGCACCTTCGCCCATGACGAAACCGTCACGATCCCGGTCGAACGGTCGCGAAGCCCGCTCGGGGTTTTCGTTGAAGCCACTGGACAGCGCCCGGGCGGCGGCAAACCCGGCGAGGCTGACTCGGTCTATAGCCGCTTCCGCCCCGCCGCAGATCGCAATGTCAGCCTCGCCGCAGCGAATCATCCGCGCCGCATCGCCGATGGCCTGCACACCTGCCGCGCAAGCGGTAACCGGAGCGCCAAGCGGACCTTTGAAACCGTGCTGGATGGAGACGTGACCCGCCGCGAGATTGACCAGGAAAGACGGAATCGTAAACGGCGAAAGGCGTCGCGGCCCGCGTGTATCGGTGGTGCGCACCGCCTCGGCGATGGACACAAAACCGCCGATTCCTGAACCGATAATCGTCGCCGTGCGCTCCTGGGCCTGCAGCGTATCAGGCGCCCAGCCAGCCTGGGCGATGGCTTGCTTGGCTGCGGCGAGGGCGAACAGGATGAAACGATCCATCTTCTTCTGCTCTTTGGCAGCCACCGCCCAATCAGCATCAAAGCCCGCTTCGGCATCTTCCTCCAACAACGGCACACGGCCGCCGACTTTGCCCGGTAGATCAGCAACAACCTCTTCCGCCAGCCTGACGATGCCGGAACGACCTGCCAGCAAACGTTGCCAGACAGGTTCGACCCCGCAGCCCAGAGGCGTGACAAGGCCCATGCCGGTGACGACGATTCGGGGACCACTCATACACTCGTTCTCCTGGTTTTCATCGAAGGGATCAGCCTTTGTAACGAGCAACTGCGCGACTCAGAGACAGGTTCGGGCCAAGGCAAGGCGCGCGCCAACCATCTCGATGGTCCGGCCTCAAAGGCGCTGCAATTAAATTACGACCATAATTTAAGCGCATTGTATGTCGGCCGACATTCATCATGTCAAGCGGGTTGAGAGTTTGGAGCAACGGGGATGACGGATGGGGTTGCGATTAGGCGGGAGAAAGACGGCCGATCCTTGATCGGCCGGGTTGGAGTGAGGCAGGACGCGTTACTGAACCACAAGCTTTTCGCGGTTCTTTTCCAGAATGGCTTTGCCAATGCCCTTCACTTCAATGAGCTCATCAACCGAAGTGAACGCACCATTGGTCTCGCGGTAGGCAACAATCGCATTGGCTTTGCCCATGCCGATACCGGACAGCTGCTTTTGCAGCGTTTCCGCATCGGCGGTGTTGATGTTGACCTTATCGGTCATTTGTTGCTGCATGCTCGCCATCTTTGGCGTATCCATTGTTGCAGGCGACATCGGCGCGGCCGTAACCGCGACCGAGGCACTGGTCAGCAAAGCAAACAACAGCGAGGACAGAAAAGACTTACGCATTAGCAGGCTCCATAACATCATTAAAGTTAGCAACTTTCCAAAGTCGCTCATTCAAATTAGTTGATGAATGGGGGCTGTCAAAGGCGACAAGAGTTTCGAGTTATTACTCGAATCAGTTGTAAAAATAGCTCACAAATAAAAAGTCCAGTTAGACCGAGTCAATCCTTATCAGAATTCGCCGCGACGTTCCTGATATATCCAGTCAACAATTTCCCCGTCCGGCGAATAACCACTGACGGTTTCCCTTAGTTGTTGTCTGACAGCAGTGTAATCATCGTCTTCAACGGCTGTAAGAAGTTGAGAGAGGCGCACCTTCAATACTTCCCAGGACAGATAGTCTTCGTGAGCGCTCATGATCATCGGGTGTTCGGTTGACACCACGTTATCGCCGATCAGCAACTCTTCGTACAACTTTTCGCCTGGACGCAATCCGGTGAACTCAATCGAGATATCGCCGTGGGGATTTTTCTCGGACCGAATACTCAAGCCTGACAAATGCACCATCTTCTCTGCAAGTTCGACGATCTTCACCGGTTCACCCATGTCCAGAACGAACACGTCGCCACCCTGGCCCATGGAACCGGCCTGGATTACCAGCTGGGCGGCTTCCGGAATAGTCATGAAATAACGGGTAATTTTCGGGTGGGTGACCGTCAACGGCCCACCGGACTGAATTTGCTTATGGAACAGCGGAATGACCGAGCCCGATGAGCCCAGGACGTTGCCAAAACGAACCATGATGAATCGGGTTTTGTTGACCTGATAGACGTTAGCCTTGTCACCGAACATTACCGGCGCCGTTTCGCGACTCAAGGCCTGAAGGGTCAGCTCGGCCAGACGCTTGGTGCTGCCCATGACATTGGTTGGCCGGACAGCCTTGTCCGTGGAAATCAGCACAAAGTTCGCGACACCCGCCTGAAGTGCCGCCTGGGCAGTGTTAAGGGTACCCACGACATTGTTGATCACGCCTTCGGCAATATTGTGCTCAACCATAGGCACGTGCTTATACGCTGCGGCGTGATAAACCGTTGCCACATGCCAGGTTTTCATGATGTCCAGCAACTTGGAGTGATTACGTACCGACCCCAGAATCGGCAACAACTTCACCGACAAAGACTCGCGCGCAACCCGCTGCTCAAGCTCGGAAAGAATGGTGTAGAGGTTGAACTCACTGTGATCGAACAACAGCAGCGTCGTTGGCCCAAGCAACAGAATCTGCCGACAGAGTTCGGAGCCGATCGACCCACCCGCGCCGGTCACCAGCACCACCTGGCCTTTGATGCAGCGCTCCAGCAGTTCCTCCTGGGCGGGTACGGAATCGCGCCCGAGCAGGTCGGCGATGTCCACTTCCTGAAGGTCATCCACCTTGACCCGGCCTGCGGCCAGATCCATGAAGCCGGGTACGCTGCGCACGTGCAGCGGAAAACCTTCCAGATAGCCCAGAACCTCGCGACGCCGGCCACGGGTCGATGAGGGAATCGCCAGTAATATTTCCTGAGCGCCAGTGACCTCGATCATTCGCTGGATGTGTTTGGGCTTGTAGACCTGCAACCCGGAAATCACCCGATTGGAGATGGATTCGTCGTCATCGATAAATGCCACGGGCCGCATCAGCCGCCCCATTCGCAGGGCCGCGACCAGTTGATTACCGGCTGCGCCCGCGCCATAGATCGCGACCTTGGGCAAGCCGTCATCACGGTTGGTAAACGGCACGTGCTGCGCGGCAGAAAACCAGTCGCCGAGGAAATATTGACGCATCGCCAGGCGCAGCCCGCCGATCATCACCAGGCTCAACCACCAATAGTTGAACATGATGGAACGCGGTACCACAGGCTGATGATTGCTGTAGGAATATACGATACAACCAAGAATAAGAGCGGAAAGGCTTACAGCCTTGATGATCGCTATCAACGCATCATTGCCGAAATAGCGCATGACAGCGCGGTACATCCCGAACCGGATAAACAGCGGAATAGCAACGATCGGCGCGCTGATGAACAGCCAGGTATGTTTTTCCAGCGGATTGACCAGGTCGTCGATTCCCAGACGAACGACGAACGCCATCCAAAGCGCAAACCAGACCAACACAACATCAGTGGCGACCTGGATTACACGCTTTTGCCGACGTGGCAACGCCACTAAAAAATTCCGTAACGTGTTCATGACTCCTTCCCGCACCTCTTGCTCCCCCTCTTGTTTCGACACAACGAATTTGAACTGTCACGCAAACACGGAATTGTTTCAATTTATCTGAAAAACCGGGGTACCGCGCTGTCAATCACGTTCGAGCGCGCCCGCACTGAATTTGACTGCCAGCAACACCAACGGCACATAGGCAATGCAAATGCCCAACAGCCCGTCAATTCCGGACGTCACCACCCACAACGCTACGGGCAGCAGCCACAACAGGTTAATCAAGCCCACTGCCAGCGTGACCGGCAGGTGCCGACCGTACCGCCGTGATGCGAATTGATAAGCATGACTGCGATGGGCTTCGTAAACCTTGTCCCCGCGCAACAAACGCCGGATCAGGGTGAAGGTCGCATCGACGATGAACACTCCCAGCAAAATCAACCATGCCCAGAATAGCTGAGGTGAAGCCCAACCCGCCTGCAGCGAAGCCACCCCCAACACGACGCCTAGAAATCCGCTGCCTGCGTCACCCATGAAGATTTTAGCTGGCGGAAAATTCCAGAACAGGAACCCGGCAACTGCCGCCGCGAGCAGCATTGGCATCCAGATCAGCTCAGTAAAACCGCACATCAGGTAAATGATGCTCGCACCACAGCAAACGCTCAACGCCTCAATACTGGCAATGCCGTCGATGCCATCCATGAAGTTGTAGAGATTGAGCATCCATACAAGATAAAACGCCGCGAGAACGTTACCGACAAAACCGAGATCGACCCGCACGCCAAAAAGATCCAGTGGTGCCAGGCCGCCCAGCCAGAACAGCGCCCATGCCGCAGCCGCAAAATGACCAAGCAACCGCCAACGCGCGGCAATATGCCCGTGATCATCCATGAAGCCGATCACCGCAACCAAAGCGCCCGCGCCCGCTATCGCTATTAACGCGGCAGTAGGCAGTTTTTGCTGGAAACCGAGCAAGACCAGCGCCAGGAGAAATGTAATAACGATAGAAACGCCGCCCCCACGTGGCGTAGGCACCGAATGCGAACTACGGGCATTGGGCACATCCATCAAACTTTGCGAAAGCGCATAGCGACGAAGACCGGCCGTCAGCGTTAGCGACAACAACACCGCCAATACAACCCACCACCACTCACTCATCGTTTTTATGTTCCAGATAATATTGCGCAGTCTTCTTCATGGCTTCTTCGACACTGACCGGAGGCGCCCAGCCGAGCATCGTACAGGTTTTGGTTATATCAACCTGCAGGGAACCGCAGAGTCTTTGTGAAAAAGCTCGCTTCCCCAATAGCGTGGCGGCTGTCGTCAGCAACCACATCGGCACCGGGATCAAGCGCGGTGCCTTGCCCAAGGCCTTGGCCATTTGCCTCAGTAGCCCGGATGTAGACAGATCATTGCCGTCGCTGACCAGAAACGTCTGGTTGGCGGCGGCCGGATGTTGAATGCACGCGACTATCAGATCCACCAGATTATCCAGAGCAACCAGACTGCGCCGATTGTTGATGGCACCAAGCGGCAGCGGAACACCTTTGTCGAGCCAGCGCATCATGCTCAGGAAGTTGGCCTTGACGCCGGGACCGTAAACCAGCACCGGGCGAATGATGACCACTTCCATGCCCGTACGAGCGGCGAGTTCTCGAAGTCCTTGTTCAGCCTTGGCTTTCGAGACGCCATAAGGATCAGAAGGATTGGCAACCTGATCGGCGCTAAAGGGTTTGGTCGATGCTGTTGCCTCGCCATTTACCTTGATTGAACTGATGAAGATAAAGCGCTTCACACCTGCCGCCGCCGCCTGTTCGGCAAGGTTCAGCGTTCCGGCTACGTTGATGCGCAGATACTCTGCTTCAGGGTCCAGCGAGGTATCGTTCATTACGTGAACGCGGGCGGCGGTGTGGATGACAACGTCAACATCGTCTACAAAACTATCCCACTGAACGTCCGGCTCAATCGACTTGATCGGTACAACTTCCAGAGCATCATCGGGCTCGGCGTAATCACCACGTACGGCGACACGCACCGAAAAATCGGAGCGAGCCGACAAATGACGCGAAACAGCACCACCGACAAACCCTGTCGCGCCAGTAATGCCAATCAATGTCGTTTTACCAACCATAAGACCGTACTCTGGAAATTTCAGGGATGTTACCGACAGGACTTCAAAACTCAATTGAAATATTCAACAAGCTTCGCATTCACTTTTATTGCATCAAATCTGGCTTTGGCCAGGCTATAGCTTTCCGGCCCCATAGGTTCGATCCGATCTGGATTTTCTATAAAAAAGACCATCTATCTACGAGGCCCGGAACCGAAAATAGCGGAAAAATAAATCCATTTCCTCCATGAACGACGGTGTCCCTACAGCCAGGCACATTTGTAGTAAGGACCGGCCGACCTATCGCCATTGCTTCCTGGGTACTCCGGGGAACCCCTTTCTGGGCAGGATGCCAAGACAAAGACACTTAAGCCAGCTGCGCACGTCCTCAACATGACCGGGATGTATGACGATGCCCTTGTGCATAAGCTGTAGGAGTTCCTCACGTGACAGCGCTTCCGGATTAGCTTCATCCAGATCAGCTAACAGGAAGAATTTGGCTGCGGGGTACCTGAGCTTTACCTGTCGCGCAGCCGTTACATACTCTCGTACGCCTTTTCGGCCAGAAAACTACCCACGAAAATAACGTTGACTACACAAGAGGGTGGTGCCGAATACACATATCTCTGTAGATCAAGGCCAATACCACTTAATACATGGACCTTGCGGACCTATGAGCACAGGATGTATTCGACGCCAACAGTTATTAGCTGGTAATCATTACAGCGCGTTTTTTAGCTGCGTATTTCCGATTCAGCGAGGCGCCCAAGGTCTTTTTCGCATTGATCTCACCATGAACCAGCCTTATCTCTGTCGGCCATTCACTCATACCCGTAACGAACTCGATCAACTCGCCCTGATCGGCATGCGCTGAATAGCCACCCACAGTGGTCACGCCTGCATTGATTGCGAAACGCTCCCGATCCAGCTCGACGTAGCCGCCCTGCGGTCCGTACTTCTGAATGGCTGCGCCGGGCGTGCCTTTGACTTGATAGCCGACGAATATGACGTTGTGCCGGCTATCGCCCAGCATCGCCTTGAGATAATTGACGATTCGGCCGCCTGCGCACATGCCGTGGCCGGCAATGACAATCGCTGGGCGTTTGGTACTGGATAGATAATTGACGACCTGCAGATGCTTGTCGTGGCTGTCGATGGTGATCAACTGTCCGAACGCCAGGGGTCTACGCCCTTCGCTCAGTCGCTCCTGAGCTTCGGCATCCCAGTAATCATTGAAGTCCCTGTATATCCTGGTGAAGCTTGCTGCGAGGGGAGAATCCAGAATGACTGGCAATTGCGACCAGCCCGCCGCTGGACCGGCTTCGATGCCTTCAGGATTAGTGGGGAAAGGCGCATCGGCAAGCACTTTACGTCGCAGGATGTCTTCGATTTCGTACAGCAACTCTTGCGTGCGGCCGATGCTGAACGCCGGAATCAATACGGTGCCGTTATCGGCCAAGGCCTGGTCTATAACTGCCTCGAGCCTTTGCTGTCGGCTGGCGCGATCTTCATGCAGGCGATCACCATAGGTGCTTTCCAAGACCAGTATGTCAGCCCGCTCAGGCGACTTGGGACCTGGCAAGAAGGGTGTATGGCTTGAACCCAGGTCGCCGGAAAACACTACACGCTTGTTACGCTTCTCCAGCGGATAATTGATATCGAACTCAACATACGCAGAGCCCAGGATATGCCCTGCTCGCTGCAGGCGAACGCTGCATACCAATTGGTCGGTTTCGACGACCGTGAACCATCGGTCAAACGGTAGTGGGACTATTCGTTTATTGATAGTCGTCAGGTAGTCATCCAGTTCTTCTGCAGAACGACCAAACTGGTGACTGAAGGCATCTTGCAAGACGACTGGCAATAGATGTGCAGAGGGTTCGCTACACAAAATGGGACCAGTGTACCCGGCAGCCAGCAACTCAGGAATGCGACCCACATGGTCGGCATGCACATGGGTTAGTACCAACGCCTTTATGGTGTCTAGAGCAAACTGAATGGAATTAACAGCGGATGGGTCTTTTCCGTCAACAGACTCCAACAAAGCCCCACAATCGATGAGCAGGCTGTAATGTTCATCCATCTGCAACTCATGACATGAGCCAGTAACACTTGCAACGCCGCCATGATGAGTGATTTGGGGATACTGCATGAATGACCTCTTCAATCCTGACTCAGCGGTAGGTCCGATTCCTCGCAGCAAGCCAAAATGCCGTCGTGCAGATACATGCGCTTAGGGACATTTCGAACAAACTTCGATTAGTTCAACCACGCTCGTCCATTAGGGAAGGTCTGAAGTAGGCAGGCGTTTTCAACGGCCCCGTAGCTTGAGGCTCAAAAAATGTCGACTCAATCGAAAATCAGACCTCTTCCTCTATTAATTCCCCTTTTTTCTGCGTATGAGCGCTTTTCAGTGCTCATTGTCCGCATTACAGACGCACCTCTCCTGCATTCAGCAATCGTTTTCGCATCATCCACAGGTTCGACAGAGCAAACAGCGTGGTCTGCTGCGCGGTGTTTTTAACAAGGCCCCGGAAGCGCACTTTCGTATAACCAAACTGGCGTTTGATCACGCGAAACGGATGCTCAACCTTGGCACGCAGTTGAGCTTTCGCGTATTCGATTTTGCGACGCATGCGCCCGATCAGGCTCTTCTTTGCATGCTTTTTATAGCGGCTGGGCCGAGCGGCAATCGACCAGATCATTTGGCGATCTTGATGCTCGGGGCGCTTTTCGACGCCGGTGTAACCGGCATCGCCAGAGACGTAAGTTTCTTCTCCGTGCAGCAACTTATCGACCTGGGTTACGTCCGCGACATTCGCCGCAGTGCCCACTACGCTATGCACCAAACCGGATTCGGCATCGACACCGATGTGCGATTTCATCCCGAAATAGTATTGATTTCCCTTCTTGGTCTGATGCATTTCAGGGTCGCGTTTGCCGTCTTTGTTCTTGGTCGAACTCGGCGCATGAATGATCGTCGCATCGACCACCGTGCCTTGGCGCAGCAACAAACCACGGTCGCCCAAATAACCATTGATCACCTGCAAAATCCCACCGGCCAGCTCATGTTTTTCCAGCAGTCGACGGAAGTTGAGGATCGTGGTTTCGTCTGGAATTCGATCCAGATGCAGCCCGGCAAACTGGCGCAGAATTGTGGTTTCGTAGAGCGATTCTTCCATGGCCGGGTCGCTATAACCGAACCAGTTTTGCATCAGATGAACCCGCAACATCACCATCAACGGATAGGCCGGACGACCACCTTCGCCCTTTGGATAGTGCGGCTCGATCAGCTTGATCAAGCCATTCCATGGCACGACCTGATCCATCTCGTTCAGGAAGCGCTCACGGCGGGTTTGTTTGCGTTTGCCAGCGTATTCGGCGTCAGCGAAGGACATCTGCTTCATCGGGGCTCAACCGTTCAGTGCTTGTGACTGGCGTATTTCACCAGATTTCGAAGTCTTTTTCAGAGTTTCCTTAGAGGGTGTAGACAAAATAAAGTAAACTCCTTACCTATTTCCAGCATAGTGTTAATGCCATGCCTCGAATTGGACGCCCACCCGTAATTACAGCGGAGCATCACCCACTGCTGACCAGGCTTGCTCATGAGCAACCCTATTCCAGTCAGGCCGAATTGGCGCAAGCATTCCATGCCGAAACGGGCATCACCGCTCATCCCGACACGTTCGCCAAGGCGTTGAAACTGGCCGGGATTATTCGTGTTAAGGAGCGGCCCAGGGGCAGCTTCCAGCCTCCCGAGCCTCGTAAGTCTTATGGCTACACCGAGGCACACCGACGTCAGTCGCCAGAGCAACGCTACCCCAGTTGTCTTACCGACGCAGAATGGGCGCTGGTCGCTGATTTGTTTGAAATCTCAGGAGGGCGTGGCGTGCCGCCCCGTCACTCCCGGCGCACACTGCTCGAGGCTTGCTGCTATGTCGTGCGCACGGGTTGCTCGTGGCGAATGCTGCCTCGCGAGTTCCCGCACTGGGACAATGTCTATAAAACCTTCAGACGATGGAGCGCGCAGGGCAAGTTTGAGCAAATGCATGATCGGCTTCGTGCCCAATGGCGAGAGCGGGAGGATCGTGATGAAAAGCCGTCAGCCGCTATTCTGGACTCTCAATCGACCCGTAGCTCTCCTCAAGGCGGCGAAAGCGGCTACGACGCAGGCAAGAAGGTAAAAGGGCGCAAGCGCAGTCTGATCGTCGATACCCTGGGCCTGCTTTTGGCGGTGAGCATCAGTGCAGCCAGCGTGCAGGATCGCGACGCGGCGGACGAGGCAGTGACGTCCTCAATGGGCAAATACCCGTCATTGAATACACTGTTCGTCGACAGCGCCTACGCCGGAAAGTGGGCCCAGCGTATACAGCACACTCATTCGCTTGAGGTTCAGGTCATCCGGGGGCCAAACAATCGACGCACCGGGAAATGGCATTCAGAACAAGGTGACTTGTTCACGGCGGCGCCTGCTCCGACCGGTTTTGTGGTGATGCCCAAGCGGTGGGTGGTGGAGCGGACACATGCCTGGAACGAGAGAGCTAGGCGGCTGATTATGCACCACGACCGGTTGTTTGCTGTGAGCGAGGCCTGGGTGTGGCTAGCCGAGGCCAGGATGCTCGCACGCCGACTCACGACTTGATTTTGTCTACACCCTCTTAGGGAATGAGGTGCATTCTGCTCGCGGACAGATTTATTGCAACTGGGTTGACAACACTGTGTATTGGCCAAGTCAGATATGAAATAAACATCCATCCCCGTAAACAAAGGGGTAATCGTATAAGCCGTATAACAAGTTACAAAGCCGTACAAGCATCAATTATTTTTCTGAGCAAATCAGAAGAAAGATCCTACAAGACTTGATGACATCCATTACAAAGTCAGTCGGTCTTTTCGCAGAAAGATGCTGGTCAAACAAATAATTTTGCCGGGTATGCGGTCAGATCCGGGGATCAAGCACAGCCCGGACACATCCTGGGAGGATTCCGAGATTTCAGAATCCGACGACGCAGACTACAGAGTGCCGCAACAGGACCGCTAGATAGCCGCCACTCTGCGTTTTTTGCGCAGACTCGCTGCCCAAGACAAAACCGGACCGATGAGCATACCGACCAGAAGCGCGAGGACTATGGGCACCGCGAGTGAAAGTTGCGGAGCCGACCACCCTAAAAATGCCAGCGAAACAGGCTGCTGATTTTCCAGGATGAAAATAATCGTGGTCGCGACTACGGCCAAAGCGACGATGCCTAGCAGAGCGCGTACAAGAATCTGCATGTATCTATTCTCCGTTCTGAAGGCCTAGAGCCCTTCTTCTTCGTCTTCATTGACGCGGTCGCGTAGTTCTTTGCCTGGCTTGAAGTGCGGAACAAATTTGCCATCCAGCGTTACCGACTGGCCGGTTTTTGGGTTACGGCCCACACGCGGCGCGCGATAGTGCAAAGAGAAGCTGCCAAAGCCACGTATCTCGATACGGTCGCCGGTGGCCAGGCATTGGGACATTTGTTCAAGCATGGTCTTGATGGCCAGCTCAACATCCTTGGATGAGAGCAGCCCTTGATGGGTGACAATTCGTTCGATCAACTCCGACTTCGTCATATTTTTCCCTTCTTTTTCAAGCAGCTAGATCAGCGCTCCGAAGGTTTTAGCATGACCGGATCGATTTGAACAGCCCAAGTATTGACTTATGTGAGGCTGTTACTGTTGGAAAAACGTCTGTGAGCGATGAATGAACGTGTGCAAGGCTAGAGACCAGGAAGCGCCCCTGAGGCTCTTCAAGGAGAAAACACCAAGGAACGCCAGGTGAACCGGCCTCTGGCGATCAGGCGGCCTGCCGAAGCGTCAGGAGCTCACACTCAAATCGCGCTCATAAAAAAGGGCGACCGAAGTCGCCCTTTTTAATGGTCAATCAGAACTTAGTTCTGTTTTTCCATTTGTGCGCGAAGCAGGTCACCAATAGTGGTAGGACCGGTGCTTTCTGCAGTTTCTGGCTTGCTACGCAGGCTTTGGATCGCTTCTTTCTCGTCTTCAACGTCTTTCGACTTGATGGACAAGCTGATCACGCGGCTCTTGCGGTCAACGCTGATGATCTTGGCTTCGATCTCTTCGCCTTCTTTCAGAACGTTACGCGCGTCTTCAACGCGGTCACGGCTGATTTCGGAGGCTTTGAGGGTAGCTTCGATGTCGTCGGCCAGAGTGATGATGGCGCCTTTGGCGTCAACTTCTTTAACGATACCGCGGACGATTGCGCCTTTGTCATTGACAGTGACGTACTCGGAGAACGGATCGCTTTCCAGCTGTTTGATACCCAGCGAGATACGCTCGCGCTCTGGATCTACAGACAGGATAACGGTGTCGAGCTCGTCGCCCTTCTTGAAACGACGTACGGCTTCTTCGCCCACTTCGTTCCAGGAGATGTCGGACAGGTGAACCAGGCCGTCGATGCCGCCGTCCAGACCAATGAAGATACCGAAATCGGTGATCGACTTGATGGTGCCGGAGATTTTATCGCCCTTGTTGAACTGGCCAGAGAAATCTTCCCATGGGTTAGATTTGCACTGCTTGATGCCGAGGGAGATACGACGACGCTCTTCGTCGATGTCCAGAACCATAACTTCCACTTCGTCGCCGACTTGAACGACTTTCGAAGGGTGGATGTTTTTGTTGGTCCAGTCCATTTCGGAAACGTGTACCAGGCCTTCCACGCCTTCTTCCAGCTCTGCGAAGCAGCCGTAGTCGGTCAGGTTGGTGACACGGGCAGTTACGCGAGTGCCTTCCGGGTAACGAGCTTTGATAGCAACCCATGGGTCTTCGCCCAGTTGCTTCAGGCCCAGGGAAACACGATTGCGTTCGCGATCGTACTTCAGGACTTTTACATCGATCTCATCGCCAACATTGACGATTTCCGATGGATGCTTGATGCGCTTCCAGGCCATGTCGGTGATGTGCAGCAGGCCATCGACGCCACCCAGATCGACGAATGCGCCGTAATCCGTGAGGTTCTTGACGATACCTTTGACTTGTTGGCCTTCCTGCAAGGACTCGAGCAGAGCTTCGCGCTCGGCACTGTTCTCGGCTTCGAGGACGCTGCGACGGGAAACGACAACGTTGTTGCGCTTCTGGTCGAGCTTGATGACCTTGAACTCGAGCTCTTTGCCTTCCAGGTGAGTCGTGTCACGCACAGGGCGGACGTCAACCAAAGAACCTGGCAGGAACGCACGGATGCCGTTAACGTCGACAGTGAAGCCGCCTTTAACCTTACCGTTGATAACGCCCTTGACCACTTCTTCAGCTGCGAAAGCCGCTTCCAGAACGATCCAGCACTCGGCACGCTTGGCTTTTTCGCGGGACAGCTTGGTTTCGCCAAAGCCGTCTTCGACCGCGTCAAGAGCAACGTGAACTTCGTCGCCGATCTTGATGGTCAGCTCGCCAGCGTCGTTGTGGAACTGCTCCAGCGGGATGAGGCCTTCAGATTTGAGACCGGCGTGAACCGTCACCCATCCAGCCTGGTAATCGATATCAACGATGATCGCGGTGATGATCGAACCGGCCTGAAGGTTGAGGGTCTTTAGGCTTTCTTCAAAAAGTTCTGCAAAGCTTTCGCTCATTTTAATTCCTGTTGATCAAGGGCGAAGAATACGCCCATCTGCCACATTCCAGACAACGTGGGTTTCGTTCAAGTAAAAGAAAGCCTGCGGGACTCGACTGGTCTCCCACACGCTTCTTTGTCATCCGGCGATATCGCGAAGCGCGATTTCACTCATGATGCGTTCCAACACCTGCTCGATGGATAATTCCGTGGAATCCAGCTGTATGGCGTCATGCGCCGGCTTGAGCGGCGCTACCGCTCGCTGGGTGTCACGCTCGTCGCGTGCACATATCTCATCTAGCAGACTCGACAGACTAACATCATCGCCTTTGGCCTTCAACTGCAAGTAACGGCGTCGAGCACGTTCCTCGGCGCTGGCGGTCAGAAAAATCTTCAGAGGGGCGTCCGGAAACACCACCGTACCCATGTCGCGACCGTCTGCGACAAGGCCCGGTTCTTCCTGAAAGGCCCGTTGACGCTGCAGCAAGGCATCGCGCACCGCCGGCAAAGAAGCGACCTGCGAAGCGCCGCTGCCAATCTGCTCGTTACGAATCGACTGAGTCACGTCCTCGCCTTCGAGGATGATGCGCTGCCCCTGACCACCAGGCCCGGCTTCGAATTGCACATCGAGGTGCGCGGCCAACAGCTTCAGGGCTTCTTCGTTGGTCAGGTCGACGCCATGGTTGCGGGCGGCAAACGCCAGCAAACGATACAGCGCGCCGGAATCCAACAGGCACCATCCCAGCCGCTTGGCCAATAAACCGGCAACTGTGCCTTTACCTGAACCGCTTGGTCCGTCGATGGTGATAACCGGTGCTTTAATCTTCACAGCTGTCCCTCTTGCACTACACGCATGCCGACTTGAGCGCAAAGCGCGAGAAAATTTGGGAACGACGTAGCGACGTTCGCGCAATCATGAATATGAATCGGGGCCGAAGCCCGCAGTGACGCAACACTGAAGGCCATGGCGATACGATGATCGCCATGGGCATTCACTACGCCGCCACCCATTTGGCTCGAGTCAATGATAATCCCGTCCGGCACAGGTTGAACGCTGACGCCAAGCGCCAGCAGACCATCGGCCATGACCTGGATACGATCCGACTCTTTAACCCGCAACTCCTGTGCGCCGCGCAAGATAGTACGCCCTTCTGCGCAGGCCGCCGCAACGAATAACACCGGAAACTCGTCGATTGCCAGCGGCACCAGCGCCTGAGGTATTTCAATACCTTTAAGCTTCGCCGAGCGCACGCGCAGGTCCGCCACCGGCTCACCGCCCACTTCACGCTGGTTTTCCAGGGTGATGTCCGCCCCCATCAGACGCAGGATCTGGATCACGCCGGTGCGGGTCGGATTAATACCAACGTGTTCCAGCAGCAGATCGGCACCCTCGCAAATCGAGGCCGCGACCATAAAAAACGCTGCCGAGGAGATATCTGCCGGCACTTCGATCCTGGTAGCCGTCAAGCCTCCACCTGATTCAACAGAAACCATTGAACCGTCGACGCTCACCGCATAGCCAAAACCACGCAGCATCCGCTCGGTGTGGTCGCGAGTCGGCGCGGGCTCGATCACGCTGGTCTTGCCCTCGGCATACAGACCCGCCAGCAGCAAGCAGGACTTGACCTGAGCGCTGGCCATCGGCATGTCGTAGGTCAGACCTTTGAGCGACTGCCCGCCACGAATCGTGAGCGGCGGACGACCTTCAGCAGCAGTCTCTATGACAGCACCCATCTGCCGTAAAGGATCGGCAACCCGACTCATGGGACGCCGGGACAACGAGGCGTCTCCGGTCAGCGAACTGTCGAAATCCTGTGCAGCGAGCAAACCGGCGAGCAAACGCATCGATGTCCCGGAATTGCCCAGATACAGCGGACCCGGCGCGGCCTTGAGCCCGTGCAGCCCCACCCCATGAATAACCACGCGACCGTGATGTGGGCCTTCGATTACCACGCCCATGTCACGAAACGCCTGCAACGTCGCCAGCGCATCTTCGCCTTCGAGGAAACCTTCGACCTCCGTGACGCCATCAGCCAGGGAGCCCAGCATGATCGAGCGATGGGAAATCGACTTGTCCCCCGGCACCCGAATACGGCCGCGAACGCTACCGCCCGGGCTGGCGACAAACACCAGGTCCCTGGCGGGCTGTTCGTCGACATAGGCCCGGCGCGCGAGGATCTTGCCGAAATGTTCGCGAGCCACTCGAGCACGGGTGAATACGCCCAGCAATTGATGCCCGTCACCCGCATCGACCGCGTCGCGCAAGGCATCGAGGTCGCTGCGGAACGTATCCAGCGTCCTTAAAACCGCCTCGCGATTGGCGAGGAAGATGTCATGCCACATCACCGGGTCGCTGCCGGCAATACGCGTGAAATCGCGAAAACCACCGGCGGCGTAACGGAAGATATCCAGGTTTTCATTGCGCTTGGCCAACGAATCCACCAGGCCGAAAGCCAGCAAATGCGGCAGATGACTAGTTGCGGCCAGCACTTCATCGTGACGTTCGACCTGCATGTGCTCGACATCGGCGCCCAGCTCGGACCACAACCGATCAACCAGCGCGAGGGCTTGTGGATCAGTTTCGGCCAGCGGCGTCAGAATCACTTTGTGGCGCTTGAATAACTGGGCATTGGACGCTTCCACACCGCTCTGCTCCGAACCCGCAATCGGATGCCCCGGCACGAAGCGCGAAGGCATGCCGCCAAAGGCCTTGGTTGCAGCCCGCACGACGTTACCCTTGGCGCTGCCCACATCGGTCAGCACGGCATCGCCAAGATCGAAAGTGGCCAGCAATGCGAGCATTTTTTCCATGGCCAGAATCGGCACCGCAAGCTGGATGACATCGGCACCGCGACAGGCGACTGCCAGATCTTCTTCACAGCGATCAACAACACCCAGCTCCACCGCCAGCTTGCGCGATTGAGGGTCGAGATCGACACCGACCACTTCGCCGCACAACCCGCTTTCGCGCAAACCCTTGGCGAAGGAGCCGCCGATCAAACCCAGACCCACGACTACCAGGCGGCCGATCATAGGCCGGGCAGATTGCATTGAGATGACATCAATCACGCGCCAGAACCTTGGCCAGCGCTTCAAGGAAACGGGTATTTTCCTGCGGCAGACCGATGCTGACGCGCAAGTGATTGGGCATGCCATAACCGCCAACCGGACGCACGATCACGCCCTCGCGGAGCAAGCCTTGATAAACAGACGCGCTTTCACGACCCAGATCCACGGCGATGAAATTGCCTTTCGATGGAATCCAGTCCAGCCCCAGCAAACGCAGACCGCCTTCCAGCTGCTCCATGCCCACTTCATTCAACTGGCGACTTTTGGTGACGTAATCCACGTCATCCAGCGCGGCGCACGCAGCCGCCAGCGCGAAGCTGTTGACATTAAACGGCTGGCGCACTCGATTGAGTACGTCGGCAACGGCTGGCGAGGACAGGCCATAACCGACCCGCAACGACGCCAGGCCGTAGGCCTTGGAGAAGGTGCGCGAGACCAGCAGGTTCGGAAAATCGGCGAGGTAATTCAGGCCATCAGGCAGTTCGGCGCCCTGGGCGTATTCGATGTAGGCCTCGTCCAACACCACCAGCACATGCCTGGGCACCGCGGCGAGAAACGTGTTCAAGGCATCCGGGCCAAACCAGGTACCGGTCGGGTTGTTCGGATTGGCGATGAAAACCACACGCGTGTTGCTGTCGATGGCCGCCAGCATTGCAGGCAGATCATGGCCCCAGTCTTTAGCCGGCGCGACATGCGCGTCTGCGCCAACGGCCTGGGTCACAATCGGATAGATGGCGAAGGCAAATTCGCTGAACACCGCATTGAGCCCCGGCGCCAGATAAGCCCGGGCGACCAGTTCAAGAATGTCGTTGGAGCCATTGCCCAGCGTGACTTGACTCGCTTGCACCCCGCAGCGCTCGGCAAGACGCTTTTTCAGTTCAAAGCCATTGCCATCGGGATAGCGGGTCAACTCGGCCAGCTCGTCACGAATGGCGGCCAATGCTTTGGGACTGGCACCCAGCGGGTTTTCGTTACTCGCCAGCTTGATGATGTGCGCCGGGGCGATGCCCAGCTCACGCGCCAGTTCGTCCACGGGCTTGCCCGGAACGTAAGGCGAAAGTTTTTGCACGCCTGGCTGGGCCAGGGCGAGGAAGTCGTCAGTCATGTCTGGCCCCTTTAGAGAACTGCTTTCGGGTAGGAACCCAGCACCTTGAGCGCCACGGCTTCCTGACTGATCTGCTCCAGCACGGCCTTGACCAACGGATCGCGATGGTGGCCGACGAAATCGATAAAGAATACGTAGGTCCACTTACCGCTGCGCGAAGGGCGCGTCTCGATGCGGGTCAGGTCGATTCCGTTCTGATGGAACGGCACCAGCAGCTCATGCAGCGCGCCGGGCTTGTTGCTCATCGACACAATGATCGAGGTCTTGTCGTCGCCGGTCGGCGGCACTTCCTGGTTGCCGATGATCAGGAACCGGGTGGAGTTGTCCGGACGGTCTTCGATCTTTTCTGCCAGCCGGGTCAAGCCATACAGACCAGCAGCCATATCGCCGGCAATGGCCGCCGAATTCCACTCGCCCTTGACCCGCTTGGCGGCTTCGGCGTTGCTGGCGACAGCGACGCGCTCGACATTCGGGTAGTGCGCGTCCAGCCACTTGCGGCACTGGGCCAGGGACTGGGCGTGGGAATAGATGCGGCTGATGCTTTCAGTCTTGGTGCTTTCGCCGACCAGCAGATGGTGGTGAATACGCAACTCCACTTCGCCACAGATGACCATGTCGTGTTCGAGAAAGCTGTCCAGCGTATGGTTGACCGCGCCTTCGGTGGAGTTTTCCACCGGAACCACGCCAAAATTCACCGCACCCGCGACGACTTCACGGAACACTTCGTCGATGGCCGCCATTGGCAGGCTGATCACCGCGTTGCCGAAGTGTTTGATCGCAGCGGCCTGGGTAAACGTGCCTTCAGGGCCCAGATAAGCCACTTTCAGCGGTTGTTCCAGGGCCAGACACGACGACATGATTTCGCGAAACAGCCGCGCCATCTCTTCGTTGCTCAACGGACCGCGATTGCGATCCATGACACGCTTGAGCACCTGGGCTTCACGCTCCGGGCGATAGAATACCGGCACTTCGCCTTCGGCCAGAGTCGACATCTTGACCCGTGCGACTTCCTGCGCGCAGCGCGCGCGCTCACTGATCAACTCCAGGACTTTTTCATCCAGGCTGTCGATGCGAACGCGCAGCGCCTTAAGTTCTTGTTCGGACATTAGCCATGTTCCTTCTCGAACTCTGCCATGTAGGCAATCAGCGCATTGACGGCGGTGATGTCCACGGCGTTATAGATGGAGGCACGCATGCCGCCGACCGAGCGGTGGCCCTTGAGGTTGAGCAGCCCGCGAGCGTCGGCACCGACCAGGAACGGCTTGTCCAGACGATCATCGGCAAGCCGGAACGGCACGTTCATCCACGAGCGATCGGACTTGTTGATCGGGTTGCTGTACAGGCCGCTGGCATCGATGAAGTCATACAGCGTGCGCTGCTTGATTTCATTGAGCTTGCCGATGGCCTCGACGCCACCCTGCTCTTTCAGCCATTCGAACACCAGACCGGACAAGTACCAGGCCAGGGTTGGCGGGGTGTTGTACATCGAGCCGTTGTCGGCCGCGACCTTGTAATTGAGCATGGTCGGGCACAGCGAACGCGCGCGACCCAGCAGGTCTTCGCGAATGATCACCACCACCACGCCGCTCGGGCCGATGTTTTTCTGCGCGCCAGCGTAGATCATGCCGAAACGGGAGATATCCACCGGACGCGAAAGGATGTCCGAAGACATGTCGGCAACCAGCGGCACGTCACCGGTTTCCGGAATCCAGTTGAATTCCAGCCCGCCAATGGTTTCATTCGGCGCGTAATGCACGTAGGCCGCGTCTTTGGACAGCTGCCATTCGTTCTGACCGGGAATCGCGAAATAGTCGTAGGGCTTGGCGGTCGCGGCAACATTGACGTGGCCGTAACGCGATGCCTCTTCGATGGCTTTCTGCGACCAGATACCGGTGTCGATATAGTCGGCGGTGCCTTCTTCAGGCAGCAGGTTCAGTGCAATCTGGGCGAACTGCTGACTGGCGCCGCCTTGCAGGAACAATACTTTGTAGTTCGAGGGAATCGTCAGGAGGTCGCGCAGATCCTGCTCGGCCTTGGTGGCAATGGAGACGAATTCATCGCTGCGATGACTCATTTCCATGACGGACAGGCCTTTGCCATGCCAGTCCAGCAATTCCGCCTGGGCACGCAGCAGAACAGCTTCAGGTAGCGCAGCAGGACCTGCGCAGAAGTTAAAGGCTCGCTTGCTCATATCCACTCTCACTACGCGCTGATTTCTCAGGCTTGGGTCATTTGAAGTTGGAAGTGCCGAAGGCTGCGAACGGTTTTGAACCGTTCGCAGCCTTCGGCAACTCCTGCAGGAAACCCTTGGGATCCCTGCTATTTACACATCAGATCAGCTCTGCGGTTCTTCGTCGTCCGGCGCGGCGTCGGCTTGCAGGTCGTCGCCGGCATCGCCTTCTTCTGCGATATCGAGGATTTCGCCTTCAATAGCGTCGCCTTCCAGCTCTTCACCGTCCAGCTCAACGCCTTCGAGTTCTTCGCCTTCGACTTCCGATGGCTCCTGCACGCGCTCCAGACCGACCAGTTTTTCGTCGCTGGCCAGCTTGATCAGCGTGACGCCCTGGGTATTACGGCCCAGGCTGGAAACTTCGTCGACACGGGTACGAACCAGTGTGCCCTGATCGGAAATCAGCATGATTTCCTCGCCGTCGAGCACCTGAACCGCACCGACCAATCGGCCGTTACGTTCGTTGCTGACCATGGCGATAACGCCCTGACCGCCACGCTTGTATTCAGGGAACTCGGAGATCGCGGTGCGCTTGCCGAAACCACGTTCCGAAGCAGTGAGGATCTCGCTGCCTTCTTCCGGGATCAGCATGGAAATCAGCTTCTGCCCTGCTGGCAGACGCATGCCGCGCACACCGCGAGCGGTACGGCCCATGGCGCGAACGTCGGATTCCTTGAAGCGCGTTACCTTGCCGCCGTCGGAGAACAGCATGATTTCCTGCTCGCCATCGGTAATGGCAGCGGAAATCAGGATGTCGCCTTCGTCCAGCTCCAGCGCGATGAGGCCGACGCTACGTTGACGGCTGAAAGCCACCAGCGGAGTTTTCTTGACGGTACCGTTGGCGGTGGACATGAAGATGAACGGCGCCTTCTTCTTGTCTGCGGCCTTGATACGCGCCTTGCGTTCTTCTTCGGTCTCGGTGCCCGCTTCACTCATATCGGCGTCGTCGATTTCGCCTTCGATGACCTCGCCTTCTTCCTCGTCAGCACGCTTGCGCATGGCTTCCAGGTCTACCGGCAGCATGGTGGTGATGTATTCACCTTCGCTGAGCGGCAGCAGGTTGACCAGCGGACGTCCGCGCGCAGCACGGGAGGCTTCAGGGATTTCGTATGTCTTGAGCCAGTACACCTTGCCCTTGCTGGAGAACATCAGCAGTGTGGTGTGACTGTTGGCAACCAGCAGGTGAGCAATGTAGTCCTCATCCTTGACGCCGGTAGCCGATTTACCTTTACCGCCGCGACGCTGCGCCTGATAGACCGCCAATGGCTGGGTCTTGGCATAACCGCCGTGGGAAATGGTGACGACACGCTCTTCTTCGGTGATCAAGTCACCCAGCGTCAGATCCAGGCGCGCATCGAGAATTTCGGTGCGGCGCACGTCGCCGTATTCGGCGCGGATCAGCTCCAGCTCTTCGCGGATGACTTCCATCAGACGCGTGGCGCTGTTGAGGATGCGCAGCAGTTCGCCGATCTGGGCCAGGATTTCCTGATACTCAGTCAGCAGTTTTTCGTGTTCCAGACCGGTCAGACGGTGCAGACGCAGCTCAAGGATCGCCTGAGCCTGTTCCGGCGACAGGAAATACTTGCCGTCACGCAGGCCGTATTGCGGATCAAGGTTGTCCGGGCGGCATGAATCGGCACCGGCACGCTCGACCATTTCCACTACGGCGCTGGATTCCCAGGCGGTGGAAATCAGCCCGATCTTGGCTTCAGCCGGCGTCGGCGAGGCCTTGATCAGGGCAATAACCGGATCGATGTTCGACAGGGCAACCGCCTGGCCTTCGAGCAAATGCCCACGTTCACGGGCTTTGCGCAGCTCAAACACGGTACGACGGGTGACGACTTCGCGGCGGTGACGGACGAAGGCTTCGAGCAGATCCTTGAGGTTCAGGATTCGCGGGCGACCGTCGATCAACGCAACAATGTTGATGCCGAACACCGCTTGCAGCTGGGTCTGGGCATAGAGGTTGTTGAGGATAACCTCAGGCACTTCGCCACGACGCAGCTCGATCACGACGCGCATACCGTCTTTGTCGGACTCGTCACGCAGCTCGGTGATGCCTTCGAGTTTCTTCTCTTTAACCAGCTCGGCGATCTTCTCGATCAGGCGGGCCTTGTTCAGCTGGTACGGCAGCTCGGTGATGACGATCTGCTGGCGGCCACCGACCTTGTCGATGTCCTCCACCATCGAGCGGGCGCGCATATAAATGCGGCCACGACCGGTGCGATAGGCTTCGACGATACCGGCGCGACCGTTGATGATCGCGGCTGTCGGGAAGTCGGGGCCCGGAATGTATTGCATCAACTCGTCAATCGACAACTCGGGGTTGTCGATGAGCGCCAGGCAACCGTCGATGACTTCGCCGAGGTTGTGCGGCGGAATGTTGGTCGCCATGCCCACGGCAATACCGCTGGAACCGTTGACCAGCAGGTTGGGAATACGGGTTGGCATGACCGCGGGGATCATTTCCGTGCCGTCGTAGTTCGGCACCCAGTCCACGGTTTCTTTATGCAGGTCAGCCAGCAGCTCGTGCGCCAGCTTGGTCATGCGCACTTCGGTGTATCGCATGGCGGCGGCGTTGTCGCCGTCCACCGAACCGAAGTTGCCCTGACCGTCTACCAGCAGGTAGCGCAGCGAGAACGGCTGCGCCATACGAACGATGGTGTCATAGACAGCGGTGTCGCCGTGCGGGTGGTACTTACCGATAACGTCACCGACCACACGGGCGGATTTCTTGTACGGCTTGTTCCAGTCGTTACCCAGCTCGCTCATCGCGAACAGCACACGCCGGTGCACGGGCTTCAAGCCATCGCGCGCATCCGGCAATGCCCGACCCACAATTACGCTCATTGCGTAGTCGAGGTAGGACTGCTTCAGCTCGTCTTCGATATTGACCGGGAGGATTTCTTTGGCCAGTTCGCCCATGAGAAGCCTGATTCCTTTTTCTGGTGAAACTTCGTCACATCCATGCGGGACGAACGAAGCTCGCCGCTGCTGGCATTTGCCTGGCAACGACTTACGACAAATCAACGAGTTAAGCTCTGGATCTGCGCAGTAAGGGCGGCTACGGATAGCACCCTTGGAAACCGCCGGATGTTACCACAAACGCCGCCACGCACCTATCCTTTGGAAGCCCTGAAAATGAGCCATGGCCCTGTAAGACGCCTGAGAATCGCTTACAGGACCGCATAGCCCCCTCAGGACAAACGACTGATGGCGCAACAAAGCACTCAATGCAGGCGTTTGCGGCACATCAATTGAGTCATTTTCGCGGCATCCGGACGTTCGACGATGCCCTTTTCAGTCACGATCGCGTCAATCAGGTCAGCGGGGGTCACATCAAAAACGGGATTGAACGCATCAACATCCGCGCCAACCCGCTGCCCACCTATTTCCAGCAGTTCGCGACCCTCGCGCTCTTCGATGACGATGTCTTCGCCGCTGGCGGTGTCCATGTCGATGGTCGAACTCGGCGCAACGACCATGAAGCGCACGCCGTGATGCATGGCGGCCACGGCCAGTTGGTACGTGCCGATCTTGTTCGCCACGTCACCATTGGCAGTAATCCGGTCCGCGCCGACAATCACCCAGGTGATGCCTTTGGTGCGCATCAGGTGTGCGGCGGCGGAATCGGCGTTGAGGGTCACGGGAATGCCTTCGTTGGCCAGCTCCCAGGCGGTGAGTCGCGAACCTTGCAGCCATGGCCGGGTTTCATCGGCGTAGACACGCTCAATCATGCCTTCCAGGTACGCCGCACGAATCACGCCCAGAGCGGTACCGAAACCACCCGTGGCCAGTGCGCCGGTATTGCAGTGAGTCAGGACGGTTTGCAGATTGCCTTGATGCTTGCGAATCAGATCGGCGCCCAGTTGCGCCATGGTCAGGTTGGCTTCCCGATCACTCAGGTGAATCGCCACCGCCTCGGCTTCCAGCGCCTGCAGTGCGTCATTGCTGTCTTTGACGCGCTGCAGGCGATCACGCATGCGATTCAGCGCCCAGAACAGATTGACTGCCGTAGGTCGCGAATCCGCCAGCACCTGAAAATCTTCCTCCAGCGCAGCCACCCAATCGCCGCCTGCCGCAATCCGCGCACGCGCGCCCAATACGACGCCATAGGCGGCGCTGATACCGATTGCCGGCGCGCCACGTACCACCATCGAGCGAATCGCCTCGGCGACGCCCGCGGCACTGGTATAGGCCAGCCAGATTTCCTGGAACGGCAGAACCCGCTGATCCAGCAGATGAAGAGCGTCATCCCGCCAATCGATGGCTTTCACCTTCTCCGCAGCCATAAGTCGATCGCGCATTGCACACCCCATACTAAAAACCAATGCCGGACACCAAAAGCCGCCGATTATAGCGAGCCGCCCGCGAAGACGCTCGGGTATACTTCGCCGTCCCTGTAATAAGCTCTGGAAACCCAGTCATGCTCAACCCCTCAGCGCCCCTCGATCTCCTGCTCCTGCCCACCTGGCTGGTGCCGGTCGAACCTGCTGGCGTGGTGCTCAAGGAGCACGGCCTGGGTATTCGCGATGGCTGTATCGTTTATATCGGTCCCCGCGCCGAAGCGATGAAGCAAACGACGCTGGAAACCCTGGAATTGCCGGGCATGTTGCTCAGCCCCGGCTTGATCAACGCCCACGGCCACGCGGCGATGACGCTGTTTCGTGGCCTGGCCGACGACTTGCCTTTGATGACCTGGCTGGAAGAACACATCTGGCCCGCCGAAGGCAAATGGGTCAACGAAGACTTTGTTCGCGACGGCACCGATCTGGCGATTGCCGAGCAGATAAAAGGTGGCATCACCTGTTTCTCGGACATGTACTTCTTCCCGAAAGTTGCCGCCGATCGCGTGCATATCAGCGGCATGCGCGCGCAAATCACCGTACCGGTGCTGGATTTCCCGATTCCTGGCGCCCGCACCACCGACGAAGCACTGCACACCGGCGTCGAGCTGTTCAACGACCTGATCCATCACCCGCGCATAACAGTCGCATTCGGCCCCCACGCGCCGTACACCATCGGCGATGACAACCTGGAGAAGATCCGGGTCATCGCCGATGAACTCGACGCGATGATTCAGATGCATGTTCACGAAACGGCCTTTGAAGTCGGGCAAGCTGTTGAGCTGACCGGCGAGCGGCCGCTGGCCCGCCTGAACCGCCTGGGCATGCTCGGGCCGCGCTTTCAGGCTGTGCACATGACCCAAATCAGCGATGAGGACATGGCTTTGCTAGTAGAAAGCAACTCCAGCGTCATTCATTGCCCTGAGTCGAACCTGAAACTGGCCAGCGGTTTCTGCCCGGTCGAACGTCTGTGGCAGGCTGGCGTCAATGTAGCTGTGGGCACCGATGGCGCGGCGAGCAACAACGATCTGGATTTGCTGGGCGAAACCCGCACCGCAGCGCTGTTGGCGAAAGCGGTCGCTGGCTCTGCCACGGCGCTGGACGCCCATCGCGCCTTGCGCATGGCCACGCTGAATGGCGCGCGCGCGTTGGGTATTGCGCAGGTCACCGGCTCGCTGGAGATCGGCAAGGCGGCAGATATCGTCGCCTTCGATCTGAGCGGCCTGGCCCAGCAGCCGATTTACGATCCGGTCTCGCAGCTTATATACGCCACCGGCCGTGATTGCGTCAGTCATGTCTGGGTGGCCGGCCAGCAGTTGCTGGAAAACCGCCGCTTGACGCGCATGGATGAACAGGCGCTGTGCGAAACCGCCAAAGCCTGGGGCCAGCGCATTTCAGGCCACACCGGCCACACCGAATAAAGCCGAGCTGGCGACACAACTGCCAGCCGGCGACACGATTTTTCAAGTTTAAGAGGACTTCCCATGAGCAACGTCGACCACGCTGAAATCGCCAAATTCGAAGCCTTGGCCCATCGCTGGTGGGATCGCAACAGCGAATTCAAGCCGCTGCACGATATCAATCCACTGCGCGTGAACTGGATCGACGAGCGCGTCAATCTGGCCGGCAAGAAGGTGCTCGACGTCGGCTGTGGCGGCGGCATTCTCAGTGAAGCCATGGCCCTGCGCGGCGCGACGGTTACCGGTATCGACATGGGCGAAGCGCCGCTGGCGGTGGCTCGACTGCACCAGCTGGAGTCCGGCGTCAGCGTCGAATATCGGCAGATCACCGCCGAAGACCTGGCCGAGGAGCTGCCGGAGCAGTTCGACGTGGTGACCTGCCTGGAAATGCTGGAACACGTGCCTGATCCCTCCTCGGTGATCCGCGCCTGTTTCCGCATGGTCAAACCCGGCGGCCAGGTGTTCTTCTCGACCATCAACCGCAATCCCAAGGCGTATCTGTTCGCCATTGTCGGCGCTGAATACATCATGGGCCTGCTGCCGCGCGGCACTCACGATTTCAAGAAATTCATTCGCCCTTCCGAACTGGGTGCGTGGAGCCGTGCTGCCGGCCTGCAGGTCAAGGACATCATCGGCCTGACTTACAACCCGCTGACCAAGCATTACAAGCTGGCGTCGGATGTCGACGTCAACTACATGATTCAGACCCTGCGGGAGGCGTAAGCCATGCGTTTGAGAGCGGTTCTATTCGACATGGACGGCACCCTGCTCGACACCGCTCCGGACTTCATCGCCATCTGTCAGGCGATGTTGGCGGAACGCGGCCTGCCGGCGGTAGACGACAAGCTGATTCGTGACGAGGTTTCCGGCGGCGCCAAGGCGATGGTCGCCGCGACGTTCGCCCTGTCGCCCAACGCCGAAGAGTTCGAGGCGCTGCGCCTGGAGTTCCTTGAACGCTATCAGCGCGACTGCGCGGTCCACAGCAAACTGTTCGATGGCATGGCCGAGCTGTTGGCGGACATCGAGAAAGCCAATCTGATCTGGGGCGTTGTCACCAACAAACCGGTGCGTTTCGCCCAGCCGATCATGGAACAGCTTGGGCTGGCGGAACGCTCGGCACTGCTGATCTGCCCGGATCACGTCACCCACAGCAAACCCCATCCGGAACCGCTGATCCTGGCCTGCAAGATGCTCGACCTGGACCCGGCCAGCGTGCTGTTTGTCGGTGACGACCTGCGTGACATCGAATCCGGTCGCGATGCGGGTACCAAAACCGCCGCCGTGCGCTACGGCTATATCCATCCGCATGACAATCCCGATCATTGGGGTGCGGATGTAGTGGTCGATCATCCGCTGGACCTGCGCAAGGTGCTGGATAACGCGTTGTGCGGGTGCTGAGGCTCATTTGAATGCAAGATCCGTTGGAGCGAGGCTTGCCCGCGAATCGGCCGTAGGAGCGACTTAGTCGCGAAGGCGTCATTTGCCCTCCCGGCTAAAGCCGGTCCTACAGCGAGCCTTGCGTCAACGGAGTAATTTCGTCGCGTACGAATTAAAGAGGTAACCCATGTTCGATTACTCCCCTCGTCCTGACCTGCTGACCGGTCGGATAATTCTTATTACCGGTGCCGGTCGCGGCATTGGTGCAGCTGCTGCCAAAACCTACGCGGCCCACGGCGCGACCGTGCTGCTGCTGGGCAAGACCGAAGCCAATCTGACTCAGGTCTATGACGAGATCGAAGCGGCTGGCCATCCCCAACCGGTGGTAATCCCGTTCAACCTGGAAACTGCCCAGCCTCATCAATACGATGAACTGGCAGCGATGATCGAAACTGAATTCGGTCACCTGGACGGCCTGCTGCACAATGCGTCGATCATCGGCCCGCGCACGCCGCTGGAGCAGCTGTCCGGCGAGAACTTCATGCGTGTCATGCAGATCAACGTCAACGCGATGTTCATGCTGACCAGCACGCTGTTGCCACTGCTTAAACTGTCCACGGATGCGTCGGTGGTGTTCACCTCCAGCAGCGTCGGACGCAAGGGTCGTGCTTACTGGGGCGCTTATGGCGTGTCCAAGTTCGCCACTGAAGGCCTGATGCAAACCCTCGCCGACGAACTCGACACCGTCGCGGCGGTGCGCTCCAACAGCATCAACCCCGGCGGAACCCGCACCAGCATGCGCGCCCATGCCTATCCCGCCGAAAACCCGCTGAATAACCCGACGCCCGAAGAAATCATGCCGGTCTATCTGTACCTGATGGGTCCCGACAGCACAGGGGTAAACGGCCAGGCTTACAACGCCCAATAAACCGTTTGATCAACAATGATTACAGGCATTTGCCCGGGCACACATTACCCCGGCAAGTGCCAGTCAAATATCTGGCTCACTCTTACTGTCATTTAACTGTCGCCTGACGACCAGCCTTTGGCAATTCGGTTCAATATCTATCTGAACTCAAAGTCATATATATAAATGAACTTGATTGCATAAGTTTCGCTCTAACCGAGCCAAGCCAGCAATATGTGCTGAGGAGTGAGACCATGATTTCTCCTACCCAGACCAACAATACCAACGCTATTGATTTCGACGCCGCCAAATTGCAACGACTGGGTTTTTGTAATAGGCAAAGTCAACACATCGTACCGCCGCCTGTCGACTTGCCCCAGTTGATACATCAACTCGGCCTGCATTTACAGACCAGTCTGGAAGTGGAACGGGTCCTCTCGATTTTTTTTCAAGGCGTGCAGCGCTGGATGTCCCTCAGTGCACTGACCTATGACCACCGTGACAGCGATTTGCATCTGCAGCTCGGCGAACGCTCGCATCACAGCGCGAACTACAGCCTGAGTAACGAAGGCGAATACCTGGGAACCCTGCTGTTCCAGCGTAACCAACGGTTTACCGAGCAAGAGCTCGCAGACCTTGAGTCGCTGCTGGCCTGCCTGCTGTTCCCGATGCGTAATGCGCTGCTGTACCGCTCTGCCACGCAGAGCGCCCTGCGCGATCCGTTGACCGGTGCGGGTAACCGGATTGCGATGGACCAGACCCTGTCTCGGGAAATCGAAGTCGCCCGTCGCCACAAGCAGCCGTTGTCGTTGCTGATGCTGGACATCGACCACTTCAAGCAGGTCAACGATACTTACGGGCATTCCTCGGGTGATGAAGTACTCAAGGCTATTTCACTGGCGATCAAAGGGCAGCTGCGCAATATCGACCGGGTCTTCCGCTACGGCGGTGAAGAGTTCCTGATTGTGCTGTCGAACACCGGCCGCGAATCCGCGGCAATGATCGGTGAACGCCTGCGTCAGGCTTCGCACGACTTGATCTACCCGATTCTGGACCATCCGCTGGAGCTGACCGTCAGCCTCGGATGTTCGACACTGCTGCCGGCAGAGTCTGCCGACAGCCTGTTGCGTCGTGCCGATGCCGCGCTCTATGTCGCAAAGCGCGAAGGCCGTAATCGGCTGGCCATGGCAAGTTAATCCTCAGCTTTCAAGCTCGGCCGCCCGCGTACGCTGCGCCGCCTTGTCCAGTTGCATGCAGTGCTCCAGAAACAAGAACATATAGTCATAACTCTTGATGACTGCCTGCCGCAACTCAGCCTGCAAGTGCTGACTCGGGTTGTTACCCGCCAGGGTGCAGATGATCTCCAGCGCCTCCCATGGATGCGAATCGTCGTATTGCGCGTGCATCTTCAGCCACTTCATGGCGCGCTTTCTTGACTCTTGCGGAAACGACTCCGCGTACTCGCCGCTGGAACACACCACTGCCGACCATTCCCCCGTAGCGCCCTCGATGGCGTAGTTCGTCGCCGCGATTGCCACGATAAGCGAATCGGCCGAGCTGGTATGCCAACACCAATGACTTAACGCATGTAAGTGCGGCGATACCCGCTGCGCCTTCAGGTCATCCAGAGAAACGCCGTGAGCCTCACTCCAGTTGATCCAGTAATCGGCGTGATTGAGTTCCACCCGAATATTGCGCATCAGCCAGCGCCGCGCCATATCTTCACCGGGATGGCGGGCGAAACGGGTCTTGGCTAGATTGTTAGCCATATATACCGCGAACTGTTCAACTACCGGCCATCCGCCAATCAAATACTGACGCATGATCTTCGGACTAAGTTGGCCGTCACGCATACGTCGATACAGCTCATGTTCGACGACCTTCGATTTGGCACTGCTGCATTCCTGGATTAGCTGCTGTGCCCAAACTGGATAACTACTGGCTTCCATAAGCGGACCGTTTCTGCTGAAAGCGTCGATCACTGGGTGGCTCCTTTTTTGCTGTAGGTTTCAGTAAGGGTCAGCGAAATATTCCGGGCGTGCTGAACAGCAATGTTTTGCTCCGCACTGGCCGGGGGCGCAGACTTTCACAGGTAAACAATGCTGGACGCTCGATCAGAAATCCTTGGGCAAAGTCCACTCCAATTTCCCGCAATGCCTCTTCAATTTCCGGTGTCTCGACAAACTCGGCAATGGTGCGCTTGCCCATGACATGACCAATGTGATTGATCACTTCGACCATAGCTCTATTGATGGGATTGTCGAGCATGTCTTTGACAAAACTTCCGTCGATCTTCAAAAAGTCCACGGGCAAGTGTTTGAGGTATGCAAACGACGACATTCCGGCACAAAAGTCATCGAGTGAAAACTGGCACCCCAGGCTTTTCAATTCATTGATGAAACGAATTGCACTTCCCAGATTGGCGATGGCGCTGGTTTCGGTGATTTCGAAGCAAATCGATGAAGGTGCGATTTCATAAGTGCGAAATTGCAGCTTCAGGTATTCAAGAAATGCATCGTCACCAATACTGGAACCGGACAGGTTGATCGCACAGACCACCAGCGGGCCGTCGTAGCTTTTATCCTCGGCGCATTGCGCAATGATCTTGAACACGTTCTGCACCACCCAGCGATCCAGTGTGGTCATCAAGCCATAGCGTTCGGCGGCCGGGATAAAACTGTCGGGCTGGATCATCCGCCCGGACTCGTCACGCAACCGCAGCAGGATCTCGATATGTCCCGCCTGGCCGCCGCCTTGGCTGATGTCGGAGATTTCCTGGGCATACAGGCAGAAGCGGTTTTCTTCCAGGGCCAGATGCAAGCGCTGGATCCAGGCCATCTCGCCGAAACGCACGGAGACCTCTGAATCGTCTGCGTGATAGACCTGCACGCGATTGCGGCCCTTTTCCTTGGCCATGTAGCACGCCATATCAGCGGCGCGCAGCGAAGCCTCAAGGGTGGTTGGAACATGGGAGATATGCACCAGGCCGATGCTGACGGTGGTGACAAACGGCCGGCCTTTCCAGACAAAATGCAGGCTTTGCACGGTCTGGCGCAGGGTTTCGGCGATCTTTTCCGCCAGTAGCGGCGGGCAGTCTTCCAGCAATATGCCGAACTCGTCGCCGCCCAGTCTGGCGAGGGTGTCGCCTTCACGCAGGCTTTGCTGCAGCAACGCGCAGATATGCCGCAACAGCTCATCACCCGCCGCATGCCCGCTGGTGTCGTTGACCAATTTGAATTGATCAAGATCCAGGTACATCACCGAATGCCGATTCGGCTGACGGGTCAGACCGATCAGCGCGAGATCCAGACGCTGCTCGAACTCCCGTCGATTGGCGAGACCGGTCAGCGCATCGTGGGTGGCCTGCCAGGACAGATTGGCAATGTATTGGTGCTCCTGCGTCATGTCGTGCAGCACCAGCACGGTACCGCTGATATTGCCATCGGTCTGGATCGGTGAACCCACCAAAGCGACCGAGACCGTGCTGCCGTCGAGCCGCTGAATCAACTTGGAATGTTCGCTGCCGCCAATCAATTTGCCGCTGAGGATGCGCTCGATCAGGCTATGGCTGTCCTTCTGATCATTTTCGTCAAGCAGGCTGAATAACGCCGCCAGAGGCAATCCGCTGGCCTGGCCATTCTTCCAGTGCGTCAACCTTTCAGCCGCCGGGTTCATGTAGACGATCGAGCCTTCGACGTCCGTCGTGATGACCCCTTCGCCAATGGATTCCAGGGTGATTTGCGCCCGTTCCTTCTCGATCTGCAATGCATCGGCAAATGCGTGTCGCTGGGCGAGCAGCTTGTCGGTTCGCAACAAAGCCAGAATGATCAGGACCACGGCAGTCGCAAGATTGACGATCAATAACAGCCGCAGAATACTCCTCGATCCTGCGCCCAGCGCGTCGCTGAAGGCTTTCGCCGTAGGCGTCACATTTTCATTGATCGTAATGATATCGGTTCGCCAGCGCACGGCATCGCCGTAAGTGGCTTCGCCCGAGTTGATGCGCTCATGCATCTGGTGCGCAATATCATCCAGTTGCGTCAAGTAGTCGTCGCCTTGAACCCACAGATCCACGGCCTTTTGCATATAGCCATAGTGCTGAAAATTCAGGTACAGCCAAATGATTCCAGAAACATCGTCGGGGTCGTTGCCGCCCTGCAAGATGCCTTGCCGCGCAAGATCGAGTGCCGGCTTGGGTTGGTCCAGTGCCAGTCGCGCCAGATGGCCGCCCTTGGGCACGGCGATGGCTTGTTGATAGTTGAGATAGTCGAGCTCGTCACGGCTGTTGGCGTAAAGACTCAGGTAAAAGATGGCGTCCTTTTGCCCTTTGGACCAGAGGCTCTCGCCGGCGACATAGCTGCGCACGGCTGACAGCGTGTACAGGCTGACGCAGCCAAGCAAAGCCTGGAACAACGCAACAGCAATAAATGGCCAGACGACCCCCAGCAGCCGGGGCTTTTCGAGTATCCGCTTTTGCCTCATGGTTTCCCTTTCATAAGCGTTAGCGTTGCCAGATGCTCAACAAGCGGCCTGATCAATTTCATCCTTGCCTCAGACTAGGCTAATTCCATGAAAAGGTCGGAGGATTTTCTCAACTATGAAACAGGCCGGCGCCACGCCGCGATCATGACGCAGCGCCTGATAAAGAAGACGGATCAGGAGGACGTTAGTTCTCGGTATTGTTTCGGGAAAATCCTGAGCGCCGCTGAATCGGCGTGCGTCAGATATGTTGCAGATGCCCGTAAAGCCTGGCGTACAGTCCGCCATCGGCAATCAGCTGTTGATGAACACCCTCTTCGGCAATACTGCCGCCATCGAACACCAGCACCCGATCCGCCTGTTTCACAGCTGACAGGCGGTGCGCGATGATCAGCGTCGTGCGCCCGTGAAGGAAGCGCGACAAGGCTTGATGCAGGCTGTATTCAGTCGCGGCATCCAGCGCCGAGGTGGCTTCGTCGAGGATCACCACCTTGGGGTCGGACAACACCATTCTGGCGATGGCCAATCGCTGGCGCTGCCCGCCCGACAAGCGCACCCCGGAACGCCCGACGATACTGTCCAGCCCATCGGGGAAGGCGCGAATCGTCGGCGCCAGTTGAGCAATCTCCAGCGCCCGCCAGCAGGCTTCGTCGCTGCGCTCGCGGCCCATGCTCAGGTTGGCGCGCACCGTGTCGTTGAACAGCGCGGGATGTTGCAGAACCACTGCGACGTTTTCCCGGACAGTTTCCAGACCGATTTCCTCCAGGCTCGCCCCACCGAAACGGATCGTGCCGGATTGCGCCGTGTACAGCCCCAGCAGCAGTTGCACCAGCGTGCTTTTACCGCCGCCACTGGCACCCACGATGGCGACTTTCTCGCCGGGGGCGATGGTCAGGTTCAATTGGTCCAGAACATTCTCTTCGCCATAGGCGAAACTCAGGCCGCGAATTTCAACGCCGACGGTTTCCTGCTCCGCAAACGGATCGACACCGCCCGGATATTGCGGCTCGTCGGCGCGAGCCAGCAACTCGTTGATCCGCGTCAGTGCGCCGCCAGCGGCGTACCAGGCGTATTGCAGATTCAATAATTGCTCGACCGGACCGATCATGAACCACAGGTAACTGAACACCGCGAGCATCTGCCCGATGGACAAATCGGAAAACAATACTGTGAGCATCGCTGCGGCACGAAAGATATCGATGCCGAACTGAAACAACAGCCCGCTGGCACGGCTTGAAGCATCGCTTTTCCATTGCGAGGCGATGGCGTAATCGCGAACTTCCTGGGCGCGCAGCCCAAGCCGTCCGAGAAAGTAGCCCTGACGATTGCCGGCGCGAACTTCCTGGATCGAGTCCAGGGTTTCAGTCAGGGCCTGGGTAAAGCGCGAGGTGCTGTCGTTTTCCTGCTTCTTCAGATGCTTGACCCGCTTGCCCAGCTTGACCGTGGCATAAATCACCAGCGGGTTGAACAGCATGATCAACAGGGCAAGCTGCCAGTGCATCCACACCAGAATCCCCGCAGTTCCGGCCAGGGTCAGCATGGCAACCAAAAAGCGGCTGAGCGTGTCGCCGATGAATTTGTCCACGGTGTCGAGATCGGTGACCAGATGCGTGGTCACGGTGCCACCGCCGAGGCTTTCATATTCACCCAGGGATATCCGCTTGAGCCGCTCGATCAGCCGGATACGAACCCGGTAGACGATGTCCTTGGACAACCGGGCGAAAAGCCGTGCCTGAATGACGTTGAACACCAGCGCACCCAGGCGCAGGCACACCGTGGCGAGCAGCATCAGGCCGATATAGCCGACCGAGGTTTGCAGGCTGCCGGGCAGGAAGTGGTTCATGAATTTGAGGGCGCTGTCACCATGCCCGAGCAGCACCTCATCCACCAGCAACGGCAGCAGCAATGGAATCGGCACGCTGCACAAGGTCGCCAGCACCGCTACGCCATTGGCGATCCACAAAGCTTTTTTATGGCGCGTGGCCAGACGTCGAATTTCTGCCCAGCTCAGCCGATCAATGCGCCCGGACTGTTCGCTGCCAGGTTGCTCGGGTTCATGCACAGGCGGCACGCTCCAGCCATCGACCGAGCAGCGGCGAGAGATCTTCCAGGGATTGATAACCATTGGTCAGCAACGCCAGCTGACCGTTGCGCTCAGCCAGCAAGGTCGGAAAACCGGCGATACCGAGGTCCTGGACCCAGGCAAAATCAGCAGCCGTCGCGGCATGCTGCTCAGCGCTGTCGAACGCCTCGGCGAATTCAATGCGTGGCAAGCCAGCCTGCTCGGCCAGTTCGGTCAGCAACGCGGCCTGGGTTACATCGCGGCCATCAAGATAGAACGCTTGTTGAATGAGTCTGACCAGGCGCCACGCGCTGTCCGGATCAAGGCTGCGCGCAGCCACCACCGCCCGACAGGCAGGCTCGGTGTCGTAGACAAAACCATCAGGCAACGCATCGTCAAACCGAAAGGGTTGCCCGGTGGTTTGCGCCACGGCCTGCCAGTGTTCGAGGATATACCGACGGGTTGCCGGCTCCAGCGCGGCACCGCTGCCGGTGCGCAACCCGCCCATCACCAATTGCAAGGTCATGCCACCCGCCTGCGCCTGCTCCACCAGCGCCTTGGCCACATCGGCAAAGCCCCAGCACCAGGAACACATCGGGTCCATCACATAGAGCAGACGAGCAGACATGGATCAAGCCTCGGTTGGCAGGCGATAGTTACGGCCGATAGGGTGTGGCTGATTGCGCTGCTTCGCCAGTTCGATCTGCTTCTGCCGATCGATGGCGCTGCGGCGGGTTTTCTCGCTCAGCGTGTCCCAGCAATGCGGGCAGCTGATACCCGCAGTGTAATGCTCGCTGGCGCGGTCTTCGGCATTGATCGGCGTACGGCAGGCGTGACATTGATCGTAGTCGCCTTCGGTCAGGTCGTGGCGCACGGTGACGCGATTATCGAAAACGAAACACTCGCCACGCCACAGGCTTTCTTCCTGAGGTACTTCTTCCAGATACTTGAGAATCCCGCCCTTGAGGTGGAAGACCTCGCCGTAGCCTTCGCCGAGCATATAACTCGAGGCCTTTTCACAGCGGATGCCACCGGTGCAGAACATGGCGACTTTCTTGTGCACCGCCGGGTCGAAATGTTCCTTGATGTACTCGGGAAACTCGCGAAAGCTGGTGGTCTTCGGGTCGACGGCGCCTTCGAAGGTGCCGATGGACACTTCATAGTCGTTGCGGGTGTCGATCACCAGCACTTCCGGATCGCTGATGATCGCGTTCCAGTCCTGCGGATTGACATAGGTGCCCACGGATTTGTTCGGGTCCACGCCTTCGACGCCCAGGGTGACAATCTCTTTCTTGAGCTTGACCTTGGTGCGGTAGAAGGGTTGCTCGTCGCAGTACGACTCTTTGTGATCGATGTCGTCCATGCGCGGGTCGTTCTTCAGCCAGGCCATCAGCCCGTCGATGCCTTCACGGCTACCGGAGACGGTGCCGTTGATGCCTTCTTCGGCAATCAGCAACGTGCCTTTGATGCCATTGTCGACCATCGCCTGCAGCAGCGGTTCGCGCAGGGCAACGTAGTCGCTGAGCGTGACGAATTTGTACAGCGCGGCCACGACGATCGGTTGAGTCATCGGCTGTTGTGTCATGTGCTTCTCCAGGTGGCGACCCTCGCAAAGGGCCTACCGGATCAAAATTCAGAATGAAAAACGCGCCGACAGAGCGGCGCGTGCGGATTCTAGCAAAAATCAGGGTTAATCCGGTAACCCCCGTCAGTCGACGGTCAATGACCACCCGCGCAGGTCGGCGAGGCAGGTGCGGCACCGGCTTTAGCCCATTCTTGCGGGGTAAAGGTGTGCAGCGCCAACGCGTGGAACTCACCCATCAGGCCGCCCAGAATGCCGTAGACCTTCTGGTGACGCTTGACGGCGTTGAGCCCCTCGAATTGCTCGCTGACGATAATCGCCTTGTAGTGAGTCTGCTCACCGCGACTGTGCATGTGGCTCTCGTCGAGCACTTGCAGGTGCTGTGGCTGAAACACGGCCAGAGCCGATTCGATTCGCTTTTGCATGGTCATGACAGGTCTCGCCCGATCAGTCGGTTAAGGCTTTTTGGCTGGAGCAGGAGCTGCCTTGGCAGGTTCCAGTTCCGCAGTCATGTCAGCCAGCAGCTTGTTGACGACAGGCACTGCGCTTTCCAGTTTGCTCTGGGTCAGCTGAGCCGACTGCTGAGTCATCTCAGGCATCTTGGTCAGTACTTTCTTGCCCAGTGGAGACTGGTAGAACGCAACCAGATCCTTCAACTCGCTTTCGGTGAAGTTGGCGGTGTAGAGCTTGATCATGTCGGGTTTCAGCTTGTTCCAGCCGATCGCCTGATCCAGCGCTGTGTTGGCTTTGGCCTGATAGGTTTCAAGCAACGCTTTTTTCGCTTCAGGGGCTTTGGTTTCGGCAAAGCGCTGCGCAAACATCTGTTGCACTTGCATGTAGACCGGGGTGCCCAGCTTGTCAGCATGAGCCAGCTTGAGGAACGTTTCGGCACTGGCGTTATGGCTGGCGGTATCGGCAAGAACCTGGCCGCTGGCACAAGCCAGTACAACCGCAGTACAAATGGCACGAAGACGGGTCATCGAGTTTCCTTTCTAGCAGGCGAGGCAATACCTCAAGGCCGACCATTCTGCGCCCATGTCCGCTTTTGGCTCAACCCCTGACGCGCCGAGCGGTTAAAAACGCTAATTAGGGAACCCAATATGGATACCAAAGCCTAAACTTCGCATTGATGCGCACTGAACTTTGAGGAGTGAACCCGTGAGTCGTACTGAAACTGACAGCCTTGGCCCGATCGAAGTCCCCGATGACGCCTACTGGGGAGCACAGACTCAACGTTCGCTGATCAATTTTGCGATTGGCGATCAGCGTATGCCCTTGCCGGTACTGCACGCCCTGGCGCTGATCAAGAAGGCTGCGGCCCGGGTCAACGACCGTAATGGCGACTTGCCCGCCGATATTGCCCGACTGATCGAGCAGTCCGCCAATGAAGTGCTGGCGGGCGAGCACGACAGCCAGTTTCCCCTGGTGGTCTGGCAAACCGGCTCTGGCACGCAGAGCAACATGAACGTCAATGAAGTGATTGCCGGGCGCGCCAATGAGCTGGCCGGACAAGGCCGTGGCGGCAAGACGCCAGTCCACCCCAACGATCACGTCAATCGCTCGCAAAGCTCCAACGATTGCTTCCCGACGGCGATGCACATTGCTGCCGCCCAGGCAGTGAAAGAGCAGCTGCTGCCAGCGATTGCCGAGCTGTCCAATGGCATCGCCGAGCAGTCGGCGCGGCATATGAAACTGGTCAAGACCGGCCGCACGCACATGATGGACGCGACGCCGATTACCTTTGGCCAGGAGCTTTCCGCGTATGTCGCGCAGCTCGATTATGCCGAGAAAGCCATTCGCGCCACCCTGCCTGCGGTCTATGAACTGGCCCAGGGCGGTACGGCGGTCGGTACGGGCCTGAATTCGCCTCATGGTTTCGCCGAAGCGGTTGCCGCTGAACTGGCGGCATTGTCCGGCCTGCCCTTCGTCACCGCGCCCAACAAGTTTGCGGCGTTGGCCGGTCATGAGCCGCTGACGGCGTTGTCCGGCGCCCTGAAAACTCTGGCCGTGACCTTGATGAAAATCGCCAACGACCTGCGCCTGCTGGGCTCCGGCCCACGTGCCGGTCTGGCTGAAGTCAGACTGCCAGCCAACGAACCCGGCAGTTCGATCATGCCCGGCAAGGTCAATCCGACTCAGTGCGAAGCGCTGTCGATGCTGGCCTGCCAGGTCATGGGCAACGACGTCACCATCGGCTTTGCCGCGAGCCAGGGCCACTTGCAGCTCAACGTCTACAAGCCGGTGATCATTCATAACCTGCTGCAATCCATTCGCCTGCTCGGCGACGGCTGCAGCAACTTCAACGAGCATTGCATCGCTGGCATGGAACCGGACGCGGAAAAAATGGCTGAACACCTGGAACGCGGCCTGATGCTGGTGACGGCGCTCAACCCGCACATCGGCTATGACAAGTCCGCACAGATCGCCAAGAAGGCCTACAGTGAAGGGCTGACGTTGCGTGAAGCGGCGCTGGCACTGGGTTATCTGACCGATGCCGAGTTTGATGCCTGGGTCCGCCCGGAAAAAATGCTCGAGGCTGGCAGCAATGGTTGATCCGAAAAGCGGCGCGACACCCCTGGAAGGGTATGGCAAACGCATCCTGATGATTTTCGGTACGCCGAAATCCGCAAGCTTCGGCCACGCGCTGGGCGAGGCTTATGCCTTGGGCGCGCGCAGCGAAGGTCATGTGGTGCGGATGCTCAAGCTGGGAGAACTGGACTTCGACCCCGTGCTGCATAACGGTTACGAACAAAGCCAGAATCTGGAGCACGACCTGCTCGAAGCCCAACGGGAGATCCATTGGGCCGAGCATCTGGTGTTTGTCTACCCGGTCTGGTGGGGCGGTTTGCCCAGCGTGCTCAGCGGTTTTCTTGACCGGGTATTGATGCCCGGTTTCGCCTTCAAGACCCACGGTCGCAAGCACATTTCCAACGAGTTGCTCAGAGGCCGCACGGCTGAGCTGTTGGTAACCATGGACACCCCGCCGCGCTATTTCCGCTGGGTATATGGCGCGCCGGCACATCGGCAGATGGTGCGTACCGTTCTCGCGTTCTGCGGGATCAAGACCAAGCGCCTGACTGAATTCGCTCCCGTACGCATCTCGAGCGAAGAACAGCGCCAGCAATGGCTGCGCCAGGCCGAAATGCTCGGGCGCAAATAGCTTATATCTATTCCAGTGCCAGCCTCGCCTTCCTTGCGCGCCATCCGGCAAGCATCGAAGGGCCGAGTGCGACCAGTGCCGAACCGGCCACCACCAGCACCGCGCCGCCGTAGCCCAGCAGGTTGATCTGCTCGGCTTGTACGTACTCGGGCCACAACCAGGCAGCGATTGCCACGCAAGCAAAAGTTACCAGCGGGGTCAGCGCCAACGTCGCACTGACGCGCGAAGCTTCCCAATGGGCCAGCGCCTCGGCGAAGGCGCCATACGCGACCAACGTGTTCAGGCAGCAGGCCAGCAACAGCCAGCCTTGCAACGGGCTCAGCTGCAACGCCTCGGCAGGATGCGCCCACGGCGTAACCAATAACGCGCAGAACAGATAGATCACCATCATGACCTGCACCGAATTCCACACGGTCAGCAACTGCTTCTGGCTCAGCCCATAGAACGTCCATACCACTGCCGCCAGGAACACCGTCAGCACGCCTGCGGTGTATTCGCTCATGGACGTCAGCAACTCGCCGAGGCGCTGGTTGAAGAACAACGCAAACCCGATCAACAGCACCGCCAGGCCCACGCCTTGCGCAATACTGAAACGCTCCTTGAACAGAAAAATACTGCTGATCAACAACAGGATCGGGCCCATCTGAATCATCAACTGGGCAGTGCCGGGGCTGAGCAGATTCAGGCCGATCAGATACAGCACGTAGTTGCCCACCAGCCCCAATACCGCCAGCAGGACCAGAATCTTTCCCTTGCGGCCCAGCACCTTGAAGCTCGGCAGGCGCTTGACGGATGCCAGCCATATGAACAGCAGCGATCCGGACACCAAAAGTCTGAACCACGTCACAGTGACAGGGTCCATCACTTGCAGCACTTGTTTGAGTTTGACGGGCAGGATGCCCCAGAGCAGCGCAGTCAACAGCGCCAGACATAGGCCGTAGATCCATCGGCCAGACGAGATGTGCATGAAGAATTCCCAGGCAAGTGCAAAGAGTGCAGGCGATCATTGTAGGCGTGGATTGGGACTCGGCACAGTTGCAGTTGAGCGCGCAATACGGCCAGAACTGTTTAGTCGGACTTCGCGCCGTGCAGTTCCCCAGATTCATTTTTCAGGAGGAGAAAACCATGTTCGGCAAGCGTGAGCAGGACCCGGCCCCCACCGTCCACTATCGCAGTGACCGGGTGACGCGGGTCAATGGCGAATATTTTTTCAGCACGCGGGAAAACACCCTTGAAGGTCCGTACCCCAATCGCACTGAAGCCGAGCGCGAAACCGAGGCTTATATTCAGCGCATGATGGCGTTGAAAGGCATCCAGCAAACGTCTCTTAATGGCTGATGCCTAGCCGTGATTGCGCGCGAACGTGTCGGCGCCCATCGCCTTGATCTGCCCCTCGATCAAGGCTTCGAACGGCGCCAGCAGCGGCGCGAATGACTGCGGTGCTTCAAGGATCTGCAAGGCGTACGTGATCGCTTCAAGGGTGGACAACGCATCCGGACCCGGTCCTTTGCGCAGTCGGTAACGGGACTCGGGCACTTGCCCCAGCGTGACCCGGGGCAACGCCGCCAGCAGCGGGTTGAGATGCAACAATTTGCGCGCCTTGCGCCATGTACCGTCCGGCACCACCAGCAACATCGGCAACGCGTCCTTGTCCTGCATGACCAATGGCTGGGCATCGTTGCCGGGAAATAACAGTCGTGCCTGATAACCAGGCGGATTGAGCAGCTCCTGCATGTCTTCAAAAACTTCACCGACCACCAACTGTGCGTTGTTCAAGCCCAGCGCCGCCAGCCGCCCGGTATTCAACGCATGCTGAACTTCACCGGGGTGCTGCAACACCAGCACACGAGTGCGGCTGTCCAGTTGCGGGATCAGCGCACACAGGCAATGGCTTTCGGGGCGCAGGCACCGTTCACAGCGCGGGCGGGACATCGGGGGCTCCTTGGAAGGATTGGGTCAGACAGGATTGAGCTGCGCTTTGAGCAGATCACGGAAAGTTTGAATCAACGGCTCGCGGCTGCGGCCCCGGCGCACGATCATCGAAAATGGCGCCTGATAACCGAAGGTCGCCGGCAACAACACGCGCAAGTGCCCCGAATCCACCCAGGAATGCGCGTAGTGCTCCGGCAGATAACCAATATAGGCGCCGGACAGCACCAGGATCAGCTGCGCCTCCATACTTTCCACGGTTGCGGCGCTGTGTTTGAAACCGTGCCGGGCCAGTTCTGCCTGGCTCCAATAGCCGCGCCCGACCATGCGTTGCTGGGCGATCACCGGCTCGGGAATACGCCGCTCGGCAAACAAGGTGTGGCGGTTGCTGCAATACAGCCAATGCTGCTCGCGATACAGCGGTTGATACAGCAGACCGTTCATCCGCGTGGAGAACGAACCGATGGCCAGGTCCAGCCGGTTATCCAGCACGCCGAGCTGCAATTCGTAAGGGCTCATCACCGACAGGTGTAAATGCACCGCCGGGTGTTCTTCGCTGTAGGCACCGATGACTTCGGCAAACGGCAAGGCCGGATCGCTCACCGTGGAGTCCAACACGCCGAGGTTGAGCGTACCGCGCAGCTCGCCCTTGAGTGCGGCGGCATACAACTCGAAGCCTTCCAGCTCACCCAGTAGACGCAGGGTTTCCTGATGAAACAGTTCGCCTTTGCTGGTCAGACTGAACCCGCCGCGCCCCCGATGACACAGGACGATACCCAGCGCCGCTTCCAGCTGGCTCATATACGTGCTGATCGCCGACGTGGAAAGGTTGAGTTCCTGCTGCGCACTGGCAAAGCCCTGGTGACGCACCACGCTGGCAAAAATACGCAGCAGTTTAAGATCGGGTAAAGCGCTGGCCATGGGGGTTCCTGGATTGCTGATCTGGCAACTGTAGGAGCGAATTTATTCGCGAAGAGGCCCGATCAGACACGACTTGGGTGAATGACACACCGCTTTCGCGAATAAATTCGCTCCCACGATTAGCTCGTCTCGCGGGTTTGACCCTGTCAATCGAAGCCGCGCAGCTTAGCTCAAAACCGCATTAGTTTCGAAATCTCTAAACTAAGTATTTCGCCCCAGCGATTGTTCCCTGCTGCCCCACTTCCCAGAATCGACGCATTCAAACCAACGATGAGGCAATCCCGTGGAAAAGATTTTTCACCAACCACTGGGCGGTAACGAAATGCCGCGCTTCGCCGGTATTGCCACCATGATGCGCTTGCCGCACCTGCAATCCGCGGCCGGTCTGGACGCTGCTTTTGTCGGCGTGCCACTGGATATCGGCACCTCGCTGCGCGCCGGGACCCGTTTCGGCCCGCGTGAAATTCGCGCTGAATCGGTGATGATTCGCCCGTACAACATGGCAACCGGTGCTGCACCGTTTGACTCGCTGTCAGTGGCCGATATCGGCGACGTGGCGATCAACACCTTCAACCTGCTGGACGCCGTGCGCATCATCGAAGAAGCCTACGACGAAATCCTCACCCACGACGTGGTGCCGATGACGCTGGGCGGCGACCACACCATTACCCTGCCGATCCTGCGCGCTATTCACAAGAAATACGGCAAGGTCGGTCTGGTGCATATCGATGCCCACGCTGACGTCAACGATCACATGTTCGGCGAGAAAATCGCCCACGGCACCACCTTCCGCCGCGCGGTTGAAGAAGGTCTGCTGGACTGTGATCGCGTTGTGCAGATCGGCCTGCGTGCTCAGGGCTATACCGCCGAAGACTTCAACTGGAGCCGCAAACAGGGCTTCCGCGTGGTTCAGGCTGAAGAGTGCTGGCACAAATCCCTCGCGCCGCTGATGGCTGAAGTTCGCGAAAAAGTCGGTGGTGGTCCGGTTTATCTGAGTTTCGATATCGACGGCATCGACCCGGCCTGGGCACCAGGCACCGGCACCCCGGAAATTGGCGGCCTGACCACCATTCAGGGTATCGAGATCATCCGTGGCTGCCAGGGCCTGGATCTGGTCGGTTGCGATCTGGTGGAAGTCTCGCCACCGTACGACACCACCGGCAACACTTCCCTGCTGGGCGCCAACCTGCTCTACGAAATGCTCTGTGTTTTGCCGGGTGTAGCTCACCGCTAGAAACACGTGTGGGAGCGAGCTTGCTCGCGAAAAAGCCAACGTATCCGTCGAAACTCTCGCAGTGAGTGACGTAGCATTCGCGAGCAAGCTCGCTCCCACGGTATTCAGTTTGATTGAGAGCCTGGAATTCAATGTGCGACCACAACAACGTACTGCAAGCCGCCGCCGATCTGGTGACGGCGTTTGCCAGCAATAAACGCCAAACGTATTTCGGGGCATTCAGCCCGGAAGCGACCTTTGTGTTTTACACCCTGGAAAAACCGCTGCTCAGCCGCAGCGCCTATCAAACGATGTGGGACAGCTGGCGGGAAGAGGGATTTGAAGTGCTGTCGTGCGTATCCAGCAATGCCCATGTCAGCGTCTATGGCGACGTGGCGATTTTTCTCCACGACGTAACCACCGAGTTGCGCGTAGCAGGCGAGCAAAGCATCAGCCAGGAACGCGAAACCATCGTGTTTGCCCGCCAGGCGTCCGGGAACTGGCTTGCCGTTCACGAGCATTTGTCAGCTATTCCCTAATAAAAAAGCAGTACTCCACAAGCACCAAATGATCGGAGCAGGTCATGGATAACAATAAACAGCGTGCCCCCACACAACGTCCCACCAGCAGCATCGAAACCTTCGGCGTGGAACAGATTCCGGATCACGCCCGCAGCGCCACTCCCCGGGATTTGTTCCGACTGATTTTCGGCGGCGCCAATACCTTTGCCACCGCTGTGCTGGGCAGCTTTCCGGTGTTGTTCGGCTTGTCGTTTCAGGCTGGTGTCTGGGCGATTGTCCTCGGCGTATTGATCGGCTCGATCATCCTCGCGCCAATGGGTTTGTTCGGCCCACTCAACGGCACCAACAACGCGGTATCGTCCGGCGCGCATTTCGGTGTGCATGGCCGAATTGTCGGTTCGTTCCTGTCGTTGCTCACCGCAATTGCCTTCTTCTCGCTGTCGGTGTGGAGTTCGGGCGATGCATTGATCGGCGGTGCGAAACGCCTGATCAACCTGCCGGAAACCGACCTGACCCTTGGCCTGGCCTACGGCCTGTTCGCCATATTGGTCCTGACCGTCTGCATTTATGGCTTTCGATTCATGCTGTGGGTCAACAAGATCGCCGTCTGGGCGGCCAGTTTGCTGTTCCTGCTGGGGATCTTCCCGTTTGCCGGAGCGTTCGATTCGGGCTTTGCCGGCACCGTCGCCATGGGTCAGGAAGGTTTCTGGGCTGCTTTCATCGGCTCGGCGCTGGTTGCCATGAGCAATCCAGTGTCGTTCGGCGCATTCCTCGGCGACTGGTCGCGCTACATTCCACGGGATACGCCCAAGCGGCAGATCATGCTGGCCGTGATCGGCGCCCAGACAGCCACGCTGATTCCGTTCCTGTTCGGCTTGGCCACCGCGACCATCGTCGCCATCAAGGCGCCGGACTACATCGCGGCCAACAACTATGTCGGTGGCCTGCTGGCGGTGTCGCCCACCTGGTTTTTCTTGCCGGTTTGCCTGATCGCAGTGATCGGCGGCATGTCCACCGGCACTACATCGCTGTATGGCACCGGGCTGGACATGTCCAGCGTGTTCCCGCGCGTGTTGTCACGGGTCAAGGCGACGCTGCTGATTGGCGTGATGTCCATCGCGTTCATCTTCATCGGCCGTTTCGCCGCCAATCTGGTGCAGAGCGTTTCGACCTTCGCCGTACTGATCATCACCTGCACCACGCCATGGATGGTGATCATGATCATCGGCCTGCTGGTGCGGCGCGGCTTTTATTGCCCGGATGACCTGCAAGTCTTCACCCGTGGCGAGAAAGGCGGTCGTTACTGGTTCAGCCACGGCTGGAACTGGCGCGGGCTGGGTGCCTGGATTCCAAGCGCACTGGTTGGCCTGTGCTTCGTGAACCTGCCGGGGCAGTTCGTCGGCCCGCTGGGCAATCTCGCCCAAGGCATCGACATCAGCCTGCCGGTGACCCTTGGCCTGGCATCGCTGGTGTATCTGGCCCTGCTCAGCCTGTTTCCGGAACCTGCCGCTGTGTATGGCCCCACCGATTCGCGCAGCCAGAAACCCGTTGAAGCTGCGCCGGTAACGGAACAGACGACTGCCTGAAGCCGCCGCTGGTCGTCGCTTATAAAAAAGGATGTCTGCGGACATCCTTTTTTACATCTGGTGCTTTCAATGCCCGAAGTAACGGCGGATTTGAGCTAGCCTTGATGATGCAGTGGCAAGGAATGCTGTACAGCCCACATGTGCACGGATCGATATGGAAACACCCTGTTTTATGGACGTTGGGGCTGATCCTCTAAATGACGGATAACAGGGGCTTTCATGAAGCGCAGCGAAATCCAGCAACACGTCTTCGACGCGATAGGCATCATCCTGGTCGACAAGTCAAAAATTAAGGAAAGTTCGAGTTTCAAGGATTTGGTGCTCGACGAGGACGATGTGAACGATCTTTACAACGAGCTGCAGAGCCACTTCGGGATTGTGTTTAAGCCGGATCACAGAGCGCAGGCCATCAACTCACCGCATGAGCTAACGCTGGCCAGGCTGGTCACGCAGATTTTGAAGCTGATACATGACAAGTCTCAGCGGTCAGGCACAGAGCCCAAGGGCAGAACCAAGGAATAGAAAGGAGGGTGAGGCCGCCACACAGGGCCTGCTCTCAGCGACGGGACGCAGACGCGCCCCGGCAGAAGACGCCGTTTCGACTAGCGACGCGGACGGCGGTGTTTATCGTTCTTGTCGATGCTACGCACCGGAATCGGTTGCAGTTTGGGCCGTTCGATAAGACCCAAGGCAACGCCCAGATCGTGAAGCCATTCTTGCAGTTTGGTATTCATAATGCCCCCTTCAGGGAAATACTCGACGACCGACATCTTCAAGCCGCTTCAACAGAATAGTGCTATTTCACACTTTACGCCTGCTACCGAGTGTCGCGGAAAAACATTTTCCCGATGTGCCCAATGTGACAGCTCTGAGGCTGATCCCACGTATTTAAACGACCAACGGCAGCGCAGGACATGCGCGGACACAGTTCAGGATCGGATCAGCCCGCGCAACTTGCGACGAATCCATTGCTCACCGCTCACCAGCGTAATCCCGAGCAAAACCAGAATCGCCCCGATCACAAAGTTGAAGCTCAGCGGCTCATCCAGCAGGAGCACGCCGAAGGTCACGCCAAACAGCGGCGTCATGAACGAAAACACCGCCAGATTCGACGCCAGGTAACGGCGCAACAGCCAGAACCAGGCGAGATAGCTCGCGCATGAGACCACCAACCCTTGAAACAGCACGCTGCCAATGCCAACCGGGGTCAGCTCGACGTGAGTGATCTGGCCGCTGAGCGCAGCAATCAGCAGCAGCCCGACCAGACACACCATCAATTGATAAAACAGGGTCAGGGTTACCGGCGCTTCGGACAGTCGGGATGCGCGCACCACCACTGTGGTCGCACCCCACGCCATGCCCGCCAGTACGCCAAGGCCATCGCCGATGAGCATGTTGCGGTCCATGCCGCTCAGCGACAGGCCACCGACGAAGGCTGTGGCGATCCCGGCGAAAGCGAGAAAAATGCCCAGCCACTGCAGCGGTCGTAGCCGCTCGCTGGGCAGGCGCCAGTGCAGCCCCAATGCGGTGAAAATCGGCGCGGTATAAAGGAACACCGACATATGCGCAGCACTGGTCAGCGCCAGACCCTGAGCGATAAACAAAAACTCCAGGCCGAACAGCGATCCGGCCAATAGTCCGGCGCGCCAGGTGCTGCTGATTTTCCGGTGTCCGCCTTGCCAAAGCAGCGCGGCGCCGACGATCAGAGCAGCGATGCCGGAACGCCCCGCAGCCTGCATGATCGGCGCGATGTCGGGTGCAGCCCACTTGATCAGCACTTGCTGCAGGCCCCAGATCACGCACAGCACAAGCATGACTTGCAGGGCGAAACCATCGGCGCTCTTGCGCGTCACGCTCATATCAACGAGTCCATTCAGGAAAGGAGAAGCGGCGGATCATCTCACACCTTTTATTCAGGCAGCTGCGCCAGCCCTTCATCGTCGGTCATTGCCCGCTCCAGCAGATCCGCCGGCAGGTTCTTGCTGGCACGCGCGCCGAGCAACTTGAGCTGCTCGCTGCGACTGACCAGATTGCCGCGCCCTTCTGTCAGCTTGTTGCGCGCCGCGCCGTAGGCCTTGTCCAGCTGCTGCAAGCGATTGCCGACTTCATCCAGGTCCTGAATGAACAGCACGAATTTGTCGTAAAGCCAGCCGGCGCGCTCGGCAATTTCACGGGCGTTCTGGCTCTGGCGTTCCTGTTTCCAGAGGCTGTCGATCACCCGCAAGGTCGCCAGCAGCGTCGTCGGGCTGACAATCACGATGTTGCGGTCGAAGGCTTCCTGAAACAGATTGGGTTCGGCTTGCAACGCGGCGGAAAACGCCGCCTCGATCGGCACGAACAACAACACGAAATCCAGGCTGTGCAAGCCTTCCAGGCGTTTATAGTCTTTGCCGGACAAGCCTTTGACGTGGTTGCGCAGTGACAATACATGCTGCTTCAACGCCGCTTGACCGATAACCTCGTCGTCGGCGCTGACGTATTGCTGGTACGCCGTCAGGCTGACTTTGGCATCGACCACCACCTGCTTGTCGCCCGGCAGCATGATCAACACATCCGGCTGAAAGCGCTCGCCGTCCGGGCCTTTGAGGCTGACTTGCGTCTGATACTCGCGGCCCTTTTCCAGACCGGCGTGTTCCAGCACCCGCTCAAGAATCAGCTCGCCCCAATTGCCTTGGGTCTTCTGGCCTTTAAGTGCGCGGGTCAGGTTGGTCGCTTCATCGCTCAGACGTTGATTGAGCTGCTGCAAACGCTCCAGCTCCTTGCTGAGGGAGAATCGCTCCCGGGCCTCCTGCTGGTAGCTTTCCTCAACGCGTTTTTCGAACGACTGAATGCGCTCCTTGAGCGGATTGAGCAATTGCCCGAGCTGCTGCTGACTGGTTTCGGCGAAGCGCTGCTCACGCTCATCGAAAATCTTCCCGGCCAGTTCGGCGAACTGGGCGCGCAGCTCGTCCCGGGAACCCTGAAGGTCATCCAGACGCTGCTGATGGCTTTCCTGCTGCTCACGCAGCTCGGCGGCCAGTGAAGCGCCGCGCGCGTCCAGCTGGCGCAACTCGGCTTCTTTGGCGGAGCGTTCGATGCTCCAGGCCTGCGCCGCGTCATGGGCACTGTCGCGTTCCTGACGCAGCAGTTCGACTTCCCGTCGCAGCGCCGCAAGATCGGCCTGCTTCTGCGCGTTGGCCTGGCTCAAGTCGCTGATTTCATCGCGACTGGCATCCAGTTGGGCGCTGAGTCCGTCCTGAGCCATTTGCGCCGTGCTCAAACGTTCGTCCAGCAATGCGTTTTCAGCCTGCTGGCGAACCAGTTTGCGCTGGAACTGCCAGGCCAAGGCCAGTAACGGTATCGCCGCTGCACCAAGCCCCAATAAAAGGCTGGTCAAGTCCATCGCCATAGAGACTCCTGGTGTCTGTCTCGAGCCACTGACAGTAAAAGCATGCCGAACTCATAATTCCCGGCATTATGCGCAGAACAGCGGTTTGCGCCAGCAGCGACTCAGAAACGGTTCAGTTGGCCGAGCAGTCGCTGCGCGTCGAGTGAACCTTTGGCTGAAGCCAGTTCGAGCCAGTGCCGGGCCTGGCGAGGTTCGCTGATGGGGGCCTGCGTACACAGGCGGCCGTATTCGTATTGCGCATTGCAATCGCCAGCCCGAGCGGCCTGACGCAGCAGTTCGTGACCGATGCGCCGATCACGGGCGTTGCCACAATCATGGCAGAGCATCGTACCCAAGCGGCTCTGCGCCACCACGACCCCTTGGCGCGCCGGCTGCTTGAGCAGGCGACCGGCAAAATGCTTGACGCTCGGTTTGCTGCCCAGACGCGGACTGTCCAGCAGCCACAAAGCAACGCGCAACGAAAACCGTGGAGGTTCGTTTGAAGAAGTTCGAGGCTCTGGAGATGGATCAGGACGCGGTTTCATAAACACTGCGGGGGCAAATCAGGAGGCGCGCAACTCTACACTTTTTCTCGCAGAGGTAAAGTCCCGCACACCAAGATGCCCGAAATAGAGCAAGCGCTTGGGACAATCCACAGAACCTGTGGATAACTCAGTGGACAACCGTACTTTAACTCTCGCAAACGTAGGCAGAATGGGGCCTGCGCTCAAACTGACGATTTTTTCACCAGTTAAAAAAAACGATGTTTTTCATTGACTTAATAATTCACCACGGTAAATCAAGCTCTTAGGAGCGGTTGTGACAGTGATGTGGCAGCATCGTCGCGCAATGTGCACAACTCCATTTCCAACCGCTATGAGACACGGTTCTCGTCATTGCAAATCGGCATTGAGCGCGACTCGTTTTCAATCAGGACGGCGCTTGCGTGGCAGATTTTTTTGCCCACCTTAAATTTATTCTGCATTGCCCCTTTCAATGCAGAAGGTGATCGGTTAGCATTGTCGCCGTTAGTACCAAGCTGAAAGTCAATTCTGGTCGAATAATCCCCCCGACAAGCATCCTTCCGATTCGAAGGTGTTGTTGCCAATAAGGGATCGACCACCTCGATGGTTTCCAGACATGAACCCTACGCGCTGATTACCCACTTACGGGAGCTGTAGCGTAAAAAGTTTCATGGCCTGATAGAACCAGCCTGCAAATTGATCAGGATCTGCACCCAGAGCGGCGAACCTTTGCTCTTGTTGTGTTGCCTGCCCTCCTAAGTACCTACCGGTCAGCCCGAGCGCCATACAATCCAGCGCGCTTCAACTGTCTGCTTTGTTCCAGTCAGGTTCTTCGCCCTGCCCTACCTGAAAATAACAGGTGTCGGCCCGCGTTTACTGGGACGTTTTATTTTTGCACGGCCTTATTCCGTGTTGTTCAGGAACACCATAACCATGACTACTCATACACAGACTCAGGATGCCATCCGCACCCTTACTCACGCTTTCGCACCAATGAACTGCCTGATCATGGCTGCTCGCAAAGGCTGCTTCAGCTTCACCATCGTCAACGAACACGGCATCGCGCGTCACAGCGAACGCCTGTACCCCGATCAATACTCCAGCGCCGAGCCGCTGCAGGCCGTGATCGAGCGTACCCGTCAGGCACTGGTTGCCTGATAGAGACCGAGCACTGAGCGCCGCTCAGCCGGTCAAGAAAGCCCCGCCCCTCGAAAGGCGGGGCTTTTTTTCGTCCGTTTTTCGGCGTTATGAATCAGTCGAAAATCCGAGCTGCCTATCGCCAAGGGATATATAGAGAGCAGTGCTAAACGGGAAATAATTTAAAAACAGGATATTAGACGCAATAGATGACACTACACTTCAACTTGAGCGGCGATGCCGCTTCCGGCGAGCCTGATCCGATTCATCGCTGCCACGCGCCAGGCTCGTTGGCCACTAGCTCCCGAGGGTGTCATGGGAATTGCAGCCGGTGATCTATCTCGACACGTTATTCGGCCGACATTGATGTATCTCGATCGTCATAGTGCTTGCGCCGAATCCTTCCTGCTTGGTGTTGCCGCCAGCCAGTCAGCCTTGGGCGCCGCCCTCGACAGCCGACGTGGCCATGGCCTGTATTGCATCCCTGAACTACGACACCGACAGATCTGGGACAACTACCTGGCCCTCGATCCTGAACTGGCCAGCCGGGTGCGCGGCCTCGCCAGCCAGCATGCGTTCCTCACCGGGCCGCACCTGGAGCTGACCGTCAACCTGCGCTACTCCACCGCCATCGCCTGGTTAATGGTCGAAGCCCATGGGGTTTTTCTGCCCAGCGACGAAAACCCGCTGCTGATGGCTAAAATCTGGCGAGAAATATTTGAGCCCCAGGGACGTTTGAGGGACTTCATCAGTGCGTGGCAAAGTTGTGTCGCACCGCTTTCCTATCCCGTGTGAACAGGCGTGTGGAAAATCACGTTAGCGGGAGATCCCACCACATTATGAGGATTGTCCTACAAGAATCGCTCTAACTCGCGACATTCAGGCTATAGCGCATTGCTAAAAATGTTGGTAATTTCCGCGCGGTGATCAACACGGAGTTCTAATAATGAAAAAAGTAATGCTCAAGACCACACTTAGCCTCGCAGTCAGCCTGGTCTCTTCTCAATTGTTCGCTGCCGGTTTCGCAATCAACGAGCAGAGTATCAGCGGGATGGGGACCGGTTTTGCCGGCCGCTCTTCTTCTGCAGATGATGCCAGTACTGTATTCGGCAACCCCGCCGGGATGTCCCGCCTGAAGAGCGAACAAGTGAGTGTTGGCGCAGCCGCCATCATCGCCAAGACCGATATCAAGCACGGTCGTGGCACTTTCGGCGGCAGTAACGATGGCGATATGGTACCGGTCGTCGGCGTTCCGATGGGCTACTACGTAAAACCTATCGATGATCACTGGGCATTTGGCGTGGGTGTCTATGTTCCTTTCGGTCTGGTTACCGACTATGAAAGCGGCTTCGCGGGCCGTTACTGGGCCGACAAGAGCCACGTTCAGGTAATTACCTTTCAACCGACCGTCAGCTACGCCTTCAACGACAAGGTTTCCATCGGATTCGGCCCGACCATCAACCGCATCGACGGTGAACTGACCTCCTCCACGCTGACTGCCGCTACTCCGGGCCGCAACGATGGCAAGGTCAAGATCAAAGGTGATGACACTGCGCTCGGCTTCAACGTCGGCATCCTGGTTCAGGCCACCGACACCACGCGCCTGGGCCTGACCTACCACTCCAAGGTCGATTACAAACTCGAAGGCAAAACCAAGGTCCAGGGCGCTGGCTTCGGCCCGTTCAGCGGCCAGAAGTACGATGCTTCGCTGGACATCAGCACGCCTGAGTCGGTCGACTTCTCGATCACGCAGCAGCTCGACGAAAACTGGACTGTCTACGCTGGCAGCACCTGGACTCGCTGGAGCCGTCTGGAAGACATCACCGTCAACAACGATGGCGTTCCACGTCAGCTCGGTGGTTCGACTGGCGCCATCGGCACGATTTCCGAAGAGCAGAACTGGCACGACACCTGGGCACATGCCATCGGTGCCTCGTACAAGGTCAACAAAGAATGGACCTTGCGCACCGGTTTCTCGGTGGATCAGGCGCCGACCAACAACACCAACCGTTCGCCACGCATCCCGACCGGCGACCGCAAGGTACTCAGCCTGGGCGCTGGCTGGAGCCCGACCGACAACATGACCATCGACGTGGCGTATTCGTACCTGCACGAAGACAAAGCCAAGATTCGTGATGCCAGCTCGACCAAGGGCGTGTACAGCGCTGACTTCCAGAACAGCGCACACGGCCTGGGTACTTCGGTCACCTATCGCTTCTGATACAGCGAACCCGGCAGGCTGAAAAAGCTACCGTCCGGTTCACAAAAAGCCCCGCAATTGCGGGGCTTTTTGCTGCATGGCAAGCAGATCAAGGCTTGGAGGCAATCGCTTTTTCGACGGCCGCGATCAGCTCCGGATCATCCGGCGTGGTCAGACTGGAGAAGTTGGCGATGACCTTGCCCTGACGATCGATGACGTATTTATAGAAGTTCCAGCGCGGCGCGCTGCTTTGCTCGGCGAGCACCTTGAACAGGTGCGTCGCATCCGGACCTTTGACAATCTGCGGCTCGGTCATGGTGAAGGTCACGCCGTAATTCACGTAGCAGACCTTGGCCGTTTCTTCGCCATCCCTGGATTCCTGCTTGAAGTCGTTGGACGGTACACCGACCACTTCCAGCCCTTGGCCCTTGAAGCGTTGATTGAGCGCCTCCAGGCTTTTGAACTGCGGCGCGAAGCCACAGAAACTGGCGGTATTGACCACCAGCATCGGCTTGCCGGCGAAGCGCTGGCACAAGTCGATATTTTCCTTGGCGCGCAATTTGGGCAGCTCGCCCTGCAACAACGACGGACATTCGGCGGCCAGCGCCGGACCAGCCATGGCAAGCATAAGCGGCGAGAGAGAAAGCCAGCGAAGGGTCATACGGCACCTGAGCGCACGGAAGGCGCGATAGTTATTGTCTGTCGACACGCTACCCTTCGTAGCAATAAATGCCTAGTCGAACGGATAACGTCGGCCGTGCGGATTCTGCCTTTCAGCGTCAGCAAGCACCCATGCCCAACTGCAACGCAGCCAGACCGACGCCTTGCCACGCCCACCAGACCAGCGTCAGCAACAGCGCAATGCCGAAGCCGGCGCCCCAGCTCCAAAGCCTGTTCACAGCGCGCTCCCCTGCATTTGCAATCGCGCCACGGGACGCTCGCGAACCGGCCAGTTAAGCGCAGCCGCCAGCAGGCTGAGCAGGATCGACACCTGCCAGATCAAGTCGTAATTTCCGGTCCGGTCATACACTACGCCACCCAGCCAACCGCCGAGAAAGGCGCCCAACTGGTGGAACAGGAACACAATGCCACCGAGCATCGACAGGTTGCGCACGCCAAACAGCGTGGCGACCGTGCCATTGGTCAGCGGCACCGTCGAGAGCCAGAGCAGGCCCATCGCCACACCGAACAGATACGCCGTGGTCTCGCTCAACGGCACCCACAGGAACAGTGCAATCACCACCGCTCGCAGCAAATACAAACTGGTCAACAGGCGCGGCTTGGACATCCGCCCGCCCAGCCAGCCCGCCGTATAGGTCCCGAAGATATTGAACAGACCGATCAGCGCCAGCACCGTGGTACCAACCTTGGCGGGCAAATGCTGATCCACCAGATAGGCCGGCAGATGCACGCCGATGAACACCACCTGGAAGCCACAGACGAAAAAGCCCAGGGCCAGCAACCAGAAGCCGGAATGCGAACAGGCTTCATGCAGCGCTTCACGCAGGGTCTGCTCGCCACCGACCAAGGCGGTAGGAACGTCCTTGAGCATCATTACCAGCGGCAGGATCAACGCAACCAGCACGCCCAACACCAGCAACGCACTGGACCAGCCCAGCCAGCTGATCAATCCCAGCGTGCCGGGCAACATGGCGAACTGGCCGAACGATCCGGCGGCGCTGGCGATCCCCATGCCCATGCTGCGTTTTTCCGCAGGCAGCGCGCGCCCGACCACACCGAGAATCACTGAAAACGAAGTGCCTGACAGACCAATGCCAATCAACAGGCCGGCGCTCAAAGACAAACTCAAGGGCGAGTCAGCCATGCTCATGGTCATCAAGCCAATGGCATAGAGAACCCCGCCGACGAACACCACTTTGGCGGCGCCGAAACGGTCAGCCAGCGCACCTGCAAACGGCTGCGCCAGGCCCCACATCAGGTTTTGGAAGGCAATGGCAAAGGCAAACACCTCGCGGCCCCAGCCGAAATCGGCGCTCATGGGCGCCAGGAACAAACCGAAGCCATGCCTTGTCCCCAATGACAGCGCAAGAATCAGCGCGCTGCCCAACAGGATCCAACCACTAGTACGCCAAACCGATGTCATGCTTATTCTCCAGGCAGAGCCGGCCAAGTTGGTACGCGGATATACCCGTAACAGGATGTGTGCAAGGGATGATGGTGTCAATGTTGACGACCCGCGCCGTCGCCCAGCGTCACGCCGATGTCGTTGGAGGCTTGCCCGCGAATCAGGCGCGGCGGCGGGCCAGATATACCGCGTTATCGTTCTTCGCGAGCAAGCTCGGCTCCCGCGGGCTTAAACCACCACCGCCAGCAACACCGCCACTTCCAGCAACTCCAGCATCGCACCCGCGGTATCGCCGGTGCTGCCGCCCAGTCGCTGCAGCATCAAATGCCGCAGCCAGAAGAAGCCGACTAAAACGCTAAGCAGCGCCAGCAATCCGGAGACTCCCGCGATCAACACACACACCAATGCGCTGACCAGCAAGACCTGCTGACCGGCTTTGCGCGGCAAGTGATCGGCCAAGGCCTGGCCCAGGCCACCGGCGCGCACATAAGGTGTGCCAAGGAACAAACCCAGCATCGCCGCGCGGCCAATCAACGGCGCGAGCAGCAAACCCAGCGGCTGATGATTTTCGATCAACGCCATGAGCGCGCTGAACTTGAGCAGCAACACCAGCACCAGCGTCACCACCGCAATCGGTCCGCTGCGCGGGTCTTTCATGATGGTCAGCGTGCGCTCGCGATCACCAAAGCCGCCAAGCCAGGCGTCGGCGCTGTCGGCCAGACCGTCCAGATGCAGGCCACCGCTGAGCAACACCCAGGCGGTCAGCAGCAACGCCGCATGAAGCATCAGCGGTGCGCCGTCGAGCAGTGCATTCAACGCCAGCAACAGCACGCCGAACAGCCCACCGACCAGCGGATAGAACAGCAACGAGCGGCCCAGTTCCTGCGGTTGCGGCATGCCGGGCAGGCGAATCGGCAGACTGCTGAGAAATTGCAGGGCTATCCAGAACGGCAACATCTCAACCCTCCGTGAGCAAACCGCCCGCCGCGACCGTAATCGCCAGCAGCGCGCCATGCCCAACCTGAACTTGCAGCAGTTGTTCCCGAGGCAAACCCCGCGCTTGAGCGAGCAACAAACGCATGACCCCGCCGTGACTGATCAGCAGCACGCGTTCGCCGCGATACTTCTCATGCAAGCGCTGCACTGCGGCCAAGACCCGCGTCGAGAACGCAAGCACCGGCTCGCCATTGGGCGGCGTAAAGCTGTAGGGATCAGCCCAGAACAATCCCAGCCCTTCGGCATCGGTTTCCATGAGCTGTGCGGCGCTGCGCCCTTCCCAATCGCCGAAATGCAGTTCCTGCAGCGCCGGTTCCCGGCTCAATGGCAGCGCCAGTTGTTCGGCCAGTTCTTCGGCGAAACGCGCGCAGCGTTGCAAAGGCGAGCTGACGATCCGGTCCCATGGACCGCCTTCGACCACCGCCGCGCGCATCTGCGTCCAGCCGATATCGGTCAAGGCATCATCAAGGCTGCCGCGCATGCCGCCGCCGAGTTCGGTTTCGCCGTGGCGCAGCAGGTCCAGGTGCAAGGTCATGCCGGGCGGTCTGCCACGGCGGCTTCAGCGAAAGTCGCCATGCCGTTGTGCAGTTGACAGGCCAAACGCACCAGTGGCACCGCCAGCGCCGCGCCGCTGCCTTCGCCCAGGCGCAGGCCCAGATCCAGCAGCGGTTCGGCTTGCAGGGTTTCCAGCAGGTGACGATGCCCCGGCTCAGCACCACGATGGCCGAACAGCAGCCATTCGCGGCACGAGGGGTTCAAGCGCACCGCCACCAACGCGGCGACGCTACAGATAAAGCCATCGACCAGCACCGCGATGCCTTCCTGAGCGCAGGCCAGATACGCGCCGACCAGCGCGGCAATTTCAAAACCGCCCAGACTGAACAGGCTTTGCAGCGGATCGCCCGCATGCTCGGCATGCAGCACCAGCGCAGCTTCAATCACTTGGGTTTTATGGGCGATGCCTGCTGCGTTCAGACCGGTACCGGGACCAACCAACAGCTGTGCCGCACATTCCAGCAAAGAGCAAGCCACGGCACTGGCCGACGCCGTGTTGCCGATGCCCATTTCGCCGCCCACGAACAGTTCGCTGCCCACCGCCTTGGCACGCAACACGCTGTCACGTCCTGCCTGTAAAGCCAGTAAACCCTGTTCCTGAGTCATCGCCGGGCCCTTGGCGAAGTTGGCCGTGCCCGCACCGATCCGCAAATGGCGTACACCCGGCAAATCCAGCGGCGCGACGGTGCCCAGATCCACCACATCCAGTTGCGCGGCCAGTTGCTGTGCCAGCACGCTGATAGCGGCGCCGCCGGTGACGAAGTTGTGCAGCATCTGCCCGGTCACTTCCTGGGGATAAGCCGAAACACCTTCGGCCACCACACCGTGATCTCCGGCGAAAATCGCGATCCACAGCACGTCGGCCCTTGGTTTGACCTGCCCCTGCAAACCGGCGAGCTGTACCGCAACCCGCTCAAGCTGGCCGAGGGAGCCAGTGGGCTTGGTCAATTGCTGCTGACGCGCCAGAGCTTCTTCGCGGACCGCCACGTTGGCGGCCTGTGCGGGATTGAGCCACCAGGAATTACTCATAATGCGGATCCTTTCAACGTCAGTGGCAAGCCGGCAACGGTCAACACCACGCGCTGGCAACGTTCGGCCAAGGCTTGATGCAACAGGCCGGCTTCATCGACATAGCGGCGGGTCAACTCACCGAGGGGCACGACGCCCAACCCGGTTTCATTGCTGACAAAAATGATTTCGCCCGGCAGCAGCGCCAGGCAATCGAGCAGCGCCTCGCGCTCCAGCGTCAGGCGCTCGGGGTTTTCCAGCAGTAATAAATTGGTCAGCCACAACGTCAGGCAATCCACCAGCAGGCAACGGTTCGGCGCGGCGTTTTCCCGCAGCACCCGGTTCAGTTCAAGCGGCTCTTCGATCAGCCCCCAGTGTTCCGGACGGCGCTGGCGATGCAACGCGACACGCTGGTTGAGCTCGGCGTCCACCGGTTGGCTGGTGGCGATATAAATGACGTCCAGCCGCGACTCGCTGGCAAGTTTTTCCGCCAGACGACTCTTGCCGGAACGCGCCCCGCCGAGGATCAGTTGCAGCATTTGTGTGCGCCTCTTCTTAGAAAACTCGGAACTACTTGTCTAGCGCGATATGCCCTGTGGGAACGAGCTTGCTCGCGAAGAGGCCAGCCCATCCGGGGCCTTCGCGGAGCGTGAAATAACGCCTTCGCGAGCAAGCTCGCTTCCACAAGCCCTGGATTTCCTGCACCACCCGCAATGTCAGGCACATCCCAAACCACATAACTCGCGCAACAACGCGCCATCCAGATGCTGCTCGACCAGATCCGCCAGCCGCTCGATGTCCCGCTCGCGCAGGGCGTGATAATCCACCTGCTGCACGTTTTCCAGTCCCGCCCAGCGCAACAGCGCACTGCAAGCCTCAGGTGTTTCAAACAGGCCGTGCAGATAAGTACCGAGGATTTGCCCGTCGGCGCTTTGTGCGCCGTCGCAACGATGGTCATCCAGTTGCACCGCTGGATTTTCCAGCGCCGCGCCGGTGGTCACACCCGCATGAATTTCATAGCCGCTGACCTCGACATCTTCCAGCAACAGTCGGCCACGCACATTGCGCAGCTGTTTGTGTTCTTCAAGCACGGTGCTCATGGCCAGCAAACCCAAGCCGGGACTTGAACCGGCCGCGCCTTCCAGCCCCAGCGGGTCGTGGAGTTGCTCGCCGAGCATCTGCAAGCCGCCGCAAATGCCCAGCAGCTTGCCGCCGTAGCGCAAATGCCGGGCAATGGCGCTGTCCCAGCCATTGGCGCGCAGATAAGTCAGGTCGCTGCGCACGCTTTTCGAGCCGGGCAGGATGATCAAGTCGGCTGGTGGAATGGCCTGACCGGGCCCGACGAACTGCAAATTGACTTGCGGATGCAGGCGCAGCGGGTCGAAATCGGTGTGATTGCTGATGCGCGGCAGGATCGGTACCACGACGTTCAGCACCTGTTCGACCTTGTCAGTCTGGCGCTGATCGAGGCCGTCTTCCGCCTCCAGATGCAGGTCCATGACATACGGCAGCACGCCGACCACCGGTTTGCCGGTGCGCGCTTCAAGCCAGTCCAGCCCCGGTTGCAGCAAGGCGATGTCACCGCGAAAACGGTTGATGATGAAGCCTTTGACCCGCGCCTGCTCGCTAGGCGACAACAGGTCCAGCGTGCCGACCAGATGCGCGAACACCCCGCCGCGATTGATATCGGCGATCAGCAGCACCGGGCAATCCACCGCTTCGGCGAAACCCATGTTGGCGATATCGTTGGCGCGCAGGTTGATCTCGGCTGGTGAACCGGCGCCTTCGACGACGATCACCGGATACTGCTCGCTCAGCCGTTGATGGGACTCCAGCACCGCTCGCATCGCGATTTCTTTATAGCCGTGATAGGCCACCGCATTCATGGTGGTAACGGCCCGGCCGTGAATAATCACTTGCGCGCCGGTGTCGCTGTTGGGCTTGAGCAGCACGGGATTCATGTCAGTGTGCGGTTGCAGGCCGCACGCCTGGGCCTGCACCGCCTGGGCGCGGCCGATCTCGCCGCCGTCCGCCGTGACCGCACTGTTGAGGGCCATGTTCTGCGGCTTGAACGGCACAACGCTGACGCCCTGACGCGTCAGCCAGCGGCACAATGCTGTCACCAGAGTGCTTTTGCCGGCGTCCGACGTGGTGCCTTGCACCATCAAGGTGGTCATGAATTTTCCTGATTGAATTCGCCAAGGGCGCTGTCGAGGCGCTGCCAATCCGCTTCATCGCTGGGCAGGCCGAAGCGCAGGCTGCTGTGATGCGGGCCTTCATCGAGAAACAGGCGCAGCAGGATGCCGCGCCGGGCGCAGAACTCATACAACGCTGACGCACGGGGCGTGACCAGCCATTGAAACAACGCGCAGCTGCCGTGTGGCGTTAGGTCGTGTCGCGTCAGCAATTGCACCAGACGCTGACTGGCCTGATCGGTGCGCTGGCGTTGCTGGTAATGGCCTTCGGTGTCTCTCAAGCAAGCCGCGCCGATTTCCCGGGTCGGTCCGCTGACTGCCCAGGGTCCGATATCTTTGGCCAGTAATTTGAGCAGATGCGGTTCAGCCAGCACAAAACCCAACCGCGCCCCGGCCAGACCGAAAAACTTGCCAAACGAGCGCAAGACGATCAACCCGGTGCGCCAGGTTTCAGCGGCAAGGCTCAGGCCCGGTGTGTTGTCCATGAAAGCTTCATCCACCACCAGCCAGCCGCCCCGCTCCGCCAGCCGTGCATGCCACTTGAGCAATTGCTCAGGCGTCAGGTTCAGGCCGGTGGGATTGTTAGGGTTGACCACCACCAGCACCGTGAAGCTGTCGAGAAAATAATCAACTTCATGTTCCAGCACTTCCCGGACCAGGAAGCCGGCGCTGCGCCAGGCCTGGGCATGCTCGGCATAACAGGGCGACAACACGCCGACCTTACCGGCACCGCGCAAACGCGGCAGGGCTTGAATCGCCGCCTGGGAACCCGGCACCGGCAACACTTGGGGAGCGCCGTAATAAGCGCAGGCGGCTTGTTCCAGGCCGTCGTCGGTTTCCGGCAGTCGCGCCCAGGCTTGCGGCGTAATCGGCGCTATCGGCCAGGCCCAGGGCGCAATGCCCGTGGAAAGATCCAGCCACTCACTTTCGGCAATGCCGTAGTCGCGCGCAGCAGCACGCAGTCGCCCACCGTGTTCAAGCATAGAATTCAGCTCCCACACATAAAATCAGCAGCCAAAGCCAGACGCCGCGCTGCACCAGTTGCCAGCCTCGGTCGATGGATTGCGCGTCGGCGGGCACACCTTCGCCCAACTGCGGACGCTGATGCAGCTCGCCGTGATAAATCGCCGCGCCGCCGAGTTCGACACCCAGCGCACCGGCGCCCGCCGCCATCACCGGACCGGCATTGGGGCTGTCCCAGGTCGGACCCTGGGTTCGCCAGCAGCGCAACGCGAGTCGGGTCTTGCCCAATAGCGCGTAGGTCAATGCCACCAGACGCGCAGGAATGTAGTTAAGCAAATCATCGATTTTGGCCGCTGCCCAACCGAAACGCTCGAAGCGCTCGTTGCGATAGCCCCACATTGCATCAAGCGTATTGCTCAATCGATACAACACGACGCCCGGCGCACCGGCGACAGCAAACCAGAACAGCGCGGCAAACACGGCGTCGCTGCCATTTTCCAGCACGGATTCGGTGGCCGCACGGGCCACTTCAGTCGCATCCAGTTCCGAAGTCTGGCGGCTGACCAGATAGCCGACCCGCCGCCGCGCCTCGTCAAGATCGTCGGCGCGCAACGCTTGGGCTACCGGCTCGACGTGCTCGCCAAGGCTGCGCAGGCCAAGTGCGCAATACAGCGCGAGAATTTCCACCAGCCAGCCTATGTATGGCAACCAGCTCAACGCCGTGGCCAGCAACGTCAACGGCACCACGGCCAGAAACCAGGCCGTGACGCCATGGCTGCGCCAGCCGCGTCCGCCGGAATTGAAGCGCCGCTCGATGCGATCGGCAAACCGCCCAAAGGCCACCAGCGGATGCGACCGCTTCGGCTCGCCCAGCAACGCATCCAGCGCCACACCGGCGACGCTCAACAGCGCCACACTCATTGCCTGACTCCCCATTGATTCTCGTAGAGCATTTCGTCGAGCGGACGTTCTTGCGTCCAGCCTTCCATGACCAGCATCGGTGCCGGGTAAAATTCGCTGACCGGCCCCAGGCACAGCACCGCCAGCGGCTTGGCACCGGCCGGCATGTTCAACAGATCAGCCAACGCCTGGGGTTCGAACAACGACACCCAGCCCATGCCCAGCCCTTCGGCCCGGGCCGCCAGCCACAGGTTCTGAATGGCGCAAGACAACGAAGCCAGGTCCATTTCCGGTAACGTGCGGCGGCCAAAGATGTGTTTCTCACGATCATCCATCAGCGCCGCGACCAGCACTTCCGCGCAATCGTCGATGCCCTCGACCTTGAGCTTCATGAAATCGTCGGCACGCTCGCCCATCGCTTCGGCGGTGCGCATCCGTTCCTGCTCGACCTGCGCCTTGATCTGCGAACGCAAGGCCCGGTCGGTAATGCGAATAAAACGCCACGGCTGCATCAAGCCGACACTGGGCGCCTGATGCGCCGCACCGAGCAGCCGCGCCAGCAGTTCCGGCGCGACCGTACCGCCGCTGAAGTGACGCATGTCCCGGCGTTCGGCAATGGCGCGATACACCGCAGCGCGCTCATCGGCGCTGAAGGCTTGGTCATTCATGGCTTGAAAAGCGCCGCAACCGCTTGAGGATTGGATGGGAAATAAAAGTGCACGTAGGACGCCGTCATACGCCCGTCGCGATAGACCGCTTCCGCGCCGCGCCCGCCGTTGGGGCTGATGCCGCGGGCGATGGGCTGCAATTCGGTGCTGGTCAGCGAATGGTGATAGGTATGGCCGCGCAGCTCGCCTTCCGGCAGCGCGACTGTTTGCAGCGCCAATGCGGCGAGACGCTTTTGCATGACCGCTTCACCGGCGAGCAAGCCCACCAGCTCGGCGCGCTGGCCGTCGACATCGGTCAAGGCGTCCAGCAGATACAACATGCCGCCACACTCGGCCAGCAACGGTTTGCCCGCCTGATGATGCTGGCGAATTGCGTTAAGCATCGACGCGTTCTGGCTCAAGGCCAGGTGGTGCAGTTCCGGGTAACCACCGGGCAGATACAGGCTGTCGGCAGGCGGCAGCACTGAATCGCGGATCGGCGAGAAGAACACCAGCTGCGCACCCATGGCGCGCAGCAGATCCAGGCTGGCGCCGTAAGTGAACGCAAAGGCTTCGTCATGGGCGACGGCAATGGTCACGCCTTCCAGCAAAGGTTCGGCCGGGACAAGGTCCGGCGCGGCGAAGGTCACCGCAGGCGGCAGTTCAACTTCGCAAGTGCTGGCCAGCGCTGCGGCGGCGGCATCCAGACGCAGATCCAGATCATTCAGCTCGCTGGCCTGCACCAGTCCCAGATGCCGGCTTGGCAGTTCGATCCCGGTTTCCCGAGACAACGCGCCGTACCAGCGCAGGCCTTCGGTGAGGCTGCCTTCGAGCAATTGCGCATGCCGTACGGTGCCGACCCGGTTGGCCAGAACGCCAGCGAACGGCAGGTCCGGCTGATAGCGCGCCAGACCCAACGCCAGCGCGCCGAAGGTCTGGGCCATGGCCGTGCCATCGATGACGCCCAGCACCGGTACGCCGAAATAACGCGCCAGATCTGCGCTGGAAGGCGTGCCGTCAAACAGGCCCATCACGCCTTCGATCAGGATCAGGTCGGCTTCACCCGCCGCCTGCCACAACAGGCGGCGGCTTTCATCGGCACCGACCATCCACAAATCCAGCTGATAAACAGGCGCACCGCTGGCGCGCTCCAGAATCATCGGGTCGAGAAAATCCGGGCCGCACTTGAACACGCGAACCTTGCGGCCCTGATTGCGATGCAAACGGGCCAGCGCGGCGGTGACGGTGGTTTTGCCCTGGCCGGAAGCCGGTGCGGCGATCAGAACCGCCGGACAATGACGCGGTTCACTCACAACTCGATGCCTTTTTGCGCGCGGATACCGGCCTGGAAGGCATGTTTGACCACGGTGATTTCAGACACGGTATCGGCCATGTCGATCATTTCCGGTTTGGCGCCACGGCCGGTGACGATCACGTGCTGCATCGGCGGGCGGGCTTGCAGGTCGCCAAGCACCCGCTCGATGTCCAGATAACCGTGCTTGAGGGCGATATTCAGTTCGTCGAGGATCACCATACCAATGGCCGGATCACGCAGCATTTCCAGGGAAACTTCCCACGCGGCTTCGGCGGCGGCGATATCACGCTGGCGGTCCTGGGTTTCCCAAGTGTAGCCCTCGCCCATCACGTGATAGCGAACCTGCTCGGGGAAACGCCGGAAGAAGAACTCCTCGCCGGTGCTGTTGCTGCCTTTGATGAACTGCACGACGCCGCACTGCATGCCGTGGCCCATTGCCCGGGCCAACATGCCGAATGCAGAACTGCTTTTGCCTTTGCCGTTACCGGTCAGAACCAGCAACAGCCCGCATTCATTGGGTGCGCTGGCGATACGCTCGTCCATCACGGCTTTTTTGCGCAGCATGCGCGCCAAATGGCGTTCGTCACGTTCGGGGGATTCGTTCATCTCAGCTCTCCGCTTGAGGGCACGCGAAAGCAGACGGCTGGCAATAGAAAATGACTGGCAGCACGACTTTCGTCATGCCCAGAGCATCGCCCGCCGTGATGCTATTGAATGGATCAGGCCGGTCTCCGGGCTCATGAGCGGGAAAATCCCGACTGTGCGCCTTCCCATGTCCTTGCGGACACAGTGGCATGAAGCACAGCTTCACTCATCTACCGTTGCGGGGGCAGCACCGGGATTGGTCGCCATGGGCGTCCTTACCGGTTTCCCTGTTTCACTCAAGCAATCCGGGGATTTTGAGCACCTGAAACAAAGGGCGCAGGTTAGAGCGTTGAGGTTTGAGCGTCAATCAACTCAGCATCGGGTTGAACCTCGAAAGCCCAGACTTCTCTATCTATTACTGGACCACTGCCCGTTATGGAGATCGATCATGTTTACGCTCAGACCACAGTTCGCGGTTTTGCTACTGGTTGCGGGAGGCCTGGCGGCCTGCGGCGAATCTTCGACCCTGCAAGTCACCGACGGCACCGGGCCGTCCCCCAAGTTGCCGGAACCGAACAAGACGCTGATCCCGACCGTCAACATAGCGCCGGCGGTGGGCTGGGAAAAAGACGCCAAGCCTATCGCCGCCAAAGGCACGCAGGTCGCCGCTTTTGCCGAGCATCTGGACCACCCGCGCTGGCTGTACGTGCTGCCTAATGGCGACGTGCTGGTAGCGGAAACCAATTCGCCGCCCAAGCCTGACGATAATAAAGGCGTTCGCGGCTGGGTTATGGGCAAGGTCATGGGCCGCGCCGGCGCCGGTGTTCCAAGCCCGAATCGCATCACCTTGCTGCGCGACAAGGACCACGACGGCGTTGCCGAAACCCGCACGGTATTCCTGGAAAACCTCAACTCGCCGTTCGGCATGACGCTGGTGGGCAACAAGCTGTATGTGGCCGACACCGACCGCCTCATCAGCTTCCCGTATCAGGAAGGCCAGACCTCGATCAGCGCGCAGCCGACCAAAGTCGTCGATCTGCCCGGCGGCACGCTGAATCACCACTGGACCAAGAACGTTATCGCCAGCAAGGACGGCAGCAAGCTGTATGTGACGGTCGGCTCCAACAGCAACGTCGCCGAGAACGGCCTGGCCGCCGAAGAAGGTCGCGCGGCGATCTGGGAAGTGGACGCCGCGAGTGGCTCCCACCGCATCTTTGCGTCGGGCTTGCGCAACCCCAACGGCATGGATTGGGAACCCACCACCGGCAAACTCTGGACGGCGGTCAACGAGCGTGACGAAATCGGCAGCGATCTGGTGCCGGATTACATCACCTCAGTGCAGGACGGGGCTTTCTACGGCTGGCCGTTCAGCTACTATGGCCAGCATGTGGACGTGCGCGTGACGCCGCAGAATCCGGAATTGGTGGCCAAGGCCATCGCCCCGGACTACGCAGTCGGTCCGCATACCGCGTCACTTGGCCTGGTGTTCGCCGATGGCAAGACGTTGCCGGCGCCGTTCAATGAAGGCGTGTTCATCGGCCAGCATGGCTCCTGGAACCGCAAACCGCACAGCGGCTACAAAGTCCTGTTCGTGCCATTCAGCGGCGGCAAGCCAAGCGGCGCGCCGATTGACCTGCTGACCGGCTTCCTGAATGCCGACGAAAAAGCCCAGGGTCGCCCGGTCGGCGTGGTCAATGATCATCAGGGTGGTTTGCTGGTGGCGGATGACGTGGGGAACAAGATCTGGCGGGTGACTGCGGCGACGGCGCAATAAATCAATACCTGTGCAGACTGTGTGGGAGCAAGCTTGCTTGCGAAGGCGATGGAGCAGACGGCGGAACAGCGTCTGAACCGGCCGACCTCTTCGCGAGCAAGCTCGCTCCCACAGGACAGCCGATAGGCAATCTTTCTTACGGATTACGCGCCAGACTCGACGGCTGAATCACGCGCTTGGCGTTCAGGTAAGCGCGCTGCCAATACGGCTTGTCGAGGCTGTCCAGCTTGACCGTGCCGCCCGTGGCTGGCGCATGCACGAAACGCCCTTCCCCGACGTAAATCCCCGCATGGCTGACCTGCGAACCACCGCCAGTGGCGAAGAACACCAGGTCGCCGGTCTGCAATTGTTCACGGCCCACGTTCGGCGCACGCATGCCGATCATGTCGCGGGTCGAACGAGGCAGCGCAATGCCTGCCGCGTCACGGTAGACGTAACCGATCAGACCGCTGCAATCAAAACCGGAATCAGGAGTGTTGCCGCCCCAGTGATAAGGCGTGCCGACCAGACCGAGAGCGCGAAACATCACGTCTTCGATAGCCGGGGAGAAAACTTCGGGGGGCGCCGCAAGCACCGGGCGCTGAACGATCCGGGGCTGAGGAGGCGGAGGCGCGCTGGCGCACGCGCCGAGCAAGGCAGCAAGAGTAATGACCGCGAGGCGTATCGTAATCGACATGGATACAACAACCTGAGCTGGATGCGGCTGCTTGCCGAGGGCGCTAAATGAGCAAAACAGGCTTATAGCCTGTTTTTGCGTAACACGGTAGCAATTACTTGTGGCGCTTGAGCGTAGTCGTGGTCATTGCAGTTGTCTGCGGCGCGATATTTGGCGATTCCATCGCCAGGGCACGCTTGGCCTCGATGAACGTCTTGCTCCAGTACACATCGTCCAGGCTGTCGACGCGAACACCACCACTGCGACGGCTGCTGGAGTGAATGAACTGATTGTCGCCCAGGTAGATGGCTGCGTGGCTGACGCGACCGCGACCGGCAGTGCTGAAGAACAGCAGATCGCCCGGCTCAAGGTCGTCGCGTTTAACCAGTGGCGCATCGATATTGATCATGTCGCGAGAGGAACGCGGCAGGCTCATGCCGGCTTTCTCCCGGAAGAGGTAACCGATGAAACCGCTGCAATCGAAACCGGTGCTGGTTGAGGTGCCGCCGAAACGGTAGCGGGTACCGATCAGGGATTTGCCACGCTCAAGGATGCTGTCAGCCAGGACTGGCAGCTGATAAGGCTTGTTGTCGGCAAACTGAGCCAGTTCGGCTTCAGTGGCCAGTTCTTCCTGCAACACCGAGCGATCGGAGCGGCTTACGGAGGACTGCGCAGTGATCTGCGTCTTGTACTGCTGTTGCTGCGTATCTTGTTGAGATACCGGCATGTTGGCCGAGCAACCGAACAGTAGTGATACGAGTGCGAGAGGCACGAGGGGTGCGAAGCGAGCTAGCATGGGCACAACCGTGGCTGACTGTTAAGGTGGCGAGACTATGCCAACTATGATCCTCATTTGCAAATTCAATCGAACTATATGTGACTTACCAGTTCGCTCATGACATGTACCGCCCGGCACTGCAAAAAAGCGTCCATCTGCGGACTCTGGTCGGTAGGCGTCAAATTAATCTCCGCCGTAAAACCGCCGCAAACCCTTGTCCTGAACAGGGGTTCATGGATGTAGGGGAAGCTTGCAGTGGTGCCTATGCTCAACACCGCATCAAAGCCTTTTGCCATCTCTTGATGCAGGGTTTCCAGCGCCAGCTCCGGCAGCATTTCCTCGAATAAAACGACGGACGGTCGCAGAATGCCACCACAGCGACTGCACAGCGGCGGCAACGGCCGGTCCAAGTTGGCAGTCCATTGTGGGTCTTGCGCAGCGCATGATTGGCAATAAACAGGTGCCAGCTGACCATGAATCTCGATCAGACGCTCCGGCGGGCTGCCCGCAGCGCGATGATAACCATCGACATTTTGCGTCAGCACCCAGCACTCGGGCTTCTTGCGTTGCAGCTCGGCGATGGCGTAATGCGCTTCATTGGGCTGCGCCCCGAGGCAGGCCTTGGCCAGTTGCGCGATGTATTTCCAGCACAGGGCAGGATCACGACGCAGCATCGGCCCGGACAGGGCCATTTCTATCGGCAGACCGTCGGCAGTCTTGTCGTTGTACAGGCCGCCAACACCACGATAAGTCGGCAAACCGGAATCGGCAGACAGCCCGGCGCCGGTGATGATCAGAATTCGCCGGGCATGTCGCAACGCTGCTGCAACCTGCGACACCAACGCCTGATCTACCACCCCAGCGTCTCTTTGAGAAACGGAATGGTCAGCTTGCGTTGCGCCTGCAAGGAAGCCTGATCGAGGCGCTCAAGCAGCTCGAACAACGCGCTCATGCTGCGTGTGCCGCGCGTCAGGATGAAATGCCCGACCTCATCGGTCAGGTGCAGCCCGCGTCGCGAGGCACGCAGTTGCAGGGCGCGCAGTTTGTCTTCGTCCGACAGGCCACGCATCTGGAACACCAGAGCCATGGTCAGGCGCGATTTTAGATCGGGGAGTTTGACCGGCAGTTCGCGAGGCGATTGCGACGCCGCGATCAACAGACGACGTCCGCTGTCACGCAGCCGGTTGAACAAGTGAAACAAGGCTTCTTCCCACTCGGGCTTGCCGACCACCGCTTGCAGGTCGTCCAGGCACACCAGTTCGTATTGCGCGAGGTTGTCGAGGAGCTCGACCCCTTCATCAATGACTTCCGCCAGCGGCAGATAAACCGCCGGCTCGCCCATCTGTTCGAAGCGCAGGCACGCGGCCTGCAACAGATGCGTGCGTCCTACGCCGTCCTTGCCCCAGAGATAAATCAGGCTTTCGGTCCAGCCTGCGTCGGCTTCGCACAGCCGCTCCACGTAGCCGAGTGCGGCGGCGTTGGCGCCTGGATAGTAATTGATGAAGGTGGCGTCATCACGCAGACGCACACCGAGGGGCAGCTGAATCGGTTTCATGCTGGCTGAACAGCTCATGTGAGCCGTTAGGGGCCTCTGTGTAAAGTGTGCAAAGTTTATACCCGTGACGCTGGGCACACAATGCGCGAGACCATAAGGAAAATCAAAGGTTTGCGTGCTTTGCGAGGTCGCCGAACAATTGCCGGGACAAATCCTGCAATAAAAAAGGACGTGGGCACTCGTCGTGCGCCACGTCCTTCGCGATGCAGCAATTTGCCCTACAACTCAGGGTCGCCCATGCCGCCGTAGATGTCCGAGTCCTTATAGAGGTCATGAACATGGCGCACCAGAACCATGATCACCGCCGCCACCGGCAGCGCGAGGAGGATGCCGGTAAAACCGAACAGCTCGCCGCCCGCGAGGATCGCGAAAATCACTGCCACCGGATGCAGGCCGATGCGATCACCCACCAACAGCGGCGTGAGCACCATGCCTTCCAGCGCCTGACCGACCATGAACACCGCAACGATGCCCATCATTGGATACAGGTCGCCGCCGAACTGGAACAGCCCGGCAATCAATGCCGCGCCGATCCCGATCACGAAGCCCATATAAGGCACGATGGCCGCCAGTCCGGCGATCACGCCGATCAACAGGCCCAGTTCCAGGCCAACCAGCATCAGCCCCGCCGCGTAGATCACGCCCAGCGCCACCATCACCAGCAACTGGCCACGGATGAATGCGCCCAGCACTTCATGACATTCGCCCGCCAGCTTGACGATCTGGCCTTCGCGGTGACGCGGCAGCAGGCTGCGCAGCTTGCCCATCATCACGTCCCAGTCGCGCAGCAGGTAAAAGCAAACCACCGGGATCAGCACCAGATTGGTGATCAGGCCAATCAGCGCCAGACTCGACGCGGTCGCCTTGGACAGGACGATACCGACGATGTCGCCGGTCTGGCCCATGTGCTCGGAGATCGCCGCCTTGACCTTGTCGAACTTCCAGAAACCATCGGCAAGGCCGAACTTGGCCTGCGCCCACGGCAATGCCGTGTGCTGCAGCCAGTCGAGCATTTGCGGCGCCAGCTCATACAGACGAAACAACTGCTTGGCCAGCATCGGCACCAGGATCAGCAGCAACGCCAGCATAATCAAGGTGAACAGGGTAAACACCGCAACCACACTCAAGGTCCGCGACAATCCGGCCTTTTCCAGGCGATCCGCCAGCGGGTCGCCCATATACGCCAGCAGCAGCGCTACCAGAAACGGCGTCAGGATCGCGTGCAACAGGTAAACAAACAGCAACAGCAGGACAATCCCGCCGAGCCAAAACCAGCGCCGTGTATCAGTCATCAAAGTTCCTCAACTTCATAAAATGCAGCAGTGTTTGAAACAGACCGCCACTTACCAGCGGAAGTGCAATTGTGGTCCTGTCGCCGGAACGATCATCGGCGCGGCGCCCGGTGCAGCGGTCATACCGTCGACTGGCGCGGCAGCTACCGGTGCTGGTGCAACCTCTGCGGCCGGCACTTCCTGCAACTTGGCCAGGGACAACTGCGAACGCAGTTGATCGGCGTTGGCGCTGACGTCATAGGTGATCCGATCACCATCGACCGATTTGAGACGCGCGCCAAAAGGCTCAAGCAGACGCATCAACTGTGCGTAACGCTCCAGGTTCATGCCCTGCACCTCCAGCGACAAACCGCTGGCAGCGCCGGGCTTGACCACGAAGCGCGGCGCCAGACGCTGGCTAACCGCCAACAGCACGGCATCAGCCAATGCGTCGGAGGTCGCGCCCGTGGCGGTGCCTTGTTCGCGTTGCTCGCCCAGCCACAAACGCCATTTGCCCTGCCACTGGCCACCTTCTTCCTTGGCGTGCACCGCCAGCAACGCGTCGGCGCCATAACGTTCGGACGCCTCCTTGAGCGGCGTCGCATCGCTGCCTTCAAGATTTTTTGCGGTGCCGACGCCTTGCTCGCCAAGATCGGCCAGCGGCAGGCGCAACGGCAAGCCACGATGCTGGGCCGCACGCCGCAGCGGCTCGGCAGCGCTCTGACCGTCGCCGACCAGATTCGAGCCATCGATTGCATCATTCAGCCACCAGCCAAGAATGGTCGGCCGATTGCTGCCCCAGATCGGCAGACCGGCCTGGCGCAGCGAACGGTCAGTGCTGGCGGGATCGAAATCCACCAGCAGCGATTCCGGCGGACCGGCCTCGTAGCCGAACTGGCTGATGATTTGTTGCGGATTCTTGCGCAGCTCGGCCAGCGCCGGGCCTTGCACTGACTTGGTGTCGCCGGTGAGGCGCAACACCAGCGTATCCAGCGCCGCCTGGGTAGCGCGGGTGCGCTCATCCGGCGTCTGGCCGCTGACGGGCTCGCGCACCTGATAAAGATTGTTGACGGTTTCGGCGAAGCTCGGCAGGCAGATGAACGACAGGCAGCCGGCGAAGAATATTTTTGAGAGACCCATGGACAGTTCCCGAACAGAAAAGCGGCAGAAAAATAACCGTAACTAGATGGCTGGCTTGCCTGAGACCGCAGAGCAAGGCCATTCATTCAAATTCAAGATGCAGGCTACACCTTATAGAGGCCTCGCCAAACGAGCCAGAGCGCTCCGGACCCGGTTTATTTTGTATCGATCAAGCCTGCCCGTCGGCCTAAGGATGGCCGCTGCCGCCCAAGCCTGATAAAATCGCGCGCCTTCGCAGACTGGCGATGGTGGCGGCCCGAAAAACTGCATTGCACGCAGGTGCAGTTTTCCAGTGGCCCCGCCGTTTCCGTCGATCCCACCCGAATCCCCCCTAAAGGCCTGGATTATGAGCAAGCAACCCTCCCTGAGCTACAAAGACGCCGGTGTAGACATCGACGCCGGCGAAGCATTGGTCGAACGCATCAAGAGCGTTGCCAAGCGCACCAAGCGCCCGGAAGTCATGGGCGGTCTGGGTGGCTTCGGCGCCCTCTGCGAAATCCCGGCTGGCTACAAGCAGCCTGTGCTGGTTTCCGGCACCGATGGCGTCGGCACCAAGCTGCGCCTGGCCTTGAACCTGAACAAGCACGACACCATCGGCATCGATCTGGTCGCCATGTGCGTCAACGACCTGGTGGTGTGCGGCGCCGAGCCATTGTTCTTCCTTGATTACTACGCGACCGGCAAGCTCAACGTCGAAACCGCTACCCAGGTAGTGACCGGCATCGGCGCTGGCTGTGAACTGGCGGGCTGCTCGCTGGTAGGCGGCGAAACCGCTGAAATGCCTGGCATGTACGAAGGCGAAGACTACGATCTGGCCGGTTTCTGTGTTGGCGTCGTAGAAAAAGCCGACATCATCGACGGTTCCAAGGTCGCTGCCGGTGATGCCCTGCTCGCCCTGCCGTCTTCCGGTCCGCACTCCAACGGTTACTCGCTGATCCGCAAGATCATCGAAGTGGCCGGCGCCGACATCGAAAACATCCAGCTCGACGGCAAGCCGCTGACCGAACTGTTGATGGCCCCAACGCGCATCTACGTCAAATCCCTGCTGAAACTGATCAAGGACACTGGCGCGGTAAAAGCCATGGCCCACATCACCGGCGGCGGTCTGCTGGACAACATCCCGCGCGTGCTGCCAAAAGGCGCACAAGCTATCGTTGACGTCGCCAGCTGGCAGCGTCCAGCGGTGTTCGACTGGTTGCAGCAGCAAGGCAACGTGGCCGAAAACGAAATGCACCGCGTGCTGAACTGCGGCGTGGGCATGGTCATCTGCGTCGCTCAAGAGCACGTTGAAACCGCGTTGAACGTACTGCGCGAAGCCGGCGAGCAGCCTTGGGTGATCGGTCAGATCGCAACCGCTGCCGAAGGCGCTGCACAAGTCGAGCTGAAAAACCTCAAGGCGCACTGATGCCTGCGACCTGTGATGTGGTGGTGCTGCTCTCCGGCACCGGCGGCAACCTGCAAGCCATGATCGACAGCTTCAAGGACGGGAATCATCCCGTCCGCATCCGCGCGGTGATCTCCAACCGCGCCGATGCGTTCGGCCTGCAACGCGCCCGCGATACAGGCATCGAAGCCTGCGTTCTCGACCACAAGGCTTATGACGGTCGCGAGGCCTTCGACGCCGCACTGATCGAACTGATCGATACCTTCCAGCCGCAACTCGTGGTGCTGGCCGGTTTCATGCGCATCCTCAGTGCCGGATTCGTCCGGCATTATCAAGGTCGCCTGCTGAACATCCACCCTTCCCTGCTTCCTCTCTATAAAGGCTTGCACACCCATCAACGGGTGCTGGAGGCTGGCGATGCCGAGCACGGCTGCAGCGTGCACTTCGTCACTGAGGAACTCGATGGAGGACCGCTGGTCGTACAGGCAGTAATTCCGGTAGAGTCCGACGACTCTGCGGCAAGTCTGGCTCAACGCGTTCATGCCCAGGAACATCAGATTTATCCGCTGGCCGTCCGCTGGTTTGCCGAAGGCCGCTTGAGCCTTGGCGAAGAAGGTGCATTATTGGACGGTCAGTTACTCGCGGCTCATGGCCACTTGATACGAACCTAGGAGATATTATGCGTCGCGCTTTGCTGTTCGCTTTCGCTTTGCTCGCACTGCCTGCCGCTCACGCCGCAGACCTGCAACCGTTCTCCGCCAGCTATACCGCCGACTGGAAGCAATTGCCCATGAGCGGCACTGCCGAGCGCAGCCTGGCGGCAGGCCCGAACGGAACCTGGACCTTGAATTTCAAGGCTTCCATGATGATTGCCAGCCTGACCGAAGTCAGCACGCTGAAGGTCGACAAAGACGTACTGCTGCCACAAACCTACAATTTTGAACGTGGCGGCCTGGGCAAATCCAAGAAGGTCGACCTGGTGTTCGACTGGTCCACCAAGTTCGTGACCGGCACCGATCGCGGTGATGCGATCAAGCTGCCACTCAATCGCGGCATTCTCGACAAATCGACTTACCAGCTGGCCCTGCAACATGATGTGGCCGCAGGCAAGAAGAGCATGAGCTATCAGGTCGTTGACGGCGATGAAGTCGACACTTACGACTTCCGCGTGCTGGGCTCGGAAAAGGTCGCCACCAAAGCGGGCCAGGTCGATGCCATCAAGGTCGAGCGCGTACGCGACCCGACACAAAGCAAGCGCATCACCGTCCTCTGGTTCGCCAAGGATTGGGATTACCTGCTGGTTCGCCTGCAACAGGTCGAAACCGACGGCAAGGAATACAACATCATGCTGCAAGACGGCACGGTGAATGGCAAAGCGGTCAAAGGCAGCTGATTCGTCAGCCCTTCAACGCTGCACCAAGCCCCGCTTTTTTAGCGGGGTTTTTTATGGGCGCCGTTGGCGAGGCTTGCCCGCGAAGGCGTCATCTCCGGCGATAAAAGTGTCGAATGAAATACCGATTCGCGGGCAAGCCTCGCTCCAACGGAATTGATCCGGCTTTTGATTTTCGCTTTTCCTGCCGCTATCTGGCAGACACCGCCAAACGCGCGTCGGGAGGCTGAGCGCAGATGGTTTCGTCCTTTTGCCGAAACAAAAGGACTCGACCGTCAGGGCGAAACCTCAATACGCCGCACCGCGAATGCTGTTGGTGCCACCCATTTAGAAGCGCGGCGCCGGTGATAAATGGTGGTTTCCAGGAGCGCAACGACCACATGAAAAAACCTTCATTTACCCGAAAATCCCCCACAACCCAGACAATTCAAGGCCTGCGGCATTCCCTCCATTTGCGCAACAAACTCTTGCCCGTCCTGGCTATTTACTCAGGAACCTAACAAATCCTATAACAGAGACCTGCGACACATCGCCGCAGCCTCAAGTCAGGAGCCTGAACCATGACCGTACGAGTTACTGAACGCGACGACGCCCATATCTCTCACGAGACCATCGCTGATGGCATTCAGATCTGGGATGTACACCAGCAAGATCAGTTGGTAGGGATGTTTCATGTCGAGTCCGACGCCCAGCGTTACAAGGCTGAGCTCGAAGAACTGGAAAGCAGACGCAACCAGTAAGACGCACTTTCAGAATCGCTGCAAAACAAAACCCGCACTTGGCGGGTTTTGTTTGTTTGGCATTTACCACATCAGATCATCAGGGATCTTGTAGGCCGCGTACGGATCATCGCCATCGACTTCTTCAGTCGGCTCACTGAGCAAGACGATGCGTCGTGGATCGCGTTCCTGGATCTTCAGCGCCGCTTCCCGGGGAATGACTTCGTAGCCGCCGGCGTGATGCACGATGGCCAGCGAACCGCTGCTCAGCTTGCTGCGCATCAGGCTGTTGACCGAAAGGCGTTTGACCTTCTTGTCATCGACGAAATTGTAATAATCCTCGGTGGTCAGCTTCGGCAGGCGCGACACTTCGATCAGTTGCTTGATCTGCGCGGCGCGGGCCTTCTGCTCGACCTTCTCCTGCTGCTGGCGATTGAGTTCCTGATCGCGCTTGGCCTTTTCGGCCATGGCTTCCTGGGCGGCACGCTTTTGCGAGTCGTCGATCTCGATATGGCCTTTGTGGGCCAGACGCTGTTCTTTCTGCTTGTCTTTGCCGACCTGTTTGGCCTGCTTTTGGTTAACCAGACCTGCCTTGAGCAACTGGTCGCGTAGGGAAAGGCTCATTGTCTACTCACTTATGCAGATACACCGGGCTCAGCCACAGCTGGGCGCGTTCTTTTCCTGACGTTTGGCTTCGCCCCAGAGAGCGTCCATTTCTTCGAGGGTGCAATCTTCGATGGGACGATGGGTCTGGCGCAATGCCTGTTCGATAAATCGGAAGCGACGCTCGAATTTTGTGTTAGCCGAACGCAAGGCGCTTTCTGGATCAACCTTCAAATGCCGGGCAAGATTGACGGCGGCAAACAGCAGATCACCGACTTCTTCGGCAATCGCCTCGGCATCGTTGCTGGCCATGGCTTCAAGGACTTCATCCAGCTCTTCGCGAACGTTGTCCACCACCGGCAGCGCGGCAGGCCAGTCAAAACCCACCCGCGCGGCGCGCTTTTGCAACTTGGCGGCACGGGACAAGGCTGGCAATACCGCCGGCACATCATCGAGCAAGGACAGCTGTTCAGGCACAGCGGCCTTATCGGCGCGCTCCTCGGCCTTGATCTCTTCCCAGCGCTGCTTGACCTGCTCTTCACTCAAGCGCGGGGTTTCCAGCGGCGCGTACAAATCGCCGGTTGGGAACACGTGGGGATGGCGGCGGATCAGTTTGCGGGTGATCCCGTCGATCACACCGTCGAACTCGAAGCGCCCTTCTTCCCTGGCCAGCTGGCTGTAATACACCACCTGAAACAGCAAATCGCCAAGCTCGCCCTTTAGATCATCAAAGTCGCCGCGCTCGATGGCGTCGGCCACTTCGTAGGCTTCCTCAAGGGTGTGCGGCACGATGCTGGCGTAATTCTGCTGCACATCCCATGGGCAACCGAACTGCGGATCGCGCAGCCGGGCCATGAGGTGGAGCAGGTCGTCGAGAGTGTGCATTGGGGTTTCCAATTCTTTATTTACGGAACGTCCTTCGCGAGCAAGCTCGCTCCCACACAGACTGTGTGAAAACGTCACGAGCGATGACAAGACAAGGCAAAAACAGGCGAAAAAGCGGAGTCTAGGTGTTCTAAATGAGCATTTTTCGCCTGTTTTTAACGCAGTATTGTCGAGCGCAGTAGTTTTCACACAGTCTGCACAGGTGCCAGGTGGTTTCTGTGGGAGCGAGCTTGCTCGCGAATGGGCCGCCCATACGGCTCAAGGCGTCCGGTTACGCCGCGTCTCGATAATATTTGGCAACTGGGAAATCCGCCCCAGCAAACGCCCCAATGCATCCAGACCCGGGATCTCGATGGTCAGCGACATCAATGCGGTGTTGTCTTCCTTGTTCGAGCGGGTATTGACCGCCAGAACGTTGATCCGCTCGTTGAGCAGGACCTGGGAAACGTCACGCAGCAAACCGGAGCGATCGTAGGCACGGATGATGATATCCACCGGATAGGTGAGCACCGGGATCGGTCCCCAGCTGACCTGGATAATCCGTTCCGGCTCGCGACCGCCCAGCTGCAGCACCGATGCGCAATCCTGGCGGTGAATGCTCACGCCACGGCCCTGGGTGATGTAACCGACGATGGCATCTCCCGGCAGCGGCTGGCAGCAACCGGCCATTTGCGTCATCAGGTTGCCCACGCCCTGAATCTGGATGTCGCCGCGCTTGCCAGGCTTGTAGCCAGTAGCCTTGCGCGGCACCAGTTCGATCTGCTCGTTGCCGCGTTCCGGCTCGACCAGTTGCTGCGCCAGGTTGACCAGTTGCGTCAGGCGCAGATCGCCCGCCCCCAGGGCCGCGTACATGTCTTCAGCGGTCTTGAGATTGGCTTTTTCCGCCAGCCTGTCGTAGTCCACCGCAGGAAAGGCCAGACGCGCCAGCTCCCGCTCAAGCAAGGTTTTACCCGCCGCGACGTTCTGATCCCGGGCCTGCAATTTGAACCAGTGAACAATCTTGGCCCGCGCCCGCGAGGTGGTGATGTAGCCCAGGTTCGAGTTCAGCCAGTCGCGGCTCGGCGTGCCGTGTTTGCTGGTGATGATCTCGACCTGTTCACCGGTCTGCAGACTGTAGTTGAGCGGCACGATGCGGCCGTTGATCTTCGCGCCACGGCAGTTATGGCCGATCTCGGTATGCACCCGATAGGCGAAGTCCAGCGGCGTCGCGCCCTTGGGCAGGTCGATGGCGTGGCCGTCCGGGGTAAAGACGTAGACCCGATCCGGTTCGATATCGACGCGCAGCTGTTCAGCCAGACCGCCGATATCACCCAGTTCTTCGTGCCATTCCAGCACCTGACGCAGCCAGGAGATTTTCTCCTCGTAATGATTGGAGCCGGATTTGACGTCGGTGCCTTTATAGCGCCAGTGGGCACAAACCCCGAGTTCGGCTTCTTCATGCATCGCGTGGGTGCGAATCTGCACCTCCAACACCTTGCCTTCCGGCCCGATGACGGCGGTGTGCAGCGAGCGATAGCCGTTTTCCTTGGGGTTGGCGATGTAGTCGTCGAACTCTTTCGGAATGTGTCGCCACAAGGTATGCACGATACCCAGCGCGGTATAGCAGTCGCGCATTTCCGGGACCAGCACACGCACGGCGCGCACGTCGTAGATCTGGCTGAATTCCAGACCCTTGCGCTGCATTTTGCGCCAGATCGAATAGATGTGCTTCGCCCGGCCACTGATGTCGGCGGTAACGCCGGTCGCCAGCAGCTCGTTTTCCAGCTGGGACATCACGTCGCTGATGAAGCGCTCGCGATCAAGGCGGCGCTCATGCAGCAGCTTGGCGATCTGTTTGTATTGTTCGGGCTCAAGGTAGCGGAAGGACAAATCCTCCAGCTCCCATTTGATGTGGCCGATACCCAGGCGGTGCGCCAATGGCGCATAGATGTCGAAGACTTCCCGGGCAACGCGGTTGCGTTTTTCCTCGTCGGTATTCTTCACCGCGCGGATGGCGCAGGTCCGTTCGGCCAGTTTGATCAAGGCCACGCGGACGTCGTCGACCATGGCCACGAGCATCTTGCGCAGGTTTTCCACCTGCGCCTGACTGCCCAGCACCAAAGACTGGCGCGGGCTGAGGCTGGCACTGATGGCGGCCATGCGCAGCACGCCGTCGATCAGTTTGGCCACGGTCGCGCCGAAGCGCTGCTCGACATCGGGCAGCGGAATCTTGCCTTCGCGCACGGCACGGTAAAGCACCGCCGCAACCAGCGAGTCCTGATCGAGCTTGAGGTCGGCCAGGATCTCGGCAATCTCCAGACCAGTCTGGAAACTCGAGGTACCTTCGGCCCAGCGATTCTTTGAAGCGTTGTCCTGTTGCTCGGCGTTGCGGGCAAACTCACAGGCCTCTTTCAAGGCTTGTCGATCCAAAATCAGGTCGACGCTGACCACATGATCCAGCCATGCGTCGAGGTTGATACTGCCGTCTGTGTTTATCGGCTGGTGTGCTCTCACCTGTACCATGTCGCTTACCTTCCCTACGGCGCGATGAATAGCGCCTAAAGTCGCTGGCCTTCTTGAGCGAACACTCCTTGCCGGGCAAGCAAGGACTGGCATTCGCGGGCCAGTCGGATTAAACGAGACTCCATGTGAACCGCTGACTCAATTCCCTAAGCCGCTGCTCACTTACTCGCTTCAAATAAAGCCATCGCCTCGACATGAGCTGTCTGTGGAAACATATCGAGGATTCCGGCACGTTTTAATCGGTAGCCCTGTTTGACCAATTCGACAGTATCGCGCGCCAAAGTTGCCGGGTTACATGACACATAGAGCAACCGTTCGGCACCTAATGCCTTGAGCTTGCGTACCGCCTCGAAAGCACCGTCACGCGGCGGGTCCAAGAGTACCGCAGAAAAGCCCTCTGCGGCCCAGTTCGCTTGTGCCAGCGGCTGGGACAAATCCGCCTGAAAAAAGGCTACGTTGTGCAGATCATTACTTATTGCATTGGCCGACGCACGCTCGACCATGGTCGCGACACCTTCGACTGCAACCACTTCCCGGGCCAGTCGGGCCAGGGGTAACGCAAAATTGCCCAGACCACAAAACAGGTCCAGAACGCGCTCGTCGGACTTGGGTGCGAGCCAGTCCAGAGCCTGCTCGATCATCGCGGTATTGATCGCCGCGTTGACCTGAATGAAGTCTCCCGGCCGGTAAGCCAGGTCCAGATTCCAGGGTTCCAGACGATAGCCCAAAGCCTGTGCAGCGTCCGTCGGTTGCGGATCGCCTTCGCCATGCAGCCAGAGTTGCGCGTCATGGTCTTTGCAGAACGTTTGCAGGGTTGCCAGATCGGCATCGGCCAGCGGCGCGGTGTGGCGCAGCAATACAGCCGTGGAAGAACCACTGAACAGCTCGACATGACCCAGCACCTGCGGTTTGCGGAAGCTTCTCAGCATCGCCGGCAATTGCATCATGATCGGTTGCAAGGCCTGTACCAGCACCGGGCATTCTTCGATGGAAACGATGTCCTGACTGGCAGCGGCCCGAAAGCCGACATCCAGGCGTTTGGCCTTGGCATCCCAGCGCACCGCGACCCGGGCGCGTCGCCGGTAGGCGAATTCGGCACCGGTCAAAGGCGCCGCCCACTCTTGCGGCTCGACACCGGCCACTCGCTGCAATTGCTCGGCAAGCATGCGCTGTTTCAGGGCGAGCTGTTCGCTGTGGGGCAGATGCTGCACGCTACAGCCACCGCAGCGGCCGAAATGCACGCAAGGTGCCGGACGGCGCATGGCGCTCGGCTGGAATACCCGCTCAGTGCGCGCTTCGACGACCTTGCCGTGGGCGTTGAGCACCCGCGCTTCAACTTCTTCACCGGCCAGACTGCCGGCGACGAACCAGGTTCGCCCGTCGAGAAACGCAATACCGCGCCCGTCGTTGGACAGACGCTCGATGGTCAGCCGCTGTTTTTTTCCGGTGGGGATCTGCGTCGCCCGAACACCGCCTGCTGGTTGGAAGCGCAGGCCTCTTTCATGTTTGGCCATCAGTTGGGCGCGTCGTAGACGCCGGTCGACAAGTAACGGTCGCCACGGTCACAGATGATCGCGACCATGACCGCATTTTCGACTTCACGAGACAGACGCAACATGCCCGCGACCGCACCGCCGGAGGAAACGCCGCAGAAGATGCCTTCTTCGCGCGCCAGACGACGCATGGTGTCTTCGGCTTCGGCCTGGGCCATATCGAGAATGCGATCAACCCGGTCAGCCTGATAGATGCGCGGCAGGTATTCTTCCGGCCAGCGACGAATACCCGGAATCGCGGCGCCTTCCATGGGTTGCAGACCGACGATCTGCACCTGTGGATTTTGCTCTTTCAGGTAACGGGAAACGCCCATGATGGTGCCGGTGGTGCCCATGGAACTGACGAAATGGGTAATGGTGCCGCCGGTCTGCCGCCAGATTTCCGGGCCGGTGCTGGTGTAGTGCGCCTCGGGATTATCGCCGTTGGCGAACTGATCGAGCACCTTGCCGCGACCTTCGTTCTGCATGCGTTCAGCCAGGTCGCGGGCGCCTTCCATGCCCTCTTCCTTGCTGACCAGAATCAACTCGGCGCCATAGGCGGTCATCGCCGCCTTGCGCTCGGCGCTGGAATTGTCGGGCATGATCAGAATCATCCGGTAACCCTTGATCGCCGCAGCCATGCCCAGGGCGATGCCGGTATTGCCGGAAGTCGCTTCAATCAAGGTGTCGCCGGGGTGAATCTGCCCGCGCAATTCAGCGCGGGTAATCATCGACAGCGCCGGACGGTCTTTCACGGACCCAGCCGGGTTATTACCCTCCAGCTTGAGCAGAAGAATATTACTGGTATCGCCCGCCATACGTTGCAGACGCACAAGCGGGGTGTTGCCGACGCAATCGGCAATGGTTGGGTACTGCAGGGTCATGGCGTATTCGCAATCCAGACTGCGGGGGCGCCTATCATAACGGCAAACGCCAAAACCCCATATCACGCAAAGTGCGGGGGTTATCGCTAAAAGGAATAAGGCGCTATGCCGCGCCGCTATTCGTTGCAAGGCTTGTCTGCGAACTTGGATATCCAACGGGTGCGATACTTGCAAATCATCGTGGGACCGGATTTATCCGGGAAGGGGCCGGCTCAGACAACCTAGCTGATGGGTTTTCGCGGCTGGCTAAGGTTCTATTGCTTTTTGAATTGGGTAGCAACAACAGCATTTGCGGTGCGGCTTATAGAGGTTTCGCCCTGACGGTCGACCCCCTTTGTTTCGGCAAAGGGGGGAAACCATTCTGCGCTGACGTCCGGCCCCTGCTTCGCAGCGGTTCCTTCGCTCCGGTGTCGTGGTGGGGCGACGCGCCGACGCGCCATCCCTGGCGCAACGGCGCTCGCTCGGCATCCATGCCGAGCGCACCCCACCACGACACCTCCACTCAGCCTCCCGACGCGCGTTTGGCGGTGTTTGCAACATCTTCGTACGGAAAAGCGAGATCAAAAGCCTCAGTTCTTCGCCAACAACCGCATCTTCAATCGCAACCCGCCTTCGATGTTCTCCGCCCACAACATCCCGCCCTGCAGGGCCAGGGAGTTGCGGGCGATGCTCAGGCCGAGGCCGAAGCCTCCATTGCCGGGGCGGGAGCCGTCCAGGCGAGTGAAGGGCGCAAATATTCGCTCCAGTTCGCCCTCGTCCACCCCGCCGCCCTGATCGTCGAGCCAGAGTTGCCAGAATTCCCCGTCATGCTTGCCACTGAGGCGCACGATGCCTTGCGGCGGTGAATGACGAATGGCGTTGCGCAGAATATTTTCCAGCGCCTGAGCCAGGGTATTGAGGTGGCCACAGACCCAGCAATCGGCGTCGAGATCGCACTGCAGCTGGGCGGCGGGCCAGCCGCTTTCGAAACAGGCGTTCTCGGCGAGCATTTCCCAGAGCGCCAGTACCTGAATGTCTTCCTTGGGCAGTTGCTGACGCTCGGTGTCGAGCCAGGCCAGTTGCAAGGTGTCATCCACCAGACGCTGCATGCCGTCCACCTCACGGCCGAGGCGCCCCCGCAAATCGACGAGGCTTTGCTCACTCTCGCAGGCCACCCGCAAGCGGCTCAAAGGGGTCCGCAATTCATGGGACATGTCGCGCAACAGTTGCTGCTGGACAGTCACGGTGCTGTACAGCCGTTCGGCCATTTGATCGAAGGCGCGGCTCAATTCACCGAGTTCGTCCTGACGATTGGTCATCTGGCTGGACAAGCGTTGCGCCAATTGGTCGGCATGCCAGGCGTTGGCCTGGGCGCGCAGGTGATTGAGCGGCTGGATCAGCAAGCGATACAACCCCACGCACAGCAGCAGGGTAAAGACCCCAGGAATCACCCCATTGGTCAGCACCCGCCAGAGCATCACGTAATGGCCCGGCACGAAGCGTTTGGGCAACTCAATGACCAGGCTGCCCGCCGTGGGGTCCATGGGAAACGGGATTTTCAGCCAGGGCGTGGTCCGCGAGCGACTGCTGGTGGGCCAGTCCAGGCCGCGCAAAAAAGTCATGTGCTGGCTGTCGACTTCGCTCAGCGGATAGCTGCTCAACGATTGCAGATCAGCGCCGATCACCCCGACCCAGCCGCTTTCGCTGCGACCGACCTGCTGCAGCCAGGCGTCGACGCCGGCCTGCTGCCCGGTGACCCAGGCGCGTTCGGCCTCGGCGGCGTAATCGGTCAGGGTGGAGCGAGCTTCGTCGGACAGATACGCGTTGCGCTTTTCGGCGTAGCGACCCCAGGTCAGGCTCAGCCAGATCATCAACAGGCAAAAACCAACCAGCAGGAACGCCAGCTTCCAGAACAGCGAATGTTTGCCCGGTAGACGGGAAAAGGACTCAATCATCGGCTTGTGCAGCAGTCAGCACATAACCTTTGCCCCATACCGTCTGCACCTGTCGTTCCAGATAGCCGATGCCCTTGAGCTTGCGGCGGATCTGGCTGATGTGCATGTCCAGGCTGCGATCATGCTGGGCATAACCGCGCTGCAACACATGCTGATAAAGGAAGGGTTTGCTCAGCACGTCTTCGGGATTACGCCACAGGGTTTCCAGCAAGCGATATTCACTGCGGGTCAGATCGCCGCGACGTTGCTCAAAGCTGACATCGTACAGCGCCTCGTCGAACACCAGCTCGCGACTGCCCTGCCCCGGCAATTTCACCGGCGCCGGCGCATGGCGGCGTTCCAGGGCGACCCGGCGCAGGATCGCTTCGATACGCACGCGCAACTCGGCCATGCTGAACGGTTTGGGCAGGTAATCGTCGGCGCCGTTGCGAAAGCCGGTAATGCGGTCGGTTTCCGCGCCCAATGCCGACATCAGGATCACCGGCAAGCTATGACTGCGGCGCAGATGAGTCAGGATCTCCAGCCCGCTCATGCCCGGCAGCAGGATATCCATCAGCACCACGTCAAATGGCTGGCTTTGCGCCTGGACAAGTCCCTGGCTGCCGTTCTGCTGCCAGGTCACCTGAAAACCGCACCGGCCCAACTGCTCATGCACATAAGCGCCGAGCACCGGGTCGTCTTCTATAACCAGGATGTTGGGGAGGTGAATGGTTTCGGGATTCATTATCTTTCGCGACTAATTCTCAATCGCCGATTATTCAAGATTGACGGGGGATGAGCAAGCAGGCTGAAGGCTGTTGACGTATGGCAGGTCCATGCCTGACGTGTGGCGCTGTAAGATGCCGAGATTGCAGGCGCTCAAAATCGCTACACTGCGTGAGTATTGGCCTGCGCCGATGCTGAACCGAGTCTGGACATCCTGGCCTGCTGGAGAAAGAGCGTGCTGAACAAGCTGGGCATCAAAGGCCGCGTACTGCTGCTGACCATCCTGCCCGCCAGCCTCATGGCTGCGGTACTGGGCGGCTATTTCACCTGGATGCAGCTCTATGACCTGCAAAACCAGTTGCTGCAGCGCGGGGAAATGATTTCCGAAGAACTGGCGCCGCTGGCAGCACCCGCGCTGGGTCGCAGCGACAAGGTTTTGCTGGAGCGCATTGCCGTTCAGACCCTGGAACAGACCGATGTGCGTTCGGTGTCGTTCCTCAGCCCGGAACGCGAGATCCTCGCCCATGCCGGGCCGAGCATGATCAACGAAGCACCCATCGGCAGCGCCACGCACCTGCTGCAACGCTCGGGCAACGATGCGACGCGCTATCTGTTGCCAGTGTTTGGCCGCCAACGGCATTTGACCGGCGCCATGGTGCCCGAAGAAGCGGATCGCCTGCTGGGTTGGGTAGAGCTGGAACTGTCCCACACCGGCACCTTGTTGCGCGGGTATCGCAGCATGTTTGCCAGCCTGTTGCTGATCGCTGCCGGCCTGGCACTGACCGCCATGCTCGCGTTGCGTATGAGCCGCACGATCAACGTGCCGATCACCCGCATCAAGCAGGCCGTGGCCCAACTCAAGGACGGCAATCTGGAAACCCGCCTGCCGCCGCTGGGCAGTCTGGAACTGGACGAACTGGCCTCGGGCATCAACCGTATGGCCGCCACGTTGCAGAACGCTCAGGAAGAACTGCAACACAGCATCGATCAGGCCACCGAAGACGTCCGGCAGAATCTGGAAACCATCGAAATCCAGAACATCGAGCTGGACCTCGCCCGCAAAGAAGCCCTTGAGGCCAGCCGCATCAAGTCCGAATTCCTCGCCAACATGAGCCATGAAATCCGCACGCCGCTCAATGGCATTCTCGGTTTCACCCACCTGCTGCAGAAAAGCGAGCTGACCCCGCGCCAGTTTGATTACCTGGGCACCATCGAAAAATCCGCCGACAGCCTGTTGAGCATCATCAACGAGATTCTCGACTTCTCGAAGATCGAAGCCGGCAAGCTGGTGCTCGACAATGTGCCCTTCAATCTGCGTGACCTGCTGCAGGACACCTTGACCATTCTCGCCCCGGCCGCCCATGCCAAGCAGCTTGAGCTGGTGAGTCTGGTGTATCGCGATACGCCGCTGTCGTTGCTGGGTGACCCGTTACGGCTCAAGCAGATCATGACCAATCTGGTCAGCAACGCCATCAAGTTCACCCGCGAGGGCACCATCGTCGCCCGGGCCATGGTCGAAGACGAAACCGAAGACAGCGCGCAGTTACGCATCAGCGTGCAGGACACCGGCATCGGCCTTTCCAGCCAGGATGTGCGCGCGCTGTTCCAGGCCTTCAGCCAGGCGGACAATTCGCTGTCGCGGCAGCCGGGCGGCACCGGGCTGGGACTGGTGATTTCCAAACGCCTGATCGAGCAGATGGGCGGCGAGATCGGCGTGGACAGCACCCCCGGCGAAGGCTCGGAATTCTGGATCAGCCTCAATCTGCCCAAGGCACGGGACGATATCGAAGACCTGCCAGCGCTGCCATTGCTCGGTTTGCGCGTCGCGGTCCTGGAACACCACGACCTGGCGCGCCAGGCACTGGAGCATCAACTCGAAGACTGCGGCCTGGACACGCTGGTGTTCAATAATCTGGAAAACCTGCTCAACGGCGTGACCGCTGCGCACCAGACTCCGGCAGCCATCAGCCTCGCGGTGCTGGGCATCACGGCCCACGAACTGCCGCCGGAACGCCTGCGCCAGCACATCTGGGATCTGGAAAACCTCGGCTGCAAAGTTCTGGTGCTGTGCCCGACCACCGAACAGGCGCTGTTTCAGCTGTCGGTGCCGGATATCTATACCCAACTGCAGGCCAAACCGGTCTGCACCCGCAAGCTTCGCCGCACCTTGTCTGAACTGATCATGCCCAAGGTCATTCGCAGCGATGCCGTCGAACCGCTGTCCAGCCGACCTCCGCGCTTGCTGTGCGTGGACGATAACCCGGCGAACCTGTTGCTGGTCCAGACGCTGCTGGAAGACATGGGCGCAGAAGTGGTCGCCGTCGACAGTGGTTATGCTGCGTTGCAAGCGGTGCAGGCCGACACCTTTGATCTGGTGCTGATGGACGTGCAGATGCCGGGCATGGACGGTCGCCAGGCCACCGAAGCCATTCGCGCATGGGAAGTCGAGCGCCAGAGCTCATCGCTGCCCATCGTCGCCCTCACGGCTCACGCCATGGCCAACGAGAAGCGCGCCCTGCTGCAAAGCGGCATGGACGATTACCTGACCAAGCCCATCAGCGAACGGCAACTGGCCCAGGTGGTGCTCAAATGGACGGGGCTGGCCCTGCGCAATCAGATGCCGGAGCCGCGCGCCGAGAAAGCCCGAGGCAGCGCCGATCTGGACGTCCTCGATAATGAAGAAGGCCTGCGCCTGGCCGCCGGCAAGCCTGATCTGGCGGCCGACATGCTGGCCATGCTGCTGGCCTCCCTGGAAAGCGACCGCGAAGCGATCCGCACGGCACGGGAAACGGATGACCATGCCGGTCTGATCGAACGGGTCCACCGCCTGCATGGCGCGACTCGATACTGCGGAGTTCCACAGTTACGTGCCGCATGTCAACGCAGCGAAACCCTGCTCAAGCAAAATGCCCCGGAAGTCCATGAGGCTCTGGACAACCTGGAAAAAGCCATCAACCGCCTGACCATCGAGGCGCGGGTGAGTGTTTGAGGCGCGCTGCCGGAATCAATGTGTGGGAGCGAGCTTGCTCGCGAATAGAGCAGTCGATTCAAAACTTCCGAGCCTGAAACGGGGTCTTCGCGAGCAAGCTCGCGCCCACAAACCAAGGAACCCTCTACCTTCATGCACACCCTTATTTTCAGCAGCCAGACCTACGACCGCGACAGCTTTCTCGCCGCGAAACTGCCCGCCGAACTGAAACTGCACTTTCAACCGGCGCGCCTGACTGTGGAAACCGCGGCGCTGGCAGACAAGCATCCGGTGGTATGTGCGTTCATCAACGATGACTTGAGCGCGCCAGTGCTGGAACGCCTGGCTGCGGGCGGCACAAAACTGATTGCCTTGCGCTCGGCGGGCTATAACCACGTCGATCTGCCTACCGCGCAGAAGCTGGGGATCAGTGTGGTTCGCGTCCCGGCCTACTCGCCCCACGCCGTAGCCGAACATGCCGTTGCCTTGATTCTCGCGCTGAATCGTCATCTGCACCGCGCCTACAACCGCACCCGCGAAGGGGATTTCAGTCTGCACGGGCTGACCGGATTCGATCTGGTCGGCAAGACCGTGGGCGTCGTCGGCACCGGGCAGATCGGCGCGACGTTCGCGAAAATCATGGCGGGTTTCGGCTGCAAGCTGCTGGCCTACGATCCGTACCCCAATCCGCAAGTGCAGGCACTGGGTGCCGAATACGTGAGCCTGCCGCAACTGCTGGCCCAGGCGCAGATCATCAGCCTGCACTGCCCGCTAACCGAGCAAACCCGACACCTTATAAATGAAGCGTCGCTGGCCACCCTGCAAACCGGGGCGATGCTGATCAATACCGGACGCGGCGCGCTGGTCGATACCCCGGCACTGATCGAGTCGCTGAAAAGCGGGCAACTGGGCTACCTGGGGCTGGATGTCTATGAAGAAGAAGCGCTGTTGTTCTTCGAAGACCGCTCCGACCTGCCGTTGCAGGACGATGTCCTGGCCCGTTTGCTGACCTTTCCCAACGTGATCATTACCGCTCATCAGGCGTTTCTGACTCAGGAAGCACTGGGCGCCATCGCGCAGACCACGCTGGACAACATCGCCGCCTGGGCCAATGGCGCTGCGCAGAATCTGGTGGTCGGTTAACAGGGACAGCGCGCGTCGAACGCATGTTAGGATGCGCGCAATTTGGAGGACCCCATGGCCGAACACGATTTTCGCTACAGCATGCTCAACCCGCAACACACCCTGACCGAGTGCCGCACCCTGGCGCCCGGTCGCTATCAAGTCACCGGTAATGGCGGCTCGATTCACGACAACGATCAGTTGCTGGTGACCATCAAGGGCAGCAAAACCCTGCACATGCGCCTGACCGTCGCCAAGGTGCGGCACTTGATCAACCCGCCCGGCCAATGGATTGCCGTGGCCAGCGGTCCGGTGTTCGACGAGCTGGCGATCCATCAGTGGAAGGTCAACTGCGACAGTTGCGCCACCGTGCTGGATTTCGAGTTCATGGTTGACGCCAAACAAGGGGTCTCGGCGCAAAAACCGGCTGCCGCTGCACGCATTGCCGAGTTGGGCTGGAAAACCGTCGGCGAGAAACACTTGTGCAAGAAGTGCCAGGAGAAAGCCGCATGAAACAGCTGGCTTTCCTGGGGCTGATTGGCGGCGCGTTGCTGGTCGGTTGTGCGGCTCAGCCGCTGCCCATCAAACAGGATCAAAGCTATGTGCTGGAGTGGATCGGTGAGCGGCCGTTGATCGACAGCAGCCATTTGACCATGACCCTCGGCGCGGACGGTCGCGCCTACGGCACGGGCGGCTGTAACCATTGGTTCGCGTCGTACACCCTGGACGAAAAAAGCATCAACTTCGGCCCCGTGGGCAGCACCCGCAAACTCTGCCCGCCGGCCTTGATGGAACAGGAACAGCGTTTCCTGCAGGCATTGGACAAAGTCCAGCGCTGGGACATCTCACCCATCGATCAACTGCGCCTGTGGCCCGCCGAAGGCAAGCCGCTGCGGTTTTGGGAAGAGAGCTGATTGAGATACGCAGGACCAGCTTTAGCCGGGAGGGCGCAAGGTCTGACGACGCGACTGTTGTGAATGTACCTGACTCCTCCCGGCTGAAGCCGGTCCTGCGGGATATGAACAATCACGCGGTATATCTGGCCCACCGAGGCGCCTGATTCGCGGGCAAGCCTCGCTCCCGCAGGCGTTGGAGCTACCCCTCCCCACGCAACGCCTTCAACCGCTGCGCAACACCGGCCGAGGTTTGTTCGCCCAGCAGTTGCTCACGCAGCTTGCCCTTGTCGTCGATGATGTACGTCACCGGCAAGGCTTCGCTGGGCGGCAGTTCGTAGCGTTCGGCGGGGTCCTGAGCCAGGACAGTGAACTTGATACCCAACGCGTTGCTTGCCGTTTTCAGGTCTTCGCCTTGCAGGTTGTCGAAGTTGACGCCGAGTACGCTGACCTGTTGATCCTTGAGCTGCTCGGACAAGGCGTTGAGTTCCGGAATTTCCGTACGGCACGGGCCACACCATTCGGCCCAGTAGTTAATGACCAGCCAATGCTTGTCGATGCGATTGCTCGCCACTTTCTGGCCATTCTGGTCCACGCCCAGATCCGCGCCGCAGCCGCCCAGTAACAGGCTGCCGACAATCATCACTATTGCTGCCAATCGCCTTGCCATGTTTTCCCCCACTGCCTTCGAATCAGAGCCAAACCTGCGACCGATCACCACCCCATGTTCAGCCGGTGCCATCACACGGTTAGAATAGCCGCCACCTTACGCAAGATGCGACCCGCAAATGACCGATCTGACGCTTTATCACAACCCGCGCTGTTCCAAATCCCGCGGCGCGCTGGAACTGCTGCAAGCCCGCGGCCTGAGCCCGACCATCCTGCTGTATCTCGAAACCCCGCCCGATGCCGCGCAATTGCGCGAGCTGTTGGCCAAGCTGGGCATCGGCGCCCGGCAACTGCTGCGCACCGGCGAGGACGACTACAAAACCCTCAACCTTGCAGATAAAAGCCTCAGCGACGACGATTTGATCGCCGCCATGGCGGCTCATCCAAAATTGATCGAGCGCCCTATCCTGGTCGCCGGCGACAAGGCGGCAATCGGCCGCCCACCGGAAAACGTATTGGAGATCCTGCCGTGAGCGCGCCTTACATCCTGGTTCTGTTCTACAGCCGCAACGGCTCGACCAGCGAAATGGCCCGGCAGATCGGACGCGGCATCGAAGCTGGCGGCATGGAAGCGCGTCTGCGCACAGTGCCGGCGATTTCCACCGAATGCGAAGCCGTGGCGCCAGGCATTCCGGAAAGCGGCGCCCTCTACGCGACCCTTGATGACCTGAAAAACTGCTCCGGCCTGGCTTTGGGCAGCCCGACGCGCTTTGGCAACATGGCCGCGCCGCTCAAGTATTTCCTCGATGGCACCAGCAACCTGTGGCTGACCGGCGCACTGGTCGGCAAGCCCGCCAGCGTGTTCACGTCCACCGCCAGCCTGCACGGCGGTCAGGAAACCACGCTGATGTCGATGCTGCTGCCATTGCTGCACCACGGCATGTTGATCACCGGCCTGCCTTACAGTGAGTCGGCGTTGGTGGAAACCAGCGGCGGCGGCACTCCGTACGGCGCCAGCCATCACGCCGGTGCCGACGGCAAGCGTCCGCTGGACAAGCACGAAACCGAACTGTGTCGCGCGTTAGGCCAACGACTGGCGAAAACCGCCCGGCTGCTGGAGACGCCTCGTGGCTAAACGGCCAAAGATCCTCCCCGCGCTGGAGTGGCTTGAACCCAGGGTTCGCATCAGCCGGGTCGTCAGCCTGATCTGCTTTTTGGGCCTGATCGCCCTGCTGACCGTCTATTACCTGTTTGTCGCCGACCTGCACGGCGCGCGACCGTGGGTCATCCTGATCATCGAACTGGTGCCTTTGTTGCTGCTCGCCCCCGGCATGCTGGTCGGCAACACGCGCAGTCATTCCTGGACCTGCTTCGTGGTCAATCTGTACTTCATCAAGGGCGCGCTGGCGGCTTACGATCCCAACCGCTCGGTGTTCGGCGTGCTGGAAATGCTCGCCAGCCTGGCCGTGTTCACCAGCGCGTTGCTGTACGTGCGTTGGCGTTTTCAATACAACCGCAAACTTGCGGGTGAAGGTTCGGTCTGAGCTTTACCCAGACCCGTGCGTTGGAGCATGAATGCAAGACTACAAATGGCTGAATGAATATTGCCTGAACCGTTTCGGCTCAGCGAAAGCCCTGGAAGCACATCTGCCGACGCCCAAGACCGCCAAACAACTGCAAGCCATCAGCGCCGACCGTTATCTGTCGACCATGGCCTTGCGGGTGTTTCGTGCCGGTTTGAAGCACAGCCTCGTGGACGCGAAATGGCCGGCGTTCGAAGAGGTGTTCTACGGCTTCGACCCGGAAAAAGTCGTGCTGATGGGCGCCGATCATCTGGAGCGCCTGATGCAGGACGCGCGGATCATTCGCCACCTGGGCAAGCTCAAGAGCGTGCCGCGCAACGCGCAGCTGATTCTCGACATCGAGCAGGAACACGGCAGCTTCGGGCAATTTATCGCGCAATGGCCGGTGGATGACATCACCGGGCTGTGGCAGTACATCGCCAAACATGGCAACCAGATGGGCGGACTGTCCACACCGCGCTTCCTGCGCATGGTCGGCAAAGACACTTTCATCCCGACCTGGGACGTGGTGGCCGCCTTGAACGCGCAAAAAATCGTCGACAAAGTGCCGACCAGCAAGCGCGATCAGGCCATCGTCCAGCAAGTGTTCAATCAGTGGCACAGCGAAAGCGGGCGACCGTTGTGCCAGCTGTCGGCGATGCTGGCGTTTACCGTCAACCACTGATTTTTTTCAGACGCACCGTGACAGAAGCGCTCGCCAGCGCGCGCTTCGTATACCATATCCGCCAGTCAATCCAACATGAGTCATCTGCGTGCCCCTTCTTCTGCCTGACGCTCCCAACCTCGGTGTCGCCCCTTCGGCGTCCGAAGTGATTGCTAAACACCTGCGCGAAGCCATCATTTCCGGGCATTTCGCTGAGGACGAGCCTATTCGTCAGGACGATATCGCCAAAGTCTTCAACGTCAGCAAGATCCCGGTGCGCGAGGCCCTGAAACGCCTGGAAGCCGAAGGGCTGGTGCAATTCCAGCGCAACAAGGGCGCGGTGGTCACGCGGATTTCCGAGCCGGAGCTGGCGCAGATTTTTGAAGTGCGGGTGCTGCTGGAGGTGCAGGCGATTCGCCTCGCTGTGCCAAAGATGACCGAGGACCACATCAAACGGGCATTGGCCATCTGCGATGAGTTCATGACCGACGATAACGTAGGACGTTGGGCAGAACTCAACTGGGCATTTCACACCTGCCTGTATGAAGCGGCCGAACGGCCGTTTCTGCTCAACCTGATTCGCTCGATCCACGACAAGGTCGAACGCTACCTGCGCCTGCAAATGAGTTTCGCCGAAGGCAAGTTGCGCGCCGATCAGGAACACCGGGAGATTCTCCAGGCCTGTGCTGATCGCAACGTGGACAAAGCCGCCGAACTGATCGATCACCACATCATCGGCGTGTGCCGCGAGCTGTACGCGCACCTGCCCAACGAGTCGATACACGAAGTCTGACGCTGTGCCGATTTCGTCATCGGCGTCGGTGAAATCCTTCAAGACCGTCGGCAATGTCAGCGTCACCCTGTAGTCGTCTCTCAACGGCAGGTGACCTGATGAAACGCATCCGCATCCTCGACTCCCACACCGGCGGCGAACCGACGCGCCTGGTGCTGGAAGGCTTCCCTGAGCTGGGCACCGGCAGCATGGCCGAACGCCGACAGATCCTTGCTGAACAGCACGATGACTGGCGCGCCGCAACCGTACTGGAACCGCGCGGCAGCGACGTGCTGGTCGGCGCGCTGCTCTGCGAACCGGTTGACCCCGACGCCTGTGCGGGGGTGATTTTCTTCAATAACAGTGGCTATCTCGGCATGTGCGGCCACGGCACCATCGGGCTGGTGGTTTCCCTGGCGCATCTGGGTCGCATCAGCGCGGGCGTGCATCGCATCGAAACTCCGGTGGGCACGGTCGAAGCCACGCTCCATGAAGACGGTTCGGTCAGCGTGCAGAACGTGCCGTCCTATCGCTATCGCAAGGCGGTGAGCGTTGAAGTGCCCGGCATTGGCAGCGTCACCGGCGACATTGCCTGGGGCGGCAACTGGTTTTTCCTGATTGCCGAACACGGCCTGAGCATCAGCAGCGACAATCTCGACGCGCTCACCGCCTACACCTGGGCGGTGCGTCAGGCCCTGGAATCCCAGCGCATCCTTGGCGAAGACGGCGGCGAAATCGATCACATCGAGCTGTTCGCCGACGACGATCACGCCGACAGCCGCAACTTCGTGCTGTGCCCCGGCAAAGCTTATGACCGCTCGCCTTGCGGCACCGGCACCAGCGCCAAACTGGCGTGTCTGGCCGCCGACGGTAAACTCGCGCCGGGGCAGATCTGGCGCCAGGCCAGCGTGATTGGCAGCCAGTTCGAAGGCTTCTATGAATGGCAGGGCGAACGCGTGGTGCCGACCATTCGCGGCCGCGCCCACATCAGCGCCGAGGCGACGTTGCTGATAGACAACGACGATCCGTTCGCCTGGGGCATTCGCCCGTGACGGCGGAACGGGCAGCCGATGTGATCATCATTGGCGCCGGGATTATCGGCGCGGCCTGCGCTGATGAACTCGCCAGCCAGGGCCTTGACGTGCTGGTGCTCGATTGCAATCGACCCGCCGCGACCGCCGCAGGCATGGGCCATCTGGTGGTGCTGGACGACAATCGCGACGAACTGGCCCTCAGCGAATATTCGGTGCGTGCCTGGCGCGAACTCGCCCCGCACTTGCCGGAAGATTGCGCCATGCGCACCAATGGCACGCTGTGGCTGGCCTGCAATGCTGAAGAAATGGACGCTGCCCGAACGAAACAACAGACCTTGCAGGATTACGGCCTGAGCTGCGAACTGCTCGGCGCACAAGCTGTTGCCGACGCGGAACCTGCCTTGCGCAGCGGTCTGCATGGCGCGTTGAAAGTCAGTGGCGACGGGATTCTCTACGCGCCGAATGCCGCGCGCTGGCTCTTGCAACGGCATGGGCCGCGTATCCGCCAACGCACGGCGCAGGTCACTGAGGTGCAAGGCAATCGACTGCGCGTGGCTGACGGCCAGTGGCTGAGTGCGACGGCAGTGGTTCTCGCCAACGGCATTTACGCCAGCGAGTTATGTCCGGAACTGCCGCTGCATGGCAAGAAAGGTCACTTGTTGATCACTGATCGTTATCCGGTCCAGATCCGCCATACGTTGGTCGAACTGGGCTACGTCACCAGCGCCCATAACGCGACCGGCCCTTCCGTGGCATTCAACGTACAACAGCGGCCCACCGGCCAGCTGTTTGTCGGTTCCTCCCGGCAATTCGATAATCAGGATGCCGAGGTCGAAGGCTGGATGCTCGGCCGAATGCTGCGTCGGGCCAGTGAATTCCTGCCGGATCTCAGCCAGATGACGGCGATTCGCAGCTGGACCGGCTTTCGCGCCGCGACGCCGGACGGTCTGCCGCTGATCGGCGAACATCCCCGACAACCCGGCCTGTGGCTGGCGGTCGGCCATGAAGGCCTGGGGGTCACAACCGCGCCCGGCACTGCGCGCTTGCTTGCCGCACAACTATTGCGCAAGCCTTCACCGCTGTCGGTTGACGCTTATCTGCCGCAACGTTTCATCGGAGCCACCGCCCATGCCTGAATTGAGTATTGATGGCCGCCTGCTTGAGGTTATTCCCGGCACAAGCGTGGCCGCCGCTTTGGCGCTGATCGGCGACGGTTGCAGCCGCACCTCGGTGAGCGGTCAGCGACGTGCGCCGTTGTGCGGCATGGGGATTTGTCAGGAATGCAGGGTCAGCATTGACGGCAAACGCCGTTTGGCCTGTCAGACGTTATGCCAGGACGGTATGAATGTGGAGACGCAGCCATGATCGAAACAGTCGATCTACTGATCATCGGCGCAGGTCCGGCAGGATTGGCAGCGGCACTGGCGGCGGCTCCCGGCGGCGCGCGCATCGCATTGATCGATGACAACCCGCTGCCCGGCGGACAAATCTGGCGCGATGGTCCGCAGGCGGATATTCCCGCGCAGGCCCGATCCATGCGTGATGAGTTGCAGGCCTTTGCCAACATCCGTCTGCACAGTGCCTGCAAAGTCATCGCCCGTGGCGGCCCTTGGCAATTACTGGTGGAAAACGCCGAGCGCGGTTGGCTGATCAACTACGAAACACTGATCCTGTGCACCGGCGCCCGTGAATTGCTGCTGCCCTTCCCCGGCTGGACCTTGCCGGGCGTCACCGGGGCCGGTGGGCTGCAAGCCTTGATCAAGGGCGGCCTTGCGGTGAAGGACCAACGCGTGGTGATCGCGGGCAGCGGGCCGTTGTTGCTGGCCAGTGCGGCGACCGCCAATGCCAAGGGCGCGCAGGTAGTACGCATTGCCGAGCAGGCCTCGATGATTGCGCTGGCCGGTTTCGCGGCGAGTCTCTGGCGATGGCCGAACAAGGCCTGGCAGGCGTTCGGGCTGTTTGATGGGCATTATCGCGCGGGCAGCCACGTGATCGCCGCGCTGGGCACCCATCAACTGGAAGCCGTGTGCATCCAGAGCGGCAAACGTATCGAAGAAATCCCCTGTGAACGGCTGGCCTGCGGCTTCGGTTTGGTGCCCAACGTCGAATTGGGTCAGGCCTTGGGCTGTCAGGTGGCTGAACGCGCCATCGTTGTGGATCAATGGCAGGCGACTAGCCTGGCGCATCATTACGCAGCCGGGGAATGCACCGGTTTTGGTGGCAGCGAACTGGCACTGGTTGAGGGTCGCATCGCCGGTTTGGCGGCCATGGGCTGGCAGCAACAGGCGCAAGCGCTGTGGCCGCAACGTCAGCGCTGGCAGCGTTTTGCCGATGCGTTGCGGCGCAGTTTCGCCCTTGCTCCCGCGATCAAAAACCTCGCCGAGCCGGATACCCTGGTGTGCCGTTGCGAGGACGTTTCCTACGCCGCGCTGGCGGGGCATTGCGACTGGAAACACGCCAAACTCGCCACCCGCTGCGGCATGGGCGCTTGCCAGGGGCGCATCTGCTCAACCGCCACGCAAACCCTGTTCGGCTGGGAACCACCCGCAGCACGCCCGCCCTTCAGCCCGGCGCGGGTGGAGACGTTGATGGAACTTGATTGAAATACGGGGCACTGTAGGAGCCAAATCCGACGGATCCGTAGGACCGGCTTCAGCCGGGATGGCACAAGGTCTGACGACGCAACTGCTGCGAATGTACCGGCCTCCTCCCGGCTAAAGCCGGTCCCACGGGCTGTGTGATGAGGATCAAGACGGTATCGACATGGGACACCCGCAATGCTCGACCTGACCCAAACCCCCGCGCCGCGCAATCTTGAACAATTGCTCGCCAGTCTTGAACTGGTGGCGCCGTTGCTGGATGCGATTCCGGGGGTGGTGTTTTTCATCAAGGACACCCAGGCGCGCTATGCGCTGGTCAACCACACGCTGGCGTTTCGTCTGGGTTTCAAGCACAAGAGTGATCTGGTCGGGCGCACTGCCGAAGAGGTGTTCCCGGCGCGCTTCGGCCCGCAATACACCGAACAGGATCGGCGCGTACTGGCCGATGGCAGGCAGCTTACCGATCAGCTGGAATTGCACCTTTATTATGGCAACCAGCCGGTCTGGTGCCTGACCCACAAACTGGCGTTGAGAAATCAATCCGGGGACATCATCGGCCTGGCAGGCACCTCCCGTGACTTGCAACTGCCGCAATCGACGCATCCGGCCTACCCCAAGCTGGTGGCGGTCGACGCCTATATTCGCGAGCATTTCGCCCGGCCCATCACCCTTGCCGAGCTGACAAGCATCGCGGGCCTGTCCATCGCGCAACTGGAACGGCAATGCAAACGCATCTTCCAGCTCACGCCCCGACAGATGATTCACAAAGCGCGTCTGGGTGAGGCTTCGCGACTGTTGCTGCAGGACATGTCCATCACCGAAATCGCCCTGCGCTGCGGTTACACCGACCACAGCGCGTTCAGCCGTCAGTTTCGCGCCCTGACCGGATTTTCCCCGAGCCAATACCGCGAGTCGCATTTGGGAAAGGAAGACGCCCGGTCACCTGTGCACCAATGAAGCACCCCGCCCACTATTTGCTCCCTTATGTAACAGCCAAGTCTTGCCGAATTTCCCAGTAAACCGCTGAGGCCGCTGCTTATAGTCATTCCGACAAAACAGGCACAACCTGTGCATATCAAATATCGTATACGAAATTACTTATCCTGATTTCTTCACTCACATCATGAGGCGTTTATGAAAAATCCAGCTGTCGCTGCAACCCTCCTTGCCGCAATGAGTGTTTCTCTGATCAGTACCGCCCAGGCCGACAAACTCGATGACATCATCGATTCCGGCAAGCTGCGCTGTGCGGTGACGCTGGACTTCCCGCCCATGGGCATGCGCGATGAGAAGAATGTCCCGGTCGGCTTTGATGTCGATTACTGCAACGACCTGGCGAAAGTACTGGGCGTGACCGCCGAGATTGTCGAGACGCCATTCCCTGATCGAATTCCGGCGCTGGTCTCGGGCCGAGCCGACATTATCGTGGCCTCGACGTCCGACACCCTGGAGCGGGCCAAGACCGTGGCGATGAGCATTCCCTATTTCGCGTTCTCCATGGTGGTGCTGACTCGGGAAGACACCAAGATTGAAAAATACGAAGACCTCAAGGGCAAACCCGTCGGTAATACCAGCGGCACCTTTGAAGCCATTGCCCTGGAAAAAGACCAGAAGAAATGGGGCAGCGGCAGCTTCCGCGCCTATCAAACGCAGAACGACACGATCCTCGCCGTTGCCCAGGGCCATATCGATGCGTCGGTGGTGACTAATACGGTGGCCGCCGCGACCATCAAGTCCGGCAAATACAAAGGCCTGAAAACCGCGGGCACCGCGCCGTATGTCATCGACTACGTAGCCCTGGCCGCCAAGCGCAATGAATACGGCCTGATCAACTATCTGAACCTGTTCGTCAACCAACAAGTACGCACCGGACGCTACGCTGAACTGTATGAAAAGTGGGTCGGCGGCAAGCCGGTTGATTTGACCGTGCCGGGGGTTTATCGCTGATTGCTGGCGCCGTAACGCTGTGGGCCCCGTGCAGGCTGTGTGAAAACGTCACGAGCGATGACAAGACAAGGCAAAAACAGGCGAAAAAGCGGAGTCTAGGTGTTCTAAATGAGCATTTTTCGCCTGTTTTTAACGCAGTATTGTCGAGCGCAGTAGTTTTCACACAGTCTGCGTGGGAGCGAGCTTGCTCGCGAATACACTGTTACAGGCCATGAAAATGGGTTGTATAAAACGGACCTTTCGCGAGCAAGCTCGCTCCCACCAAGCTCGCTCCCACAAAGTTACAAAAGTTTTTGCTTACCCATTCAGGAGCCAACCCATGCCGGATGTTTCACTCAACGCCCGCTGTCTGGTCAGCGGCTCAGCCCAGGGCGAGTTGCTTTGGGCCGAGGTTGGCTTGAGTTTCTGGGGCGGTGTCGATCCGTTCAGCGGTGAGGTCATCGACCGCCATCACCCGCTCAGCGGGCAGATCATCAGCGGCCGCATTCTGGCGATCCCCAGCGGCCGCGGTTCCTGCACCGGCAGCAGCGTGTTACTGGAGCTGATCCTTAACGGCCATGCGCCGGCTGCCCTGGTGTTCGAGCAGGTCGACGACATCCTGACCCTGGGCGTGGTGATTGCCGAGCAGATGTTCGAACGCTCAATCCCGGTCATCAGCGTGGGCCGCGAAGGCTTCGCGGCACTGCGTGAACTGGCCTGGGTGCAGGTCGAAGCGGACCGGCTTAGCGGCTTTACCGAACAGCCAGCCGTTGCGCTTGAATCAACCCAACCACCCGCCGAAATACAGTGGCAGCCGAGCCTGAAACTAAGCGAAACCGATCAGCATTTTCTCGATGGCAGGCATGGCAAGGCGGCGCAGGTGGCGATGGGCATCATCTTGCGCATGGCCGAACTGCAAGGCGCCCGCGAATTGCTGAACATCACCCAGGCGCACATCGACGGCTGCATTTATACCGGCCCGGCGAGCCTGCGTTTTGCGCAACAACTGGTGCAATGGGGCGCCAGCGTGCGCGTACCGACCACCCTGAATTCCATTTCCGTCGACAAGCGCCGCTGGCGGGAGCTGGGCATTGACAGCGCACTTGGCGAGCCGGCCAGTCAGCTGGGCGATGCCTACCTGAACATGGGCGCCACCCTGAGCTTTACCTGCGCGCCGTACCTGCTCGACAGCGCGCCCAAGGCTGGCGAACAAATCGTCTGGGCCGAATCCAACGCGGTGGTCTACGCCAACAGCGTGATCGGCGCCTACACCCTGAAATACCCGGATTATCTCGACATCTGCATTGCCCTCACCGGCCGCGCGCCGTTGACCGGTTGCCATCTGGCCGAGCAACGCCACGCTCGAGTACGCATCGAGTTGCCGCCGCTGGCCGATCTGGACGACAGCTTCTACCCGCTGCTGGGCTATCACGTCGGGCTGTTGTGCCGCAGCGAAATCCCGCTGGTGTGCGGTCTGGAACAGGCGCGGCCGAGTCTGGATGACCTGAAAGCTTTCGGTGCCGCGTTCGCCACCACCTCCGCAGCGCCCATGTTCCACATCGCGGGCGTGACGCCAGAAGCCAACACTGCCGAACTGGCCATGGGCGGGCATGCGCCGACACGCACGGAACACGTCACCCACGCACAACTGTTGAGCAGCTGGCGGGAACTGGACAGCGCGCCGGACCCGCAAGTCGATTTGATTTCCCTGGGCAATCCGCATTTTTCAGTCAGCGAATTCGCCACGCTGGCCAAGCTTTGCCAGGGCAAACAGCGCCATCCGGACGTGCCGATGGTGATTACCTGCGGCCGCGATGTGCTGGAACAAGCCCGGCGCGCGGGCGATATCGCCGTGCTCGAAGCCTTCGGCGCGCAGCTTGTCACCGATACGTGCTGGTGCATGCTCGGCGAACCGGTGGTCCCGGTCGCGGCGCGGACCTTGATGACCAACTCCGGCAAATACGCGCATTACGCGCCGGGTCTGGTAGGCCGCAGGGTGCATTTCGCCAGCCTCGCCGAATGTGTCGCGACGGCGTGCAGCGGCGTGGCCAGCGGCCGACTTCCGGCCTGGCTCAGCCAACCGGAAGCGCCAGCGGAGCTTGCTTATGTTTGATTACAACTTCCATTGGCGCGCCGCTTTCAAGGCTTTGCCGGACATGCTCGGCGGCGCGTGGGTCACGTTCGAAACCGCTGCCCTGTCGATGATCCTCGGCGTATTGATCGCCTTGTGCCTGACCTTCATGCGCCAGGGCAAGAACCCACTGCTGCGTGGCTTTTCCGCCACCTGGATTTCCATCGCGCGCAACACGCCGTCGCTGTTTCAGGTGTACATCCTGTATTTCGGTTTGGGTTCGTTCGGCCTGCATATCAGTTCGTGGGCGGCGTTGCTGGCGGGGATCACCATCAACAACGCCGGTTATCTGGCCGAGAATTTTCGCGGCGGGCTCAAGGCGGTGCCTGACACCCAACTGCGTGCTGCCCGCTCTCTCGGCATGAGCGCGCCGCAAGCCTATCGCTTGATCGTCATCCCGCAATTGCTGCGCATTGTGTTTTATCCGCTGACCAACCAAATGGTCTGGGCGGTACTGATGACCTCCATGGGCGTGATCGTCGGGCTCAACGACGACCTGACCGGTGTCACCCAGAACTACAACGTGATGACGTTCCGCACCTTCGAATTCTTCGCCATCGCGGCGGTGCTCTATTACCTGATCGCCAAGGCCATCGTGTTCCTCGCACGGCTGCTGTCCTGGCGGCTGTTCCGGTATTAAGGGGAGATCGACATGTTCACTAGCAGCTTTACCTGGAACGACATGCTGTTCCTGCTGGACGGCGCGAAAGTGACGATCCTGCTGACCCTGGCTTCGATGGCCATCGGCACTATCGCTGGGGTGATCTGCGGTTTCCTGCGCGCCCTGCTGCCTCGTTCGACGATCCCGCTGGCATGGCTGCTGGACGTATTCCGCAGCGTGCCGTTGCTGATTCAATTCGTGTTGTTCAATGCATTGAAAAGCATCGTCGGCCTGAACTGGTCGGCCTTTGCCGTGGCCTGCGTGGTGCTCGGCCTGTATGTCACCGCGTATTGCACCGAGGTCGTGCGCAGCGGCGTGTTGTCGGTGCCGTTGAGTGTGCGCCGCGCCAGCCGCTCGCTGGGTTTGACCTACTGGCAGGACTTGCGCCAGATCGTTTTGCCCATGGCGACGCGCGTGGCGTTTCCCGGCTGGGTCAACCTGCTGCTGGGCGTCATGAAGGATACGTCGCTGGTGATGTGGATCGGCATTGTCGAGCTGCTGCGCGCCTCGCAAACCATCGTTACCCGGATTCAGGAACCGCTGCTGGTGTTGTGCATCGCCGGCGCGATTTATTACGTGATGAGCCTGGTGGTTGCCCGCCTCGGCGCCCGACTGGAAGCAAGGTGGCAGGAAAATGATTGAGATCGACAACGTACACAAATCGTTCGGCGAACTTGAAGTGATCAAGGGCGTGAGCCTGACCGTCAGCAAAGGCGAAGTGGTGTCGATCATCGGCGGCTCGGGCTCGGGCAAATCCACCCTGCTGATGTGCATCAACGGCCTGGAGTCGATCAAAAGCGGCAGCATTCGCGTGGATGGCACCGAGGTTCACGCCAAAGGCACCGACATCAACAAGTTGCGGCAGAAGATCGGCATCGTCTTCCAGCAGTGGAACGCCTTCCCGCACCTCACCGTGCTGGAAAACGTGATGCTGGCGCCGCGTACCGTGCTGGGCAAAAGCAAGGCCGAAGCCGAGGAACTGGCGGTCCGGCAACTGACCCACGTAGGGCTGGCGGACAAGCTCAAGGTATTCCCCGGCAAGCTGTCCGGTGGTCAGCAACAGCGCATGGCGATTGCCCGGGCGCTGGCCATGTCGCCGGATTACATGCTGTTCGACGAAGCGACTTCGGCCCTCGACCCACAACTGGTGGGCGAAGTGCTGGACACCATGCGCATGCTCGCCGAAGACGGCATGACCATGATTCTGGTGACCCACGAAATCCGCTTTGCCCGGGACGTGTCGGACCGCGTGGCGTTTTTCCGCAACGGCCTGGTGCATGAAATCGGTACGCCGGATCAGGTCATCGGCAACCCGCAGCGGCCGGAAACCGCTGATTTCCTCAAGTCCATCAACTAGCAGGAGGCCCGCCTGATGCGTTCATCGAAAGTCATTCATGTGGTCAGCTGTCACGCCGAAGGTGAAGTCGGCGATGTGATCGTCGGCGGCGTCGCGCCCCCCCCAGGCGAAACGATCTGGGAGCAGTCACGCTGGATCGAGCGCGACAATGTGCTGCGCAACTTCATGCTCAACGAACCGCGCGGCGGCGTATTCCGCCATGTGAATCTGCTGGTCCCGCCGAAACATCCCAAGGCGCAGATGGGCTGGATCATCATGGAGCCCGCCGACGTGCCGCCGATGTCCGGCTCCAATTCGCTGTGCGTCGCCACGGTGCTGCTGGACACGGGGATTCTGCCGATGACCGAGCCGGAAACCCGGCTGGTGCTGGAAGCGCCAGGCGGTTTGATCGAAGCCGTGGCGCAGTGCAAGGACGGCAAAGTGCAAAGCGTCGAAGTGCGCAACCTGCCGTCGTTCGCTGACAAGCTCGGCGCCTGGATCGAAGTGCCGGGTATCGGTTCGGTCCAGGTCGATACAGCCTACGGCGGCGACAGCTTCGCGATTGTCGATTCGACCAGGCTGGGTTTTGCCCTGACCGCTGACGAGGCGAAGGATCTGGTGGAAACCGGCCTGAAAATCACCCTCGCCGCCAACGAACAACTGGGCTTCGAGCACCCGCTGAATCCGGACTGGAAACACATTTCCTTCTGCCAGATCGCCGCACCGCTGCACTACGAACAAGGCGTCGCCACTGCCGCCAACGCCGTGGTGATTCGCCCCGGCAAGATCGATCGTTCGCCGTGCGGCACCGGCTGTTCAGCGCGCATGGCGGTGTTGCATGCCAAAGGCGAGCTGGCGGTGGGCGAACGGTTTGTCGGGCGGTCGATCATCGGTTCGCAATTCAACTGCCGCATCGACAGCCTCACCGATGTTGCCGGGCGCACAGCCATCGTCCCGGCGCTGTCCGGCCGGGCGTGGATTACCGGCACCCATCAACATTTGCTGGATCCGAGCGACCCTTGGCCCGAGGGCTATCAGTTGTCGGACACCTGGCCGGTGGGGTTGCAGCTTTGAATTGATCACCGTAGGAGCGACCGTAGGAGCGACCGTAGGAGCGACCGTAGGAGCGACCGTAGGAGCGACCGTAGGAGCGACTTTAGTCGCGAGAGACGCGAGAGCGTCAATTGCCCTCCCGGCTAAAGCCGGTCCCACAACAACCCTCCAACGGCAAAATTTGCTTAACCCTAAACGTATACGAAATACCATTCATCCAAAACGGAGTCACTCATGAGCCAACACGTATCCTGGAGCGGCGTTTTCCCTGCCGTCACCACGCAATTCAACGCCGACTTTTCCGTCAATCTGGAAGCGACTCATACGGTCATTGCCAATCTGGTCCGCGATGGCGTCTCGGGGCTGGTCATTTGCGGCACCGTCGGTGAAAACACCTCGCTGAGCGTTGCCGAAAAAATCAGTCTGGTGGAAGTCGCCAAGGATGCATCGGCCGGGCGTGTGCCAGTAATTTCCGGAATTGCCGAGTTCACCAGCTACAACGCCTGCGAAGTCGCCAAACAGGTGGCCAAGGCCGGCGCCGACGGAATCATGTTGATGCCAGCGCTGGTGTACTCGTCCAAGCCGTTCGAAACCGCCGCGCATTTTCGCACCGTAGCTGCCGCCACCGACGTGCCGATGATGGTCTACAACAATCCGCCCATTTATAAGAACGACGTCACGCCGGACATCCTGATTTCCCTGGCCGACTGCGACAACATCGTCTGTTTCAAGGACTCGTCGGGCAACACCAATCGTTTTATCGACGTGCGCAATGAAGTCGGTGATCGCTTCATATTGTTTGCAGGCCTGGACGATGTGCTGGTGGAAAGCGTCGCAGTGGGCGCGGTGGGCTGGGTTTCGGGCATGTCCAACGCCTTCCCGAAAGAAGGCGAAACCCTGTTCCGTCTGGCCAAAGCCGGGCGCTTCGCCGAAGCCATGGCACTGTATGAGTGGTTCATGCCGCTGCTGCACCTGGACGCCCGCCCGGATCTGGTCCAGTGCATCAAGCTCTGCGAAGCCATCATGGAACGCGGCAGCGCCCTGACCCGCCCACCCCGCCTGGCCCTGCCGGATGCGGATCGCCAATACGTCGAGGGCTTGATGGCTACGGCCATGGCGAATATGCCGGTGCTGCCTGAGGTGGGGTTGTAAAGGCGACTCGGGTTGCCTTGGGAACGATGACTGTAGGAGCGGATTTACTCCCTCCTACAGGACGAGCTATCAGTTTACTGTTCTTCGGGAAAATGCAGCTGAACGTCCATTGCATCATGAAGCAACCTGACCACGTCGATCACATCGTCATCCACCCGATAGAAAACGATGTGCCGTGGTTTTTTGACATAAGAACGGGACTGCCTGGCGTTCTGACGCGAGTGGGTAAGGTGGTAACTGCGCAGGCCTGGTGCAATATCGTCACGACCGGCGGTTCCGATTCGTTGCGGCAATGCAGCGATTTCTTGCAAAGCGGTCAGGATCAATATCTGGTATCGATGCCGGGCGGCATCGCCGAACTGGGCCTGCGAGGCCCTAAGAATATCGACAATGTCAGTGCGAGCAGCATTTGAAATTCGGTACTGCGACATGGTCAGTGCTTGGTCCCCACCACCGAGGCGGCTTCGACACTCAACGCTTCAAGGAATTGCTCAAGCTCGCCGCTTTCTACCGCCGAGAAGTGGCCCTCTTCAAGATCCATGAGACCAAGAGACGTGGCGTGCCTTAACGCCTCGACCTTTGCGGTGTCCTGCGCGACACGCTGCTCCAACAGACGCAGACCTTCGCGCATTACTTCGCTGGCGTTCTGATAGCGGCCGGAACTCACCAGATCATTGATGATCTTTTCTTGATGCGCAGTGAGGACAACATTTCGAGTCGCCATGATTTACTCCTGGGAAGCGATTGCGGGCAGGAAAATTGGCATATTATGCCAATCCCGCAGTTTTTTCACCCACAGGCTCTGTCGCGATCAACCCGGCTGCCTAGACATTCACCACATTCACAAACCGCGAAGCCGCCGTCTCATCGATGCGCAGGCTGCTGAAATCGAACAGATTACGGTCGGCCAGCTGTGAGGGTTGGACGTTCTGCAAGCTGCGGAAGATGCTGTCGACGCGGCCGGGGGTCTTGCGTTCCCAGTCCTGAAGCATGTCCTTGACCACCTGGCGCTGGAGGTTTTCCTGGGAGCCGCAGAGGTTGCACGGGATGATCGGAAAGTTCTTGAAGTCGGAATAGGCCTGGATGTCTTTCTCATGGCAGTACGCCAGCGGACGGATCACCACGTTGCGGCCATCGTCGGCACGCAGTTTGGGCGGCATGGCCTTCAGCGTGCCGTTGAAGAACATATTGAGGAAGAAGGTTTCGACGATGTCATCACGGTGATGACCGAGGGCCATCTTGGTCGCACCGATTTCGTCAGCGAAGGTGTACAGCGTGCCGCGACGCAGGCGTGAGCACAGTGAACAGGTGGTCTTGCCTTCCGGGATCAGTTCCTTGACCAGCGAGTAAGTGTCTTTTTCCACGATGTGGTACTCGACACCCAGGGTTTTCAGGTAAGCCGGCAGTACATGCTCGGGAAATCCGGGCTGCTTCTGGTCCATGTTCACGGCGACGATATCGAAGCGCACGGGGGCGACTTTCTGAAAATGCATCAGTACATCAAGCAAGGTGTAGCTGTCCTTGCCGCCGGACAGGCAGACCATCACTTTGTCGCCCTCTTCAATCATCTTGTAGTCGGCCACGGCTTCACCGGCCTGGCGGCGCAGGCGTTTCTGCAGTTTGTTCTGATTGACTGAAAGGGTGCCCATGGCGCTGATATCCGGTTGCTGTGACGAGGGGAAGCTGCAAAGGCGGCTATTTTACGCATAAAGATTTCAGGCATAAAGAATGCTCGCCGTTGACGACTAATGGCAGGCAAACGGCAATTCGGCACCCATCGGCTATTAACAGCGGGCCTGACATTGCCAATAACTCTAAGCAACCCGGTTTTCCGCGTTCACAGCTTCCTATACTGCCTGAAGAGGTCGCATCCGTTGATCCATTCAGGCTGTGGCCTTTTACCTGCGGGGTTGTACCTGTAGGGCTTTGCCCTGCGCAGGCGCCCTTGTTGGGCACGGCATACACGAGCGGAAGGAGTGACACGCATGATCCATCACGTCTGGGGACTGTTCACGCATCCCGATCAAGAATGGCAACAGATACGTGGCGAAGAGGAAGAAAGTATCGGCCACATGTACCTCACCCACACCCTGATCCTTGCGGCGATCCCCGCGGTTTCGGCGTATATCGGCACCACCCAGATCGGCTGGGTGATCGGTGATCGAGCACCGGTGATGCTCACCCATGAAAGCGCGCTGTGGATGACGATCATGTCGTACATCGCCATGCTCGCCGGAGTCGCCGTCATGGGTGGTTTCATTCACTGGATGGCCCGCACCTACGACGCCACGCCGAGCCTGGCGCGCTGCATCGCGTTTGCGACCTACACCGCAACGCCACTGTTCATCGGCGGGCTGGCGGCGCTTTATCCGCACATGTGGCTGGGCATGCTGGTCGGCACGGCGGCCATTTGCTACACCGTTTACCTGCTGTACGTCGGGCTGCCGACTTTCATGGGCATACCGGCTGACGAAGGCTTCATGTTCTCAAGCTCGGTACTGGCCGTGGGATTGGTGGTGCTGGTGGCGATCATGGCCTTTACCGTCGTGCTGTGGGGGATCGGCGTAGGGCCGGAATACACCAATTGATACAGGAAAAGATCGTGGAACCGGATTTATCCGGGAAGGGGACGGTGCAGGCGCAGCAATTATGCTGGCCGGACCGACGCCTTCCCGGACAAGTCCGGTCCTACAAGGTATTTGCCCACATTCACAATATCCACCCGTTCTATAACCATTCAGCAGCTCGGGTTTTCGGCTAGGCCCGGCTTTGCGGCATACTTGGCTTCTCTGGAGATCGAGAAAGCATGGCCGAGCAAATCAATACCCGTGTCGAAGTCTGTTATCAACAAGCCGAAGCTTTTTTCAAACGCCCCTTCAAACGCCCGGTGGTCAGCCTCAAGCTGCGCGGCCAGAAGGCGGGCGTCGCTCATTTGCACGAAAACCTGCTGCGTTTCAATCCGCAGTTGTACCGCGAGAACAGCGAAGATTTCCTGCGCCAGACCGTGCCTCACGAAGTCGCGCATTTGATTGCCCATCAACTGTTTGGCGATCGTATTCAGCCCCATGGCGAAGAATGGCAGCTGATCATGCGCGGCGTGTACGAACTGCCGCCTAATCGCTGCCATACCTACGCCATCAAGCGCCGCAGCGTAACCCGCTACATCTACCGCTGCCCCTGCGCCGGCAGCGACTTCCCGTTTTCCGCCCAGCGCCACCAACTGGTCAGGAAAGGTCGGCGCTATCTATGTCGGAGTTGTCGGGAGACGCTGGTATTCAGCGGCGAGACGCGGGTGGAGTAGCACAGCTTACGCTTTGTTGGAGCGAGGCTTGCCCGCGAAGAGGCCAGTACACCCAATGCGTGTATTGGCTTGAAAAAAGCCTTCGCGAGCAAGCTCGCTCCCACCAGTCACACGTTACAAAACAGTGCCCGCATCACGCATCGCGGCGACCTCATCAGCGGAAAACCCCAACTCCAGCAGCACCTCTTCGCTGTGCGCGCCCAGCTGCGCACCGATATGGCGGGGTCCCGCCAGTCCGTCCGAGAACTTCAAGGGACAGGCGATTTGCGCCTGGGTAGTGCCATCCTCTTTCGACACCTGAGTAACCAGCTCCCGCGCCTGTAATTGCGGATGCAGCACGGCTTCGGACAGGCTCAGCACCGGTTCGACACAGGCATCGATCTGTGCAAAGTCTGCCTCTAACTGCGCGAAACTACGCTTTTCGAACTCCATTCTCAGCTCGTTTTTCAGCGCGGCCTGGACCTCTGGCGAAGCAGACAAGCCTTGCGTCGCCAGCTCCGGCCTATCCAGCGCCGCGCACAAAGCCTGCATGAACGCCGGTTCCAGACTACCCACGGCAAACCAGCGCCCGTCGCGACTGCGGTAGTAGTCATAAAAGCTGCCGCCGTTGAGCAGCTGATTCTCCCGTTCAGGTTCAACCCCACAGGCCAGATAACCAGCGCCAGCCATTGCGTTAAGGCTGAAAGCGCAGTCGGTCATGCTCACATCAACGTATTGCCCCAGCCCGGTTTGCGCGCGCGCGACCACGGCGGCCAGCAGACCGATCACGCCATGCAGCGAACCGCCCGCCACGTCTGCCGCCTGAATACCCAGCGGCAGCGGCCCGCTTTCACGTCGCCCGGTGTAGCTGGCAACGCCGGCCAGCGCCAGGTAATTGATGTCATGCCCTGCTCTGTCGCGATACGGCCCGGTCTGGCCATAACCGGTAATCGCGACGTAGATCAGGCGTGGGTTGAGCGCCTTGAGAGCTTCGTAACCGATCCCCAGCCGATCCATCACGCCGGGGCGGAATTGTTCCAGGACGATGTCGTAATCCAGCACCAGACGCCTGATCACCTCCCGCGCGGCGGGCTGTTTCAGGTCCAGCGCCAGACTGCGTTTGTTGCGGTTCAGCCAAGCGTGGCTGGCGGCCGTGCCTTGATCATGCGGCGGCAGGAGGCGCAGCAGATCGGGGCGGGTCGGCGATTCGATGCGCAGCACCTCGGCACCCATGTCCGCCAGCAACAGCGAAGCGAACGGCCCTGGCAGCAGGGTTGAAAAATCCAGCACTTTGAGTGACGACAGCGGACCTTGCATGAACGCTCCTTGGCAAGACTGAGGTGCGTTCAGCGTAGCCCCGTTGAAGATCCAGCCGGGCAATCGCAGGAATAAAAAAACCCATCCGAAGATGGGTTTTTGGTGCGACGCGATCCCTTAGACAGGTGTACGGGTCGGGATAGGGCGAGTCAGCGGCTCAGGAGCCAATTCTGCTACGCCCAGATCGTCTACCGGACCGGTGTTGTCGATGCTACGGCCGCCAGAGATCAGCTCCGATTGCAGCTTGTCGTTGTCGAGTTCGCCGACCCACTTGGCAACCACCAGCGTAGCAACAGCGTTGCCGACCAGGTTGGTCAGCGCCCGCGCTTCAGACATGAAGCGGTCGATACCCAGGATCAGCGCCAGACCGGCAACCGGCAGGTGACCAACAGCCGACAGGGTTGCAGCCAGTACGATAAAGCCGCTACCAGTCACGCCAGCAGCACCTTTGGACGACAGCAGCAACACCAACAGCAGGGTGATCTGGTGCGTGATGTCCATGTGGGTGTTGGTCGCTTGCGCGATGAAGACGGCCGCCATGGTCAGGTAGATCGAAGTACCGTCCAGGTTGAACGAGTAGCCGGTCGGGATTACCAGACCTACTACCGACTTCTTCGCACCCAGGCGTTCCATCTTGATCAGCATGCGTGGCAGTGCCGATTCCGAAGAGGAAGTACCCAGCACGATCAGCAGCTCTTCACGGATATAGCGGATCAGCTTGATGATGTTGAAACCGTGAGCGCGAGCGATACCGCCCAGCACAACCAGTACAAACAACACGCAGGTGATGTAGAAGCAGATCATCAATTGACCCAGCTGCACCAGCGAGCTCACACCGTAGGCGCCGATAGTGAACGCCATGGCGCCGAAAGCACCCAGTGGCGCCAGCTTCATGATCATGTTGATGATGTTGAACATCACGTGAGCGAAGCGATCGATGAAGTCCAGGACCGGCTTGCCGTAGGCACCCAGGCGATGCAGCGCGAAGCCGAAGATCACCGAGAACATCAATACTTGCAGGATGTCGCCGTTGGCGAAGGCACCGACAATGGTGTTCGGAATCACGTTAAGGATGAAGCCAACGATGCTCTGGTCTTTACCGGCTGTTACATAAGCGGCGATTTTCGAGGCATCAAGCGTGCTGACATCGATGTTCATGCCGGCGCCCGGCTGAATAACGTTGACCACGACCAGACCGATCAGCAAGGCAATAGTAGAAACGACTTCGAAATAAAGCAGCGCGTAACCGCCAGTCTTGCCGACCGACTTCATGTTCTGCATACCAGCGATACCGCTGACCACGGTGCAGAAGATGATTGGGGCAATGACCATCTTGATCAGTTTGATGAAACCGTCGCCCAGCGGCTTGAGGGCCTTGCCGGTTTCCGGATAGAAGTGGCCGATCAGAACGCCGATCACGATTGCTACGATCACCTGGAAGTACAGGGATTTATACAGGGGCTGACGAGTCGTCATGTTGAAGTCCTCAAGAGTGTCGTCGGCATCATCCAACTGACGCACGCGGCACCTAACGAGCTAACCCTCCTGCAACTGGAGGGATTTGTTTTGGCGAGCTGCACGGGGCAGACCTCTACCGCACATATCGCAAGGTGCGTGCCAGTTCCGCAAAAGCGGCGCAGAAGCAGTGGATGCGGGGGGTTGCTGCGCAATGGACTTTCCGAGCCGCGATTAGCGTGGCGGTTTTCCGCCTATAAGCCGGAAATTATCGGCAGCGGTGGCGGGTATCCGCCTCATGGGGATTTTTTCGTAGGAGCCAACTTGTTGGCGAAGCGATGAGCAGGTGCACAAAACCCGACGTGAGACCAACAGAGGATCCGGAGGACCGGCTTTAGCCGGGAGGGCGCAAGGTCTGACGACGCAACCGCTGCGAATGTACCGGCCTCCTCCCGGCTAAAGCCGGTCCTACGCAGACTGTGTGAAAACGTCACGAGCGAAGGCAAGACAAGGCAAAAACAGGCGGAAAAGCGGAGTCTAGGTGTTCTAAATGAGCATTTTCCGCCTGTTTTTAACGCAGTATTGTGTGCGTAGCGCCGAAGGTCGCCCAGCCTGCAGTAGTTTTCACACAGTCTGTACGGGATCGATGAGAATCAAGACAGTGCCTGGGAAATTCAGAAGTGAATCCTGAACGCCGCGCCGCCCAACGGCGAATCCTCCAGGGTCAGACGCGCGCTATAGCTTTCGATGATGTCCTTGACTACCGCCAGACCGATGCCCTGCCCAGGGTTCTGTCGATCCAGACGCTCGCCCCGTTGCAGAATGCGCTCGCGTTGGCTTGTGGGTACGCCCGGGCCGTCGTCTTCGACACACAACTCCTCGCCATTTTCACCGGAACGCAGACTGACCCGCACTTCACTCAGGCACAGGCGATAGGCGTTTTCCAGCAGATTGCCGAGCATTTCCAGCAAGGCGCCCTGCTCCATGGGCACCACACACTCTTCAGGCAGATCCAGCGTGACTTTGACCTGCTTGTCGCGATAGACCTTTTCCAGCGTGTTGCACAGGCTTTCAACCACCGGCCGCAAGGCTACGTGATGACGCACCAGCCCGCTCTTGCGCAGGCTGGCGCGTTGCAATTGATAACCGATCTGCTGGCTCATACGCTCGATCTGCGATTGCAGAACGCGCGCCTGCTCCAGATCTTCCGGGCGTTTGGCCATGGTTTCGCTGACACCCTGCAATACCGCCAACGGGGTTTTCAGGCTATGGGCCAGATCGCCGAGGGAATCGCGATAACGGATGCGCTGCTCGCGCTCGCTGAGCAGCAGACGGTTCAACGAGCCGGTAAGCCGCAACAGTTCGCTGGGATGATTTTCACTCAGGCTGTCCCGCGCGCCGGACTCCACCTGATCGAGTTCCTGACTCAAGCCGCGCAACGCGCGCAAGCCCCAGGTCAAGCCGATCCAGAGCAGCGCCAACAAGACCAACAAGGCAGCGCCGAAGCCCAGATAAAGTTTTTCCCGCAGCGCCGCCACGGTTTCCTGATATTCGCGCACCGGTTGCAAGGCGACGATGCTGAACGCGGCATTCCGACCGCCGAGCAACTTGATTTCGACGTCATATACGAAGAATTCTTCGCCGTTGGGCTCTTTGATCTTGGCGAACTCGCTGCCATTGCCGTCATAACGCGGCTGGTAATCGATGAATTCGTCTTCAGTGGCCAGCGAACGCCAGACCAGTTGGCCCTGGCGGTTATAGATGTAACCCAACAGACGGCTGGACGGCAGATTGAACTGCTCGCCCGGCAGCACCGATGGCATCAACAGGCGCCCGTCTTCGACCCGCGCGGCGGAAATCAGCGTTGTGACATCCGACGCCAGGCGCTGCTCGATAGAGCCGCGCAATGCCAGGCTGAAAGCGCCTTGCAGGGCAGGCAGCATCAACAGCATGAAAATCACCGCCAGGGTCGCGGCACCGATCAGCAGCCGCAGGTGCAGCGAACGAATCATTTACAGCGCTCGGAAAACAGGTAACCCAGCCCGCGCACGGTTTCGATAGGCTTGAAAGCATTGGCCCCTTCGATTTTGCGGCGCAGGCGGCCGACCAGTACCTCGATCACATTGGGATCGCGCTCTTCATCATCGGGGTACAGCTGCTCCATCAAGCGCTCTTTGGGCACCACTTGTTGATGATGGCGCATCAGGTATTCGAGAATCCGGTATTCATAGGCGGTCAGCGCCAGCGGCTGCTCGTCCATGCACGCCTGTTTGCGGTTGAGATCTAGCAATAACGGCCCGGCGACAATCGTCGCTTGAATGAAACCGCTGGAGCGCCGCAGCAGCGCATTGAGACGTGCTTCCAGCTCTTCGAACTGGAACGGCTTGACCACGTAGTCGTCCGCGCCCGCCGCCAGGCCTTCAACCTTGTCCTGCCAGTTGCCCCTCGCGGTCAGGATCAGGATCGGAAACGCCTTGCCCTGGGCGCGCAACTGGCGAATCAGGTCCAGACCGCCCATTCCGGGCAGGCCAAGGTCGATCACTGCGAGGTCGTGATTGAACTGTCCGGCCTGATAAAGCGCCTCTTCAGCATTGGCCACCGCCTCGACCACGTGACCGGACTCGGTCAGCCGGGTCAGCAAGTGATGCCGCAACAAGGCCTCATCCTCAACCACCAACAACTTCATGACGCTCTCCTGGGCATGCCAGCTCAATTTGATGAAATTTCAATTCGGGAGGGTCGGATCTCCCGCAGGCCTGATCTGTGCCTCACAACCGGTACTGGGTCGGCAGCCAGTCTTGCGGGCTGCCGGTCAAACTCGTCGATGCCTGAACCGAATCACTTGGGCCGATTGTGCCAGCCCTGAACAGATTAGTACTGCCAACCTGCGCCAAGCTGAGGTCGTAATGCCCCGACAGGTTTTCCTGCGCGACCGGCAGGCCATTATGCGTGCCGGAAAGATTTTGATTAGCGACCGAATAATACGGCTGGCTTGCATGCGGATGATCGGCATTCTGCTGGCTCAAGCCCTGGCTCCACCCATTGCTCGTCCCGTGACGCAGCTCGCTCTCGGTTCGATCCAAGCGCTCGCTGGTCTTGCCCGGCGGCGGCGGTGTCAGTTCCAGCGCGCCATCGGCGGCTTGCGCAGCCGCACTTCCACCGAGAAAAGCCAGGGCCAGGAAAAACTTGTTGAATGTCAGCATAGTCACCTCCGCTCGCGCATCGCGCTGTCTGAGTACGGGTTCAGACTAATCCCGGCGCCCTGAACCGACCCTGAACACCCTCGCATAGGTTCTGAACGGCCGCTGAATAAATATCTACCGCATCGACTGCCACACCGACGGGCACAATCGACTAGGCTTGCCCATCATCCCGCGCCACCGCGCTTATCAAGAGAAGGAGCTGATCATGCGTTTCTGGATTGCATTACTGATGATGGGCCTGGCAAGCCTGGCCCAGGCGGAAATCAAGACCCGGCAGGTCGACTATCAAAGCGCCGACGGCACGAAGCTGGTGGGTTATTACGCATACGACGACGCCATCAAAGGCCAGCGCCCCGGCATCATTGTCGTCCACGAATGGTGGGGGCTGAACGACTACGCCAAGCATCGCGCCCGTCAACTGGCCGCGCTGGGTTACAGCGCCATGGCCATCGATATGTATGGCGAAGGCAAGAATACCGAGCACCCCAAGGACGCCATGGCCTTCATGCAGGCAGCGCTCAAGGACAGCAAGGCCGCCGCCCAGCGCTTCGATGCCGGGCTTGAACAACTGAAAAAACAGCCGCAGACCAACCCGGACAAGGTCGCCGCCATCGGCTACTGCTTCGGCGGCAAGATCGTCCTCGACGCCGCCCGTCGCGGTGAAGCGCTGGCTGGCGTGGTCAGCTTCCACGGCGCGCTGGTCACCGACACGCCCGCCACACCCGGCAGCGTGAAAGTGCCAATGCTGGTAGAGCACGGCGCCAAGGACAGCATGGTCACCCCGGAAAACGTCGCGGCATTCAAGAACGAAATGGACAAGGCCGGCGCCGACTACAAGTTCGTCAGCATAGAAGGCGCCAAACACGGCTTCACCAACCCCGATGCCGACCGCCTCAGCCACGGTGACCACGGCGGGCCGGACATCGGCTACAACAAGGCGGCCGATCAGAGTTCGTGGACGGATATGCAAGTGTTTTTGAAACGGGTGTTTGGGGTTTAAAGTCCATAACAAAATGGGAGCGATATTTGTGGGAGCGAGCTTGCTCGCGAAGACCATTTCCAGGGGCAAGGTCAGGATTCCCAGGCCTCTTCGCGGGCAAGCCACGCTCCAACGGAAATTAGCTTCTCTTCCAAAAACCTGGCCGAAGGCGACCACCCTTCCCCATTTCCCATTCCCCCGGCAAAATGCCGCCCATGACTCAAACCACGACACTGCCCGCTTGCTGCCCCGCGCTGACTCATCATTGGCCATTGCCTGAAATCCTGGATGGCGCGGTGTTGGTGAGCGGTCGTTTCAATCCTGCGCAACTGGTGGAAGGCGATTTCCAGCGCTGCCTGATCTCCCAACCCGCCAGCATTCAGCGCTCGGTCGCCAAGCGGCAGACCGAGTTTCTCGCTGGACGGTTATGCGCCATGGAAGCCATGCGGCGACTGGACGGGCGGCAATTGGCGCCCGACATCGGTGAAGACCGCGCGCCTATCTGGCCGAATGATATCTGCGGGTCGATCACCCACAGCACCGGCTGGGCAGCGGCCATCGTGGCCCACAAGCAGCAATGGCGCGGACTGGGGCTGGATACGGAAAACATGCTCAGCCCGGAGCGCGCCACGCGACTGGCCGGGGAAATCCTCACGCCTGAGGAATTGGCGCAAATGGTCGCTGGCCCCGCCGAGCGGATTGCGTTACGAGTCACCCTGACGTTTTCCATCAAGGAAGCGCTGTTCAAGGCGCTGTATCCCATCGTGCAGAAGCGTTTCTATTTCGAACACGCGCAACTGCTGGAATGGTCCGACGACGGCCACGCCCGCCTGCGCCTGCTGACTGACCTGTCCAGCGAATGGCACAACGGCAAGGAGCTGGAGGGGCAATTCAGCGTGCAGGACGCGCATGTGTTGAGTCTGGTGAGTATTGCGGCCTGATAAGGATTTCACCGATCCCTGACACCGCGTTGTCGCGCAGCAGACAATGAACAGGTAGGAGGGGACTTGTCCCCGAAGGCGTCGTCAAATCCCCGACAATCTCGTTGCCTGACCCATTGCAATCGGAGACAAGTCCCCTCTGCCGGTCTTGATCTACTTACTGCTCGCCAAAAGCGGGCAATGCTCACACCGCCCCACCCACTCCACCTGATAACTCAGGCAACAGCTGCGACGCTGCCGGCGTGGCGGATTGCCAACATCACTCACGGCCTTGAACAACGGGTTAGGTCGTCCATCCGGTCGCTGTTTGAGATCGAGCAGCGCATAGCCGTCATCCAGTGATTTGTCGGCCAATGGGCGCAACTGGTGAAGGCAAGTTTCCAGATAATCCCCGGCGTTGCCCCACAGAACGCGGCTCGCCACGCCGCCGTACGCCGCTAATGCCGCAATGAACGGCTGCAAATTATCATCAAGCAATTCGGCAAAAGGCTCAGGATTTTCAAGTTGGCAAGCCCGGCCCGCACCGAGCCAGATACCTGCGGGCAAGCCGCGCTCATCCAGCGCCAGGCTCACCTGTTCAAGGGCCAGCGGCCATTGCCAGTCGCCCAGCAAGCGAGCGGCCACAACCGGCGGGATCAGTTGCATGAAGTAATACTTGGACCACTGGGACACCAGCACCGGCAAATGGCTGGCCATCAATTCCGCGCCGTAGACCTTCAAGAGCAGCGCATCCAGCACCTCGGGCCTGAGCAGTTCCGGCATGCCATGCAACGGCTGTGCAGTGTCGGCGGCCAGCAGCGTGCGTCCGAAGGGTTGCAGCACACCTGTAAACTTCATTGCGGCTCCTGCGTGCGCGGCCAGGCCAGACTGAAACATGCGCCGCCCAGGCTGGAACTGCGGCCGATCGACGCCCGGCCGCCATGCCAATGGATGATGCGCCGCACGATCGACAGCCCCAAACCATGGCCGCCGGAGGCGCGGGTGCGGCTGTCGTCGAGGCGCATGAAGGGCGTGAAAATACGGCCCCAGGCGCTTTCAGGAATGCCAGGCCCGTCGTCTTCGATATCGATGCGGCAACGATCCGGCGACAGTTCGAAGCTGATTCGCACCTCGGACTCGGCATGACGCATCGCGTTGCTCACCAGATTCTGCAGCGCGCGATGCAGGTAGCGCGGCTCAGCCTCAACCCAGGCGGTCTCACCCTCGGCAAGCCCGGCACAGACGCCGCGCGACACGCGCACATCGGCGCGCAGTGGCGCCAGCTCGGCGATCACCTGATCAAGCAAACGCTGCAAATCAATGCTCTGGAAATTCAGGGTCGGCGCGCCCTGTTCCAGTCGCGCATAAGTCAGCATTTCATCCACCAGCTTGTCGAGGTCCTGGATATCGCTGTCCATGCCGACCATGTATTTATGCCGGGTTTCAGGAGTCGTGGCGTCGCTGATCATTTCCAGCCCGAAGCGCAGGCGCGCCACCGGCGTGCGCAGTTCATGGGACACCGCGCGCACCAGTTCGCGCTGAATAGTCAGCGAGCGTTGCAAGTGCTCGGCCATGCCATTGAACGCCACGGCCAGTCGGCCGACCGAATCCGCACCGGAGTCCGGCACTCGGGTTTCCAGGCTGCCCTGGGCGATCAACGTCGCGGCGGCTTCCAGTTCCAACAGACGCCGCTCAAGGCGACGCACCAGCAAATACACCACCAGACCGATCAGACACAGCCCAAGAAAAGCGATCACCACCAACAACTCGGGCGGATACGGGCTCATCTGATACAGCGGACCGATTTCCAGCACCCAAGGCGTGTCGACGATACCGGCAAACACCCGGATCGAATCGCCGCCCTTGCCCAGCGCCATGACTGTATCGCCCTCGTAAACCCGGCGACGCTGATCATCATCCACATCAGCTTTGTCCAGCGGGATCAGTTGCAGATCAAAACCAAAGCCCTTACTCAGGCGCAGGGCTTCAAGGCGGGCCGGCTGCTCGGCGACCGGGAAACGCACCAGTTCATCGATCAATAAGAAAATCGTCGCCCGCGCCAGCTGCTCGGTGATCTGCTGCACTTCGCCGGTCAGCAGCAACGGTTCGCTGTTGCTGATCTGCCGGTAAACCTTGGCGGCGTGCGGGCCAGTCTGTTCCACCTCCACTTGCCCGCGTTGCAGGCGATTGCGCGTGCCGCCGCTCAGCTGCGCCTGCTCAGGGGTTTGCAGGCTCAGCGGAATACCCAGCAACCGCTCCCACACCGCGAGGGCACGATGGCGTTCGATAGCATCCATCCGTTGCAGATTGTCGGCCATCAACGCAAACGTGCCGTGGGCCAGTTGATCCCGGTATTGCTCGGTGCGGACCTGATTGAGCAGGTGCAGGCTCAACACGCCCAGCAGCGCGACCAGAACCAGCACGCCAAGCATGCCGCCGTAGATGCGCAGGAAGATTGAGTTCATAGGCGTTTGATTTTCTGTGAGAGCGAACGTGTTCGCGAAAGCGGTGTGTCAGGCGACGATGCATTCACTGGTCGGGCCTCCTCGCGAATGAATTCGCTCCTACGATTTCGATATCGGCGCGATCCTGTAGGACCGGATTCATCCGGGAGGACGTCGGGGCAGTCGGCGAGAGCGTTGGAGCCTGTCCCGACCTCTTCACGGGCAAGCCTCCAACGACGCATTGCCCATCATGAAAGCGGCATCGCCTGCGCCGCTTCCGGCACGAATAGATAGCCTTTACTGCGCACGGTCTTGATCAGGCGTGGATGGTCTGGATCGTCGCCGATTCTGGGGCGAATGCGCGAGATGCGTACGTCTATCGAGCGGTCCTGGCCGTCGTAACCAAAACCACGCAGCGCGGTGAAGATTTCTTCCCGGGACAGAATCCGCCCGGCATTGGCCACCAACAACCAAAGCAGATCGAACTCGGCGCTGGTCAGGTCGATGCTGTTGCCCTGCAACCAGGCTTCGCGCAACGCGTTGTCGACCACCAGCGGACCAAACACCAACCGCCGCAACTCGCCCGCCGGAGGCTGCGGCGGTTCGCTGCGACGCAACAGCGCATGAATCCGCGCCAGCAACACCCGCGGATGCACCGGCTTGCAGACAAAATCATCCGCGCCGGTGTCCAGCCCCTGGATTTGATCGGAATCGTCGGTACGCGCCGTGAGCATCAGGATCGGCCCGTCAAAGCGGTCGCGCACCTTGCGACAGATACTCAGGCCGTCTTCGCCGGGCAGCATCAGGTCCAGAATCACCAGATCAGGCTGTTCCGCAAGGATCCGCCCAGCCGCCAGGGCGCCGTCGCCTTCGATGCTGACCCGCAAACCGTTGTTCTCAAGGTAATCGCGGGTCAGCTCGGCCAGACGCCGGTCATCCTCGACAATCAATACGTGCCAGGCTTCTCGCTCCACAGGGGGCCTCTTGAGCTGTTGTTCTTATTAATGAGCGTTTGCCAACCGAAATGGGCCAAACCGGAGCGCAATTGCCAGCGAGTGTAGCAACCGTCCGCACCAAGCACACCACATGCCAGATCGGCCTTGCGAGATGCATTTTTTGTGATAGTGTTCGCGCCCGCAAAAAACCCTCGGCAGCTGTCAAAAATCGTTAACAAGCATGACAAACGGTCAGGTCCAGTAGTTCTGCGGCCTACACGCAGTTTGGGCATTTCATACAGGATTTACACACAGCTTTATCCACAGATCATGCGTTGCAATTGATGTCCAAAACGCATTATCTTGTAGCCCGACGCGAAAAAAAACCCTACATATAGGGTTTTGCGATAAAAACCCAACACAAGTAGAACGGGAATTTCAAGCATTTTTCTCATGGTTTGTGGGGTGAACCAAAGGCCCGATTGGTGGCCAAAGCTTCTCCCGCCAGAGCCTGAGCTGCACGTCCCGTTAACTACGGCAGATCAGTACATTTGTTGCAATATAAAACGAGCACGCTTCCAGAGATTTCCCAGAGGTAACGAGCAATGATTCGTTACCTTTTTTGACTTCAAAGCCGGGACGGCGCGATCCGCCGTCCTTTATCCATTTTGAAGTCGTTACAGCCGACCTTTGTCGACTGAATGCCTTCAAGACGGAACGGTGGGTACGGACCAGTACCCAAACAAACTTAAAGAACGTGGAGACACCCATGCAAACAGACACAACTCGCGAGAACTCGCCGAACCCGGCGCCGCAGTCAGGCCAATCGCAACAGGACCTGTCCGCGACCGCTCCCGGCCAGCTGCGCGTGATCAAGCGTAACGGCACCGTCGTCCCGTACACGGATGACAAAATCACCGTCGCCATCACCAAAGCGTTTCTCGCAGTTGAGGGCGGTACCGCCGCTGCGTCTTCGCGTATCCACGACACCGTTGCGCGCCTGACCGAACAAGTCAGCGCCACCTTCAAGCGTCGCATGCCTTCGGGCGGCACCATCCACATCGAAGAAATCCAGGATCAGGTCGAACTGGCCCTGATGCGCGCCGGCGAGCAGAAAGTCGCCCGCGACTACGTGATCTACCGTGATTCCCGCGCCAAGGAACGCGCCGTCCGCACCAGCGAAGCACCGGTCCAGGCGCACCCGTCGATCCGCATCACCCGCGCCGACGGCAGCGTTGCGCCGCTGGACATGGGTCGCCTGAACACCATCGTCACTGAAGCCTGCGAAGGGCTGGAAGAAGTCGATGCGAACCTGATCCAGAGCGAAACCCTGAAGAACCTGTACGACGGCGTGGCGCTCAAAGACGTCAACACCGCACTGGTAATGACCGCGCGCACCCTGGTCGAGCGTGAGCCGAACTACTCGTTCGTCACCGCCCGCCTGCTGATGGACACCCTGCGTGCCGAAGGCCTGAGTTTCCTGGAAGTCGCCGAAAGCGCCACTCACCACGAAATGGTCGACCTGTACGCCAAGGCCTTGCCTTCGTACATCGCCAAAGGCATTCAATACGAACTGCTCAACCCGATCCTGGCCAGCTTCGACCTTGAGAAACTGGGCAAGGCGATCAACCACGAGCGCGATCAGCAGTTCACGTACCTGGGCCTGCAAACCCTGTACGACCGTTACTTCATCCACAAGGATGGCGTGCGTTTCGAACTGCCGCAGATCTTCTTCATGCGTGTGGCCATGGGCCTGGCAATCGAAGAGAACGCCAGGGAAGATCGCGCCATCGAGTTCTACAACCTGTTGTCATCCTTCGACTACATGTCCTCGACGCCGACCCTGTTCAACGCCGGTACTCTGCGTCCACAGCTGTCCAGCTGCTACCTGACCACCGTGCCGGATGACCTGTCGGGCATCTATCACGCGATCCACGACAACGCCATGTTGTCCAAATTCGCAGGCGGCCTGGGCAATGACTGGACGCCGGTTCGCGCGCTGGGCTCTTACATCAAGGGCACCAACGGCAAATCCCAGGGCGTCGTGCCGTTCCTGAAAGTCGTCAACGACACCGCAGTCGCAGTCAACCAGGGCGGCAAGCGCAAAGGCGCTGTCTGTGCGTACCTGGAAACCTGGCACATGGACATCGAAGAGTTCATCGAGCTGCGCAAGAACACCGGTGATGATCGTCGTCGTACCCACGACATGAACACTGCCAACTGGATCCCTGACCTGTTCATGAAGCGCGTCTTCGATGACGGCCCGTGGACCCTGTTCTCGCCATCGGAAGTGCCGGATCTGCACGACCTGACCGGCAAGGCGTTCCAGGAGCGTTACGAGTACTACGAAGCGCTGACCGAATACCCGGGCAAAGTGAAACTGTTCAAGACCATCCAGGCCAAGGATCTGTGGCGCAAGATGCTCTCGATGCTGTTCGAAACCGGCCACCCATGGTTGACCTTCAAAGACCCGTGCAACCTGCGCAGCCCCCAGCAGCACGTGGGCGTGGTCCACAGTTCGAACCTGTGCACCGAGATCACCCTGAACACCAACAAGGACGAAATCGCGGTCTGCAACCTGGGCTCGATCAACCTGCCGAACCACATCGTCGACGGCAAGCTGGACACCGACAAGCTCAAGCGCACCATCGACGTTGCCGTGCGCATGCTCGATAACGTGATCGACATCAACTACTACTCGGTGCCGCAAGCCAAGAACTCCAACCTGCGCCACCGTCCGGTTGGCCTGGGCATCATGGGCTTCCAGGACGCTTTGTACCTGCAACACATTCCTTACGGCTCCGATGCCGCTGTGGAATTCGCCGACCGTTCCATGGAAGCCGTCAGCTACTACGCGATCCAGGCTTCCTGCGACCTGGCCGACGAGCGCGGCGCTTACGAGACGTTCCAGGGTTCGCTGTGGTCCAAAGGCATCCTGCCGCTGGATTCGCAACAGATCCTGATTGAACAGCGTGGCCAGAAGTACATCGACGTTGACCTGAACGAAACCCTGGACTGGGCGCCGGTACGTGCCCGTGTGCAGAAAGGTATTCGTAACTCCAACATCATGGCCATCGCACCCACCGCGACCATCGCCAACATCACCGGCGTATCGCAGTCGATCGAACCGACCTACCAGAACCTGTACGTGAAGTCGAACCTCTCCGGCGAGTTCACCGTGATCAACCCGTACCTGGTCCGCGACCTCAAAGCCCGCGACCTGTGGGACTCGGTCATGATCAACGACCTGAAGTACTACGACGGTTCCGTACAGCAAATCGAACGCATCCCGCAGGAGCTCAAAGAGCTTTACGCGACCGCCTTCGAAGTGGACACCAAGTGGATCGTCGACGCGGCAAGCCGTCGTCAGAAGTGGATCGACCAGGCTCAGTCGCTGAACCTGTACATCGCCGGCGCATCGGGCAAGAAGCTGGACGTGACCTACCGCATGGCCTGGTACCGTGGTCTGAAAACCACTTACTACCTCCGTGCCCTGGCCGCGACCAGCACCGAGAAATCCACCGTCAACACCGGCAAGCTCAACGCAGTATCGAGCGGCGGCCTGGGCCCGGACGACACGGCGATCACCGCCCCGCACCCAACCGAAGCCGCCCCGGCCGGTCCAGCGCCAGTGCCGAAAGCCTGCGCCATCGACGAGCCGGATTGCGAGGCTTGCCAGTAAGGCAAAGCCCAGCCCGCTCCCACTCTCCCGTGGGAGCGAGCTTGCTCGCGAATAAGGCCAACCCCGCCCCGTTGGAGCGAGGCTTGCCCGCGAATAGGGTCCGCACGCTATAACTGTTGGTATACGCAAAAACCGGGAGCATCAAACCCTCCCGGCCTATTACCGCCCCACCACCCTTTCCGCTACACTGAGCCTCTTTCGAACCTGGAGGTCGCCACTATGCCCACCCCCTCCCTCGCCGCAAAAAAAGCCTATTGCGCTAAAACACGCAGATCAAACTACGCAGCAAGCCTGCGCCTGGAAGGCTTTGATACAACACCACTCGACGCTGAACGCACACTCGCGTCCCGTGAAGAACTGCTGAAAACCTATCGCAACAAGCAGAGCTGATGCTCGACAAGTACGGTGTCGGTCAGGATCCTTATTGCTATCCCGGCACATCGGTCCTGCGAAATCTTCTTGATCTGACTGATGATCAAACGTTGTCAGAAGCCGAGCGTGCCCTTTCTGAGGTCGCTGCGGATGCCATCGAATTTGCACCACCTCCCTACGACCTTTCTTACCTGCAATCCGTGCATCGCAGATTGTTTGCTGATCTCTACGAATGGGCCGGAGAGCTGCGCACTGTCGACATATCCAAAGACTCAACCCACTTCTGCACAACCAGCCGCATCGAACCCGAAGCCAAAAAGCTATTCACTCATCTTGCCCAGGCTAACTGGTTCCAAGGGCTTGATCGCTCAGCCCTGGTCGCTGCAAGCGCAGAGTTGTTTGGTGACCTGAATGTTGTACATCCTTTCAGAGAAGGCAACGGCCGAGCACAACGTATCCTGTTCGAACACATCATCGTCAATGCGGGATACGAAATCAGCTGGTGGGCAGTGGATGCGCAGGTGTGGCTCCAAGCCAATATTGATGCGGTGGTTTGCGATTACAAAGCGCTGACGGGTGTGTTTGAGCGGTGTGTTGGACAACCAATCAGTAGTTAACTTTCATCATCGATCTGAAATACGGCGAAAACCGTCCGTCGTTTTTGAAGGCGGAATCCTCGACTGAATCCTTGCGCAAAAACCTCCCATCCCCTGCGAAGCCCTTTATCCCCGGCCCCTCGGAATATTGACCTTGATCAAGCCAGGAATTCTTATCCGAAAACGTACGCAACAGCGATTGCCGTCGAATGACTCACACTATATGCTGCGTTTCGAAATGTAAAAAAACACCACATAAGGGATTCCGCTTCGTTTTTCGCTCATTTCCCTGTAATTGGGAATGAATGCGCAAACGCAAAAGAAAAAGCGAAAGTCGCCTACCAAAACTCAGTCACGGATGAACAAGTGCCGGGCAAAATCTGTATAATCCCGCGCTCGCTCCAGGGTACTCAAATGACCAATTGCCACAGCAATATCGTCTTACCTGAAAGCATCCTCTACCCGTTTTGCTCGCCTGTGAGGCACCGCCGCCGCGGCAGCAAATCCAGTGAGCGAACGCCTGCTTAATAAGCCGGCGAATCACGAGACCCGAGTGCACACTCGAAAATTCCGTTGCCAGCGTCATCAACACGACGCAGGCACTACATCCTTTCAAATTCAGGAGCTTCCACCATGCTGAGCTGGGACGAATTCGATAAAGAAGACGGCGAAGTAGTCGCCAAAGCGACCAACGCCGGTCACGCCAACGAAGCCAACATGGACCGCCTCGACAGCGCCGGTGGCGCTGCGGCGACCGAAGCACGCAACATCACCGACAAAGACTCCCCTGCCCTGATCCGCGCGAAAAAAGCGCTGGACGCACTGGACGTCGCTGAAGGCCTGGCCGAACTCGAAGGCGCCAGCGCTCGCGTTGCCGTTGACGAAAAAATGATGATCAACTGCCGTGCCGACCTTAACCAGCTCGTGCCCTTCAAGTACGACTGGGCCTGGCAGAAGTATCTGGACGGTTGCGCAAACCACTGGATGCCGCAAGAAGTCAACATGACCGCCGACATCGCCGTCTGGAAAGACCCGGAAGGCCTGACCGACGACGAGCGCCGCATCGTCATGCGCAACCTGGGCTTCTTCTCCACCGCCGACTCCCTGGTTGCCAACAACCTCGTGCTGGCCGTGTACCGCCTGATCACCAACCCGGAGTGCCGCCAGTACATCCTGCGCCAGGCCTTCGAAGAAGCGATCCACACCCACGCTTACCAGTACTGCATCGAATCGCTGGCCATGGATGAAGGCGAGATCTTCAACATGTACCACGAGATCCCATCGGTCGCGAAAAAAGCCGCCTGGGGCCTGAAATACACCCGTTCGATCTCCGATCCGAAGTTCGAAACCGGCACCGTCGACACCGACAAAGAACTGCTGCGCAACCTGATCGCCTACTACTGCGTTCTGGAAGGCATCTTCTTCTATTGCGGCTTCACCCAAATCCTCTCCATGGGCCGCCGCAACAAAATGACCGGCGTCGCCGAGCAGTTCCAATACATCCTGCGCGACGAATCCATGCACCTGAACTTCGGCATCGACGTGATCAACCAGATCAAAATCGAAAACCCACACCTGTGGGACGCCGAGATGAAGGAAGAAGCCAGCCAGATGATTCTGCAAGGCACCCAACTGGAAATCGAATACGCCCGCGACACCATGCCTCGCGGCGTACTGGGCATGAACGCCGCAATGATGGAGGACTACCTCAAATTCATCGCGAACCGTCGTCTGAGCCAGATCGGTTTGAAAGAAGAATATCCGGGTACGACTAACCCATTTCCATGGATGAGCGAAATCATGGACTTGAAGAAAGAGAAGAACTTCTTTGAGACTAGGGTTATTGAGTATCAGACGGGTGGGGCTTTGAGCTGGGATTGACAATCAGCGCTGCTCAGCCCTGATGCGGTAACCAAAAAGCCAGAAGCGTGATGCTTCTGGCTTTTTTATGACCGCGAAAAATAACCTGATCCTCAGCCCCCCTGTCAGAGCGAACTTGGTCGCGATGCGATCTACAGCCCAAAAGCAACCTATCAGGTCTGACTAAGGTTGCCTTATGATCTTGGTCCGTTAATCCCTCGAGACTTCCTCGATGATCAAGCGCTGCACTTTACTTGACTACAACGGCTGGCTACCCCTACGCACAGCCCTGTGGCCCGACTCCGCCGCTGATAGTGATCACGACAAACAGACCATCCTCAGCGAACCAGAACGCTACCTTGTCCTCGTCTTCACGGACGAAAATGACAACGTTCCAGGCTTTGCCGAAGCCTCAATCCGAGCCGACTACGTCAACGGCACCCACTCCTCGCCCGTGGCCTTTCTCGAAGGCTTATACGTCCAGCCTGCCAGCCGAGGCCAAGGTATTGCGCGCAAACTCGTAGCAGGCATTGAACAGTGGGCTGTAGAAATGGGATGCACAGAGTTGGCTTCCGATGCGTTAGTGGAGAATCAGGTGAGCCATTCGATGCATGAGGCTTTGGGGTTCGAGGAGACTGAGCGGGTTGTTTATTTTTTGAAGCGGTTGCGTCTGACCGGGAGAGGTGACAACTAGATAGACCAAAATCGAAAACCCACACCTGTGGGACGCCGAGATGAAGGAAGAAGCCAGCCAGATGATTCTGCAAGGCACCCAACTGGAAATCGAATACGCCCGCGACACCATGCCGCGCGGCGTACTGGGCATGAACGCCGCAATGATGGAGGACTACCTCAAATTCATCGCGAACCGTCGTCTGAGCCCGATCGGTTTGAAAGAAGAGTACCCAGGTACGACCAACCCGTTCCCATGGATGAGCGAAATCAAGGACTTGAAGAAAGAGAAGAACTTCTTTGAGACTCGGGTTATTGAGTATCAAACCGGCGGCGCGCTTAGCTGGGATTGATGGTTGGAGCTGTGAGGCGCTGATTTGATGAATGAGAAAGCCAGAAGTGATGCTTCTGGCTTTTTTTGCTTAGACGCTTGCCGCTCGGCTCCTGAACTAACCAATAATTAGCTAGCGAAAATTAAATCATTAGCTGCGAAACAATACTGGCGTTTTGACTTGAATTAGATTTGTAACAAGATGGCCCCTATTGCACTATCCCTTTTCCTACAAAGAAATGGAAAAGGATTACCAAGTGGTCAAAAAAGTCTCACAACAGGTACGTACAGGGGCTTTCGCATCGCAGCAACTGGAAGCAGGCAAGGTCTACACCCGCGATGACCTACGAAACCTTTTCCAAATCAGCGCATCGAGCATCAATAACGGTATTTTCAAACCAGCAGCGTTTGACTCTGTGTGGATTTTCGTCACAGAACACAAGACCGCAGACCGAACACAATACGAAGACCTTCTTATCGACGATGTGCTTCGCATTGAAGGCCAGCTAAAAGGTGGCACGGACCTCCTTATTAAAGAACACGACGAGCGCGGCCTGGAATTGCTGCTGTTCTATCGCAAGAAAAAATACGAGCATCCCGGCGCTGGCTTTACCTTCGAAGGGCGTTTTCGCTACCACGATAGTCAAGGCTCAGCCCCAACCAAATTCATACTGCATCGGGAACGCAGCCCTGCGCTGATAATCGCCGACATCGAAGCAGAGCTAGAGCAACAAGGGGAATTCGATCCCAATGATGTCGTCGATGCGCGCAAGCGCACTCTCGCGAGCATCGTTCGCCGTCAAGGCCAAGGCTCTTTTCGTAAGAAATTGCTCAAAGCGTACTCAGGCCAATGCGCGGTGACAGGTTGCACCATTGGGGCCTTACTAGAAGCAGCGCATATCGTCCCTTATCTGGGTACGGATACAAACGTGGTCAGCAACGGTTTATTGCTTCGCGCAGACATTCACACCCTTTTTGACCTAGGTCTTTTATGGGTCAGCCCCGAGAGTTTCCTTGTGGAACTTGCTGACGGACTGAAGAAAAGTGAATACAGCTCGCTGGAACAAAAGCCTCTGTCCCTCCCCGCAGCTCTGGCTGACCGGCCAAGCGCTAAAGCTTTGCAGTCCCATCTTGATACGTTGCGATTACTCTAAGCGTCTGTTCGCCGGACGCAGGTCCGGCCTATCTGATTTTCAGAATCCCCCTACAACCCTGCCCCTTGCCCGCCCCACCACCTTCCTGCGCCACAACCGCCAACTACGCACGCTGCTCCTGGAATCCTAGGTCTGGTTCTGTGCTCGGGATTTCAGTCGTTTGATGGGTTGGCCGTTGAATGAGCGCACGACTCGCAAGCTGGATGACTCAGCGGCGGGTGATGGTGCTGAGTAATCATTACGGGCCTGAGGAGGAGTTGATGGTGAGTGAGTCGGGGATTTACGAGATGCTGGTGCATCACTGTCATGCGGAGAATCGGCATTTGCGGCGCTGGGTTACCAATGAAGTGGTGCCTTGTTTGCGTGACGATCGGGCGCCGGGCAATGACGGTTCGCCGAGCCTGAGTGTGTTGCAGTGGCAGGAGTTGTCGGTGTGTTTGCTGCATTGGCAGAGCGAGCCATGGATTCGCTTGCGGGATATGCCGAGGATGTTGCCCCATGGGCAGTTGTGCGGGGATTCGGCGCGGGGAAACGGGCCGTTGCCTTGGTGGCGGGCGGTTTGGCGGGGGGTTGGGTTTGGTTGAGTCTGTTCGGCGGCGGGGTTGACGTGGAAGTGCCGACCTCTTCGCGAGCAAGCTCGCTCCCACAGATTAATTGAAGTCCGTTGGCGCGAGCGGGCTCTGCGTTTGCCGTCCGTTACGACCTCTAAGCAGGTTCCTCTAAATCACAGCATGGCTTTAGGCCTTTACTTCAAGCGGGACAATTGCGCACCATTGCCGATTCGCACAGGAAGCTTTCTGCTCTGCTCGCTAAAAGGCAACGGACATGTCCCGCAAAAACGCGTCAAACCTCCCCGCCCTGCTCTTGGCCGCCAGCAAATTGCCTTGGTGGCTTGGCATCATTCTGGCCGTTGCATCGGGCTTGTATCTGCATTCGGTCGCCATCGAGCCGCTGCCGACGTATGCCGGTACGCGCCAGTTGAGCCCGATGCTGATCAATTCAGTCTTTAAAAACATGGCGTTGGTTGGCCAGTTTCTGCTGCCGATGATCTTCCTCGGCGGCGCGTTGGTTTCGGTGTTGGGGCGGCGTAAGCGCCGCGAGCTGCTGGATACAGCCGCTACGCCCGGTGGCAATACGCTGCTGAGCATCAGCTGGCGCGAATTCGAATTATTGGTGGGCGAAGCACTGCGGCGTCAGGGTTTCAGCGTGCAGGAAGCGGGCGGCGCCGGGCCGGATGGCGGGATTGATCTGGTGGCACGCAAGGATGGCGAAAAGTACCTGGTGCAGTGCAAGCAGTGGCGCTCAGTGCAGGTCGGTGTGCCGGTGGTTCGTGAACTGTATGGCGCGATGGCGGCTGAAGGTGCTGTAGGCGGTTTCGTGATCAGCAGTGGGCGATTTACCAAAGCGGCAAAGGAATTTGCCTCGGGGCGCAATCTGAAGCTGGTGGATGGCGAGTTATTGAATCGCTGGATTGCCGATGCCAAGCGCGTTGCACCCGCACCGATAACAGAGCCGGTCAACCTTGAGCCTCGGGTCGAGCCGGTTGTCGAGCCTGAAGTCAAAATCGCTACGCCTTTAAAGGAAGAACCCGTCGAGCCCGAAGCTCCGGCCTGTCCACATTGCCGCAAAGCGATGGTCATGCGCGTCGCCCGGACCGGGGCGAATGCCGGGGGTAATTTTTGGGGGTGTTCGGCGTATCCGAAGTGTCGGGGGATTCGGGCGATATTTGCGCCGATGGTGGTTAAGTAGCAGGACTGCTGTATAGGGACGAGAAAGTGTCAGCAGTGCTGACACAAACACGTTTAGAAGTGTCAAGCGTCCTGGAATGGTGTCATTTTTTATTCGAGACAATTGTCTCGCCCCTGGTGAGACAATTGCCTCGACCGTTGCCCTGTCCCGATTCAAGCAAAGGTGACACCAGTGGTGACACATCCTTATCTACTGTTTTAAGCGCCTATTAAGGTGCCAAGCGGTCGATTGGACGTGCCGCCATCACCTAGGGTCTGAGCAGCGCCAGCCTCTACGCAGCAACCGAGCATCAGCAGCGCAGAAGACTACATTGAGTTTTACGCTTCAACCCCGCATGACCCCGCAAGTCACTGAAGCGGTGTTTTGGGTCACTTTAACTTCAGCGCCACGAAAACCATCGCAGCCCATACTCCAATCACACAGCTCAGTGTCATCTTTGCTTTGAGAAATTTTCTGAGGTGCAAAGGGAAGTTATGGAGGTCATCGGCATCCACTTCTCCTCGTCGTACCAGTAGCCCAGAAAAAAATAATACACCGGTTATCTTCGCCACCAACATCTGCCGTCCAAACCAGCCCTGGTGGCGCAGCCCGGCATGACTAACGACATGACGACTGTTTTTCAAGGCGTCAACCATCTCATTTAAATGGCGGCTGCCTATGTAAATGCTGAGCGTGAAGCTGGCGATGACCAGTAACAACGGTCCGACCATAAACGCCAATGACCACCAGGATTTCCAAAACGACCCACTCATCATTGCTGATTCTTCTCATATAGAAATTCGCCTGCCGATTCACCACCCATACCTCCTACTGTTGTACCTGCCCACGCTCCAGCCCCTACGACAACCGCAGCGCAAATCACTCCCCCAATTCCGGTTGTGGCACCTAGTGCTGCACAGACAGTTGGGCTGGCCGCAAACGCAAATTCACCGCCGAAGTATCCAAGGCCCGCCGATCCTACAAACTTCCCCCCTTCCATGTACCTGACCTTCCTGCAAGGCTCGCCGCCATCTGCCTTGCAGACCTCCTGAATAGCCAGCAGCCCGGACACTCCGCCGATGCCAATGCCGATATAACCTCCAGCCTTCATATATTTGGCGGCCCGGCTTATGGATTGGACGTGGGTCGCGTAACCGGGGATTTGTTTGGGAGCGCCCGCATGATCCCAGTGATGGACCAGACTGCGGCTGGAAATGCCCAGAGCAGTCTTCAGTTTGGGATGGTCGCCGAGAGTCGTTTGGCCGCGCAGGCGGGTGGAGTTAAGCAGGTGCGCGTCCAGCTGGGTGAGCATGCGTTTACGCTCGGCGAAGAATTCGGCGGACTTGAGGTGGCCATGCTGGCGGTAGCTGGTCTGGTGCAGGCTTTCGATGTTTTTCAGGGTATCGCGCAGTTTGTCCAAGTGTTTTTCCAGTACCGCCGCACTCACGCCGAGCCAGGTCGAGGTTTGGCCGGTAAAGCTTGCGATCTCAGCGGCATGGCGGTGCATAAAGTCCGCCTCGTCGGGGGTCAATGGTTCAAGTGCGACTTTGACTTCTTGCGCGGCCAGCATCAGCTGCGATTCGGCATAGGTGCACGAAGTGTTCTCCGGATCACTAAGCACAATCAAGGTGCCTGCCTTGACAGTGCTTTCCAAATTGGGGTTAAGCGTGCTGAATTTTCTCAACGCCGATGACGGCATGTCATCGAAAAGGCCGTGATACAAGTCGTACGTCGACATGCTGCGCGGCACCACATAAAAGCCCGGTTCAGCAGCAGGCACCGGGTCTGGACGTATCAGTTTACGTCGCGGTTGCTGGTCGAAGGGATAACTTCGCGGACCGGATGGATCACTGGTGAGTATGTTTGGTTTAGGCTCCGCAGACCTCATCGCGTAATACTTTTGGATGATTTCGTTATGGGGCGACCTTGGGGGCTTGCTACTCATCAGCTGGCTCCTTGCTTGGCAAAGCCCGAAGCCTAACAAGCCTCAATTCGACGGAGATCGTGTGAGTGATAAAACAGAAATCTCCTACAAGATTGCTAGCTCGATATGTCAGTTCATTGATGCGGAAACACGCAGCCATTCGACATCCCTCCCCCCATTCAGGCAGGATGCCAGCACTTGCTGGCCTGCCATCTGTCACGCCTATTCGAATGCTCTTCATGAGGAAACCCAATGCGGTTTTTCAGCTGTAAAACCGTTCTGTTCATCGCCGCCATTACCCTCGGTCTGAGCAGCGCCAGCCTTTATGCAGCGACCAAGCATCATGCGGCGCAGAAGACACAGAAGGCGCCAACGGGGCAGAAGGTCTCGATGTTGGGCGGCAAGTTTGTGTTTCGGTTGCCCAAGGAATACGTGAAAAGCCCGATGCCGGAGATCGACGCCAAGGCCAAGGCGGCTGGGGTGACCGGTTCGCTGTACATGAACAAGGCCGCCAAACGCGTGGTGATCGTGACCGAAACGCCGCTGGAGTCTGGCGAGAAGGTGTCGAGCAATGACGGCCCGACCCTGGACGGCGTCATCGCTGCCACCCGTGAGCAACAGAAGGCCAGTTACAAGGACTTCAAAGAACTGGGCGAGAAGAAGATGGTACGCCGTGGCCTGGGCGTGCGGCAGCTGGATATTGCCGGCAGCGTCGAGGGTGGCAAGGTGCTGAGCACGACCGTAGCGGCTGCGTCGGGCAAGCGCATGGCGATGGTCAATGTGATTTCTCTGCAGAAAGACGCCAAGGTTCATGGGGAATTGCTGAAGGCGATTACTGATAACAAGAAGTAAGGTTGCTGCTTTTTTGGCAGCAACTGAAGCCTTAAAAGCAGCGTTTTTTTTCGACCTAGCAGAAGCGGGAATGGGATGTGATCCAACGTGACACCGGATTTTCCCCTAAGGAGAGTCCGTAACCCACCTCAGAACTTCAGCGCGGCACAAATCCTTCGCGAATAAATTCGCTCCTACAGGTTCTGGTGTTTTAACCCCGCCTCCACTTCTGCGAGCAACCTCTCGGCATGCGCTACCGCTTCGTTCGCCATTGCCTCGCTCACCGGATCCCCGGAATAGTCGCTGAGATTTCTAACTTTCCGAAGAGCGTCCAACATGATCATGAACTGTCTATCCAGGCCAATGGTGATGGGCAGCGTTTGAATCATCGTTACGTGATGACCTGGCTTGCTGGTCAACGTCCGAAAGCCACTCGCCTGAAGTGCCGCATTGGCCGCTTGCATAATGGTTTTATAAGCCATGTCAAATCGGCCTTCGCTGCTCATTTGCGCAAGCTTTGCATCTGCCAGACTGCGTTTCGCAGCTGCCAGCAGGCGACGGACGTTATCTGTATCTTTCTGGATACTTTCGAGGGCTGTGCCCAAGAGGTTTTCAAGCGTCATGCCTCACTCCCTGTGAACTGCACCGAGCTCCGCTTCGGAGCCAACCACGAACAGCTTAGGCTTGCTGAGCACATCACGGACGAAACCACCTTGATCTTTTACCATTTGAAACCATTCGCTGGCGGGATACTGCCTGGGGTTTATCTCTCTCCCGAGGGTTTCTTGTAGCGGGTAAAGTGCGGCAATCAACTCGCTAAAACTGACGTCACCTATCACCATCAGGTCCATGTCGCTGCCGGGACCCGCCTTGCCGCTGGCCATGGAGCCAAAAACAAATGCAGCGCTTATTCGGCCTGCAAGTGGCTGCAGCGCTACGGACAGGGTCTGCAGCCATCCATCGGTTTTACGCAGGATGCTCGCGAGTTCAGTGAATATCGAGCAATCAGGATTCGCTCGGTAATGGACCTGATTGCCCACGCGAACCTTTTGTAGAACTCCGGCTTCCGCCATCTTTGCCAATTCGCGACTTAAGGTGCCGGAGATGGTTCCGGTCAATCGCGCGATTTCTCGCTGGTGGTATTGCTCCGCAGGGTTCAAGAGCAGTAAGGACAGCACCTTGCGGCGGTACTCCGAGAACAGAAAAGACCCTAGAGACATGCGGACATCCCGATCGCTGCTTTAAAAGCAGCAATTGAAGCCCTAAAAGCAGCAGAATTCCACTAAAAGTGTTTTTTGACACTAAACGTGTGGGTCAGTCTGGATTCAAGCCCGCCGCCCTTCCACCAACATCCGCACCGCCAACCCGAACATCACCGTACCCATCAGCCATTTCTGGACCACGGCCCAAGTCGGGCGCTGGGTGAGAAATACGGCGATAGAGCCTGCGCCCATGGCGATCAGGGCGTTGACGCTGAGGCTGACGGCGATCTGGCAGCTGCCGAGGATCAGCGACTGGCTCAACACGCTGGCACCGTTGTCCAGAGTGATGAACTGCGGCAATAGCGAAAGATAGAGCACCGCCACTTTCGGGTTCAGCAGGTTGGTCATCAGGCCCATGAGGAACAGTTGCCGATTGCTGTCCTTGGGCAAGTCCTTGACCTGAAACGGCGAGCGACCGCCGGGTTTGACGGCTTGCCAGCCCAGGTACAGCAAGTACATTGCCCCGGCGTAACGCAGGGTGTCGTAGGCGTAAGGCACGGCCATGACCAGCCCGGTGATGCCGAACGCCGCGCAGAGCATGTAAAACAGGAAACCCACGCCCACTCCACTCAGGGAAATCAGGCCTGCCTTGCGCCCTTGTGAGATCGATCGGGAAATCAGGTAGATCATGTTCGGCCCGGGTGTCAGGACCATGCCCAGGCAAATGAGCGAAAACGCGATGAGGCTTGAGAGTTCTGGCATAAAGGGTCCGGGCATGGCGACTTCCTGTTGGCGTGTAGAACCGGCGAGCAGCATTGCAGCTTAAGGCTGCACGCGGGTCAATGTTCATTTCACGGGTCAGTCCACCCGCAACGCCGCCGAAAGCCAGTCAACCAGCTTGTGCACCTTGGGCAACGACTCGCGATTGCGCGGCCACGCCAGGTGCAGATCCAGGCCTTCGGTGGCCAGGTGCGGGAGGATTTCCACCAGTTCGCCGCGCTGCAATTGTTCCGTGATCAGCCAGGTCGCCAGTTGTGCAACCCCGCTGCCCGCCACGACGGCTGCGACTTGGGCTTCAGCGTCGCCGACGATGATGCGGCCGTCCATCATGCGCATTTGAATCTGTCCGGCGGCATCGACGATAAGCCACGGGCTGGTGCTGCCGTAAGACTTGCCATACAGAATGCACGCGTGATCGGCCAGGTCGTCAACGGTTTGCGGCGCGCCATGCCGTTGCAGATAACTCGGGGCGGCACAGAAAATCACCCGCTCGGTGCCCAAATAACGATGGCCTAAGGTTGAAGGCCAGGCCGACGGGCCGCCGATCCTGACCGCGAGGTCGACGCCCTCCTCCAGCAGATCTACAAAACGGTCGGTGAAGGACACGTGCGGCCGCAGCTTCGGATGTTGCTCGGCAAATTGCAGAATCAGCGGCAAGACCTGCAACCGTCCAAAGGATGCGGGCAAATCCACACGCAGATGGCCGGCCGGCTCGGAGCGCTGCGCAGCCAGTGCGGTCTCGGCATCTTCAAGCTCATCGAGGATGCGTCGGCAAACGGCGTAGTACGCCGAACCCTCTTCGGTCAGGGACAGGCTGCGGGTGGTGCGCTCGAACAGACGCATGCCCAGGCGGCTCTCCAGACGCGCCACACTTTTGCTGACCGCTGAGTTGGTCAGGTTCAGGCGCTCTGCGGCACTGGTGAAGCCGCCGGCGTTGGCCACGGCGACGAAGGTGACGATACCCTTGAGGCGGTCGGTAGAGATCATGGCTGAGCGTCAATTGATGAAATAGATTCCATAGTGCCCGGAAAAACCACCAAAGATAAGAAGTCGTTTCTCTAATAACCTAGCGGCATTCTTAATTTCGGGTCTTGTTTATGCCTTCTTTTGACACCACTGCCACTGGCACAGCCAGCGGCGAGAAATCCACGGGCGCTGGATTGTCCATTGCCATCCTGGCCCTGGCAGGTTTTGTGATCGTTACGACGGAATTCCTGATCATCGGTTTGCTGCCATCAATGGCACGGGATCTGGGCATTTCCATCTCCGACGCCGGGCTGCTGGTGACGCTGTTTGCCTTTACGGTGATGCTGTTTGGCCCGCCGTTGACTGCAATGCTCTCGCACCTGGATCGCAAGCGTACCTTTGTCATCATTTTGCTGATCTTCGCTGCGGCCAATGCCCTGGCGGCGGTTTCCAGTAACATTTGGGTGCTGGCTTTCGCCCGTTTCATTCCGGCGCTGGCGTTGCCGGTGTTCTGGGGCACCGCCAGCGAGACCGCCAGTTTGCTGGCCGGGCCCGAGCGCGCAGGCAAGGCGGTCGCCCAGGTTTATCTGGGTATTTCAGCTGCCATGCTGTTCGGCATTCCGCTGGGAACGTTGTTTGCCGATGCGGTGGGCTGGCGTGGCGCGTTCTGGGCGCTGACCGTGTTGTCGATGTTGATGGCGTTGCTGCTGTGGATCTCCATGCCATCGCTGGCACCGACCGCAAAAGTCGGCCTGGCCAAACAGGCAAAAATCCTCGGCGATCCGCGTTTTATCGCCAATCTCGTGCTGTCGATCCTGCTGTTCACGGCGATGTTCGCGGCTTATACCTACCTCGCCGACACTCTGGAACGCATTGCGCTGGTGCCTTCCGCCCACGTGGGTTGGTGGCTGATGGGTTTTGGCGCGGTCGGCCTGATTGGTAACGGCCTTGGCGGGCGTTACGTTGATCGCAGCCCACTGGGTTCGACCATCGTTTTCGCCGTGCTGCTGGCTCTGGGCATGACCGCGAGCGTTCCTGCGGCGGGTTCGTTGCCACTGTTGTGTGCGGTGCTGTTTGTCTGGGGCGTTGCCCACACTGCGCTGTTCCCGATCTGCCAGATTCGCGTCATGAAAGCTGCGCCGCAAGCTCAGGCACTCGCCGGTACGCTCAACGTTTCAGCGGCCAATGCCGGGATCGGTCTGGGTTCGGTCATCGGCGGCGTGACCATCGAACACCTCGGTTTGCATGATGTAGGTTATGTCGCAGCGGCGATTGCCGTTCTCGCAGTCATTACCGCCGTGCTGACCCTGCGAATGAAATCCAATTAGGAACGTCGCAATAACCCCTCTAACCGTCGCAAATCACTATGTTTTGTGACGGTTTTTTTAATTATGGCAAAAGGCCCTTCCCATAACGGCCGCCGGAGGCTCAAACTCCGGTCTTTCGGTCTTGTTCAAGGTTTCAGGCCGGTCAACATTACACCGGTGAACGTGATGAAGCACTACGAAGGCAAAGGATTGTCGTTTGCCAAGCGCATCTATTGGTCACGCACTGTCGGCGTAAGCATCGGTTGCTTCAGCGTCGCGGCTACGCTTTACCCATTGAACCCGCCGACCTGGATCTGGGTGTTGATGGCCTGCAATGTTTTTCTGTGGCCCCACATTGCGCTGAGGCTGGCAAAACGCTCCTCGCAGCCGTATTACGCGGAACATCGCAACATTCTTTGCGACTCCATCGCGGGCGGCTTCTGGGCTGCGGCCATGGGCTTCAGCCCGCTGCCTACCGTCACCGTCCTGGCGATGATGGGCATGCACAACATGGCGGCAGGCGGTCAACGCCTGTTTCTGCTGGGCTGCGTCGCCCAGGCCTTCGGCGCACTAATCGCCATGCTGCTGGTTTCCCCCTCGTTCGTACCTGAAAGCACCGCCCTGCAAATCTACGCCTGCCTGCCGGTGCTGGTGATTTATCCGCTTTTTGTAGGCCATTCCAGCTACCGGCTCGCGGTAAAACTGAGCGAACACAAACATATCCTAGGCAAACTCAGCCGTACCGACAGCCTGACCGGTTTGATCAACCACGGCTCGTGGAAGGATCTGCTGCAGATCGAGTTCGGCAATTGCCAGACGCTGGCACGCCAGACCACCGTCGCGCTGATCGATATCGACCACTTCAAGTCAATCAACGATACCCATGGCCACATCACTGGCGATGCAGTCCTCAAGCAGATGAGCGCCGCACTGGTCGCCAACCTGCGCGAATGCGACCTGGCCGGCCGTTATGGTGGCGATGAGTTCTGCGTGATTCTGCCCAATACCAGCGAAGCCCTGGCCCGGGAAATTCTGGAACGGCTCAATCACGAAGTCTCCAACTACCGCGACAGCATATTGCCCGACCTGCACATCAGTCTGAGCATCGGCATCGCAACTTATCAGCCCTATATGATCGACGCCGCCGCCTGGCTCAACGAAGCCGACAAGGCGCTGTACGTGGCCAAGACCACAGGCCGCAATCGAATCTGCGCCGCTGAACCTGCGTTAGCCGCCAATGACGAGCCAGAACTGGATATGGAAGCTTCCGCGTCCTGAGCCCGAAAGGGAAACTTTGTTGGAGCGAGGCTTGCCCGCGAAGGCTTAGTTATTAATTAAAAATAAGTTATGAATTGAATATACCGGCTTATTCGCGGGCAAGCCTCGCTCCAACAAGTATCATCCTTCATTAACGGTAGATATATTCTCCAACAGCCATTCCGGCGAGTGTTCTTCAAGGAGTTTGCTGACCGGTTTATCCAGTGCGAGCTTGCCGTAGAGGGTTTCTTCCCGGTCAAGGTGTTTCTGCTGCACCTGACGATAATCGGGCGGATAGATACTCTGTTCGATGGGCAGCAGGCGATCAAAATGTTCAAGCAGCCCCTGGAATACAAAGCGGCGCTCGACGGTATTCAACGTAGTCGCGATAAGTCTGAAAAAAAACTGGGCGTCTTGCTGACGCAGGGCTTCGGACGCGGCGTAACGTTCGGCCAGGGTATAAGGCGCGCCATCGTCGAAAACCACACAACACAGGAGCTCGCGTGTATTGCCGCTGAACGGGTTGGCGCACGCGGCGCACCTTTCATGCTGGCCAAGTACGAAACGAATCGATTGCTCGGCCAACTCTATGCTATCGCCATCGTTAAGTTCCAGTACGTCCTCCAATAAAGGGGCCTGTCTCCCAAACCGCGCGATTTGTCGGCTGAAGTTCATCAGCAATCCCTGCGGCCCCAGCAGTTGCGCCTGCTGATCGCTCAGTTGAGCCTTTGACAGCGCAGCCTGCCTGGCCGCCAGTGTATGGAATGCATGAAGATCTCCCCGGCCTTCATGCAAATAATGTCCGGACAGGCACCGTAACGAACCGTCTTCCTTGATAAACGAAACGCTCATGAATCACTCCCTAATCTATACAGAACTTTTGTTATTGTGTTGTGCAGCGCTTATCGTCCCTGGACCGGGATCTATGATGTACCTTAACTCTTGTGCCACTCGAAAATTTCAAACTTATTGCGTACGACCGCTCACCTGTGCAAAGCCATGAGTTCGCCCCGACTGCGGACATTATTCTTTTTCAACAGCGAAGAAACATGATCCCGCGCGGTATAAGCACTTATCTGGAAATGACCGGCAATTTGTTTGTTGGTAAATCCTCGCAATAGCAGATTCAAGACGTCCCTCTCTCTACTCGTCATCTCCGCGATGTACCCTTTTGCGATTAATTTAATCCACGACTGAAAGGTAGGATCAATCCGAAAAAGAACGTTTCATAGCGAATACTCCTACAGCCAACGCAGAAAATCTAAACTCACGACTTACACTACGCAGAACAAAATGGCTACCAGGCGTATAGACGGCGAGATTAAACGCGCGAAATGATAATTACAATCATCTGTAATAAATAAATTCGGCGATGAAATTTCTTACATAAGACACTACTAACTACATGTCAGAAACAGGAAACAGCCCGCATCTTGAATAGAAACGGGCTGACAGATATTAAACTTCAATTCTGTTTGAACATCTCTTCCGCGCGTTTGCGAATCTCGTCTGGGGTTAGATCCTGCTTGTGAGTCGCAATGAACCAGCAGTGCCCGTACGGATCTTTCAGGGTGCCGGTTCGGTCGCCGTAAAACATGTCGGTTACCGGCGTCAGTGATTCTGCACCCGCATCGACGGCGCGCTGGTAGACGGCATCGGCATCGTCGACATACAGGTGCATTCCGAACGGCGGCTTGCCGGTTTTCTCCGGGCTGCCCAGCGCGCCTTGCTCGCAGGGCTCGGACAGCATCAACATGGAACTGCCAATGCGCAGCGCTGCATGGCCGACGCGACCGTCGGGGGTGTCGAGGCGAAAGTCCTCGGTAGCGCCGAACGCTTTTTTATAAAACTCGATGGCTTGCGCGGCTTCCTTGACGCCCAGATAAACCGTCAGGCTGTGGTAGCCCTCGGGTATGGTTTGAACACTCATTTTTGTTCTCCTCTGTGTTTGGCAAGATGTCCATCAAGGCTTCAGATCGAACAGTGCCTTGCCGCTTTCCATGTCGAACGGCGCTGAAAAATGCTCGTGCACCGCTTTCCATTCACCGTTGATGCGCCGATAACCTGCGCTCGCCCGCATCCAGGATGATTTCTGTTCGCCCTTGTCATCGGTCCCGCCGCAACTGCACAGCCAGTGGGCGAAAGCGAGATCGTCATCGGCGTAAATCAGCAGATCCCGCGGTTCGAAAAGCATCGCTCCTTCGCACAGGCCCAGGCAGAACTCCCAATGTTTGCGGTAGGCCTCGGCGCCTTTGAACTGCAACTGAATGATCGCGTCATAAGCGACGATGTCAGGCGCGTAATAGGCCATGATCCGATCCAGATTCTTGTCCCGGACCGCAGCGGTCCATTGTTTGATAAGCGCACCGATTGCCTCGGTGGCGCTCGGGGTATTCAGGTTGGTAGCAGCTTTCATGACGTTCTCCTGTGGTCGTTGCGCTCAGCGGCTTGCCGCCTGAGCAGACTGCTGCAAATTCAGGGTTCGAACCGGGCGCACTTCGACGCTGCCCACACGTGCGGCAGGAATATGCGCCGCGATGTGTAGGGCATCGTTGAGGTCCTTGGCATCGATCAGGTAAAAACCGGCCAACTGTTCCTTGGTCTCGGCAAATGGCCCGTCGGTAATCCTCACTTTGCCGTTACGCATGCGCACGGTGGTTGCGGTCTGCACCGATTCCAACGGCTCGGCGGCCAGCATGTGGCCGCTGGCGTGGACGGACTCGGCATAGGCGAAACACTCGTCATCACGCGGACTGTCCGGATGCGTATGCAGGATCTGTTCGTTGCTGTAGATCAGGCAAAGGTATTTCATGGCGTCCTCCGTTACGGGCTTTCTGCCCTATGCACAGGATTAGTCGTACAGGGCCAGTGGAAATCGACAGGATCAGCAGCTGATTTTTCCACGCCGATAAACGGTCACCGAAGAGTCAGGCCTGGGATTCAAGTTCGTGCAGACGCCCTTCGAGAAACTGCCGGTCGACGCTTTGCCGGGATTTTTCGATGGCCATGCGATACGCCAGGCGCGCTTCATCGAGGTGGCCTGCACGCCGACACAAGTCAGCCTTCGCCGACCAGGCCAGGTGGTAATCGCGCAACTCCTCACGATTGAGCAGCGCATTGATCAGCGCCAGACCCGCCTGCGGACCGCGCAGCATGGCAATCGCAACCGCTCGATTGAGCTCAACCACCACCGAGTCGGTGAGACGCAGCAATACGTCATACAGTCCGACGATTTGCGCCCAATCAGTGTGGTCGGCACTGGAGGCCTCAGCATGCACCGCGGCGATTGCCGCCTGCACGCTGTAGACGCCGTGCCGCCCGGAACGCAGGGCTTGCTCGACCAGCGCCTCGCCCTCTTCAATCAATCGCCGATCCCACAGGCTGCGATCCTGCTGCTCCAGCATCACCGGTTCGCCACTGGCCGTGGTTCGCGCGGGGCGCCGGGATTCGTTGAGCAGCATCAACGCCAGTAACCCGGCGACTTCCGGCTCCGGCAGCAGATCCAGCAACAGCCGACCCAGACGAATCGCTTCGCTGGACAGGTCATTGCGGGTCAATTGATCGCCGGACGAGGCGAAATACCCTTCGTTGAACACCAGATAGACCACGCGCAGCACGGCATCCAGGCGCTCGGGCAACTCGGCGAAGGACGGCACTTCATAGGGAATTTGGGCGTCAAGAATCTTGTTTTTGGCCCGCACAATGCGCTGCGCCACAGTGGACGGTTTGGTCAGGAAGGCCCGGGCGATTTCTTCAGTGGTCAGGTCGCAGACTTCACGCAAGGTCAGCGCAACCTGGGCGTCGTCGGTCAAGGCTGGATGGCAACAGATAAAGATCAAGCGCAGCCGGTCGTCTTCGACGCTGTCCAGATCGGGTGTCTGCACTCGGTCTTCCAGCTCCCGGGCCATCTGGATCAGTGAAGCGTTGAAACGCGAGCGACGGCGCAGGCTGTCGATAGCCTTGAAGCGGCCCGCCGATATCAGCCAGGCCCTGGGACTTTGTGGCAGGCCGGTTTGCGGCCATTGCTCGACCGCGGCGATGAATGCATCCTGCAAGGCTTCCTCGGCCAGTTCGAAACTGCCCAGCAGGCGGATCAGCGTGGCCAGAACCCGACGCGACTCCTGACGGTAGAGACTCTCGACTTCGGCGTTGATGGTTCGCGTGTTTTTATTATTGTGCTCACGATGCTGCTTCATGCCTGACTCTCGCGTGGCGTACGAGAGAGCGTAGCCTGCGCGGCATCAGCGTGACTGCCGCTCCAGACCAAATGCACAAACCAGGCTTAACGCCCCGCGAGCACCGCGTCGACCTGCACACCTCGGCGCAGACCGTACACTGCGGCGGTCAACACGCCCACCGTGCCCATCACCGCGCAGTAGACGACACACACCCATGGGCTCCAGGGCATCAGCGCGATCAGCATCAACGGCGTGGTGCTGGCCCAAAGTGCGTAGGCGATGTTGTAGGTAAACGAGATACCGGAGACGCGAATTTTTACCGGGAACAGCCCGACCATGACCGAGGGCACCACACCGACGATGCCGCAAGCCAGACCGGCGATGGCATAGGCGATGCCCGGCGTAAGCCACTCACCGATCAGGCTGGCGTACAACGAACCGATGCCCAGCGGCAGTAACAGGCTGTACAGCATCACGCCGCGCCACGCGCCGATTCGGTCCACCAGCAGTCCCGCCAGCACGCAACCGATATTGAGAAACACGATGCCCAGGCTGCTCAATGCGAAGGTGTGGCTGGCGCTCATGCCGAAACGCTGCTGCATGACCGTGGGCGTGATGACCACCAGCACGACTACGGCGGAGGTCAGCACGCAGGTCAACAAGACCGCCGGCAGCAAGGACTGGCGATGCTCGCGCAATACCGCCTTGAGCGGGAATTCCGCCATTTCGCTCCGCTGCGCGTGCAAGGCCATGAATACCGGCGTTTCACTCAACCAACGGCGCAACCACACGCCGAAGATGCCGAACACGCCGCCCAGCAGGAACGGGATGCGCCAGGCGTAATCGAGGATTTCCGCAGGGGTGAACACTTTTGCCAGCCAGGTGGCGACCAATGCGCCCAACAGATAGCCAAAGGTCAGCCCGGCTTGCAGCACGCCGAGGGCATAACCACGATGACCGGGCGGCGCATGTTCAGCGACAAATACCCAGGCGCTGGGCACTTCGCCACCGACTGCCGCGCCTTGCAGGATGCGAAAACCGAGCAGGATCAACGGCGCCCAATAACCGATGTGCGCGTAGGTGGGCATCATGCCGATCAACAGGCACGGCAGCGCCATCATCAGAATGCTCAGGCTGAACACGCGTTTGCGTCCGAGCCTGTCCGCGAAGTGCGCCATCAGAATGCCGCCCAACGGCCGCGCCAGATAGCCGGTGACGAAAATGCCGAAGCTTTGCAGCAGACGCAGCCATTCGGGCATTTCCGGCGGGAAAAACAGTTGGCTGAGGGTCAGCGCGAAGAACACGAAAATAATGAAGTCATAAATTTCCAGCGCCCCGCCCAAAGCCGCAAGGCCCAGGGTTTTGTAGTCAGCGCGCGACAGCGGCTGGGGACGTGATCGGACAATGGCCGTCATAAAGAACCCGAAACGGTGAAAGACAAGGGGGCGACATCAGGTCGCAGGGCGCGAAGAATAGCAAACTCGCGCGCGATGAGTTTGTCACTGCACCGCGCTTGAGCTCAGTGGTCGCGATTGCCGCCCTGGGCCGGACTTCAATTGCGTCCGGCGCGGCGTTCGGCCACCTGACCCAGAACGGCCAGATCCATGTGACCTTCATCATTGGCCTGGGCATCGAGCAGGCTGCCATATACCACATTGGCCACGGGCAACGGCACCGCCACATGCTCGGCGGCCGCCAATGCCAGGCTGATGTCCTTGAGCCCCAATGAGGCCTTGAACAAGGCCGGTTCATAACGACGCTCGGCGATCATGCCGCCATAGCCTTGATAGATCGGGCCGGGAAAGATACTGCCGGAAATCAGCTCGATCAGCGTACCGGGCTCGATCCCGTAGGCATCCACCAGCACCGCCGCTTCACCCATGGTTTCGATGGCGGACGCGAGCATGAAATTGACCGCCAGTTTCAGTACGTTGGCCCGCGATGCCTGTTCGCCCAAGGGCCAGGTTTTCTTGCCGATCAGGTTGAACAGCGGTTGCACGGTCTTGATTGCCGCACCGGGCCCGGCCGCCAGGATGTTCAGCGCGCCAGCGGCAGCGACGTCCGGACGCCCCATTACCGGTGCGGCGATATAAGCGACGCCACGTTCAGCATGCAGGGCCGCCAGTTCCTCGGCGAAGGCGACGGCAATAGTCGCCATGTTGATGTGAATCAGCGGCGCCTTGAGCGTGTCGAGCAGGCCGGATTCAAGCAACACCTCACGCAGCGCGTGATCATCGGCGAGCATGCTGAACACCACGTCATTGCCAAAGGCCTGGGCCGGATCGGCGGCGGCCTTGGCACCCAGCGCAACCATCGCCTGTACCGGCTCTGGCGAGCGATTCCAGACCCAGACTTCATGGCCGCCTTTCAATAGATTGGTCGCCATGGCCTGCCCCATGTTGCCGAGTCCTACGAAACCGATGTTCATGAATGTGCTCTCTCCAGGTCGAATCAAGTGCCCTAGAGTGCGCTTTTGCCGGACTGAAAAAAATAGGTGTTGGTCTGGCGGGTAGTAACGACAGGCTAACTTCGGATGTCTTCCATCGCGCGGCAAACAGAGGGACCGTTGGAGGCTTGCCCGCGAATCGGCCGCAGGAGCGACTGTAGGAGCGACTTCAGTCGCGAGCCTCATCAATTGCCCTCCCGGCTAAAGCCAGTCCTACAGCAAGCCTCCAACGATGCAATTCACTCAGGTATTTATTTGCACCTTGAGCCACCCCAGAAACTCGCGAACCGGGGACTGCCGCTCCCGTCCGGGGGCGCAAACGGCCAGGTAGCTCGGGCCCGGCAAGCTGATGTCGGGGCGATAAGGCACGAGCAGGCCTTTGGCCAGGCTGTCTGCCACCAGCACATTGCTGGCCAGCACGAAGCCATGACCGGCGATGGCGGCATTCAGGGCGAAATGCTCGTCGTCATACTCGCGCAACACCGCTTGCGTCAGCCAGTCGGTATGGCCAGCGGCCGCGCACCAGGTGGGCCAATCCACCCTGAAACCGCCGGGGATCTGCCAGCGCAGGTTGATCAGCTCAACCCGAGTCTGCGGCGTTGGGTCGCTGTAATCAGGCGCAACGTAAGCACCGAAACGTTCATCCATCAACGGCTGGCTGATCAACCCCGGTTCTTCGCGTGATGAGGTACGAATCGCCAGGTCGATACTCGAATCACGCAGCAGATCCACTAGGTCGTTACTGGTTTCAACCCGCACATTGATATGCGGCCAGGCGCGATAGAAATCGCCAAGTCTGGGGATTAACCACGCCGCCGCCAATGCCGGCGTGGTCGAGAGCACCAGCGTGTGCATGTCCGGTTGCGGACGAAACCCTGCCAGGCTATCGCGGATGTCCAGCAGCGCACGATGGGCGTCGCGATAGAGGCGTTCACCTTCCGGCGTCAGTTGCACGCCTTTGCCGGTGCGCTCGAACAGCAACGTGCCCACCCAGGCTTCCAGCGCCTTGACCTGATAAGAAACCGCCGCCGGCGTGACGAAAAGCTCGTAGGCCGCCGCCTTGAAACTTCCTGTTCGCGCAGCCGCCTCAAACGTGCGATACGCGGTTAACGGTATTTTCGAAAACAAGGGCGGCCCCGTGGTGGACGTCAATTGAATTGATCGGACCTTAATTTATCTCATTTTCCCCAGGTTCGGCCCGACGTCAGGATGGGTTATCGATATGCATCTGGAGACCACCATGCAAGGCCCGACACGCAAAATTGTGCAGGCAACGCTTTACGAACTGATTGCCATCGGCGTGTTATCCCCAGCGCTGTCATGGCTGTACGACGAGAGCCTGACCTATTCCGGCGCGTTGTCGGTCATGCTTTCGGCCTCCGCCCTGCTGTGGAACATGCTCTTCAACTATGGGTTTGAGTACTGGGAAGCGCGGCAGGCCCAGCGCAGCAGAACCTGGCAACGGCGCTTGCTGCATTCGCTGGGGTTCGAAGGCGGCCTGACGTTGCTTCTGTTGCCGCTGATTGCCTGGTGGTTGGCGATTTCCTGGTGGCAGGCGCTGGCGACCAATCTGGCGTTGTTTGTATTTTTCTTCTTTTACGCGTTGGTTTTTCAGTGGGCGTTTGATCGGCTGTTCGATGTTCCAGAGTCGGCTAAACAATCGCTGCCCACTGAATGTTCAGTGTGAACGCAGAATTAAGCGTGAATTAAGTCTGGTTGGTTAATCTGGCTTCAACCAGACAGCTGAACGTTCCAGCTGCTGATGAATCTACTGCATCAGATAAAACCAGAAGGAAGACCCGATGAAAACTTTACCTGCCCTGTTCGCCGCCCTTGCCCTTACCGCCGCTGCCGGTGTTGCCCAAGCCGATATCGGCCCTGATGAAGTGGTACGCCTGCATAAAGCCGGTACTGTTATGGACTTCGAAAAGCTGAACAAACTGGCCCTGGACAAGCACCCTGGCTTCACCATTCACGACACCGAGCTGGAAAACCAGGCCGGGCGTTATATTTACCAGGTTGAACTGCGTGATGCGAAAAACGTGGAATGGGATGTAGACCTGGACGCCAAGACCGGTGAAGTATTGAAAGACAAGCAAGATACGTAATGCAGGAATGCATTACGGAGGACTGGCTTTAGCCGGGAGGAGGCCAGGACATTCGCAGAAGATGCGTTGTCAGACACTGGCCCTCCCGGCTGAAGCCGGTCCTACGGATTCTGCAATTGACGTTACTTCATCATTGAAAGACAGAATGCAGTACGTAGGACTGGCTTTAGCCGGGCGGAGGCCAGTACATACGCAGAAGATGCGTTGTCAGAACTCTGGCCCTCCCGGCTGAAGCCGGTCCTACGGATTCTGCAATTGATGTTACTTCATCATTGAAAGACAGAATGCATTACGTAGGACTGGCTTTAGCCAGGAGGAGGCCAGTACATACGCAGAAGATGCGTTGTCAGAACTCTGGCCCTCCCGGCTGAAGCCGGTCCTACGGATTCTGCAATTGACGTTACTTCATCATTGAAAGACAGAATGCATTACGTAGGACTGGCTTTAGCCGGGAGGAGGCCAGTACATACGCAGAAGATGCGTTGTCAGAACTCTGGCCCTCCCGGCTGAAGCCGGTCCTACGGATTCTGCAATTGACGTTACTTCATCATTGAAAGACAGAATGCATTACGTAGGACTGGCTTTAGCCGGGAGGAGGCCAGTACATTCGCAGAAGATGCGTTGTCAGAACTCTGGCCCTCCCGGCTGAAGCCGGTCTTACGGATTCTGCAATTGACGTTACTTCAACCCAACCTTCAATAACCGCCCGTTATCCTCATCAGTCAGCACATAAAGGTAGCCGTCCGGTCCTTGGCGTACGTCTCGAATACGCTGTTTCAGATCGCCCAGCAGTCGTTCTTCATGGACGATCTTGTCGCCATCAAATTGCAACCGAATCAACTCTTGCGACGCCAGTGCGCCAATGAACAGGTTGTGGTCCCAGGCCTTGAAACGTGACGCGTCATAAAAGGTCATGCCGCTGATGGCCGGGGATTTTTCCCAGACATGGAAAGGTCGGATCGTACCTTCGACCACCTTGCCTTTCGCCTCGGGAATAGGCTCGCCGGAATAGTTAATCCCGTCGGTCGCCAGCGGCCAGCCATAGTTGCCGCCGCGTTCGACAATGTTCACCTCATCCCCGCCGCGCGGCCCGTGTTCGTTGGTCCACAGCGTGCCGGTCCACGGATTGAGCGTCGCGCCCTGTTGGTTGCGGTGCCCATAGGACCAGATCTCCGGACGCACATTTTTCTGGCCGACAAAGGGATTGTCGGGCGGCACCTTGCCGTCCGGGAACAGGCGCACGACTTTGCCTTGCAGTTTGTCGAGATCCTGCGAAGTCGGGCGATTGTTGTTTTCGCCCAGTGCGATGAACAGGTATCCATCACGATCAAATACCATTCTTGAACCAAAGTGATTGCCCACGGACAACTTCGGTTGCTGGCGGAAGATCACCGTGAAGTTTTCCAGTTTGCTCAGGTCGGCGGACAGACGACCACGTCCGGCGGCAGTGCCGGCTTTACCGTCCTTGCCCACTTCGGCGTACGTCAGGTAAACCAGCCGGTCGTTGGCGAAGTCCGGCGAGAGCACTACGTCGAGAAGACCGCCCTGCCCGTTGGCCCAAACCTGCGGCACCCCGGAAATCGGCTGCGACAACTTGCCATCCGCCGCCACTACCCGCAGATTGCCGGGGCGTTCAGTCACCAGCATGCCCTGTTTATCTGGCAGAAACGCCAGCGCCCATGGGTGCGCCAGGCCTTTGCTCACTTGCTCGACAGTGACGCTGCCCTGCTCGCTTTTGAATTCCTGGATATCCGCAGCGTAGGTCGTCAGCGGTACGGTCAATAATGCTGTGGTACATAGCGTTGCAATCAAGGTTTTGCGGAACATGAACAATTCCTTATGCAGAGGGATCAGTCAGTAGTGTTGCGCGGGCGCTGAGTGTCATTGGTCGAAGGTCGGGCAGGCTGTTGCCGGGTCGGATAGCCGTTGCCGACGCCGCCATTCTCGAGGGTTGGCGGACGAGGATTGGGCACGGTGTTCGGCCCCCGCAGCGGTGGAATACTCGATTCGGTGCCCTGGCGGCTGTTCGGATTCGCCCGATGGATGGGGCTGTTGTGGGGATTGCTGTTGTTCAGTGTGCTGTTGGGCAAGGTCTGCGCGTGGGAAACACTGGCAAGGCCGGCCAGCATCAGGCCGCCGAGCAAGGGCACTGCAACGCTACGCAAGAAAATGTTCATCAGTTACCTTCTGTTCAGAAACGGTAAGGACTCAGGCCTTTGATGGCGGTTGCCGACCTAGGTTCGGCGCTGGGCCCTTGATGAGCAACGATTGCGGCAACAGGTTTGTAACAAGGATGGTCAGGATGGATAAACGGGCTGGGGTTTTCCCCAAATATCATTGTAGGAGGGGACTTGTCCCCGAAGGCGGCAGTCGCTCCGACCCAACAATGACGTTATACCCGGTAAATCAAGGTCGACTGGGCGGGCCTCTTCGGGGACAAGTCCCCTCCTACCCGTCGCGTCACGAAATCGCATTTCATACTCACGTCAGAGACCCTTACGACATGACCGAAGTCACCCAGGCCGCACCGGCCTTGAAGGAAATCTTCAACCGGGCACGCCTCCAGCACATCGCCGAACAGACCGCTGCGGTCTACCCCGCATTCGACGTCCCGGCGTTTCTGACCCATGTCAGCAAGGATCTGGACAATCTGTCGCTCATGCAGCGCCTGAACCGCGTCAGTCGCGGCCTGCATGCGTGTCTGCCGGACGACTACGTCGCGACGCTGGACATCCTTTACAAGCTTGCCCCACGCCTGAACAGTGGTTTTGTCACCCTCGTTCTGCCTGAATACGTGGCGTTGTATGGTCAGCATGATTTCGAGCGATCCATGCAGGCGCTGAAATACTTCACCGCTTTCGGCTCTTCGGAATTTGCCGTGCGGCACTTTCTGCGCCTGGACTTCGGGCGCGCGCTGCAACTGATGCAGGATTGGGCGCAGGACGATAACGAGCACGTCAGGCGTCTGGCCAGCGAAGGCAGCCGGCCTCGGCTGCCCTGGTCGTTTCGCATCGAAACGCTGATGCGCGATCCGTCACCGGTATTGCCGATTCTTGATGCGCTCAAGGCTGACAGCAGCCTGTACGTGCGCAAATCGGTGGCCAATCACTTCAATGACATCACCAAGGACAATCCGGACTGGGTGCTGGATCAGATTGAAAGCTGGTCGCTGGACAACCCTCATACGGCGTGGATTGCCCGGCACGCCCTGCGTTCGCTGATCAAGAAAGGCGACCGCCGCGCCCTGACCATCATGGGTGCCGGCCATGCAGCCCAGGTGCGCATCGAACAGCTGAGCGTCAGCCCCGAACAAGTGCGCCTGGGTGATCGGATCAACCTGTCATTCCGTCTGACTTCCACTGCGGCGCACAGCCAGCGCCTGATCATCGATTACGCCCTGCATTACGTGAAAAAAGCCGGCGGCACTTCGGCCAAGGTGTTCAAACTCAAGACCTTGAACCTGGCGCCCGGCGAGTCCGTGAGGGTCAGCCGCGAGCAGCAGATCCGCGATTTCACGACCCGGGCGCATTATGCGGGCAAGCATGAGCTGGATATCCTGATCAACGGCGAGTGCCTGGCCCGAACCTTTTTCGATCTCACGGACTGAAGTACCTTGGAGCGCTGCACAAATCTTCCAGACTTTTCTCCCGGGCCGCGCTGAAACTGTTGCAGCACTAAAATTTCAAAAACATTCATATGAATGCAATAAAGATGCTTTGCATGCCTTTTTGGAGTGAAAATCCATGCACTCTGCCAACTGGATCGACCTCAAGCAGGACAATGAGTCCGGCATCGAGACGATTCGGGCGCATTTTGAAGGCCACGCTTACGACCCGCATTGGCACGACAGCTATCTGGTGGGGGTAACGGAGCAAGGCGTTCAGCAATTCAATTGCCGTCGCCAGCGGCACATTAGTACGCCAGGTCGGGTATTTCTGCTTGAACCGGGGGAGATTCACGACGGTGACGCGCCCGCGCCGGAAGGTTTCACCTATCAAACCCTGTATCTGGACCCCAAATGGCTGGATCGCGAATTACGCTCATTGTTCGAGCACGCGCCGGCTGATTGTCAGCTGAGTGTCGCCGCGACCCTGGCCGACGATCCGCGCCTGGCCCGCGCCACAGCCAACGCCTTTCGCACCCTGCACAATCAGGAAATGCGCATCGTGCGCCAGACCGCTCTGGACGATCTGCTGGGAAATCTCACCAGCCACTTGCGCTGGCGCACGCTGATCACCCCGGACCCGCGCCTGCCGCTGGTGGCGCTCAATGCCCGGGATTTCCTGCACAGTCACATGGCGCAGGACATCGGCCTGGACGACTTGGCGCGGGCCACCGGCGTAGACCGTTTTCGCCTGACCCGAGCGTTCAAGGCCGCATTCGGCTTGGCGCCCCACGCTTATTTGATCCAGCTGAGACTGGCCAAGGCGCGGCGTCTGCTGGCCAGCGGCGAATCTGCGGCCCAGGTCGCGGCGGCTTTGGGTTTCGCGGATCAGAGCCATCTGGGGCGCTGGTTCCAGCGTGCCTACCGGATGACGCCGGCGGACTACCGCAAGCGTTGCTCAAATCTTCCAGACTGAGGCACTGCCGAGCCGGATGATCGACTGACGATCAATCATTCGAGTGTGTCATGGACCAGTTACTGCCCTTCCTGCTGTTCGCGTTCGTTGCTTCGATTACCCCCGGCCCGACCAACATTCTGGTGCTGACCAACAGTTCGCGTCATGGCTTGAGCGCCACCGCGCCGATCGTGCTGGGCGCCTGCGCTGGCGCGGCCGGGCTGGTGCTGCTGGTGGGCACCGGTGTGGGGGATTTTCTCGTCCACCATCTTGTGGTGCAGACCGCAATGTCGTGGATCGGCATCGCCTGGCTGAGCTGGATGGCCTGGCAGCTGTTCAGCGCCCCGGCCCAGGTGATCGATCCCGCCAAGCAAACCGCTCAAGGCCCGCGCTTGGGCCTGTTCGGCGCGGCGAGCCTGCAGTTGGTCAACCCCAAGACCTGGATGATGGCGTTGGCGGTAGTCAGCGTTTTCGCTGGCAACGAAGCCGACCGCAGTCTCAAAGTGGTCTATTTATCCCTGGCGTTTTTCCTGGTGGCTATCCCTTGCATGAGCGCGTGGGCGTGGCTTGGGATCAGCGCCGCAAAGTTTTGCCGATCAGCGCAAGGCATGCAGCGTTTCAACCGCAGCATGGCCGTGTTGCTGCTGGTTTCGGCGTGGCTGACGTTGGTGGTTTGAGCATCGATGGGCGCGGTATTCGCGGCCAAATGCTGACAGACATGCATTCGACAGGTTAAAAAGCCTCCTGGACTCTCCATAGCCCGAACCCGCCTGGACGCCCCATGACCCGTCTTTACGATGCACGCGCCAACATCTACGCCGTCAGCACGCCGGATGCCTTGCGAGACTTGGGCATCGCCATTCCGCACACGGCTGCGCAAGCGAGCGCTGGTCGCGCAGCCTGGGCGAAAGATGCCATCAGTGCGCTTTGTGACTGGCCGCCGGGCACACGTCCGGCCGATGCCAAGGCTCATCGCTCGGATGGCCTATTGATCGGCCCTTTTCAACAGCACGCGCCGTTTGACGTGCTGATCGTCAACACCGACGGCACCTTGGCCGAACGCAGCGGCAACGGGCTGACGATTTTTTCCCAGGCACTGACCGAAACCGGCCATGTCGGCGCTCAAGAGCGTTTCGAGCTGAAAGTGCATCATGACAAAGGCGATTCGGCCTCGCCCGTATCGACCTGGGTAGAACCCGCGCTCCTGCAGGGCCAGGCCGGTTTCTGGCTGGATCTGGGCAAACCCGCGTTTGGTCCGGCGGCGGTCGGTGCGCAGGCCAATGGTCTGGGCGAGGTTTCACTCAATGGCCGCGCGCTCAGCCGGGTCAACGCGCTGTCTCACATCAAACCGAAGTGGGATCACAGCGTGTTTGTCAGGATCGGCAATCCACATTGCGTCACACTGGTCACGGACAACACGCAGTTGCCCACATTTGAAGCGCTGCATGAGCCGGCGCTGAACAGCGCGTTGACCCGCATTGCCTTTGCCGAAGGGGATCTGGGGGCTGGCGACCCCTGCCCTTCAGGCGTGAACCTGCAATGGGCGTTTGTTGCCTCGCCAGAGCGGATTGTCGCAAGGGTTTTCGAACGTGGCGAAGGCCCGACCGCGTCGTCGGGAACCAGCGCCAGCGCGGTTGCCTGCGCCGCCTGGCACGCCGGACGGGTCAGCGCCGGGCTGATCGAAATCGAAATGCCCGGCGGCACGGCCCCGGTGCGTCTGGTCGAGGAAGGCGGGGAGTTGCAGGAGGTTGCGTTGTTTGGGGTGGCGCGGCGCACCTGAGACTGTGGGAGCGAGGCTTGCCCGCGATTAGGCCGTAGGAGCGACTTTAGTCGCGAGAACCTCAATTGCCCTCCCGGCTAAAGCCGGTCCTACAGCAAGCCTCCAACGGTCCTAAGTGAACCGCGTTACTCGCCAATATCCTCATTCCACAATTCAGGCTTGTCGGCGATGAAGCCTTTCATCATCTGCACGCAGGCCGGGTTGTGGATGACGTCCACTTCTACCCCGCGCGAGCGCAGCAGTTCTTCTTCGCCCAGGAAGGTCTCGTTTTCGCCGACGATGACTTTGCGGATGCCGTACAACAGGATCGCGCCGCTGCACATCGCGCAAGGTGACAAGGTGGTGTAAAGCACCGCATCGCGATAGGTCCGTGCGGGCAGGCGGCCGGCGTTTTCCAGAGCGTCCATTTCACCGTGCTTGATCGCACTGCCCTCCTGCACCCGGCGATTGTGGCCGCGGCCGATGATCTTGCCGTCATGGACGATGACCGATCCGATGGGAATGCCGCCCTCGGCCAGGCCGAGTTGCGCTTCGTCGATTGCCGCCTGCATGAATGGGTCCATGGTTTTACCTCATCGCGAATAATGAAAAATCAGTGTTCAAGGGTCTGCTGTGCGTTATCGAGTGCGCGGGAGACAAAGGTCTTGAGCAGTTCTGCCGAGCGCGCCTTCATGTCCATGCCAACGTCGTTCTGTTTGGCCCGCAGCTTGTTGGCCAACATCTGCGCCCCATCGCCAGAATTCAGGCCACGCAGTTCTTCGGCGGTAAAAAACTGTGCGTAGGCGGCGGCCAGATTGCTATCCCATTGCGCTTGATATTCGGGTTGCAGGCGTTCCAGCTCACTCTTGACCAGCGCCTGTGCCTGGGTTTTGCCGATGGCCTCGACAATGCTGGCGAACGTTGCCGTGCGCGAGGCCACTTGATAACCCAGCCAACCCAGACTGTCACCCAGATGTCGATCCTGGACGAAGGCCTGCGCGCTGTCATCCACCTCGGCCGCGTACGCCTCGCGCGATGCGTCAGGAAGTACGAACGCCAGCAGCGCGAACAGCATGTTCAAGGCAGCGAGCGAGCTGCGAAACGTCATGAGGCCTCCCGGTGAAAAATCCTTGCACGCTGTGAACTTAGCAGTCCAGGCGGCCTTTAACAGCCCGGCGGTCGTAACCGAACCTCTTGGTGACGCTAACAGGAACGCCGGGCCAGCCATTGCTTGAGCGTCATGCGGTAAATCCTGACGCCCAAGCGATGGTACTGGCTGTAGACGAAATCACTGAAGCCGACTTTATTGATGACTCTTACCGAGGCGACATTGGCAGGCTGGACGATGGCAATGATCGAATCCAGCCTCAGGTTTTCGAAGCCGTAAGCCAGGGTCGCCATGGCAGCTTCTGTGCCCAGCCCGCGACCCCAGAACGCCGGCGCAAGGCGATAGCCAATTTCCACTTCGTCGGCGCGATCCACCTCTTCGCGGTTGAGGGCGCAAAAACCTGCCAGCAGACCGCTTGATACCTCGATCACTGCCCAAGGCCCAAAGCCGTCAGCCACGTAGCAACGATTCGCCCACTCCACGAACTCGGTCGTGGCCTTCTCGCTCAGCGGCCCGCGCACTGAAAAGCGCATCACCTCAGGATCGCCGAGAATCGCCGCCAGGGCGGGAGCATCGGCGAGACTCAGCTCGCGCAGCGTCAATCGCTCGGTGTGCAGAATGACGCGCGGTTCGCTCATGAGTGGCACTTATCCTCTGCGCTCAAAGACTGCTGCTGACCTTGGTGGCCACATCCGCTGGCACCCAGGCCTTCCAGACTTCCGGATGCTCCTTGAGGAACGCCTGCGCGACGGTCTTGGGTTCAAGGCGTTTTTCGCTCATCTGGCCCAGCGTCTGGTTCAGCAGGTCGATGGGCAGATCAACTTTCTCGAAGAACGCCACCAGCTCCGGGTACTGTTTATGGAACTCGGCCGACACGCCAATGCTCAGGTGCGGCTCCAGAGAACGGCTGCCCTTGGGATTGGGATTGCTGGCGTCGGCCAGGGTTTTCCAGGCTTCGGCGTCAAACGGCGGCTCGTCGAGCTTGATCAGTTTGAAGCGACCCAGCAGCGGGGTCGGCGACCAGTAATAGAACAACACCGGCTTGCCACGATGGATCGACGAACTGATCTCCGCGTCCAGTGCCGCGCCGGAGCCGGTGCGGAAATTGACGAACGTGTCGTTCAGGCCGTAGGCCTTGAGCTTCTGGGTGTTGACGATCTCGGAAGTCCAGCCGGTAGGACTGTTCAGAAAACGGCCTTTGTCCGGCTGTTCGGGATCCTTGAACACGTCTTTGTAACGCGGCAGGTCGGCCACCGATTTGAGGTCCGGCGCCAACGGCTTGATGCCTTTGGCGGGATCACCCTTGATCACGAACTCCGGCACCCACCACCCCTCGGTCGCGCCTTTGACGATATTGCCCAGGCCGAGCACCTTGCCTTCGGATTCAGCCTTGACCCACGCAGGACTGCGCCCGGCCCATTCCTCGCCAACAACCTGAACGTCATTTTTGGCCAGCGCGGCCTCCAGGCTCACGGTGCTGCCCGGCAGCGTATCAGTGGGATAGCCGTAGCCTTTTTCCACGATAGTGCGCAGCACCTGGGTAATCAGGCTGCCGCTTTCCCAGGTGAGGTCGCCGAAATGGATCGTTGCGGTTTTGTCCGCCGCAGAAGCGGGTTGAGCGAGCAGGCCCAGCGCCAATAGCGAGCAGCCCAGCAGGTTTTTAATGGTTGTCATGATCACCTCTAGGTGGCGGGTTATGGGATGCCGTGATCAGCTCGCCCGGAAGTCAGTTAGCTTGTGTTGGTAAAAGGTATCGACAGCGCCGATTACAGATTAGTTGTGCGGCAAGCCGATCAGGGGCGCAGCCACGGCAAACCCGACTCACGGGCCTGATGTTCGTAGTCGAGTAAAATCTGGTAATCCGCTGCGCTGGTGCTCAGCACTTCACGAATCGCCAACACCTGGGCAACCTCGGGTAAATCCACCAGTGCCTGATTCATCGCTGCGCGAATCTGCTCTGCCTGCACAGCATTCACAGCCAAGGCGGTGATGTACGGCAGGCACGGGCTGACCGCGCTGCGCACCAGAATCCGCAGGCCGCAGAGCTCTTCGCTGGAATCGCGGGCCAGATAGTCATGGGTCACGCTGTCGATGGCGGCGAGATCGCCGCGCCCCTCTTTGAGCCAGCGCAAACTGTTGCGATGGCCGCCGGTAGCGGAAACGCGCGCGAAGAAGCGACCGTCCTGCTGCAAGGGCGCGATCTGATGCCGCAACAGGTTCATGCCGGAGTTGGAATCTTCACTGTTGATCAGCCCGTGGCTGTCGCGAAACTCCACCAGCCGGGTGCGCGGATCGTCGGCCCGCACCATCAGCAGGCTGCAGTGATTGCCATCGGCGCTGTGGGGCAATTCATAGACCGGCCGACCGATCAGCCGCACCTTGTCGCGCAGCAGGGTCATCAACGGATAGCCGCAGGTCTGAGCCAGCAGCAGCTGCGGCGATAGCCACAGTTGCGGCAACTCAAGCTCGTCTGGCAGACGACCGGCACCCAGCAACTGAACGATGCGCGCCAGCCAGGTTTCACTGGCCTGACGGACGCGAACGGGCGCGGTGTACATCGATAACTGGGCGAAACCCTGGATCATGCGCGGACTCGGCGAAGGCGTTAGCGGCCAACAATAGATCAAAAAAATGGAGCCTGCATAGGCTCCATTTTTCGCAACTCTGATAGATCAGTGACCGAAAAGCCCGGTATCGGATTTCTTGGCTTTTTTGTCGGCGCGCTTTTCATCGAGGGTCTTCGTCGGTTTTTTCTTCGCGGCTTTCTTTGAATCCATGCCTTTGCTCATGATGCGTGCTCCAGATGAAGGATCTGACCTCAGTTATACACCTAAGCCGGGCGCGCCGCGCCGTTTAAGCCGCTGTATCATGCGCCGCCAAGCCATCGTGCGATTACCTGTGGAGCCCACGCATCGCCATGCCCGACATTGAGTTTTCGATCCTGCAACCAGACTGCCTGCCATTGCTGGACAAGTTCTATCGCGAACACCGCTCGAACATGCGCTCGTCCAGCACGGCGCAGTCGTGGGTTGCCAGACAACGGGAAATCATCGGCGCGCTGTCCCTGACGCCCGTTGCCGGTGGGTATTGGCTGACCGGGCTGTTCGTCGCGCCGCAATCGCGCAGCCAGGGAGTCGCCAGACAGTTGATGGCTCACGCCACAGCTTCGTTGGCCGAACCGGTCTGGTTGTTTTGCCATCCTGATTTGCTGGGATTCTACGAGGCTTCCGGATTCACCCCAGCCGGCGCACTGCCCCAATCGCTGGGCGAGAAACTGATGCGTTATGGGCGGAACAAGACATTAGTGGCGTTGGTGCGGGCTGAAGATTGAACGCGCCACAGCCCTGTGGGAGCGAGCTTGCTCGCGAAGGGGTCGGCGCATCCAGCCCTTTTTCTGTGCCTGAAAAAATGCCTTCGCAAGCAAGCTCGCTCCCACACTGCACTGCCCTGGCGCATAGATCATCCAGCACTAACCACCGCACAAAATGTGTGATCCGTCCCGCAAAACCCCGTGCTAGCCTGCGGCCTGACCTTTTCAAGCCTCAAGGACGGACCATGAAGTTTGCGCTTATCGCCTGCTCTTTACTCGGTGTACTGGCCGCTCCTCTGGCTATGGCTGCCGCGCCCGTTTCTACCGTCACCGACGCTCAATTCGCCGAGGTGTTGAAAGGCGACTGGCGGGCCCCGCAAAACAGCGCGCGTGATGGCTATCGTCATCCGCAGCAAACCCTGCAGTTCTTCGGCCTGCGGCCTGAGCAAACCCTGATCGAAATCACCCCCGGCAACGGTTGGTACAGCGAACTGCTGGCGCCGCTGCTCAAGGATCGCGGCCAGTACATCGCCGCAGTGGTCGATCCGGCAGCCAGTGATTACGCACGCAAGGCCGCCGACAGCCTGAAACAGAAATTCGCCGCAGATCCCGTGCATTACGGCAAAGCCCAGGTCATCGAATACGACCCGCAGACCCCGGCGTTTGGCAAACCGGCATCAGCGGACGCCGTGCTGACCTTTCGCAATGTGCATAACTGGGTGTTGGCCGACGATGCTTCGGCGATGTTCAAGGCCTTTTACACCGTGCTGAAACCGGGCGGCACACTGGGCGTGGTGGACCATCGCGCCAAGGACGGGGCTTCCGTGGAGGCGATCAAGCAGAGCGGTTACCTGCCGACGGATTACATCGTGAAACTGGCGAAGGACGCGGGGTTCGAACTGGCCGGCCAGAGTGAAATCAATGCCAATCCCAAGGACACCAAGGATTACGCCCAAGGCGTCTGGACCTTGCCACCCACCTTCCGGCTGGGCGATCAGGACCGCGCCAAATATGCGGCAATCGGCGAATCCGACCGGCTGACGTTACGCTTTATCAAACCGGCGGGGCACTGAGTCATTCATCGGCATTCGGGTCCATGTCCGGAAACATGACGTCCATGAAACCGAACTTGCTGAAATCGGTGATACGCGACGGGTACAAGCGCCCGATCAGGTGATCGCATTCGTGTTGCACCACCCGGGCGTGGAAACCGTGGGCGATGCGCTGTATCGGTTGCCCGTCGGGATCGAAACCTTCGTAACGAATGCTTTGATAACGCTCAACCGCGCCGCGCAGACCGGGCACGGACAGGCAGCCTTCCCAACCTTCTTCGAGGGTCGGGCTCAGGGGCGTGATCAGCGGATTGAGCAGGATGGTTTGCGGCACCGCTTCAGCGTCCGGGTAGCGCTCGCTGCTTTCGAAACCAAAGATTACCAATTGCAGGTCGACGCCAATCTGCGGCGCCGCCAGCCCTACGCCGCCGACGCTTTCCATGGTTTCAAACATGTCGGCGATCAGGGTCTTGAGCTCAGCCGTACCGAACATCGCTTCGGGCACAGCGGGGGCAATGCGCAGCAAACGCTCATCGCCCATTTTGAGAATGTCGCGAATCATGGATTGGCCTCCATCAACAAAAACGTCATCCTGCCACAGCTTTGATCAGGATTCGTCGGCCTTGGCTGGCAGCGGCACGGAATGGTCGCGGCCCAGCCCGGAAACGTGTTGTTTCTCGGTGGACGCCACACCGCCATCGCCCGCTTCCTTCTCGCCGACGTCCTTGCCTTCGGAGGACATGTGTTCGACCACAGCATTCATTTCCGCGCCCAGCAACAGCACTGCCGCCGAAATATAGAAGTACAGCAACAGAACAATGATCGCCCCGATGCTGCCATACATGGCGTTGTAGTCGGCGAAGGTCTTGACGTAATAACCGAAGCCCAGCGACGCGATGATCCAGACCACCACCGCCAGCACGGAACCAGGCGTGATAAAGCGAAATTCCTGTTTAACGTCAGGCATGACGTAATAAATCAGCGCCACCGAGACCATCAGCAGCGCGACGATCAACGGCCAGCGCAGGATCGTCCACAACGTGACAATGAAATCTTCCATGCCGATCTGCGACGCCAGCCAGTTCATGACTTGCGGGCCAGTCACCATCAGCGCCGCCGCAACCAGCAACATCATGGCGATGCCGATGGTGTACAGCACCGACAGCGGAATGCGCTTCCACACCGGCCGGCCCTCGACCACGTCATAAGCGGCGTTCATGGCGCTCATCATCAGGCGCACGCCAGCCGACGCGGTCCACAGCGCAATGAAGATACCAATGGACAGCAGGCCGCCCTTGGACTGTTGCAGCTGGTCGATGACGGGGTTGACCTGTTCCAGCGCCTGAGGCGGCAAAACCAGCTCCGATTGCAGGCGCAACCAGGAGAAAAAATCGGGGAGATGCAGGAATCCGATCAGGGCGATCAGAAACAGTAAAAACGGGAATAACGAAAACAGCATCTGGTACGCCAGCGCCGACGCGTAGGTCGACATCTCGTCATCGAGGAACTCGCTGACGGTTCGCACCATTACCTTGAACGGCGAAAGTTTGCGCAATTCCGAAAAAATCATGGCGTTTCCTTCGCTTAATGGTGCTGAAACTATAGTGCCGAAACGACCAGGTTCACATTCGGCAGTTCTGCGTTGATCAAGGCCCTGCCGCTCTGGCAGGCGTTTTAGAGCTTAATGGACCGACTGTCCGGCAAAAAAGTTTCAAATCACCCAGGCCAGACATGATAACGGCCATCCGAGGATGACCGTTATTTAAGTATCAACCCCGAATACCTATTCGGGACTGACAGCTTCATGCCTTGTCGACGCCCTTTTTCACCGCGTCTTTGGCTTTGCCTACCGCTTGTTGAGTTTCGCCTTTGATTTCCTGAGCCTTGCCTTCTGCACGCAGTTTAGAGTTGTCGGTAGCTTTACCAACACCTTGCTTGACGTTGCCGACAGCTTCGTTAGCCATGCCTTTAACTTTATCGCCAGTGCTGCTCATAGGTACTCTCCAGAGTAAAATTCGGGTGTCGTAACCTCGACATAAAGATTGACCCGCCTCTTTTGCGCAGAGTTTCAATTATTTTTACCGGCTGTGCTGCCGCTCGTCAGGCCAGGTAACACGGGAAACCCGCGGAGTTTTTTCAGGCCAGGCAGCAACTTTGACTTTAAGTTTGCCCGGCAACCCCCGAGAATGCGGCACGCAATCAGGCTGCGCTGACTCGGGTCAGTGCGCCGACTATTCAGATCCACAGGAACATTATGAAACTCGATAAGAAGCAGGCCATCGCACGCCGCAATCTGGAACTGGGCGGGGCCGTGCTCGGTACCAATAACACCCACTTCACGGAGCTGAACACCAACAAGAACATCTGGTGGTTCGATCTGCCGCTCGGGCGGCTGGCGGTGGGTCAGTACGAATGGGTTCATCTGCTGCTGCACACGCCCAGCACCGACCAATTGCTGCATTTGAAGGTCACCACGGTCTTTTTGCGCGATCACATGGAAGGCCTGGTTGTGCGCAACCGAGGCAAACGCAAATCCACCGTGAGCCTGGAACTGAGCGCCGACAAGGATTCATTCCTCAAGGATGTGCGTCCAGACGGCGCGAACCTGAGCTTTGCCGGGTTCCTGCAACCCTGATGTGACCGACCTGCTCGTTGCCGTTGCAGCCACGAGCAGGTCCAACAAAATCACGCCAGACGCTTGGTCACCAGATAACCGACCGTTGCCGCAACGCTCGATGCCACGGTGCCCCACGCCAGATCCACCAACGCCATCTGCGCCGGCCAGCCCTGCAGCGTGGCCCAGTTGCTCAAGTCATAAGTGCCATAAGCCACCAGTCCCAGCATCGCACCGCGTTGGATCGCATGGGTCAGACTGTGGCGACGCAAGGCCGACTGCACGGCGAAATACACCAGCCCCGCCGTATACAGCAGGTAAAACACCACCGCCGGTCCCGCCATAGGCTTGTCGACCATGATCGAACCGAGCCAGCTGCGGTAAGTCGGGCCCATCAGCAAGCCGAGCCAGACACCGTCCAGGATCAGGAACGCCACCAGTGTGCTCAGGTAAGCCGTCAGATTTCTTTTCATGGGTCATCCGTTTTTTAAACGCGATTGCGCGCAGGGACTGCTGAAAAGGTCAGACCCTGATTGCGGGCACAATGTCCCGGTGCAGTGAAATTTCTGCGCGATGACCGTGCGCGCCGTGGGATCCGTAGGACCGGCTTTAGCCGGGAGACGCAACAACTGCGTCGCCAGAACTCAAGCCCTCCCGGCTGAAGCCGGTCCTACAGAACCATCACGCGAGATCACACCAGATCGATACGATCTACATGAATCACGATCTGGCCCGACTTATAAAGGGCACCAATGGCCTTTTTGAAGTTGCCTTTGCTGACGCCGAACAAACCGCTGATTATCTGCGGATCGCTCTTGTCGCTGACCGGCAGCGTGCCGTTGTTTTCCCGCAGCTTGCTGAGGATTTTCGAATTGAGGCTGCTGGAGGCCTCTGCGCCGACCGGTTGCAGGCTCAGGCTGAGGTTGCCGTCGGAACGGATTTCCTTGATGAAACCCTTCTCCTGCTTGCCGGCACGCATGAACTTGAACACTTCGTTCTTGTGGATCAAGCCCCAGTGTTTGTTGTTGATGATTGCCTTGAAACCCATATCGGTGGCTTCGGCGACCAGCAAATCGACTTCCTGGCCAACGGTGTAGGTGGCCGGCGTCTTGTCCAGATAGCGGTCCAGGCGCGCGGTCGCGGTGATGCGTCGGGTGTGTTTGTCCAGGTAGACATGCACCACGCAATAATCACCGGCCTGCAAGGTGCGTTTCTCTTCCGAGTACGGCAGCAGCAAATCCTTGGGCAGGCCCCAATCGAGGAACACGCCAATGCTGTTGACCTCAAGGACTTTCAGGCTGGCGAATTCACCGACCTGAACCTTGGGTGTTTCAGTGGTGGCCAACAGCTTGTCTTCGCTGTCCAGATAAACGAAAACATTGAGCCAGTCCTCATCTTCGCTGGGAATATCCTTGGGGATATAACGGTTGGGCAGCAGGATTTCACCATCCGCCCCGCCATCCAGATACAGACCAAAGTTAGTGTGCTTCACGACTTGCAAGCTGTTGTAACGCCCGATTAACGCCATTTCCAAATACCCTCATTACGTGGGCGTCATTCTACCCGAGTTTGCTGATCAGGATCGCGACGCGCAAAGCATTGGGCAACGGGATGCTGAAACCCCCATGAAATTCAACAATTTGCTCCCCATTCGTCAGACTGATTCAGTCGTGAATAGAGGATTTTGTCTTGCCCAATTCCGCCCAGAAACAACTTTTCAGCCGTAAAACAGCAAGTTAGCGAGCTAATTATCGGCCGATATAAATAATTGGCAGCGCTGCGGGAACAGCTTTTAGGGCTATATTTCTAAAGCAATTGTCAAGCCATTCATATACAATTGCTGGCCGTATCAAGTTTATATAGGTTAATGGCAGCCATGCGCGTAAAAGCATCCAACTCCAAAGCAAAGCCAGCTCCAGCCGTTGAAACGAGCGATTCGATCAACGCCCAGATTGCGGTTTTTCTGAAGTCTGGTGGTGAAATCCAGGAAATCGCCAAAGGCGTCAGCGGCCAGACTTTCGGCCCATCCAAGCAAATCACCCTCGGCAAAAAGTAATTTTTCCCCGCTCCAGTTGTCGATCTCTATGCGCTTTGATTTTCAGGGCGCTAGTGGATTGATCCTTCGCTGCATCAGCTAGACTCCTCGCTCAGCCTCTTGGCATACCATTATGATGCTCAGCTCGTTGCGCACTGACGCTGCGACGGGCAGGATGAAGCCCTTGGAGCCAGCCCCCTTTGCGGAATGCACGAATGAAGAACTGGATGCTTTTCGGCGCACTGATTTGTCTGGGTGGTTGTGCATCGCACGGCTGCGACGCCACGCTCAATGACGGTTATCCCGCAGGCAGCGCCTGTCGTGAACAGCATTTGCTGTATCGGAACGACATGCTGCAGGCCAAGCTGTTGATCAGTGAAGCCGACCGGGAGAATTACGAACTGGCCGAAGCCATGCTGCGCCGTGCCGGCATCGACGACGCCTCCGGTGAAGCCGAGTTCTACCAGGCCGTACTGTTGATTCGTCAACAACGCGACCAGCCACGCGTCATCGAACTGCTGCAGGATGCTGCCCGAAGCAAGCACCCGCTGGCCATTGCCCTGCTCGCCCAACAGCTGAGCATGAGCGACCAGAAACAGTCCGAACGCTACCGCGCCGACTACGCCGAACTGGATGTCGCCAAGAGCGGCTACCCGTCTTTCGAACAGGCCTTGGTGGTGATTCGCGGCCTGATTATTCCCTCGCCGCAGACCACCGCTTCCAACTGATCTTGCGCGGATCGACGAACGGTCCGATCCCGCGCGCATTCGCCGGTATGCTTGCGAGGCTCTAGCTCGCGGTTTCTGTTGGGTCGCCGGCGATTTGCCGAAGCGCCGTTTTCGATACGACTGCTCCGATCCCACTCCTCAACTCCAGGAGTGAGCACATGCTCAATATTCGTCATTACGTCCTGTTGCTGGGCGCCCTGGTTATCTGTCAGTCCGCTTCTGCCCAGGTGCTGGAGCGGGAATTGGGTGCCTTCGATCTCAAGCTCGGCACTTCACCCGCGCGCAGCATGGCCCAGGGCCTGGTCACACCAAACGGCAACGGCTCGTTCCATGGCGGCCTGGACCTGACGCACGAAAGTGGTTTCTACGTCGGGCAGTGGACACCCAGCGTCGGCATTACTGACGAGACAACGCTGGAAGTCGACTCGTACATGGGCTTCAAGAAGCCCTTCGACAAAACCCTCGGCTACGAGATGGGCATCATTCGCTACAGCTATCCCGACACCAGCCAGCTCGACAGCCATGAGTTCTATGCCGGTCTGCGCGTGCTGAACAGTCGCGTCGGCGCCGCGTTCAGCAACGACGTCGGCCGCCGCGACAGCACCTTGTTCGTTGATCTGGGCGGTATCGAACGGCTGGGTATCGGCGTACGCATGCAATACGCCAATCATCAGTTCGATACGCCGCAGCAGATCACCGACGGCGGTATGGTCAGCATGTTCAACGACTGGTCACTGAACATCACGCGGCCGTGGATGGGCATCGACATGAACCTGATCTACAGCGGATCGAGCCTGAGCGGCACTGATTGCAGCGCCTACAGCGGCCACAACCCGCAGTGTGAAGGCACCTTCACGGTAAAGGCCGTGCGCGCGTTCTTCTGATCGACTGAACTGCTATCCTCAGGCCCGCTCTACAGGATAAGCAGGTCAATCGAGGAGTCTTCATGCACACCCCGTTCAAAGCCTTCATTACGTTGTTGATGGCGCTGTTTGTACTGGGCGGATGCACCCGCATCGGGCTCGCTTATCGGAATCTGGACGTCATCATTCCCTGGTCGCTCAATGACTATCTCGGGATGAATTCCACGCAGAAAGGTTGGTTGAACGGGCGACTCAAGGAGCATTTGAGCTGGCATTGCAGCACCCAATTGCCGGGCTATCTCACCTGGCTGGATCGCCTGGAGGAAATGGTCAAGACCAATCAGGTGACCGAGCAGGGTCTGCGCGCCCGCACTGAAGAAGCCAAACAAGCCATTGCCCAAATCTCGCGGCAGATCACCCCGTCGGCGGTGGAGCTGTTGGCGCAGCTCGACGACAAGCAGGTCGCGGAAATGCAGGAGACTTTCGCCAAGGATCGCCGCAAACATGAGGACGAATACCTCAAGCAGCCGCTGGACAAGCAGATCAGCGAACGCGCCGAGCGCATGGAAAAACGCCTGAGCCCGTGGCTCGGCTCGTTGAGCCCGGCGCAGCAACAACGCGTGCAAAGCTGGTCGGCGTCACTGGGCGAACAGAACCGCGCCTGGCTGGATAACCGCACCCATTGGCAAGCGCTGTTTGTCAGCACCGTGCAGAATCGGCAAGCCAGCGACTTCCCGGAGAAAATCGCCAAGCTGTTGCAGGATCGGGAAACGTTCTGGACGCCGCAATACCGCGTGGCGTATGACCAGACCGAAAAAGCCGCTATTTCACTGCTGGCGGACCTGATGGCGCAAAGTACGCCAGACCAGCGTGAGCAGTTGCTGGAGAAAATCGCCAGCACGCGTAAGGATTTTACGGATTTGAGCTGTCTGAAAGCGGCAAAGGCTGCTTAGTAACGGCGCAAGTTGAAATTGTGGGCGCGAATTCGCTCCCACAATTTGCCCACAGGGTTGCGGACAGACTCAGGCAATCTGCGCCTTGGCCGCTACCTCGTCAAAGGTCTCCGGATCAAGCGGATCAGCCTGTTCATCCAGCACCTGACGCGGATGGTCGTTGCCGGGAATGGCGCTGTCGATCAATGCCAGCAGGCTTGCACCACGCGGGCTGAGGATGAAATTCTCACCGTTGCCGCCCTCGTCTTCCGGGCGCGTCTGAATGAAGCCACGGCTCAGCAGCAACTGCTCGTATTCGCCAGCAATCGCTTTTAGATGGTCAAGATTTTCGACTGGTTCGCCAGCGGCAGCCAGGGCAGCTGCGTGCTCTTCAGCGTATTTGCGAGGCGCGAAGCTGGCGTCGGCGCTGTTTTGCACTTCGTGCAGCAGACGTTCGATAAGGTCCCAGTTATAAGGCAGTTCCATTTTTCTTACCTCCATCCAGCGTGGATAAATGGCCCGTGACGTCCCGCCATCAGGCTTGCTACTGAAGGTTGTGACACGCGCCAACACTGGCCGTTCAGCCCTGGCGGCTGAGCGGTTCGGCTGAACTTTTTCGGGAAATTGGCGCTCAACCGTTCAAGCCCGCAAAGGAAATAGAGGCAGCCATGAAAATCCTGTTGAGCATTACCGCCGCGTTGACCCTTTTGAGTGCCGTGCCGTCATGGGCGTGCACACCTGAGGAGGCAACCGCCAAGCGTGAGCAACTGGCCAAGGAAGTGCAGAAACTTACCGAACAGAATCCGACCAAGGCCAAAGAGATCAACGACGAGTTGCAGAAGATGGATCTGGAGACAGCGTCCAGGGACCTGCCAGACAAGTGTCAACTGATTGATCAGCGGCTCAAGGAAATGAATACGGCGGAGAAGAAGACGGAGTAGCTAGGATCCGCAGGAGCGAGCGGGCGGCGTTCCGACCGCTCGCTCCAACAGGTGTGGAGATTTATTCAGCCGCTGGCGTTTCGGTTTTGCGCTTCTTCAACGGTGCCATGCCGTCCTTGCTCACCAATGACAAGGCATCGGTTTTTGGACGATTGGCGATTTTGCGTTTGGTCGGGGCCTTGGCGCCGGTTTTCTTCTTGTCGCCCTTGGCGTCAGTCTTTTTCTTCTTCACGCCCACAGCCTTGCCCGACGCCTTGACCTTCTTCGGTCCGCCGTAAGAGCCTTTGACTTCCTTGATCGTGCGACGCTCAAAACTCTGCTTGAGGTAGCGCTCGACGCTGGACATCAGGTTCCAGTCGCCGTGGCAGATCAACGAAATCGCCAGACCTTCGCCACCCGCGCGACCGGTACGGCCGATGCGGTGCACGTAATCGTCGCCGCTGCGTGGCATGTCGAAGTTGATGACCATATCCAGGCCTTCAACGTCCAGGCCGCGCGCTGCAACGTCAGTCGCCACGAGGATCTTGGTGCCGCCCTGCTTCAAGCGATCAATCGCCGCCTTGCGGTCTTTCTGGTCCTTGTCGCCGTGCAGCACGAACGCTTTGTAGTCCAGCGCCACCAGACGGCCATACAGGCGATCAGCCATAGCCTTGGTGTTGGTGAAAATAATCGCTTTCTGATACGTCTCGTTGGCCAGCAGCCAGTGCACGATCTGCTCTTTGTGGCTGTTGTGGTCAGCGGTGATGATCTGCTGCCGCGTACCCGAAGCCAGCTCACTGACGCTGTTGACCTGCAAGTGCTGCGGATCGGTCAGCACTTTGCCGATCATCTCGCGCAGGCCCGCACCACCGGTGGTGGCCGAGAACAGCAAGGTCTGCTGACGGTTCGGGCATTCGCCGGCCAGACGTTCGACGTCTTCGGCAAAACCCATGTCCAGCATGCGGTCGGCTTCGTCCAGGACCAGCACTTCAACCTGTTTGAGGTCCAGGTTGCCGGCGTTGAGCTGCTCCAGCAGACGACCCGGCGTACCGATCAGGATGTCCGGCACCTTGCGCAGCATGGCGGCCTGGACCTTGAAATCTTCGCCACCGGTAATCAGACCGGCCTTGATGAAGGTGAACTGCGAGAAACGCTCGACTTCTTTCAGCGTCTGCTGCGCCAGCTCGCGGGTCGGCAGCAGGATCACGGCGCGAATGTCGACGCGGACCTTGGCCGGGCCCATCAGGCGATTGAGGATCGGTAATACAAAAGCCGCAGTCTTGCCGCTACCGGTTTGCGCAGTCACCCGCAGGTCACGCCCTTCCAGCGCCAGCGGGATGGCCGCTGCTTGCACAGGCGTAGGCTCGACAAAGTTAAGCTCGGCCACGGCTTTCAGCAGGCGTTCATGCAGGGCGAATTGGGAAAACACGGGTGCTACCTCGACGAAATACAAAAATACAGGCGCATAGCCTAACGGTTTCGAGCGCCGGGGCCGAGTTTCTTTACGACTAACTGCTTATTTTGTTACTCGATTTGCCATACGTCGCCCAAGTCGGGGCCATGAATGCTCTAATCGGCAGCCCATTTCTTCAGGAGTTTTAAAGAGTCACATGGAAATTCAATCGCTATGGCTGCGCGTTCAGGAACTCTGGGGTGTGCTGGATCAACATCCATTGCTGCATGCGAGTCTCGGCCTGCTGTTGCTGCTGATCGCGGCGCTGGTGCTCGGCCGGGTGGCGCGTTTCCTGATCCTTTACGCGATGAAGATGCTCGGCAGACAGCCGGCGCTGCACTGGCTCAATGATTTTCTGCACAACAAGGTTTTCCAGCGCCTGGCGCAGATAACGCCGTCGCTGGTGATCCAGTTCGGCCTGAATCTGGTGCCCGACCTGAGCGCCACCGGCAAGAACGTGATCGGCAATATCGCGCTGGCCTTCACCATTCTGTTCATGACCCTGGCCATGGGCGCGCTGCTCAATGCGTTGCTCGACATCTACGCGCGCACTGCCCACGCCCGCACGCGCTCGATCAAGGGCTATGTGCAACTGGCGAAGATGATTCTGTATATCTTCGCCGCAATCATCATTGTTGCCACCCTCATCGACCGCTCGCCGCTGTTGCTGCTGTCCGGGCTTGGCGCCATGTCTGCGGTCATCCTGCTGGTCTACAAGGACACGCTGCTGTCGTTCGTCGCCAGCGTGCAGTTGACCAGCAACGACATGCTGCGCGTCGGCGACTGGATCGAAATGCCGCAAGTCGGTGCTGATGGCGATGTGGTGGATATCACGCTGCATACGGTCAAGGTGCAGAACTTCGATAAAACCATCGTCTCGATCCCGACCTGGCGCCTGATGTCCGAGTCGTTCAAGAACTGGCGCGGCATGCAGCAGTCAGGCGGCCGGCGCATCAAGCGCAGTCTGTTCATCGATGCCAGTGGCGTACGTTTCGTAAGCGACGACGAGGAACGGCAGCTGAGCCAGGTGCATTTGCTGACCGACTACATCAGCCGCAAACAGGCCGAACTGCTGGCCTGGAACCAGGCGCAGGGCAACGTGGCGCAGCTGTCGGCCAACCGGCGCCGGATGACCAACATCGGCACCTTCCGCGCCTACGCGCTGGCCTATCTGAAAAGCCACCCTGAGGTGCACCCGGACATGACCTGCATGGTCCGCCAGCTGGAAGCCTCGGCATTGGGCGTACCGCTGGAAATCTACTGCTTCACCCGCACCACGGTGTGGGCCGAGTACGAGCGCATTCAAGGCGATATCTTCGACTACCTGCTGGCAGTGTTGCCGGAGTTTGGCCTGAGCCTGTATCAACAACCGAGCGGGATGGACATGCGCGCGGGGTTGGCGGTCACGAAGCCACGTGGGGCTGAGCTGTGATATCCAGTCCCAGAACCTGCATCACGGCGAGCAGGGTTTTGAGTGTCGGATTCCCCTCCTCGCTGAAGGACCGATAGAGTTGTTCGCGAGAAAGCCCTGTCTCGCGGGCCATGTCGGTCATGCCCCGCGCACGAGCAACCACTCCCAACGCTTTAGCAATGTAGCCAGCATCACCACTGGCGAATGCATCAGTCATGAACTCGGCGATGGCTTCCGGCGAGCCCAGCGCTTCGGCGGGATCATAAGCGTAAAGTTGTTCAGTCATTTTGGACTCCAATTACTCGCGAGGTCTTTGGCCCTTTCAATGTCACGGCTCTGGCTGCCTTTGTCGCCGCCACATAGCAGAATGACAAGTTCATTACCACGCAGTTGAAAATACACCCGATAGCCAGGCCCATAGTGTATCCGCAGCTCACTGATGCCATGGCCTACAGGCTGGACATCACCTGCAAGGCCATTGGCAAGGCGAAAGATTCGCGCAGCAATGGCCGCCCTCGCCCTCTCATCCCGGAGCTTTTTTTCCCATGCCATGTAAGTGGCGGTCTGTTTGATTTCGATCATTTGCCAATTTGTAGTTTATAAATTACACAAATGCAAGCCCCTTAAGCTGTGGCTCTAATGGAACGTGTCAGCCGACTGATCCATAGCGACACCAGAATCAGCGCACCGCCGATGAACAGGCGGCTTAGTGGCTCCTGCTGATTCCAGATCATCAGATTTATCAGCAGGCCGACAGGCACATGCAAGACGTTAAACACGGCCAACGTGGCGCCCGATACGAGGCACGCCCCTTTATTCCACCAATACATCCCCAACGCCGTCGAACACAAACCCAGGAACAGCAAGACCAGCCATTGCTGCGGCGCGTCGGGCAGGTGTTGGGCGTTGCCGAATATCAGGAACGCGGGCAAGGCGATGATCAGTGCGCCAAGGTAGAAATAGCCGAAGCGTCGGTAGTGCGGCAGGTCGCTTGGGTAACGCGCGACCAGATGCTTATAGAGCACTTGCCCGGCGGCGTAGGTGAAGTTGGCGACTTGCAGCAGCAGGAAACCGCCGAGGAAATTGCCGTCGATGCCGTCATAGCGAATCACTCCGGCGCCGAGCACTGCGACCAGTGCCGCCAGCAAGGCCCAAGGGTTGAAGCGTCGGTTGAGCGCGTCTTCGATCAGCGTCACGTGCAGTGGCGTAAGAATGGTGAACAGCAAGACTTCCGGCACGGTCAATACCCGAAAGCTCAGGTACAGACACACATAGGTAATGCCGAATTGCAGCGCGCCGATCAGCAACATGCCGCGCATGAAACGCGGCTCGACCTGACGCCAGCGGGTCAGCGGAATGAACACCAGCCCGGCGAGTACCACGCGAATCAGTACGGCGAAGTAACTGTCGACATGGCCTGCCAGATAAACGCCGATCAGGCTGAAAGAAAACGCCTGAATCAGCGTCACAAAAAGTAAATAACCCATAAATGCCCCCATTTTCAGGCGGCGACCTTAGCGGTTTTGGGGTTTCGGTGTCATTTTTTTGTGGGAGCTGGAATACGTAGGACCGGCTTTAGCCGGGAGGAGGTCAGCCCATTTGCAGCAACTGCGTCGGCAGGACGGGCGCCCTCCCGGCTAACGCCGGTCCTACGAGTCCGACGTTGCGTCTTACTCCTTGGTCAAATCCACCAACGGCTCATTGCGCACTTCGGTGCTGCGCCCGGCCTGAATGGTTTTGATCTGCCCTAAAGCCTGGTCGACCGCGCCTTTATCAGCCAGCAGGCTGTAGCTGATCTGGAACTGACGCTGTTGTTTCGGGCCGATGGTCGGCACCAGGTTCAGTGGACGCTGGTAGCGACGGTTGTAGGAAAAACTGGTGCCCGGCTCCAGCCCGGTCACGTAACCCTGGCCTTGGGTGTCGGTGTTTTTCCACAGCGAGAACACCGGCAGTTGCTGGGTATTGAAGCCCACCGCGACACCAAGGCTGCCGACCTTGTTGTGCAGCACGGTCAGCGTGTCGCCCTTGTCATCCGCGTAAGGCACCACGTTGTAGACGGTTTCATCGTAGTCCGGTGTCGGCGCGCGGTAGGTCTGCCAGTCAGCCAGATCGCCCTTGGCCTTCTCGTTGAATGGCGAGACCTGCTTCACGGGTGCTTCAAAACGCGCGCCCTGCTCCAGGAATGGCGTGCTGAAGTTACTGTGATACAGCGCCTGATATTCCTTCGGATAGTCACCATTGTTGGTCAGCGTGTCATTGAGGGTGAAGCGCACGCTGCCGGGTTCGGTGACCAGTTCGGTCTGCACCGTGAAGTCGACTTTCTTGAATGCCTGTTCCTGGAGTTCACCCTTGAGGCTGATGGCATACGGCGGCTTTTCGTCGATGTGCAGGGTGACTTTGCTTGCCGGGATATTTGCCGCGCGACCGTGCAAGGTCAGCAGTTCGCCGTTGTCCATGCCCGGATGCCCCACCCATTCGTAACCGCAGCGCGTCACCAGCTCGTTGAAGCCTTCCAGCCAACCCAGTCCGCCACGGCCGTTGAGCTCGATGAATGCCGGGTTGACCACGTCCTTGACCGGCGAATCCCAGCCCAGGCGCACGTCGCCCACCGAAGCGCGTAACACGTTCATGCCGCGCGTGGGCACTACCGAAAGTTTCATCGTGCCGTTGTCGATATCGATGATGCTCACCCCTTCCTGACGCCCGCCGTGCAGGGTGCGCAGGGTCACGGAAAAAGGTTTGTCAGTCTTGACGCCGAGTTGGGCACTGGTGATTTGCTGGTTCTGCGCGGCCTTGTCGGCATCGAGCAAGACGTAATCCCAGGCGAAAACATTGGAAGCGGCGGTAATGGCGCCGAGGCCGAGCAGCAGGGAAAGGGGTTTCATGAGGGCAGTCCTTATTGGAATTATGATTTTGCGCAACGGGTTAATCGATTCAGCTAGCAACCGAGTCTAGTCATATTTCGCAAAAATGTTGAGCGGCCCGTTAAATTCCAGACAGAAAAAAGCCCGATGACCGCCAAAGAGGGGTCAATCGGGCCACGCACCCAGGAGCGGCGGGCGCCAAGGGGAAATCGGTAGTGCCGCGCGGGTCAGGCGACCTGGGCGAGTTTGGCGATGGCCTGATTCATGCCTTTTTCAACGAAGTCGCCGCCCATGTTCAGGCCTTCGGCGTGAATGAACGTGACGTCATGGATGCCGATAAAACCCAGCACCTGACGCAGGTACGGTTCCTGATGATCGAGGCTGCTGCCCGCATAAATGCCGCCGCGAGCGGTCAGGACAAAGGCGCGCTTGCCGACCAGCAGGCCTTGCGGACCGGTTTCGCCATACTTGAAGGTGACGCCGGCACGCAGCACATGGTCGAACCAGGCTTTCAGGGTGCTGGGGATGGCGAAGTTGTACATGGGCGCCGCGAGCACCAGCACATCCGCCGCGACCAATTCGTCGGTCAACCGGTTGGAACGGTCCAGCGCGGCCTGCTCGCTCGCGGTGCGCTGCTGCGCAGGCTTCATCCAGCCGCCCAGCAACGTGGCGTCCAGATGCGGCACCTGCTCGGTGGCAAGGTCGCGGACCGTCAGTTGATCGTCGGGATGAGCCGCTCGCCACTGGCCAATGAACTGTTGGGTCAATTGGCGGGAAACGGAATCCTGCTGACGGGCGCTGCTTTCAATGATCAGTACGCGGGACATGGGGCGGTGCCTCCATCGAAGAATGTCTTGAGTCGATGGAGTGCAGCGTAGAGAAGGCTGTATCGATTAAAAAGCGTAAAAATCCGCTGCTAAACATCTAAAAAATTGTTTTATCGAAAGGGGCGCTCTACTCTCTTACCCAGTCTGACGCCCAACGAGCGATTATTCGGGTTCGCAGTTGAGCTTGATCCGCAGCTTGATGATGCTGCGGTTGAACTTGGCCGACACGTCCACGCTTTTTTTCGCGGCGACGGTCACGCGGCGCGTCTTGGGCGCCTCCGGGCCATTCTGAAATACCACGCTGCATTTGGCCGGGACGCTGCCGTAGTTGTTCACGGTGATCGCGCCGGTATCGTAGAACGTGTCATGGCTGGTGTAGTCGATTTCGACGCCCTGATAGTGTTTTTCCACTTCGATGGGATACGCCCAGGCGCTCAGCGGCAGCATGGCCAGCAACACACAACAGATTCTGTTCATCGGGCAGTCTCCAAGAGGGGACTGGCAGATTAGGACAAAGCGTAAGAAGGAGCTACAGATGAAAGCGCCCCGCGTGACCCTTGATCAATGGCGCACCTTGCAAGCCGTGGTCGACCATGGCGGTTTCGCCCAGGCGGCCGAAGCCCTGCATCGGTCGCAGTCGTCGGTGAGTTACACCGTGGCGCGCATGCAGGACCAACTCGGCGTGCCGTTGCTGCGTATTGACGGGCGCAAGGCCGTGCTCACCGAAGCAGGCGGCGTGTTGCTGCGTCGCTCGCGGCAATTGGTCAAGCAGGCCAGTCAACTCGAAGACCTCGCGCATCACATGGAGCAAGGCTGGGAAGCGGAGGTGCGTCTGGTGGTGGACGCGGCTTATCCCAACGCGCGACTGGTCAGGGCCCTGACCGCGTTCATGCCCCAGAGCCGTGGTTGTCGGGTGCGGCTACGCGAAGAGGTGCTGTCCGGCGTGGAAGAAGTGCTGCTCGAAGGCGTTGCCGATCTGGCGATCAGTGGTTTCAGCATTCCGGGTTATCTGGGCACGGAAATGAGCACCGTGGAGTTCGTCGCCGTCGCGCATCCGGAGCATGCCTTGCACCAGTTGCAGCGCGAGGTGAATTTCCAGGATCTGGAAAGCCAACTGCAAGTGGTGATTCGCGACTCGGGCCGCAATCAGCCTCGGGATGTTGGCTGGCTCGGCGCCGAGCAACGCTGGACGGTGGGCAGCCTGGCCACCGCCGCAACCTTCGTCAGCAGCGGCTTGGGTTTTGCGTGGCTGCCTCGCCACCTGATCGAACGGGAACTCAAGGAAGGCGTGCTCAAAGCCTTGCCGCTGGATAAAGGCGGCAGCCGCAGCCCGACCTTCTACCTTTATTCCAGCAAGGACAAACCCCTGGGCCCGGCGACGCAGATCCTCATCGAGTTGATCCGCACGTTCGACACCGCGCCACTGACCGCACCTTTCGCAGCACCTCAACAAGCCTGACAAGGAGATGTCCATGGCGTATTTCGAACATGACGGTTGCACACTGCATTACGAGGAATACGGCCAGGGCGCTCCATTGCTCTTGCTGCACGGCCTGGGCTCCAGCTGCCGGGACTGGGAATACCAGATCCCGGCACTGGCAGCGCGCTATCACGTTATCGTCATGGACATGCGCGGCCATGGTCGCTCGGACAAGCCCCGGGAACGCTATAGCATGCGCGGCTTCAGTGGCGATGTGCTGGCGCTGATCGAGCACTTGAACCTGCCGGCGGTGCACCTGGTCGGGCTGTCCATGGGCGGCATGATCAGTTTTCAACTGGCGGTGGATCATCCGGCGCTGATCAAGAGCCTGTGCATCGTCAACAGCGCGCCCCAGGTCAAGGTCAAGAGCGCCAATGATGTCTGGCAATGGGCCAAACGCTGGAGCCTGGCCCGGCTGTTGAGCATGGAAACCCTGGGCAAGGCGCTGGGCAAGAATCTGTTTCCCAAACCTGAACAGCCGCATCTGCGCACGAAGATGGCCACGCGCTGGGCCGAGAATGACAAACGGGCGTACCTGGCCAGTTTCGATGCCATCGTCGGCTGGGGCGTGCAGGAAAAACTCTCGCGGATCACCTGCCCGACGCTGATCATCAGTGCCGACCGGGATTACACGCCCGTCGCGCTAAAACAGGCTTACGTCGGCCTGATCCCCAATGCGAAGCTGGTCGTCATCCAGGATTCCCGGCACGCCACGCCGCTGGATCAAGCCGATGAATTCAATCGCGTCGTGCTGGAATTCATCGATGCCGTGCCGGTCTGAAGCAACCCGCGGCTAAGCCCTTTGCATAGGGATCTGGGCAAAAAAAGCCAAACGTGCTTACCTTGCGCACTGGATCACAGCATGTCCGCATTGCTGATCGCAGTCGAAACCATCAATCAGGATCAACTGACCCATGTTGAAAAAAATCGCTATCGCCGCCTGTTCCGTGCTCTTTGCCGCCAATCTGATGGCTGCCACCGCACCCGCCAAGCCGACCCACGTCGTGCTCGACACCAGCTTTGGCGCGATTGAAATCGAACTCGCTGATGCCAAGGCGCCGATCAGCACCCAGAACTTCCTGGGCTACGTCGACAGCGGCTTCTACACCAACACCATTTTCCACCGCGTCATTCCCGGCTTCATGGCCCAGGGCGGCGGTTTCACTGCGCAGATGAAACAGAAGCAGAACAAGGCGCCAATCAAGAACGAAGCCGATAACGGTCTGCACAACGTACGCGGCACGCTGGCCATGGCGCGGACGTCGGATGTGAACTCGGCCACCAGCCAGTTTTTCATCAACACCAATGACAACGCTATGCTTGATCATGGCGCGCGTGATTACGGCTACGCCGTATTCGGTAAAGTGGTCAAGGGCATGGACGTGGTCGACCAGATCGTCAACGCCCAGGCCGGCATCAAAGGTGGCATGCAAAACGTGCCGTTGGACCCGATCCTGATCAAGTCCGCCAAGCGCGTCGACTGAGTCGAGATGTGCCAGGCCGCGTGAAATTGTTCTGAGCAATGTCAGGATCACGCGGTCTGACTGTGGGAGTTTTCTTCAAGCAAGGAGAGCCTGCGCGCAAGCAGGCGTCAGCCAATGTTCTATCGTCGTTTCGAAAAACTGATCGACATCTTCCGGGACGCACCAACAGACGCCCCACCGAATAAAGTCCTCGCTTTCTACATCTATTACCTGCGACAGGTCTGGCCAAGCTTCGCCGCGCTGTTGGTGGTGGGCCTGATCGGCGCGCTGATCGAAGTGGCGCTGTTCAGTTATCTGAGCCGCATCATCGACCTTGCCCAAGGCACGCCCGACAAGAATTTCTTCAGCATCCATGCCACCGAGCTGATCTGGATGACCGTGGTCGCGCTGGTACTGCGGCCGATTTTCGTCGGCCTGCATGACCTGCTGGTGCATCAGACCATCAGCCCCGGCATGACCAGCATGATTCGCTGGCAGAACCACAGCTATGTGCTGAAACAAAGCATCAAGTTCTTCCAGAACGACTTCGCCGGGCGCATCGCCCAACGCATCATGCAGACCGGCAACTCGCTGCGCGACTCGGCGGTACAGGCGGTGGACGCGCTGTGGCACGTGTTGATTTATGCCATCAGCGCGCTGGTGCTGTTTGCCGAGGCCGACTGGCGCCTGATGATCCCGCTGCTGGCGTGGATCGTCGCCTACATTCTGGCCTTGTGCTACTTCGTGCCACGTGTGAAAGAGCGCTCGGTGGTGTCATCCGATGCGCGCTCCAAGTTGATGGGGCGCATTGTCGACGGCTACACCAACATCACAACGCTCAAGCTGTTCGCGCACACCAATTTCGAGCAGCAATACGCTCGGGAAGCGATCAGCGAGCAGACCGAAAAAAGTCAGTTGGCAGGCCGCGTCGTGACGTCCATGGACACCGTCATCACCACCATGAACGGCATTCTGATCGTCACCACTACCGGTCTGGCGCTGTGGCTCTGGACGCAATCACTGATCTCGGTGGGCGCTATCGCGCTGGCGACCGGCCTGGCGATTCGCATCGTCAACATGTCGGGCTGGATCATGTGGGTGGTCAACGGGATCTTCGAAAACATCGGCATGGTCCAGGATGGCCTGCAAAGCATCTCGCAACCGGTCAGCGTCACCGACCGTGAAACCGCGCCGCGCCTGGAAGTGGACAAAGGCGGCGTGAAGTTCGACGGCGTTGATTTCCATTACGGCAATGGCAACGGGATCATTCACGGCCTGAACCTGGATATCAAACCCGGTGAAAAAATCGGTTTGATCGGCCCTTCCGGCGCGGGCAAATCGACGTTGGTGAACCTGTTGCTGCGAATGTATGACGTGCAGGACGGCCGGATTCTTATCGATGGCCAGGACATTTCCCACGTAGCACAGGAAAGTCTGCGGGAAAAAATCGGCATGATCACTCAGGACACGTCGCTGCTGCACCGCTCGATTCGCGACAACCTGCTGTACGGCAAGCCCGATGCAACCGACGAAGAATTATGGGAAGCCGTGTACAAGGCCCGCGCCGATGAGTTCATCCCGTTGCTGTCGGATGCCGAAGGTCGCACCGGGTTTGATGCGCATGTCGGCGAGCGCGGCGTCAAGCTGTCCGGCGGTCAGCGCCAGCGGATCGCTATCGCGCGCGTACTGCTCAAGGATGCGCCGATTCTGATCATGGACGAGGCCACCTCAGCGCTGGATTCGGAAGTCGAAGCGGCTATTCAGGAAAGCCTGGAAACCTTGATGCGCGGCAAGACCGTGATCGCCATCGCCCACCGCTTGTCCACCATCGCCCGCATGGATCGCCTGGTGGTGCTGGAACGCGGCCAGATCGCCGAAAGCGGCACCCATGCCGAACTGCTGGCACATGGCGGTTTGTATGCAAGGCTGTGGCAGCATCAGACCGGTGGGTTTGTAGGGATTGATTAAACCGCCGCAGTCAAATTTTGTGGGAGCAAGCTTGCTTGCGAAGGCTGTATTTCAAACGACGATCATTGTTTGATGGGCTGCCCTCTTCGCGAGCAAGCTCGCTCCCACACGTTGACCGCGCTCCAACGGCTCATCCCAAGGTCTGCCGATTGATTAAACCGCCGCAGTCAAATTTTGTGGGAGCAAGCTTGCTTGCGAAGGCTGTATTTCAAACGACGATCATTGTTTGATGGGCTGCCCTCTTCGCGAGCAAGCTCGCTCCCACACGTTGACCGCGCTCCAACGGCTCATCCTTCAACCTGCCGATACGGCAACGCGCTGCGGGCATCCTCGGCGTAGGCCAGGATGCCCACGCGTTCCTGCTCGAGAAAATCGGTCACGGCGTCTTTCAAACCCGGATGCGTCAGGTAATGCCATGAACGGGTGATGACCGGTTCAAAGCCGCGAATCAGCTTGTGCTCGCCCTGGGCGCCCGCGTCGAAGCGCTGCAAGCCATTGGCAATGGCGTAATCCATGCCCTGATAGAAACACGTCTCGAAATGCAGACGGTCGAACTCCGCCAGGCATCCCCAATAGCGGCCATAAAAACTGTCGCCACCCAACAGGCTGAACGCCATGGCAACCGGCCGTGAGCCCTGACGCGACAGGACCACCCGAATCGCTTCCGGCATGCGCTCAGCGAGCAGGCTGAAGAATTCCCGCGTCAGGTACGGCGACTGCCCACGAATCTCGTAGGTATTGGAATAGCAGGCGTAGACAAAATCCCACAACGCTTCGCTGAGTTGCTGACCCTCAAGCCACTCGAACTCGATGCCCTGCCCCGCCACTTGCTCGCGTTCCTTGCGCATTTGTTTGCGCTTGCGCGAACTCAAGGCGTCGAGGAAATCCTGAAAATCCCGATAACCGCGATTCTGCCAATGAAACTGGCAGCCATAACGTTGCAGCCAGCCGGGTTGCTCAGCCAGGAACGCATCCGCCAGCGGGTCGGTGAAATTGACGTGGGCGCTGGACAGCTCCTGCGCCTGCAAATAGCCCGGCAAGCCGTTGAGCAATTCGATACCGGCTTCGGGTGAGGCGCACAGGATTCGCGGCCCGCTGACCGGACTGAACGGCACCGCCACCAGCAGTTTCGGATAGTAGGCAATGCCGGCGCGACGGCAGGCGTCGGCCCAGCCATGATCGAACACATACTCGCCGTAGGAATGCCACTTGCGATAGGCAGGCATGGCTGCGACCAGTTGCCCGTCCTGAAAGTTGAGCAGGTGTTCGGCCCGCCATCCCGAGCGCGGGCCGAGGCTGCCGCTGTCCTCAAGAGCACTGAGAAAAGCATGACGCAGAAAAGGCGAGTCACCCGACACGAGCGCGTCCCATTGCGAGGGCGCGATCGTGCTCAGGCTGTCGGTGGTCTGTACGGACATGCGCAATTCCCCAAGAGCAGCAGACGTGCCCGGGAGTATCCCTCATTGCCGCCGATTGTTCACGACCACCGTGTCCGATCTAGCGTCCGGCCGGTGCCGAGGCGGCCTGGGCTATCTGTCTGGTCAACAGCAACGCCAGAACGGAGATCGACTCGTGCCGCTCTTGAACCAACCTGTTCGTACCACGCAGATACGCCTCGTCGGTCAGGGTTTCCCGTGAGGAGTCGAGGGCATCCTGACGATCATGGAACGGCTGATTCATTCTTTCGAAGCGTTGCGGATAGTGCTCCTCCAGAAACGCGATCCAGTCCTTGCGAGCGATCATGGAGTCAAAGAACTCCTGCGTGTTTTCCCTGGCAAGCACCCGATCTCTGGCGCGATCCAGCATCTGCTGGGTGACTCCCGAGATGGATTGAAACAGCATCGTCTGCGCCTGCCCCGGCAGTTCAAGCGTTTCACGCAACAACGTAGGGTAAATGAGGCTGACCTCGATCTGGTCCAGGCCCGGCTCCGTTGCAATCCTCGCATTGAAGTCATCCAGGGCAATTTTTTCCAGTTCTGACAGGCGCTCCAGCCCACGGATCAGTTTGAACATATCGACAGGCGAGACGCTTCCATGCCTGGATTCCAGCTCGAAAACCAACACACGAACGTCGAGCTGGTTGAAGACAATCATGGTGCCATCACCACATGTTTGTGGATGAGCAGCCAAGGCGAATAACTCCTCCTGCAACTGGTAGGAATTGGCCATTGCATCGATCATTCGCCAGAGCCGCCCCGTCAATACCCGGCGATTGTCGCGGTAGTCAGCGGTCAGGAACATGTCACTGACCAACTGGACAAACGCCTCCCCACCGGCTTCGAGCTGCAGGTCTGCCCAGTGCCGGCGCTGCTCTTCCCTGCCGGTTTCTTCCAGCCATTGGGCCACTGTCTGGTTTCGCCCAGGTGGCTCGGGCAAGCTCACAATGCCCATGCGCACCAGCCTCACAGGATCAAACAGGCCTTCGGCCCGGGCAATTGTTTGCTCATTGAGAGGGTTTTGATGCAGTCGCACATAAAGTTGGGAGCGCGAGGCAATGGCGCTGAAGGTCGCTTCATCGATGTCGGCGATCCAGTTATGACGCAGATCGACGTGGCGTAGCGGTTCGTGTACACCCAACCCGGACGGCATGATGGCGAGCCCGCAGTTCCTGAGCTTCAGTTCCATCAGTGCCGGCCAGCGGCTGACGTCGATGGCCACCGGGATATTGATACTCTGGCCTTCCAGCACCAGCGTCTCCAGCGCGGTCAAGCGTTGCAGGTATTGCATGCCTTCGGCATCGATACTGATGGGATTATTGCTCAGTACCAGACGTTTGAGCGTCGACAAGCTGGCCAATGTCGGTGGGACCGAGTTCAGCAGGTTCCCTCTCAACGATAGCCAGCGCGCCTGGGGAAACCGCTTGAGGAATGCCTCGACACTGTCGGCAGTCAGCGCCATATTCTCCAGCGTCAAGGCGTGGACGTGGTTGAAGTTCGCCTCGATCACAGGCAGCGATCCAATCGCCAGGCCGCTGAGGTCGAGTCTATGCACCCAATCCTGGGCTGCTGGATTGATCACCGACGCCGGCTCCCTTCGCCAGCAGGACAATATCCGCCTTCTGGCGACTTCGCGCCCATCGATAGTGGCACCTGCCAGTTGCCCCACCGGCGCCAGTTTCACCTCGGTCAACCAACTGTCCAGCGCGCTTTCCAGTCGGGTGTATTGCTCTGTCAGTTCATTCAACCGGGCTCTGACATGGCTCTGTTTCTCGCGTGCCGTGCCTGTAAACGCCAGCGATAATTTTTCAAGAAACTTCCTGACCTCGCGAGGCGTGAACTGCGGATACAGATTTTTTACCGCCAGCTCCGGCGAAAAACCTTGCGCGTTGCTGCGGAACTTGCCGAACAGCCCTCGCAGACGACCGCTCAATGGATAACCCACACGTCCATCAGCCAGACGCGAAGGCCATTTAATCCCCGGTTTTATCTGCTGCATGCCCAGAAGCCTTTTGACCCTGCTGCGCTGCGTCGTTGCAATGTCTCCCAGAACGAGCTCCAGCTTGTTCACGTCGTGGGTCAGGCGCGCCTGATTGGCCAATGCCCTCACCAGGCTGTCATGCAACCCTTTGCTATCGAGGTGAACGCGTTGGCCCTGGTCATTGAACATCTGATAATCGCCGCCGACTTTGACAAACACCAGCGGCGGGTTGCCTTGTGTTGCATCACTGCCTGCGGAGTGAAAAATCCTCTCGCCATCGAAGGTGTTGTTGCGGACTTCGACCACCGCCTCCTGCGGCCAATCGGGTACCGAGTTGATCAGGCCCAAGGCCAGGGTGGCGCTGTCGGCATTCTCGATGTGCAGATAAAAACACTCAAGCGCCCGGTTCAGACGCAGTTGTTGAAGATATTCGCGCGCCAGTTCGCCGAGGCGCAGCGGGATACGCCCGGCGTTTGCCATACGGCGACTCTCCGCGCGGTCGGCACAGCTGACAATCTCTCTCGCAACGCAATAGGGCAGGCTTGGAAAGTCGCGCTTCATGAGTCGGACAAAAGGGTCAGTCGAGCGATCTCTGGCGGCATAGCACGATTCAAGAAGCAGCGCTCGTCTGCCCTCTGCTTCGAAGGCAATACGCATTGCCAGGTATTGGCTGCGGGTTTGCGGTCCCTGGTAGTCGACCAGCAACAGTTCGACCTCCTCCGGCGACAGCCCGATCACCACCGCATCCAGAAATGCCTTCATTTTTCCGGGGGTATACGTCACATCAATCGTGCGCGCTGTGGTGTTGGTCGGTGCATGAACACTCAGGACGGTCCCTTGCCCATCCACGCGGCGCAGTACTCGATCATCCGGCCAGCCCGGCAGTTTCACCAGAAAGTCGAAATACGGTTCGATCGTGCGCACGATAAAATCATCGTCTTCACGATCCCGATCAAACGTACTTATTTCCACCATCAAGCCGATGAACTCAGTCACTTGATGGTCAAGAAGAAAGCGCTGGGTGCAATCAATCAACAACGCCGGCGGGGCCAGCTTATCCACATGGATCTGACGTAGCAGGGCTTCGTCAACCTCGGTAACCCGCAGAATCTGCCGGATGGTGTCATCCGCAAGCGGCACCAGGTCACCGTGCAAACGGCGGAAGGCCGTGTAGACATCCCACCCCATCGGGTTTTCACCTTCAAAACGCCAGGCACCGACATCGTTGGTTTCCAGAACGGGTGAATAGGGTTGCACGCCGTCAGGATTGAGGATGCGCCATTTGTTCAATGCCGAATCGAATCCAAGCTCGTAATGATGGCCTCCCATCGCCACCCAGGTTTTGCCGCTGGCCTTGAACAGGCTGCGACTGTTGAGGAAGGTGCCCTTTGGCAAACGGTGCTGTTCGAAAACATCCAGGCTGGGTTTCCACAGTTGAGTCGAAGCCTGCCCGGATTTGACTTGAACCAGACTCTCGACAAATGCTGAAGGCTTCGCTGAGTTCAGTACCGGTTGCACCTCATTGCGTTCAAGTTCGACAATCTCGTCCTGTTCGATTCGCGACTGTTCGGCCGTTGGGTTGTCGGAGTTATTCGCTGAGAGCTGGAGTAACCCCTGAAGATACTCAAGCGCCTGTTTCCCATCTTCATAGATTTTTTCAAGCCGCTCGACTTCCCTGGCTGCTTTGGGTGCAGCGGCAATAACGATATCCTTGCCGATCATGTAAAGCTGACCCAGTGCTTTCTCGGTTTCGCCGTCGCTCCAGTTCTCGACACCAATGAAGGCATCCTCTACCAGGTCTCGAACTTCAGAAGCCGGTAAAAAAACATCAGCCAGATCGAACCCGACATGGGCAACTGATTTGAATGTCTGCCAGGCGCCAGTCGTGGAGGCGTTTTCCTTGTCACTCACGGGCACTGCAAGCACTTCGGCCTCGGCATAAATTTTACTCACTGCCTGATCGTAGAGTAATTGAAATGGCTGACCTTGCTGGCGCATCCATCTCGGCCAAATATCGTCCGACGGTTCTCTACGTTCTGCCGCCCTGGTTATTTTGTCGAGAAATAGGCTGCGATACTGTAATCGAATGTACCGTTCGAAGTGGCTGCGAAAAGATGGATCTTTAAACTTGTTCATCAACTCTGCAAAAAAATGCCAGGCTGTTGGGTATTCCTTTATCGGATGAGCAGGGTCCCCAGGCATATACACGACCACCGGAAAATCATGGCCAGGCTCGCCAAAACTCAACATGTGCTCAGAGGGAACAGGGTGGGAATTGTAGGCGGGCCAGACGACCTGCGCATGGGACTCAACCATGAGCACACCCTGAAAAACACCGCCCATGAAACCGCCGGTGAAGTGTCGATCCAGAAGTTCGAAGGTACTGTAGAAAACCGGACCTCCCCGCCACACGGGCCTGTCGTCATTCCTTGCCACCTTGAGCATGACCTCATAGGCCTCCTGGCTTACGTCGCCTTTCATCCGGGCAATGTGGCTCAGCACTTCAAATCGAGCACGCTCCTTGGAGGTAAACGCTTCGGCAATTTGCCCGGCGGTAGTCGCCATTTTAAATACGCTGTCCAGATGAGTCTGATACTTGCCGCCAAGATCCAGTGATCGGCACATCCGTGCGAAAGCGTTCGGATTGACATTAACGAGTCCGGAAGAGCAGGAGATTTGTGCGCCGCAGACATCGTCTCTGACGCCATTATTAAACCAGGCGGCAGCAGCCGGATTAGCAGGCGGCGTATAGCGCAACACCGACCCTTCGATGAGGACTTTATTAGCGTCAAAATTAAACAAGGCAGCCGAAAGTATTGGGGTTCTTGTCACGTCGAGTGGTGCGATGGAGACCACTTCTTCGAGGCTGACCTGCGTGCAATCCGCTTTGACTTTGAATTGCTCAAACATCTTCTGATTCAATAGCGGCCGGGCAAACTCCTGTACGGATTTGAGCGGTTTAATCGACGCGCGAAATGCTTTTTGCGTCGCCAGACTTTTCAACTGACTCTTGTGCAGTTCCATTTGTAAGCGCGCGGTTTCCGAACTATTCCGGGTAAACCACTCCGGCAGGCGCCGCTTTAGAATTTCCTGATTGGGAAAGCCTTCACCGTAGAAAGTGATATCCGGCGTTTGATCGTTAACAGGTGTGTCTGACATGGTTTATTCCACGAGGTATTTGGTAATAACCCCACGGTACTTACTCCGCTGACCGGTTGTGACATAGCCGGGTAGTGCATCTCATTCTTATCAATCATCGCGTCGCCATGCAGAACCGGCTGCCCCGCCAACATCTCGGCGGAGGCTCTGGACCGCACCTTTGCCGAAAGGTTGCATTGTCATCGACGTGCCATTGCATTGCCACTTTTCTGTAATAACTCACAGCGATACTGGCGCCAGTTTTTAGAACCGGGGGCACTAACCCCTATTCGCGCTCTGACCGTGGAGCGGTTTTTCCGGGATGGCCTGCCGTCATCCTTTATCAAGTTATGGAGATTGATATGCGTCTTGTTTCTGCACACACTGCGGCGGCCCTTTGCGGTGGCCTGGTATTGGCCATGAGTGTTCCAGCCAATGCCGCAGTCGACGCTAAACTGCTCGACATGCTCAGGGCCAACGGCTCGATCAATCAGGCCCAGTACGCCGAGCTACAAACTGAACTGGCAAAAGACCAGCAGGCCCAGAAGCAAGCGCTCGCCGACGTCCAGAACACTAAATCAGCCTCTCAGGCCGCTTTCGAACAGAAAGTTGCCTGGGCGACCAAGACCCAATTCAAGGGTGATGTGCGTGTTCGTCAGGAAACCGTCAATATCGATGGCCAGACCAACAGCCAGGACAAGGACCGTCAGCGAATTCGTGCTCGTCTGGGCGCCTATACCGAAATCAATCCGCAGGTCAGCACCGGTATTCGTATCGCCACCGGCGGCAGCAGCGATGCGCGCTCCACCAACCAGGATCTGGACGGCTACTTCGTCAAGAAGGATCTGTGGCTGGACCTGGGCTTCATCGACTACGCGCCAACAGCGGTCAAGAACCTGCACGTGATCGGCGGCAAGATGAACCAGCCGTGGGTCAGCATGGGCGACGTGATCTGGGATGGCGACATCAACCCTGAAGGTCTGGCCACGACCTACAGCCTGCCGTTGGGCGGCAAGACCGAGCTGTTCGGCAGCGCCGGTTACTACACCCTCAAGGACAACATCGACGGCGAAGGTACCCAGTTCCGTCACGACTTGAGCATGACCGCTGGCCAGTTGGGCGCACGCTTCGCACCGACCGACAACCTGAAAGTCACGCTGGGCGGTAGCGTCTATGCCTTCGACAATGACAAGAACAGTGCGGCCCTGCGCGTCAACGGCAACACCACCAATCAATTCCGTCTGTACGAAGGTTTCGGCCAGATCGATATCAGCGGTCTTGGCCTGCCACTGGCGCTGTACGGCCAGTACATCGTCAACAATGACAGCACTGACGATCAGGACACTGCCTGGCTGGCGGGCGTGAAGACCAAGGTGTTCGGTTTCGGCCTGGACTACAACTACCGCGACACACAGCGTAACGCTGTAGTCGGTGCCTTCACCGATTCTGACTTCGCCAACGGCACCACTGGCTCGCGCGGTCACAAGTTCAAGGTCGGTTACGAAATCGACAAGAACTTCTCGGTCGGCGCGACTTACTTCCTGACCAAGGCTGACTACGCCGTGGCCAGCCAGCGCGATGCAGATGCCAACACCCTGCAATTGGACGTTGAAGCCAAGTTCTAAGCACCCTGCTGAAAAAACCTACGCTGAGGTGCACTCAGCGCAGGTTGTTTTTCAGGCTGGCGTTGGCGGCTGATCCCCATCACATCCGTCATCTGCCCTACGTTCAGCCTGAGCTTTCAACACTCTGCGTCACCTCCCCTTGCTAGTCCGTGGAAAGCCCAGCCAGTTCCTCGCGCACAACAGCCACTTGAATATCCAGTGACAACTTGCACGCCAACGCATCCAGAGCCTCGCTGCGCTCACGCTGAATCGTGTCGATCTGCGCCAGATAGTGTTCATCCGTCAGATCTGATCTGTTGTTGTCCAATGCGCCCATTCGGTCCTGAAAAAACGCCTTGAGCGGCTCGAAATCCTGTGCGTAACGCTGCTCCAGAAACGTCATCCAGAACTCACGGGCGATCAGCGCCTGCAAGAATTGCGGCGTGCTTTCCTTACCAAGAATCTGGGCATAAACATCATCGAGCATCTCTTGGGTCACTCCCGCCAAGCGGTTGTACAGCATGCCTTCAGGCTGGTTGGGCAGGTCCAGTGTTCTCGCCAGCCCCACTCGAAACGCCAAGCGGATCTCAGCTTCATCCACAGAAACCTCGGCTGACCGGCGCAGAGTAATCAACCGCAGGGCGTGTTTTTCAACTTCATCCAGCCGCTCCAGCCCTCTGACCAACCTGAACACTCGCTCAGGCTGGTCGTCGGCCGAGACAGTCGTCTTGATCCTGAATACCTGCGCATGGGTTTCCAGGTTACTGAAGACGATGGCCACCCCATCACCACAGGTCACCGGGTGAGCGGCCATCTCGAACAACTCCTCTCGCAGTTCCGTCGTCTCACTGGCCACGTCGACCAAGGCCCAGACGCGTCGTGTCAGCATTGCCCGGTCAGTGGCGAAGTCAGCTGAAGCCCGCAACTCATTGAGCACCCGAAAAAACTCCGCGGCGTCAGGTTCCGCCTCCAGATCACTCCATTTGAGAAGTCGGCCTTGCAGTTCTCCTGCAGGTATACCTGTCAGCCATAAGGTAACGGGCGGCAAAGGCTCATCGATATGCGTTCTTGCTGCGTCGATCCCCATACGTCGCAGCTCCTCACCGGTCAACAACCGGCGGGCCCTGGTCAGGCTTGGCTCGTTGAGCGGGTTGTCATGCAGCTGAGCCTCCAGACCGGGCTGGACCAGATTACGCAGCGTTACCTCGTTGAGCTCCGCTATGCGGTTATGGCGCAAGTCCAGGTACCTCAACCGCGCACAACGCCAGATCCAGGCCGGCAGCGTTTCAATGTCAGCGGCGCGCAGGTTCAGACTGCGCAACAGGAAAAAGGGCCTGAGCCTATGCAGCTGGTCACCGACCGGACAGTCACCGAGGTCAAGCGCTCTCAACTCGGTGCAACCGTTCAAACGCAGGGCGGAACTCTCATCCAGAACCAGAGGGTTCTCAGCCAGCGACAAACGTTCAAGATGCGTCATTTGGGTCACAGCTACCGGTACCGTCGTCAGGTTGTTGTCGCGCAGGCTTACCCAGAACGCCCCCTTGAAATGCGCCAGGAAGGCGTCGATTTCAGCTGCATGCAGACTGAGCCGCTTGAGTTCCAGAGCGCCAACATGACTCCAGTTACCGCTGAGTGGCGGCAACTCCCCGATGGGCAGATCGTTCAACACCAGCTTGTAGGCGAAATCCACGGAATTCTCCATGTAGACTCGATCGCCTGTGTGCCGCCAGCAGTTGCGTAGACGAAACGCCGCCACACGTCGGGCATCCCTGGTATTGGCTGGGATATGCCGCGACTCCGACCATTGTTCAAGCTGTTGTTCTAGAGTTTTGTACTCGACCGCCAGTCCATCAAGACGGCCTCGGACGAACGCCTGAAACTGTTCGGCAGGCCCCGCGTACCGTGCTTTCAGCCGGTCGAGAAAGCTTCTGGTCTCATCCTCGGTAAACGTCGGGTAGAGATTCTTGACCGCAAGCTCGGGAGAATAAGAGCTGGAGCCTATCCCCATCCTTCTGAATAGCCCGCGCAACCGCCCGCTCATGGGGTAACCGGTGCGTCCGTCAGCCAGACGCTGCGGCCATTTGAAGCCGGGTTTGATCGCCTGCATGCCCAGCATCCTGGCGACCGATTCGCGCTGTTGCACCGCCAGATCCCCCAGCCGGGCACGCAGCATCTGCTCGCCTACGCCATCCGGGAAACCGATGTCGCGTAAAACGGGGTGAGGCAATGCGTCAAGCAGTGCCGTGAAGAATGACTGACCGGCTTGACCCAGTGCATTGCCATGGGAGTCGAAAGCCTGATAACCAGTTTCGGTCCTGGTGAGAATGGAACGCACATCGGCATTGCTGATGTCGCCCACGCTGTCGAGCAGCGTCCCGGTGAATGTGGCATTACGCATCTCAACGGCCATGCCTGCCGGCCAACCTGACAATCCGGGCAGCAGCTTGAAGCCTGCCGTAACGGTGTCCGGGTTATCCGCTGTATGGAGGAAGAACCCTTCGTTGGCGCGGTTCAGGCGTAACTGCTGCAGGTACTCACGTGCCTCCTCGGCGATGGGCAGCGGCACACGCCGGGCGGAAAGCATGCGCGTCTGCTGCGCTGGCATCGCCGTACCGAGCAGCTCCCTACAGACCACCTCCGGCAGCGCCGGAAAATCACGCCGGATCAGCCTGACGAGTGGATCGCTGGATACGCTTTGCAAGGCATGGATATCGTCACGCACCCGTCCGCTACTGGCTTGAGCCTGCTCGGAGAAGAGCCGGGCAAGGCCCAGGACTTTCTCCTCCTTCGCGTCGATACGCTCGCCTAACAACGTTTCAGCCTCCTGCGAAGAGAGGCCATCGAGCACGGCTTCCAGCAAGGTTGTCATGCTGCCCGGCGTGTAAGTAGCGTGGATGACCGAATGCACGCCGGAATGAGCATTCCAGGTTTCCAATACCGCGCCCTGCTCGTCGAGCAAGCGCAGCGCCACCTTTTCTGGCCAGCGTGGCATCGACGTCAGCAGCTTGAGGAACGGCTCGATATGCGGCGCAGTCACGCGGTCCGGTTCGGTGGCGACCTTTGCGATAAACGCTTGCACCTGTTGATCGGCGCTAAAGCGGTGCACCGCATCGCTCAGCAAGGCTGGCGAGCCCAGATTATCCACGTGCACCTGACGCAACACCCCATCATCTACCCCGGTGGTGCGCAGCAGTTGGCCAACTGTTTCATCGGTTAAAACGTCATGGCTGGCGTTCAGGCGCTTGAATGCGAAGGTTTCGTCCCAGCCCATGGGGTTTTCGCCTTCAAAACGCCAGGCCCCTGCGCCGTTGTGCTCAAGCACTGGCGAGTGCGATTGGAGATCGTCGGGATGTTGGACGCGCCACTTGTTCAAGGCGGTGTCGAACTCCACGCGAAAAAGCTCTCCAGCCAGGGGCAGCCAGGTTTTGCCGTCGACCTTGATCAATCCCTGGGCGTCGGCGGCCGCCCGGGAAGGCAGCACGACTTTCTGCCGGAACCGGGCGAGATCGGGCTTCCACAACCGCGTCAGGCCGTTGGGCAGTTTGACCGCAGTCAGGCTTTCGACGAATGACGAGGGCAGCACGCGCGGCGCAACATGCACCGCCGCGCCCAGCACCGCCATAGCCGCGAGGTTTTCACCGATGTCGAACACGTGGTTCAGGGCTTCCTCGGTTTCACCGTGGGTCCAGTCCTCCACAGCCACAAACGCTTCGTGCAGCAATTGGCCCACCGCAACCACGGCCAGCATCGCGCCCAGAACCGGCACGAAAAAACCCGCCACCATCAGCAAGTCCATGCCCGCCGACTCGAAGGCGTTCCAGCGCTTGAGGCGGCTTTTGCGATCTTCATCACGGGTGGGCACGGCAACGATCCGCGAATCCGCGTAGGTCTTGGTCAGCAGATGGTCGTAAAGCGCCTCGAACGGCGGCTTGTCGATTGCGCGTTTTTGCAGATACAGCTCGGCGTTGGCGTCGAACTTTGGCGCCAGCAGGCTCTCGTCACCCGGTAGCGGTCGCAGCGGGGTCAGCCGTTCATTGAGCTTGTGGAAAAAAACATGGCTCTGCTCGAGGCTGACGAAACGCTGGAAGTATTCCTGGTACTTCATATTGAAAAGCTTGCGACACATAACTTCGGTGAATGCCTCGAAGGAAGCGTACTCCTTCAAGGGCGTTTCAGGATCACCGGGCAGGTAGACCACGCACGGCAAGTCATCACCGGGCTGATCAGCCTCGATCAGCAGCGCGCCATACAACGTGCTGCCGGGAAACGCGTAGGTATCGAGCATGTGCAACTGACGATAGCGCACCGGCCTGCCGTGCCAGCGCGGTTTGCCGTCGGGCTTGACCAGTTCCAGCAGCAATTGATAGCTGTCGGCGCTGATGTGTTCTTTCATGCGAGCGATGTGCGCCAACACCTCGACGGCATCGCGTTCGCTGCGCATGAAGGCGTCGGCCACCGCCTGTGCTGCCGAGCCCGGCGCTTGCCCCTGAGGCGTGACGGGCTTGAACACGCTGTCCAGATGCATCTGATATCGCGCCCCCAGATCCAGCGTGCGGCTCAGCCCGGCGAACTGCTCGGGCTTGATGTCCAGCGTGCCGTCATAGCGATAGCGAAAGCGCGGAACATCAGGCAGCAGGCCGGAGCCATAAATCAGTTCAACCTGCAAACCTTCAGCCGGCAACAGCGCGGCACCTTGCCCAAGGCCACCTTCGACGCTCTCGCTGGCTTCGAAATTTTGCAACGCGGCGTGCAGCAGCGTCTGTTTCACTGGCTTGAGCGTTTGAACCAGAAGCAAAGTGGTGACCTCCATGGTCACCAACTGATTGGCTGTTACATCCAGTCGCAGCTTGAAACGGTCGAGCAACGCTTGCTCCAGCAAAGGCGTGGCAAAGTTTTCGATCGACACAAGGCGCGACCGGATCGGTTCCAGGGTACGTCGAGAAGACTCATTTTTGAGCTGGCTCAGGCGCAGCGCCTCGCGCAATGCCTTGGACGCACTGATGTACCAGGCTGGCAGGCTTTTCTTGAGAAACTCGAGATTGGTGTGCCCCGCCTCAAAAGGCGAGGCACCAAAATGCTCACCGGCGCTGGACGCTGGCGGGGATTGTGCCAAAGGCGAGTGGGCGGATTCTGTTGACATCACAAATACCTTGAATGACTCGAAAGGAAGTCATTCACGGTATTTATCTGGCAGAGGTGTGTGACATAACAGGCTACCGCATGGCGACATTCAGCCGTTTAACCGACGCAGAATGACGCCACGCAGTGGTGCGATTCACTCTAAACGGGTCGAAGGACCAGCAATCACACTTTCCCGGGGCGCTATATGCCGGGCGATATCCTGGGTCAACTGCTCGGCATCGGCCGCGACTGCCAACTCGCGCTCGCGCTGAATGGCGCTGACCTGGTCCAGGTACTCACCGTCCGAAAGCTCGCTGCGGCGGTCATGCAACGCATCAAGACGCTCGTAAAACGGCGCGTTGAGGGTCTCGAATCGCTGACTGAAACGCTTCTCGAGAAATTGCTTCCAGAAGTCGCGCTGGACCATTGATTGGATGAAAGTCAACCCGCCTTCCCGAGCCAATACTCGCACCTCGGCAGCCGCCAACATGGGTCTGGATACCCCCGAGACGGCTAAAAACATCATGCTGCGTACTTGCTCGGGCAATTCCAGTCGCTGCTCGAGCCCGGTTCGAAATGCCATCCGTACCTCGACGTGATCCACGGTTTCGCCAAGCAGCTCCCTGGTCCTGATGTTCTCCAGCGCAATTTTTTCAATCTCGTCCAGACGCGCCAAGCCTCTGACCAGCTTGAACATTCTGGCGGGATGTTCGGCAACTCTGGGCGAGGCCATGATAGTGAAGATCCGCACATGCAGTTCCAGATCGCTGAACACCATCGCCACACCATCGGAACAGGTCTGCGGATGCGTCGCCAGGCTATAGACCTCCTCGCGCAACGCCCGGTTGTCCGCGATAACGTCGAGTAATGCCCACACCCGCAGGCTCAAGGCCCGTTGATAATGAGCAAAATCGGAGCTGTGGGTCAGGTCATGTAAAACCCGGAAGAAATCTTCGGAATTGGGCTCCGCTTCCAGATCCTCCCAGCGCCCGATTCTGGCCTGTTTGTCAGCAACGGCGACATTCTCCATCCAGCCTGCATCCGCCCCGGCTGGTTGTTCGGCATGGACGCGCGCGTCACTGATGCCCATGCGCGCTCGGGCAGTTTCGCTGAGCAGAACCGAGGCGCGCAGCAGGCTGTCCTCGGCAAGCGGGTTATCATGCAGCTGCACCCTCGCATAGGCACGGCTCAGGTTCGCCAGATGGGTATCAGAAAGATCGACGATCTGGTTGTCGCGCAAATCCGCACTGCGCAACAGCCGGCAATCCCACAACCCGCTCGGCAAGGCATCGATGCCGGTGGAACGCAGGCCCAGGGTCGTGAGTGCGGTCAACGGACGCAGATCCAGTTGCGATCCAACAGGGCAGTTGTCCAGATGCAGGGTCTTGAGCGAGGTCAGGTTGCTCAGGTGATGCACAGAGGCTTCGTCCACTACCAGAGGATTGTCGCGCAAGGACAGTTTCTGAAGGTTGCCCTGTTGCGCCAGCGCGGCGGGCACGGCCGTGAGTTCGTTGCTGTCGAGTTCCAGGCGGTGCAGGTTCTTGAACGGTTTGAGCAACCGTTGCGCCTGCGTCGTGGTCAGTCCCAGGCGTTCGGCCCGTAATACGCCGATGTGGTCGAAACTGGCCGGCAACTCCGGAAGGCCGGCAACGTTCAGGTCGCTCAGATCAAGCTCGTAACCGATGAACTCGCCCATACCGTTGTAGCGCCGCATGCCCATTTTTTTCCAGCCCAGTTTCAGCCGGATGGCGACCGCGGCCCTGGCTTCATAAGTGGACTCCGAAACAGCGGAGCCGTTGCCTGGCGCGGTTCTGTCGCTGCCCAGCCAGGCATCCAGTTTCTTTTCCAGGGTTTTGTATTCTCGTCCCAGGAGTTTCAGCCGCGCCTTGGCGAAGGCGTTGAAGCCCCAGGGCTCGCCGGTGTACCCCGAACGCATCTGATTGAGGAACGCCTGCACTTCGTCATCAATGAACCCAGGATAGAGCGCCTTGATCGCCAGCTCCGGCGAATAGTCATGAGCGCCCATCCCAAGCATTTTGAACATGCCGCGCATACGTCCACTCATGGGATAACCCACACGCCCATCGGCCAAACGATACGGCCAGATGAAGCCCGGTTTGATGGGCCGCATCTTTAACAGGCGTGCGACCTCGCTGCGCCGGCTGGCAGCGTAATCGCCTAGCAAGACCCGCAAGTCGCGCTCGTCAGGCACCGCTGGCAGGCCGATATCCCGGCGCACCGAATCAGGCAAGGCCTGTAACAAAGCCTCAAAGAAAGTCTGGTCGGAACCGCCGATCCGGTTGTTGTCGCTTCGGAAGGTTTGATACCCCGCATCCGTCCTGACCAGCACCTGATGAATCTGCGCGCTCTGGCTATCGCCAAGTATGTCGAGTTGCTCACCCTCGAGAGTGGCATCGCGCAGTTCAATAGCAAGGTCGGCGGGCCAGCCCGGCAAACCCGGCAACAGGCCAAATCCCACCTTGAAGGTGTCCGGATCATGGGTCACCGCGCGGTAAAACCCCTCGTTCACCCGATTCAGGCGCAGCTGCTGCTGATACTCCCGAGCCTGTTCGGCGACCGGCAACGGGATGCGTTTGGTCGCGGCCAGGCGCTGCCGCTGTGCCGGGTTGGCAGCGTCCAGCAGCTCCCGGGCGACGGCGTTCGGCATGTCGGGAAAGTCCCGGCGAATCAACTTGATCAACGGATCATCGAGGGGTTGGTCCAACGCGAAAAGCTCATCAAGCAGCTGGCCTCTATGGGCCTGAGCCAGTTCGGACAGGTTGCGGGCCAGGCGCGAAATCTGCGCCTGGCTGCCTTCGACCTCTTCACCCAGCAAACTGGCGACTTCGTCCGGGAGCACGCCTTTGAGCACAGCGTCGAGCAAGGCTGCCATCCCGCCCGGTTTGTAAGTGACCTGAATCACCGACGTGGACTTGCTGCTGATGTTCCAGCTTTCGAGCGCCGCGCCTTGTCCATCCAGCAGGCGCAAACCTCGGAGGGAGGGCCAGCGCCGCGTAGACGTGAGCACTTTCAGAAAGGGTTCGATGCGTGCCGTATTGACCTGATCCAGGTCGCTGCCATTCATCAACGTGATGAAGTCTTCCACTTGCTGCTCGATGCCGAAGCGCTGCAGGGTCACGCTCAGCAACGCAGGCGCCGGCAAATTATCCACATGCACCTGACGCAACAGCGCCTCGTCGGCACCAGTAGCGCGCAGCGCTCGCCGCAAGGTTTCATCGGCAAGGGTTTCATGGGTTGCGCTCAGGCGTTTCAATGCAAGGATTTCGTCCCAACCCATGGGGTTCTCACCTTCGAACCGCCAGGCTCCTTTGCCGTTGTGCTCAAGCACCGGCGAATGCGATTGAAGATCGCTGGGATGCTGGACGCGCCACTTGTTCAAGGCGGTATCGAACTCCACGCGATAAAGCTCTCCAGCCAGGGGCAGCCAGGTTTTGCCGTCGACCTTGATCAATCCCTGGGCGTCGGCGGCCGCCCGGGAAGGCAGCACGACTTTCTGCCGGAACCGGGCGAGATCGGGTCTCCACAACCGCGTCAGGCCGTTGGGCAGTTTGACCGCAGTCAGGCTTTCGACGAATGACGAGGGCAGCACGCGCGGCGCAACATGCACCGCCGCGCCCAGCACCACCATCGCCGCGAGGTTTTCACCGATGTCGAACACGTGATTCAGGGCTTCCTCGGTTTCACCGTGGGTCCAGTCCTCCACCGCAACGAAGGCTTCGTGCAGCAGTTGACCGACGGCAATCACGGCCAGCATCGCGCCCAGGACCGGGACGAAAAAACCCGCCACCATCAGCAAGTCCATGCCCGCCGACTCGAAGGCGTTCCAGCGCTTGAGGCGGCTTTTGCGATCTTCGTCACGGGTGGGCACGGCAACGATCCGCGAATCCGCGTAGGTCTTGGTCAGCAGATGGTCGTAAAGCGCCTCGAACGGCGGCTTGTCGATTGCGCGCTTTTCCAGATACACGTCGAACTTTGGCGCCAGCGAGTTCTCGTCACCCGGTATCGGACGCAGCGGGGTCAGCCGTTCATTGAGCTTGTGGAAAAAAACATGGCTCTGCTCGAGGCTGACGAAACGCTGGAAGTATTCCTGATACTTCATGTTGAAAAACTTGCGACGCATCACGTCGGTGAATGCGGCAAACGATGCATATTCCTTCAAGGGCGTTTCGGGATCACCGGGCAGGTAGACCACGCACGGCAAGTCATCAGCGGGCTGGTCGGGCTCAATCAGCAACGCACCGTATAACGTGCTGCCGGGAAACGCATAGGTATCAAGCATGTGCAACTGGCGATAGCGCACCGGGCTGCCGTGCCAGCGCGGGTTGCCCTCGGGCTTGAGCACTTCGAGCAGCAAATTATGGGTGTCGGCGGTGAGGTGATATTTCATACGCGCCGTATGCACCAGCACCTCAAACGCATCACGCTCGCTGGTCATGAACGCGTCCGCCACTGCCTGTGCTGCCGAGCCCGGCGCTTGCCCCTGAGGCGTGACGGGCTTGAACACGCTGTCCAGATGCATCTGATATCGCGCCCCCAGATCCAGCGTGCGACTCAGCTCGACAAACTGTTCGGGCTTGATGTCCAGCGTGCCGTTATAGCGATAGCGAAAGCGCGGAACATCGGGCAGCAGGCCGGAGCCATAAATCAGTTCAACCTGCAAACCTTCAGCAGGCAACAGCGCGGCACCTTGCCCAAGGCCACCTTCGACGCTCTCGCTGGCTTCGAAATTTTGCAAGGCGGCGTGCAGCAGCGTCTGTTTCACCGGCGTCCGCGTCTCCAGCAGCAGTAGACTCTTGACCTCCATGGTCACCAACTGATTGGCCATCACGTCCAGTCGCAGCTTGAAGCGATCAAACAAGGCCTGTTCCAGCAATGGCGTGGCGAAGGTCTGGATCGGCATGAGCCGGTTGCGTATCGGCTCCAGGGCGCGGCAGGAGCGCTGGCTCTTCAACTGACTCTCGCGCAATGCCTCGCGCATGGGTTTTGATGAGTTTCGGTACCACTCCGGGAGAGTGGCTTTGAGGAACTCGAGATTGGCGTGGTCCGTGCCGAATGGCGCAGAACCGTCAGCCTCGACAGAGTCTGCCGGGGCTGAGAGGATTTCGGGGTTGTCGCTGAGGGTAGGTGTCGCAGACATCGGTAAATCCTTGAATGACTCACAATGAAGTCATTCACGGTATTTATCCGACACACAAAAGTGACATACCCGGCTAATACCCGGGCAAGACGCAGACGCGCCGTCCTGTTGCCTGCCTTGCGATCAACGCTTGCGCAGGATTACGCTGCCAATGGAATAACCGGCACCGAATGAACTGAGCACACCCAGCGCGCCTTTGGGCAAGTCGTCCTGATAGCTGTGAAAGGCAATCACGGAACCCGCCGAGCTGGTATTGGCGTAGGTATCGAGAATCACCGGCGCTTCTACAATGGTCGCTTCACGGCCCAGCAGCTTCTTGACGATCAGGTGGTTCATGCTCAGGTTCGCCTGATGCAGCCAGAAGCGCTGCACGTCGCTGGCAATCAAACCGTTATCAGCAAGATGGGTGCCCACCAGCTCGGCCACCATCGGACAGACTTCGCGGAAGACCTTGCGGCCTTCCTGAACGAACAGTTTGTCCGCCGAATCCGCACCTTCGTCGGCGGTACGATTGAGGAAGCCGAAATTGTTGCGAATGTTGTTGGAAAACGAAGTCAGCAGTTTGCTGCTGACGATATCGAACTGATACGCCGAAGTGGCCAGATCAGCACGCTCCACCACCACGGCAGTCGCGCCGTCACCAAAAATGAAATGGCTGTCACGATCGCGGAAATTCAAATGCGCGGTGCAGATTTCCGGACTGATCACCAGCACGGCACGCGCCTGACCCAGTTGCACGCTATTGCTCGCAGCCTGAATGCCGAAGGTCGCGGAAGAACAGGCAACGTTCATGTCGTAGCCAAAACCCTGAACGCCCAATGCCGCCTGAATCTCGATGGAAATGGCCGGATAGGCGCGTTGCAGATTGGAACAGGCGACGATCACACCGTCGATATCAGCAGCGGTCTTGCCGGCGCGCTGCAAGGCTTGATTGGCAGCGGCGACGCCCATTTCACAGAGGATCGACCACTCTTCGTTAGAGCGCTCGGGCAGACGCGGCTTCATGCGCTGCGGATCCAGAATGCCGGCCTTGTCCATCACGAAACGGCTTTTGATGCCGGACGCTTTTTCGATGAAGGCCGCATTGGATTCGGTCAGGGCCTGCACTTCGCCGCGCTCGATGGCGTAGGCGTTTTCGCTGTTGAACTGCGCCACGTAAGTGTTGAAAGACTGCACCAGCTCTTCGTTGGAAATGCTGTTGGCCGGGGTGTACAAGCCTGTGCCGCTGATGACGACATTGTGCACGGTCGTTCCTCTCTTATTGATCAACGCAGGTAGCGACCTGCTCGAGCACGGCGGGTTGGCTCACTCATGGAACCAACGTACCAATGCCTACATATAATAACTGCCGAAGGCGCAAGAAAATCCGGGCAACGCATCGGGCTCAAGTCGCGAAGTGTGCCATAACTGCCGGCTTTTGGCGCTATCCGGGCGGGTGATAAGGCATCACAACGACTTATCACGTGTGGGAGCAAGCTTGCTTGCGAAGGCAATGTCTCAGCCTCGGAAAATGTGCCGGGTGTACTGGCCTATTCGCGAGCAAGCTCGCTCCCACACAGACTGCACAAGTCACCCCTCCACCAGACTCCACTGCTTGCTCAGGCGTTTATCCGAAACCGCCATTTTGGTGCCCAGCTGCTGGGCGAACAGCGAAACCCGGTATTCCTCCAGCCACCAGCGATAAGCCACCAGCTCGTCATCGCGCTTGCCTTCCTGGCCGTGTTTGCCGGCACGGGCCTGATATTGCGCCCACAGGCCCGCGAGTTCGGTGCTCCAGACCCGGTCTTTCTGGACCTGAGCGGGAAGTTTTTCCAGACGCATTTCGATGGCTTTCAAATAGCGCGGCAACTCCCTGAGCCATTGCGCCGGGGTTTCGCGGACGAAACCCGGATAGACCAGATGGCTGAGCTGCGACTTGATGTCGTTGAGGGCCACGGCCTGGGACAGATCGATCTTGCCCTTGAAGCGCTTTTGCAGGCCGTGCCAGAGCTTGAGAGTTTCCAGGGTCAGCTTCGCCAGACGCTCGGCGTGTTCGGTCCAGCCGCCGCGCTTGCGTTCGGCCAATGCCAGCAGCCCGGCGCCGTCGCGGGGCAAATTGGTTTCGCCTTCAAGAATGCAGCTGTCGAGGCTCGCCAAGAGGATGTCTTCGACCAATGCATCAATGCGCCCCAATTCCCGATGCAACAACGCCAGTTCGGTCTGCCCCGGCAGTTTGCTGCGCAGGAACTTCGCGGGCTCGGCCAGTTGCTGCAACAACAAGCGCTGCAAGGCGCGACGATGTTGGTACTCGGCTTCGGCCGGCGTAGAGAAACGTCCTTCCTTGACCGTGCCCGATTCCTCGACCAATGCCGGATACACCGTCATCGACAGCCCGGCGATGTTCTGCTGGGTTTTCTCGGCGACCGGAGCAAACACCTTCGCTTCAACCGGCTGCTGGCTTTTAGCCGTTTGCGGCACGGCCAAGGCGGCCTGGCTGGCTTGGGCAAAACGCGCAGTCAGCTCATCCAGATCACGCCCTTCACCGAGGAACTTGCCTTCGGCGTCGACGATTTCCAGGTTCATCTTCAGATGATTTTCCAGCTGCTGCGCGGCTTCGGCCCAGGCTTCGTCCGTGACACGGGCGCCGGTCATGCGCAGCAGTTCGCGGCCCAGCGCTTGCGGGAGCGAGCCTTCGCCGAAGGTCATGCGCTGCAAGGCGGCCTTTATGAAGTCCGGCACCGGGACGAAGTTCTTGCGAATCGCCTTGGGCAGGTTGCGCACCAGGGCAATGCATTTGGTTTCCAGTAAACCGGGCACCAGCCATTCCAGGCGTTCGGCGGGCAGCGACAGCAGCAATGGTGCGGGCACGCGCAGCGTCACGCCGTCGCGGGGATGGTTCGGTTCGAAGTGATAGGTCAGCGCCAGGGTCAGATCGCCCAGGCGCAAGGTGTCCGGGTAATACGCGGCGGTGACTTCACTGGCTTCGCGGGCCAGCACGTCTTCCTCGCGCATGATCAACAGCTGCGGGTTTTTCTGGCTTTCGGTCTTGTACCAGCTGTCGAACGTCGCGGTCTGGTGGATCTCGGCCGGGATGCGCGCTTCGTAGAAGCTGTACAGCGTGTCTTCGTCGGCCAGAATGTCGCGACGGCGTGCCTTGGCTTCCAGTTCGTCGAGGCTTTCCAGCAGTTTGGTATTGGCCGTGAGGCACTTGGCCCGGGACTGGATTTCGCCGCGCACCAGACCTTCACGGATGAACAGCTCGCGGGACACCACAGGATCAATCGGGCCGTAATGCACCGGCCGACGACCCACCACAATCAGGCCGAACAGAGTGATCTGTTCGAACGCAACGACCTGGCCGCGCTTCTTCTCCCAATGCGGTTCAAAGTGATTCTTCTTGATCAAATGCCCGGCCAGCGGCTCTATCCAGTCGGAATCGATCTTGGCGACCATGCGTGCGTAAAGCTTGGTGGTTTCCACCAGCTCTGCCGCCATCAACCATTGCGGGCGCTTCTTGCCCAGGCCGGACGACGGGTGAATCCAGAAGCGTCGTTGCCGCGCGCCCAGATAATCCCCTTCATCAGCTTTCTGGCCGACCTGACTAAGCAGACCGGAAAGAATAGCCTTGTGAAATTTCGGAAAGTCGGCCGGTTCTTTATTCACCGTCAGTTGCAGGTCGCGGCAGATCAGGCTCAGTTGCCGATGGGAATCGCGCCACTCGCGCAGACGCAGGTAATTGAGGAAATTACGCCGACACCAGTTGCGCAACGGGCTGGCGGTCAACGCCTGACGTTGTTCTTCGAAACCACGCCACAGATTGACCAGACCGGCGAAATCCGAGTCCGCGTCTTTCCACTGCGCATGGGCCTGATCCGCAGCCTGTTGACGCTCCGGCGGACGTTCGCGCACGTCTTGCACGGACATCGCGCTCGCCACGATCAGCACTTCCTGCAAGCTGCCCTGCTTCGCCGCTTCGAGCAACATGCGGCCCATGCGCGGATCCACCGGCAAGCGCGCCAACTGACGGCCCAGCGGGGTCAGCTGGTTTTCGCGATTGACCGCCGAGAGTTCCTGCAACAGGTTGAAACCGTCGCTGATGGCCTTGCCATCCGGCGGTTCGATAAACGGAAAATCGGTGATCTCACCCAGACGCAGGTGCAGCATCTGCAGGATGACCGCCGCGAGGTTGGTGCGCAGGATTTCCGGATCGGTAAATTCCGGCCGGCCGTTGAAATCTTCTTCGCTGTACAGCCGCACGCACAACCCCGGCTCGACCCGGCCGCAACGACCTTTACGCTGATTGGCGCTGGCCTGGGAAACCGCTTCAATCGGCAAACGCTGGACCTTGGCGCGATAGCTGTAGCGGCTGATCCGCGCGGTGCCGGTGTCGATCACGTAGCGGATGCCCGGCACGGTAAGGGAAGTTTCGGCAACGTTGGTCGCCAGCACCACGCGACGGCCTGGATGCGACTGGAAAATCCGCTGCTGTTCGGCCGGTGACAGACGTGCATACAGCGGCAGGATTTCCGTGTGCCTGAGTTGCGCCTTGCGCAGCATTTCCGCCGCGTCACGGATTTCCCGTTCGCCGGGCAGGAACACCAGCACATCGCCGGGACTCTTGCGTTCGCTGCGCTCGAAGGCTTCCAGTTCGTCGATCACGGCGAGAATCGCCTGATCCACGGTCAGGTCTTCTTCGACGCTGTTGCCCTCCTCGTCCTGTTCGGACGTCAGCGGGCGATACCAGAGGTCAACCGGGAAGGTCCGGCCGGACACCTCGACAATGGGCGCATCGTTGAAGTGCTCGGAAAAGCGCTGCAAGTCGATGGTCGCCGAGGTGATGATGACTTTCAGGTCCGGGCGACGTGGCAGCAGGGTTTTCAGATAGCCGAGCAGGAAGTCGATGTTCAGGCTGCGTTCGTGAGCTTCGTCGACGATGATCGTGTCGTAGCGTTCCAGAAACCGGTCGTGCTGGGTTTCTGCGAGCAGAATGCCGTCGGTCATCAGCTTGATCAGCGTGTTGCTGTCGCTTTGATCTTCGAAACGAACCTGATAACCCACCAGCGCACCCAGCGGCGTACCGAGTTCTTCGGCGACCCGGCTGGCAACGCTGCGCGCCGCAATACGGCGCGGTTGGGTGTGGCCGATCAAGCCGTGTTGCCCGCGACCGATTTCCAGGCAGATCTTCGGCAACTGCGTGGTTTTCCCCGACCCGGTTTCCCCCGCGATGATCAGCACCTGATGCTTGAGCAGCGCGGCCTTGATTTCATCGCGCTTGGCGGCAATCGGCAGGCTGTCGTCGTAACGAATCACCGGCACGCTGTCGCGGCGCGCCGTCACCTGGGCAAACGAGGCTTGCACCTTCGCCACCCACTGCGCCAGCTTCGCCTCATCGGGCTTCTTGCGCAGATCGTGCAACTGACGACGCAAACGATGCCGTTCGCTGATCATCGCGTGGTCGAGGTTTTTCAGCAGTTGGTCGATAGAAGGCGTTTGATCGGTCATCAGGTGCGCAGGGTCTTTTGAAGGGTACAAAAGGGGGGATTGTCGCAGATTGGGGCCGGTCGTGACGATTGTCTGCGTTTTGGCTCAAGCGCAGATAGTGGCGCTGAAATCGGAGATTGCCGTTCCGGTTGCACGCCACTTACAAAAAGACCAATATAACGCCCAAATTGGAGTATCAAATTATGCAAAGCATTCTTGCTGATATGGCTGTTAGCGTATCGGAACTGAAAAAAAATCCTTCTGCGGTATTGAGTGGCGCACACGGCTTGCCCGTTGCTGTACTCAACCATAACAAGGTAATGGGTTACATGGTTCCTGCTGAGGTGTTCGAAGCAATGATGGAGCGCCTTGATGATCTCGATCTGGCGGATCTGATCAAGTCACGCCAGCACGAGACGCCGATACCAGTAGATCTAGATGCCCTTTAAACTTGAGTTCCTGCCTTCGGCAATGAAGGAGTGGGACAAGCTGGGCCATACCATCCGCGATCAACTCAAGAAAAAACTCAAAGAGCGGCTTGGGCTACCCAGGGTTGCAAGCGATGCTCTGCACGGCATGCCGGACCATTACAAGATCAAGCTTCGCAGTGCAGGATATCGACTTGTTTATAGAGTTGAAGATGACCGGGTGGTAGTAACAGTAGTCGCCGTTGGTAAGCGCGAACGAGGGGCAATTTACGACTCGGCCAAGGTGAGGCAGCCAACCTGAGAAACCAGGCCAGCGCACTGGGCGAGGCCTGGACCGCGGTGTATGTTTACTTCTTCAACCCCAACTTCTTCAATTCGCCATCACGCAACTCGCGGCGCAGGATCTTGCCGACGTTGGTGGTGGGCAGCGCATCGCGGAACTCCACGCTGCGCGGGACTTTGTAGCCGGTCAGGTTGGCGCGCATGTGTTCCATGACTTGATCCTTGGTCAGCGTCACGCCGGGTTTGACCACCACAAACACCTTGATCGCCTCGCCGGATTTTTCGTCCGGAACGCCGATGGCTGCGCACTGCAACACGCCGGGCAAGGTTGCCAGCACGTCTTCCAGTTCGTTGGGGTAGACGTTGAAACCGGAGATCAGAATCATGTCTTTCTTGCGGTCGACAATGCGCAGGTAGCCATCGGGCTGAATGATCGCGATGTCGCCGGTCTTGAGCCAGCCATCGGCGTCGAGCATTTCGTCGGTGGCGTCCTGACGCTGCCAGTAGCCTTTCATGACCTGTGGGCCCTTGATGCACAGCTCGCCGATTTCGCCCAGCGGCTGTTCAACGCCCGCGTCGTCGATGACTTTGCACAAGGTCGACGGCACCGGAATGCCGATGGTGCCGACGTGGTTTTTCTGGATCGGGTTGACCGTGGCTACCGGGCTGGTTTCGGTCATGCCGTAGCCTTCGCAGATCGCGCAGCCGGTCACTTCTTTCCAGCGCTCGGCAGCCGCGAGTTGCAACGCCATGCCGCCGGACAGGGTGACTTTCAGGGCCGAGAAATCCAGGTTGCGGAATTCCTGGTTATTGCACAGCGCCACGAACAGCGTGTTCAGGCCGACGAAGCCGCTGAACTTCCACTTCGACAGCTCCTTGACCATCGCCGACAGGTCGCGCGGGTTGCTGATCAGGATGTTGTGGTTGCCGATCAGCATCATCGACATGCAGTGAAAGGTGAACGCGTAGATGTGATACAGCGGCAACGGCGTAATGAGGATCTCGCAGCCTTCATTAAGGTTGGAACCCATCAGCGCCTTGCACTGCAGCATGTTGGCGATCAGGTTGCGGTGGGTCAGCATCGCGCCCTTGGCCACGCCCGTGGTGCCGCCGGTGTATTGCAGAACTGCGACGTCATTGGCGTCTGGCGAAGCATCGTTGACCAACTGGCCACGACCTTTGCTCAGCACGTCATTGAACTTGACGGCCTTGGGCAGGTGAAAGGCCGGGACCATCTTCTTCACGTACTTGATGACGCTGTTGATCAGCAGACGCTTGAGCGGCGGCAGCATGTCGGCCACTTCGGTGACGATGACGTGCTTGACCTGGGTCTTGGGCACGACCTTTTCCGCCAGATGCGCCATGTTCGCCAGACACACCAGGGCCTTGGCACCGGAGTCGTTGAATTGGTGTTCCATCTCCCGCGCGGTGTACAGCGGGTTGGTGTTGACCACGATCAGACCGGCACGAATGGCACCGAATACGGCAATCGGGTACTGCAACACATTGGGCAGCTGCACGGCGATGCGGTCGCCGGGTTGCAGGTCGGTGTGTTGTTGAATCCAGGCAGCAAAAGCACCGGACAATTCGTACAGCTCACCGTACGTAAGCGTCTTGCCCAGGTTGCTGAAGGCCGGTTTATTGGCGAAACGCTGGCAAGACTGCTTCAATACCGCCTGGACGTTGGGATACTCGTCTGGATTGATATCGGCAGCAATGCCGGACGGGTACTTGTCCTTCCAGAAATTTTCGATCATGGAAGCCGGCTCCTCAGCGACAGCGAATTCTTCACACCGCTTGATCGCGGTGATTTTCTTGTGTTTTGGAATTTTGCGGTTCACGCTTTTGACTTACGGACTGGTCCAAAAGCGCGCCGAGAGTAGCAGCTTTGCCGAGGGTCGCATAGAGCCAACAAGGGCCTCTACAGTCACTAAAATGACTCTTGATTATCCAGTAGTCACATTTAGAGCAATCATACTATTTGTCGCAAATCTGCCTGAAATTGTTGGGCTAGAGCCGCTGATTGACTTCGTAAGACCGGCTTCAGCCGGGAGGGCGGAAGGTTTGGCGACGGGACGCTGCGAATGTACCGCCGCCTCCCGGCTAAAGCCGGTCCTACGGAATGTGTTCAAATGGTTGCGTGATGAGGGTCAAGACGGTTCCTACGAACCTTTACGCAATATCCCGCAACTCCCGCCGCAGAATCTTCCCCACCGGTGTCATTGGCAGCGACTCGCGCAATACGATGTGTTTCGGCACTTTATAGGCGGTGAAGTTTTCCTTGCAGAACGTCTTCAGCTCTTCAATGCTGACTCCGCCTTCGCGAGCCACCACGAACAGCTTCACCGCTTCCCCGGAGCGCTCGTCAGGTACGCCGATGACGGCGCAGTTGGCAACGCCGGGATGGCTCATCACCACGTCTTCGATTTCATTCGGGTAGACATTGAAACCGGAAACGATGATCAGGTCTTTCTTGCGGTCGACAATGCTGATGAAACCGTCGGCATCGATGACGGCAATGTCCCCGGTCTTGAACCAGCCTTCGGCGTCGATGGCCTCGGCGGTGGCATCCGGGCGCTTCCAGTAACCCACCATCACCTGCGGGCCTTTGATGCACAGCTCGCCGCGCTCGCCCAACGGCAACTCGTGGCCATCATCATCGATGACTTTCATCGCCGTACTCGGCATCGGAATCCCTACGGTGCCGAGGCGCGCGCTGGCACCATAGGGGTTGGCGCTGGCCACCGGAGACGTCTCGGTCAGCCCGTAACCTTCAACGATGCGGCAACCGGTGAGCTGCTCCCAGCGCTCGGCGGTGGACTTGACCAAGGCAGTGCCGCCGGAGTTGGTGCTTTTCAGGCTGGAGAAATCCAGGGATTTGAAATCCGGATGGTTCATCAAGGCCACGAACAGCGTATTGAGGCCGATCATGGCCGAAAAGCGCCATTTGCCCAGTTCCTTGATGAAGCCGCCGATGTCGCGTGGGTTGGTAATCAGGATGTTGTGGTTGCCGCTGACCATCATGCACATGCAGTTCGCGGTGAAGGCATAGATATGATAGAGCGGCAGTGGCGCGATCATGATCTCCTTGCCCTCCCGAAATACCGGGCTGCCGTCGTCGCCGTGCTGCAGCATGCAGGCGTAGACCTGTTGCATGTTCGCCACCAGATTGCCGTGGCTGAGCATCGCACCCTTGGCCAGCCCGGTGGTTCCGCCGGTGTATTGCAGGACCGCGATATCTTCAAGCCCAAGGGTCACGGGTTGCAGATGATGAGCGCCGCCCAGATGCAGCGCGCTTTTGAAAGGCGTGGCCTGGGGCAAGTCGTAGGCCGGGACCAGCTTCTTGACCTTGTCGACAATCATATTGACCAGCCAGCCCTTGGCCGCTGATTGCATGTCGCCCATCTTCACTTCAATCAGGTACTGGATCTCGGTGTCGGGCAGCACTTCCTGGACCAGCTTGCCGAACAGGTTCAGATACACCAGCGCCCGGGCACCGGAGTCCTTGAACTGGTGACGCATTTCCCGCGCGGTATACAACGGGTTGGTGTTGACCACGATGAGACCGGCGCGCAGGGCGCCAAACACGGCGATCGGGTATTGCAGCAGGTTGGGCATTTGCACGGCGATGCGGTCGCCAGGCTTGAGTTCGGTGTGTTGCTGGAGGAATGCAGCGAATGCCGCCGAATGCCGATCCAGCTCGGCGTAAGTCAAGGTAACGCCCATATTGCTGAACGCCGGGCGATCGGCGAATTTTCGGCAACTGCGCTCGAACACTTCGATGACCGACTTGTAGGCGTGCAGATCCACCTCAGGGAGTACGCCCGCCGGGCGTTTGTCATTCCAGAAATCAGGTTGCATTGTTATTGTCCTCTTACCTGAGAGTGTCTGGTCCGCTGCTGTAACGCGGGGCTTGGCGGACGTTAGCAGCAATCGCCAGGAAGGCAAATACCGGCCAATGCGTCATCATCGGCGTGAATCTCCTTGCTGATCGGGCTGCAATCGACCATCGGCTATACACTCCATGAACAGAGCCCGAATATCAGCAGATTCAGGCGAAAGGAGCCGTCATGAAACACGAAGTCTTTTGGCTTGACGCCAGCGATCACACTCGCTTGTACGTCAATGCCTGGCTGCCGCCGCTTGCGCCCAGGGCGGTGGTCATGGTGTCTCATGGCATGGCCGAACACAGCGGACGATACGCGCGTCTGGGCGCGGCGCTGTGCGATGCCGGATTTGCGCTGTATGCCCACGACCAGCGCGGCCACGGCAAGACCGCCGCCCAGGGCATGCTGGGCCATTTCGGCCATGAAGACGGCTGGAGCAAAGTCGTGGATGACCTGGCGAGCCTGAATCAGTCCATTGGCCAACGTCATCCCGATACACCGGTATTTCTGCTCGGCCACAGCATGGGCAGCTATATAGCGCAGGCTTGGCTGCTGCATCACGGCGCCAGTTTGCAGGGCGCGATACTCAGCGGTTCGAATTTCCAGCCGGTTTCCCTGTATCGCAGCGCCAGCACCATCGCCCGCCTGGAGCGCTGGCGGCAAGGCCCGACCGGGCGCAGTCGGCTAATCGAATGGCTGTCATTCGGCTCGTTCAACAAGGCGTTCAAGCCGGGACGGACACGCTTCGACTGGCTGAGCCGGGATGCCCAGGAAGTCGACCAGTACATCAGCGACCCCCTGTGCGGCTTTCGTTGCACCAACCAATTCTGGCTGGATCTGCTCGGCGGCCTGCAGCAGATCAGCAAGCCGTCGAACCTGAAACAGATCGATCCAGGCCTGCCGTTGCTGATAATTGGCGGGGAATGTGATCCGGTGAGCGAAGGCAAGCGTCTCAAGGATCTTGCCGATGCATTGGCCGAGACAGGTCATCAAATGTTACAAATGAAGATCTATCCGCAGGCGCGGCATGAGCTGTTCAACGAAACCAATCGCGATGAAGTCACGGGGGATGTACTCGACTGGCTGGAGCAGACACTGCGGCAGCCAAGACCGCGTCGGGCAGAATGACCACGCCACTTTTGCCCGTCATCGCCAGGCCTCTTTTCAATATTCAGGATCACCCATGACCCAGGTTACCAACACCCCATACGAAGCCCTTGAAGTCGGTCAGACCGCCAGTTACAGCAAGACTGTTGAAGAGCGCGACATCCAGCTGTTCGCGGCGATGTCCGGTGATCACAACCCGGTGCACCTGGATGCCGAATACGCTGCGCAGACCATGTTCAAGGAGCGTATCGCCCACGGCATGTTCAGCGGCGCACTGATCAGCGCGGCCGTCGCCTGCGAGCTGCCTGGGCCGGGCACCATTTATGTGGGCCAGCAGATGACGTTCCAGAAGCCGGTAAAACTGGGCGACACCCTGACCGTGCGCCTGGAGATCCTGGAAAAAATGCCGAAATTCCGCGTACGCATCGCGACTCGCGTCTTCAACCAGCGTGAAGAACTGGTGGTCGATGGCGAAGCAGAGATCATCGCCCCGCGTAAACAGCAGACCGTGACCCTGACTCAATTGCCGGCAATCAGCATCGGTTGATTCTGCTGGATCAGAACGTGGGAGCGAGCTTGCTCGCGAAGAGGGCTTTGCATTCGAAGCATCTGCAGAGCCTGACAAATCGCCTTCGCGAGCAAGCTCGCTCCCACACAGGTTGCATAGATGCAATTAACCATCACAAAAAAAAGGGCGACCGAAGTCGCCCAAAATGCCTTGCGTGCTCTTGTTATAGAAGGCCTCAGCCTCACTTGCGCTTTTGCGAGTCCTTCCAGATAAATAGTCCGAAGCCTGCGAAGAACACCAGCATCAGGCCAACGGTAACGACACCGGCCACAACCACATTGTCGAAAAACATAACCGCGCCTCCTGCTCTGCCCCTGTTCGATGGAGCAAGATTACCCACAGCGGCGGCGATGGAAATTGACCCAAATCAATAGCGCCACACGCTCGATCACCAAGCGCGTGGACAACTGATCTGGGTCAACAGAATTGGGGGGGATTCAGCGTTTTTTCGGTTTGTTCTTCGACTTTTTCCTGCCCGCACTCAAGGGCATGGCTTGCTCGAAGGCGTTGCGCACTTCGTTCAATCGCTTGTCGTTCAGATCGTGTACCCGCTTGGCACGTTCGGCGCCCAGGTCGATCAGTTTTTCGTCTCCGCTCATGGCCTGCACTCTCGAACACATGGAAGTGAGGCTAATAATGCGTAATCGCAAGAGCCATGACCAGCGCAGCAGCGCTCACGGGCGCGCACGCTGATCACGCTCAGACTTCCACATCCACCCACATGCCCTGGCGCGGCGCTTCATCCATCAGCGGCACCACCGGCACGGTGTTATCGGCGTTCAGCGAATGACCGGGCACCGCCAGGTGTTCCGGCTCGTCCGAACTCTGCTCACGACGCTTTTGCTGCTCGTGATGACGTTGCTGTTCTTCACGCAACAATAACGCGCTGTGTTCAGCGTCATGATTGCGCAAGTCGATGGTGGTTTCGGTGGAGCTGGGCTGCACGGGCGCAACAGGCGGAATATCCGGCACTTGTCTGGCCGCATCCAACTGGGAAGTCACGGGCACCACACTCAAGGGAAGCGTCGGCTGCAGCATGATTTGATCTCCTGTTGAGTAATTGTCGGCCGCCGTTTCGTCGACTTGAACCGTTGAATGAGAAAGATTCGACTATGTTTGCTGCAAGTAGTGCCGCAAAACGCGGTTTTAGCCGGAAATACAGGAGAAATCGCGTTGAAAGTTCACTCCGCCTTTGGCCTGGGCAGTGTGTTCCGTTAAGATAGTCGGCTTTTTCAAGGCGGGAGACAGGCAGCATGGCGCAGCAGTATCAACCGGGGCAACGCTGGATTAGCGACAGCGAAGCCGAGCTGGGTTTAGGCACCGTTCTGGCACAGGACGGCCGCTTGTTGACCGTGCTCTATCCGGCCACTGGCGACACGCGTCAATACGCTTTGCGTAACGCGCCGTTGACCCGCGTGCGCTTTTCTCCCGGCGACGTGATCACTCACTTCGAAAACTGGAAGATGACCGTGCGCGAAGTCGACGATGTCGACGGCCTGCTGGTCTATCACGGGCTCAACGCGCAGAACGAACCGGTCACCCTGCCGGAAACCCAGCTGTCGAACTTCATTCAGTTCCGTCTCGCCACCGACCGCCTGTTCGCCGGGCAGATCGACCCGCTGGCCTGGTTCTCGCTGCGTTACCACACGTTGGAACACACCAGCCGCCAGTTACAGTCGTCCCTTTGGGGCCTGGGTGGCGTGCGTGCGCAACCTATCGCGCACCAGTTGCACATCGCCCGGGAAGTCGCCGACCGTATCGCGCCTCGGGTTTTGCTGGCGGACGAAGTCGGCCTGGGCAAGACCATCGAAGCCGGTCTGGTGATCCATCGCCAGTTGCTGTCCGGTCGTGCCAATCGCGTGTTGATTCTGGTCCCGGAAAACCTGCAGCACCAATGGCTGGTGGAAATGCGCCGCCGTTTCAACCTGCAGGTCGCGCTGTTCGATTCCGAGCGCTTCATCGAAAGCGATGCCAGCAACCCGTTTGAAGACACCCAGCTCGCGCTGGTGGCGCTGGAATGGCTGGTCGAAGACGAGAAAGCCCAGGACGCGCTGTTTGCTGCGGGCTGGGACTTGATGGTGGTCGATGAGGCTCACCACCTGGTCTGGCACGAAGAAAAGGCCAGCCCTGAATATTCCCTGGTCGAGCAATTGGCTGAAGTGATTCCCGGCGTACTGCTGCTCACCGCGACTCCGGAACAACTGGGTCAGGACAGCCACTTTGCGCGTCTGCGCCTGCTGGACCCGAACCGCTTCCACGACCTGCAAGCCTTCCGCGCTGAAAGCGAAAACTATCGCCCGGTGGCCGAAGCGGTGCAGGAGTTGCTCGACAAGGGTCGCCTGTCGCCTAAAGCTCACAAAACCATTCAAGGCTTCCTCGGCAGCGAGGGCGAAGCATTGCTGGCCGCCGTCAACGATGGCGACACCGAAGCCAGCGCGCGCCTGATCCGCGAATTGCTCGACCGCCACGGCACAGGCCGCGTGCTGTTCCGCAACACCCGGGCCGCCGTGCAAGGCTTCCCGGAGCGCAAGCTGCATCAGTATCCGCTGCCCTGCCCGGCCGAATACCTTGAATTGCCGTTGGGTGAACACGCTGACCTGTACCCGGAAGTCAGCTTCCAGGCGCAACCGGACGTCACTGAAGAAGAACGCTGGTGGCGCTTCGACCCGCGCGTCGACTGGCTGATCGACACGCTGAAAATGCTCAAGCGCGTCAAAGTGCTGGTGATCTGCGCCCACGCCGAAACCGCGATGGATCTGGAAGACGCTTTGCGCGTGCGTTCCGGCATCCCGGCCACGGTGTTCCATGAAGGCATGAACATCCTTGAACGCGACCGCGCTGCGGCGTATTTCGCGGATGAAGAGTTCGGCGCCCAGGTGTTGATCTGTTCGGAAATCGGCAGCGAAGGCCGCAACTTCCAGTTCTCCCACCACCTGGTGCTGTTCGATCTGCCTGCGCACCCGGACTTGCTGGAACAGCGTATCGGTCGCCTGGACCGAATCGGCCAAAAACACACCATCGAACTGCACGTGCCATTCCTGGAAACCAGCCCGCAAGCGCGGCTGTTCCAGTGGTATCACGAAGCGCTCAATGCGTTCCTCAACACCTGTCCGACCGGCAACGCCCTGCAACACCAGTTCGGCCCACGCCTGCTGCCGTTGCTGGAAAGCGGCGACGACGATGAATGGCAGGCGCTGATCGATGAAGCCCGCGCCGAGCGGGTGCGCCTGGAAAGTGAACTGCACACCGGTCGCGACCGCTTGCTGGAGCTTAATTCCGGTGGCGCTGGCGAAGGCGAGGCGCTGGTCGAGGCGATTCTTGAGCAGGACGATCAGTTCACCCTGCCGATCTATATGGAAACCCTGTTCAATGCGTTCGGCATCGACAGCGAAGACCATTCGGAAAACGCCCTGATCCTCAAGCCAAGCGAAAAAATGCTCGACGCCAGCTTCCCGCTGGGCGACGACGAAGGCGTGACCATCACTTACGACCGCAACCAGGCGCTGTCTCGCGAAGACATGCAATTCATTACCTGGGAACACCCGATGGTTCAGGGCGGCATGGATCTGGTGCTGTCCGGGTCGATGGGCAACACCGCCGTGGCGCTGATCAAGAACAAGGCACTCAAGCCAGGCACCGTTTTGCTGGAACTGCTCTACGTCAGCGAAGTGGTTGCGCCGCGCTCGCTGCAACTGGGCCGTTACCTGCCACCGGCCGCCTTGCGCTGCCTGCTGGATGCCAACGGCAATGACTTGTCAGGCCGAGTGTCGTTCGTGACCCTGAATGAACAACTGGAAAGCGTGCCGCGCGCCAGTGCCAACAAGTTCATCCAGGCCCAGCGCGACGTGCTCAATCCGCAGATCAACGCCGGCGAAGCCAGGATCGCACCGAAACACGCCGAACGCGTAGCCGAGGCGCAGCGTCGCCTGGCTGCCGACACCGACGAAGAACTGGCGCGCCTCACCGCCCTGCAAGCCGTCAACCCGACGGTGCGCGACAGCGAACTGATCGCCCTGCGCGCGCAACGCGAGCAAGGCCTGGCGATGCTGGATAAAGCCGCGCTGCGTCTGGAAGCGATTCGGGTGCTGGTGGCGGGTTGATCGGATAAAGGCATGCCTCGCTGTAGGACCGGCTTTAGCCGGGAGGGCAATGACGCCTTCGCGACTAAAGTCGCTCCTTCGGCTTCCGGGAAGGCGGCACGTCAGGCAACCGTCGCTTTCCCCGCTCCAATCTCCTCCGGCTCATCCGCCGCCATCCCCACCCTCATCTTCTGCGCGTCGCGGCTAAAGCAGCGTGACGCCTGATGCAGAAACAGCAAGGTCATGAACAACGCTACCGGGATCAGGTACATGGCGTCATGCAGCCCCACCGCCTTGAACGCCTCGGCCATTTCCAGGGCGCCGGCAGCCGCCATCGCCGAATGGGCAAAATGATCGGACAACAACCCCACCACCACCGGCCCTAAACCGCCGCCCAGCAGATACAAACCGGCAAAAAACAGCGCCATGGCCGTCGCGCGCAAACGGGGTTCCACGACATCCTGAATCGCGGTGTAGACGCAAGTATAAAAGTTGTAGGCGAACAACCAGCCCAGGCCGAACACGGCGACAAACACACCGATTTCAATCCGTCCCGCGTGCAAGGCATAGCCCGTGGCCAGCGTCGCCACCAGCATGCTCACTGCAGCGAACATCAAGCGTCCATTGGCAAAACGCTGGTGCAGTTTGTCAGCGATCCAGCCTCCAGCGGTCAGACCGACCAACCCCGTAACTCCGACGATGATCCCGGTGGCGACCGCTGTTTCCTGCAACGGCAACCGGAAATAGCGTTGCAGCATCGGCACCATGAATGAGTTGCACGCATAAGTGGCGAAGTTGAAGGTCAATCCGGCCAGCACCAGCCAGCCAAAGGTCGGGATCGCCAGTACGCGACGGATCGGCTCGATGATGATCGCCGGGATGGTGCGGTCGAAGAAATTGAACAGGTTGGCCAGAAACAGCAGAAACAGGACGCGCCAGGCATTGGTCGCCTGGGAAGAGTTTTTCGGTAACGTGCTGCGCGTAAACGATCCCTTGTTCTTATTGTTGGACGTCTTGTTATTGGTCAGAGCAGTGCAGAACAATTTAGAACCCATACTGCGCAATGTCTGTAAACATTCGTAAAGAGTGTTCTCTTACCCCGTTCGAGGGGATAGATCCGTTAGTTATCGGGCCTATTCCAAATTAGTTGCAACTAGCCGGCAATACTCCCACTCGTCGGTTTTTAGCTCCCTATAATCAGCTCATATCGCCATTGGTTATAAACCCTTGGTGACACTGGGATGGAATAGATGGGGTTCGCTATGGATTGGGTGGGGTTGAAGGCCGTTTTCGGGCCGCCGGCACAAGGACAGCTGCCTCTGGATTGCTCTCATGATCAATTCCTGATGATTCTGGCCTACGCGGTGATGTGTGCCGCGTGCTTTGCCACGCTGCACGTCAGTGAGCGCGCAATACAAGTCGAGAATTACCACAGTCGGCAACGCTGGCAGGTGCTGGGTGCGTTTTGCCTGGCGGGCGGCGTGTGGGCCATGCATTACATTGCCATGCTGGCACTCGAAGTGCCGATGCCGATGCGCTACGACCTGACCGCGACCATCGCCTCGCTGCTGATTGCATTGGTTGCTGGCGCTCTGGCAATGAAGGCCATTACCCAGGAAACCCTGAATCGGCCAAGCAGCATCCTGAATGCGACAGCGATCGGGCTCGGCATCGTCACCATGCATTACCTGGGCATGTCAGCCCTGCGCTCCGAGGCAGCGCAATACTACGAACCCAAGTCGTTCGCACTTTCCGTCCTGCTGGCAATTCTCAGCAGTCTCGTCCTGTTACTGATGGCCCGCGAGCTTCGGCACGGGGGCGATGCGCTGTATCAGTTCCGCAGAGGGGTAGCGAGCGTGCTTATCGGTGCGGGCTTGCTGTGCACGCACATGACTGGTATTTGGTCGCTGCATTTGACGATGACCACGAATATGGCGATGCACTCGACCCAGCCCGAAAACGGCCTGCAACTGGGCTTGACGATTGCGTTGATCGCCTTACTGATCGTCGGCGGCAGTATCAGTGCATCGCTGGCCGACAAAAAGCTGCAGGAGAAGGAAATCGACCTGCGACGGGTCAACCTGCTGCTTGACCAACTCGATCAGGCTCGCGTGTCATTGCAGCAAGTGGCTCATCACGATCCGCTGACCAATCTGCTCAATCGTCGTGGTTTCAATCAGATCTTTGCCGAAAAGCTGCTGGAATACAGTTCCGAGGGCGGCATGCTGGCGGTGATGTTCCTCGATATCGACCATTTCAAACGCATCAACGACAGCCTGGGCCACGATGCCGGTGATGAATTGCTCAAGGTCATCGCCGAGCGCATTCACAGCGCGACCCGCGTGCAGGATGTGGTCGCGCGCTTTGGTGGCGACGAGTTCTGCATTCTCATCGACCTGCCCAACGCCGAGGAAGCCCGAAGTCTGGCCGAGCGGATCATGCAAAAGATGACGCAACCTATCGTGCTGGCTGGGCGCCGCATGGTGATGACCACCAGTATTGGCGTCAGCACGTTCCCCAAGGACGGTCAGACCTGCGAAGAATTGCTCAAGCATGCCGATCTGGCGCTTTATCAATCCAAGGACAACGGTCGCAATCGGGTGAACTTCTACATCCCAAGCCTCAAGACCCAGGCCTGCCTGGAGCTGAATCTTGAACAAGAACTGTGCAACGCCTTGCACGAAGGCTCCGGGCTGCAGCTTTATTACCAACCCATTGTCGATCTGCGGAACGGACAGGTCAGCAAGCTGGAAGCGTCGCTGCACTGGGAGCATCCCCGACATGGCTTGCTCACGCCTGATCGATTTCTGCGCATTGCCGAAGCCAATGGCCTGATCGTCGATCTTGACCTCTGGGTGCTGCGCCGCGCCTGCCAGGACTTGAGCGAACTGGCCCGCGTTGGTCTGGACGAGCTAGTCATCGCGGTGAACTGGTCTGCCATCAACCTTGGCCGGCCAGATCTGGTTGATGAGGTTCTGGCGGTGCTGCAAGAAACCGGCATTGTCCCGTCCCGACTGGAACTGGAAGTGACCGAAAACGCCTTGATGGGCAATATCAGCAACGTGATCAGTCAGCTCAAACAGATCCGCAACCTGGGCATATCGCTGTCCATCGACGACTTCGGCAGCGGAGCCTCGTCGCTGGCCTATCTCAAGCGCCTGCCGCTGGATACGGTAAAGATTGACCGTTCATTCATCGTCGACACATTGAAATCGCCCCAGGACATGGAAATCGTGCAGGCGATTGTCGCCATGGCCCACACGCTGCGCCTGAAGGTCGTTGCTGAAGGCGTGGAGACCCCCGAGCAGCTGGATTACGTCAAGCAATACGGCTGCGACTATGTGCAGGGCAATCTATTTACCGCTCCTCAACCGCTCGGGCAACTGTCCGGCGAACTGCGTCAACAACGGACTGCCAGTGACTCGCCAGTGTCGAAGCCCGCCGCGCGTGTTGTCCCCCTCAAACAGAAAACCGCAAAGAAAGGGTACTGACACGCCTTCGAGCTTTTGGGGGGTAAAGGACGATACCCCCACGGCGGCCTGTAAACATTCGCCAGGCAAATATCCAGGCACGGCGACGTCCAGGATGCGGCGCAATGACAACAGTCAATTACCGAGGTTCAACCCACCGGTCAGAATCACTAAAGATTTCCGTGAGCCCGCCGATTCACTATTGAACCAGACAGGGAGCGCCTTGGTCATTGCTCGGGTTCATTCCCAATCGCCCCTGGAAATAATTGCACTGCGATGTCGTAACTTCTCTTTCCGTGATGGCGCGATGACCCCAACCGCATCGCAGCCTCCTTAGGCAAATGGCCCACGATGACCAATAAAAACGATTCTGCTGGTGCGATACCCGGACCATTGAGTGCAGCCGTTGCCGCAAAGGCAGATGGCGTACCCAGTACCCACTATCGGCCCAAGCCAATTCCCGTTCAGCAGTACATGTACTTCACGGAAACCGACACTGACCGCATCCTGGATAATCTCGACGGTTTGCGCGACACGGTCTTCCCGCCTTCGATGCACATCGATGAAAGCATCCTGCGCAGCGAACAGCAGTTCCCCTCGGTATGCCTGATCGGCCTGGGCCGCTGCGGCTCGAACATCGCTCTGGATGTTGCCGAACTGGTCTACAACGCGCGCAAGTTCTACCTCAATCAATTCGAAAACGAAGATCGCCTGCGCGATGACAAGCGCTACAGCCCGGCGCACTGGATCCGTAACAATCTGCGGCTGGTGCAGAACAAAGCCAGCAAGCCCGTATTTCTGGTTGAGCCGCTGGTCATGCTCGGCGACCTGGACAAAGACATCGCTGGCCGTATCCGCTTCTCGCGCAAGGGCGAGAAAAGCGGGTTCATCAACGACTACAGCAAAATGAAAATCATGGACTTGTCCGAGGTCCATGCTGGAGGCGCCGGTAACGCGCCGATCCTCGGCCAGTACCTGGCCAAGATCATCCTCAACAAGGACACCAGCCAATTCTCCAGCACCGACTGGAAGCTGATCCACTCGTACCTGATCGACTCATGCGGGATCAAGGCCAACCAGTCACGCCTGTACTTCTACATTTTCAGTGCGGGCGGCGGTACGGGTTCGGGCATGGCCTCGGAGTTCGGCCTGGCGCAGCAGTTCTCGTACATGAACAAGACTTTCGACACTCGGCCAACCGACGAAAACGACAGCAAACGCGGCCGGTCCTTCGTGTTCGAACCGATCTTCACCAGCGGCATTTGTGTGCTGCCGAACATTTCCGATCATCGCAGCGAAATGTCCGAAGCCCTGCACATCAATGCCGGTCGCCTGCTCTGCAAGTATCTAGCTGAGGAATGGGACTTTTCGTACAACTTCGAGAATGAAGACAGCAGCGAAGCCAGCGTCATGGGCCGTATTCGCCCATGGAACGCCATGATGCTGATCTCCAACGACATCATGCGTTACGCCGAGGAAAGCGACGACGGCAACATAGAGAACATCGATGTGAACGCCATGGAGCGTCACGCCAACCAGTACATCTCGCAGCAGATCTTCAACATCCTCACTGCCCAGGCGGTGACCACCGATTACGATCAGAACTATTTCCGACGTGCCGGAATTGATATCGGCGAAACCATTCGCCTGGATGCCAACGACCTGTTCATGAGCCTGGCGGGCCCGGTAGCGATTGCCTACGCCGAGTCAGTGGTTCCGGAAAGCCCGGCTCCCGGTTCGGACAAATTCAAGGTGTTCGAGAAAGAACCGCCACGCCTGAACATCGACGACCTGTTCTTCCGCTCCATTGACTTGCCGCACTTCAATAAAGTGACCCAGGCCATCGAAGGCATCAGCCTGCTGCCGATCGAGTCCAAGCGTTATCGCGCCGCACTGGATCAGTACAAGACCTCCGGCTACGACGCCGCGGCGCTGCATGACTTGCACTTCTTCAAGAACTGCTCGTCGGTGGTCTCCATCGTTTCGTTGCCCAAGGACTACAAGCTGTCCTACATGGACCTGAACCGCCTCAAGACACACTTGAACAGCCTGTTCCCCAACACCACGCTCAAGCGTTACGCGCTGGTGATCGGCGCGTCGGCCAACCTGTCGCTGACTACCCTGATCGCCAAGAGTCCGTGCCTGTCGGATGACTTCCTGACGCTGATCGTGGCGTTCATCAAGCGTTGCTTCGCAAAAAACCAGTTCCGTTTCGACGACACGCTGGACAATGCGATTCTAGACTTCATCGTCAGCGACGAATTTGATGAAGAGCGTATTGATGACTTGCTCAACGAATACGAAAATCCGGCCAGGATCCTCGATACCAACTGGTATGCGATCAAGCCTATGTACGAGAAGAAGTACCGCGAGCTGATCGAAGACAAATCCAAGTTTGTCTCGATCAATGACATCCGGATTTCTCGCGAAAGCGTGAAGAAGGCCATCAAATACTTGCGCGAAATCTACCGTCATCGCATCGGCAAGACCCGGGTCATCTCGCTGAATCAACATACGGGCAAGACGGGCTACGGCTTGTAACGGAGCTCAATTGAGTCCCGTAGGACCGGCTTCAGCCGGGAGGGCTGCATTGCATGCCAGGCATCTGCATTGCCGCGCGTGCGGCTCTCCCGGCTAAAGCCGGACCTACGACTACAGCACCAACAGTGAGATTTTTCGCTACCCAAGTTCCAGGCCAGTTACCAGACTACCCATCCCCCGAGCCAATACGCACCAAAATCGACCATCTATAAAGCTGGCGCCCTATCCTGGACCAGCACCCAAGGCGCCACTACGACTGCCCAAAGTGTCGGATCCCGCTCCACCAGCTCTAGCGCCCGCGATTCAGCCACCTTGCCGACCTCGCCACTGGCAAGCCATGCGCTGACTTTATCTGCCTCGTTCCGAGCAACAGCCTGGGCGACCTCGATCAAATCCAGCGTCTGCTCGACCCACAACAGGGCACCGCGCGCAAAGAACGGTTGCAACTCCGTCCAGGTAATTGATGCCGTCTCGCCGAGCAGTTTGGCATAGAGGGTGCTTGGTTCTTCGCTCATGGGTTCCACCGAAAAGAAAATCGACGCAAATGATAGCGCCGAGTCTGCTCCAGACAAACCCAGATACAAGTAATTGATTGCAGGGAAGATCAGGAAAACCAAGGGTTTGAAGGTCGATTGGGCAAGTCGAACCGCTTGATTCTGTATCTTTCGTACAATTTAGCGACATCAATCGGTTTTGCCCCCCGCAGCCAGCTTTCCAAGCGATCAATCGGCGCTCTAAACTGTTCCGGTACAGTTGCCGGGGGGAAGATCGGAATCTATCAATCCGGTCCTGCAGCTTTGGCGTCAGGATTATAAAAATTAAAACACAAGAGTGGAGCATCATGACTAAGGGTACTAAGAAGCTTTCCAAGCTGTTTGCCGCACTGGTTATGGCGGGGGTTGCCAGCCATTCATTCGCAGCAGACACCATCAAGATCGGCATCGCCGGCCCGAAAACCGGTGCAGTCGCCCAGTACGGCGACATGCAGTTCAGCGGCGCCAAAATGGCCATTGAACAGATCAACGCCAAAGGTGGCGTAGATGGCAAGAAGCTCGAAGCGGTTGAATACGACGACGCCTGCGATCCGAAACAAGCGGTAGCGGTCGCCAACAAAGTCGTCAACGACGGCGTCAAGTTTGTGGTGGGTCACCTGTGCTCCAGCTCCACCCAACCGGCTTCGGACATTTACGAAGACGAACGCATCATCATGGTGACTCCGGCTGCAACCAGCCCGGAAATCACCGCTCGTGGCTACAAGATGATTTTCCGTACCATCGGCCTGGACAGCGCTCAAGGCCCGGCGGCAGGCAATTACATCGCCAAGCAGGTGAAGCCTAAAATCGTTGCGGTCATCCACGACAAACAGCAGTACGGCGAAGGCATCGCGACCGCCGTCAAGCAGACCCTGGAAAAAGACGGCGTCAAAGTCGCTCTGTTCGAAGGCATCAACGCTGGCGACAAGGACTTCTCGTCGCTGATCGCCAAGATGAAGCAAGCCAACGTCGACTTCGTTTACTACGGCGGCTACCACCCTGAGCTGGGTCTGATCCTGCGCCAGGCGCAAGAAAAAGGCCTGAAAGCCGGTTTCATGGGTCCGGAAGGCGTGGGTAACGCGTCGATTTCCCAGATCGCCCAGGACGCTTCCGAAGGCCTGCTGGTAACCCTGCCTGCTTCGTTCGACCAAGACCCTGCCAACAAGGCGCTGGTTGAGGCATTCAAGGCCAAGAAAGAAGATCCAAGCGGTCCGTTCGTGTTCCCGGCTTACGCCGCGGTTCAAGTGATTGCCGAGGCGATCAAAACGGCCAACAGCGAAGATACCACCAAGGTTGCTGCGGCAATTCACGACGGGACCTTCAAGACCCCGATGGGTGACCTCAGCTACGACGCCAAAGGCGACCTGAAAGACTTCAAATTCGTGGTCTACACCTGGCACAAAGACGGCACCAAGACTGAAGCGCCTGTGAAGTAAGCAATCGCTGTCAGTTGAACCCAGAGCCCACTGCTACCGCAGTGGGCTTTGTTTTACGAGTGCGGGCACTTCAAAAGAGTGCCAGGCACTGAACATATCTTCAAAACCGTTACCAGTGATTCACTGGGCTCGATGCCAACGTGGACCCATATCACGACGCACGGGCAGCAAGACGACCACCAGTGGAACACCGAGCAGGTTTTCAGGAGCGCTGTAATGCCCGAGATAGACATCTATCACTTTTTCCAACAGCTGGTTAATGGCCTGACCATTGGCAGCACCTATGCCTTGATTGCCATCGGTTACACGATGGTTTACGGCATCATCGGCATGATCAACTTCGCCCATGGCGAGGTGTACATGATCGGTTCCTACGTCGCGTTCATCGCCCTCGCCGGCCTGACGATGATGGGGCTGGACAGCCTGCCGCTGCTGATTACCGCCGCCTTCGTTGCCAGTATCGTCGTGACCAGTGCCTACGGTTATGCCATCGAGCGCGTGGCTTATCGCCCGCTGCGCGGCAGCAACCGTCTGATCCCGCTGATTTCTGCCATCGGTATGTCGATATTCCTGCAGAACACGGTTCTGTTGTCCCAGGATTCCAAGGACAAATCGATTCCCAACCTGATTCCCGGCAACTTCGTGTTTGGCTCGACCAGCACTCATGAAGTCGTGATTTCCTACATGCAAGTGCTGATCTTCATCGTGACCCTGATCGCGATGCTCGGCCTGACCTGGTTCATCTCCCGCTCTCGTCTGGGCCGCGCCTGCCGCGCCTGCGCCGAAGACATCAAGATGGCCAACCTGCTGGGTATCAATACCAACAACATCATCGCCCTGACCTTTGTCATCGGTGCCGCGCTGGCGGCGGTCGCTGCGGTATTGCTGAGCATGCAGTACGGCGTGATCAACCCCAACGCCGGATTCCTGGTCGGCATCAAGGCCTTCACCGCCGCCGTACTGGGCGGGATCGGCAGTATTCCGGGCGCCATGTTGGGTGGTCTGGTATTGGGCGTGGCCGAAGCCTTTGGCGCCGATATTTTCGGCGACCAGTACAAGGATGTGGTGGCGTTCGGTCTTCTCGTATTGGTGTTGTTGTTCCGGCCGACCGGCCTGCTTGGCCGCCCGGAGGTTGAAAAAGTATGACCAGGAAACTCAAATCGGCGTTGTTCAGCGCCTTGCTGGTGCTGGCTGTCGCGTACCCGATACTCGGCCTGAAGCTGGAAATCGTCGGCGTCAAACTGGCAGTCATCGGCGCCAGCAGCACCACCGTCAGCATTATCTTTGCCTGTGCCATCGCCATGTTCCTGCGGGTGCTGTTCCATGAGCAGATCAGCGCCGCGTGGCGTTCGTCACCGAGCATCCCGGTCATGCCCGCCAAGGCCAGCGTCTTCCTGACCCTGCCGAGCACCCAGCGCTGGATCATGCTCGGCCTGATCATGGTCGCACTGGTCTGGCCGTTCTTCGGCTCCCGGGGCGCGGTGGATATCGCCACGCTGATCCTGATCTACGTCATGCTCGGCCTGGGCCTGAACATCGTGGTCGGTCTGGCGGGTCTGCTGGACCTGGGTTATGTGGGCTTTTACGCGGTCGGTGCCTACAGCTACGCCCTGCTGTCTCACTACTTCGGCCTGGGTTTCTGGATCTGCCTGCCGATTGCCGGGATGATGGCGGCGACGTTCGGCTTCCTGCTGGGCTTCCCGGTATTGCGCTTGCGCGGTGACTATCTGGCCATCGTGACGTTGGGCTTCGGTGAAATCATCCGCTTGCTGCTGCGTAACATGACCGGCCTCACCGGCGGCCCGAACGGCATCAGCAACATTGAAAAACCAACGCTGTTCGGCTTGTCGTTCGAACGCAAGGCGGCGGAAGGTATGCAAACCTTCCACGAGTTCTTCGGCCTGCAATACAACTCCGTCAACAAGGTCATCTTCCTGTATCTGGTTGCCTTGCTGCTGGCGCTGGCAGCGCTGTTCGTGATCAATCGCCTGCTGCGCATGCCCATTGGTCGTGCCTGGGAAGCGTTGCGCGAAGATGAGATCGCCTGCCGCGCATTGGGCCTGAATCCGACGATTATCAAGCTGTCGGCCTTTACCCTGGGTGCTGCGTTCGCCGGTTTCGCCGGGAGCTTCTTCGCCGCTCGCCAAGGGTTGGTCACACCGGAATCCTTCACCTTCATCGAGTCGGCCATCATCCTCGCCATCGTGGTGCTGGGCGGCATGGGCTCGCAACTGGGGGTGATCCTCGCCGCTGTGGTGATGATCCTGCTGCCGGAACTGATGCGTGATTTCAGTGAGTACCGCATGTTGATGTTCGGCGCCCTGATGGTGCTGATGATGATCTGGCGTCCTCAAGGTCTTCTGCCCATGCAACGTCCTCACATGGAGCTGCGCAAATGAGCCGCCCGCTATTAGAAGTCAGCGGCCTGAGCATGCGCTTTGGCGGTCTGCTGGCGGTCAACGGCGTAGGCCTGACCGTCAATGAGAAACAAGTCGTGTCGATGATCGGCCCCAACGGTGCCGGCAAGACCACGGTATTCAACTGCCTGACCGGTTTCTACCGACCAACGTCGGGCACCATCCTGCTCGACGGCGAGGCGATTCAAGGCCTGGCCGGACATGAAATCGCCCGTAAAGGCGTGGTGCGTACCTTCCAGAACGTGCGTCTGTTCAAGGAAATGACCGCACTGGAGAACCTGCTGGTTGCACAGCACCGGCACCTGAACACCAACTTCTTCGCCGGTCTGTTCCGCACGCCGGGCTTCCGTCGCAGCGAACGCGAAGCCATGGAGTACGCCGAGCATTGGCTGGAAGCGGTGAACCTCAAGGAATTCGCCAACCGTCCGGCTGGCACCTTGGCCTATGGCCAGCAACGCCGCCTGGAAATCGCCCGCTGCATGATGACCCGTCCGCGGATTCTCATGCTCGACGAACCGGCAGCGGGCTTGAACCCACGGGAAACCGAGGACCTCAAGGCGCTGATCGGCATGTTGCGCAATGAGTACAACGCCACGGTCCTGCTGATCGAGCACGACATGAAACTGGTGATGAGCATTTCCGACCACATCGTGGTGATCAACCAGGGCACGCCGCTGGCCGATGGTACGCCGGAACAGATTCGGGACAATCCCGAAGTGATCAAAGCCTACCTGGGGGAAGCGTAAATGCTGCAATTCGAAAACGTTTCCACTTTCTACGGCAAGATTCAGGCGCTGCACGGCGTCAACGTCGAGGTGCGCCAGGGCGAAATCGTGACCCTGATCGGTGCCAACGGCGCGGGTAAATCAACCTTGTTGATGACTTTGTGCGGTTCACCTCGCGCCCACAGCGGCAGCATTCGCTACATGGGCGAGGAGTTGGTCGGCCTGGAGTCGGCGCAGATCATGCGCAAGAGCATCGCCGTCGTGCCGGAAGGCCGTCGCGTGTTTGCTCGCCTGACCGTGGAAGAAAACCTCGCCATGGGCGGTTTCTTCACCGAGAAAGGCGATTATCAGGAACAAATGGACAAGGTTCTGCATTTGTTCCCGCGCCTCAAGGAACGCTTCAACCAGCGCGGCGGCACCATGTCCGGCGGCGAACAGCAAATGCTCGCCATCGGCCGGGCGCTGATGAGCAAGCCCAAGCTGTTGCTGCTCGACGAACCGTCGCTGGGCCTGGCGCCGATCATCATCCAGCAGATTTTCGAGATCGTCGAACAGCTGCGTCGTGATGGCGTAACGGTGTTCCTGGTGGAGCAAAACGCCAACCAGGCGCTGAAAATCGCTGATCGCGCCTATGTGCTGGAAAACGGCCGGGTAGTCATGCAAGGCACCGGGGAAGAGCTGTTGGTCGACCCGAAAGTACGCGACGCTTACCTCGGCGGCTAAGCTTTCGCGACTGCCCCTTGATCAAAAAACGGCCTACGGGCCGTTTTTTATTTCCAGAGTCGCGAGGCGTTCAAGAGCCTCGGTGCTGCGCTGGAACCAGCCCAACAGATAGTCCGCCAGAACCTGGATACGCTTGGGTAATTCGCCTTCATAAGGATGCACCAGAAACAGCGGCAAAATGCTCGTCTGGTAATCGCGAAACAGCCAATGCAATCGCCCGTCGTTGATCTCGGCATGCACCATGTAGGACGGCAGACGCGCGATGCCGGCGCCCACCATCACCGCTTTCTTCAACAGACCATAGTGATTGCTGGCAAACGAGCCATTGACCTGCACGCGGGTCAATTGATGATTCTGGTGATACAGCCATTCGTGGCGCCCGTTGTAATGGCTGTTGAGCAGACATTTGTGCGTGACCAGTTCATGGGGCGTATGCAGCTGGCCGTACTGCTCAAGGTAAGCGCTACTGGCGCACGTCAGTTCCTGAATGGCCAGCAATGGCTTGGCAATCAGGCGCTCGTCGGGGGCGACATACGAGCGTATTGCCAAATCAAAGCCATCGCGGCGCAGGTCACGAAAACTGTTGTTGAGGTCCAGCTCGATCGTCACTTGCGGATACTTTTCGGCGAACTCCGTGAGCAAGCCGTCGAAGAAGGTTTCCCCCAGGGACACCGGAGTGGTCAGGCGAACTTGCCCAACCATGTCATCGCGCATCAGTGCGACGATATTGCGCGCCCGATTCATGCTGGCGAGTAGCTGTTGCGCCTGGGGCAGTAACGCAGCGCCAGCAGAAGTCAGATTGAGGCTGCGAGTGCTGCGATGCAGCAGCATGACTGAATAAGTCTCCTCCAGATGACTGATGCGCTTGGACAGATAGCCTTTACTACAGCCCATGCGCGCCGCCGCAGCGGTGAAGCTACCGGCATCGATCAAGACAGCGAACGCCGCCAGGTCGTCTATTTCACTCACTATCGTTTCCTTATGAGAACCAAAGGTTGCCTATTAGCGCTCTTATCGACTGCAATTAGTCCACCTAAACTTCGTGCTCAATTTCCCTGAATGACTTGCTCGGAGCAGCACGATGAAAATTTTATTGATTGGTGCAGGCGGTACGATCGGTTCGGCCATTGCCGACGAGTTGGCGCCGCGCCACGAAATTGTGCGGATCGGTCGCAACAGTGGCGAGGAACGGGTCGATATTAGTGACAGCGCTTCAATCCGGAAACTGTTCGAACGGATAGGTCGCTTCGATGCGCTGGTCTGCGCTGCCGGAAATGTGAACTTCGTCACGTTGGCCGACATAAAAGAAACCGACTTCACCCTCGGCTTGCAGGACAAATTGATGGGCCAGGTCAATTTGCTGCTCATTGGCCGCGAGTTTGCCAATGACGGGGCTTCATTCACCTTCACCACCGGCATCCTCAGCCATGACCCGATTCACTCCGGTGCCTCGGCCAGTCTGGTCAACGGCGCCATCGACGCATTCGTGCGCGCGGCAGCCATCGAAATGCCACGCGGCATGCGGGTCAATTCGGTAAGCCCGAATGTTCTGCTGGAAGCCATGGGCAGCTATGCGCCTTATTTTCGAGGTTTCAAACCGGTTCCCGCAGCCGAGGTCGCGCTTGCCTACGCGAAAAGTGTCGAAGGCCTACAGACCGGTCAGACGTACCGCGTTGGCTAACTGCCCCTTGTGATGGCGCGACAGGCTGAGTAACGTGGCGGCACTTGTCTGGAGACCATCCCATGTTTGCTGCCCGTTCCATTATGTTGTTTGCCCTGCTGCCGCTGTTTGCCGGATGCCAGATGCTCGGCGCCAAGCCCGAGTCTTCGGTATCCAAGGCGAACTGGACACGCATGCAGGGTTCGTTGAGCGGCGAAGGCGGCAAGCTGATGTTTCAGCCGTGCAATGAACAACGCCGCTTCGTGGTCAAGGACGTCGGCAATACCGGCGTCCTGCAGGAATCCGCGGCCCTGGCCGACAGCTCCGGCAAGGTCTTCGCCGACTTGCGTGGCAGCTTCGTCGCCGGCAAGGCAACCAACAGCGACGGCCAGCTCGACCTGCAGCAGCTCTATCGCGTAGAGCGCGCCGGCCAGGCTTGCGATGACCCGAACTTCAAACGCCTGAACCTGCACGTCAACGGCAATAAACCGGCCTGGAACGTCAATGTCAGCGGTAAAGGCATGGTCATCGAACGCCTGGGCAAAGAACCGATTGCCGTACCTTACCTCGAAGAACAACTGCCGGACGGACGCTTCAGCGTCAGCAGCGAAGCCAACGGCCAGACCATGGAACTGTGGGTTGCGCCACAGCGGTGCGTCGACAGCGTCACCGGCGCCGTGCAACACCTGACCGCCGAACTGCGCCTCAATGGCCAGACCCAGCGCGGCTGCGGTTATTACGGCGGCGGGCGCAATGACTGACCGAACCTGATACTGAGCGATCTTGAGTGGGAGCGAGCTTGCTCGCGAGGCGATATCCGCCGCGAATTGAAATGACGCCCGTTGGAGGCTTGCCCGCAAATCAGGTGCCTCGGTGGCCCAGATACACCGCGTAATCGTTCTTCGCGAGCAAGCTCGGCTCCCACAGGTTGAAATGGCCGTTGGGCGAGGCTTGCCCGCGAAGGCGTCGGCTCTGTCAGCAATATTTCGGCGGCAAAGACGATTCCCGGAAAGCTTCGCTCCAACGATCCTGGTTTGCTTCGCGACTTCCCCTCAATGTGGCTTATAATCGCCGGTTCTTGTAGTGCTGGCGGGCTGAACCTGCGGCCCGGAAACTGGATCCCTTCATGTTACGAATCACCGAACTCAAGCTGCCGATCGATCACCCGGAAGAAGACCTGCGACCTGCACTCTTGCAGCGCCTGGGCATCGCCAGCGAAGAACTGCTCGACTTCACGCTGTTCAAGCGCAGCTACGACGCGCGCAAGAAATCCTCCGAGCTGTGCTTCATCTACACCATCGACTTCCAGGTCCGGGACGAAGCGGCGCTGCTGCTGCGGCTCGCCGATGACCGCCATCTCAATCCAGCGCCGGATATCAGCTACAAAGTCGTAGGCCATGCACCTGAAGGTCTGACCGAGCGCCCTGTGGTGGTCGGCTTCGGACCTTGCGGGATCTTCGCCGGGCTGCTGCTGGCGCAGATGGGCTTCAAGCCGATCATCCTCGAACGCGGCCGTGAAGTTCGCCAGCGCACCAAAGACACCTGGGGCCTGTGGCGCAAGAACGTCCTGAACCCGGAGTCCAATGTGCAGTTCGGCGAGGGCGGTGCCGGGACATTCTCCGACGGCAAGCTCTACAGCCAGATCAAAGACCCGAAATTCCATGGTCGCAAGGTGCTGCACGAGTTCGTCAAAGCCGGCGCGCCGGAAGAAATCCTCTACGTCAGCAAACCGCACATCGGCACCTTCCGCCTGACCGGTGTGGTGGAAACCATGCGCGAAGAGATCAAGGCCCTCGGTGGCGAAGTCCGCTTCGAGCAGCGCGTGACTGACGTGCTTATCGACAACGGCCAGATGCAGGGCGTGGTGCTCGACAGCGGCGAACGCATCGAGTCCCGTCATGTGATCCTGGCCCTGGGCCACAGCGCCCGCGACACCTTCCGCATGCTGCACAGCCGTGGTGTGTACATGGAAGCCAAACCGTTTTCGGTAGGTTTCCGCATCGAACACCCGCAATCGCTGATCGACCGGGCGCGGCTGGGCAAATACGCCGGGCACCCGAAACTGGGCGCTGCCGACTACAAACTGGTGCATCACGCCAAGAATGGTCGCTCGGTCTACAGTTTCTGCATGTGCCCAGGCGGCACCGTGGTGGCGGCGACTTCCGAGCCCAATCGTGTGGTCACCAACGGCATGAGCCAATATTCGCGTAACGAACGCAACGCCAACTCGGGCATCGTCGTCGGCATCACCCCGGAAGATTATCCTGGCGGACCGCTGGCGGGCATCGAGTTGCAGGAGCGCCTGGAATCCCACGCTTATGTGCTCGGCGGCAGCACCTACGAAGCGCCAGCGCAGTTAGTCGGCGACTTCATTGCGGGCAAAGCGTCCAGCGCACTGGGCAGCGTCGAACCGTCCTACAAACCCGGCGTAAAACTCGTGGATCTGGCCGACGCCCTGCCCGCCTATGCCATCGAAGCCATTCGTGAAGCATTGCCCGCGTTCGACAAACAGATCAAAGGCTTCGCCTTGCACGACGCGATCCTGACCGGCATTGAAACCCGCACGTCGGCACCGCTGCGCATCACCCGTGACGAAACCATGCAAAGCCTGAACACCAAAGGCCTGTATCCGGCCGGGGAAGGCGCAGGTTATGCCGGTGGGATTTTGTCCGCAGGCGTCGACGGAATTCGTATTGCCGAGGCACTGGCAAGGGATATGTTAGGCATCGAAATCTAGGTTCCGGCTTCGATATCGGAACTGTCCTACGACACATAAAGACACAGTCTGACGGCAATAAATCATGTTGCCGACAGACTTGGAAACACTCTAATCCCGCTATATTTCTTATAACAAAAACGAATATAACTTTTGTTTTAACAGTCGGAACTACAGGTTAGGGTGTCGCTCCTTTTGTTCAAGAATGGAGCGCGAACCTTGCCTCTACGTAGTCCTGTCACCCGTTTTTTTCAGCTTGAAGCAGCCGGCGGCTTATTACTGATTGCCGCCGCCGCTCTGGCATTGATCATCAACAACTCCCCTTTGTCCTGGCTGTATAACGCCTTTCTCGACGTTCCCGTCGTCGCCCAGATTGGCGCAGTGAAAATCGCCAAACCGCTTTTGCTCTGGATCAACGACGGCTTGATGGCGTTGTTTTTCCTGTTGATCGGCCTGGAAGTCAAACGTGAGGTTCTGGAAGGGCATCTTTCCAAACCTTCGCAGATTGTCCTGCCCGGCGCGGCGGCCATCGGCGGCATGGTCATTCCGGCGTTGATCTACTGGGCGCTGAACAAGGACGATCCCACCGCCTTGAGCGGCTGGGCGATCCCGATGGCCACCGACATCGCATTTGCCCTTGGCGTCCTCGCCCTGCTGGGCAAGCGCGTGCCGGTATCGCTGAAGCTGTTCCTGATGACCCTGGCGATCATCGATGACCTGGGCGCCATTGTAGTGATCGCGCTGTTTTACTCCGGCGAACTGTCGAACCTGTCGCTGATTCTGGCGGCGGCGTCCATCGTCTCGTTAATCGTCATCAACAGACTCGGCGTGGTAAAGCTCGGGCCTTACCTGCTGATCGGCCTGCTGCTGTGGGTCTGCGTGCTCAAGAGCGGCGTGCATGCGACCCTGGCTGGCGTGGTGCTGGCGTTCTGCATTCCACTGCGCACCCGCAACGAAGAATCCTCGCCACTCCTTACTCTGGAACACGCGCTGCACCCCTGGATCGCCTACGGCGTCCTGCCGCTGTTCGCCTTCGCCAACGCCGGGGTATCCCTGAGCGGCGTGACCCTGGAGAGCTTCACCCACCCGGTACCCATGGGCATCGCGGCAGGTTTGCTGCTGGGCAAAACCCTCGGCGTCTTCGGCCTGACCTGGCTGGCGATCAAACTGGGCATCGCCGCCCTGCCTCAAGGCGCGAACTGGGGGCAAGTGCTGGGCGTATCGATCCTGTGCGGCATTGGTTTCACCATGAGCCTGTTCGTTGGCTCCCTGGCCTTTGAACCGGGCAGCAGCGCATACGCAGGCGTCGACCGCATGGGCATTCTCACCGGGTCGATACTGGCGGCGTTTGTCGGTTACGGGGTGATGGTGGTTGCCAGCCGGAGGAATCAGGGCCAGTAACCAAACCTTCGTTGCACACTCACGGTTAGCCAGCGCCTCGTCTATCGGGGCGCATGTAGCCGATTTCATACAAATTATGCAGACAGAACGCACGACTGAATCAGGTCACGGACTTGTAGGGATTGCCGTTATAGAAGGGGAATGTAAAAACATAAAAACAAACTAAAGCAGGATGAAATTATGTCTTCTACCATTGCACCTTCCCCCAACACTCAGCAACACGCTTTTGTAGCCCCACGGTATCGTCCTGGCCTTGACTACTGGCAATCTATCAAACAGGACTATCAAACCGAACTGGTAGAAGGAACGATTACACCTGAGCGGGAAGAAACCTATAAATCACTGCTTTCTACAGAGGGATTCAAGTACACCACCGTTCGCGCCCCCTATAACAAAATAGGTTTGGACGCCTCTCTGGAGGACATTGAAAATCTTCCTCCCGAAATAAGCGATAAGCTGGCCACATCATTAAGCCACTACGAAGACGATGCCGTATACACCCTCAACTGGATGATGCACTTGAGGATGGAGCAAATGCAGGATATATTTACTGGTTTCAAAGACCAGTTGCGTGTATGCCTGCCTGATCTGGCTGATAAAAATTTCGGATTCACCGTCAATGAACATGGGATCCTGGAGGTGACTTCACCGGAAGGTGCGCTGACTGACAAAGAGATCAACCAGCTGAACGGCTGGCTCAATGATCTGGACGATTTTAAAGAACTGACCTTTGAACATGCAAAACTGGTTGTTCACAGCCTGAAGCACGTACCAGAACTGACCAAATATGACGGTATTGTCACGTTGAAGAACATCTACCAATTTGTTGATTACGGTTTACTGCTTCAAAATGGCGGCACCAGCCCCGCAAGAGGGTTTTCGTGGATTGAGCAATTACAGGTGCAGGCCGAAAAAATACTTGAACAGCAGCAAGCTGAAAACAAACCGAAGAAATAACGCGTACTGCAGCAAACCGGGCGCATACAGGTATACGCCCGGTTAAAACCATTAAATCAATACAACAGCCACTGCTTGCAAACATGTCCAAAAGTACTATCAATGGCCCCTGAATTCCATTGATAACCTCGATCATCGTCCTCCAGTTTTGCGACCAATCGGCCCGGGTTATACCTAAGGTTCCACCAGCGTTTTAACGTCCCGCTACCCGTAGAAAATGAGTTGGAGACCATGCTGCCTTCACAGGCGGGCAAAGCTATCGTGGCTGCGGCCCGACCATCCGCAGCGGTGTACACGTCGACTTTTTCTGCAACTCCAACTTCTATACTTGCCTTGGCACCTTCCAGCGGATGTCCGGTTGAATCATGGATATGGATAGACCAGGTTACTTCCCGAAAGGCTTGAAAAATCCCGGCATACAGCGGGAGACCTTGGGCGTCACTTCTGATCAAGTCCGCACTGGCGTGATAAGGCGCAGAACCAAATCGAAAGCCATAAGCACGGGACACCGTATTACTGTTTGGGCGTTTGAACACCCTGATCAACACTTCATCGCCAGGCGTCAGACTATCGAAAATATGGACACCGTTAGCCGGCAGCAACTGCCAGACATCTCCGGCTTTATATTCATAAGCAACCCCTGATGGCCAGCTTGCCGGGCGCGCACCCCTGAACATTACATTCTGTCCACGTACCGCCGTAAAACTATAATATTTTACCTCCACATTATTTTGCAGAAAACCGTTAAAAACATTCAACTTATCTACCAAAACAACCGGAGTTTCCCCGACTTGTTCCGCCACGACTGTATCACCCAGATTTTGCGTAGCCATAACATCCACTGCATTCCCCATTCCGCCTAATAAAGTAAAGGCCACAGCCATATATAAGGCACGCTTGCCAAACAAAAATTTATTCATGATTAAGATTCCTTTTATTTTCAGCCGTTATTCTCTGGACGATGGAAAACCACACCGTCACCGGCTATTAATCGTTAATAAAATAAACGCAGGCATCGTTGATGCGACGCCGACGGACAGCTGCTTATCAACTGACAACCAGGACGTAATCAATCGCACGACCTGCGGTCAATACTAAACGCGATGATTATTAGAAATTAGTTGGATTCTTGATTAATTCCGAAACCACTTACTCACGCACAAGCACTTTCCTACATGCAACCAGATCGCTAGCCAATGAATCCGCATTCGAATACTCACGCGCACCGAAATAAAATTACGACAAAAAAAGCCCGCATCCAAAGACGCGGGCATTTTTTATTACTTCTTACAGATCCATCCGGACCTGCTGTCAGACCATCAGTGCGTCACACGACTCGTGCCGTTGACGCTCATGATGCGTACGCGCTCGCCGACGCGGAAGATTTCGTTTTCCTGGACCTGCTGCACGTAGGCGCGCATCGAGCCGTCGTCTTCGCGGACGGTGATTTCCACACCCTGGGTGCGGGTCAAGCCTTCTTCGGTTGCCGAGCCCAGCAAGCCGCCGGCTACCGCACCAATGACTGCCGCGACGATACTGCCGCGACCGCCACCAATGGCGCTGCCACCCACGCCGCCGACAACCGCGCCTGCGCCTGCACCGATAGGCGTCTTGGTGCCTTCGATCTTGACCGGACGCAGCGACTCGATAGTGCCCAGGCGAACGGACTGCACTGTCCGCGCTTCATCACGGGAATAGGAATCGCCGGTCAGATTCGAAGTACAACCGCCCAGTGTCAGCGCCATCGCGGTGAAAGAGGCAGCCAACAGAACAGACTTACGCATATCGGTATCTCCAGAGGAACAGGTAGCCATTAGACTCCGCGCGACTTGCGCTGTCACGGCCCCCTCCTCGTTAATTTAAGATCATTCAGGCGTTATACAGCAGCGCCTTCATAGCCGTATGACGACGGGCCGAACGAAAAATTCAAAGAACAGGATCAGGGCGCAAGTCGTTCCCGCGTCCACTGGTTATCCAGCAGGCGATAGTTCAAACGATCATGCAGACGACTCGGCCGTCCTTGCCAGAATTCGATGCGTTCGGGCAACAGCCGGTATCCGCCCCAATGCTCGGGGCAATGTGGCTGAGCGTCGATGAAGCGCTGTTCGGTTGCCTTGATCATGCCTTCCAGCTCGGCGCGATCAGCGATCACCCGGCTCTGCGGCGAAGCCCAGGCGCCGAGGCGACTGCCCAGTGGGCGGACCTGGAAATACGCGTCGGACTCTTGCGCCGTGACCTTGACCACGCGCCCTTCGATACGCACCTGGCGTTCCAGCGTTGGCCAGAAGAACGTCATGGCCGCAAACGGACGCGCCGCCAGTTGCTGGCCCTTTGCGCTGTCGTAGTTGGTGAAGAAGGTGAAGCCTTGAGTATCAAGGCCCTTGAGCAAGAGAATCCGGCAGTGAGGACGCCCGTCCTCGTCCACCGTTGCCAACGTCATGGCATTGGCTTCAACCGGTGCCTGCTCGGTTTTCACCGCCTCGGCAAACCATTGGTGAAACAGGGCAAACGGCTCATCGGGCGACTGCGCTTCGGTCAAGCCATCGCGGGCGTAGTCACGGCGCATATCGGCCAGAGACTGGGTCATGACGTCCATCCTTCGCTGAAAAAAATCCTGGGGCTGACTCGCCCGATCAAGCGCGAGTCAGACCGGTACTCAGTTGCTGGCCTGATCCGTCGCAGCAGGCTTCTTCTTCACGGCAGCTTTGGCTGGCGCGGCTTTGGCGGGAGCGGCTTTTTTCGCCGGTGCTGCTTTTTTCGCAGCCGGTGCCTTGGCGACCGGCTTCTTGGCAGCGGCTTTGGCCGGGGCTGCCTTCACGGCGGGCTTGGGTGCAACCGCCGGCGCTACTGCTGCAGCAGGCTTGGCGTCTTGCAACGCAACCATGGTCGGTGCCGGTGGCAATTGATATTTGGCCATCAGCGCCGCCATGGTGTTCTGCGGCGTCATCAGAATTTCCACACGGCGGTTCAGCTTGCGACCTTCAGCGCTGTCGTTGGCAGCACGCGGAGCAAGTGCACCCATGCCGCGCAGACTCAGGCGATTACGCTCCAGACCGCTGAGGCGGAAAATCGCGGCGATCGATTGCGCGCGTTCCTGGCTGATTTTCTGGTTGGCGACCGCCGCACCGGTGGTGTCAGCGTGGCCGAGTACCAGTACGGCGGTTCTCGGATCGCCTTCGACGATTTTCGCCAGACGGGTAATCGGGCCGAGAGTAACCGGCAGCAACATCGCCGGACGATCCGGGTTGAAAGAACTGTCCACTGGCGCAGTGATCGCCAACAGGTCTTCACGGCGCTCGATCTCGAACGGCGTGTCCTTGATTGCCAGGCGCAGGCGCGGCTCATATTCGTCAAGCCAGGCCTGGGTCACTTTAGGGTCGATCTTTGGCGCGGCCTGCGGCCCGTCCTTCTTGGCGCTGCTGAACGGCCACCACCACTGAGTATCCGTCTCGGACTTGGCAACCAGTGGCGGCAAGGTTTTTTCAGCGGGCTTGGCGGCGCTGTCGGCTTTTGGTGCAGCGCTGTCGCTGGATGCGAACGGCCAGTACCAGTGGGTGCCACCTTCGGCAGGGGCAGCCGCGGCTACTGGCGCAGGCTTGGCTTCCGGAGCCTTGGCTGGCGCTGCACCTGGCGACGATGCTTCGGCAACCTTGTCCACACCGAACGGCCACCAGTTGGAGCCAGTGGCGGCAGAATCGTTTTGAGGCGTTTGAGCACAGCCCGTAACAGCAAGACAAAGGGCGATAGCGAGGCTTTTATTAGACGACATGGGTGACCCACAAAAAAAGTAGACAGACAAGGGGACTTGGCAGAGCCCATATAACACGCATAAACAGACTGTTGGAAAAGGAAACCGTCACACGGTTCCTGTTCGGGCCAATTAATCGACAGTCGGTAAGAAACAAGTACTTATGTACACAACTTAGAGCAAACACTCACCCAGCACCCGAGCCAGCTTCTGCGCGCGAGGATCCATCAGCACATAAGGCCCCAGGGTATTGGTAACGAAGCCGAAAGCCACTTCGCGTTCAGGATCGGCGAAACCGGTGGAACCGCCAGCCCCAGGATGGCCGAACGCCTTGGCGCCCAGGCCATAAGTAGCATTGGGAACAGCGGACTGATCGAGCATGCAACCCAGACCAAAACGCGTCTGGGTCAACAGGGTTTTGTCCTGGCCAAGGCTGTGCTCGCGGGTCAGTTCGCTGAGCAGTTCCGGCTCCAGCAAACTGCCATCGAGCAGGCCGTTGTAAAAACCGGCGAGGCTGCGCGCGTTGCCATGGCCGTTGGCTGCCGGTTGCTGCATGCGCCGCCATTCAGGCTTGTTGGTGCTGGTCATGATCGAAGGCGGGTTGGTAAACGCACGGGCGGTCATGGAATTGGGCTCACGCATAGTGGTTTGCAGTAACCGTTGCGCAGCCTCGTCGCCGGTGTTGCCTTTGCCCCGTGCGATGTGGGCAACGCGGTGGAACTGGTCATCGGCCAGACCGACATGAAAGTCCAGGCCCAGCGGCCGCGCCACGCGGGCCACGATGGACTCGCCCGGCCCGCGACCGTCCGCGCGGCGCAGCATTTCACCCACCAGCCAGCCATAAGTGATGGCGGCGTAACCGTGCCGCTGCCCCGGCGTCCACCAGGGTTGTTCCGCCGCGAGCGCGCCAGTCATGGTTTCCCATTCATACAGCGCTTGAGCGGGAAGCAACTCGCGCAACGCGGGCAATCCGGCCTGATGGCACAGCAACTGACGCAAGGTGATAGCGTCTTTACCGGCAGCGGCAAATTCCGGCCAAAGCCGAGCCACAGGCTCGTCCAGCTTGAGCTTGCCCTCGCCCACCAGTTGCAGCGCGGTGACCGCAGTAAAGGTTTTGGTACAGGAGAACAGATTGGCAATGGTGTCGCTGTGCCAGACCTCAGCGCCATCCTTGTCGGCAGTGCCAGCCCACAGATCGACCACGGTTTCCCCGCCGATCTGGATACACAGCGCAGCGCCACGCTCTTGAGGATCTTCGAAGAGTGCCGCGAACGCTTCGCGCACCGCTTCGAATTTAAGCTCGAAATGACCCTGAATCTGCACCCGCTGGCTCCCGAAACGACTGATCTGAAAAAATGGCCTGCATTGTTTCAGCGATTGAGCGCTTTGGGAACTGGCTCAGCTCAAGGTTGCGTGGTTTGAGGCGTTGCGGCGGGATCGGCAGCGGCCTTTTTCCCGGCCGCTGCCTTGTTCAACACAGCAGCCACCTGGCGATTGCTCTTGCGCACGGTTTCCACGAACCCCTGAAAGGGCAGATCAGTGACGCCCACCAAACCGAGATGACCGTTCTCGCCATCCAGCAAACGCCCGGTGACCGGCTGGTCCAGATACTGGAACCAGTGCACGCCGACAATCGACGGCTCGGCCAGCGCCTGTTTGAGGAAGTTGGCGTACGCCGGACCGCGGTCTTCTTCCCGCGCCACTTCCATCGCCCCGCCCCAGAACGGCCCTCGATCACGGGAACCGAAATGGAATTCGCTGACCAGAATTGGCTTGTCCAGCTCACGAAGCGCGGCAAAGTCGTAACCGTCCTGCGGTTTTGGCGTGTAGAAGTTGAAACTCAACACGTCGCAATATTTGGCACAAGCCGCGACAGCCTCAGGCGTGCTGACCGAATAACGGCCGCCCAGCAGCAAGTGATTGGGCGCGTGCCATTTCAGCGAGTCGGAGATGGTCTTGAAGTAGGTCTCGGCAAACACTTGCTGGAAATACTTGAAGTCGGCTTCGATGTCCGGATGTTCCGGGTTGGGCAGCGGCGGCTCGAAACCGGGGTCTTCCATAAATTCCCAGGCGGTCAGCTCAATGCCCCAGGCCTGGGACAGACCTTGCTGATTACGGTATTTGTCGCGCAACTGCTTGAGGAACGCACGCTTGGCCGGCGCATCGGTGGTCATTTTCATGGTGCCGTAGGCCAGCGCGTAGCGGGCTTTGGGATCATCGCCCGGCCCGGCCCAGGCCAGTTCGTTATCGGCGAAAAAGCCCACCAGCCACGGATCATCTCGATGGTCGCGGGCGGCGATAGCGATGGCCCGTTCGGCAGCCATGGCAAAACGCGGATCGAACGGGTCAGGCATGCCGCCCCACCAGTCCTGGCCGGTGCTGATGCTTGAATAGTCGCCATAAATCGACAGCGGCAAGGTGTAAGGCACCCGATCCTGGGAGCCAAGCAACGGCTCGCTCCAGTTACCGACGGTGTTGAAGCCCCAGGCTTGCAGGCGATCGAGGGTGCGATCGACCCAATGCTGGAGATCGTATGGCGCGGGTTTGCATTCCACAGCAGCAGCAACCGGTTCGGCAGGGTTTGGCGCTGCCGGCTCACAGGTTTTCGCGCCGTAAATGCGCTGCAGATTGGCCCCGTAAAAATCGAACCAGCGACCTTTATCGAACTGGCGGTCCTTGCCCGAGCCATTGTTGCTGTGATTGTCGCCCTTGCCGTAGAACGCGCTTAGCGGCTCATTCTCTTGCGGCAGGTTGGCGAACATGGATTCGCGGCCTTCAACATAGGTCGGGCTGTCGTCCACCGCGACCGCATTGATCCCTAGCGAGTAAAACGGGTGGCCTTCAGGGGTTACCAGATACCAGCGATCCGCACGCTTTTCCGTGCGGAAAAAGCCTTTCGCATCGAACGTCGGGCCGTCGAGCCAGCCACCGAATTTGTCCAGCCCGGGGCGATCCGCCAGCCAGGTTTTGGTTTGCTGCTGTTCCTTGGCGGCAGCGGCCTTGAGTTGCTCGTCGCTGCTGACTTTCTCCGGCCATTTGCCACGGGAAAACTGGCCGTAGCCATCGACGATACCCGCATAGACCGCCTGCTGAACCCCATCGCCTTGCTGCACGCCGAAACGTTCGAGCAAGATGCTCTGCGCGACGTTCGGCTGCGTCATCGACAGCGTGACCGACACCACCTGGCTGCGATCAAGCTCGCCCTGAGCATTGGCGAGCAACACGCGCTGCCCTTCGTAAGTCCACGGCATCGGCGGTCCGGCGCGCATGCCCTGGGTCAACGGCGAACTGGCCTGCAACGGCACCAACAGCGTTTGCGCCGGGCCAGCTGGCAGGTCCACGCGACTGTTGATCACCTTGCCGTCGGCACTCTGAATCTGCACATCGAGGGTCAGCGCCCAATCCATCGCGCTCTGGATGCGCAAGGTCATGGCGCTGTCGGCGGACCAGTCCCACACACCGCTTTGTGGCGTCAGGCGCAGGCTCGGCCGGGCCACGGGATTGAACACCACACGCCGCAACACTTCGCCCTCGGCGGTCTGTTCGGCATTGGATTGCGGCAGGCTGGTGTTATCCGTGGCGACTTGCACCACGTCGGCCGGACGCACGAAGCTGAACAGCGTCTGCTGGCCAGCCGGCTCGGCGAATAAAGGTCCAGCGCAGGCCATGACCAGCACGGCAGACAGTGAGCGGCGAATCATGTGATCAGGTTCTCCTTGATGATCTGAATCCTGTGGCCTGTGGGAGCGCTGCACTTGGCCGATATCCGATCGTAGGAGCGGCTTCAGCCGCGAGAACCCTCTCCCCGCTAATGCCGGTCCTACGGTCAGGCGGTTGTGCATAGACACCCGGACCAGGTTAAGACCCGATCCGGCGCCAATGATGCCGAGGATTTTTCAGGAAATTTCGCGGCGGAATGGCGGCAATGCGTTGAGGATAGCCTTGCCGTAGCGCTGGGTGACCACGCGGCGATCAAGCAGCGTGATGGTGCCGCGATCTTCCTCGGTGCGCAGCAAACGTCCGCAGGCCTGGACCAGACGCAACGAGGCATCGGGCACGGCGATTTCCATGAACGGATTGCCGCCACGGGCTTCGATCCATTCGGCCAATGCCGCTTCGACCGGATCGTCCGGCACCGCGAACGGGATCTTGGCAATCACTACGTGCTCGCAATACGCGCCGGGCAAGTCAACGCCCTCGGCGAAACTCGCCAGCCCGAACAACACGCTGGATTCGCCGCTGTCGACCCGCGCCTTGTGCTTGTTGAGGGTTTCCTGCTTGGACAGGTTGCCTTGGATGAACACTTGTTTGCGCCAATCGCGCTCCAGACCGTCGAACACGTCCTGCATCTGTTTGCGCGACGAGAACAACACCAGCGTGCCCCGCGAGCCTTCCACCAGATTCGGCAATTCGCGGATGATCGCGGCGGTGTGCGCGACCGAGTCGCGCGGATCGGCCTTGAGGTCCGGCACCCGCAGCACGCCCGCATCGGCGTGATGAAACGGGCTCGGCACCACTGCCGTCACCGCGCCCTTGGGCAAACCAGCGCGCATGCGATAGCGGTCGAACTTGCCCAGCGCAGTCAGCGTCGCCGAAGTCACCAGGGCGCCGTAGGCAATGTTCCACAAATTACGACGGAGCATTTCGGCGGCGAGGATCGGGCTGGCGTTGACTTCGATGTCGAACAACGAGGCGCTGTCGGCCAGGGTCAGCCAGCGCGCCATGGGCGGACTGTCTTCCGGGTCTTCGGCGGTGAACGCGGTCCACAATTCCCAGTTGCCGTGGGCGCGGGCCAGCAGGCTGCCGAACAGCGGATACCATTCTTCGGCCTGATGGCTAGCGATGCCGATGTTGACCTCGCCGTCCATGCCTTCCTTGAGCAGATCGGTCAGGCGCGTGAACAGATCGTCCAGGCGCGCGAAACCTTTCTTCAGTTCGATGCCCATCTCGCGAATGTGCTCGGGCACCACGCCACCGACGAAACGATGACGCGGGCGTTCGCGACCTTGCATGTCTTCGCCGGCACGGAAATCCGCCAGTTGCTCGCAGGCTGTGAACATGAATTGCTGCTGGCCCTTGATCTCACGGGCCAGTTCCGGCACTTGTTCGATGTACTTGCCCAGATCACCCGGCAATGGGTGCTGGGCGAGCAATTTGGCCAGGTTCTTGGCGGTTTGCTCAAGCCAGTCGGCGGTGGAGCGCAAGCGCGTGTAATGGGCGAAGTGGCCGATGGCCTTGTCGGGCAGGTGATGGCCTTCGTCGAACACGTACAGCGTCTCGCGCGGATCGGGCAATACAGCGCCGCCGCCCAGCGCGAGATCGGCCAGCACCATGTCGTGGTTGGTGACAATCACGTCGACCTTGCCCATGCCTTCCCGTGCCTTATAGAAGGCGCACTGCTGGAAGTTCGGACAATGCCGGTTGGTGCATTGGCTGTGATCGGTGGTCAGGCGCGCCCAGTCTTGATCGGGCAATTCCTGGGGCCAGCTGTCGCGGTCGCCGTCCCATTTGTTGCCGGCGAGTTTTTCGATCATCGACGTGAACAGCTTCTGGCTGGCCTCATCAACTTCGATCTTGAAGCCTTCTTCTTCGAAAAGCTGTGCAGTGGCGTTGGTTGCGTCGCCTTCCTGCAGGAGCATGTCGAGCTTGGACAGACACATGTAGCGACCGCGCCCCTTGGCCAGGGCGAAGGTGAAGTTCAGCCCGCTGTTGCGCATCAGGTCGGGCAGATCCTTGTAGACGATCTGCTCTTGCAGGGCCACGGTTGCGGTGGCGATCACCAGCCGCTTGCCCGCCAGCTTGGCGGTGGGAATCGCCGCGATGGCATAGGCCACGGTCTTGCCGGTACCCGTGCCCGCCTCGACCGCCACGACTGCCGGGTCGCCCGTGCGCCGGCCTTCCTCATCGGTGTCCACGTCGCCCAGCACTTTGGCGATCTCGGCGATCATCAAACGCTGGCCATAGCGCGGCTTGAGGCTCTTGGCTTCGAGGAAACGCGAGTAGGCGCCCTGAATCTGGGACTTGAGTTCGTTACTGATCATGGCTTCGGTCGGGCTCGGGCGCTGCTGGGCATCAATGACAATTAAAACGCAAAACTGCTGGATATATCTTCAGTAGTTCTCACGGGCGGCTATCATACCCCGCAAATTCCATCCGCGCAGAACGGAGTACCTGATGACACCTTTCGCCCTTGTCTACACGCTGCATGTTTTGGCCGCCCTGGTCTGGGTTGGCGGCATGTTTTTCGCCTGGATGGTCTTGCGACCGGCGGTCGGCGCGGCGCTGGAAGGCCCCTCCCGACTGAAATTGTGGGTCCAGGTGTTTCCCCGGTTTTTCGTCTGGGTCTGGGCCACGGTCGTGGTCTTGCCGATCACCGGCGTGGGCATGATGCACCTGCACTTCGGCGGCTTCGACGGCGCGCCGCGCTACGTGCAAGTGATGATGGGGCTGTACGTGGTCATGACTGCGCTGTTTATTCGTATCCAGTCATTGCAGCTGCCGGAACTGCGCCGCGCGGTGGACGCTGAAAACTGGGCCGAAGGCGCTGCCGCACTGGGCCGGATTCGCCGGTTGGTGGGGATCAACCTGCTGGTGGGCCTGGCCGTGGTGGTGATTGCTTCGGCAAGACCGGGGTTCTGACAATCCGGCTAGCCAATGTATTTGTGGGAGCGAGCTTGCTCGCGAAGGCTGTCTGAGTTCAACACTTATGCTGACTGCAGTAACCCCTTCGCGAGCAAGCTCGCACACTGTCGTGCTTACAGCCGCTGAACACTCAACGCGCCGGCTGGCCCGGCAACACCCGGCTGGCCTGGCAGACCTTCCCGTCCAGCCTTGCCGCCATCGGCGCGATAGACGATGCAACCTTTGGACGCTCCGCCCTTGCCGGCACGACCGCCCTGACCCGCCGCACCACCGGCACCGCCCTCGACATTGACTTTGATGTGCGCGGCAGGGAACGCCAACGGCAGCTCCAGACGTACCTGACCACCTGCAGCGCCATCGTGACCATTGCCGCCGTCGTCGCCATTGAAGCCACGCCCCGCCTGACCCCAGGTGCAACCCGGCGCTTCGCCGTTAGCGCCATCGAGGCCGACATAACCGGGCGCACCGGTGCCGCCGCGCGCATCAACCGACAGCTCGGCTGCGCTCAGGGATTCCAGGCGCAGCGTCAGATTTCGCCCTGGCAACGGCGCTTTCTCATAAGTGCCAGGCGAGCCACGCGCAGTGATCTGGCTGCCTTCGCCGAGCTGACCGCGACGCACCACCAGACTGAATGGCTGGCTGCCGGGCACAATCGCAATGCGCGCTTCATGACCCAGCACCAGTTGATCGACCTTGACTTCGGTAAGGCCGGACGGAATCAGCAAAGTGCCGTAATCCGAGACTTCCAGACGCTCCAGTTGCAGCACGCTGGTAGCGTTGGGCAGGCGCATCAAGGAATGGCTTTCGACAGTGATGGTCTGCGCCATCGCCAAAGGACTGCACAGCGCGGCCAGCAGGAAAAGACTACGCATGAGCGGCCTCCGAGGACGATTTAGGCAAGGATTGCAGGTGAAAAATGCCGAAGACCAGAATTTGCAGGCGATCACGCCAAGGATGCTTGCGCCCGCGAAGGCTGCCATTGAACAGCAGCAGCTCGGCGACATGCGTCAAGATCAGCAAGCTGCCCGCCAGCTTGATCAGCATGCCGAACGGCGTCGGTAACACGATAACCAGATTCAGCACCACCACCAGCCAGAACCCTGACGTCAGCAGCTTCCCCAATCCCCAAAACACCTTCATTACTCGCCCCTGGTCATGATTTTTTTATGCGAACGCTTATTATTGCGTGCGTTTTCCGCGCGCACAGTAGACGGCTTGCCTGCCGAATATGCCAGCGGGGTGATGAAAATTCTTCACGCAGTCACACTGAGCTGCCGAACGGCGCAGGAAATGCGGGCCCGGCTACTACGCCGAGCCCGCATCGAGAGGGGAGAATCAGCGGTTGATCTTGATCTCTACACGACGGTTGAGAGAGCGGCCGCTCGCCGTTTTGTTGTCAGCCACAGGACGCGCTTCGCCATCGCCTTCGACAGACACAAACGCACTGCGCGCAATGCCCGAACTCACCAGATAATCCGTCACCGAAATCGCGCGTTTCTCGGACAGTTTCTGGTTGTAGGCATCACGGCCGACGCTGTCGGTGTGCCCGCTGACCCGCAATTGCGCACTCGGCGCTTCGCGTTTCAGGCGAGTCGCGATCAGGTCGAGTTTCGACTTGTCGGCAGCGGTCAGGCGCGCCGAGTCGAATTCGAACAGCACATCGTTGATGACAATCACCTCTTCCTTGACGACCACCACTTCTTCAACCACTGCCGCGGGCGCGGGCTCTACCAGCGGACAACCGGTGGCGTCTACCTGAACACCTTTGGGCGTATCGGGACATTTGTCGATGCTGTTTTTCACGCCATCGCCATCATCGTCGCCGTCGCCATGCACCCAGCAATATGCGCCTGCCATCACGCCCACCGCGCCGCCCAGGCTGGCCGCCACCGCTGCGGTCTGAAACGCCCCCGCCGCCGCGCCCGCCAAAGCGCCGCCAGCCGCACACAATGGCCAGTCGGTCTTCTGCAAACCGGCACAACCGGTCAAGACACTGGTTACAAGAATCAGAGGTAACGCCGTCCGGATTATTCTCATCAATTTCTTCTCCCAAGGGTTCGGCTCAATGCGCCGCCTCTCAAGTAAAGACATCACATCGCCACTTCGCCAGCTTGAGCCCGTATTTATTGGGGAGAAACCGGATCTCGCGCCTGCATCACGGTCCCGTGGGAGCGAATTCATTCGCGAAATGGTCAGTACATTCGATACATGTCCGTGAAATGGAATGCCGCCTTCCCGGATGAATCCGGTCCCACACAATCATCCTGTTTCGACAATTTCAGGACTAGGCCCACCGCCGAGAGCGCGCTAGTCTTGCAGGTCAATACGAGGATTTTCGATGAGCGAAGGCTTTTCCACCCGCACGCCCCAGCAAGCGCTGGCCGCCCTGCTCGACCAGCAGACGCCGCGCCGCCTGTTGATGATCGGCGCGCAGACATTTCCGGCGCTTCAGGCGTTCAAGGACGCGCATCCGGACACCGAAGTGTTTCACGCGGTGCCCGGACCATTGACTGCCGAACTGGCCGCCCTGCGATTTGATCTGGCGCTGGTCGTCGATTGCCTGGAGCACATACCCAAGCGCGCCGGGCTGGAATTGCTGGGCGGCATTCGTAACCTGAACGCCAGCCGCATCGCGGTGCTCGCCGACCTACCGGCCTGCGGCTGGCAGGACACGGACTTCTATTCCCTGGCCTTGCAACTGACAGAACGCTTCGGCCGGGACGAACAAGTGCTGACGTTGTTTACGTACGATCTGCGCGAATACAAACAAGTGCCGGATTGGCTCAACGCGCGGTTCTGGGCCAACCCGGAGAATTTTGGCAAATATTGGTGGTGACCCATGAGTAGCGCTATCTGCCCATGCGGCAGCGGAGATTTGTTGATCTCCTGCTGCGGCCCTTTTCACACTGGCCAGCCTACGCCTTGTGCCGAAAAACTGATGCGTTCGCGCTACAGCGCCTACGTGCTGGGCCTGGTCGATTACTTGCTGGATACCACGTTACCGGCGCAGAAAGCCGGGCTGGATCGAGAGTCGATCAGCCAGTGGAGCCTGCAAAGTACCTGGCTGGGACTGGAGGTGGAGAGCACGGAAGTGTTCGGCGGCAAACCTGAACATGCATTCGTGACATTCACGGCGCGCTGGCACGACGGCGCCGGCGAGCACAGCCATCGCGAACGCTCATCCTTCGTGCAGAATCAGGGCCGTTGGTACTTCATCGACTCGACCGTGCCGCTCAAGGCCGGCCGCAACGATGCCTGCCCGTGCGGCAGTGAACAGAAGTTCAAGAAGTGCTGCGCCAGCTATATGGCCTGATTCACTTCAGGCTCAGGTGCGAAGTGTCCGGTGCTGGCCCGGCCTTGGGTTTTTCATCCTGCCCCATGTCGCTGCCGGCCGGGGCCAGGCTTATGCGGGAAAGATCCAGGCGCGGCGCAACGGCCTCGGGCTTGGCGTCCTGCAAGTCGCTGCCGGTTTCAAACAGCGCGAAATCCGGCGCATCGACGTCAACGAAAGCAGCCATGTACACATCCCGCGGCGCGACCTGCAAGCGGCCGTTGCGGGCTGACGGCTTGCGCAACCAAGCGGGTTCGTCCGGTGGCGGCGCCAGCTCCACCTCTTCGATCTGCTGCGCCATGGCCAGAACGTCGACCAACGCTCCGGCGCGTTCCAGGGTCGCGCGATATTTTTCAGCGGCCGCTGCATCGAGATTGTTCTTGAGCACCAGGCGCCGCCCGGAGAACAGCAGCGCCAGCCGTTGGGCGTCGGCCTGAAACAATTTCCCCAGATTGGCCTGCACTCGTTCAAGCTGAGCGCCGGGTATCAATTGGCCATTAAATACAATTTCATAAAGATTCATGGGTCAGACTCTGTAGCTCGTGGCATGAGTATGCGTACGCTCAGCAAATGGAACAAGCAGGCCGTCCTGCTAAACTCAGGCCTCAAATGGAGCACGACAATGTTTTTACAGGCGCATGTGATCAGAACAATTAGCCTGGCGCTGCTGCTCTCGGTGTTGGCCGGATGCTCGAGCCTGGTGGTCAGCGACTACAAGGAGCCCGTGGTGCGCCTGACCCGCGTCGAAGTGGTCAAGGCCAAGCTGATGCAGCAGGATTTCAAGCTGCATTTTCGCGTCGACAACCCTAACAGCGGCAGCATGCTGGTACGCAGCCTGCGCTATAAGGTCATGCTCGGTGACGTGATGCTGGCCGATGGCGAGTCAACCGACTGGTTTGTGGTCGATGGTGAAGGCCACAAGAACTTTGTCGTGCCGATCAGGACCAACCTCTGGCAGCACATGAAATACATCGCCAGGCTGCTGAAAAAGCCTGATCAGGCGATTCACTACAGCCTTGAAGGCAAACTCAAGACCGGCTTTTTGTTCCGGCACAACGTGCGTATCGGTCGCGATGGGGAGATAATCCCCGGCGACTTTATTCCGGAGTAACCCCGATGACCCAGCAAGACCACGTGCATGGCCCTGATTGCAATCACGATCACGACGATCACGCCCATGACCATCACGACCACCAGCACGGCCATGTTCATGGCCCGAACTGCGGTCATGCTCACCAGGAGCCGGTGCGCAACGCCTTGAAAGACGTTGGCCGCAACGATCCTTGCCCTTGCGGCAGCGACAAGAAATTCAAGAAGTGCCACGGCGCGTAACGTGTCGAGCACTGCCGACGGCCTGCCTTGCGGGCCGTTTTCATTTGTGCGATCCGCTGAAGTCAGAGTAAAACAGGTGGTCTTTTTTGCGCTGAACTCATTCGGAGCTTTCAATGATCGACCTGCATTACTGGACCACGCCCAACGGTCACAAAGTCTCGCTGTTTCTTGAAGAAGCCGGACTGCCGTACAAGATCTTTCCGGTGAACATTGGCCAGAACGATCAGTTCAAGCCTGAATTCCTGAAAATCGCGCCCAACAATCGCATCCCGGCCATCGTCGATCACGAGCCTGCCGATGGCGGCGCGCCGCTGAGTCTGTTCGAATCTGGCGCAATCCTGCTGTACCTGGCGGAAAAAACCGGCAAGTTCATCCCGCAGGATCTGCGCGGTCGTCAGGTAGTCTTGCAGTGGTTGTTCTGGCAAATGGGCGGGCTGGGGCCGATGGCGGGCCAGAATCATCACTTCAACCGCTTCGCCAAGGAAAAAATCCCCTACGCGATCAAGCGCTACGTCGACGAAACCGCTCGTCTGTACGGCGTGCTGAACAAGCAACTGGACGGCCGCGACTTCGTGGCGGGCAGTGAGTACAGCATCGCGGACATGGCGATCTACCCGTGGATTGTGACGCACGCCTTGCAGGAGCAGAACATCGACGACTTCCCGCACCTCAAACGCTGGTTCGAAACCGTCGCCAATCGCCCAGCCACCCAGCGTGCTTATGCGCTGGTCGATCAAGTGAATCCGCCGAAGGCTTGAAGCCTGTTGGAATCTGTTGGAGCGAGGCTTGCCCGCGAAAGCGTCCGTAAGCAGACATATGTATAGCCTGACCCGCCGCCTTCGCGGGCAAGCCTCGCTCCAACGATCTCAACGTTGCGAAAATAAACTCCTGCTCCCCGCTTGCGTGCCGCGCGACTGCTCTCTAACGTAGCGCCTTTTATACGCCACCCCCGCAGGAGCTCCGCCCATGGCCTCGCCAGCCCTTTCCAAATTTCTACCCCGGTTCGGCGCTGCCGCCGCTGCGGCGGGTTTCCTGAGTCTCGCGGGCTGCCAACTCGGCGGTGGTGACACCGATACGCTGATGCCGAATTCAGGCACGGTTGCGATCAAGGGCCTGGCGCAAAACGTTTCGGTACGCCGCACGCCACAAGGCATGCCGCTGATCGAAAGCAGCACCTTCCACGACGCGCTGTTCACGCTGGGCTACGTACACGCCAATGACCGCATCACGCAGATGGTCGGCATGCGCCTGCTTGCGCAGGGTCGTCTGTCGGAAATGGTCGGCTCCAGCGCACTGGACGTCGACCGTCTGATGCGTGCGGCCAACCTCAAGCGCAACGCCGGCGAGCTGTACAACGCCGCGTCGCCACGCCTCAAGCGCTTCTTCGAAGTCTATGCCCGAGGCGTCAACGCCTACCTATTCCGCTATCGCGACAAGCTGCCTGCCGATCTGGCCTCCTCCGGCTATCGCCCGGAATACTGGAAAGCCGAAGATTCGGCGCTGATTTTCAGTCTGCTGAACTTCAGCCAGTCGGTTAACTTGCAGGAAGAATTGTCCGCGCTGGTACTGGCGCAGAAAGTCGGGGCCGACAAACTGGCCTGGCTGATTCCGACCTATCCGGATGAAGAATTGCCCTTCGCCGAAGCAGAAAAGCTCAAGGGTTTGAACCTCGGCGGGCAAGTATCAGGGCTTAGCGATCTGAATAAAGTCGCCCTGCAACTCTCGGACTTGAACATGCTCGGCGTTGCTGCGTCCAGCAACTGGGCCATTGCACCGCAGCGAGCGCGCAATGGCCGCAGTTTGCTGGCCAACGACATGCAACTGCCCGCTGCATTGGCCTCAGCGTGGACGTTCGTGCAGATTCGCGCGCCGAAATATCAGGCCGCCGGTACTTCAATCGCCGGTCTGCCGCTGATCCTGTCAGGCTTCAACGGCAAGCTTGCATGGTCCATGGCCTCGGTGATGGGCGACAACCAGGACGTGTTCCTGGAGAAACTGAAGCGGGAAAACAATCGCCTGATGTACATGGCTGATGGCAAATGGCTGCCTGCGACTTCCCACGAAGAGACCTTTTTCGTCAAAGGCGGCAGCCCGGTGCGCGAAGCGGTCTACGAGACGCGTCACGGCCCGCTGCTCAACAGCAATATGGGCGGACAACTCGGCAACGGGCTTGGCCTCGCGCTGCAAACCCCGGATTACAAGGATGACAAGAGCCTGGATGCGTTCTTCGACCTGTCCCGCGCGTCGAAAGTGGAAAAAGCCTTCGACGCGAGTCGGGAAATCCGCGCCATCGCCCTGAACATGGTATTCGCCGACGCCTCGAACATCGGCTGGCAAGTCACCGGCCGCTTCCCGAATCGTCGTGAAGGCCTGGGCCTGCTGCCGTCGCCGGGTTGGGACAGCCGCTACGACTGGGACGGTTTCGCCGACGCGATGCTGCATCCTTACGATCAGGACCCGACCCAAGGCTGGATCGGCACGGCCAACCAGCGCACCTTCCCCAAGGGTTACGGCATGCAGCTGTCCAACTCGTGGAAGACCCCGGAACGCGCCGAGCGTATTGCCGAACTGGCCAACAGCGGCAAGCAGGACAGCCGCAGCGTGATTGCCATGCAATACGACCAGACCACCACCTTTGCCACCAAGCTGAAGAAAATGCTCGAAGCGCCGGGCATGGTCAAACCGCTTAAACAAGCCATCGACGCCTTGCCTGAAACCGAGCGCGGCAAAGCACGCGAGGCTTATACGCGCTTGATGGCGTTCGACGGCAAGCTGACGGCAACGTCCGCTGACGCGGCGCTGTATGAGCTGTTCTTGCAGGAAAGCGCCAGGCAGATCTTTCTCGACGAGCTGGGTCCGGAAAGCAGCCCGGCCTGGAAAGCGCTGGTGCAGAACGCCAGCCTGTCTTACTCGCCGCAGGCCGATCACCTGCTGGGACGCGAAGACAGTCTGTACTGGGACGACGTGAAAACTCCGCAGAAAGAAGACAAGCCGACGATTCTGGCCCGCAGCCTCGCAGCGGCCATCACCGCAGGCGACAGTCAATTGGGCGGCGATCACAAAGGCTGGCAATGGGGCAAACTGCATCGCTACCTGTGGCAGAGCAATCCATTAGTCGGCAACAGCATTGAGCATGGCGCAGTTGCGGCGGGCGGTGACCACAGCACGCTGAACATCGCGGCTTATCCATGGGGCACGAATTTCGACAGCCCGGTAGCACCAGGCATGCGCATGATCGTCGACTTCAGCCAGGCCGAACCGATGATGGGCCAGGTCAACATCGGCCAGTCCGGCAACCCGGCCAGCGCCAATTACAGCGACGCCATCGAGCCTTCGCTCAAGGGCCTGTATCAGACGATTCCGGTGCAACAGCAGAATCTTGAGAAGGCCTATGGCAAGCAGCGGTTGACGTTGATTCCGGGGAAATAGAACGCCACGACGAGTGTGTGAGCTTGCTCGCGAAGCGGGTGTTCCTGACTCATGAATGGGTTGGATACGCTGGCCCCTTCGCGAGGGGGTGTCAGAAATTTTGTGTTCGGGCATAACATGAGTAAGAGGTGCATATATGCCAACCAAAAAGAAACCTGCGCTGCGCGAGCTACCAAAAATCCCTAAAGAACTGCTTGAGCAGTTCGGCGGCGGGCTGATGACCGCTGAAGCCATCGAAGACGCTTCTACGGCGTTCAAGAAGGCATTGATCGAGCGAGCCCTTAATGCTGAGCTCGGTCACCACTTGGGCTATCCGCCGGGCGCGCAGCGCCCAGAGGATGAAACCAACCAGCGTAATGGCAAAAGCGGCAAGACGGTTTTAACGGGTGACGGCCCGATCCGGCTGGATATCCCTCGCGACCGGGACGGTAGCTTTTCGCCCATTCTGATTCCCAAGCACGAGCGCCGTTACACCGGTTTTGACGACAAGATCATCGCCATGTACGCCCGAGGAATGACGGTCAGAGAAATCCGTGCGTTCCTGTCCGAGCAGTACGGTACGGACGTTTCGCCCGACTTCATCAGCTCTGTAACCGACGAGGTCATGGCAGAAATCGGTGCGTGGCAGCAGCGGCCTCTGGAACCGATGTATCCGGTTATTTTCTTCGACGCCCTGCGGGTCAAAATCCGTGAAGAAGAACTGGTGCGTAACAAGGCGATCTACCTGGCACTAGGTGTTCTGCCCGACGGCACACGGGATATTCTCGGCATCTGGATCGAAAATACCGAAGGTGCCAAGTTCTGGATGAAGGTTTTCAACGACCTTAAAACACGCGGCGTTGAAGATGTACTGATCGCCGTAACAGATGGGCTAAAAGGCATGCCGGAAGCCCTTGGCGCTGTCTTTCCAGCCACAACACTGCAAACCTGCATCGTTCATCTGATTCGCAACAGCCTTGATTATGCGGCTTGGGATAAGCGCCGCGAGCTGGCCAAGGCGCTTAAACCGATCTATCAGGCGGTCACCGCCGAAGCAGCTGAACAGGCGCTGGATGCCTTTGAAACCGGGCCTTGGGGCAAGCAATATCCGACGGTAGTAGCTGCGTGGCGACGGGCTTGGGATCGAGTCATTCCATTTTTCGTTTTCCCGCCAGCGATCCGAAAGGTGATTTACACCCAATGCCATCGAGAGCATCAACGCTCAGCTACGCAAGATCATCAAAACTCGCGGCCACTTCCCAACTGACGATGCAGCAACCAAACTGATCTGGCTTGGGCTGCGCAATATCACTGCAAACTGGGGCTCTGCAGCCCATGACTGGAAAAGTGCGATGAATCAATTTGCGATTCTGTACGGAGATCGATTTATCAGGCCGGCCTGGTAAAAAGCACGGCCTGCCTAACGGCACGCCGTTACCGGCCCGCACACAAAAAATCTGACACTCCCCTTCGCGAGCAAGCTCGCTCCCACACTACCCGAGCGTTTTCTTCTTCGAACTTCCTCTCCCGCTCCACCTCATAACTAACAAGCCCATCGCATTGGTCATCCCATGGATCTTGTTATCGCTCGCCCCGAAGGTCTGTATTGCCCGCCCGGGGATTTTTATATCGACCCATGGCGCCCGGTGGAACGCTCGGTAATTACCCACGGCCATGGCGATCACGCCCGTACCGGCAACGAGCATTATCTGGCGGCGGCTCCCGGCGAAGGGATTCTGCGTGCGCGGCTGGGCCAGGACATCAACCTGCAAACCCTGGAATATGGCGAAAGCCTGCTGCACCACGGCGTGAAACTGAGCCTGCATCCGGCTGGCCATGTGCTGGGCTCGGCGCAAGTGCGCCTGGAATACAAAGGCGAAGTCTGGGTCGCATCCGGGGATTACAAAGTCGAACCGGATGGTACCTGCGCGCCCTTCGAACCGGTGCGCTGCCACACATTCATCACCGAATCGACCTTCGGCCTGCCGATCTACCGCTGGCAGCCGCAGGCGGAAATTTTCGCCGGGATCAACGACTGGTGGCGGGCCAACGCGGCGGTCGGCAAAACCAGTGTGCTGTTCGCCTATTCGTTCGGCAAAGCCCAGCGCATCCTGCACGGCATTGATCCGCAGATCGGTCCGATCCTCGTGCATGGCGCGGTCGAGCCGCTGAATCGGGTGTACCGCGAAGCAGGCGTACGTATCCCTGAAACCCAGTACGCTGGCGATTTCAAAAAGACTGACCCGGCGCTGCGTCAGGCGTTGATCCTCGCACCGCCTTCCGCCGGTGGCAGCACCTGGATGCGCCGTTTTGGCGAGTTCAGCGATGCGTTCGCCAGCGGCTGGATGATGTTGCGTGGCACCCGCAGACGGCGCGGCGTGGATCGCGGCTTTGTGCTGTCCGATCACGCCGACTGGCCCGGCTTGCTGTGGGCGATTGAAAATACCGGCGCGGAACGGGTCATGGTGACCCACGGCTCGGTGGCGACTCTCGTGCGTTATTTGCGCGAAGCCGGCCTGGATGCCCAAGGTTTCGTGACCGAGTATGGCGACGAAGAGGACACGGGCGAGGCTAAAATCGAACAGCCTGCGCTGGCGCAATCTGACGAGGTGAGGCCATGAAAGCCTTTGCCGAACTCTATTCCCGCCTCGACGCAACCACCTCCAGCAACGCAAAACTCGCCGCCATGCGCGAATATTTTGCCGAGGTTCCGCCAGAAGATGCGGCTTGGGCGGTGTACTTTCTGGCCGGCGGGCGCCCACGCCAGTTGGTGCCGACCAAACTGCTGCGCGAACAGGCCATGACTCTGGCGCACTTGCCCGAATGGCTGTTCGAGGAAAGCTATCAGGCGGTCGGTGATCTGGCGGAAACCCTGTCGCTGCTGTTGCCGGAAGCGGTGCACAGCTCGGATCAGGGCCTGGCGATCTGGATGGAGGAACACTTGCTGCCTTTGCGCGGCCTGCCGCCCGAAGAACTTGCCGAGCGTCTGTCTGGCTTCTGGACGCAACTGGATCGCGTCAGCCTGATGGTCTGCATCAAATTGATCACCGGCAGTTTCCGGGTCGGCGTGTCCAAGTTGCTGGTAACCCGTGCCCTCGCCGCCCTGGCGGATATCGACAGCAAGCGGGTCGCGCAACGTCTGGTGGGCTATACCGATCTTTCCCACCGGCCGACCGCCGCGGGCTTTCTCAAGTTGATCGCCGAAGAATCCGAGGACGAACACGCCCAGCGTGGCGGCCAGCCCTATCCGTTTTTTCTCGCCCATGCCCTGCAACAGCCGGTGGATCAGTTCGAAACCCTGCTCGGCCCGGTGGATGACTGGCAGGTGGAATGGAAATGGGATGGCATTCGCGCACAAGTGGTCAAGCGCGAAGGCCGGCTCTGGCTCTGATCGCGGGGCGAAGAGTTGGTCACCGATCGCTTCCCGGAGCTGCACGCACTGACCCAGAGCTTGCCCGACGGGACCGTGATCGACGGCGAAATCGTGGTCTGGAAAGCGCCGCCAGGCGAAACGGTCGCCGACGGCGAGTTTGCCCTGAGCAGCGAGGAACAGATCAAAGCCGGGCCAGCGCAACCTTCGGTGCAACCCTTTGCGCTGTTGCAGCAACGTATCGGCCGCAAGACCTTGGGCAAGAAAATCCTCGAAGAGGTACCGGTAGTGATCCTGGCGTATGACCTGCTCGAATGGCAGGGTCATGACTGGCGCAGTCGCCCGCAACATGAGCGGCGAGCTCAGCTGGAAAAAGTCATCCAAAACTGCAACAGCCCGGTCTTGCTGCCGTCACCGGTGCTGACCGGCAACGACTGGCTGGATCTGCAGAAACAGCGCGAAGCCTCGCGCAGCCTGGGCGTCGAGGGCATGATGCTCAAGGCCCGGGAAGCCTTGTACGGTGTGGGCCGCACCAAAGACATGGGCGTCTGGTGGAAGTGGAAGGTCGATCCATTCAGCGTCGACGCGGTGCTGATTTATGCGCAACGCGGTCACGGTCGGCGGGCCAGCCTCTACAGCGACTACACTTTCGCCGTCTGGGATGGACCGCCGCAATCCAGCGAACGCACGTTGGTGCCCTTCGCCAAAGCCTATTCCGGCCTCACCGACGAAGAAATGCGCAAGGTCGACGCCATTATCCGCAAGACCACCGTGGAAAAATTCGGCCCGGTGCGCAGTGTTACCCCAAGCCTGGTATTCGAACTGGGTTTCGAAGGCATCGCGCTGTCCAAGCGGCACAAGAGCGGGATTGCCGTGCGATTCCCGCGAATGCTGCGCTGGCGCCATGACAAACCGGTGGCCGAGGCTGACAGCCTGTCGACGCTGCAGGATTTGTTGAGTTAGGATGCGCGCTCTTTTTTGGGGCGCCGATTTTCCTGTGCCCGGCTGAATGCTCCGTTTGTGTGCGCGTATGTGCGCATTGCTACTCAATGGTTACTGAATGACTCCCGCGAGCGCGCTTGCTACAGACGAACGCACACACCCGAGAGCGCATCTGCCGCAGTCAAGCGTTGCGCAAGGCGTTTTTTTGCCCCATCGAGACCTTTCGCGAACAAGCTACACTCTTGCAGCCGCGCGCAATCAGGCTCGAAGACAGCATTGCGACAACTGCGTACATTTAAAACGCACGTTCGTATCTTTGGTTCGGAAATTGCTATCTTCTCGAGTCTGGCACCCGCCGGTAGCAAGCCTCGCGTGTTCCCAACGCTCAATTTGGTTTTAAGGACTGAACGATGAAAAAAGCATGGCTGACCCTCTCTGCATTGGCTATTTGTCTAGCCGCTGGTAATGCAATGGCCAAGGAATACAAGGAACTGCGCTTTGGCGTCGATCCTTCTTATGCACCTTTCGAATCCAAAGCCGCTGATGGCAGCCTGGTCGGCTTCGACATCGACCTGGGTAACGCGATCTGCGCCGAGCTGAAAGTGAAATGCGTCTGGGTCGAAAGCGATTTCGACGGCATGATTCCTGGCCTGAAAGCCAAGAAATTCGACGGCGTGATTTCTTCGATGACCGTCACTCCAGCTCGCGAGAAAGTTATCGATTTCTCCAACGAACTGTTCTCCGGTCCAACCTCGCTCGTCTACAAGAAAGGCGCGGGCATCAGTGAAAAAGTGGCCAGCCTGAAAGGCAAAACCGTCGGCTACGAGCAAGGCACCATTCAGGAAGCCTATGCCAAGGCCATTCTGGACAAGGCTGGCGTGACCACCAAGGCTTATCAGAACCAGGATCAGGTTTACTCCGACCTGACTTCCGGTCGTCTCGACGCTTCGGTTCAGGACATGCTGCAAGCCGAACTGGGCTTCCTGAAAACCCCGGCCGGCGCTGGTTATGAAGTCAGCAAGCCAATCGAAGACCCGCTGCTGCCTGCCAAGACCGCGGTCGGTATCGCCAAAGGTAACAAAGAGCTGAAAGCCTTGCTGGACAAAGGTATCAAAGCGTTACACGACGACGGCAAGTACGCCGAGATCCAGAAGAAACACTTCGACGATCTGATTCTGTACAGCGGTAAATAACACCCCGACGCCCATCGATTCCGGCGACAATCCTGCGCCGTGTCGATGGGCGTTTTGTTTTATTGACCGCTAAAGGCTTTATCCATGTTCGATGCCCTTATACAAAACCTGGGACTCTCGGCGTTCAGCTTGAAAGGCTTCGGCCCGCTGTTGCTCGAAGGCACCTGGATGACCATCAAATTATCGGTACTGTCGCTGTTGGTGAGCATTCTGCTCGGCCTCATTGGTGCCAGTGCCAAACTGTCGAGCAGCGCTATCCTGCGCGTGCCGGCGCAGATGTACACCACGCTGATCCGTGGCGTTCCCGACCTGGTTCTGATGCTGCTGATTTTCTACAGCCTGCAAACCTGGCTGAGCCAGCTGACAGATGCCATGGAATGGGACTACATCGAAATCGATCCCTTCAGTGCAGGCGTGATCACTCTCGGCTTTATATATGGCGCGTATTTCACTGAGACGTTCCGGGGTGCGATTCTTTCCGTGCCTCGCGGCCAGGTTGAAGCCGCTACTGCCTACGGGCTCAAGCGCGGCCAGCGTTTTCGCTACGTGGTGTTCCCGCAAATGATGCGTTTTGCCCTGCCGGGTATCGGCAATAACTGGCAAGTATTGCTCAAGGCCACGGCCCTGGTGTCGATCATCGGCCTGGCGGATCTGGTCAAGGCTGCACAGGATGCCGGCAAGAGCACGTATCAGCTGTTTTATTTCCTGGTGCTCGCGGCGGTGATTTATCTGCTGATCACCAGCGCCTCCAACTTCGCGCTGCGCTGGGCTGAACGCCGCTACGCAGCCGGCAGCCGGGAGGCTCAGCGATGATCGAACTGCTTCAGGAATACTGGCGGCCCTTCCTTTATAGCGACGGCATGCACGTGACCGGTCTGGCGATGACCATGTGGCTGCTCAGTGCTTCCATTGCCATCGGTTTTTGCGTATCGATCCCGCTGTCGATCGCCCGGGTATCGAGCAAAGCCTGGTTGCGCTGGCCGGTTCAGTTCTATACCTACCTGTTTCGCGGCACGCCCCTCTATATACAGCTGCTGATTTGCTACACCGGCATCTACAGCATCGCCGCCGTTCGTGAACAGCCGATGCTCGACGCCTTCTTTCGCGATGCAATGAACTGCACGATCCTGGCCTTCGCCCTGAACACCTGCGCCTACACCACGGAGATTTTCGCCGGGGCGATCCGCAGCATGGCTCACGGGGAAGTCGAAGCCGCCAAAGCCTACGGCCTGACCGGCTGGAAGCTGTACGCCTACGTGATCATGCCGTCGGCGTTGCGTCGCTCGCTGCCTTATTACAGCAACGAAGTGATCCTGATGCTGCATTCGACCACCGTCGCGTTCACCGCCACGGTGCCGGACGTTCTCAAAGTTGCACGGGACGCCAACTCGGCCACGTTCATGACCTTCCAGTCCTTCGGTATCGCGGCGCTGATCTACCTGTGCGTCACGTTCATCCTGGTGGGCCTGTTCCGTCTGGCCGAACGTCGCTGGCTGGCCTTCCTCGGCCCGGCTCACTAGGACCTGCATATGCGCCATGAAACCCATGATTTGCTGGCCCCGATGCCGGGTACCGCGCGACAGATCCACAGCTTTCACTACGGACCGCAAAACGGCGCCTGCAAGATCTATATCCAGGCCTCGCTGCATGCCGATGAACTGCCCGGCATGCTGCTCGCCTGGTATCTGAAGCAGCGTCTGAGCGAGCTGGAAAACGCCGGCTTACTGCTGGGCGAAATCGTCATCGTGCCCGTGGCCAATCCGGTGGGCCTGGAACAGATCCTGATGGACATTCCGCTGGGCCGCTATGAACTGGAGAGCGGACAGAACTTCAACCGCTGGTTTGTGGATCTCGGCCAGGAAGTGGGCGATGCCATCGAGGCGCAGTTAAATGGCGACCCGCAGCACAATGTCCAGCTGATCCGCCGCAGCCTGCGCAACGCGCTGGAGGCGCAGGTCGCCAGCACGCAATTGCAGTCACAGCGTTTGACCCTGCAACGCCTGGCCTGCGATGCCGACATGGTCCTGGACCTGCATTGCGACTTCGAAGCGGTTGAACATCTGTACACGACGCCGCAAGCCTGGCCCCAGGTGGAGGCGCTGTCGCGGTATCTCGGCGCGCAGGCCAGTCTGCTGGCAACCGATTCGGGCGGCCAGTCGTTCGACGAATGTTTCACCCTGGTCTGGTGGCAATTGCAGCAACGCTTCGGCAATCGCTTCGAGATCCCGATGGGCAGCTTTTCGGTGACGCTCGAACTGCGCGGCCAGGGCGACGTCAATCACGCCCTGGCCAGCCGCGACTGTCAGGCGTTGATCAGTTACCTCAGTCATTTTGGTGCAATCGCCGCCGAGGCCACGCCGCCGCCTGAGTTGCTTTATCCCGCCACGCCGCTGGCCGCGGTGGAACCGGTGGCGACGCCAGTGGGCGGCTTGCTGGTGTTCTGCACTCAGCCGGGCGAGTACGTCGAGGCCGGGCAGTTGATCGCCGAGATCATCGACCCGATCAACGACCTCGTCACCCCCATCCATACTCTTAATTCCGGTTTGCTCTACGCCCGTTCGTTACGGCGCATGGCGACTGCCGGAATGGTCATCGCTCACGTTGCAGGCACCGAAGCCTACCGCAGCGGTTACCTACTCTCTCCTTAAGGACTGCCCGTCATGTACAAACTGACCATTGATGGCCTGCATAAAAGCTATGGCGACCATGAGGTGCTCAAAGGCGTTTCGCTCAAGGCCAGCACAGGCGACGTGATTTGCCTGATCGGCGCCAGCGGTTCGGGCAAGAGCACGTTTCTGCGCTGCATCAATTTCCTCGAACAACCCAACGACGGCGCCATGACCCTGGACGGTCAGCAAGTACGCATGGTCAGCGATGCCGGCGGCATGCGCGTTGCCGATCCCGATGAGCTGCAACGCATTCGCACGCGTCTGGCCATGGTGTTCCAGCATTTCAATCTGTGGGCACACATGACGGTTCTGGAAAACATCACCATGGCGCCGCGCCGGGTGCTGGGAGTTTCCAAGGTCGAAGCCGAAGCGCGCGCCCGCAAGTACCTGGACAAAGTCGGGCTGCCCGGCCGTGTCGCCGACCAATACCCGGCGTTTCTGTCTGGCGGTCAGCAACAGCGCGTGGCGATTGCCCGGGCGTTGGCGATGGAACCGGAAATCATGCTCTTCGACGAACCCACTTCTGCGCTGGACCCGGAACTGGTCGGCGAAGTGCTCAAGGTGATCCAGGGCCTGGCCGAAGAAGGCCGCACCATGATCATGGTCACCCACGAAATGAGCTTCGCCCGCAAAGTCGCCAGCCAGGTGGTGTTCCTGCACCAAGGCCAGATCGAAGAATCCGGCCATCCGGAAGAAGTACTGGGCAATCCGAAAAGCGAGCGCTTGCAGCAATTCTTGAGCGGGAATTTGAAGTAGGCCGTTAACCGGATGACATGAAAAACCATCGTAGGAGCGGATTTATCCGCGAAGGCATTTTTTCAGGCGCGAAGATGCATCGGCCGGACTGACGCCTTCCCGGATGAATCCGGTCCTACAAATATTTCGAAACCTTGATGCTCCGCATCGCCGTAAAACTATTCGCGACCCGTTGCTGTCTCTGATTTAACCCATTCAGAGCACACGGAGCGCATGAGCAGACCCACCGATTTCGCTCAGCGATGGTTTTCGGCGCGCGGTTGGAAGCCCTTTCCTTTCCAGAAAGAAGTCTGGTCGGCCGTGAAACGTGGCGAGTCAGGGCTTCTGCACGCCAGTACCGGCTCCGGCAAAACCTACGCGGTGTGGTTCGCGGCGCTGAACTGTTTTGCCCAGGCCAACAAAGCCCCGCCTGAAGACAAACCACGCAAACGCAAACCGCCTGCCGCGCCGCTGGGCGTGCTGTGGATAACCCCGATGCGCGCCCTCGCCGCCGACACTGCCCGCGCGCTCGAAGCGCCATTGCAGGATCTCGACATTCCCTGGAGCGTCGGCCTGCGCACCGGCGACACCAGCAGCAGCGAACGCGCCAGACAAGGCCGACGCCTGCCATCCGCCTTGATCACCACGCCGGAAAGCCTGACCTTGCTGCTCACCCGTGCCGACGCGCAGGGCACGCTGTCGACGCTGAAGATGGTAGTCGTTGATGAATGGCATGAGCTGATCGGCAACAAGCGTGGCGTGCAGCTGCAATTAGCCCTCGCCCGTTTGCGTCAGTGGAATCCGCAACTGATCGTGTGGGGCGTTTCTGCGACCCTGGGCAATCAAGACCATGCGCAGCAGGTGTTGCTGGGCCACGGCGGTGTCAGCGTGCAAGGCAAGATCAGCAAAGAGTTGTTGGTCGATACGCTGTTGCCGCCGGCAATCGAACGTTTTCCGTGGGCCGGGCATATGGGCCTGCGGATGTTGCCGCAAGTGCTGGCGGAGGTGGACAGCAGCGCCAGTTGCTTGCTGTTCACCAATACCCGGGCGCAATCGGAAGTCTGGTATCAGGCCTTGCTCGAAGCGCGACCGGACTGGGCTGGCCTGATTGCCTTGCACCATGGCTCGTTGTCCCGGGAAGTGCGCGACTGGGTCGAACGCGCCTTGAAAGAAGGACAGCTTAAAGCAGTTGTGTGTACCTCCAGCCTGGATCTGGGCGTGGATTTCCTGCCCGTCGAGCGGGTGTTGCAGATCGGCTCGGCCAAAGGCGTGGCGCGCCTGATGCAACGCGCCGGTCGTTCCGGGCACGCACCGGGGCGGCCGTCACGCGTCACGCTGGTGCCCACTCATAGCCTTGAGTTGGTCGAAGCCGCAGCGGCGCATGACGCAATAGCAGCACGAATGATCGAGCCTCGGGAATCGCCGCACAAACCCCTCGATGTCCTGGTGCAGCACGTGGTCAGCATGGCGCTGGGCGGCGGGTTCCTGCCTGACGAGCTGCTTGCAGAAGTACGCACCGCCTGGGCCTACCGCGAGCTGACCGACGAGGAATGGCAATGGGCACTGGCGTTTGTCCGGCATGGCGGCCACTCGCTGACGGCCTATCCGGATTATCGACGCGTCGAACCCGACCAGCACGGCATCTGGCGCGTGCCGGATGCGCGGCTGGCACGTCGGCATCGCATGAGCGTCGGCACCATCGTCAGTGACGCCAGCATCAATGTGACGTATTGGTCGAAAGGCGGTGGCGGCGGCTCGCTGGGCAGCGTTGAGGAAGGCTTCATTGCCCGCCTCAAACCCGGCGATGGCTTCTTGTTCAGCGGGCGCCTGCTGGAACTGGTGCGGGTCGAGAACATGACCGCCTACGTGAAGCGCGCCACCAGCAAGAAGGCCGCCGTGCCGCGCTGGAACGGCGGACGCATGCCGCTTTCCAACGAACTGGCTGACGCGGTGGTGGCCAAATTCGACGCCGCTGCCCGTGGCGAGCTTGTCAGCCCTGAGATGCAAGCCGTCAAACCTCTGCTGGAGGTTCAGCGGCATTGGTCGGGCTTGCCACAACAGCACACGTTGCTCGCCGAAGTGCTCAAATCCCGGGAAGGCTGGCATCTGTTTCTCTATCCGTTTGCCGGGCGCCATGTGCATCTTGGGCTGGCGAGTCTGCTGGCCTGGCGCCTGAGTCGTGACACGCCGCTGACCTTCTCCATCGCGGTCAACGATTACGGTTTTGAACTGCTCAGCGCCACGCCAATCGACTGGGCCGAGCAACTGCGCAAGGATCTGTTCACCGAAAACAATCTGATGGCCGACATCATCGCCAGCCTGAATGCCGGCGAGCTGGCACTGCGCCGCTTCCGGGAAATCGCCCGGATCGCCGGACTGGTGTTTTCCGGCTATCCGGGCGCACCCAAGAGTAATCGACAACTACAGGCTTCCAGCGGCCTGTTCTTTGAAGTGTTCAAACAATACGACGCCAGCAATCTGCTGCTCACTCAGGCCGAGGAGGAAGTGTTGCGCCAGGAACTGGACGTGCAGCGGCTCGAACACACCCTGCAACGCATCAATCAGCGCACGCTTGACGTACACCTGATCAAACGCGCCACGCCATTGGCCTTTCCATTGCTGGTCGAACGCATGCGCGAAAGCCTGAGCTCGGAGAAACTCGCCGACCGCATCGCGCGCATGGTGCGCGACCTTGAGAAGGCGGCCGGTCCCGAGGCGAACCCATGAAGCCGTACCTTGCGATCAATCTGGTTGGTGCCGAGCTTTGGTTATTGGCCGATAAAGCGATCTATTATCCGGAACACCGCGCGCTGTTGATCGCTGATGTGCATTTCGGCAAGGCTGCGGCCTATCGAAAACTCGGCCAACCGGTGCCACACGGCACGACTCAAGGCAATCTTGAGCGTCTTGATCGACTGCTGACTGCTTACAACTGCGACTGGCTGATCTTTCTCGGCGACTTTTTGCATGCGCCTGAATCTCACACGGCCACCACGCTGAACGCGCTTGGCGAATGGCGCAGGGCGCGTCCTGACCTGCGCATGACGCTGATTCGCGGCAACCACGACAAACGCGCCGGCGATCCGCCTGACAGTCTTGCAATCGAAGTGGTAACCGAACCGCTGCTACTGGGTCCGTTCGCGTTGCAACATGAGCCCGATCCACACGCAACCCATCACGTGTTGGCCGGGCATGTGCATCCGGTTTATCGCTTGCAGGGCCGGGGACGGCAAAGCCTGCGACTGGCCTGCTTTTACATGGGAGAAAGGGTGAGTTTGCTGCCAGCTTTTGGTGGTTTTACCGGCGGCTTCGCCATCGAACAAAGCCCTGACAAGCAAATATATGTCGTCGGCGATGGCGCGGTCTGGGCTGCAGGATAGGCGCAGCTGAATCGATTCAACTTAGCCGGTTTTTAGCCCGTTCAGCCACTTTCGTGGCCGATCAGACACGACTCTGCCGGCCAGTGCATGCGCCAGCAGAAGCATGAGGGAAATCAGACGACCGGGGCTGGTGGTGGCTCGTCCGGAACAGTCGGGCTGCCCGGTTCAGTCGGCTCTGGGATTTCTCCCGGCCCATCAGGGCCTGGCTGGCCGGGAATACCGCCAACCATATTGAATTGTGGATGCGCTAGTAACGACCAGGCGAGTAGACCGACTTGATTGGCATGCGGGTCAACCCCTTGGGGACTGGGCTTCATTTCTATCTTCATAGGGCACTCCTGAGCGTTGGCCCCGCTCGCATGACGCGAGGGGAAACAGTTCAGCTCAATAGAGTGCCGAAATGAAGACTAATTCAATCCGGCCAGGATCAACGGTAACAAATACACCGAGGCCTATGCGCGCGGCAGGGTCACGCCACGTTGGCCCTGATATTTCCCGCCGCGATCCTTATAGGAAATCTCACATTCCTCGTCAGATTCCAGGAACAGCATCTGCGCCACGCCTTCATTGGCGTAGATCTTCGCTGGCAAGGTCGTGGTGTTGGAGAACTCCAGAGTCACGTGTCCTTCCCACTCAGGTTCCAGCGGTGTCACGTTGACGATGATGCCGCAGCGCGCGTAGGTGCTTTTTCCCAGACAGATGGTCAGCACATTGCGCGGAATACGGAAATATTCGACGGTGCGCGCCAGGGCAAAGGAGTTCGGCGGGATGATGCAGACGTCGCTGGTAACGTCGACAAAGCTTTTTTCATCGAAGTTCTTCGGATCGACGGTCGCCGAGTTGATATTGGTGAATACCTTGAATTCGGCAGCGCAACGCACGTCGTAGCCGTAGCTGGAAACGCCGTACGAGATCAGCCGGTCGGCGCCTTCGCCGCGCATCTGACGCTCCACGAAAGGCTCGATCATGCCGTGTTCCTGCGCCATGCGGCGAATCCACTTGTCCGATTTGATGCTCATGGCGGTGTCCTGAATAGCGAGGTGAAAAAGATGTCCGGCATCTTACCGGGCCGGGGCGCCGGGTTCAAAGACTGTGGGCATGATGCAGGTCATGCTTTGGACACGAATAGAAATATTCCTGCACAGAGTGTTGGCACGTTCAAAAAAAAGCGTTAAGGTGGCGTCACTGTGTTGCTTGTGTCACTGAGAATCTCTACACGATGTTGAATTTCGATCCAACCATCTCCAAGAATTTTTCCTGCTCTTTGCACTCAGTCTCGGCCAGGGCATTTCCTGAGTCGCAGTTAACTTTGTCCAAGGAGATACACCATGTCTAATCGCCAAACTGGTACCGTTAAGTGGTTCAACGATGAAAAAGGCTTCGGCTTCATCACTCCACAATCGGGTGACGACCTGTTCGTTCACTTCAAAGCTATCCAATCCGACGGCTTCAAAAGCCTGAAAGAAGGCCAACAGGTTTCTTTCATCGCTACCCGCGGTCAGAAAGGTATGCAAGCTGAAGAAGTTCAAGTTATCTAACTTGTACTGAATCGCTTAAAAAAAACCCCGCCAAAAGCGGGGTTTTTTTATGCCTGCTGTTTTTCCGCGCTGCCAGCGAAGAAACGGTAGGGCCGGCTTTAGCCGGGAGAGCGGCGTTACTGTCTACACCGTTGCAGTGCATAGACCAACCGACTCCCGGCCAAAGCCGGCCCTACGCCGCAATCACGAGCAAAGAAAACCCTTTTCAGTCATCGCTAACCGAAATATTCGGCATCGCCGGGCTTTCTGCTTCCTGCAGGACGATCCGCGCGCCAACGTGCCGCGCCAATTCCTGATAAACCATGGCAATCTGGCTTTCCGGCTCGGCAATGACCGTTGGCTTGCCACCATCGGCCTGTTCGCGGATCAACATCGACAGCGGCAATGAAGCCAGCAGCTCGACGTTGTACTGGCTGGCCAGCTTCTCGCCACCGCCTTCGCCAAACAAATGCTCGGCATGGCCACAGTTCGAACAGATGTGCACCGCCATGTTCTCGACCACGCCCAGCACCGGAATATTCACCTTGCGGAACATTTCCACGCCCTTCTTGGCATCCAGCAGCGCCAGATCCTGCGGGGTCGTGACAATCACCGCGCCGGCAACCGGGACTTTCTGGGCCAGGGTCAACTGGATATCACCGGTACCCGGGGGCATGTCGATGACCAGATAATCCAGATCATTCCAGGCGGTCTGGGTAATCAGCTGCAATAAAGCGCCGGAGACCATCGGCCCGCGCCACACCATCGGCGTGTTGTCATCGGTCAGGAACGCCATGGACATGACTTCGATGCCGTGGGATTCAATGGGCACGAACCATTTCTGATCCTTGATCTTCGGCCGGGTACCTTCGGCGATACCAAACATCACGCCCTGGCTTGGCCCATAGATATCGGCGTCGAGAATCCCGACCCGCGCGCCTTCCCGCGACAGCGCCAGGGCCAGATTGGCAGCCGTCGTGGACTTACCGACACCGCCCTTGCCCGACGCCACGGCAACGATATTTTTGACATTGGCCAGGCCGGGGATTTGCCCCTGGGCCTTGTGCGCGGCGATGACCGTGTTGATCTCGACCTTGGCCGACGTCACGCCATCCAGGCCTTCGATGGCGATTTGCAGCATCTGCGCCCAGCCATTCTTGAACAACCCGGCGGCGTAACCCAATTCCAGCTGGACGTTGACACGCTCACCCTGGATGTCGATGGCGCGTACGCAACCGGCCGTGACCGGGTCTTGATTCAAATAGGGATCGGTATATTGGCGAAGGACGGCTTCCACCGCTGCGCGATTTACAGCGCTCATGGGCTACTCCCGAATAAAGGCAGACTAAAACAGGCGGCTATCCTACCCCTTCTATTGATTGGCAGCATGGTTTCGCTGCGCATGCCAGACGACTCCTACATCTGCGCGGGGTGAAAAAAGTTGGCCAGACCGTTATAGTGGTCGACCTCCGTTTCACTTCAAGTAGCCGAGCCCCATGTCCGAGCCACGCAAGATTCTCGTCACCAGCGCCCTGCCCTATGCCAATGGATCCATCCATCTTGGCCATATGCTTGAGTACATCCAGACTGATATGTGGGTGCGCTTCCAGAAGCATCGCGGCAATCAGTGCATTTATGTCTGCGCGGACGACGCTCACGGCTCGGCAATCATGTTGCGCGCCGAAAAAGAAGGCATCACCCCGGAACAGTTGATCGACAACGTCAAGGCCGAGCACAGCGCGGACTTCAACGATTTCCTGGTCGACTTCGATAACTTCCACTCGACGCACTCGGACGAAAACCGCGAGCTGTCGAGCATGATCTACAAGCGCCTGCGCGATGCCGGGCATATCGCAACGCGTTCGATCACCCAGTATTTCGACCCGGAAAAAAAGATGTTCCTGGCCGATCGCTTCATCAAGGGCACGTGCCCGAAATGTGGCACTGAGGACCAGTACGGCGACAACTGCGAAAAATGCGGCGCCACTTACGCACCGACCGACCTGAAAAACCCGCGCTCAGCTATTTCCGGCGCGATTCCGGTGCTGAAAGAATCCAAGCATTTCTTCTTCGATCTGCCTGCGTTCGACGCCATGCTGAAAAGCTGGACCCGCAGCGGCTCCTTGCAGGATGCCGTGGCCAACAAGATCGCCGAATGGCTGGATGCCGGCTTGCAGCAGTGGGATATCTCCCGCGACGCGCCGTACTTCGGCTTCGAGATTCCGGATGAGCCGGGCAAGTACTTCTATGTCTGGCTGGATGCGCCTATCGGCTACATGGCCAGCTTCAAGAACCTGTGCGCGCGCCGTCCGGACCTGGACTTCGACGCGTACTGGGCCAAGGATTCCACGACCGAGCTTTACCATTTCATCGGCAAGGACATCGTCAACTTCCACGCCCTGTTCTGGCCGGCGATGCTCGAAGGTGCTGGCCTGCGCAAGCCGACCGGTATCAACGTGCACGGCTACGTCACGGTAAACGGTCAGAAAATGTCCAAATCCCGTGGCACCTTCATCAAGGCCCGGACCTATCTGGAACACCTGTCGCCGGAATACCTACGTTATTACTACGCAGCCAAACTGGGCAAAGGTGTCGACGATCTGGACCTGAACCTGGAAGATTTCGTACAGAAGGTCAACTCGGACCTGATCGGCAAAGTCGTCAACATTGCCAGCCGTTGCGCAGGCTTCATTCATAAAGGCAACGCGGGTGTGCTGGTGGCCGGCAATCCGGAACCCGAGCTGACCGATGCGTTCCTGACTGCTGCGCCAGGTATCGCCGAAGCTTACGAAGCCCGTGATTTCGCCCGCGCCATGCGTGAAATCATGGGTCTGGCCGACCGCGCCAACGCCTATATCGCCGAAAAGGCGCCGTGGTCGCTGGCCAAGCAGGAAGGCAAACAGGATGAAGTCCAGGCTGTCTGTGCGCTGGGCGTCAATCTGTTCCGGCAATTGGTGATTTTCCTCAAACCGGTGCTGCCGTTGCTGGCCGCCGATGCGGAAAAATTCCTCAATGTTGCGCCGCTGACCTGGGACGACCACCAGACGCTGCTGAGCAATCATCAGCTCAATCCGTTCCAGGCCCTGATGACGCGCATCGATCCGGCAAAAGTCGAAGCCATGACCGCAGCCTCGAAAGAAGACCTGAGCACCAGCGCTACCGAAACCGATGCCGCACCAGCAGGCAACGGCGAGCTGACCAAGGAGCCACTGGCGGCCGAGATCGAGTTCGATGCCTTTGCGGCCGTTGACCTGCGGGTTGCCTTGATCCTCAAGGCTGAACATGTGGAAGGTGCCGACAAACTGCTGCGCCTGACGCTGGATATCGGTGACGAGCAACGCAACGTGTTCTCGGGCATCAAGAGCGCGTACCCGAACCCTTCCGAGCTGGAAGGTCGCCTGACCATGATGATCGCCAACCTGAAGCCGCGCAAAATGCGTTTCGGCATATCGGAAGGCATGGTGATGGCAGCGGGCCCTGGCGGCGAAGAAATCTACTTGCTCAGCCCTGACAGCGGCGCAAAGCCGGGTCAGCGTATCAAGTAAGAGTCATTCGAATTGAAGTGCGATTCGTTGGAGTGAGGCTTGCCCGCGAATCAGGCGCCTCGGTGACCCATCCACCGCGTTATCGTTCTTCGCGGGCAAGCACCGCTCCAACGGGGCTGGCGCTTGTCGCGCGACAGCGCGAAGTCTGGACAACGGGCGATATCCCGCCAGGCTTTGCGGCAACGTCCAACGAAACGAACCGGTTTCTTGCCAGATACTGTCTACCCTTTAGAAAGGCTCTTCAGCCTGTTCGCACATCCGGCAAGCACATGACCGACTTCATCCTTATCTTCATCAGCGCCGCACTGGTCAACAACTTCGTGTTGCAGCAGCCGATTGCTGTCGATCCGGTACTGGCCACCTCCGTGCAGACGGCGAATACCCGTGCTCGCGTGCATGCATTGGGCATCGCCACACTCAGTCTGATGTTGGTAAGCAGTCTGGTTGGCTACGGGGTTTACCGGTACGTCTTGCTGCCCAAGGGCTTCGGTTTTTTGTCGCTGTTCGTGTTCCTGCCTACAGTTGTGCTGCTGATCAATCCAACGTTGCGGGCCCTCGGCCGAATATTTCCACGTTTGCCACTGGATGGCCTGCATCTGCTGCTGATCGGTAACGCCGGCGTACTCGGGCTGATGGTACTTGGCACCGAGCCGGATAAAGGGTTGATCCATGCAGTCGCGTTGAGTCTGGGAGGCGGATTGGGATTCTGGCTGGTGTTGAGCCTGTTCGACGACCTGACCGGACGACTGCGACAGCAATTCATTCCCACACCCTTTCAAGGTCTGCCCATCCAACTGATTGGCGCTGGTCTGATGGGGCTGGCCTTTCTTGGTTTCAGCGGACTGGTCAAACCATGACTCTCATTCAACGCATCGACGCGCTGCTGCCGCAAACCCAGTGCGGCAAATGTGGCCATCCGGGTTGCAAGCCCTATGCGCAGGGTATCGTCGACGGCGAAGCAATCAATAAATGCCCTCCCGGCGGCGAAGAAACCATCGCGGCCCTGGCGCAGCTGCTCAAGGTGCCGATTCTGGCGCTGGACACCGAACGCGGCCCGGCCCCGCCGCAAGTTGCGTTCATCCGCGAGGCGGAGTGCATTGGCTGCACCAAGTGCATTCAGGCCTGTCCGGTGGATGCAATTCTTGGCGCGGCAAAGATGATGCACACCGTCATCGTCGACGAATGCACAGGCTGCGATCTGTGTGTGGCGCCTTGCCCGGTGGACTGCATCGATATGCTCCCCCTGCCGCTCACGGGGGTAATCCCGATTGTCGGCGGCCTTGCAGTGACCGAACAGCAAACCCAGGCCCGAACGCGCAAACGCAATCACGCCCGCCATCGCTTCGAAGCCCGCAACGCTCGCCTGCGCCACGAAGAGCAACAGCGTCACGCGGAACGGCTGGCCCGCGCGCAAAAGCCTGTAGCGCAGCCAGACACCCTTGAGAGTCCGCTGCAATCTGCTATCGAACGTATCCGCGCGCAAAAACTGGCAACAACCGAAGATGCGCTGAAAAAAGCGCGCAGCACCCTGGCCATGAGCCGGGCGCAGCTGAACAAATCCCTCAAGGCTTTCGGTCATCCGCCTATCGCCGAGCAGGCTGCGCAGCTGGTGGAGATGCAAAAAGAGTTCGAAGCCGCCGAGCAAGCGCTGGCGAGCCTGCAGGATCGGACACCCGTGCCGGCGCAAACGCCGGTAGCCCCGCGCGACGACAGCAGCCTGAAACGGGCAAAAATTCAATTGGCCATGGCCCGCGCCGCCTACAACAAAGCGTTGTCAGCTCAGGCCACCGCCGAGCAACTGGCAACCCTGCAAACAGCACTGCACACAGCCGAGGTGGCGCTTGATTCGGCAATGCAGCCCTCATCTGCATTGATGGATACTCGTGCGAACGCCTGATAACGCCCTCCACCTGGAACAGGTGAACGAGCGCCTGCAAAAAACCATGCTGTGGGTGCTGATTGCCGCACTGCCGGGGGCATTGACCCTCTTCTGGTTCTTCGGTTGGGGCGTATTGATCACCTGGCTGATAGCGGCGGGTGCAGCGCTGCTGGTCGAAGCTGCCGTGCTCGCCCTGCGCAGGCAAGCGCTGCTGCCGACACTCAATGATTACAGCGCTTTGGTGAGTGCAACCCTTCTGGCGTTGGCGCTGCCGCCCTATTCACCTTGGTGGGTGACTGCGCTGGCCAGCGGATTTGCGCTGCTGTTTGGCAAACATTTATATGGCGGCATCGGCAATAACCCTTTCAATCCGGCGATGCTGGGCTATGCCTTCGTACTTGTTTCGTTCCCCCAACAGATGAACCACTGGCCCGCGACGCACGGCCTGAGCCTGGCGGGTGGCCTGCAGCACATCTTCGGTCTCGACCTCAGCGGCCTATCAAACCCGGATGCCTGGTCTCAGGCGACCGCACTCGATGTACTTCGCATCAACAAGAGTTTCACCGTCGACGAACTCTTCGCGCGCAGTCCGGCGTTCGGCAGCCTGGGCGGGCGCGGCGTGGAATGGGTCAACCTGGCTTTCCTCGCTGGCGGGGCGCTGCTGTTGCAACGTCGCCTGATCGGCTGGCACGCGCCGGTTGGCATGCTCGGTAGCCTGTTCTTGATCAGTTTGCTGTGCTGGAACGGTTCGGGGTCTGACTCCAACGGCTCGCCGCTGTTTCACTGGTTCACCGGCGCGACAATGCTCGGCGCGTTTTTCATTGTCACCGAGCCGGTTTCCGGGCCGGACAATCCCAGGGCGCGCCTGCTTTTCGGTGTCGGCACCGGCCTGATTATCTATGTCATTCGCACCTGGGGTGCTTACCCGGACGGTGTTGCATTCGCGGTACTGCTGATGAACCTCGCCGTGCCGGCACTGGAGCGCCTGACCGCATCGCCAGCGACGCCCGGTGAACATTCATGAAACCGCTCTCCAGGCCACTTGCCGGGCTACTGCTCGTAGTCGTCATATGCCTGAGCGTCGGCGTCACGATGGTGCTTGAGAAAACTTCTGCGCCAGCCATCCGGGCGAGCCGGGATGCGCTGCGCAATCAGGTGTTGCTCGATGTCATTCCTGCACGAAGTTATGACAACCAGCCATTGCAACAGCCCCTGGAGTTGCCCGGTCGCACGCCAGATTCGGCCGTACTCGAAGGTTTTCTGGCGACGCAGGAAAGCCGCCCCGTGGCGATCATTTTTCACAGTCGAGGGCAAGGTTATGCAGGTCCGATAGAACTGCTGATTGGCGTGTCGGTGGATGGCAGGCTGAATGGAATCAAGGTGCTGAGTCACGCCGAGACAGCCGGACTGGGCGGGCGGATAGTCTCCGAACCGCAGTGGCTCAATGGTTTTCTCGGCAAATCGTTGAGCAACCCGGATGATGCAGGCTGGAAACTGAAACAGGATGGCGGGACCTTCGATCAAATCGCCGGCGCGACCATGACTTCGCGAGGCGCCATCGACGCGATCCGCGAGACGTTGCGCTACTTCGATACCGAGAAAACCCGCTTGCTGCCCAACCTGACAGGAGAACGGCCTTGAACCCCAGCAATCGCCCGGTTCTGTTCATGCTGATTGGCCCCTTGAGCCTCGCGCCTATGATCGGCGTTAGCGACACGCTGGTTAAATCCGTGGGATTCCTGTTGGTGCTGGGATCGGTCGGATTGCTCTACTTCGTTCTGATGAAGACCATCGCGCCACTGCTGCGCTCAACTACCCGATTGCTGATCGGCGCAACAATTGCTGCCACCCTGGTCACTATCGCCGGACTGCTGCTGCAAGCGCACGCCCTCGAGCTATATCAAGCGCTGGGCATTTACTTGCCGCTCATCGGTGTTCAGTGTCTGCTGTTATCGAGTACCGAAACTGACCAGCACGGCAGCGCCCGGGGCTTGCTACGCCTGAGCGGTTACTACGGCGCGACATTCATGTTGCTCGGAGCGGTTCGAGAACTGCTAGGTCAGGCCTCGCTGTTGAGCAACGCACAATGGTTGTTTGGCAGCAGCGCATCAAGATGGCAGATTGACCTATTTGCGTCAGCGTCCGGCCTTCATCTTGCAGTTCTTGCTCCAGGAGGCTTTATCCTTCTAGGCCTTGTGCTCGCCGTGGCCAACGCGCTACGGCTGCGCCGAAAAGACACCCGTATTTAACGAGGCACAGGCCTCCAGGGAAACACTCCGTACATGAATGCCGCGAAACGCCTGGAAATTTTCCGCAGACTCCACCAAGACAATCCGGACCCGAAAACCGAACTGGCCTACGCGTCGCCGTTCGAGCTGTTGATTTCGGTGATTCTGTCAGCGCAGGCTACGGACGTCAGCGTCAACAAGGCCACGGGCCGCCTCTACCCGGTTGCCAATACGCCGCAGGCGATATACGACCTGGGTGTCGAAGGTTTGTCCGAGTACATCAAGACCATCGGCCTCTACAACAGCAAAGCCAAAAATGTCATAGAGACCTGCCGAATGCTCGTTGAGCTGCACGGCGGCCAGGTGCCGGAAAACCGCGAGGCGCTGGAAGCCCTGCCGGGCGTGGGTCGCAAGACCGCCAACGTGGTGCTCAATACTGCGTTTCGCCAGATCGCAATGGCAGTGGATACGCATATTTTCCGCGTCAGTAATCGAACCGGTATCGCCCCCGGCAAGAACGTGGTCGAAGTCGAGAAGCAACTGATGAAATTCGTACCAAAAGATTATCTGCTCGACGCCCACCATTGGCTGATCCTGCATGGCCGTTATGTTTGCCAGGCACGCAAGCCCCGCTGCGGCAGTTGCCGAATCGAAGACCTGTGCGATTACAAATACAAAACCTCGGACGATTGAGCGATAGAGGTTTCAGCGGCTGATCGATTGAAAAAATCTTTTTTACCCGCTCCCGCTTTGTCGCTATAAGGTGCGCCATGAATGCCCCAAGCCTGGAGTCAACTTCATGAGCACTGACAAAGAGCAAATAGACGTAGACGACGACTTTGTTGCCGTCGAGTCGGACGAGGCCGAGCCTACGCCCGCCGAGCAGGCAAAGACCAACCTGAGCAAACGTCGCACCATCGATAACCTGCTGGAAGAGCGGCGACTGCAAAAGCAATTGGCGGATTACGACTTCGATCTTTAAGACCGAAGACGCAACGCGCCATGCAGGAATCGCTACACCCGGGCCGCCAAAGCCTCTCATGCTCGAGAGGCTATAGGGTCTCAGACCAACCCGTTGCGCTGGGCCAACTCAATCAAGTCCACCAATGAGTGAGCATTGAGCTTCATCAGCAGGCGTGTCTTGTAAGTACTGACAGTTTTATTGCTCAGAAACATACCGTCGGCTATCTCCTTATTGGTTTTCCCCCTGGCGAGCTGTTGCAAGACCATCATTTCCCGCCCGGAAAGACGATCGACCATATCGGCCTCACTGGCGTTACCCATGCTCGAACGAACGGTGTGCAGCGCCTGGTTCGGGAAATAGCTGTAACCGGACAATACCGCCTTGATAGCGCTCAGCAGTTCGGTCAAATCCTGCTGTTTGCAGACGTAGCCCGCCGCGCCAGCCTGCATGCAGCGCATGGAAAAATGCCCGGGCGCCTGCGAGGTGAGTATCAGCACCTTGAAGGGCAGCGTCATCGCCGATAAACGAGCGATGACTTCAAGCCCGTCGAGCTTGGGAATTCCAATGTCGAGAATCACGATGTCGGGCAAATGCTCGCGTGCCAACTGCAGGGCGTCCACGCCGTTGTCCGTCTCGGCGATGACCTCATAGCCATGACGCTCCATCAGCATACGTACGGCAAGGCGAATGACGGGATGATCATCCACGATCAGCACTTTATTCATGGGCAGTCCATTTTTCGCTATTCGAATTTTCAGAGTCAGCACAATAGCCTAGTCGTTTAGTGCTTTGCATGGCGCTCACCCCTTAGGACTAACAGCCAAAGACCATTCGTACACTTACAACAGAATAGTCCTACAAAATTCAGCCGCATTACGGCATTCCAGAATTTTTTCAAAATATATCCTCCCTGACAATTGACGAATAGTTCATCCCGAAAAAGACCGGGATAGAGCATTGCAGCGCAAGGACAATCGTTACAGTCAAAACAAGCATTGGACCTGCCACCTCTTATGATTAATGAACCGGACGCAACGGAAACCGATGAATATTTCTCATTCAAACCACGGTTCACTCCTACGCATCCGGCGGACTTAAGATGACCCCAGGCTAGATAGCGTCTCGCCACTACTTTCAGATCGATTTCTTGCGTCGGATTACCGGGACGCTGGCGGGATCGATGGACGAATAAACAGACCAACCCCATTCAACCCCGGGTTTAAACACCGCCGGATCGAACACGTCACCCTGCGTACGGTAATCTCATTGCGCCTGCCTGCGGCCGCGTATTCTTTGTCTAGTCATGATATGTGGTATCGATGAGGACGCCAGAGACCAGAGCCAGAAAATGTTGCACACATAATTACCTCAAAACCGCCCGTCGCCTCTGTTGAAAAACTACACATATTGCAGCACTGTTTTTGTAGATATATATATTTCAGGAGATTTCCTACAAACATTTCGGACAAATCCCAATCAACGGGAGCACCTTGGCTTCGCCCGTCCTGAACCGGCTATCACCCGACAACGGAGCTCTGCTGTTATCAAATACACAGCGCGACAGATGCATAACTATTTATTGCCAAACTATCTAATCACCCAAAGCATCACTACGCAGCGCTCTCAAAGGGTTTAAAACCGCTCATCCGACATATAGCTAATACTATATTGCTACCTGACGCCATACTCCTCTACTTAAAGAGGAAATGTACTACAAAACTCACAGACGCCAAATAAAAGCATGTAAGACACCGTGCCCCAAGCCAAATCAATTCATGTAAAGCGTCCATTTTTACTTGCAAAATCTATTACCAGTCGTTACTTTTTTAACAACCAACTCACTAATCTTAGCGTGAAGCATGCTGAATTAATTGAGTAACCGCCTATGAGGCAATGTCACTTTGACTCCCTATTATTAGATTTTTTATTGTATGGATCCCATTCAAAAGTAACTGAAGGGACTCGAACAGTGCAGGCAAGGTCAATCAGACACTGCTCAACACTGACAGACCTGGGTCCGGCCTGTAGATTCATTTTGAATTGGCCATGTGTATAACCATGTTCAAAAAAGGATATACCATGAATAACAAGACTACCCACCGCTCTCCCGATCAGCGAAGTACCATGGACCTGACCGCAGCCGTCGAACGATTCGTCGCTGAAGGCGGTGTGATTGATGTCATAAAGGAAGGGAATGTTTCGCCGCCGCGATCTACCCCTGCCTCCGCCGACACCCCGGATGAGGCTCAGGAGCAAAACAGCAAAGTTCATCTCCTCAAAGATCTGGTCGCCAAAGGCGCAGGAATGTCTGCGCTTCAATATTCACTGAGGATGAACAGGAAAGACATAAAACAGCTGGCATTCGAACACGGTATAAAAATAGCGTTCAGCCGACCTATCTGCGAAATCAAGCGCGAAGCATTACAAGACCCCATGGAGATAGATGATCTGGTCGCGGGTCATGCCATGCATTACTCCAGCCTGGGTTATACGGCGGTGGAAATCGCTCGCTTGCTTGATCTGACCGTGCGGCAGGTTTGGGATATAGGCAAGGCTTATCGATTCGAGTTTCAGCAGAGGGAAGACGGCGACATTCCCTGAGCCTCGCTCGCGCCCAACCTATGGCCGGTACCCATCTGATCGCAATGACAGCCGACACCCCGTCAGTACCGGCCTTACGCCCTGAACAACCCAGCTCCCCGGCAAGCGGCTCTTGCGCCGCCGCACGCCTCCCCGCTTTTACCTTCGCCCGGATCGAAAGGGATAGCTCTCGACTCTTGACCCCTTTTCGGATATTGCGAAAAAAAATTCAATCTGATTAAACGTTCTCTATCGCCTATCGGCGTACTTATCCCCGTACCTGAAAGGAACAAAAATGAAACGTTTAAACCGGATTGTAAACCCCATCAGCGTCATTGCGGCATTTGCAGCTTTATCTGAAGCATCAGCGACCACGGTACTGCCTTACCTGGATGACGAAAACCGCCAGATATATATCTGGTTTCTGATCGCCTTCCCTTCAACCTTGGTAGTGTTATTTTTTCTGACATTGAATTTTAACAATAAAGTGCTATACACGCCCACGGAACTGAAACACTTGCGCCTTGAAGACGAGAACAATCCTGAACCGCCGCCCTCTCAAAGCAACACTTCGAAAGAGGCAATGGCGTTGAACCTGAGTTTCAGCAAAGAAGAATATAGCTGTAGGAAAACGTCATGTAGCCCGCCGCAGACGGACAAAAACCAACAGACTTAAGCGATGGATTTTGTAGGAATAATACAATTAAGCTGACAGCTTGATCCATGCCAGAAAAGCGAAAGCATTTAAACACTGTGTAATCAAGCACTTCAATCAATCTACTGTACTGGCCCAACCTTCAAATGTTGCAGACGCAACAAATACGCTCCAAAAAAAAAGAGCTAATGTTTAACGAAATCAACAAAGGACAAAACGTTTATGAAAACTGCTTTTTACATGACTCAATCCAGCCCAAGGACAGACGACGGAAAATATCATGTCAAAACTAAAAGATTACCGCGACGCAGAGCGTGCGCTGGACGAAAACCTGCAACGCCTTGAAGACCTCAAGAATAATCCTGAGCTTATCAAGGAGCTGGAATTCGAAAAAAGACTGATGACGCTGTTAAAGCGCTATAGCAAGAGAACGGAGGATTTGCTCGCGTTCGTCAAACCGGCGCTCGGGGCCAGCCTGCAAGCACAGGAGAACAGACGACCTTATGGAAAGGCCTCAAGCAAAAAAACCGGATAGTCAGCGCCTTGGTAACAACACGCTAGCCTGAGGAATACGATGCCGCTCAGTAAGAATTTCAAATGCAGCACCCGTTCAAGGTGCTGCATTTTTTACGTCAGGTCAGAACAGCTTTCTGCCTTTGTTGGCCGCGATACGCATGCGCAGGGCGTTGAGCTTGATGAAGCCTGCTGCGTCAGCCTGGTCGTAGGCACCGGCATCATCTTCGAATGTCGCGATATTGGCATCGAACAGCGACTCGTCGGACTTGCGACCGGTCACGATCACGTTGCCCTTATACAGCTTCAGACGCACGACACCGTTCACATGAGCCTGGGAGGCATCGATCATCTGTTGCAGCATCAGACGCTCAGGGCTCCACCAGTAGCCGGTGTAGATCAGGCTGGCGTACTTGGGCATCAGCTCGTCTTTCAAGTGAGCGACTTCGCGATCCAGGGTGATCGACTCGATGGCGCGGTGAGCGCGCAGCATGATGGTGCCGCCTGGCGTCTCGTAGCAGCCACGGGATTTCATGCCCACATAGCGGTTTTCAACGATATCCAGACGACCAATGCCGTTTTCGCCGCCGATGCGGTTTAGCGTAGCCAGCACGGTGGCAGGTGTCATTTCAACGCCGTCGAGCGCGACGATGTCGCCATTGCGATAGGTCAGTTCCAGGTAGGTCGCAACATTCGGTGCGTCCTCCGGGGACTTGGTCCACCGCCACATGTCTTCTTCGTGCTCGGTCCAGGTGTCTTCCAGAACGCCGCCTTCATAGGAAATGTGCAGCAGGTTGGCGTCCATGGAGTACGGTGATTTCTTCTTGCCGTGACGTTCGATCGGGATCGAGTGCTTCTCGGCGTAGTCCATCAGCTTTTCACGGGACAGCAAATCCCATTCACGCCAAGGGGCAATCACTTTGACGCCTGGTTTGAGCGCGTAAGCACCCAGTTCGAAGCGAACCTGATCGTTACCTTTGCCCGTCGCGCCGTGGGAAATGGCGTCAGCGCCGGTTTCGTTGGCGATTTCAATCAAGCGCTTGGCGATCAGCGGGCGAGCGATGGAAGTACCCAGCAGGTACTCGCCTTCGTAGACGGTGTTGGCACGGAACATCGGGAATACGAAATCACGCACGAACTCTTCGCGCAGATCGTCGATGTAGATTTCTTTCACGCCCATGGCTTTAGCCTTGGCACGTGCGGGTTCGACTTCTTCGCCCTGACCCAGGTCAGCGGTAAAAGTCACCACTTCGCAGTTGTACGTATCTTGCAGCCACTTGAGGATTACCGAAGTATCCAGGCCACCGGAATACGCGAGAACTACCTTGTTTACGTCCGCCATGCCATCACTCCACCGGGTTGTACGGAAAACCCGGGATTCTACCGCTCATGGGCAGCGTTTTACAGTGGCGCGACAGCTTCTGACGATGAAGCGACAGTTTATGTCGAGGGCGCGACGAATCTCGCTCGATCAGGAAGTGCTGGCTGCGCTGCCTGCCGAGGCAACGGGCGCGGGCTTCTCGTCGGGAGTAACCCGCTCCAGATGAATGTTCACCCGGCGATTGCGGGCGCGGTTGGCGTTATTGGTGTTCGGCGCCAGCGGGTAACGCTCGCCATGGAAGCGCAAGGTGATCTGCTCTTCTGGAACGCCCTGGGCCTTGAGGAAATCCATCACCGCCAATGCGCGACGTCGGGAAAGGTCACGGTTGGTCAGGCGATTGCCACTGTTGTCGGAGTGTCCGTCTAGCTCGATGTGATTGACCGTTGGGTCAGCCTTCAGATAAGCCACTACCGTTTGCAGCTGTGACTTGGCACGGGTGTCGAGTTCGATACCGCCACCGGGGAAGCCGACCTCGGCCTGCTTGACCTGGTCGAAGTTCATCGGCAACAGCTTGGTGACACACATTTGATAGTCACTGAACGCTTTGTTGAACTTGACCGGCAGCAAGCGCACTTCCATGGTGCCGCCGTCACGGGAATAATGCCGGATGACCGGGCTGCGGCCGTCCATCAAACCATTGATCAACCGCCCGGCCTGCACCTGAGAGCTGTTGAAGGGAAAGCCGCCGTTGCTGACCCGAACCGAGCCCAGATTGATATCGCCGCGTCCCGGCTGCCAGGGCGCAGCGGCAGCCAGCAGAGTCGCGGAGCCTGGGCCCATCATTGCCCCGGACGCCTTGATGCGGAAGATCGCTTGCTCACCCGCCCGGCGCACGAACTCGCCCGCACCGAAATCGGTGATGGGTTGGCTCAGACGACACTCGAACTGATCGCCTTCGACCTTCCACTCGATACTTTCCAGACGCGTCTGGAAAGTAATAGCCATCGCCGGCAGGCTGGCGAAAAGGCTGAGCAAGGCTAAATATCGCTGGCGCACGGGAGGCTCCACAAAAAAATACGGCGTTACCAAAAAATGGCTTCCTACAACTGGCTATCGGTAACTTCCTACAAAACTTGATAGCGAGTGCCTGAGAGAGTCTTTTCCGGTAGCATTCCCAGCGAGTTTGACCCGCCTGGAATCCCCAATGTCTGACCGCCTGACCCTCCTGCGTCCCGACGACTGGCACATTCACCTCCGCGATGGAGCTGTTTTGCCTCACACCGTTGCCGACGTTGCGCGCACTTTTGGTCGCGCAATCATCATGCCGAACCTCGTGCCACCCGTACGCAATGCACAGGAAGCTGACGCTTATCGCCAGCGCATCCTCGCGGCACGTCCGGCCGGCAGCCGTTTCGAGCCTTTGATGGTGCTGTACCTCACCGACCTGACCCAGCCGGAAGATATCCGCTCGGCCAAGGCGTGTGGCTTCGTTCACGCGGCCAAGCTGTACCCGGCCGGCGCGACCACCAACTCCGATTCCGGCGTGACCAGCATCGACAAGATCTTCCCGGCGCTTGAGGCCATGGCCGAAGTCGGCATGCCACTGTTAGTGCATGGCGAAGTGACCCGGGGCGAAATCGACGTGTTCGACCGCGAGAAGATGTTCATTGATGAACAACTGACCCGCGTCGTCGAGCGTTTCCCGACGCTCAAAGTGGTGTTCGAACACATCACCACCGCCGAGGCCGTGCAGTTCGTCAATCAGGCTTCCGAGAATGTCGGGGCGACGATCACTGCCCACCACTTGCTCTACAACCGCAACCACATGCTGGTCGGCGGCATCCGTCCGCACTTCTATTGCCTGCCGATTCTCAAGCGCAACACGCACCAGAGTGCTTTGCTGGATGCCGCAACAAGCGGCAGCACCAAGTTCTTCCTGGGCACCGACTCCGCACCTCATGCCCAGCATGCCAAGGAAGCTGCCTGCGGTTGCGCCGGTTGCTACACCGCTTACGCGGCGATCGAGATGTACGCCGAGGCCTTCGAGCAGCGCAATGCCCTGGACAAACTGGAGGGATTTGCCAGCCTCCACGGCCCGGCCTTCTACGGCCTGCCGGTTCACCAAGACACCATAACGCTGGTCCGTGATGAATGGACCGCGCCCACCAGTCTGCCGTTTGGCGAGCTGTCCGTAATACCCCTGCGTGCCGGTGAAAAACTGCGCTGGCGCCTGCTGGAGACACACACGTGAGTGAAGATCATTTCGACGACGAACAGGAAGGTCACGGCGGAGGCGGCTCGCGTCACCCGATGGCTGCCCGTTTCCGTGGCTATCTGCCTGTCGTCATCGACGTTGAAACCGGTGGTTTCAACTGCGCCACCGATGCCCTGCTGGAAATCGCAGCGGTCACCATCGGCATGGACGAAAAGGGCTTTGTCTTCCCGGAGCACACCTACTTCTTTCGGGTCGAGCCTTTCGTGGGCGCGAACATCGAAGCGGCAGCGCTGGAATTCACCGGAATCAAACTCGACCATCCGCTGCGCATGGCCGTCAGTGAAGAAACTGCCCTGACCGACATTTTCCGTGGCGTGCGCAAGGCGCTCAAGGCCAATGGCTGCAAGCGCGCGGTGCTGGTCGGACACAATGCCAGCTTTGACCTGGGCTTCCTCAATGCCGCCGTGGCGCGGCTGGACATGAAGCGCAATCCGTTCCACCCGTTTTCCAGTTTTGATACCGCGACACTGGCCGGACTTGCCTACGGCCAGACCGTGCTCGCCAAGGCCTGTCAGGCGGCCGGCATCGACTTTGACGGCCGCGAGGCGCACTCGGCTCGCTACGACACCGAGAAGACCGCTGACTTGTTCTGCGGCATCGTCAATCGCTGGAAACAGATGGGCGGCTGGGAAGACTTCAACGACTGAGTCGTTGTCTGCTTGAGAAAAACCGGCCTTTTACAGGCCGGTTTTTTTTCGCCGCGATATAAGCCTTAGGCCATTCAACGCTAAGCATATTCCGTGATTTACCATTCATCGGTGGTGCGCGAAAGTCTCTCAAAGAGTTTTGACAAGCATTCTCATTAACATTAGTATCCTCCGCATCGAGCAATGAACAGCGACGGTTCTCACTTATGTATGTCTGCCTCTGCCAAGGTGTTACTGACGGTCAAATCCGGGATGCAATTCTCGAGGGCTGCTGCAGTTATCGCGACGTCCGCCAAACCCTGGGCGTAGCCAGCCAATGTGGGAAATGCGCGTGCCTCGCCAAGGAAGTCGTGCGTAATACGCTCAGCGAACTGCAAATCAGCAAGCCCTCGCTGGCTTACCCCGCAGAATTTTCAGTCGCCTGATCAAACGAATTCAAAGAACCGGACCCAGTGTCCGGTTTTTTTATGCCTGTAATTCAAACGCTTAGGACCAAGATGCGGAACACAAACATTCTTATTACTATTTATTTTCACTTAGTATTCAATAACTTAGGTTTGACAGAGTTATAACTGCGGCTCAAACTTGCTTTTTATAGACACAAGCCATTGGCAGGACCTCGAACATGAAAGGCGACATTACAGTCATCCAGCATCTCAACAGGATCCTCGGAAACGAGCTGGTCGCGATCAATCAATACTTCCTGCATGCCCGCATGTACGAAGATTGGGGTCTGAAAAAGCTGGGTGCGCACGAGTATCACGAATCCATCGACGAGATGAAACACGCTGACAAGCTGATCAAGCGCATCCTGTTCCTTGAAGGCCTGCCTAATCTGCAAGAGCTGGGCAAGATCCTGATCGGCGAACACACCAAGGAAATGCTTGAGTGCGATCTGAAGATAGAGCAAAAAGGCTTGGCCGACCTCAAGGCTGCCATTGCGCACTTTGAAGTGGTTGGCGACTTCGGCAGCCGCGAACTGCTGGAAGACATTCTCGAATCCGAGGAAGAGCACATTGACTGGCTCGAAACCCAGCTCGGTCTGATCGACAAGGTAGGGATTGAAAACTACCTGCAGTCGCAAATGGGCGACTGAACAGCCTGATCGACCGATACAAAAAAGCCCCGCGTCTCTAACGAGAGCGGGGCTTTTTGTTGCAGGACCGGCTTCAGCCGGGAGAACCCACTCCTGGCTGAAGCCGGTCCTGCGGTTGGCGAGTGAAATACCCGCCAACAGGTTCTATCAAGCTTCGGTCTTGCTGGCCGCAGCTTTGGTGGTTGCTTCCTTGACCAGCGTTGGCAGCGAGCCATCAGCCATCATTTCGGTGATGATGTCGCTACCACCAACCAGTTCGCCTGCTACCCACAGTTGTGGGAAAGTCGGCCAGTTGGCGTACTTTGGCAGGTTGGCGCGGATTTCCGGGTTCTGCAGGATATCGACATACGCGAATTTCTCGCCGCATGCCATTAATGCCTGGGAAGCCTTCGACGAAAAACCGCACTGCGGGGCATTCGGAGAGCCTTTCATGTAAAGCAGAACGGTGTTGTTGGCAATCTGCTCTTTAATCGTTTCGATGATATCCATGGAGCACCTCGGCTTAACTTTTTCCGACTCAGTTGTCGACACGGTGGCGCATTGTAACGGAATCCCGAGCAGGACGCTCAGCCTTCCCTGCCCTCAGGCAGCAGCAACCTGCACACAAACCCCGTTCAACACCGCATTGCCGGACAGGCTGTCGAGCTGCCGCTCATCGGTCAAGTCGTTGGCGCTGACGCCAGGCTGGCTTTGCGCGATGCCCATTTGTACGCCAGGCCGTGCATGACCCCAACCGTGAGGCAGGCTGACCACGCCCGGCATCATGTCGAGACTGGCCAGCACCTGCACTTCAATGACACCCACCCGGGAACTGACGCGCACTTGCTGTCCATCGCTCAGCCCACGACTGGCAAGGTCGTCGGGATGCATGAACAACTGATGGCGCGGCTTGCCTTTCACCAGCCGGTGATAGTTGTGCATCCAGGAATTATTACTGCGCACATGACGGCGACCGATCAGCAACAATTCGCCGACGACTGGGGCGCTGGCGGCGGCGAAACGCGCAAGATCAGCCATGATCACCTCGGGCGCGGCCTGAATGTGCCCATTCGCAGTTTTCAAGCGTGACGCCAGGTTCGGCTTCAGCGCGCCAAGGTCCACGCCATGGGGATGATCAAGCAGGCGATCCACGGACAGCTGGTATTGCGACGCGTCGCCATACAATCCGCCACGCAAACCCCGATCGATCATCTGTGCCGGAGCCATGGTCGGTTTCAACTCGCGTCCGGCCCTGGCAGCAAAAGCCTTGGCCAGGCCGACAAAGATTTCCCAGTCATGCAAGGCGCCTGCCGGTTTTTCGAGAATCGCCCGATTGAAACGGGTCACGTTGCGCACGGCGAACATGTTGAACGTCGTGTCGTAATGATCGTTTTCCAGCGCCGACGTTGAAGGCAGGATCAAGTCGGCGTGGCGCGTGGTTTCGTTGATGTACAAATCGATGCTGAGCATGAACTCAAGCCCGTCCAGCGCCTGATCCAGCTGGCGGCCATTGGGTGTCGACAGCACCGGATTGCCCGCCACGGTGATCAACGCTTTGACCTGCCCTTCCCCTTCGCTGAGGATTTCTTCGGCCAGCGCCGATACCGGCAACTCGCCAGCGTATTCAGGAAGACCGGAAACCCGGCTCTGCCACTGATTGAAATGCCCACCGGACGTCGTACTGACCAGATCCACTGCCGGTTCGGTGCACAAGGCGCCGCCGGTTTGATCAAGATTGCCGCTGACCAGATTGATCAACTGCACCAGCCAATGGCACAAGGTGCCGAACACTTGCGTGGATATGCCCATGCGCCCGTAACACACGGCTTTGTCGGCTGCGGCAAAATCCCGCGCCAGTTGCCGGATTTGCTGCGCAGGGACACCACAACGCGGGCTCATCGCTTCGGCCGTCATCGCAGCAATCGCCTGGCGTACTTCATCCAGGCCGTCCACTGGAAGATGGCTGACGCGGGTCAGACCTTCCTCGAACAGTGTATTGAGCAGACCGAACAGCAAGGCCGCGTCGCCGCCAGGCCGAACGAACATATGTTGATCGGCAATCGCCGCCGTTTCGCTGCGCCGGGGATCGACCACCACCACTTTGCCGCCGCGAGCCTGGATCGCTTTCAGACGTTTTTCCACATCCGGAACGGTCATGATGCTGCCGTTGGAAGCCAGTGGATTGCCACCCAGGATCAGCATGAAATCGGTGTGATCGATGTCGGGGATCGGCAGCAGCAACCCGTGGCCGTACATCAGGAAACTGGTGAGGTGATGCGGCAGTTGATCCACGGAAGTCGCGGAGTAACGATTGCGGGTCTTGAGCAGGCCGAGAAAATAATTACTGTGCGTCATCAACCCATAGTTATGCACGCTGGGATTGCCCTGATACACCGCCACGGCGTTTTGCCCATGCCGCTGCTGAATGGACAGCAGACGCTCGGCCACCAGCTCGAACGCGTCGTGCCAGCTGATCGGCTGCCATTGATCGCCAATGCGCTGCATCGGCTGGCGCAGTCGGTCCGGGTCATTCTGGATATCCTGCAATGCCACCGCTTTGGGGCAGATATGCCCGCGACTGAATGTGTCCAGCGCATCACCCTTGATCGAGGTGATTTGCGTTCCAGACTCCGCAGTCGAAGTGGTTTCGATGGTGAGGCCGCAAATGGCTTCACACAGGTGACAGGCACGGTGGTGGAGGGTCTTGGTCATCGCCAGCCTCATATTTTTGTCGTCGCGATCTGAACTGATCGAGCAAACCAAACTATGGGGCGTGGCAGGCGAGTTCGCCAGAGTCGTTCATCCCGTGAATCGGCGGGCATCAGGCGCGCCGATGGGACGGAGGATCAGCCGCCGATGGGCGTGATCTTGCGTTGCAGCTGGATTTCGTGAACGGTTTCGATCTGTTCCTGAGCCACATGAACGCCGGTCAGTTCGCCGATCAGGCGCCAGTGTTCATCCAGACCGGAGCTGATGGTCGCCATACGGTCGATCATGCGACGACCGGCAGAGCGGGTCACTTCGTCTTCGCTGCGCAGCAGCTCGAATGACATTGAAGTCATGGAAGCTGTGAGATGTGTGAGGGTGCGGGCCGTGAGACCGAGCAACTCCGTCAGTTGATGTTCTTTTGAATCCATTCCCCGAGCCTCTTGATTGCGCGCCAGCCATTTATAACTCAGCGCGGCATTTTATGAAACGTAATGAAACGGGCGACGTGTCAGCCACGTGAAGCAGGTCGCATATGCTACGCATAACAACGCTGGGGTCGGCAGCAATTGCATTGGCTCGTGAGGTCGGTGTACAAATGTGCTTCCCCGCTTCCAGCAGGGTGAAATCCTCGTGAGGATGTAAAGAGTCTAGCCGACGCTGACAATCCCACAACGGCTCACGATCGGCCCAAGCATGTTTCAAAACATTGCTAAAGGCTTATAAATCAATGCCGCTATTGGTAAGAGGCGACATTTTTTTATACCATCGCGCCTTTCCTATTCGCCGCCTCGTGCGGCCTCCGCCGTAGATCTCGCCCGTTTTCCCGATAAAACCCGGCTTTGAGCATCTGCGGTCTGTTGCAAAAAGGTAGTTAATGATGAACGCCAGGCACTTTCTCTCGATGATGGACTACCAGCCGGAAGAGCTCGTGCGCCTGATTCGACGCGGCGTGGAGCTCAAGGAGCTGCGAAATCGCAGCGTGCTTTACGAGCCACTGAAAAGCCGGGTGCTGGGGATGGTTTTCGAAAAATCATCGACACGTACCCGTGTTTCCTTTGAAGCCGGCATGATCCAGTTGGGTGGCCAGGCGATCTTTTTGTCGCCTCGTGACACTCAATTGGGCCGTGGTGAACCCATTGGCGACGCCGCACGCGTGCTTTCGAGCATGCTCGACGTGGTGATGATTCGTACGTTTGCCCACAGCAATCTGCTCGAGTTCGCAGCCAACTCTCGCGTCCCGGTCATCAACGGTTTGTCTGACGATTTACACCCGTGCCAATTGCTGGCCGATATGCAGACCTTCCTGGAGCATCGCGGCTCGATCAAAGGCAAGACAGTCGCCTGGATCGGCGATGGCAACAACATGTGCAACAGCTATATAGAAGCGGCGATTCAGTTCGACTTTCAGCTGCGGGTTGCCTGCCCCGCCGGTTATGAACCCAACGCTGAATTCCTGGCCCTGGCCGGCGAGCGGGTAACGGTGGTGCGCGATCCTCGCGAAGCCGTCGCTGGCGCGCATCTGGTCAGCACGGACGTCTGGACCTCCATGGGCCAGGAAGAAGAAACCGCCAAGCGCATCGCGCAGTTCCGTCCATTCCAGGTGACCCGGGAACTGCTGGACCTGGCTGCCGAAGACGTACTGTTCATGCATTGCCTGCCCGCACACCGAGGCGAAGAAATCAGCGTCGATTTGCTCGACGATCCGCGCGCCGTGGCGTGGGATCAGGCGGAAAATCGTCTGCACGCGCAGAAAGCCTTGCTCGAATTTCTTGTCGCGCCATCCTGCCAGCCAGAATGAGCCAGCCGCTTCTGCTGAATCTGCGCAATCTGGCATGCGGCTATCAGGATCAACGGGTGGTGCAGAATCTCAATCTGCACCTGAACGCCGGCGATATCGGCTGCCTGTTGGGTTCTTCCGGCTGTGGCAAGACCACGACCCTGCGCGCCATTGCCGGCTTTGAACCGGTGCATGAAGGGGAAATCACCCTCGCCGGGGAAGCCATTTCCCGACCGGGTTTTACCCTTGCGCCGGAGAAGCGCCGCATCGGCATGGTCTTCCAGGACTACGCGTTGTTCCCACACCTGAGCGTCGCCGAGAACATCGCGTTTGGCATTCGCAAACATCCGCGTCTCAAGCAGGTAACCGAAGAACTGCTGGAACTGGTCAACCTCGGCGCACTGGGCAAGCGTCATCCCCATGAGTTGTCCGGCGGCCAGCAACAGCGCGTCGCCCTCGCGCGTGCATTGGCGCCCGAGCCGCAGTTGTTATTGCTCGATGAACCGTTCTCCAACCTGGATGGGGAATTGCGGCGCCGGTTGAGCCATGAAGTTCGCGACATCCTCAAGGCGCGCGGCACCAGTGCGATTCTGGTCACGCACGATCAGGAAGAGGCGTTTGCGGTCAGCGATCATGTCGGGGTCTTCAAGGAAGGTCGTCTTGAGCAGTGGGATACGCCCTACAACCTGTATCACGAACCCCTTACGCCGTTCGTTGCCAGCTTCATTGGCCAGGGCTATTTCATTCGTGGCCTGATGGTCGACCCACAATCGGTGCAAACCGAACTGGGCGTGTTGCAAGGCAACCGTGCGTATCCCTCAATCAAAGGCAGCGCCGTCGATGTATTGCTGCGCCCGGACGATATCGTTTATGACCGGGACAGTGCGCTCAAGGCGCGGGTAACCAGCAAGACATTCCAGGGCGCATCAACGCTCTACCGCTTGCAACTTTCCACCGGCAGCCAGTTGGAGGCGATCTTTCCGAGCCATGCTGATTACCTCGCAGGTGAAGAAGTCGGGATTCGCGTCGCGGCTGAACACCTGGTGGTGTTTCCGGCGGCGGGGAGTATTTCCGCGCAGAGCGCTGGCTTGAGCTGACAGACTGGAGACGCACTACCTGTGCAGACTGTGTGGGAGCGAGCTTGCTCGCGAAGAGGTAGTTACATCACCAGCAGGTTAGCGCGTCAGGAATTGCCTTCGCGAGCAAGCTCGCACCACCAGTCAGCTACGCCCAACCGGCGCGAAAATCGCCTTGGTCTGCTCGGCAAGCACCGCTGGCGCCAGCTCGACCTCCAGCCCGCGCCGTCCGGCGCTGACGTAAATCGTTGCGAATGCCTCGGCGCTTTGGTCGATGAATGTGCGCAAACGCTTCTTCTGGCCTAACGGGCTGATCCCGCCAAGCAAGTAGCCGGTCGAACGCTGAGCGGCGGCAGGATCGGCCATTTCCGCCTTCTTGGCACCCGCCGCATGGGCCAGCGCCTTGAGATCCAGCGTTCCGACCACCGGGACCACCGCCACCAGCAACTCGCCCTTTTCCGTACTCGCCAGCAGCGTCTTGAAGACCTGCTGCGGATTCAGCCCAAGCTTTTCTGCGGCCTCCAGGCCATACGATGCCGCTTTCGGGTCATGTTCGTAACTGTGGACACGATGTTCGGCGCGAACTTTTTTCAGCAGATCCAGTGCGGGGGTCATGCAGCACTCCAGGGTGGCGGGCAGATCGATTCAGGCCGCTACTTTAAGCGATCCGCCGTCAGCGCGTCTTGATCAGCGCCTGAATCCTGGGTGATGACTGCTCAAGGACGCCTCATGCGCCACAAATCGCAACCCGCTTCAGCCCTTTGGTCACAATATGGCCTATGGTTCACATTCGACCTTTGACAGTATTCATTCTTGTCTATATTTTTTCGTTTACGAATATCATCGGAACTATATTTCTAGCCACGGTCGAATCTCGGTCGGCGATGGGGTTTCGCCAACACGATGAAAAAGATAGCACCGGTGAATTGCACACGGCGCTGCACAAAAACAAAAAACGAGGTACTTCATGACAATCGCTCTACAACAACCGACGCTGAAAGGCCAATGCGTGGCCGAATTTCTGGGCACAGCCCTGATGATTTTTTTCGGCACAGGATGTGTTGCGGCGCTCAAGGTCGCGGGTGCCACGTTCGGCTTATGGGAAATCAGCATCATCTGGGGCCTGGCGGTCAGCATGGCGATCTATTTCAGCGCCGGAGTTTCCGGAGCTCACCTCAATCCGGCGGTCAGCATCGCGCTGAGTCTGTTTGCCGGTTTTGAAAAGCGCAAACTGCCGTTTTATATCGCCGCGCAAACGGCTGGAGCCTTTTGCGGTGCCGGTCTGGTGTATTTGCTGTATGTGAGTCTTTTCTTCGAATTCGAACAAACTCACCACATGGTGCGCGGCACGCTTGAAAGCCTCGAGCTGGCCTCGGCGTTCACCACCTACCCTAATCCGGCGATTTCAATCGGTCAGGCGGCATTGGTGGAATTTGTGATTACCGCGATCCTGATGGCGGTGATCATGTCGCTGACCGACGACAACAACGGCCTGCCACGCGGCGCCCTGGCACCCTTGTTGATTGGCTTGCTGGTTGCATTGATCGGCGCCTCCACCGCCCCGCTGACCGGCTTTGCCATGAATCCTGCACGGGACTTCGGCCCTAAACTGATGACGTTCATTGCGGGCTGGGGTGAAATGGCTTTCACCGGCGGACGCGATATTCCCTACTTCCTGGTTCCGATTTTTGCACCAATTCTTGGTGCCTGCCTCGGCGCTGCCAGCTATCGTGCGTTGATCGCGCGCCATCTGCCCAACGCCACCCCTGCCAGTGCCGCACCCGTTGTAAAAAAGGATGCTGATGTTGCTGCCCTGAAAGTCCGGGCTTGAGCTTGAACCTCACCCGCTCTCTTGAAACTCACCCATTATTGCAAGGCAATCGACATGACTGACTCACAGAACAAGAACTACATCATTGCGCTT